>NZ_AP025739.1:6222525-7645051 GCF_003574315.2 Capsulimonas corticalis | reverse complement strand
CACCGATCCGCCGGCGTCCGCGAACGCCTCCAGCAGGCGCAGCGTGCTGGAGCGCATCGTCGTCATCTGGCCGACCACAACGGTTAGGTATGTCGCCTGGCCGACACGCAGCAGCGCCTGGCCGCCCGCATCTTGCTCGATTGAGGAGAGGCGGCCGATCATCTCTTCGTCGCCGTAATCATAATCGATGTGCTCGCCCAGCAGCCAGGTCGAAAGCTCGGCGTACTCGGCCTCCAGCTTCTGGATCTCCGGCGTCAACGGAGACAGGTCGCTTGCCCAGCCGACGCCGATCTGGCACCAGAGGCTTTCGATGGGATTGAGCACGAGAACATCGCACCGCGGCTTGCCTTGATTGAGCAGAAGCCCCAGGCGCGCGTAGTACGATTCGACATATTCGTAGTCGCGCCACCACGCCGATTGGTGCAGGATGCTGCCGGGGAAATCGCGCTTGGCTTCGCCCTCCATCGTGTACCAGGAGAGGTGGTGGCAGCGCAGGTTGATTCCGAAGAGCGCCTGCCAGTCTCCCACTTCCTTGTGGCTGCGGAAGTTCATCTGCCAGCCCGTGCAGCCGTATAGCTCACTGAGCAGCCACGTCTGCCCGAGCTGGCGCGCGGCGGAGGTGAGCTGTTTGACGACCACGTAGTTGCGGTTGCTTTCGCTCAGCACATCCACGCCCGGATCGTGCATGTACTCATAGAAGCGCATGAGCGAGCCCTGCATGGCCGTCTGCGCCGTCAGGCTGTCTTCATGAAGCACATGGCCGGTCAAGCGCATGCCGTTCGCGCCGCACCACTCGTAGAGCGGCCGGGCGAAGTTGTCCAGAAAGAGCTGCTGCATGAGCTCCATATAGCGCCATTTGATGGGGGAGACCGCGCGGCCTTCGGGGCGCAGGAACAGCTCCGGCAGCTTCTCGATCAGATCCTCGCCGAACAGCTCCGCGTACTTCTCGGGCAGCGCCGCCGTCCACGGAGTCATCCACAAACGGTCGGCGTTCGGAACGCTGAAGCCGGTGAAGACGGAGCCCCGATGGGGCTCGTCGGTAAAGACGCCCTGGATGGACTTGCCCAATCGGTCTCCGCAGCGCTGCTTGTACCGATCGTGCGTGATCGCGATATAGTGCTCGGTCGCCGCGAGGTTCATCGTATCGACATAGGTATTGCCGTTGTAAAAGCTCGACGGCGCCATGGGCTCGATTTCAAACACCAGCACGGTCGCGCCGGCGTAACTCGCGGGCGGCGTATCTCCCGTGATGCGTCGCAGGCCGGAGTAGGAGTAACCGTCCAGCGCACACGCAAAGGCGGCGGTGATTCCCTCGGACCAGGCAAACGATTCGGCGGGGATCGGCGTCAGCTTCATATAGCGAAGCTGGAAATCCGGGTTCGCCGTCACCATGCCGCCGGCGGTGCCGCTGGGCCAGCGGTCCTCGTCGTAGAGCCACGCTTCCAGACCGAGCTTCTCCGCTTCGTCGGCGCAGGCGTTGGTGAGCCGGAACCACTCGTCGCCGAGATACTCCGTGATCAGGCCCGTGCGCGAATGCATGAAGAAGCCGCCCAGTCCCATCTCTTTCATGACATGGACCTGGCGGATCAGTTCGTCTTCCTTCAGGTCGCCGTTCCAGCTCCAAAAGGGCTTGCCGCGATACGCGGCGCTTGGGTTGATAAAATGGGATGCTAATTCGTTCATCGAAGCTCTGGCTCCTCATCGGGTTTTCAAATCTATGTTCGATAAAACCGATTGTGCTCATTATAGTATACTCAGAGCCGCGCGTCAAGGCGCCAACGCAAATGACATCCCGCCTTTGGCTTGACGAGCGTTTTTAAAGATGCTATGATAATCGTTAATAGTTATTTCAATCGAAAAATAGATTTGAGGGACGGCGTTAAGCATGCGATCGGAGCCACTGTATCTTCGGTTAAAAGAGCAGATCCGCGAGGATCTGCTCGCGGGGCGAGCTCGGGGCGAAGGGGACCGGCTGGCGACGCTCAATGAGCTTCAGATACAGTACGACGCCAGCCGTCCGACAATCAGCAAAGCGCTGACGGCGCTGGCGGCGGAAGGTCTGCTGGTGAAGGAGGCGGGGCGCGGCACGTTCGCGCTCGCGCCCGCGTCGGCGCGCGACGCCAATCCGCCGCGTCTGTCGATTGGCTTTATCGCGCCGCTGACCCGCGCCGAGCTCCCGCAGAACGCGTTTCGCGGGATCGATCTGATCGCGCACCGCCGCAGCGCCCGCGTGCTGATGGCGAGCGCCGGGGACAGCGTGGAGCACGAGCGGGTGGCCGCCCACGACCTGGCCGCCTCGGGCGTCCGCGGCCTGATCATCTATCCGACGGTGCGCCAGGGCCGCACTCAGGAAGGCGACTATCTGGTCCATGAAGACCTCGGCGTGCCGGTGGTCCTGATCGACACCTGCACCCCCGAGCAGGGCCACGCGCAGGTGCGTTTCGACAATAAGCGCGCCGGTTTCCAGATGACCCAGTGGCTTCTGGAGCAAGGGCATAAGCGCATCGGCGTCATCACCTACCGCGAAGAGGCGCACCACCCGTCGCTGGAGGCGCGCTATAAGGGTTACCGGGAAGCGCTTCAGGAGCGCGGCGTCGCCTACGATCCGGCGCTCGTACAGCGCATCCCTCCGGGCGCGCAGGCCGTCCGTCTGGAAGCCGTAATCGATGAGATGCTGGCGCTGGCGTCGCCCCCTACCGCGATTGTCGCCGCCTACGATCCGCTCGCCGTGGAAGTGATCCAGTATCTGGCCCAGCGCGGCGTCTCGGTCCCCGATCAGATCACCGTCGTCGGCTTCGACAACAACACACAGTCCCGCCACTTCCAGCCCGCCTTCTCCACCACCGCCCCCGATTTCGAGGCAATGGGCGAGATCGCCTGCGAAATGCTCCTTGACGCCATTGAATCCGGTCAGTCTCCCTCACAAACCTACATCCTCCCAGTCCCGCTGCTGGTCCGCAGCGACCGCGCCCAAACCCCCGTTTAAGCCCAATGTCGCCGCCAATAAGGCGGCCAGCGGTTAAAACCGCGCCTGGCAAGTGCGCAAAAGTCCGCCTGCGCGGACTACATCATCGTCTACAATACCGCCTGATATTGGGACTTTCAAACAGATGGTATCGTCAAGGATAATGTAACCCACGAGGCGGGCGACCGTACTGATAGGCGCGAATTCATTCGCTGGCCTTCTGACGTCGACCGGTTGCGCTATTAAGGGCGCAAAATACATTAACCGCCGGCCGCCTTTGATTTCTGTGAGCTTCTTCCCAATTGCCGTGCCCCAAAATTCGAATCGCAATAATTACTTGACACCGGATTAAAACCCCACTATAATTTGAATCATATAACCAATCAAAAATTGGTAAAATCGATCAAGAGCCTGGCGGACGCCGTCGCCGGCGAATAGAGGGTCGCGTTGACGGATACAATTCTCAAAGATGATCGAAATCTGACGGCGGGGCTGGCGCCGTTGCGATCTTTGCCGGCGGAGTTTTCGTGGCGGAACCCCAGCAACGCCGATCCCATTCGCGACCCGCAGATCACTCGTGTGGGAGATATTTACTATCTTACCGGCACGAGCTGGCCGTTTTGGGAAAGCATGGGACAGAATCCTGGCGTGCGACTCTGGTCGTCGACGGATCTTGGGGATTGGACGCTGGAAGGGACATTGCTGGCGCCGGATCACACTCGCTGGTTTCGTCATCGGTTCTGGGCACCGGAGATCCGGGCGATCAACAGTCGGTTTTGGCTGACGTATAACTGCCCCTTCGAGACGCCGAATCGGCCGCAATGCGTCGGCCTGGCTGTCGCGGATGATATCCGAGGCCCTTATACGAATCTGACGGTGGAGCGGCCTTTGGCGGCGGGCAACGATGCGCATCTGTTTCAGGATGACGACAGCGCTGTCTATGTGTTTCTGTCCGGCGGCAATGAGGATCCGCAACGGCAGATCGCGTATTTGAGTGTGGCGCGCCTTGATTTGGCGACGGCTGAACTTGCCGGCCCGCCCGTTCGGATTCTGGAGCCGGGCGTGTCCGGGGAGTGGGACGGCGGCGGCGATGTCGGGATCGAAGGCCCGGCGGTGCTCAAGCGCGACGGCGTTTACTATCTGTTCTATTCATCCTGGGGGCGAGGCTACGAAGTGGGCTGCGCCACGGCCGCGAGCATTTGGGGGCCTTGGACAAAGCACAACGGCAATCCCATTTACGGCGCGCAATCTCCCGCATGGGCGAATCGCTTTGGAAATACTTATACGCAGGACGCCGAAATTCCCTGGACGGAAGTCGGACACGGATCCCCGTTTGATGGGCCAGACGGGCGGCTCTGGATCAGTTGCCATGGATATCGGCACGGGGACGCCAACAACGCCGCCCGCCTTGTCATCGACCCGCTGGTCTTTGAAGACGGCGCGTTTCAGCGCCGCACTCCTTCCTGGACGCGCCAGACGATTTCCGTGAGCGCCGACTGAAGCACAATTTTGAAGCGCATCATTTCTCCGAATTTCCTTAAAGGACAGCCATCTTGCCGTACACGAACCCCGTCGTCCGTGGAATGAACCCGGATCCATCGATTTGCCGCGCCGGCGACGATTTTTATCTCGCCACCAGCACCATGAACTTCTACCCCGGAGTTCCCATCCACCACAGCAAAGATCTGGTGAACTGGCGCTTGATCGGCCACTGCCTGACGCGTCCCGCGCACTTCCAGCCCGATCAAACCAATGGCGCGCCGATGATCTATGCGCCGACGCTGCGCTATCACGACGGCGTATTTTATATGGTCACGACCAATGTCCATGGCGGCGGAAACTTTTTTGTCACCGCGACCGATCCCGCCGGACCATGGTCCGATCCCATCGTGGTCGATCAGGAAGTGTTCGACCCCAGTCTGCTCTTTGATACCGATGGAAAGGTGTACTATTCGCGGCGCGGCAGCTTCGAGCACAAAGATGTCATTCAGGCGGAGATCGATATCCAGACGGGCAAGCTACTGACCGAATATCGATCGCTTGGGGTGGGGATGGTGTCTGACGACGCCGAGGGACCGCACGTCTATCACATCGGCGATTGGTACTATCTCATGCAGGCCGAGGGCGGTTCGCGGTTCCTGCACATGGAGACGATCTCCCGCTCGCGCAGTCCCTGGGGGCCATTTGAGCCCTGCCCGCACAACCCCATTCTTTCTCAGCATGAAGCCTGGTGGCATCCCGTACGCAGTCTGGGCCACGCCGATCTGGTCGAGGCCGCAGACGGAACTTGGTGGGCGGTGTTTCTGGGGACGCGGCACGCCTCATACGATTCGTTGACGATTCTGGGGCGTGAGACGTTTTTGGCGCGCGTCGATTGGGTGGACGGCTGGCCGGTCTTCGACAAACAGGCGATGCGCGAACTGTCCATCGATTCGCCGACGCCGACGCTCTACCCGTGGGATCCCGAACCGAGCCGCGACGATTTCCATTCCGAGAATCTGGGCCTGCAATGGACGCAACTGGCCGTTCCCACGCCCGGTGTGCTCGACCTTCGGGAGCGCCCCGGATACGTGCGGCTTCGCGGCCAGGCGGGTTTCACCCCCGCCGGCTCAGCCTTCGTAGGCTTTCGGCAGAAAGATCTGACCTTCACGGCTTCCACATTGCTGGAGTTCGAGCCCGCCGGCGACAACGAGGAAGCCGGAGTCAGCGTCTTCCAGACATCGGCCTATCGTTACGATCTGCGCGTGACGCGTCGCGACGGTCGCCGGGTGGTGAGCCTGCATAAAACCGTAGGCGACCTGACGCACGAATCCGATCTTTATATTGCGCCCGACGGCCCGCTGGAACTGCGCATCTCCGGCGACCCTGCGGCGTACGCCTTCGCATTCCGCGCCGCCGGCGCGTCAGACTGGACGCCCGTCGGCGCGGGGCTGACACAGCTCATCGCCGCAGAAGTCGCCAGCACCTGGACAGGGATATTCCTCGGCCTGTACAGCACGGGTAACGGGCAGACATGCCAGGCCCCCGCCGACTTCGATTGGTTTGAATACAACTCATGATGACATTCACACAAAATTTCGCGCGGCGAAACGCGCGTCTTCGCTCCGCCGGCCTGATGACGATGGCTCTGGCGTCGGCGCTTCCCATGTTCGCCGCAGACGCGCAAGCTCCGGCGCGGATCACGGTCAATGTTGACCGAACCGGCGCTCGGATCAGTCCCATGCTTTATGGGATCTTCTATGAGGAGATCGAGCATGCGGGCGATGGCGGCCTATACGCCGAGATGCTGGAAAACCGGTCGTTTGAAGAATTTCGCAATGGGTTTGGTTACGATATTCGGCTCAATCAGGGCATCCTGCCGCGACTGGACGATCCGAATAATATCCCCGCCTGGGAACTGCGCGGCGATGGAACGATGGCCCTCGATCAGTCGCAGCCGCTGAACGGCGGCAATCCGACGGCGCTCAAAATTTCCCTCAGTGGCGGCGCGGCGACTCTGGTGAACGCCGGATTCGCGCCTGCGCGGCATGCCCCGGAGCAGCGTCTGGGCGCCGGTCTCAGCGTGCGCAAGAGCGCGTCCTACAAAATCTCGCTTTATGGGCGCGGCGGCGACGGTTTTATGGGACCCATCTCGGTAACCCTGGTTTCGCACGACGGCAAGACGCTCGCGAGGGGTGAAGTCGCGAATATTGGCCCGGCCTGGGCGAAGTCGGAAGTCACGCTGACCGCCACGGGGAGCGATCCCACGGCGCGCCTGGATCTGGGATTCACGGGCAAGGGAACCGTCTGGCTGGACATGGTCTCGCTCTTTCCCGCCGATACGTTTCTGGGACGGCCGAATGGGCTGCGCAAGGATATGGCGCAGATGATCGCCGATCTCAAGCCGTCGTTCGTGCGCTTTCCCGGCGGCTGCTTTGTCGAGGGATTGTATCAAGTGAAGGAAGCCTGGCGGCCGCTGAGGACGCTGGGCGATGTGGCGCAGCGGCCCGGCATTCCTGGCGCGCGCTGGCAGTACGGCTCCACGGACGGCTTCGGCTACCACGAGATGCTGCAAATGTGCGAAGACATTCATGCCGAGCCGCTGCTGGTGCTGAACTGCGGCATGACCCATGGCGACAGCGCCGGGATCCGGTTCGACGACGGCCCGTTTCCGCCGCTGCTCAAGGAAGCGCTGGATTCGATTGAGTACGCCAACGGTCCGGCCGACTCGGAGTGGGGGAAGGCGCGGGCGGCAAACGGCCATCCCGAGCCGTTCCATTTGAAATATATCGAGATCGGCAACGAAGACGGCGAGATGGCGGACTATGCGCCGCGCTACAAGATCTTCCAGGAGAAGATCCACGCGAAGTATCCCGACATTCACCTGATCGTCGGCTCCACGCGCAACCCCGAAGGCGTGCCCAAGGACAGCCCCGTGGAGATCGTCGACGAGCATTATTACGAGACGGCGGGACGCTTCATCGACCGCTTCCACAAGTACGACGCCTACGACCGCAAGGCGCCGAAGGTCTATATCGGCGAGTTCGCCGTCACCGACGACAAGGCGTTCAGTACGGACAAGGGGTTCAACAATCTGCGCGCGGCGCTGGGCGAAGCGGTTTATATGCTCGGGTTCGAGCGCAACAGCGATGTCGTCGCGATGGCCTCCTACGCGCCGCTGTTCTGCCGAATCGATCAGAAGATGTGGCCGTCAAATCTGATCTATTTCGATCAGCAGAAGGCGTTCGGCACCCCGTCATACTATGTTTGGAAGACGCTGAGCGAGAATCGCGGTGACATCAATTTGGCCGTCGATGCGACGAGTCCGCCGGCGACGATGGACACCACGCGGGAGCATCCCGAAGACAACGACAAGCCCTTCCCGCAAAGCCTTTATGTGGGCGCGACCCGCGAGGAAACAAGCGGCGATGTGTTGCTCAAGGTCGTCAATATTCTCAACTCGCCGCAGGACACAAGCATTGCCCTGCCCGGCGCCGCAAAGATCGCCAAGCAAGCCGAAGCCGTGACTGTGGCGCGTCCGGATGTCGCCGCCGCCAACGATCTGACCTCGCCCGTCGCCGTGGCCCCGGCGGCGACGAAGATCGCGAACGCCGGCAAGGACTTCCACTACACGTTCCCCGCGAACTCGGTGACGATCATTCGCCTGCACACACAGACCCGCACGGCCAAAGGGGACGCGCAGCGCCCTGTAAGACATCTCCCATGAAGAAGAAATCCGCGCTGATCGCCATCACAGTGTTCGCAATATCGGCCGTACATGCTGTTTGGGCCGACAACCCGATCATCACGACGGAGTATTCCGCCGATCCGTCCGCCCATATCTTCGACGGCCGAATGTATCTCTACGCCTCGCACGACCGCAAGGACGCCAAAGAGTTCGACATGAACGATTACCATGTCTACTCCACGCGCGATCTCCAGAACTGGCGCGATCACGGCGTCGCGCTGAAGATCGCGGATATTTCCTGGGCGAAAGGGCATCTCTGGGCGCCCGATTGCGGATACAAGAACGGCCGGTATTATCTCTACTTTCCGGCCGACGCCACCGGGAAATATGAGTTCAAGGTCGGCGTCGCCGTCAGCAAATCTCCGAGCGGCCCATTTGCGCCGGAGGCCGAGCCGATCGAAGGCGTGAACGGGATCGACCCTGCGGTCTTCACCGATGACGATGGCGTTTCGTATCTCCTCTGGGCGGCGGGCGCGCCCCAGATCGCGAAACTGACGCCGGATATGAAGCATCTGGACGGGAAGGCGACGGCGCTTGCCGGCTGCGATCATTTCTTTGAAGGCCCCTGGATCTTCAAGCGGAGCGGGCTGTATTATCTTACCTATCCCGCCTTTATGAAGGGCGGCAGCGGCGACGGGGGCAACGGGCAATACTACGACTATGCCACGGCCAAGGCGATTATGGGGCCTTACACTTACCGGGGGCACTTCACGCGGACACAGGAGTCGCAGCCCTGGGTGGGCAATATCCACGGATCGCAGTTGGAATGGAAAGGGAAGTGGTACTGTGTCTACCACGACGCCGGACAATCGGCGGGACACATCAATCCAGGCTTCAAGCGCAGCGTGAATGTCGATCTCATGTCATTCGGAGCGGACGGCGCGATTCAGCCCCTCGTCTGGACAAAGGCCGGGCCGCCGCAACTCGTTCCCATCGATCCGTACGTGCGAAACGAAGCGGAGACGCTCGGCGGCAGTGACGTTCCCGAAGGCCCGCACGCCGTGGCGACCGAGCCATGCTCCGAAGGCGGCGTGGATGTCGGTCCGATGAAAGCCGGAGATTGGGTGAAGTATACGGGCGTCGATTTCGGCGCGGGCGCATCTCAGATGACGGTCCGTGTTGCATCGCCTGTCAATGGCGCCCAGATTTCACTCCATCTGGATCGCCTGGACAGCCCCGATCTCTCCACGTTCGCCGTCCCCAATACCGGCGGAGGGCAAACCTGGCGCACCCGCACATATGCGCTCGGCGTTGTGTCCGGCGTGCACGATTTGTATCTGCGCGCGAACGGCTCCGTCGCCGGCGTGGGGCTGCTCAGCCTGGACTGGTATCGCTTCACAAGAGCGTCCAAGAAAGCGGCCGGCGATTGAAATCGCCGGCCGCACTTTCATTATATTCATATAGAACAAAGGCAACCATCACGTGGAAGGTATTCTCGATCCCCGCCGCCGCCGTTTTATCGCGCCGACGCGAATTGTCTGGATTTCGGAGGCTGGTGTCGCCGGCTCCCAAAATCTCCTGAGCGACGACCTCACCGCCTGTACGCTCTCGCCAGGCGGCGATGCGCCGGCCGCGATTCTCCTGGATTTCGGCCGCGAACTGCACGGCGGCGTTCGCCTGGACGTTCCCAATTCGCCGGCCGCTCGCTCGGTGCGCGTCCGCGTGCGATTTGGCGAATCCGTCAGCGAGGCGATGGGGGAGACGACTCCCGATCACGCCACCCACGATTGGGAAATTAAGGCCGCGTGGTTCGGGCGAACGGATGTCGGCGACACCGGATTTCGGTTCGTCCGTATCGATCTCTTGGATACCGATGCGCCGCTGATCTTGCGTCAGGTGACGGCGATTGCGCTGGAGTACGACCTGGAGTATCAGGGGGCGTTCGAGTGCAGCGACGAGCGGATCAATGAGATATGGCGCGTCGGCGCTCGCACGGTGCATCTGTGCATGCAGGATCATCTCTGGGATGGAATCAAGCGCGACCGTCTGGTCTGGATCGGCGACATGCACCCCGAGACGATGGTGGTGAGCGCGATCCACGGCGCGCATCCGATCGTCCCGGCGAGCCTGGACAAAGTTCGCGATGAAACTCCCTTGCCCGAATGGATGAACGGCATTTCGTCGTACTCCCTCTGGTGGATCATCATTCAGCGCGATTGGTATCGCTATCACGGCGATCTCGCCTACCTCCAGCAGCAGCGCGCGTATCTGCTGGACCTGCTGGCGCTGGTCGAATCCAAAGTCGATGCCGAGGGCCGCGAGCATCTGGACGGCGGGCGGTTTCTGGAGTGGCCGACGAGCGTCGACCCCACCGCCACCGACGCCGGCCTGCAAGCCATGACCGCGCTCGCCCTGCGCGCCGGCGCCGAGCTTTGCGTCATCGTCGGCGAATCCGAAGCCGCCGCGCGCGCGAACGCCGTCGCCGCCCGTGTCGAAGCGTGTCCCACGATCCCGACCGTCAGCAAACAGGCGAACGCGCTCCTTGTCCTGGCCGGCCTCGCGGACGCCGAGGCGACCAACGCCGCCATCCTCGCGCGCGATCCCGACCGCAACCTCTCCACCTTCTACGGCTACTACATCCTCCAGGCCCGCGCCCAGGCCGGCGACGTCGCCGGCGGCCTGGATCTGCTTCGGTCCTATTGGGGGGCCATGCTGGACCTGGGTGCGACCGCCTTCTGGGAGGATTTCCATATCGAGTGGGCCGAAAACGCCACACGCATCGACGAACTGCCGCAGCCCGGCAAACACGACATCCACGCCGAGTACGGCGACTTCTGCTACAAGGGGCTGCGCCACAGCCTCTGCCATGGCTGGGCCGCCGGCCCCACCGCATGGCTCATGGAGCACGTCCTCGGCGTCACGCCCGCCGCGCCCGGGTTCGCGCAAGTATCGATAAAACCAAACCTTGGGAATTTGCAATATGCGCGCGGATCGGTCCCCACGCCGCACGGCCTCATCCACGTCTCGCATACGCTGGGAATCGACGGCGGCGTTGAAACCGTTTTGGGACTTCCCGAGGGAGTCGCTCTTGCCTCCTAACAGTCAAAAATATTCCTTGACAGAAACAATGTTTCGTTTTATAATGTGATCGGTAAAACTAATTGCCTGGCGCCGGCGATATCTTGCCGGCGGCGCACTTTTGAATTTATTTTCGCATCCTGGAGGGAATTTCATGACCGATCTTGTTGTCAAAGCAAAGCCGAAGGCGGCTGGTTTCACACTTATTGAATTACTCGTTGTCATTGCAATAATTGCAATTCTTGCGGCGATCCTGTTCCCGGTCTTCGCCAAAGCGCGTGAGAAGGCGCGGCAGACATCTTGTCTTAGTAATGAAAAGCAACTGGCGCTTGGCTTTACACAATACACTCAAGATAACGATGAAACCTATCCCTGGGGCAACCAATTTGCCTACACGGATGGTCCCGGCATGGGCGTGCACGAAGGTCGTGGGTGGGCGGGGCGTGTCTATCCTTACATCAAAAGCACCGGCGTCTTTAAGTGTCCTGACGATCCCACGTCGGACACGACGAACCATCTGGGGCTGAACGAACATGATGTCCCGATCTCCTATGCGTTCAATGGAAATCTCGACGGCGGCGGGTCGGCGGGAACGCTTGCCAGCACAAACGCGCCGGCAAGCACCGTCCTGCTCTATGAAGTGACGAATGCGCCGACTGACCCGACCAATCCCGCCGAAAATGATTCGCCTGGCGGTCACGGAAACGACTGCGGCTCCGGTTGGATCGATCAAACGAATGGTGGAAGGGCTGTCTATGCGACAGGGCTTTTAGGGCGGAATGTGGGAATTGGCGGCTTCAATTCCGGCGGTTACGGCGTCGCCAACCCCACGCCGCGCCACACGGACGGTGCGAACTATGCGCTGGCGGATGGTCATGCGAAGTATATTCGCCCAGGGACGGTTTCTCCTGGCGGGACTGCCGCCAATGCGAACACGGATCAGACGGGATGCGGCAACGCGGCAGGATCTTCCACCGTTGGCTCTGCTCCTAATAACTTTGCGGTGACCTTCAGCCCGATCTAGCTCCACGCTTCCAAAACAAAGAGCCTCCCCGAGATTTCGGGGAGGCTCTTTTGTTTTGGGATTGCGTGTTTGCGCGCCGAAGTTTGGGTCCGGATCACGTCGAGAACGTCCGGAATAGCGAAGCGTGCATGAAGACGCCGACGATACTCCAGAAGGCGCCGGTGATAAAGTCGCCGAGGATCAGGCCCAGGAAGAGGGGCAACATGAGGCGGTAGATGCGCATGCCGCCGTAGCGCAGGATCGCGGTTTTGCAGACCCAGGCGATGAACATGTCCAGCCAGAAAAGGTCGTTGGCCCAGGAGGTGTTCAGCACGTAGGCGGCGGGGGTAAGCGGGAAGCCGACGAAGCGGCCGCGCAGGAAGGACAGGATGCCGGTGATCGCCGCGCCGGCGGCCATGCCCATCAGGGCCCCGCTGTCGGCCTTTTCCGGAGCATGCAGCCACTTATCGACATCCGACCAGGGAGTCGTTCCCATCGTGATCCGCCACTGGTTGACGTTCCCGGTCTCGGCGCCGTTGACATAGTAGAGCTGCAAGTCCCAGAGCAGGGCGCAGACCAGCGCGAACGCGGCCGCGAGCATCAGGGCGAGGGGCAGGGCGCGCATGGAGCCTCCGGCGCGGCGCTGGCCGACGAACGCCTGGAGCTGGTGGGGCATCGCCGCCGCGCGGTAGTCCGAGTTGAACCACGAAAGCATCCCGACATGCACCGAGTCCATGCGCCCGAGGTTCGCAGATCCCAGCACCGTCGTCAGCATGCTTTGCGGCGCGATCCAGGCGAGGAACGGGGACGGGACGGCGGTTTCCGCTTCCAGACGGGCGAGGGCCAGCATCATCAGCATGTAGATCGTGAAGAAGACGACCGGCAGCCACCACGACCCGCCGCTCGACCAGACAAACGCGCAGAGCGCGAGGAATCCCAGTGTGAAGCCGCCCACGGCGGTGCGCGCGGTCATCGGCTCGCCAATGTCGCGTCCGGACGGATCGCCCCGAAAGGCGCGCCGGAAATAGGCGCCGAAGTAGACGCGCCCTTGCCACAGCATAGCCAGGCCCAGGGCCATCCACGCGCCCCACGCCTGATAGCTCGTATATGGGAATTGATGGGCTCCGTCGCCCATCTGGCCCTGGCCGGGATCGCGCCAGTTTTGCAGCAGCCCCCAGACGTTCATCGCCTTGCGCAGCAGATAGAAGAACCACATGGAGAACAGTACGTCGCTGTTGATCAGATACCCAAAGCCAATGCCAGCCGCATGGATTCCGCCGAAGGTCGGATCGAGCGCGCTCCAGGGGCGCGGCAGGCCGACGGTCAGGCTGACCGCCGTATTGATCGGCAGCGACGGCAGTGCGGGAACGATGCTGGCGAGCGAATTGAGTGAATGCAAAAAGCAGGGGATGGCGAAGCCGCCCCAGAGCAGCTTGTTGCGGTAGATGGGAGCGCCCTCGCGCGTCATCTCCAGCGGCAGCGCGACCACGGGGAATGGAAGATGCTCATCCTCCTCCCAGCGCCGGCGCACGATGGCGGCGAGGCATAGCGTGGTCCAGAGCAGGGTCAAAAAGAAGATGCTCCAGACGCACAGCGGCCCCGACCAGGCGCGCATCACTTCCGGCCGAAAGAACGTGGAGTGTCCTTCGTAGAACCCGCGCAGGATCTCGTGGTCGCGCGGCCCGATGTAGGAAGGGAGCAGCGGCCAGATCTGCTGAAAGTTGTTGGTGGGCTTGGCGTACCAGAATACGTTCGACAGAAACGGCGTGAAGAACCCCATATGGCCGACGCCGGCGACGACGCTGGACATCGATGTCAGCGAGTAGAGCATCATCAGCTCCACCTGGTTCAAAGCGCCGCGCGGGCCGAAGACCCGGCGCGCCGCCAGGTTGAGCATCGTCGCGCAGAACAGAATAAACGCAATCCCGAGAAAGAGCGTCGAGATGGTGATCTCGGTTACGTTGGTCTTCATCTCGGAGTTCGCGATCCAGCCGGTGTTGAGTACGATCAGGATCAGCGTGAGCAGGCCGACCGGCCCCCAGCGCAGGCGCGCCGGATCCGGGATTCGCTCCTCCTCGATCGTATCGGTGGGATTGGGATTATTCGCGATCATGACGTACTTGTGTCCTGTCAAAAAGAGAAGTGCTAGCAGTCCGTTGAGTAAGTGAAATATTGCGCGTTCCGCACATGCCTGGCGAATAAATTCGCGGCTACAAGTACGGCCACCCGCCTGCGCGGGTTCAGATTTTGCGCCGAAGGCGCTTCTTAAGATGCCGTAGGCTCTGAAGTCCCCGGAGGGGGACGACCGTACTTGTAGGCGCGAATTTATTCGCCGGCTTCTGACGAGGCGCGATTGCGATAATGATAGTTGAAGCGCCCGTCGGGAGCGCTGTCGCCCACGTACCACCAGTCGGCGATCTCGCCGCCAATCGGGGCATTGTCTACCCAGTGAAAATCAAACGATGTTATCCGGGTGTTCGTGAGGCCGAGCAGCGCGCGCGGGATGACCACCTGCATCTCGTTTCCGGCGGCGCGGTAAGGGACGGTCCATGTCTTGCTGTCAGAAAGGCGCTTCAGCGTTGTCTTGCCCGGGCTCAGCACACGGCTGTTGACGACGAAATCGTAGCCGTTCCAGCCGGTTTTTGGATTGGAATCGGCGTCGATCAAGAGCTGCATCCAGTTCTTGCCCGTGTACGGCGTGAGGGCCGCGCGGGTGTGGACATAGAAGGCGATATTTTTGGCGTCGCACGCGACTTTGGCCGAAGTGATGTCGTTGCGTCCGCTGGTGTCCGTGTAGTGATGGGCGCCCCAGCCGTCGCTGTCGCGGTGCGTGGTGTCGCCAACCGCGTCCAGAAAGCGCGGCTGGACATCACGCCAGGCGGCGAAGGCGCCAGGCGCGGAGATCGTCTTCGATCCGTGCGCTATTGGCTGCGGGGCGGCCCCTTTGAACTTGCGGATGTTCTCCGCCAGCTGCATGTAGTAGTTATCGGCGTAGCCGCCTTTCATGGGCATGGCGTCGCGGCTGAACTCCTCATTGAAGGCGTCCACGAAGAAGGTTGTTCCCGGCGTGCGCGGCCGGCCGGCGTAGAGCGTGGGACCGCCGTCCAGAAAACGCTGGGCGATCCATTCGTTCCATCCGGTGATAAAGATGAACTCGGGATCGACCGCCAATGCGCGCTTCCACTGCTGGGCGAACTGGATGCCGTCGGCGCTGGTCGAGACCCGATACCGATCGTCCACCGTCGGCTCCGCGCCCTGTCCCCAGGTCTCGGCGCTGCGATAACTGCGGCCCAGGGTATCCATTGGGTGGCCTGCGATGGACACGGAGATCTGCTCAGGCTTTTGCGGGTCTGCGTGCCACGCGGGCTTCTGCGGATACTTATCCATCCACTGCCACTTATCCTGGCCGGGATCCCAGGCCCACGATTCGCGCCATGTGAAAAATTGGTTCGCCGCGTCGGAGAGAGGAGAATCGCCGGGCGTCTTCTCCTGGCGATTCCCCAGAATCAGCGGCTTGCCCTGCCATTGAAACCAGAGATTTTTGTAAAGTCCCTTGGAGTAAAACGTGTCGTACAGTCGATTGGTTGTCGCGCCGGGCGCCGCATGGACGATGAACGCGATCTGCGGTGTTTTTGTCCCTTCGGCGCGCATCTGCTCAGCGGTGTCGCAAACCGTCTTGACGATCTCGGGGTAGGTGAAGGCGTTGGTCACGTCGAAGAAGATCACGTCCACGCCGGCGTCGCCGAGCATCTGGAGATTCTTGCGGTGCACCCAGGCGTCGGACGACAGGAAGTAGCCGACCGCCGGCTCACCCCACCAATGGAACGCGAACTTTGGTCCGAAGGGATGCGCGGGATCGGCGAGAATCTTCGTGTTGTCATACAGCTCGTTTTTGCCCGGCCCATGGTGCCAGAGAAAATAGAAGATCCCGACATAACGGTTCTTGCGCGGCGCGGGGATTCCTGCGCCGACCGGCATGGAGCGGCCCAGCGCGTCGGTCGCGGTCCATGTGTCCGGCGCGATCGGCCGGAGTGTCTGCGCTTTGGCTTGGGGCGCGACGAGAGCGCCGGCGGCGAGCAGCGCGAGCGTACTCGCGAGGCGGCGGATTGGAAACCTGTCTTGCATAGATCGCTTTCTTACTCGGCGGCGAGTATGACCTGGGTGAGACTGTATGCGGGAATATCGAGCGAATACGAGACGCCGACGGAGCCTCGCTCGCTATCGAGACGCCGGATCATGTCGGGGTGTTCGAGCGTATTCATCGTCGTCAGACTGTTCGCCGCGAGCTGGGATAATTGGGCGTTCGTGAACACACGCTCCAGAGGCGTCAGATCAAACGTCTCCGAGCGCGGCTCGGCGGCCATGTTGACGATCGAAAGCACCAGGCGCTCGCGTCCCAGATCCCACTCCGCCTGGACTTGATAGTCTGCCTTCGCATCAACCGTGTATCCATCTAAGGCGAGCGGCCAGGCGGCGGGGGCGCGGGAGATCATCTCGAAGACGTGGCCGGCCGCCGTGAGATAGGCGCCTTCCTTGGGCGTGTCGATGACGCATTGCGAGTGCGTGTTGGCGAAATTGTTGAAGTTGACGAACAGCACGTCGCCGCCCTGCCGCCGCCACATCAAAAAGTTGCGGAAGATGTTCATCGCGTAACGCCACTTGCTGAAGCGATAGGATTTTGTTTCGCCCGTCCAGGCGTCGCTCGCGACATGGTTGAATGCGTCGGGCTCGTCCTGATGCGCCAGCCATTCGGTGTCGCAATATCGGATCGTGGTCCCGCAGGCGGCGTTGTAGGCGCGCATCGGCTCCAGCACCGCCAGCAATTGCGCCTCGCCCCAGGCGCGGTCGGCGAGAAAATCGACATGTGCGCCGGCAATGGCGAGCATCTCGGGGATCTGCTTTTTGTACTCCTCGCCATAGGTGATCAGGCCGATCTGAATGCTGGGATCGACGGCTTTCATCGCCTGCGAATATGCGGCGACGGCCTCGGCATAAGCTGTTGGGGTGAACCAGCGAAGTGACTCGTTGTCCATCTCCCAGAAGCGCACGCCAAACGGCTCCGGATAGCCGTGCTCCGCGCGCTGATCCGCCATCGGATGCGCGCCGACGGGCAGGTTGCAGTACGCCACCCAGTCCGCCGCTTCGCGCGCGCCCTGCGCGGGATCGGCGAAGTGGGGGAAGTCGAAGCCATGCGGTCCTTTGGATTCGTCATTCCAGTAGACTTCATAGAACTGTTTCGTGGGGTGGTGGAGGTTGACGCAGATCATGGAATCCGCGCCGAGCATCTTCGCGAAGGTCGCAAGCTCCGCCGTCCCCACATCGTTGGCGTTCTGCCCTCCCCAGAAATAAGAGGGCTGAGGCTTGCGCTGATCGTATGGTCCGATCCCATCGCGCCAGTTGTAAAACGAGGCGAAGCAGCCGCCGGGCCATCGAATGACCTTGGGGTTGATGCGGGCCGCCGCTTCCACCACCTCCGGCCGCCAGCCATGCCGGGTGTTCGTTGGCATGAGCGAAAAACAGTCGGTATAGACGGTTGCGCCGGGAGCGATCCAGAGGCTGAAGACCGCACGCCCTTCATAGACCTTGTTGTGGAACGTGCAGGAGAACTCCTCCCACTCCTCGCCAATCGGGCCGACCGGCGCGGTGAAGAGGGGAGCGGCCCAGTCGCCCTGTGCGTAGATCCGAACCTCGGCATGCGCTCCGGGAGTATCCGATTTGAGAAAGCCGCGAAACTTGTATCCCGCTTCTTTCTGAATGACTTTCCCAGCCTGTGCGAAGCCGCCCCACGCCTCGCTTTCTCCATTCACGACCTTCAAACACGTCTCGCCATGGCGCGCGCCTTCACTCGTCAATCCGATTTCAATATCAAGAGTTGCCGAACGCGGGAGAATAAACGTGGATTCGTCCGTGATCTCCAACGGCCCCTCATCGCCGGGAACGGCGAACCAGGGATTGTGCTCGTAACCTGAGTGATGCCAGTCTTCCTGACTCCAATCGGTCTTGTAGCCCTTCTCCGGGTGTTTGGGATCGAGCCAGAGATCGTACCACTCCTTGTTGATCCACTTATACGGCGTGAACGGCTCAAAGCTGCGGTTGAAGAACATCTCCGACCACATCGGCTCGACCTGAACGCCATAGCCCAGCTCGATAAAGTGTCCGTACAGGCGGTCGCTGATTGGCGTGGCTGTGACCTCTTGAGAGGTGACGATAATGGGCAAGGCGAAGATCCTCGGAATGAATTTGATCGGTTTTATCAAAATTGCAACGGTAAACTTATTATAGTGGCGAAGCGAGTTTTCGTCAAGCCGCTTTCCATGCTTTCTCCTGAATGTCCCGCGATGAAGGTATGGCGGATTTGCGTTTCCCAAGCCGGTCCCGCTACTTCAGCTGTGGGACCGAAAGCCGTGCGTTTCACGAGAAATTTTTTTTGCTGCAAAACAAGGAGACAGAAGCCCTTGTATCGAACTTATGTACGGTTGTGCTTTTGGCCGTATTTGAGCGTCGAATGGAGGCTGCGCGGAATGTGTCGAAATATTCGGACTTTGTTTAACTTTGAACCGCCGGTGACCCCGGATGAGATCGAGGCGGCGTCGATTCAGTATGTCCGCAAGATCAGCGGATTTTCGAAGCCGTCCAAAGCCAATGAGGCCGCGTTTGAGGCGGCGGTGGGGGAGATCGCCCGGGTTTCCGCGCAGCTTCTGGCCGCTCTGGAATCGAATGCGCCGCCGAAGAACCGGGAGGAAGAGGCAGTCAAGGCGAAGGCGCGCGCCGCGGAAAGGTACGCCAAGTGAAACGCGCCTCAGGCGAGGAATCGCCGTTCGTCAGCGAAGAGATCATCCGGCAGATTCGGGGGACGGTGGGGGAGATCCATCGATCCGATTCGCGCCGCGTCTTTGCGACTCTGATTCGATTGATCGGCGATTTCGACCTTGCCGAGGAAGCGGTGCAGGACGCCTTCGCGGCGGCGCTGGAGCAGTGGCCGCGCGACGGGATTCCGGCAAACCCGAGGGCATGGCTTGTCACCACCGGCCGCTTCAAAGCGATCGACGCGATGCGCCGCCGCACGCGGTTCGACGCCTCGCTGGCGGCGCTCGCCGAACGGGTCGAGGCCGACACGCAGGCGACCGCGATCGTGTGGGAAGAGGAGGGTGTTGAGGACGACCGGCTGCGTCTCATCTTCACCTGCTGCCATCCCGCCCTGGCGCCGGACGCCCGCGCGGCGCTGACCTTGCGCGAAGTCTGCGGCCTGACGACCGAAGAGATCGCCCGCGCCTTTCTCACCGCGCCCACGACCGTCGCCCAGCGGATCGTGCGCGCCAAGGCCAAGATCCGCGACGCGAAGATCCCCTACCAGGGGCCGTCGCCCGAAGACCTGCCCGAGCGGCTCGATGTCGTGCTCCACGTCATCTATTTGGTCTTCAACGAGGGCTACTCCGCCTCGTCCGGCGAGTCGCTGACGCGCGCCGATCTTTCGGGGGAGGCGATCCGTCTCGCCCGCCTGATCAAAGACCTTCTGCCGGAGCCGGAGGTCCTGGGGCTGCTCGCGCTGATGCTGCTGCACGAGTCGCGCCGCGCCGCCCGCACGTCCGAGCAGGGCGACCTGATCTTGCTGGAAGACCAGGACCGCTCGCTCTGGGACAAAGAGTGCATCGCCGAGGGCGGCGCGCTGGTGGAGCAGGCGCTGATGTCCCGGCGTTTCGGACCTTACACCCTCCAGGCCGCGATCTCGGCGGTGCACGCCGAGGCGCGCTCCGCCGCCGAAACGGATTGGGTCCAGATCGTCGCTCTCTATGACATTCTGGCGCGCGTTACCCCCTCGCCCATCATCGACCTCAACCGCGCCGTCGCCGTCGCGATGCGCAGCGGCCCGGAGGCCGGCCTGGCGCTGATCGACGCCATTCTGGAACGCGGCGACCTCGACGACTACTACCTGGCGCACTCCGCCCGCGCGGAGCTCTGCCGGCGATTGGGAAGAACCGCCGACGCCCGGGGGGCCTACGAACGCGCGCTGAAACTGACGCAACAAGGGCCGGAACGGCGATTTCTCGAAGAAAAGTTGCGTTTGTTGAGTGAGGGTGAGTCGCTCGTGTAGCGATTCATAGGGGGACGAGGGCTTTTTTGACCCCGCATTGAAATACGGGGCTGGGGGCGCTTCGCGCCGACCGTCCGTACCGGACGGAAGAGTGTGATCGCTTGCGTTTCTTATCTCTTCCGTCCGGTACGGACGGTCGGCGCGAAGCGCCCCCAGCCGGGTAATTCATTGCCCGGTGATCAATAACCCACCGCGCTTGCTTGTTGACGGATGCCCCATCGATCACTATAATGGGAAAGTGATCAGAAACACAGTTTCTGATTTGTTGAGACTATTGCGATCTTGATCTCTCCCGCTCCGTGAAAGGAACAATGATGCTCACTCACCTCCCTCCGTCACGTAAGCTCCGCTCGGGTCTATTGCCTGTCGTTGCTATCGCTGGAATTGCTATTCTGGGCTCTCCCGCCGCCCATGCGCAGAATTATCTGCACACCAGCGGAGCCCGGATCCTGGATTCTCAGGGCAACGCTGTTCGGATCACCGGCATCAACTGGTTTGGCTTTGAGACCACCAACTACTGTCCCCATGGGCTTTGGGCGCGGTCGATGTCGTCCATGCTGGATCAGATCAAGGGACTGGGATATAATACGCTGCGCGTGCCGTTTTGCAGTCAGATGTTTGACGCCGGCAGCGCGCCCAATGGGATCGACTTCGGACAGAACCCGGACTTGCAGGGGCTGACGCCGATCCAAATTTTAGACAAGCTGATCGCCGACTGTCAGGCGCGGGGTCTCAAGGTCATTCTGGATCGGCATCGGCCGGACTCGAACGCGCAGTCCGCGCTCTGGTACACCAGCCAGTATTCCGAGCAGCGCTGGATCAGCGACTGGCAGATGCTCGCCGGCCGATATCACGGCAACGACACGGTGATCGGCTGCGATCTGCACAATGAGCCGCACAGCCCATCGACATGGGGCGACGGCAGTCAAACCACGGATTGGCGATTGGCGGCGCAGCGGTGCGGCGACGCGATCCAGGCGATCAATCCGCATTTGCTGATCTTTGTGGAAGGGATCGAACAGTTCAATGGAGATGGCTACTGGTGGGGCGGCAACCTGGAAGGCGTGGCGTCGGCTCCGGTGCAGCTGAATGTCGCGAACCAGCTTGTCTACTCCGTGCATGACTATCCCAGCACCGTCGGCTCGCAGCCCTGGTTCAGCGATCCCAGCTATCCGAGCAATCTGCCTGGTGTCTGGGACAAGCATTGGGGATATATCGCCAAGCAAAACATCGCGCCGGTGTGGATCGGCGAATTCGGAACGCTGGATCAAACGACGTCGGATCAGCAGTGGTTCTCCTCCATCGCCAGCTACATCGCCGCCAATCAGCTCAGCTTTACCTATTGGTGCTGGAATCCCAACTCGGGCGACACCGGCGGCATTCTTCAGGACGACTGGAACACGGTCAATACAAACAAGCAGAGCGTGCTCCAGCCGCTGCTCGCTCCGCTGATCGGCTCCGGCGCGTCGCAAACTCTCTCGGACGGAACCTATAAGATCGCGGCCCAGACCACCGGCGACGTGCTGGACTGCTACAATACCGCCAACACGAATGGGACGATCGTTCAGCTCTGGGGCTCCTGGAACACGAACAGCCAGCGCTGGAGCGTTCACGGCAATGGCGACGGCACATACGCCATCCGCACCATCAACCCCGACGGCAGTGTCGGCCGCTCGCTCGACTGCACTGGCTGTTCGCCCGGCGATGGAACCCAGCTCGAACTCTGGGACTACTGGGGCGGCCCCTGCCAGGCGTGGCGCATTAACCCGACTGGGGGCGGAGCCTATTCCATCAGCACGGCTCAGGCGAAATCCGACGGCTCGTACGACGTTCTGGACGGCAATGGGTGCTCCGGCGCCGACGGAACGCGAGTGATCCTGTGGAGCTGGGGCGGAGGCGGCTGCCAGCAGCAGTGGCGCTTCATTCCGGCGAATTAGCAGGAGCGGGAGAATTTACTTGCTGAGGGAAATAATTGATTGACAGATGAACGGAGGTATGCTATATTTGTACTTGGAAACTCTGTTTCTTTCAGGCGTAAAGATAATTGTTTCTAAAGATACAGTTGTTGAACAGATGTATTTGCCGGCGATGATATCGCCTGGATAGGGGAACGAATGAACGAACACACGATTGCGCTGTCGCATCGCGTCAAGAATGCCGCACGACTGTTTTTAATTGCAACTATTGCAATTCTTGCAATGACGGTCGGCACTCCCAAGCAGGCGCAGGCCAGCCCCGGCTGGTTTGGAGTCAATATGCCGTGGATGGCCTACGGCGCGGACTTCGGGATGGATTTTTTCTATCCTGGTTACGGCCCGAACTACAACGCCTCCACGGTGGAAGGCTACTTCGCCGATATCCAGAGCAAGCACATGAACATTGTGCGGATCTGGACCATGGAGGATTTCTGCGGGCTGTCGTTCCAGGGAAACAACTGCGATAACCCCTGCACCGGCGTTTCTCAGGTCTTCATCAACAACCTGGTGGACTTTGTCCGCCGCGCGAACAATCACGGCATCAACGTCTATGTGACGTTCCTGGCGCCGGGAGACGTGCAAAAACATCCCAATATCGCCACCGTTTACCGATCGCAGTTCATCAACAATGCGCTGCTGCCGGTGGCGCGGGCGCTCCAGCCGTATCTCTGCTGCTTCGACCTGATGAACGAATGCAACTATTCGGGCCTGAGCTGGCCCGATCTCCGCAACTTCGGCAACGACGGCCGTGTCGCGCTGCACAGCATTTCCGGGAATTGGGTCACCATGAGCACGGATCAGCCCAACGCGCTGATCTACAACTTCTGGACAACGCTGGGCGGCCTTGGCTTCGACTTCTACGACTGCCATGTCTACAGCACGAACACGATCCCGATTACGGTGACGCCGGCGAATGTCGGCAACGCGCCGCTCTTTATGGGCGAGTACGGTCCGAACGCGGGGAGCGGCTGGGCCAACTATTCGGCGGCTCAGGATCAAAGCTTCGTGGACAACTTCTGCAACGACGCCAACAACAAGGGCTACTACGGAATGCTCGCCTGGTCGTACGTTCCCGGCAGTTCGTTCTCGCTGCAAAATACGAACACCCTGTGGAATATGAGCTACTATGGCGGCATCTGGGGCCTTTAACACCCGGACACGCACAACGACATCGGTCACTCGCCCGCGCCTCATTTGGCGCGGGCTTTTTTGCGTATTGGAAACGGCTCAAAAAATATTTTTTGCGATTTTCAAAACAATTGTCGATTTGGGGCTTCGCCGCGCGACTAATCCGTGTAAGAGCAATCCACGGCGGGCGCGCCGGAGGAAAATGGGGGGAGCATGAAATATCTGTGCCTGGTCTACCATGAAGAAGGATCGCTGGAGGCTCTCACGCAGGCCGAGTACGACGCGCTGGTGGACGACGCTCTGGCTTATAAAGCCGAGCTCGAAAGCACCGGGCGCGGCCTTTCCGCGAATGCGCTGCAATCCGTCAAAACGGCCACCAGCATACGGGTGCGTCATGGGAGCGTCTCCATCACGGACGGTCCGTTTGTGGAGACGAAGGAGCAGCTGGGCGGCTACTATCTGATCGAAGCGACGGACCTGAACGACGCGATCCGTCTGGCGTCCAAGATCCCGTCGGCGCGTATCGGGGGCGTTGAGGTCCGGCCGGTCAATGAGTTAAGGCCGGAATAACCGTCCTGGGATCGAGGACTGCTCGATCCCAAGGCGGCGTCCACCGGGATCCGAGAGCGGTCAGAAAAAAATATTTGACAAACGTCCATTTGTCTTTTATAATTCACCGTTCGGTTAATTAATGAACAGGGTATTTAAGATGTCTCACGATCAACTCAGCGCCACCTTCGCGGCTCTTGCCGACCCGACCCGCCGCGCGATCCTCGCGCGCCTCGCCTCCGGTGAAGCGTCGGTCAAGGATCTCTCCGAGCCGTTCTCCATCAGCGCGCCCGCCGTCACCAAGCACCTCAAGGTGCTGGAGCGCGCCGGTCTCATCACCCGTGGGCGTCACGCGCAGTGGCGGCCCTGTCGGCTCGAAGCCAGGCCGCTTCGGGACGTCTCCGATTGGGTGGAGCAATACCATCGATTTTGGGAGGAAAGCTTTGATCGTCTGGATGTCTATCTTCGCGAAGTGCAGGGACAGGAGAAGGGAAATGAGCGCAGCGAATAATGTCGAAGATGATCGTGTGCGGAATACTACAAAAAGGAGAATGACCATGGAAACAATCGATAACGTTACGGAGAAAGAACTGGTGATCACACGCATCTTTAATGCGCCGCGCGAGCTGGTTTTCAAAGCCTGGGGCGAGGCCGAGCGTCTGGCGCACTGGTGGGGGCCGAAGGGCTTCACGCTGGGCGTCGCCACCCTCGAATTTCGGCCGGGCGGCGTATTTCATTACAGCATGACATCGGCGCAAGGTCAGGAGATGTGGGGCAAATTCGTCTATCGCGAGATCGAAGCCCCGGAGCGGCTCGTGTTCGTCACCTCCTTTTCGAATCCCGAGGGCGAGATCACGCGCGCTTTCTTCAGCGACACATGGCCGCTGGAGGTGCTGAATGTGGTGACATTCACCGAGCAGGACGGCAAGACGACGATGACGCTGCGCGGCGGACCGATCAACGCGACCGAGGCCGAGCAGGCGGCGTTTGAAGGCATGTTCGGCAGCATGCAGCAGGGCTTTGCCGGAACCTTCGATCAACTGGAGACATATCTGGCGTCCTTGTAAAAAGTCCGATATAATCGACTCGGCAGCGCGAAAAAATAATTCTGTCGGAATGTCGATTCGCCGGCGCCGTATTCGACTAAGTCATAGGAACGGTCGAAAATGAGCGCCGGCGAGAGACTCGGAAGGAGCCATGCATGAGCGGAGTTCGGGTTCTGGTCGGCACGCGCAAGGGCGCTTTTATTCTTACCTCGGATGAAGAGCGGCGGGAATGGAATGTCAGCGGGCCGCACTTCCCAGGATGGGAGATCTATCATCTCAAAGGCTCGCCGGCGGACCCAAACCGGATCTATGTCTCGCAGTCCAGCGGCTGGTTCGGCCAGCTGATCCAGCGTTCGGACGACGGCGGCCAGACCTGGGATCCCAAAGGCAACGAATTCTGCTACGAGGGCGTTCCCGGCACGCACCAATGGTATGACGGCACGCAGCATCCGTGGGAGTTCAAGCGGATCTGGCACCTGGAGCCGTCACTGACCGATCCGGATGTGGTCTACGCGGGAGCGGAGGACGCCGCCCTGTTCCGGTCGGACGACGGCGGGAAGACCTGGAACGAGCTGTGCGGCCTGCGCGACGCCAAGGGGCCGCTCTGGCAGCCGGGCGCCGGCGGAATGTGCCTGCACACGATCCTGCTGGATCCCGCCGATCCCAATCGGATCTTCGTCGCGATCTCGGCGGCGGGCGCGTTCCGCAGCGATGACGCCGGCCAGACCTGGCTTCCGATCAACAAGGGGCTGCGGTCCGAGTTCGAACTTCCGGACCCCGCCGCCGATGTCGGCCACTGCGTCCACAGCATCGCGATGCACCCGTCGCGCCCGAACGTGCTGTTTATGCAGAAGCATTGGGACGTCATGCGCAGCGACGATTCCGGCGACAGCTGGCGTGAGGTCAGCGGCAACTTGCCGAGCGACTTCGGGTTTCCCATCGAAGTCCACGCGCACGAGCCGGAGACGATCTATGTCGTGCCGATCACGAGTGATTCACATCACTTTCCGCCGGACGGCAAGCTGCGCGTTTACCGAAGCCGGACCGGCGGCGATGAGTGGGAGGCGCTGACGAACGGCCTGCCGCAAAGCGACTGCTATGTGAACGTGTTGCGTGACGCCATGGCGATCGACTCGCTGCCCTCGTGCGGCGTGTACTTCGGCACGACCGGCGGCCAGGTGTACGTCTCGCCTGACAGCGGCGATACCTGGACGGCGATTGTCCGGGACTTGCCGGCCGTTCTGTCCGTCGAGGTGCAGACACTGCCATGATCGTCGTCGTTTTGCCGGCGCATCTCAGAACCCTGGCGCGTGTCGATGGCGAGGTGGAGATCGAAGTCGACGGGCCGGTAACTCAGCGCTCGGTGCTGGACGCCCTGGAAACCGGCTATCCGGCCCTGCGCGGCACGATCCGCGATCACGCCACGCAGAAGCGCCGCCCATTTCTGCGGTTCTTCGCCTGCGGCCAGGATCTATCGCACGAATCGCCGGATGCGCCCCTGCCCGACGCCGTCGGGCAGGGCAGGGAGCCGTTTCTCATTATTGGGGCCATGGCGGGAGGGTAACGCCGGCCTCCGGACACAACGCAAACACAAATGGAGACAACTTCGTGAAATATATGCTGCTGATTTACGGCGACGAACTGGCCCTGAGTAAGACCGAGCGCGAACAGTGCTACAGCGACTCCGCGAAGCTTGCGCATCGGCTGCAATCGGCGGGGCAATATCTCGACGCCTCACCGCTGCACCTGACATCGTCCGCGAGCAGCGTCCGGGTGCGCGACGGCAAGAGCCTGGTCACGGACGGCCCATTCGCCGAAACGCGCGAGCAGCTCGGGGGATACTTCCTCATCGACGCCGAAGGCTTGGACGCCGCGATCGCCGTCGCCGAGCAGATCCCAATGGCGAAGAAGGGGACCGTCGAGGTTCGTCCGGTCATGGAAATCTCGGGCTTACCCCTTTCCCACGAGTGAAGCTCGTGGGAAAGGCGCAATGGCAGAACGTCGGAAGGAAAAATCTATGGAAACGACCGCGCAAGCTGTGCCTGTCTCGAATAAGATGCTCTGGATCGGACGTGTTTTGAGCGGGCTGACGGTGCTGATGCTGCTGATGGACAGCATCATGAAGTTGATGCACCCGACTCCCGCGCCCGTTGTCGATGCGATGACCAAACTTGGCTACCCGGATGGCCTGACTCTTGGCATTGGGATCCTGCTGCTGGTCTGTACGATCCTGTATGCGATCCCTCAAACCGCCGTGCTGGGCGCGATCCTTCTGACTGGCTATCTGGGCGGCGCGACCGCGAGCCATGTGCGCGTCGGCGCCGACATCTTTCCGGTTCTGTTTCCCGGCATAATGGGCGCCTTGATCTGGGGCGGATTGTTTCTGCGCGACAGTCGCCTGCGCGCGCTGCTGCCGATCCGCAGCTAAGAGACGAAAATCCAAGTAAAACGCAACAGAGGGAGTCGAATGTCAAAATCGAGGGAATTCTCGGCGCTGAGAATCGAACGTATGTCCGCTTTGCTGGGCGATTATGTCGATCGCGGTTACTTGCCCGGCCTGGTTGCGCTGCTCTATCGCGAGGGTGAGGTTCACGTCACGACGCATGGCGTGCAGGATTTGGAAAGCCGGGCGCCGATGCGGCGCGACACGATTTTTCGAATCGCGTCCGTCTCCAAGCCGATTGTCGCGGCGGCGGCGATGACCCTCGTGGAAGAAACCAAGCTGCGGCTTGACGATCCCGTGGACCCCTGGCTTCCGGAGCTTGCGGACCGAAAGGTCCTCCGTGCGATCGACAGCGCAATGGACGACACCGTGCCGGCCGCTCGCCCGATCACGCTGCGCGACCTGCTCACATTCCGGCTCGGCTATGGGTATGTGGCGGCGCCTCCCGGACAGTATCCCGTCCAGACGGCGATTGAGGAGGCGGGAATGTCTCCCGGTCCAAATCCGCCGACACTCTCACCCGATCTCTGGATCGAGCGTCTCGGCTCCCTGCCGCTGGCGCATCAGCCGGGCGAGCGCTGGATGTATCACACCGGCGCCGATGTGCTTGGGGTGCTGATCGCCCGTGTCGCCGGCGTCAGCCTGGGCCAGCTCTTAGAGGAGCGGATCTTCGAGCCGCTCGGCATGAGGGATACGGGATTCTCTGTTCCCGAATCCAAGCTGGACCGGCTGGCGACGCCTTATCATCCTGATGCGGCGTCCGGCGGACTCACGGTCTTCGATTCCGCGCGCGGCGGCCGCTGGTCGCAGCCGCCGCCGTTCGAATCCGGGGGCGGCGGCCTGGTCTCGACCGCCGACGACCTGTGCGCCTTCAGCCAGATGATGCTTGGCATGGGGCGCTATGGCGCGCGCCGAATTCTCTCGCGTCCCGCCATCGAGCTCATGACGACCGATCAGATCACGCCGGAGCAAAAGGCGGTGTCCCCGTTCTATCCCGGCTTTTGGGATAACCAGGGCTGGGGGCTTGGCATGAGCGTGACGACACGGCGCGACGGCGTCGCCTGGAGCCCGGGAACCTACGGCTGGGACGGCGGCTTTGGCGTAACCTGGCGCGCCGATCCGCGCGAGAATCTGGCGGGCGCCCTGTTGACTCAGCGCATTATGATGAGCGCCGACGATATTTGCACATATCAGGACTTCTGGACGCTGGCCTATCAGGCGATCGACGATTGACGGCCCGCGTCCCGCGATTTCAATGACCAGAACAATCTCAGGAAAGGAAACGGAACATGACTCTGATCAACGGTTACATCCACTTCAAAGGCAACACCCGTGAGGCGATGGCGTTCTATCAAGAATGCTTTGGCGGTGACCTGGAGATTCAGACGATCGCCGGCTCTCCCATCGAGGAGCATATGCCGCCGGAAGCGCGCCAAGGCGTGCTGCACTCAGCCCTGACAAACGGCGGCGTTCTCCTGATGGCGTCCGACATGGTGTTGGATGGGCTTGTGACAGGGAACAATATGTCGCTGATGGTGACGTGCGAAAGCGAGGAAGAGATCGATCGATTATTCGCCAAACTCTCCGAAGGAGGAAGCATCATGTGCCCGCTGGGCGACTCCTTCTGGGGCTCGAAATTTGGTCACCTCACCGACAAATTCGAAATCCGGTGGGGACTCAACTACGAGAAGGCCGCGAAATAACCAAGATGGCCGGGCCGCCGGCCGTCGTCGAAAGGATTAGTTCCATGACTGTTACGGAGACCGCAATTCCAAAGATCGTATCGCAAGACGAATGGCTCGTCGAGCGCAAAAAGCTTCTGACGAATGAGAAGGAATTCACAAGGCAGCGTGACCGCGTGAACGCCGAGCGCCGCCGGCTTCCCATGGTCAGGCTGGAGAAACAATACATTTTCGATACTCCCCAGGGAAAGAAGACCCTGGTCGACTTATTCGAAGGCCGCCATCAGTTGGTGATCTACCACTTCATGTTCGATCCCGAATGGGAAAAGGGCTGCATGGGGTGTACAGGCTTTGTGGACGCCATCGGCGATCTGTCCATGCTGGCCGAGCGCGACACAGCCTTCGCCGTGATTTCCCGCGCTCCTCTGGCGAAACTGGAGGCGTACAAGGCGAGCAAGGGATGGGATATTTCCTGGTATTCGTCCTTTGGAAGCGATTTCAATTACGACTTCCATGCGACGCTCGACGAAAGCGTTGCGCCCATCGAGTATAACTATCGCAGCAAAGCGGAGATTGAAGAAAAGAACGGGCGGCCCATTACCCCCGGAGAAACTCCGGGCTTGAGCGTCTTCTTCCGCGTCGGCGACGATGTGTTTCACACCTACTCCACCTTCGAGCGAGGAGTGGAAGACATCACCGACTCTTACAATATCCTTGATGTCACTCCGTACGGCCGCCAGGAGGACTTTGAAGACTCGCCTCCCGGATGGCCGCAAAAGCCAACTTACGGCTAAGAAGAATACGGCGTCCGGCTCCCGCTAGGGGGCCGGGCGCCATCGGAAAATAGCCTCTGTACAAATCAATGTCATATTGTTATAATAATCAACCAGAGAATAATTCGATCGATGGATTGATGAGAACATTATGCAATTGAAAGACGCCATTGCTGTCGTGGCCGCCGGAGCGTTTGTCGCCGCCGGCGCTTTTTTGCCGGTCGGCGCCATGGCGGCGCCGATGGGAAAAGACTTCGATATTCAGGGGTATGTGGATAAGGCCGTGCAGGCGGGTCAGAAGCGGATCGTCATTCCGCCGGGGATGTATCGCGTGACGCCGCATCACGCGGAGCATTTACGGCTGGCGGATCTGCACGGCGTGACGATCGTTGCCGATGGCGTCGAAATGATCTGCACGCAGACAACGCGCGCTCTCTCGATTGATCGATGCGATGGGCTGACCGTGCGCGGGCTGAAGATCGACTACGATCCCTTGCCCTTCACGCAAGGGAAGATCACGGCGCTGAGCGCGGACAAAAAGGTCACTGACATCGAGCTGTTCGCCGGATATCCGGCGGCGGACCAGGCGACCAATTTCAAGTATGAAGTCTTTCGGCCCGATACTCGTACGCTGCGGCGTGACGACTGCGATGTCTCCAAGATCGAAGCGGTCGATGCGAGTCACCTGCGCGTGACCAAGGGCTCGGGAAGCGCGAACGATCCGGAGCAGATCGGCGATATCATTGTGATCGGCGCGGAGCACGCGCCGGATGGGAGCGCGCCGCATGCGGTGACGCTGGATCATAGCGTCGGAACGAAGCTGGAGAACATCACGGTCTACGCCTCCAACTGCTTTGGATTTATCGAATTCGGGTGCAGCGCTAGCATCTATTCCCACTGCCGGATCGATCGGTGTCCGCCGGCCGAGGATATCGTCCATCGCGCGGACCCGCGCATGCGTTCCCTGGACGCCGATGCTTACCATAGCGGCGGCGCCGCCAAGGGGCCGTCCTACCTGGGATGCAGCGCCAAATTTATGGGCGACGACTGTGTCAACATCCACGGCAGCTACAATATGATCACGTCGCGGCAGGGGAATGTGCTGCGCGTTCTGGTGAAGGATGACATCTACGCACCGGGCGAGCCAGTGGAGCTGCTGACTTATTCCGGCGCGCGTCTGCCCGACGCCGTGGTCACCAAGGTCGAGCCCGACGGCAAGATCACGGACGCCGAGCGGGAGTTTCTGAGCAAGCAGCAGATGGACGCTGGCCTGCGCACGCAATGGACCCCCGACGCCTACAAAGTGACGATCGATCGTGACGCCGATCTGCCGATGGGATCGCTGATCTGCTCGGCCCGGCGCACCGGCAACGGCTTCGCCGTGAAGAACTGCGATTTTGGGTTCAATCGCTCGCGCGGCATTCTGATCAAGGCGAGCGACGGCGAGGTGTCCGGGAATACGATTACCGGTTCCTGGATGGAGGCGATCCTGGTGACTCCGGAGTACTGGTGGCTGGAGTCGGGCAGCTCAAACAATGTCGTCATTAAGAACAACACCATCGTCAACTGCCGCCGCTCCGCGATCACCGTCACGGCCACCGGAGGAACCGGCGCGGTCGCGCCGGCGGGCGCGCATCGCCACATCACAATCTCCGGAAACAAAGTCATCGGCTCGGTGCTGCCGTCGCTGAAGATCACCTCCACGGATCGGCTGGCGATCACGAACAATGTCACGATTCGAGCGACCGCGTCCAAGAACGCCGATTATATCCGCTGGCTCGCCGAGCGGCAAAAGGACGACGCCATTGTCACAACGGACTGTGACAATGTGACAAACAAGGGCAACATCATTCGCTGAACGCCGCGCCGTCGTCAAAACGGGTATCTTATTCACGGAGCGATCCAGCCAATCGTCGACGTGAATGAGATCCCGTATGCCCCGACCCTCCTTCTCCTGGCGGCTTTGCGCCGCCGCGTGTTTCCTGATCTCCCCCGCAATCGCCCACGCCGCGCCGCGCGTGGCGCTCGACCCTGAGCGTCTGTGTCTGTCGCCCGTCGGCCGGTTCCCCACCGATGTGCCGACATGCCAGGCGCTCATTGTCGGCGGCGGCTTGGGCGGGTCCGCAGCGGCGGAGGATCTGGCGCGGCGAGGAATCTCCGTGATCCTGGTGGAGCTGACATCGCACCTTGGCGGACAACTAACGACTCAGGGCGTCAGCACCCCGGATGAGAACCGGTTTATCGATCAAATCCCCGGACCGGGGACGCCGCACTACCGGGCGCTGCGCCGGCAAGTATGGGACCATTACGCCCAGCTTTCCGGCATCCAGGCGCCTCGCCAAAAGAATGTCGGCCAGTGCTGGGTCGGAACGACTTCGGGCGAGCCGAACGTTTGGGAAGCCGCCCTCTGGGATCGACTGAAGCCATGGATGGGGCCATCTGGGATTCGACGCGTTCTGCTGCGCCATCAGCTCGTCGCCGTCCAGCGTTATCCCGGCAACGGAAAAGTGAGCTATTTGGATTTTGTCAATCTGGACACGGGAAAGATTATCCGGATCGGCGCGCAGTATGTGCTGGACGCGGGCGAACTGGGCGATGTCCTCAACCTCTCGGGCGCGCCGTGGACGCTGGGGCAGGAGGCGCAGGGCGCCTATCACGAGCCGGACGCGCCGTCGCAAGCCCACCCCGACTGGATCCAGAGCTTCACCTATTCGTTCGATGTGCGCTGGAACCCGGACGCCGTCCTGCCCACGGCGTCGAAACCAGACGAATATGAATACTTCAAATCGCTGGGCGAATACTCTCTTATCTACAAGTATCCCGAACCACGCGGCCCCGTCCCCTACAAAGTCTTCGAAAAGGCTCCCGGGGCCGCCGGACCGTTCTGGACATACCGGCGCCTCGTCGCGGCGTCCAGCTTCGACCGGAACCCGCAGTACGCCCAGGACATCGCTCTGATCAACTGGAGCGGGAACGACTTTCATCTGGAAAGCTTCATCGGCAAGGCGCCTCAGGAACAGCTTCGCATCCTGATTCGCGCCAAGGCGTTCGCGCAGGGATTCCTTTACTGGCTGCAAACCGAGTGCCCACGCGACGACGGCGGAACCGGCTACCCCGAGATGCAGGCCGCCGGAGACGTACTTGGCGGCGACGGCTTTGGCGTGCTGCCCTACATCCGGGAATCCCGCCGTCTGCTGTCCGAATATGTCATCCGCGAAAACGACATGCTGCCGACCGAAGAAAACCCGGACGCAGCGGCCGGAACCGAATTCTTCGACTCCGTCGGCATCGGCCTGTACGCGATCGACATCCACCCCAGCCGGAACGAACCGCCGCTGCTGAAGTCCGCCCTGCCATACGAAATCCCGCTCGGCGCCTTCATCGCCCGATCCGGCCCCAGCAACGTCCTCCCCGCCTCCAAAAACATCGGCGCCAGCCGCCTCGCCGCCGCATCCCTCCGCGTCCATCCCCAAGCCTGGCTCATCGGAGAAATCGCCGGCCGCCTCGCAGCCTTCTGCCTGGAACACCATGTTGAGCCACACCAAGTCCGCGCCGACCCCGCGCTGCTGTCGGCGTTTCAAAGCGAGCTGGCGGCCGATGGAATCCCAAACCGATGGAGCGATGTGCCGGCGTTTGGGAGATAAAGCCTCAAAGCGATCCGGTCTGGCAAAGGACCAATAATCCCAGCGTCATCCAGGTACAATAAATTTTCGAGATGTTATGTGATTGGAGGATGTCATGGCGATTCTGGAGCACGAGATTCGTTCCGCCAATGGCGCTGGATTGAGCGGGCTGCATCGACATCTCTTTAGTCGCGATGACTACTACACGATGGGCGACATTGGCATCTTTCGCGACCAGCGTGTTGAGATGATCGAAGGAGCAATCATCGAAATGGCTCCAGCAAGTCCGCCGCACGCTGCGCTGACGAATCCCCTTGCGGCGCTTTTAGAATCTGCATTCGGCATCGGATTTACTATCAGGACACAAGTCCCCATGACGCTCGGAGACGCGACCAATCCCAGCGAGCCGGAGCCGGATGTCGTCGTCGCCACAGGCTCATGGCGCGAATATCTGACATGGCATCCTAACCAGCACGACATCCAGCTCATCGTCGAGATTTCCGATAGCACACTTACCTACGACCGCACCATTAAAGCCCGGCTCTATTCCGACGCCCATATTCCAGAATACTGGATTGTCAACCTTGTGGACACACAGATTGAGGTTTATCGCCAGCCGACGGAGACAGGGTATGTTGAGATTACGGCCCACCGCGCCGGCGACAGCGTTGAGCCGCTATTGACGCCTGGACGAAGTATTGCGGTGGACGAAATACTTCCATAAATTCGCAAAATCAGCGGCGCGCAAAAACGGCCGCCGAAGGAATTTCCTTTGGCGGCCGCCCTGCATTTTGAGTCGCGCTCAAATTTGGGCGATCTCTTTACTGTCTTCGAAATACTCCCGTTCCAATCGGGCTCAAAAATTTCTCCCAAGCTATTTGCCAGCATGTCTCCGTCGCTGGACCGCCGATGACATCGACACTGTTGATGCGAATATTCAGGCGGAAGGTCTTCCAGGGATCGCCCTGGCGGCTGCGCCATTCGCTGGCGGGGATCGAGAGTACGGCATTGTAGCCACCGGGCGCGGCGGCGCATGAGCCATGGATGCCGGGCGGCAGGGCGTCGGTCCATCCACACGTTTCTGGATCGTAGATACAGATCAATCCGTCGGGGCTTCTTGGAACTAAGTAAAACGCCAGAGAATTTGTATACGAACTGATCACGGTTCGTATGTCTTCTTCCGGCCGTATGTCTATATTGATCTCGACTGCATCCTGCTCCCAGGGCAGTTTGCCTGGTTCGATGATGACTGTGCTGTCCAAGACATGAACGGCAATATGAACATGCGCTTCGTCATACGAGACGCCGAAGCGGGCCAGTGTTTTCTGCTGCGTGTCGTCGATCGAGTAGGGCAGGGCGAAGGTTTCGGTAAGGCTACCCGACGCATTGGGGACGATATCCGATTGAGGACACGGCAAATAATTCACGAGATTGTCCGGATCGCAGCCGATGATGGGCAATGACGCCATATAGCCGTGGTAAGTCGATGAGATCGTCGTTTCGCCTTGTGAGACACCGTGAAGCCGAATTGGGTCGTGTGTATCCAGGACTGCAATCGCTGTGTCCGCGAGGGTGAGATTCGGGTGAGGGACCGTCAGGCGAAACCCATTGGTATACCAGGCTTCCGCGCCGACAATGCCTCGAACCCCAGAGCTAAGATCAATTTTCTCTGCCTCCAGGTTTGTTGCAGACACAAGCTGGTATCGTTCCAATTCATAGGGAGAGTTCCGCAGCAGAAAGTGGAGCATTTGGCGCATTCGCCCTGCGCCGGCTTCAAAGTTGTGATCGGCGGGATAATCGAAGTAGGCGGCCAGATCGTCGCCGGGGATCCAGCCATGCTGCTCCAGCAGATGGCTCGCGCTTGTAACGTCTCCCCACATCTCGTATTCTCCGCCTCCCGCATCAAGCCAGAATCGAACCGGTCTCTTTGCGCCGTTCCCCTCCGTCAGCAGCTTGAGAGAGTATCGATGATCCGACCACAAGCTTGGCGACATGCAGCCGGCGAGACCGAATGTTTCCGGGTGAGTATAAGCCATGATAAAGGCTGCCGATCCACTCGAAGAGTATCCGGCGATCCCTGTGGAAGCTGGTTCCGGCTTGGTTCGGTAGTGGGTATCGATGTAGGGTTTGAGCCGTTCGGAGATGAATCGGTAATATCCTCCCAGGCCACCGCCGCTCCTGTGTGTCGTCGGCGTGAAGGATTCGAGCCGGCTCGCCACACTTGCCAAGCCGATGGCGACGAATATCCCTGGGTTAATCAGCCCGTCATCAATGAGCTGATCGTACGCCGCATCTACAGCCATTGTCGCGCCGGGACGGGAGAATGCATTGCCACCGTCACTGAAATAGATGACAGGATAACGCTCGTCGGTTTCCTCGTAATTTTCGGGCAGATAGATCTCGATTCGTCTCGGTCCCGTCGAAAGCCCGCCATCATCGAAGTTCTCCATACGAATACGGCGTTGAAACGGTATATTAATACCGTTCGTCCCTGCACAAGCCGACATAAATGAGCTCTCCTTGTCTGGCAATTGCTGCAAGTGTGAGAATACCATAAGAAAAGGAATATTCTTGGTCATCTATCCACGGGAGACATTATGATCCGATCGATACTCGCGATTTTTGCGGTTCTGGGACTTTCATCAGCGGCTTTGGCAAGTCCTGCGGCGAACACGATGCCGGACGCCACAGTTGTGAGCAAAGACTGTTACGCCGCGATCGGTCCTTTGCTTCAAAAGAGTGGTGGAATATTGACTCCAGAGGTGCGGAGCGCCTATCTGAACTGGGCGCAAAAAACTGTCGTCCAGGAATTGCGTCGAAATAACCAGGATGTTCCAGCGAAATGTCTGGCCGAAGTCCAGCAGCATGATGGGGTGCGAACAGCGATGTTCGGGAGTGTTTTTCCACCGGACCCCAGCATCCTCCAGAACTATGCGCAGCTGCGCGAGCAGTTGCCTGCGGATTTGATGTCGAAGTATCGCTCACTTGCTATCGCGATGGCGGTGTCGAAACGGATTAAGGGAGTCGAAACATCCGACGAAAGCAAGAATATTGGACGCGATTATCAGCCAGGTTTTTGGGGCAATGATTCGCTGCAGACTCCCGCTTCCGCCGAGGAGAGAGATTTTATTCATTATCTGGCGGATTTCATGACGGAGTCCCACGTTTCGGCCGGCGATCTGTATCAGGACGCGTCGCTCCAAGAGCGGCTGCGGGTTTTTCTAGGGCAGCATCAAGTTTCCAGCAAATTCATCGACGAAGTCCACAAATCCGTTCCATTCGGAGAGTGTCTCAAAAATGCGATGGTGCTTCTGGGGCAGCGTCCGGCGGCTCGCGATCCAAAACCGTCTACGATTGTCTGGATGAGCCATCTCGCCGCGCTCAACACAAGCACGCCCTCCTCCACGCCGGATCAAGACGGCAAGCCAATGCCCTGGCCGCTGTTTCCCATCGATATGGCGCCGTGGCCGCTTCTAATGCCTCTGGCGCATCCCATTCCGCTGAGTGAGGCGGACTATATCTGGGAGGCGTTTCAGGGCGAGCACGGCCCCGACCGCTACCACACGTACGGTCCCTATCGGGGAGATGACGATGTGATGCCCGATTCCCTAAAGCCATCCAAATGGTTTTGGGACGCCTGGCCGGACCGCATCATCCACGGCGGGGAATGCGTTCCTATCTCCAAGGGAACGGTCGATTTATACTCAGGTCTGAACAAGCCGGCGATGTGGTCCGGGCAGCCTGGGCACGCCAATCTCATCACGTTCCAATACGTCGACAGCGCCTGGACTGCGGAGATTGAGCAGCCCTTTGCCGGAGGGCCGGACGTGACCAGCGCTCAGTGGTATTTTGACGAAGATCCGGGAACGCAGATCCATTTTCGAGATCTTTATTACTGGCCTGGGGCAGAATATCACCTTGGGGTCGCCCTGGCGATGAATATCGGCCTGAAGTCTTATATAGACACGCGCATGGCGGCGAATATTTTCCGGGCCATGCCTTCCGAGGCCAAGAGAACTCTCGGCGTCAGGCTTCTTCGAAATACGCTCCAAGTGAACCCTTTCAACCCGGAGATCTGGTACCGCCTCGCCGAGCAGACACCCGATGCGATGCAGGATCTGATGCTGATCGAGGCGGCTGCGAAAGGGGACCCAGCCCTCATTGATGGACATCCCGGCAATGGATTCCCGGCAAAATCCGGGACGAACACCGCGAGCGACCAATACTGGAGGACACTGGCGGAGTTCGTTACACAGTTTGGCCTCCTGTCCCATCCGGCCGCGCACGGGGAAGAGGACCGGCGCCGCATCTACGATTACCTGAAAACCGTCCCCGGCATTTCCGCCATCGACCTTGCATCTTACGCTGGGAAGTTCACAGAAAACAATGTGGCGCATGCAAATGCGGACGCCGTGGACTACGACCAGAAATTGGCGGAAGCTGGTGACTCCTACGGACAGCTCCGAATGGGACAGCGATACTCTGACGGTTCTGGAGTTTCGCAGAGCGACGATAAAGCTCAGGAACTCCTCGCCAGCGCCGCAAGTCAAGGAGACGTCGCAGCGGCCACTATACTGGAACGCATGAACCCTTCCATCCCCGCGGATCAGGTCACGGTCAAGGGATCAAGCGAGTATAGCCAGACTCAGCAAGCAAAGCATCTTGTGGACGGGGCAGGTATGACCGGGGTGATTCACGACAACGAGCAAGGCGCTGGTACAATGTGGCAGACCGCCTTGCATCTCGAAGCGACATCGCCCGTGGCCGGCCTCGCGCCATCGCCGGCATGGGTGCGCTTTGATTTCGATCATCCAGTGCGGTTCGCTTCATTGCTGATCTGGAACCACAACCAGCCGACACTGACGGATCGGGGATTTCGACGCACTCGGATCTATGGCTCCGCCGACGGCGCGACTTGGATTTCGCTTACGTCCTCTAACGTCATTGAGGTGCCGCGCGCAAACGGGGGGCCTTCCGCACTACCGTCGATTATCCCCAACGACTCCCCGGAACAGCCCTTGAAATCGGTAATTATTGCGGCGGAAGTCGAAGGCGGCAACTATGGCGGGGATTGCTATGGACTGAGCGCCGTTCGATTCGGGGTTCCACGATTGCCTCATGTCCTCCCGGCAGACATGATTGCTGTTACCGCTTCTTCTGTCTATAGCCCCCTGCAAGCCCCGCAACATTTGGTGGATGGTTCGGGAATGTTAGGAGCTTTGCACGATAATGCGGAAGCGGCTCAAACGATGTGGCATACGCTGGACGGCCCAGTCGCCAAAGCTCCGGCGTCTGGTCTACCCCTCTCGCCTGGGTGGGTGAAATTCCATTTCACCAAGCCGCAAAAAGTCGACGCGATCCTGATCTGGAATCACAATCAGGCAACTCTCACCGATCGCGGGTTCCGAAAGGCGCGGATCTACGGTTCGAGCGACGGCGCGACGTGGCGTCCTTTGACACGGAATGAAACCATCGAACTGCCTCGCGCCACTGGTTCTCCGATAGACGGGCCAACTTCAATCCCCAACGTCCTTGCCAGTCAGCCGCTGAAGTCGATTATCATCGCCGCTGAGGACGTCAATGGGAATTATGGCGGTTCCTGCTTTGGGTTAAGCGCCGTCCGTTTTGTCACAAGCCGCTAAATATTGGCGTCGTTATGGATGGGAATCACAATCCTGCCAGCACATCAGCCTCAGCGATCGTTTTCTATTTCTGAGGCTGTTTCGCATTTTATGCTTCTGTGACCCGATGCTCTTGCCAGGCGGAGAGTGACCGAACGATTGCATCCACATTGGCGAGGTAAAAACCACTGCCGTTGATGCAATTGAACTCGATGACTTTCCATCCTTCGTTCGTTGCGGCGATGTCGCATACGAACGCCTCCGATGGGGCGTACCGCGCGGCGATGTCTTCGGCGAACTCAATGACTTCCGGCGACGCGAGCAGTCTGGCTTCCGGAAGATATTGCGTTAATGCGATGACTTTTCTATCCAGGATAAACGTTCGATATTCGGCCTTAATCGTCTTTGGCGTGGAATAGAGAACCCGCATGTCCGGGTGCAAATCGACATATTCTTCATCGCCGGGCTCTTGATGATACCATCGCCAAAATTCGCGGAAATCCATCACTTGTCCCGTAAATGTTTTGCTATCGTCGTTCGGTCTGAGAAAGAATTTCTCCGTGGGGCTGAGTCCCGATTCGGCGAGTTCTTCGCATGTCAGCAGCTGGGCGTCCGAATTGAGCATCCGGTCGCCCAGCGCCTGCGTGTAAGCGGCGGGCTCGAACTTCTCCGGCTCAAAAAATAAGCCGTGACGCCATTTGGGATGCCGCGATGTCGTCTGGATCATCGTGTTCATCCCATAAATCACAATGGGGAGAGGGATGTCATCGGGAATGTCCGGCATCCGATCGCTGAAAGGAACGACCGGCGTCTTTACCAAACGATACCCAGCCTCCAATACGACCCGCTCCAGAGTCACAATCGAGGGCGAGGGATTGTATGGAATGTCTTGCAGAATCCATGTGGTTTGATGCATTGGCATTCTAGAAAAAGGCCGCCATGGGATAATACCCATGGCGGCCTTCGTGTTTTCGATCCGTATCTCTACCGCTTGTTGAACTTATTGAAGCCGCCGCCGCCCGGCCCGCGTCCGCCGAAGCTGGGGCGGTTGCCGCCAGAGCCGGGGCGGTTATTGCCGCGCGGGTTTTCGTCGGGGTGGGCGACGCCGGCGCTGACGTTTTTGCCGCGCAGGGTGGTGGCGTTGAGGGCCGCGATGACTTTGGGGACGAAGTTGGCCGGGACTTCCACGAAGGAGGTGCGGTCCATGATGTCGATCGCGCCGATCTGGCGGCCGGTGAGGCCGGCTTCGTTGGTGATGGCGCCCACGAGATCGCCGGGTCGCAGGTTGTCCTGCCGGCCGAGGCTGACGAACAATCGCACCATGCCGGCTTCGGGCTGCTCGGAGTCCGCCGCGAGTTCCTCGGCGGTGTCCGGCGGCGCGCTGTGGCGGTCTTTCCAAAGCAGATAAAGGGCGGCGGCGGCGATTTCGCTCGCGTCGTACTCCGAGGTCAGCGACTCGACCGTCGCCATATGGCCGTCGAACTCGCCGCTCGTCAGGGTTTCGCGCAGGGATTCGGCCAGCGCTTCGCGGCGGCGGGCGGTGATATCCGCGGCGCTTGGGATGCGGACGGGTTTGATCTGCGTGCCGATCATCTTCTCGATGGCTTGCAGCTGGCGACGTTCGCGGCCTTCGACAAGGGTGATGGCGTCGCCGGAGCGTCCCGCGCGGCCCGTGCGGCCGATGCGGTGGATGTACTGCTCGATGTCCCAGGGCAGCTCGTAGTTGATGACGTGCGTGACCGTCTCGATGTCCAGGCCGCGCGCGGCGACATCGGTGGCGATCAGCATGTCGGCGAGACCTTCACGGAACCGCTTCATAACGCGGTCACGCTCCGGCTGTCCCATTTCGCCGTGCAGCGGCTCGGCGAGATACCCACGCAGGCGCAGGGATTCCGCGAGTTCGTTGCACTGCTGTCGGGTGCGGCAGAAGACGATGGTCGGGCCGGGCGTCTCCATGTCCAGCACGCGGCCGAGCGCTTCGAGCTTGCGGCCCTGCGGCACTTCGTAGTAGGTCTGGCGCGTGGTGTCCACGGTGCGGCGCTTGGACTCGATCTTGACGCGCTGCGGGTTCTTTAAAAACTGCTGCGTCAGCGCCATCACGCGCGGCGCCATGGTGGCGGAGAAGAACGCCGTCTGGCGCTCTTCGGGCAGTTCGGCCAGGATCGTCTCGACTTCCTCTAGGAAGCCCAGCGCCAGCATCTCATCGGCTTCGTCCAGCACGCAGAAGCGGACTTGATCGAGCGCGATCGAGCCGCGCCGGAGGTGGTCGAGCACGCGGCCGGGCGTTCCGACGACGATGTGCGCGCCGGCGCGCAGGGCGCGGAACTGGCGGTCGAGCGGCTGCCCGCCGTACACGGGGACGACGCTCAGGCCGGCGTATTTGGCGAACTTATGGATGCCGTCGGCAACCTGGATCGCCAGTTCGCGCGTCGGCTCCAGAATGATCGCCTGGATCGCGTTCGACTTAGGATCGACCATCTGGACCAGCGGCAGCGCGAACGCGGCGGTCTTGCCCGTGCCCGTCTGCGCCTGTCCGATCAAGTCGCGCCCGGCAAGCAGCGGCGGAATCGCGCCCGCCTGAATCGCCGTCGGCGCTTCGAAGCCCAGGTCGGAGATCGCCTTCAGCACTTGCTCCGAAAGGCCGAGGTCCGAGAATTTGATCGGCTCGGCGTCGTCGGCGGATGCGTCCACGGGAGCCGCCACAGCGACGGCGTCGGCGGCGGGCGCCGCTTTCTTTGCCTTCAGCGCTTTGACGGCGGGCGGCGTGCGATCCACGGGCTCAGACGCGATTGGAACGGCCTTCGGCGCGGGCGGCGTCTTTTTGGGAGAAGGCTTCGGCTCCTCAACGGCTTCCGGCGCACTCGCCGATTCGTCGGAGGCGGACGCCTCGACAGCCGGCGCCTGCTCGTCCGAGTGAGGCGCTTCGGCGACTGTCTCCGGCTCTTGCGATTCGGGAGCGTCGAAGGTCAGCGCTTCCTCCTCAATCTCCTCTTCTTCAGCGGCGAGTTCTACATCGCTGACGAGGGACCCGTCGTCCGTAGGTTCGAACTCTTCGGACGATGCGGATTCAAAGAGCTCATCGGCGTCGCCGGCTTCGAGCTCGTTGTCCGTCGTCTCCGAAAACTCATAGCCGGCGTCGTCCGACGTCGGGGCGTGCATCACTGTCGATTCTTCATCAGCGTTCGTCTCGTCGGCTACGCGGTCGGCGGCTGGGCGCGTGGTGCGCTTGGCGCCGGACATCACGACGATGACTTTCTTGCGCGCCGGAGAGCGCTCGGGAGTGCGCATCTGCTCGATCGTCAGCGGTTCGCGAACGGCCGGAACGACAATCGTGCGCTTCGGCGCGCTCGGCGCGGCGGCGGTCGATTCCGTGTCGGCTTTCGGAGCGCTTGGCTTGGGAGACATCGGTTTCCCGGGCATCAGCTTTGACGGCCGCACATCCGGACGCTCGTTCTGTCCGTATGCGCTGCGGCCGGCGGAGCTGTCCGGCCGGCCCTGTCCGAAGGGTGGTCGTCCTCCTGGCCGGTCTTGACCATACGAGGGCCGATCCTGGCCGTACGAAGGACGTCCGCCCGCACCCTCGGGGCGACCCTGACCGTAAGGCGGCCGACTCGGTCCGTCGGGGCGGCCCTGGTACGGCGGGCGTCCGCCCGGTCCGTCCGGCCGACCCTGATAGGGCGGTCGCCCGCCGGGGCCATCGTTGCGGCCCTGGTACGGAGGTCGTCCGCCGGCGCCTTCCGGTCGTCCCTGTCCGAAGGGAGGACGGCCCGCAGGCCGGTCCTGGCCGTAGGACGGTCGATCCTGCCCATAAGACGGCCGTCCGCCTTCCGGGCGTCCCTGTCCATACGGCGGCCGGCTTGGTCCATCGGGGCGGCCCTGGTACGGCGGGCGTCCGCCCGGTCCGTCCGTCCGGCCCTGATACGGCGGTCGCCCGCCGGGGCCGTCCGGTCTGCCCTGTCCGTAAGGCGGTCGTCCGCCGGGACCGTCGGGGCGACCCTGATAGGGTGGGCGTCCGCCGGGGCCGTCGGGACGTCCTTGTCCAAACGGAGGCCGCCCTGAGGGGCGGTCCTGGCCGAAAGATGGCTTGCCGCCGGGCGCGCCGGGCCGGCCGCCGGTGGAGGGACGCCCGTCGCCGGGGCCTTGTCCGTCCGATCGGCCTTGATACGGAGGACGTCCGCCGGCAGAGTCCGGGCGGCGCGGCGCGGGCGCGTCCGCGCTTCCGCCATTGACCCAGGGACCGTCCTTCCAGGGCTTGGATTTGGGAGCCGGGGCGGCGGCGTCGGGGCGCGACGGCCCCTTGCGGTGAGCGCCTTTGGCGCCGGATCCGCTGCTTTTTGAGTTGTAATCGTTTTTCTTAGGCATAATATGTTCCCTTCAGTGTACCCGGACTCAGCCCGGAACCACGGAAAACGAGCATATTCGCCAGGTTTCGTCCTCCCGAGCGTAATTTACGGCGTCCAATGGCGGCGTTCAAAGTCGGCGATCATTTGTATATTCTTACGCTCCGCAGGCGTAAATTTTGCCTCCACGGCGGCCGCATCGTCGATCTTGGGGTGATACCAATCGAACTTCAGGAAGAACTGATTGACCAGCGTGCGCTGAAATCGGTAGCCATGCGCGGCGTAAGGGACGCAGCGCATGAGGTCCAGTATCGACATCGTATCATCGTGCTTTTCCTGTTCCTGCTTTGTAATGTTCGTGAGGTCGACCGATTCCACGGACATACCGTCCTTAAGCCCTGTGAAACGCGTTATCAACGCGCCGGCTTCGTCGGCATTGCTGTTCATGCTGCCGAGAAGCGACGCCAAAAACCAATCGTTGGTGTCATAAACCGTCTCCACACCGATCTGGTCGGGAAGCGGCGCAATCACCGGGCCGGTCGCTACGGGAGCGCTCTCGTTTTCCGGCAATTGCTGGCGCACCTGCTGGGCTTCGTAGTCCGCCGTAATTCCCGGCAGCGCGACAAATCCCCAAAGCGTCGCCAGGCCGCCGATCACAACCCTCTTGCGGTGCTCATGGCGTCGTCTGGGATCGATTTCGTGAAGGGCCGCGCGCCGCTTGTACGTCATATACCAGACGCCCCAGATGAGAATGACCGCCAAAATCTGCGGCTCCTGCATGAATACCTTGCCGTGCAGTGTCCAAAAATCGCTCATGATTTTGCCTTTCCCAGACGCGCGACCCGCCGCGCGCACCAAACGGCGGCGTCCATCAAATAACCGAGCACAACGAGACAATAGAATATCCCGACGATGGTCCCTAAACTATGATAGGTGACGAAGGCGCCGAGAGTCAGCACTTGCATGATTTGATCGCCGAAATTCGGCTTGAACGCCGCTTTGGCGTTTGGGGCGCGCTTTAGGGATATCTCCGACGCCGGAGGCGGGGAGCAGTGGGGGCATGTGAGAAATGGGGGACGATTTCGCGTTCGCATTGTGTGCATGTCATGGTTCTGTCTTTGCGCCTCTCGTGCAGCGGAATGTTGATATGGAACGGTACTCCGCGTCTGAGCGGCAACCCGGAAAGGCCGGCGCAAAATATTTTGCGCCGGCCAAACAACACTGATTAAGCCTGCCTGATTTCGGGAAGGATTCCACAGCATTGACGCCGACGACAGATTCGCATCATGGAGGATGTCCCAATGTCTCAAGGCGACCCGATTCCGATACTGATGAATACGCGCGCCGGCGCGATGCACGCCGAATCCGGCGAGCAGCAGTTACAAAACATGGCGGCGGAGATCGGTCTGGATATTCAGGTCATTCGGACACAATCGAAGGAAGATTTTCAAAGCGAGCTGAGAAAGCTGATTGCGGCGAAGGCGCCAAAGGCGGCGATCGCCGGCGGCGACGGGACCGTGGGGCTTGCGGTGCAGGAACTGGCGCACACGCAGACGGCGCTGGGGATTCTGTCTCAAGGGACCTTCAACAACTTCGCGAGCGCCCTGCGCCTGCACCATAACCTGCCGGCGGCGCTGCGCACGCTCAAAGACGGGACGCCGAAGGCGGTGGATCTGGGAAAGATCGGCGATCGATACTTCACCGAGTCGGCGGGCGTCGGCCTGTTCGCGGAATCGCTGGCGCTGTACGGGCGCGGCAGCAACAAGAACTTTCTGCGCGGTCTCTACGCGCTGACGCGCCTTTCCCTGGCCTTTCGGGCGCAGGACATCCAATTGATTCTCGACGGCGAGGCGCACTCAGGCCGGATCACGCTCTGCGAGGTCTGCAACACCTATCGGATCGCGCAGGCCGCGCCGGTCGCGCCCAAGGCCGATGTCGACGACGGACTTCTGGACATTGTCGTTTTCCGGGATGTGCGCCGCCGGGAGCTGCCGGCGTACTTACGCGCGGTGCGCGCCCAGATGCATCTGGGGCTGCCGAAGGTCGAGGTGCTGCGCGCCAAGGAAATCCGGATCGAGGCGCGCCGTCCGATGAATGTCCACGCCGACGATCAGATTATCGGCGTCACCCCCCAGACCGTGACCGTGCAGCCGGGCGCGCTGCAAGTATTGGTTGATCAGGAACTATGAGCACTCCATCCCTCTTATTTATCCAATATCCGGCTTCCGGCGCGAGCGCGCCGCCGCCGGCGAAGCCGGGCGATCTCCTGCTGTTCGTGCGGCCGCACCGGCTGCTCGACTATGTGATCAAGCTGTTCACGCTGTCGCGGTACTATCATGTGGGGATCTATGCGGGCGACGGCCATGTGCTGGAGGCTCGTCCAAAGGGCGTGGGCCGGAACAGTCTCGCGGATCGCAAGGGCGGCTATGTGGTCGCGCCCGCGCCGCACGGCAAAGGCGCGGAGGCGCTGGCGTGGGCGGAGACTCAGATCGGCGCGAACTTCGATCGCTGGAACATGGTCCACGTGCTGCTGGAGCATATCTTCGTGAAGATCCAGCTCAACATCGTGCCGTCGGGCAAATATTCGTGCGGAGAATTGGCCGCTACGGCGTTTTATCACGCCGGCGTGCGTCTCTTCCCGGACCGCGATCTGGACGACATCGAGCCCAAGGACTTCGCGCGCTTTCTTCCCAAGGAAGAAGCCGAGCGCCGGCCCGTTTCCAACACCTGAGCGCTGGGTTTGTGGAGGCGGCGCCCAAGCGCCTCCCGAATCACGATGCAGACAACCAGCCAGGGCAGCCCCGCCGACCAGCCCGCGATCACATCCGTCGGATAGTGAACGCCCAAATAGACGCGCGAGAGGCCGACCATCACGATCAGGGCGATGGTCGTCGCATGGATCAATCGACGATCCGTCTTATCGCGCGTCAGCGTCCCCGCGAAGTAACCCAGCAGCCCATACACGGACATCGAGAAAAGCGAGTGCCCCGACGGAAACGAATACCCGGTCGCGTGCATGAGGGGGACGAAGAGGGTCGGCCGCGCTCGGTGAAAACACGCCTTCGCCGTCAGAATAAGGATCCCGGCCCCGCTCGCCGCGATCGGCATCGTCCACGCCATATCCCGCAGCCGCGCCCGGCGCGCGCCGATGATGACTCCCAAAATCGAGATCGCGATCATCATTCCCGTCGAGCCGACGCCCGCGAGAACCAGCGACAGATCCGTCAGCCACGGCGCCTGGCGCTGATGGATCCAATCGATCGCGGCGCGGTCGAACGGAGTCGGTCCCGCATGGAAATTGTGAACCTGACTCCAGTCCCATACGAAAACCACTAGGGCAAAGAGACACACGATGAGGCCGGCCGTGAGGCGCCGTTTTACTGTGCTCATGTGATGAGCATGGTTCCGAGCGGCTGATTTTGATCTAAACGGCCGTCTGTTGGACGAATCTTGACCTTCATACCCTATAGTTTTTCGTGTGAAAGAACCGTGCATACATGTTTATACCCACGTACGGGGTAAAATCAGAGCCAGTTAAGTGAACCACACACGCAGCGCAAAGGCCGCGCCGGTGAGGAAGACCATTCCCGGAGCGCCCCTCGGCTGGCGTCAGAAAGTTAACCCCTCATGCTTTTGGATGCAAAGATCCCTAAGAAGATCGCGATTCTCGAAACAACATACGCCGCCCTGCGCTACTCCGTCGTGGCTCCTCTGGAGATGGAGCTGGCGGAGACGCTGGAGCATTACCGCGGCGTTCCGCCGGCGAAGGCCGGTTTGGAGTGGCGCAAGGTGACCGCCGGAGATCGCTGGGGCGATAGCTGGATGACGGCGTGGCTGAGGGGAAATGTTGAGGTCCCGATCGCGCTGGACGGTCAGCCCGTCTTTCTGCGCGCGGCGACGGGCGCGGGTGAGTGCATGCTGCTGATCGACGGGACGCACCGGGGCGTTTTCGACGTCAACCATCCCGTGCGCCTTCTCGCGCTTCAGGCGGTTGGCGGCGCCGTCCACGAGATCCACTTGGAAGCCTATTCGGGGCATACGTTCCCCGGAACACAGCCCTTTGATGAACCCCTGGTGGTGGCGGGAGGCGCGCCGCAGGACAGCGGCATCGCGATCGGCAAGGGCGCGCGCACGTTCGACAAGGTCGAGCTGGTGACCGAGCGCGCCGATGTCAGCGCGTTTCTCTTCGAGCTGCGCGCATTGCGTCAGCTTTCCGAAGCGCTGGACGAGAGCAGCCTGCGCCGAGGGAAGATCCTGGCGGCGATGCAGCAGGTCTTCACCGCCGTCTACGCCAAGCCGGAAGTGGTGGAGGAAGATGTCTGGCGCGCCGGCCTCGCCGAAGCGCGCCGCGTGATGCGCCCGTTGCTGGAGATGAAGAACGGGCCGACCACGCCGAAGTTCGGCATCATCGGCCACTCGCACATCGACACCGCCTGGCTCTGGCCGATCGCCGAGACGCACCGCAAGCTCGCGCGCACCTTCTCCTCGATCCTGAGTTTGATGGATCAGTACCCCGACTTTAAATTTACATCGAGCGCCGCCTATCACGCCGATGTGGTCCGCGAGCTGTATCCCGAGATCTTCTCACGCATCCAGCAGCGCGTGAAGGAGGGGCGCTGGGAGATCAACGGCGCGATGTGGATCGAGCCCGACTGCAACATTCCGTCGGGGGAATCGTTCGTGCGCCAGTGCCTCGTCGGGCAGCGGGCGACGCGCGAGATGTTCGGCGTCACCTCCGACACGCTCTGGCAGCCCGATGTCTTCGGCTACTCCGCCGCCCTCCCGCAGATCCTGCGCGGCAGCGGCGTCGAGTTCTTCTGCACCACGAAGCTCGGCTGGAACGACACCAACCATTTCCCCTACGACACCTTTGTCTGGAAGGGCATGGACGGCAGCTCCGTCCTTTCCCACTTTAACTTGATCCACTGCTGGCCCGATCCAGAGACGCTGATCCGCGCCTGGAAGGAAGTGCAGCACAATGACGTCCAGGACCGGCGGCTTCTGACCTTTGGCTACGGCGACGGCGGCGGCGGCCCGATGGCCGAGATGATCGAGATGGGGCGTCTTTCTCAAGATCTGGAAGGCAGTCCGCGCGCCGAGTATCAATCGATCAGCGAGTTCATGACCGGCGTGCGCGATGAAATCTCCAACCTGCCGACCTGGACCGGCGAGCTCTACTTAGAGCTGCATCGCGGCACTCTGACATCGATCGCCCCGATCAAGCGCGGCAACCGCAAGTGCGAGTTCGCCCTGCGCGACGCCGAGCTTGCCGCCACGATCGCCGCATTGAAGTACGGCGCGGCCTATCCGGCGTCTGAACTGCTCGCCCAGTGGAAGAAAGTCCTGCTTAACCAGTTCCACGATATCCTGCCCGGATCGTCGATCGCCCGCGTCAACGACGAAGCGATCACCTTGTTCGCCGAATGTCTGACCGAGACGCAGGCGCTGGGACGGCGCGCTTTGGAGACGCTGGCGCAGGGTACGGGAGACGGAGTTCTCCTGACAAATAGCCTGAGCTGGGAGCGCGGCGGCGAGATCGAGCTGACGGGCCTTCCCACAGGCGCGCAGCCTGACGTGGAGGGACTGGTCGGGCAGGAGTTCGAGGACCTCGACGGTGTGTCGAAGCTCGCGGTGACCGGTCTGCATCTGCCGAGTCTTGGCTACCAGGTCGCATCGCTCGCGCCGCTGGCCGCGCCTCCGGCCAGCGCGCCGTTTGTCGTCACCGAGGACGCCGTGGAGACGCCGTTCGCCAAAGTACGATTTGACGACTACGGCCGGATCGTTTCGTTCTATGACGTGGCGTCTCGGCGTGAACTGGTCACGAAGGGCGGCGCATTCAACGCCTTCTTAATGGGCGAGGATGTGCCGCAGGCCTGGGATAACTGGGACATCGACCGCGATCAGCGGCTCAAGCTCGCGCCGCAGACCGATCTGGTGGAGCGCGCGGTGATCGCCGAAGGCCCGCTGCAATTGCGCATCCGTCAGAAGCACCAGATCGGCGGACAATCCTGGTTGACCCAGGATATCGTCTTCCATGCGACGACCGCGCGCGTGGACTTCGACACCGCCGTCGACTGGAAAGAGAAGTATCAGTTCCTGAAGGTCGGCTTCGCGCTGGATATCCATGCGGACACCGCGCGCCATGAGATCCAGTTCGGCCACGTGACCCGCAGCGCTCACGACAACACCACCTGGGACCGCGCCCAGTTCGACGTCTGCGCGCACAAGTGGACCGACATCAGCGAGAACGGCTTCGGCGTCACCTTCCTGAACGACTGCAAGTACGCCTGCACGATCAAGGACGGCGAATATCGCCTCAGCCTGATCAAGTCCGGCCGCCACCCCGATCCGCGCGGCGACGAAGGCCGCCACCGCTTCGCCTACGCCCTGCTGCCGCACGCCGGCGGCTTCAGCATCGAAAACGTTGTGCGCCCCGCGTATGAGTTCAACCTCCCGCCATCCGCCACGCTCTCGTCCCAGGCGGGCGCGTCGTTCAGCCTGGCGAGCGTGGACGCCCAGAACGTCATCATCGAGTCCGTGAAGTGGGCCGAAGACGGCGGCGGCTTCATCCTGCGCCTCTACGAAGCCGGACGCACGGGAACGCACGCCGTGGTGAAGTTCGGCGTTCCCGTGACCTCCGTCAGCGAGACCAACTTGCTGGAGGAAGATCCAACCGCGCTGGAAGTGTCGGAGGGCGGCGTTTCGCTGTACTTGAAGGCGTTTGAAATTAAAACGCTGAAGGTGACTGTCTGAATGCCGATCGTCTTGCGTTCGTAATCGACGATTTTTCGCATCTATGAGATAAAATCGAGACACTATGGCAATCAAATCAACGATGATCCTCGCCGCCGCGCTGGCGGCCCCAATGTTTGCCGCGCTGGCCGGCGCGGCGAAGCCTACGACGGTCGCGCTTCCGGCCGGCGCCGCGCAGATCCTGGACAGCGCGACGCTGGAGACGGGAGGCGGGGCGTTTGTGGAGCGCAAGGCGGGCGGCGACGATATCGGCGGCTGGACCGATCCGCATGCGTTGATCCGCTGGACGGCGCAGATTCCCAAGCCCGGCGTCTACCATGTGGAGCTGGAGTACGCGCAGCCGACCGGAAATGACGGCGCGGCTTTGCGCATCAGTGTCGGCGATCAATCCGTGGAAACGACGCCGCCGGCGACGGGGGACTGGACGACCTACCAGACCGTCACCGCCGGCGACGTGCAGATCGCCCGAGCGGGCGACGTGGATGTCGTGATGACGGCGTCGAAGGCGCCTCACCCATATATCATGAATGTGCGATCTCTGACGCTTCGGCTCGCCAAACAAAAGAAGCTGAGCGCCCCGGCGGACGCGGCGGCGCTTTCGCCGCTGACCCTGGCCGGTAAGCGCGTGCTCTGGCTCGGGGACAGCATCACCCAGGACGGCAAGTATGTCACGGACATTCAGTACGCTCTGGAGAAGCGCTACCCAAGGCAGACGTTCGATATCGTGAGCATTGGTCTGGCGAGTGAGACGACGTCGGGACTGACGGAGAAGCGCCACCCGTTCCCGCGTCCGGACATCCATGAGCGCCTGAAGCGCGCGCTGGACAAGGTCAAGCCTTCGGTCGTGGTGGCGTGCTACGGCATGAACGACGGGATTTATCATCCGCAAAGCCCCGAACGCTTCGCCGCCTTCCAAAAGGGCGTGCGGACGCTGATCGACGCCGTGCGCGCGTCCGGCGCGCAGCTGGTTCTGCTCACTCCCCCGCCGTTTGACGCGAAGGTCGCCGGCAATCTGGAGAAGGCCGACGCCGCCGACTTCAGCTTTTCGGATCCCTACGAAGGTTATGACGACGTGCTCGCTCAGTACGCCGCCTGGGAGATGGGGCTGCACGAGCCGGGCATGCGGGTGATCGATCTGCATACGCCGCTGGCGGAATACCGAAAGAACGAGCGCATTTCCGATCCAAACTTTCGGGACACCGCCGACGGCATCCATCCCGACGCCGCCGGGCATCTCGCCATGGCGAACGTGGTTCTGACCGCCCTGGGCGTCCCGGTCAAAATGGATATGACCCACTCCGCCCTGGCTTCGGACGTCCAGGCGATGGAGGCGGATCCGCTCTACGACCTGGTCCGGCGCCAGCGCGAGAGGCGCTCCGCCGGATGGCTCGCTTACGTTGGATACACGCGCGGCGAGACCGTGCGCGCCGACAGCGTCGACGCCGCTGAAACGGCGGCGCAGGCGCTGACGCCGCAGATCGACGCGATGCGCCAGCCGATCCGCGTCGCCTGTGTCGGCGACAGCATCACCTGGGGCGCGAATATCGATAACCCCGCCGTCAACAGCTATCCCGCCGTTCTTGGCCGGATGCTGGGAGACCGCTACCGGGTCTATAACTTCGGCGTCAGCGGAACGACGATGCTGAAAAAGGGCGATTCGCCCTATTGGAATCAGGGCGCCTACAAGGCGGCGATGGATTCCCAGCCGAACATCGTCGTGATCATGCTCGGGACCAACGACACCAAGTCGCAGAACTGGAAGTACAAGGACGAGTATTCCGCGAACTATACGGAGATGGTGCGCCTGTTCGCCGCCCTTCCGACCAAGCCGAAGATCTTCCTATGCCGCCCCGTTCCCGTCCCGAAAACCGGAAACTACGGCATCAACGAAGCGGGCGTCCAGGAAGAGATCCCGATGATCGACGCCATCGCCGCGCGGGAGGCCGCGACGGAGGTGGATATCCACGCGGCGCTCAGCGGCCACGACGATCTCATCCCGGACAACGTGCATCCCAACGCCGCCGGCGCCCGGCTGATCGCGGGCGCGGTCTACAAGGCGGTTACAGGGCAGGAGCCGCCGGCGGGGACGGCGGGCTTCACCCTCTATTTCTAATATTGTCTCAAATCTGTCGTCAATCTCCCGAAACGGCCGCGCATACTGCGCGGCCGTTTTTGGTTTGCTTTTGGATGGAGTGTGCTATAATTCCTCAGAGCTAACAGAATCTTCGGGAGCAAGCGATCATGGCGATTCGATGGCAAGGGGATTGGATCTGGTCCGGCGAGGCGCTCCCGAAACGAAACGCCTTTGTTCGCTTCCGGCGAACCTTCGCTTATCAGGGCGGCGCGGCGGCGCTGTTTCTGACGGCCGACGCCCGTTATGTCTTATTTGTGAACGGCGAGCGGGTGGGGCAGGGGCCGGTGCGCGCCTGGCCCGGCTACTGGCGGTACGATTCCTACGATCTGACCCCTTATCTCCGGGCGGGCGACAACACCCTCGCCGTGCGCGTCCAGCACTATGGGGAAGGCAATTTTCAATATCTCCCGTCCCCGCCGGGGCTGCTTGCCCAGCTGGAGCTGGACGGTGAGACGATTGTCTCCGACACCGCCTGGCGCGCGAGCCCCGACCGCGCGTTCGTCAGCGCCGCCCCCCGCATCAGCGTTCAGCAGGGCTTTGAGGAGCAGTACGACGCTCGGCTCAGCGACGATTGGACGGCGGCCGATTACGACGATCGCGATTGGCCCCGCGCCATTTCCTTGCGCGGAGCGCTCGCGGGACCGCATCAGAACTTCCAAGATCGCGCCATTCCCTTCCTGACCGAAGAACCAGTCCTGCCGCAGCGGATCGTCAGCCTGGAGACCGTCCAGTCGATCCCGCACCGGGCAACGATCCACGTCAAGCCCTATCTCGTTCCCGGCGACATCACGTCCAATCACGTCAACGCCCATGTTCTCGCGGCGACTCAGATCTGGGCGCCCGAGGACTGCGGCGTCGCGCTGACGCCTTCGCACTTTGCGTTCGGCCCGGTCAAGGTCAACGGCGTTCTGGTCACTGACGGGCGCGCGAACCTCAAGGCGGGCTGGAACGACCTCTTGACGTCCTTCCATCACGCGAGCCACATTCAGGAATATGTGATCTGCTTCGACGGGCCGGCGGGCCTGCGCTTCTGCGCGCGCGGCGACGCCGGCGGCGCGCCATGGGCCGTCGTCGGCCCCTTCGGCCTGACCGCCGCCGACCGCCGTAAGTCCGAGACCTTCATGGATCTCAGCATCATCTCCGCGGAGCCGCTGGTTGAAGAAGCGACGTGCGAGGAAGGGGAGCGCGTTTGGGAGATGGGGCAGGTCGCGAGTTTGACGGACCGGCCATACTTCCAGGAAGTGCGCCCCGAACACCTGCCCAGCGTAAACGTCTTCGTGCAGGCGTATACGGACAAGGTGTGCGCCGGCGAAGTTCGGACCGAGCATCGGGACGGCCTGCTGTCGGGGAGCGAGTGGACGACGATCCAGCCCGATCCCGAAGGCCGCGATATCCGTATTCTGCTCGACTTCGGCCGCGAGATCGTCGGCGCGCATCAGTTTGAAGTCATTGCGGCCGAGGGAACTATTCTCGACACGCACAACTTCGAGTTCATCCAGCCGGACGGATTATATAACTTCGCCGAGACGATGAACAACAGCTTTCGGTACATCTGCCGCGCGGGACGGCAGTCGTATCGGACGCTTCTGCGGCGCGGCTTTCAATACACCTATCTGATCCTGCGCAATCTAACCTCGCCACTGCGCATCAAGGGGTTTCAGACGATCTACAGCAGCTATCCGCAGAGCCGGCGCGGGACATTCGCGTCGTCGGACGCCAAATTGGATCGGATCTGGCAGGTCGGCGCGGACACTCTGCGCGCCTGCGCCGAGGATACCTACACCGATTGTCCGAGCTACGAACAGGTCCACTGGGTCGGCGACGCGCGCAATGAGGCGCTGGTCGATTGGGTCGTCAACGGCGATCCACGCCTCTGGTATCGCTGTTTGGAGCAGGTCGGACAGAGCCTGGATCGCTCGCCGCTGACCGAGGCGCAGGTCCCCAGCGCCTGGCGGAACATCATCCCCACCTGGAGCTTCCTCTGGATGCGCTCCTGCCGCGAGTACCTGCTGTTTACCGGCGATCGGGACGGCGCGGCGCGTCTTTTGAAGTTCGCGGCGCGCAATATTGAGGGCATTTTACAGTACATTAACGCCGATGGCCTGTTCGATATCCACTCCTGGAACCTCTTCGACTGGGCGGAGATGGACACGCCCAATATCGGCGTCGTGACTCATCAGAACTGCATGGCCGTGCTCGCGCTGCGCGACGCCGCCGAGCTGTCCGAATGGCTGGGCGGCGCGGGGCGGGCCGCGGTATGGCGCAAGATGGCGGACAGCCTCAGCGACGCCGTGAATGCTCACCTCTGGAACGACGAGCGCGCCGCCTACACGGACTGCCTGCGGGACGGCGCCCACAGCAAAGTCTACAGCCAGCAGACACAAACCGTCGCCCTCATGTCCGGCGTCGCGTCCGGCGGGCGCGGCGAACGCTGCCGCGAAATCATCCACGCGCCGCCCGAAGGTTTCGTCCGCGCCGGCAGTCCGTTCTTTGAATTCTTCCTGCTGGAGTCATTCCAGCAGGAAGCGCGCGAGCAGGATTTCGTCGACACCATCCGCCGCGACTGGGGATTTATGATCGACATGGGCGCGACGACCTTCTGGGAAATGTGGTCCGGCCGCACCGGCCGCCTCACCCGCAGTCATTGCCACGGCTGGTCGGCCGCGCCCACCTACTTCCTGTCCACCTATGTTCTCGGCGTGCGCCCGCTTTCACCAGGCTATCGTTCCGTTGTGGTCGAACCGCACCCCGCCGATCTGACCTGGTGCCGAGGCAGCGTCCCGACGCCGTTTGGCGATATTCATGTCCAATGGGAGAACCCAAACGGCGCTCCGTTTGTTATCAGAGTCAAGGCGCCGGAAGGCGTGGAGGTGATCGTGCGCGCGCCGAGGTGATCTGTTTCCGACTATCCTGGCGCTTTGGCAAACCTACCCTCGGCCTCCGGCCGCCCCTCCAGGGCAAACCCACCCCCGCGCTTCGCGCGACCCCTCCCGCCGACGGGAAGGGTTATTTCAGAGGGTGTTATCGTAGGCGACTTGCGTAAGTGGCAATCTTACTCACCCTTCCCGTCGGCGGGAGGGGTCGCGCGAAGCGCGGGGGTGGGTTTGCCCTGGAGGGGCGGCCGGAGGCCGGGGATAGCTTTGCGCACGAGGGGACACGCGAAGGCCGCGCGTGGGCAAATCGGGTATTTGAATCGCATGCGAACCATTCTCCATCTCGATCTCGACGCATTCTACTGCGCTGTCGAAGAACGGCGCGATCCCAGTCTGCGCGGCAAGGCGTTCGCGGTCGGCGGATCGCCGGATGGGCGAGGGGTGGTGGCGTCGTGCTCATATGAGGCGCGGCGGTATGGCGTCCGGTCGGCGATGCCGATGGGACGGGCGCGGGGGCTGTGTCCGGGGCTGCTCTGTCTGCCGTGCGATTTCTCCGCGTACCGGGCGGCGAGCGCGGAGGTGATGGCGCGCGTGCGTGGGGTGACGCCGCTTGTGGAGCAGATCTCGATCGATGAGGCGTTTATGGATGTCTCGGCGCTGCGGGAGCCGGGGATACAAATCGCGCGCCGCCTTCAGGATGAGATCCGGAATGAGCTGGGGTTATCGTGCTCGCTGGGAATCGCCACGAATAAGCTCGTCGCCAAGATCGCGACGGATGTGGGGAAGATGCGCGTCGGTACGGGCGCGTCGCCTCAGGCGATCTGCGAAGCGCCGCCGGGAGGGGAAGCCGCGTTTCTCGATCCCTTGCCGGCGGATGCGCTTTGGGGCGTCGGCGGGCGGACATCCGAGCGGCTCGCGGAGCTGGGCGTCCGTACGATCGGCGATATCGCCCGCTGGCCGGAGGCGGATCTGCGCCGGCGATTTGGCAAGCATGGCGACTTCATGGCGCGGCATGCCCGGGGACTCGACGACCGTCCGATCGTCACCGAGCGTGACGCCAAGTCGATGTCCAAAGAGACGACGTTCGCCAGGGATGTTACGGACGGCGACATGCTGCGGCAGACGCTGCGCGCGCAGGTCCGCCAGGTTTGCGCGCATCTGAAGAAGGACGGCGTTTGCGGCGGGACGGTGAAGCTCAAGATCCGCTGGTCCGACTTCACGACGCTCACGCGCCAGTTCTCCGTGCCCCACCCCACCGATCAGGAATCCGTCATTCTCCCATTGGCCTTAAAACTTCTCGATCAAATCTGGCCCGAAGGGCGCCCGGTGCGTCTGCTCGGCGTGGGCGTTGGTAACCTGGAAGTTCCCCTGCAGCTCAATCTCTGGGACACGCGCCCGGCGGAGGAGGCGGCGAAGGCGAAGAAGGTGGACGCCACGCTGAATGCGCTGCGGGAGCGCTTCGGCGAATCGGCGCTGCGCCGGGCGCAGGATCTGCTGGAGCCTCCGTTTTCGAACGGTGAAGAGTAATCCCGCTTTCCAGATCTTCAGAATGTTCTAATCTCCCGGAGCGTGGTGTATAATCCTTCAACGCAATACAATGTCAGAAGGACTTACCGATATGTCTGCCTCGGCGCCTGTCAAAGTTTCTCAGACGGTTTATCCTGACGGACGTTTGGTGGATGACCGCATCGTCGGCCTGATCGTGCGGCCCGAAACCCATATCGTCGATCCGCGCGGCGAATTGGTTGAGATTTACTCCCCCGCTTGGAATTTGCACCCTGAGCCGCTTGTCTACGCGTATCAGGTCCGGATCAATCGAGGGCAAGGACGCGGGTGGGTCGTGCACGCCAAGCAGGATGACCGGATCCATCACTGCGTGGGAACGCTGCACTGGGCGTTTTACGACGACCGCAAGGATTCTCCAACGCATGGAATGCTCAATAAGATCACGATCAGCGAACGGAACACCGCGCTGATCGTCATTCCCAAGGGTGTGTACCATGCAGTGATGAATGTCGGCTCCGAAGACGCCATCATGATCAACCTGCCGACGAAGCCTTACAATCACGCCGATCCGGACAAATTCCGCCTGCCGTTTCAAAACGATCTGATCCCCTATGATTTCGGCGACCTTGGTCCTCAGTAAACGTCCCCATGATCGACACGACCGCATCGCCGGCTCCGCTTGTGAGCGTGATTATCGCCACTTATAACCGCAGCGCGACGCTGCGCTGGACGATCGAAAGCGTGCTGCGCCAAACGTGCGCGGACTTTGAGCTGCTGGTGATTGGGGACGCCTGTATGGACGACACCGCCGAAGTCGTCGCGTCGTTCGGCGATCCCCGAATCCGCTGGATCAATCTGCCGGTCAACACGGGGTCGCAGAGCGGGCCGAACAGCGAGGGGCTGCGCCGGGCGCGGGGGCGGTATATTGCGTATCTGGGTCATGATGACCTGTGGTTTCCCTGGCGCCTTTCGGGGATGACGGAGGCGCTGGAAAGCAGCGGCGACGACTTTGTGCATGGCCTTGTGGCGCTGCTCGCGCCCGAAGGCGTGCGCGGCGTGGCCGGCAAACCGCCGGAGGGGCAAGCGTATGGGACGTTTAACGCGCCGCCTTCGGGCTGGCTGCATCGCCGGTCCATCGTGGATGTGATTGGTTACTGGGCCGATCCGGCGTCGCTGTCGCGGCCGATCGATGTCGAATATCTCGGCCGCGCGTACAAGGCGGGATTGAAGGTCCGGCATCTGCCCGCGCTGTCCGTCCTCAAATGGCCGTCCGCGTGGTGGCGCGCCTATGCGCTCACGGAAGGGTATCCGCAGGCGCACTTCGCCGCCTTGATGAGTTCCGACCCGAAAGCGGCGTATGACGAGGTAATGCAGGGCATCGCGATTCGCCTGGCGGAAGATTGGGATCCCAGAGTTCCCGTGCGCGTGTCGGCGCGCCGCCTGGCGCTGTCGCTGCAGCACGTCGTGGGGCAGTCGCCGCTCTGGAGCCGGTGGCCGCTGAGCGATGTCGCCCGGTGGCGCGCGCAGCAGTTCCGCCGGAGATCCCGCCGCGATCGCGGTCTCGGTTCACCGTCTCAATAGTATCCTTATGACCCAAGACATCGGCGCTTTTGACACGCGGCGCACGCTCCGGCGTGTGATCGGCTTATTCTCCTCCTACCGTCCCCAGATCTGGCTGACCGTTGCGGGCGTCACCTGCTCCGCCGCGCTCGGCCTGCTGCCGCCGCTGTTTCTCAAGGTGATCGTCAATCAGGGAATCCTCCCGCGGAATATGAGCGTCGTGACCCGGTACTCGGCGTACACCATCCTGGCGGTTCTCGCCGGCATGGGCGTGACGATGCTGTACAACTACGTCAGTATCCAGGTCGGTCAGAAGATCATGCGCGATCTGCGGCGTAAGCTGTTCGCGCACTTGCAGGCGATGCCACTGCGGTTCTTTACCGAGACGCGAACCGGGGAGATCCAGTCGCGCATCTCCAGCGATGTCGGCGGCGTGCAGGGCGTGGTGAGCGACACGGCCACGACGGTGTTATCCCATACGGCGATCGTGCTATCGACGGTCGGCGCGATGCTGGCGCTGGATTGGCGGCTGACGCTGTTTTCCATGGGGACGCTTCCGTTATTCGCGCTGATCGCCGCGAAGGTCGGCCGCATTGGCCGGACGATCAAGCGAGACGCTCAGGAGCAGACGGCTTTGCTGACGGCGGCGACGCAGGAAATGCTCTCTGTTTCGGGGATTTTGCTGACGAAGACGACTGGGCGCCAGGGGCTGACGCTGGAGAAGTTCGACCGTGAAAACGACGCGCTGACGACGCTGCTGATCAAGCAATCGCTGCTGACTCGCTACTTCTACGACCGGATCGGAGTCATACTCTCGCTCACGCCGATTCTGGTCTACTGGATGGCGGGATATCTGATGATCGGCCACGGCGCGCGGGAGATCAGCCTGGGCGGCATCGTCGCCTTCACCGCCTTGCAGTCGCGCCTCTTCTTTCCGCTCGCCGCTCTGCTGAACATTCAGGTGCAGCTGACCAGCACCCTCGCGCTTTTCGACCGCATCTTCGAGTATCTGGACCTGAAGCCCGAGATCGCCGACGCGCCCGAAATCGCCAATGGCGCCGCGCAGCCTATCGTCGGCGCGGTCGAGTTCGACGGCGTTACGTTCCGTTACAAGGCCGGCCAGGAAAAGCCGACGCTGGCCGATGTGTCCTTTTCCGCGCAGCCCGGCCAATTGATCGCCCTCGTCGGTCATTCCGGCGCCGGCAAGAGCACCATGACGTATCTGCTCGCGCGTTTGTACGACGTTAGCTCTGGGGCTGTGCGAATTGATGGCGCCGACGTCCGCAATATCCCGCTCGCCTCGCTGGGCGCGTCCATCGGCTTCGTGACCCAGGAAACCTTCCTGCTGCACGACACGATCCGCGAAAACCTGCGCTTTGGCGACCCTGACGCCACCGACGAGCAGATCGCCGAAGCCGCCAAAGCCGCCGCGATCCACGATCACATCCTCACCCTGCCGGACCGTTACGAGACAATCGTCGGCGAGCGCGGTTACAAGCTTTCCGGCGGCGAGAAGCAGCGCATCGCCATCGCGCGGGCCATCCTCAAGAACCCCCGGATACTCGTTCTCGACGAAGCAACCTCCGAGCTTGACACCCATTCGGAACAGGCGATCCACGCCGCCCTCACGCCGCTCATGCGCGGCCGCACGACGATCGCCATCGCCCATCGTCTCTCCACCATCCTTGCCGCCGACCAGATTCTCGTGATGGACAGCGGCCGGATCGTCGAACGCGGAACGCACGACACCCTTCTCGCCGCCGGCGGCCGCTACGCGAAGCTCTTCGCGGCCCAATATGAGAACGGCGCGGCGGCCGCGCGATAGAGCGAAACTCTAACTCCCGGAAACGCGCCAAACTTTGATCGCGCCGGATCCTCCGTACGCGAGATAGCGGCCGTCGGGCGAAAAGGCGAGATGCGGGTAGCCGGCGTTTCCCAGATCTCCAACGCTGACCGCGCCGACTTCACGGCGCGCGCGAATGTCCCAGAGGTGGATCTCACTGTCCTCCAGAATGGCGACACGGTTCCCCTGGACCGCGCATATCCGAGCTAAGTATTGGCGGAGATGAATCGTCGGCTGGCCCCACGCGGGCGACCACAGCGAGACGCCGTTGCTCCAGGTGACGAGGCGTCCGTTTCCCACCGCGAACCATTGCCGGTCCCAGCGGCGCGGAATCTTGCGGAAGACGCCGTGGTATCCCTTGTCGCGCTGTCTGCCGGTGCTGGGATCGACTAAGTAAAGCGGGCCGGGACCGCTCGAGCACTCGCCGCTTTGGAAGGTCCCGCAGGCGAGGGTCAGGCCGTCGGGAGAGAATTGGAGCACTTCGATCCCGTCCGAGGGCAGATGGGTTTGACGCAGCGTTCGCCCCGTCGCGCTGTCGGAGATCCGCAAGTCGCCGCCGGCGTAGCCCGTCGCGAGAAGCCGCCCATCCGGCGAATAGGCCACCGAGATCAGCGGCGCGGGGAGCCGGCGTTTCGACAGTTGTTTTCCCGTTTCGGCGCTCCAGAACGCGATCACGCCTTCGTGACTGTATTTAGTCTGGAAATCATCCCACAGGGTGCTCCAGCTCCCGGCGAGAATGCGTTTGCTGTCCGGCGTAAAGGCGATGCAGTTGACCTTATCATCGGTTTTCAGCGTCTGGACCAATTTGAGTTGAACGGCGCCCGGGGAAGCGTCCGCGCTCAAACGAGAAGGGGATTCCTGGGAGATTGCGTGGATGCGCGCCGCCAGATGGATCGCCGCGAGCGATCCCGACCCGGCCAGGAGCACGCCGGCCAGAGCGAAGCCGCCGCGCGTGGCGCCGCGTCGATCCCGATGTTCGGCGAGGATCGATTCCAGACGCCGCGCGATCTCGCGCGGCTGCGCCATCGCCACGGCGGCGAGGGGCTGCCGGGAAGCCGTCAGCCCGCGAGCGACGTCCAGCAGATGGGAAGCATAGTCGGCGGCGGGGACGCCTGCGCCGAGAACAAGATCGTCGCACGCCTGCTCGCTCTCCAGGCGCAGCTTCTGAGCGGCGACCCACACGAGCGGATTCCACCAGTACAGCGCGCAGACGAACTGGGTGAGCGCCATCGTCAGCCAATCCCGGCGGCGGATGTGCGCCGTCTCATGCAGTATCGCGGCGCGGAGGCGCTCCTCCGGCCACTCGCTCGCATTGCGCGGCAGCAGGATCGTCGGGTGGAGCACGCCGCAGGTCATCGGGACGGACAGCGTGCGATCGGTGGATCCCACACGCAGGACGACGCGCCGCGCGACCGACAGCCGCCGCCGCGCGTCCTGAACGCGCTCCCATGTCGCCCCTCCCAGGATCACATCGCAGCGCTGGACCAGGCGCCGCGCGCCCGCGAAACCCAGCAGCGTTCGCGCCAGCATCAAACACACGCCGGCGATCCAGATGAGCAAAAGCCAGGGTGCGCTCGGGCTCGTTCTTTGCCGAGCAAGCGCCGGAGCTGCGTTTTGCGCTGAGTCTTTCGTCTTTGCGTGAGCCGCCGTCATCGGCGCGGCGCGGGAAATCGATGGCGGCGTCACATCGCCTGTGACGATTGGAGGGAAAGGACTTGCGGACGAGAGACGGCCGCTCTCGCGGGCCTCTGGATCGCGCTGGGCGGCGATTGCAGAATGACGAGCGCTGGAGGAGGGCGCGGCGGCGGGCAGGATCGGGAGCGTGAATTTCGGGACGGAAAGGCTGAGCAGAGGTAGGCCGGCCAGCGCGAGCAGTGACGCCAGCCACAGCGTATGGCGCGACGCCGCCGAGGCGCGGCGCAGGGCGATGCTCAGCGTGAAGGCGAACGCAAGCACCAGGACACTTTTGACGGACACGCTCGCCCAAAGCGCGGTTGTGGGATCTGTCGAATTGCCTGCGGCCCAGGAGAGAGTATCCATCTTAGTCCTCGCGATCCGATTGCGTCTCCGATTCTGGCGCGGCGTCGGGCGTCTTGGCGGCCCGCGCTCGCTCGATCATTTCGCTCAGCCGGTCCAGTTCCTCCGGCTTGAGGTTCTTCCCGCGCACGGACAGCATCGTCGCCATCACCTGTTCCACCGAGTCGTCGAAGAATGTCTGAAGCAGCCCGGACAGCGCCGAGCGCGCCGCGCTCTTGCGCGCCCGCGTCGGCGCGTAAATAAACCGGCCGTTCTCCTCGGCGTGCGTTAGATGCCCCTTGCTCTCCAGAATGCGCAGATGCGTCCGCACCGCCGAATTGCTGAGATCGTCCGCCAGACCGTCCATCACCGCCGCCACATCCGCGCGGCCATGGCGATAGATAATCTCCATGATCTGCTGCTCGCGCTTGGTCAGATACTCTTCTTGTTTTCGCGGCATGATTTCCCTCACAAAGTACTGTTAACAATTTAACACACGGGAGGCGTTTTGTCAAGCGATCCGTTAATTTTTTAACGGGGACTATTCCGTGTCGGCCAGGAGCGCCGCTTCGGCGCGCAGGTCGCGGGCGCGGCGCGCCCATTCGCTGTCCGGGTAATGTTCTAGGAAGGTGGAGAGCATGATGTAGGCGGCCTGGGGATCGGCGCTGAGCAGGAGCTGGCCGAGGCGCAGGTGGGCGATCTCGCTTTCCGAGGCGTCCGGGGTTTCGGCGATCAGATCCTGAAGGAGCACGATCGCGGTGGGGCGGTCGCCCTGGTCCTGCGCGGCGCCGCTCAGACGCAGGCGTTCGCGTGAGGTGAAGGCAAGGGGCAGGCCCAGGCTCACGGCTTGGGCGCAGGTTTGGATTGCGTCGACATGCTGTCCCTGGCGCTGGAACAGACGGACGGCGCCCGCCATTTCGCGCGCCGCCTCGCGCCGCTCCTCCGCGCTGCCGTACTTCGCCTCAGCCGCCGCCAATTCCACGCGCACGGCGGCGTTGTCGGGATCGAGCTGCAGAAACGACCGGAACTTCTCGACCGCGACGGCGTGGCGGTCGCGGCCATGCGCTACGGCCGCGCGCGCGTCCTCCAGCGTATACTCCTGGCGGCCGTCTCGGAAAAGCCCGGTCAGCTCCGCCGTAAGCAGGCCGAAGACAAAGCCGCCGAGGTGCGCCCAGTAAGCGATGCCCCAGCTGGCGGGGTCCAGAATACCCCGGAACGCGCCGGCGAGGTTTTGCGCGAGCCATACGCCGAGCGCCGCCAGCGCCGGCGCTTCCAGGTCTCCCCATTTGTTGCCCATCAGGAAGCCGATCGGCCAGATCAGGCGCAGATGCGCCCGGTGATAGCGGATCGCGAAGGGCGCCAAGATCGCCGAGACCGCTCCGCTCGCGCCGACCAGAGGCTCCGGCGTGGAGGGCAGATGCGAGGCGAAGAGCAGCACCACCGCCATATGCAGCAGGCCGGCGGTGATCCCGCCGCCCAGATAGAGAATCAGAAAGGTCCAGGGGCCGACGGCGTCCTCCACATGCGGGCCGAACAGCCAGAGGAAGGCCATGTTCCAGAAGACATGGGCGAGGGAGACGTGGAAAAACAGCGACGTCACCAGCGTGATCGGCCGGGGCGCGAGCGGGAGCAGTCCCCAGACTCGGAACAGATGGCTTCCGAAATCCGACGAGTGGTCGGGCAGCGTCACGAGGTAAACGAGGACGTTGATCGCGATCAGTGTGTACGTCACCCACGGCGTGCGCCGGATCTTTTGTCCGGCGCCGACGGGGAGCGGGGTCACCAGAAGCAGGGCGACCCACCAGGAGGAAAAACGCATAGGGCGGCGGTTAAGCCTGCACGCGCGCGATTTGCGCCGTGAGCTTGTTCAGGATCTCGCGAATGACGGCGTCGGTCCCGATGCCCTCGGCTTCGCCTTCGAAGTTCAGAATAATGCGGTGGCGCAGCGCGGCGGGCGCAACGGCGGAGATGTCGTCGAATGCGACGTTATACCGGCCGTCGAGCAGCGCCCGAATCTTCGCCGCCTTGATCAGCGCCTGCGCGCCGCGCGGCGACGCGCCGAAGCGCACGAACTGGTTCGTAATGTCCGGCGCGGTCTCCGAGCGCGGGTGGGTCGCGAGGATGATCCGCACGGCGTACTCGCGCACATGGGACGCCACCGGCACTTCGCGCGCCACCTGCCGCATCATCATGACTTCAGGACCGGTCAGCACTTTATTGACCGTGGGCGTTTCGGTCCCGGTCGTCCGGTCCAGAATCGCGGACAGCTCGGCGAGCGTGGGCGACGGCACGATGAGCTTGAATAAGAACCGGTCCATCTGCGCTTCGGGCAGGGGATAGGTGCCTTCCATCTCGATCGGGTTTTGAGTCGCTAGGACGAAGAACGGCTCCTCCAGACGGTGCTGCACGCCGGCGACGGTCACGGCGTGCTCCTGCATCGCTTCAAGCATGGCTGACTGCGTTTTGGGAGTCGCCCGGTTGATTTCGTCGGCGAGCACGATCTGCGCGAATACCGGCCCGCGCTGAAATTGGAAGATCTTTCGCCCTTCGGCGTTCTCCATCAGAATATTCGTGCCGGTGATGTCCGCCGGCATCAGATCCGGGGTGAACTGCACGCGGTTGAACGTGAGATCCAGCACCTCGGCGAGCGTGCGCACCAGCAGCGTTTTTCCCAGCCCCGGCACACCCTCCAGCAGCGCGTGTCCGCCGGAAAGCAGACAGATCAAGACGCCGTCGACGATGTCCTGATGACCGACGATGACCTTGCCGACTTCGGCGCGGACCCGGCCAAAATTGTTCTTAAACTGGATGACGGCGGATTCGTCCATGTGTGCGCGTGTCCTTTGGAGTGCGATTTCTCTGATGCGATCGTCCACCTTGGGGTGACCGTCGCGGATTTCTTATTGGCCTTGCAGCGAATCGAAGTACTTTCGGACGTCGCCTTTGTACGCCGGCGGGATGTCTTCGTTGTCCATTGCCTTCTCGGCTGACTGCTTGGCGGGGGCGACGTAGTTGTAATAGGGCACCTTGCTTTGCGCGCCGGGGCTGTTGCCCGCGCCAGGGGCGGCTTTTACCAGGGGACCGAGGCGTCCGATGCCTTCTTTGCCCGCGCCCGGCTTGCCGAGGTAGATGCGGGTGTTGCGCTGGAGCTTGCTCTGGTCGAGACTCTGGAACTTGCGCCCTTCGCCTTCGAACTTCGCCGCCTTCTGCGAGCTGGACTGCTGGCCCTGTCCGGCCTGCTTCTTGCCGCCCTGACCGGCTTTGTTCGCCGAGCCGCTTCCGCCGCCGTTCTCATAGCCCGGTTCGCTGCTTTGACCTTGCCCCTGACCTGGCTGCTTGCCTTGTCCCTTGCCTTTGCCGTATCCCTGACCGCTTGCCATGCGGTCCATCGCCTGCTGCTGCGCGGACGAATTGCCGCCCATCTGGCCGTTCGGGTCTCCGCTGGAGTCGCTTTCGGAATCGGAGCTGTCTCCGGCCTGATCGCTGCTCTGCGAGTTGTCCACTTCGCTGGCGCTGGAGGAGCGCGCCATTTCGCCCTGGCTTTTGCGCAGCGCGTTCTGCGCGTGCTGCATGGCGTTCGCGTCCTTCTGCTTCTGTCCTTCTTTTTCCGCGGAGTCGGCGGCCTGGCGCATTTCGCTTGCGGCCTTTTGCTGGTTGCCTTCACGCAGGGCGTCGGCGGCGGCCTGCGCGTGCTTCTGGGTCTCGGTGAGCGGGGTGCCTTGGAGCGCATTGGAGAGCTTCTGCATGTCGTTCGCGGCCGCTTCGCGGTCCTGCGGCGACATCTGCCCCGACTCCGTGCGCTTCGCCAGCTGGCGAAGCTGTTCGCTGAGCGACTTCGAATCGCCCTGCTTCAATCCTTCGGCGGCCTTTTTCATCTCCGGCGTCTGGAGGCTTTTCGCGGCCTGGGCGGCGGCGGCCTCGGCGGACTGGCCGTTCTGCGCGCCGGGGACGTTGAAGTTCTTCGAGGCGTTCTTGTCGCCCGATTTGTTCCCCGCCTTGCCGTCCTTCGCGCCCGGTTTGCCCTTGTCGGCGCTGGACGCGCCAGCTTGCTTGTCTCCGGGATTCTGCGGGTTTTGTCCGGCGGCGCCGGGATTGCTGAGCGCTTCGGCTAACTGGCGTCCGGCTTCGGAAAGGCTTTTGCCGCCGCCGTTCGCCGACGCCTGCGGGCCTTGCAGCTTGCGCTGGAGGTCGGACATCTCCTGGGTGAGCTTCGAGTACCGCTTCAGCGCTTTTTGTTTGTCGAGATGCCCGCGCGCCATGACCTGACCGAGTTTGCGCATTTGCTGGGCGACGTGGCGCGTGCCTTCCAGGTGCTGCATCTCTGCCTGTTTCTCAATCAAACGCGCGCGCTTCTCTAGCTTTTCGCCCTCTTTTTGGACGACTTCCCGCTCGGCGATCAGTCCGGGGGGCGTCATGCCGGGAAAGCGCGGTAAGAGAATCACGGCGATCAGGACGAGCGAGGCGGCGATCAGCGCCTTGGTCTGCCAGGGCAGCCGAAACGGCGCGGCGTCGCTGGCGCGCAGACCGCGCGCGTGGGCCAGCGCGTCCTGCTGCTGAAGGCGCAGCAGCATCGCCTGATCGGCGTCGATCTCCTGGCGGCCAAACCGCTCGAACTCCAACGCGGATGAAAAGCGCTCCTTCAATCCCAGGCGCACTTCGGCCATGCGCGCGGCCTCCATGGTGGAGATGGGCTGGGAGAAGGCGGTGATGGTGGCGACGCCCACGCCGACGAGGATCGCGAAGGGGATGAACCACTCCAGCATCAGCCAGTCGGGGACGAGATCGAACTTGTCGAGGGCGACGATCATCAGCGACAGGCCGACTCCGACCAGCGCGCCGAGCGACGCCTGGCGGATCCAGCGCTCGCGGCGCAGTCGTCCCTTGACTTGCCTGAGTGTGGAGGAGATCGCGCCGGATTGGATTTGGGGCTGCTGGAGTGTCGCCATGACTATGTTCCCTCTGTAGGGTTATTATACGCGATTGAGGAGGGAATTGGTTCGCCGCGCGAATTCGGGTTGACAAACCGCGCGCCGGTCGGTTACAGTAACCGCATGCAAACCCCCTCCGAAATCGAAGCGATCACACAGGACGTGATCGACAAATACCAGAAACACGTCAATCCCACCCAGGTGGCGCTGCTGAAGATCGGCGGCTTCGACCATATCGAGCATCAGGCCGAAGGCGCGACCCTGACCGACCTTGAAGGCAACACATATATCGACTGCCTCGGCGGCTATGGAGTCTTTTCGCTCGGGCACCGGCACCCCAAAGTCGTGGCCGCCGTCAAGCGCCAATTGGACTTCATCCCGATGGGCTCGAAGACATTTTTGAACAAGCCGCTCGCGGACCTTTCGGCCAAGCTCGCCGAGATCACGCCGGGCGATCTCCAGTACGCGTTCCTCTGCAACTCCGGAACCGAGGCGATGGAGGCGGCGCTGAAGGCTGCGCGGATGGCGACCGGCAAGACGGACTTTATCGCCACCCACGGCGCGTTCCATGGCAAGACCCTCGGCGCCCTCTCGGCGACGGGGCGCGATCTGTTCAAGGCGCCTTTCGAGCCGCTTGTCCCCGGCTTCCATCATGTCCCCTGGAACGACGCCGACGCCGTCGCGGCGGCCGTGACCGAGAAGACCGCCGCCGTGATCATCGAGCCGATCCAGGGCGAGGGCGGCATCCAGATGCCGAGCGACGGTTACCTGCCCGCCCTGCGCCGAATCTGCGACGAGCGCAATCTCTTATTGATTGTGGATGAAGTGCAGACGGGGCTGGGGCGCACGGGCAAGATGTTCGCCGTGGACCACTGGGGCGTCGCGCCCGATATTATGACTCTCGCCAAGGCGCTCGGCGGCGGCGTGATGCCGATCGGCGCGATGATGGGGACGGCGGCGATCTGGGACAAGGTCTTCCGCGAGAACCCGTTCCTGCACTCCAGCACCTTCGGCGGCGGCGAGCTGGCCTGCGTCGCGGGCCTGGCGGCTATCCAAGCCACCCAGGAAGAGGATCTGCCGGGCCGCGCCCTCGAAAACGGCGCGTATTTCCTGGCGGGCCTGCGCCATGTCCAGACACAGTTTCCCAACGTCCTGCGCGAAGCGCGCGGGCTGGGACTGATGCTGGGCGTCGAATTCACGGACAGCGACATCGGCAAGCTCGTGATCGGAACCATGATCCACCGAGGCGTGATTGCCGCCTATACGCTCAACAATCCGAAGGTGATCCGCTTCGAGCCGCCGCTCGTGATCACCAAAGCGCAGATCGACACGGTGCTGGAGGCGTTCTCCGCCGGTGTCGCCGAGGCGCTGGATCTGCTGGGCGATCTGCTGGACGACTGACGGGCGCGTTCGCATTCCCGCGCCCAGGGTGACCGATTATGATGCATTCGAATCTCACCACGATCGGCGTCATTGTCTCCCATTACGACTCGGCGTTTCTCAGCGAGTTCCTGGAAGCGCTTGCCGGCGTCTGCCGGAGTGAATCGCTGGGGATGCGGGTGTATCGCACGCAGCAGGGCGACCGGGCGGCGGACACGCTGCGGCATTTGGAGCGGTCACCGGACGAGGAGCGGATCATAATCCTCGGTCAGCCGCAGCAGAATGCGCGGGAACTGGCGGCGTCGCTGGCGATCAAGACCTATCGGAGCTTGACGATCGATACGCTCGTCCCCGGCGCGTCCAACTCTTATGTCGGAACCGACAACGCGCTGGGCGTCCGTATCGGCATGGACCACCTGATGGCGCTGGGACATCGGCGTATCCTGCTGCTGATCAATGAACCTTTGGAGGCGGAAACGGTGCGCGCCCGGCTGCGGGAGTTCAAAGCCGTCGTCGCGGAGCATGGCCTCACCGGCTGCGGCGAGTTTTACTGCGGGACGCAGTTCTGGGACCACTCTTCAGAGATCGTCTATCGCCGGATGCCGGAGATCTGGCCGCAAGACGTTCCGTTCACCGCGATTTTCACGACATCGGACGCCGGCGCGTGGGCCGCGCTGCAATGGTTTTCGGAGCACGGCGTCCCAGTCCCGGATCGCGTCTCGGTGCTGGGATTCGATGACGACGCGCCCAGCCGGACGACGACGCCCCCGCTTTCGACCGTGGGGCATCGGGTGGCGGAAATGGCCCGGCAAGCGGTCTCCATTCTGATGGGAGACACGCCGGTTACCGTCCTAACGCCACCCGATCTGGTCGTTCGGCAAAGCACCGGGCCGCCTTACTTATTTCCCGACGCCAGCCCGCTTTCTGTCAAGAACTTGTAGCTCTGCTTGACCGCCTCGGTCATATCGGTGTCGCATTCGTCCAGCTCCACCACCAGCCACTCCAGCACGTTCGGATCGGCGGCGGCGACAATCGGCGCGAAGTCGAGCGTTCCGCTGCCCACCGCGACATGCGCCTGGCCCTGGACTCCCGGACCATCCTTTATGTGCAGCAGCGGCAGTCGCGCGGCGTTGCGCGCGATCAGGTCCGCGACGTTCAGCCCGCCCACCGCGACCCAGTAAACATCCAGCTCACCGAAGAGATCCGGGACCGCCTCCAGCAGCGTCTCGTAGGCAAGGCGCCCGTCAATCGTCGTAAACTCCCACCAGTGATTGTGAATTCCGAACTTCAGCCCTTCGGCCTTCACCAGCGCGACGGCGGTTTGGAACCGATCAATCGTCTGCGTCAGGGCCTCGGAATCTTTAAAATCATCCGGCCCAAAGCCGCTGATCAGCAGCGAATTGCCCAGCGTTTTTTCGGTGTCGGCCAGTTCGTGAATATTTTCCGATGTCGGGAAGCCGACATGGCTGCTGCTGGTCTTCAGACCCAGATCGGCGAGCTTCGCCGCGACTTCCGTCGCGGTCTTGTCGTGCAAGCCGGCGAACTCAACGCCTTTGTAGCCAGTTTCGGCGAGCATCTCCAGCACGCCGAAGAAATCCTTCTTCGCTTCTTCGCGCAGCGTATACAACTGAATGGAAAGGGGAGTGGACATAGAAGCCTCATCACAAGAATTTGTTCGATGGGGCGCTTCTTCCATTTGCGCGGGGCGATATCCTGCCTGAAGCAAAACGATTTTCCAGGGTATGTCATCCGGGGTCTCTCGAATTAGGCAAGAGAATTCATCGCGTCCGTCGAATAAATCGCCATGAGCAGCACACCGTTTCAGCCGCCGACCGATTGGGAAGCCGTCTACGCCGTCAATCCGAAGACTTATGTCTTTGGCGACGAGCCGAGCCAGATCGCCCGCACCGCCCTCCACTTTTTCACAATGTTCGGCGGGGATCCTCAAAACGCGCACGCCCTGGACCTTGGCTGCGGCGAGGGGCGCGACACGGCGTATTACGCCGCCGCGGGCCTGCGCGTGACCGCCCGTGATATCGCGCCGACGGGACTCGCCAAGCTCGGGGCGTTATTGCAGCGCGGCGGCGTCGACCCAGGACGAGTCGATACGGCGCTCGGCGACGTACGCGAATTCCACTATCCCGTCGCCGCATACGACATCGCTCTCGCCGCCAATGTCTACCAATTTCTCACGCCCGAAGAAGGCCCCGCGCACATCGCCCGGCTGAAAGCGAGCGCGAAGCCGGGCGGGATTTGCGCGGTCGGCGTGTTCAGCCCCGCCATGCTTGCCTGGGGCGCGCGGGTCGAAGACCGTTATCTGGCGACGGCCGACGACCTCGCCGCCTTCTTCCCGCGTCACGAGGGCTGGCTGCTGCTGGACCGCACGGAGTACTGGACATATCGCATGCAGGAAGACACGATGGCGTCGTTTGCCTATGCAGTCGCACGGCGAGAGGCGTAAGACGCCCCGGCCCCCTGTGGGGGTCGGGGGGCATCCCCTAAACCAACGCAAGCTCCTCCTCCTTCTCAACAATTGGCGCCGCCTTCGGCGCATCTGGCGGCGTTTTGCCGTCGAGGATACATGTCACCGTCATGTCGCCCATTACCGTGACGGCGGTGCGGCAGCGGTCGAGGAACCAGTCCATCGGGAGCAGCAGCGGGATGTATTCGGCGGGGAGGTGGACGGCGGCGAAGACGGCGAGCATGGTCACGAGGCCGGCTTCGGGGATGCCGGCGGCGCCGACGGAGGCGATGATCGCCATGAAGACGACGATGACTTGCTGGCCCAGCCCCAGATGCATCCCGAGAGCCTGACTGATGAACAGCGCCACCATCGCCTCGTAAAGCGCCGTGCCGTCGTGGTTGAACGTTCCGCCGACCATGACGCCGACTCCCGCCGATTCTTCGCGCACGCCCATCTTATCCTTGACACAGCCGTACGTGATCGGCAGCGTCGCGGCGGAGCTGGCGGTGGAGAACGCCATCATCAGAGCGTCCGTGCCGCCGCGCAGGAAGCGGCCGGGACGAACCCACGAGCTGAAACGCAGTCGGATGAGATAGAAGGTCGATTGCAGGGCGAGCGCGAGCAGGACGCAGATCACAAAGGCGCCCATCGAGAGGATCGGCTGGATGCCCGAGGTCCCAACCGTCCGCGCCACCACCGCGAAGACCGCGATGGGAACGAGATCAAAGATCCAGTGCAGGATCACCATGACGAGCTGAAAGCCGACGTCCAGCGCGCTTTCGACGTCTAAGTAGGCCGTCTTGCCCTCGGTCTGCTGGCGCTTGCGGACGATCCGCATGGCGAGGCCGAACGCGACGGCGAGGATGATGATCGAGATGATCTCATTTTTCTGGAACGGATCGATGAGATTCGCGGGGATCTTGTCCAGCAGATCGCGCGCCGGATCGAAGGGCAGCGTGCTGATCGTGGTCGTCGGCGGGTGCAGGTGCGCCCACTTGCCGGGCTGTATGACGTTGACGACGATCAGGCCGATGATGATCGCGACTGTTGTGTTGCTGATCAGCAGATACGCGAGCCGACCCGCCGTGCGTCCGTTGACGTCGGCTTTGAGCAGGGCGTGCGCGACGGCGATAAAGATCAGCGGCGTCGCGAGCAGGCGCAGCATTTGCAGCACCAGGTCGCTGAACGGTTTGAACGTCTGCGCCCGGTGACCCAGCAGCTCTCCCGCCACAATACCCAGGGCGAGAGAAATCATGATGCGGACATAGAGCGGCGTGCGTCGATACAGGCCCAGAAAACCCCGGGCGGGAGTGTGGTCGTCGGAAGCAGGCGGCTGGTGACTGGACATGGACTTCTCCTCCATCGTATTGTCGATGGAGCATCATCCCACGCCACCGTGAAATGTGCGTGAAATCCGCGCAAAACGCAAAAATAAATTTAAATTTTGGTCAAACCCATCTTTTGACGAAGCAGGGCGTAGCGCGCATCGCTTCGCAGGGAGTCGAACGCAGGCGGCGCTTCGCCGAAAAATGTCAGCGCGCCATCATGCGCGTCATACGCCGTTTGCAGCCATCGAAAGGCGCTGTCTTTGTCGTCTAAACCCACGTCGATCACGGCCATGCAGAACGGCGAGACATATTCGCGTGCATTGCGGCGGCGCAGTTCGTCGCGGATCGCCAGCGCTTGATCGCGCCGGCCGCTTTCGGCGTAGTTCTTGGCGAGAAACGCAAGGAATAACGGCGTGCGATGCGATCCCGCGACCGCCCGCTGAAGGTCGCCCTGAGCCTCCGAGCGCATGCCGGCCTTTTCCCGGGCCAGCGCTCGCCAGAAATACGCGACGGTGTAGCCGGGATTCAAATTCAGCACCTCATCGTATTGCCGCAGCGCCTGATCGTAGCGTCGCTCATGGTAGTAACGACCGCCCAGGCTGGTCTCGATGATAAACGAGAGCGGGTCTTTTTTGAGGGCGACGCCGATCTCATCCATGCTTTCGCGGTCGCGTCCTTGCAGCATCAGATACAGCGAGCGCCAGTGGTGCGCGGTGGCGTAGTCCGGGCTGAGCTGGATTGCTCTGGTAAAGCTGTCGTCGGCGGCGCGCCAATCGCGGCGATACACCATCGCTTCCCACGCCTGCGACGTGCAGGCGGCGGCCATGGCGTCGCTGTCGCCGCCGGCCTCTTCGAGCGCTTTGGCGGCCGCGAACCTCGCCTTTCGGGACGCCGTGTCCGAGTCGATATAGCCGTAATAGCCGAGGACATTGTAGGCGTCCGACTCGCCCACGTAAGCCGGCGCGTAATGGGGATCGCGCAGGATCGCGCGGTCGAAAAACGTGATGGCGTGCTTGAGACTGTCTTCAGTGCGCTGGTTCCAGAGATAGCGTCCGCGCAGATAATCGTCGTAGGCGGCGAAATTGTCCGTGGATTTGCGGGCGATCTTGTCCTGCTCGCCGCTGGACAGGCGAAGGCGCAGCGAGGCGGCGACACGCTGGGCGACGTCCCGCTCGATCTCCAGCACCTCGGATGCTTTGTAGCTTTTGTCGTACTCCTCGGACCAGATCACGCGCTGGCTGCGGGCGTCCACCGCCTCCACCACCACGCGCAGCCGCGAAGCTTCCTTGCTGACATGCCCCGTGATCAGCGTTCCGACGTTCCAGTCCCGCGCCAGCTCGCCGCCAGACGCAAGATCGGTCTTGATCCGCGCCGCCGACATGCGCCCGATCACCGTCAGCGCCCCGATGTTTCCCAGGGTATTCGTCATTTCCTCGGTGAGACCGTCCGCGAAATAAGCGTCGCTGGCGCCGTCGCTGCTGCTGATATCGAACGGCAGCACGGCGACGATCCGGCGATCTCCCGGGGCTGGCGCCGGCTTCGGAGGGTGGCTCCGCCAAACGAACGCCGCGCCAATGAGCACCGCGCAAATCAGCAGCGCCGCCACGGCGCGACGATGGTCTGCTCGCGGCAAGGTCTGCGGGGGAAACGTCGCGGAGGGCAGGGGATCAGCGGCGGGCGCGGCGGCCTCGCGCACGGGCGGCTCCGGCTCGCCGAGGGGCGGCGGGAAGCTGGGGGCGCCCACATGGGCCATCACGGGCGTCGATCGCAGCGTTTCGACGAAGGCGCGCGCTTCTTCCGACGGCGCCGTATCCCACTCCTGGCGCAGGATGCGCTCCATCTCCCGTCCTTGTTTTAGCGCGTCGGACGTACGCCCGGCGGCGGACAGCGCCCGCATCAAACAAAGGTGCGTCGCTTCATCGCTGGAGTCGGCGGCGACCGCCTGCTTCGCTACCGCGACCGCCTCCGTATGGTCGCCCCTGGCGGTGAGCAGCGGGGCCAGCTCCATCAGCGCGCCGCCATGCGCTTCGGACAAACGCCGCCGCGCGTCCAGCGCGAACTCTTCATAAAACCCCGGCAGCGTTTCACCCTGATACAGATCGATCGCGCCTTGCAGCGCCGTACGCCTCGCTTCCGAGTCGCTTGTCTTACGAGCTGTCCGAAGCAAGGCGTCGAACTCGGCGGCGTCGGTCGTGACGGTTTCGGGATTGAGGCGAATACTCGTGCGGTCGGTGATGAGAACGGAGCACTCCGGCCCCGTCTCCGAGCCCGCCGGCTCCAGCACCCGGCGCAGCGCGGAAAGGCACTGGCGCAGCCGTGTCCGCGTCACCTCCGGGTCTTCCTCCGGCCAGAGCATCTCCGCCAACTGCTCGCGCGTGGACGCCTTCGGCAGAGTCAGGGCGAGGTACGCCAAGAGCGCGGCGGTCTTGCGGGTCTCGAAATGGGAATATGACGAATCCCCGTGGAGGACTTGGAGTTTCCCCAGGAGCTCGATCCGCCAAGGTTTCGACATGGTCAACTCCGTGGTCCGGGGCGATGGCGAACTATTCTGGGGATTTTACCCGGAAAGTGTGATTGGGTTATGATTTGTGTTTGCGCTCGCCCGAGTGACCTGGCCCGGCGCTTCGCGTGCTCCCTGGCAAACCCACCCCCGCGCTTCGCGCGACCCCTCCCTCGGGCGGTAAGGGTGAGTAAGATTGCCTCTTACGGTGGACACCTGCGAACACACACACTGAAATCACCCTTCCCGGCGACGGGGGGGGGCGGCCGAAGGCCGGGGGTGGGTTTGCCAGAGAGGGGAGCGGGTTTGCAGGATCGCAAAAACTTTTGAAACTTTCCCCCATTCCCGTCGTAATGGATGGCAGAACGCGGCCAGACCGGCCGCCATGGAGGTGGATCATGACGATCGGGGATATTCTGGCGGTCATCGCGGCGGTATTGGCGACGGCGGGCGCGTGGGGAGCGCTGGTGCTGATGGTGGGTTTGCTGTGTCCGGCGCGGACGGAGCGGGCGCGGGCGGCGATTGTGGAGCGGCCGGGGCGGTGCTTCGCGCAGGGGCTGGGCGTGGCGGTGGTGCTGGGCGTGCTTGGCATCATTGTCGGGCAGAGCGCGGCGGGGCCGCTCAAGATTATCGCGGGGGCGTTGTGGGGTTCGCTGGCGCTGATGGCGGCGCTGGGCGGCGCGGCGATCGCGCAGATCGCGGGGGAGCGGATTGGGAATGTGGGAAGCCATATGGCGCCGTTTGCGCAGCGGACCCGCGCGGTGGCGCTGTTTGTGGGCGCCGGGCTGACGCCGATCGTCGGATGGTTCGTGGTGACTCCCGTCGCCGCGCTGATCGGCATCGGGGCCGCCGTGAGCGCGCTGAAGGCGCAGGACCGCGTATCCGAGCCTGTCGCGGCGACGCCGGTGTTTGGGGAGATCGTGCGATGAGCCTCACACGCCGACGATTCCTGGGAGTGGGCGCCGCCGTGGCGGGCGCGGCGGCCCTGTCGGGATGCGAGAGTCTGGAAAGCCATTTCGCCAAGCCGCCGCCTCCGCCTTCCGATGCGCTGCCGCCCGGGCCGATGGGCAAGGTTTCTGAAGCGGCGCGTTTGCTCAGCCGAGCGGCGTTCGGGCCGCGCCCCGGCGACATCGCGTATGTGGAGCGCATCGGCGCGGCGGCGTATCTGGAAGAGCAGCTCAAGCCCGACTCGATAGAGGAGCCGGCGTTTCTGAAGTGGCGGCTGCGTTCGCTCGGCGACAGTCTCAATCCCGATCCGGGGTTGTTGTTCGATGAGGACAATCGGCGGTTGATCGCGGCGCTGCGGCAGGCGACGATCCTGCGGGCCGTTTACAGCCGGCGGCAGCTTCAAGAGCGCATGGCGGAGTTCTGGTCCGACCACTTCAATATTTACGCCTACAAAAACGACGGGGCGCAGCTGAAGATCGTCGACGACCACGATACGATCCGCGCGCATGTTCTGGGGAAATTTCGCGATCTGCTCGGCGCCTCCGCGCGCTCGGCGGCGATGCTGGGCTATCTGGACAACGGCGTCAATCGGCGCGGCGCGCCCAACGAGAACTATGCGCGGGAGCTGATGGAGCTGCATACGCTGGGCGTCCACGGCGGCTACACGCAGCGCGATGTCCAGGAAGTCGCCCGCTGCCTGACGGGCTGGACATCGCAGCGGCATTGGAAACGCGGCGCGTTCCTGTTCGACAGCGACGCCCATGACAACGGCGTCAAGACCGTCCTTGGCGTGACGATCCCCGCCGGCGGCGGCGTGCGCGACGGCGACCGGGTTCTGGACATCGTCGCCGCGCATCCCGCGACGGCGCGCCATATCGCGTATAAGCTTTGTATGTACTTTCTGGGTTCGGCGCCTGATGCGCTGGCGGCGTCCGTCGCGAAGACCTTCCAAGACACCGGCGGCGATATCGCCTCGCTCGTGCGTTTGGTGCTGAATTCCTCCGAAGTCCAGACCAGCGCCTATCTGTTCAAGCGGCCTTTTGATTACGCCGTCAGCGCCCTGCGGGCGCTGGATGTGGATACCGACGGCGGCGAGGGCGTTCAGGAGCACCTGGAGAAGATGGGACAGCCGCTCTTTGGGTGGCCGATGCCCAACGGCTATCCCACCCAGCAGGGCGCGTGGCTGGGCGGTCTGCCGCCGCGCTGGAACTTCGCGCTGGATCTGACGCAGGGCCGCATGGTGAACACCAAAGCGCCGTTCGACGCCCTGGTCGCCACGGGACGCGCGGCGGGCTTGAACTCTGTCCAAGCGCTTGCAAGTTTGACCTTCGGCCGCGCCGCGCACGATCCCGATACGGAGAAGCTGATCGCGCGTTTTCCCAAGGCGATGGACGCGCCGGCGCAAGCCGCCTGCTTGTTGATGTCGCCCGAGTTCCAATGGAGATGACCATGTCCATCAGTTCACCCGCACGCCGCCAATTTCTCGGCCGCGCCGCGCTCGCCGCCATTCCCGCCTTTCTGCGGCCGCGCACGGCTCTTGGCGCGGTCGGGCTCAATACGGAGCAGCGCGCGCCGGATCACGTCCTTGTCACGATCTTTCTGAGAGGCGGCGCCGACGGCCTCAGCCTGGTCATTCCGCACGCCGACGACCACTATCACCGCAGCCGGCCGACTCTGGCGCTCGCTTCGCCCACGAAGGGAAGCGGGACGGGCGTCGCGGACCTGGACGGCTACTTCGGCCTGCATCCGGCGCTGCGCCCGCTGCTGCCCCTCTATCAATCGGGACAGATGGCGATTGTTCACGCCTGCGGTTCCGGGGATCAGACCCGGTCGCACTTCGAGGCCATGGCGACGATGGAGCGCGGTCTTTACGGCGCCCAGGGGCCGGCGAGCGGATGGATCGCGCGGCATCTGGTGTCCGCGCCGTGGCGAAACCCATCGCCGCTGCGCGCCGTGGCGCTGGGGACGATGGTTCCCGACGCTCTGCGCGGAGCCGCCGGCGCCAGCGCGCTGCAGGATGTCGGCGACCTCAATCTGCACGATCTGGCGTCAGTTTCGCACGCACAGCTTCACGAATGCCTGCATTCGATGTACAATACCAACAGTGGCGCGCTGGCGACGGCGGGATTGGAGACGCTCGGCGTCCTCCGAACGCTGGAAGACGCCGCTGCGGCGCCCTATCATCCGTCCAACGGCGCCGCTTATCCGACCGACGATCTTGGGCATGGTTTGATGCAAACGGCGCTGCTGATCAAAAAGGGAGTCGGGGTCGAAGCCGCGTGTCTGGACCACTACGGCTACGACACGCATGTCGCGCAGGGCGGGTCGATCGGGCTTCTCGCGGGGCAGCTGACGACCCTTGGCGCGAGCATCGCCGCGTTCGCCAAAGATCTGGGGCCGGAGCGCTGGGCGCACACCACGGTCGTCGTGCAGTCCGAGTTCGGACGGCGCATTGAGGAAAACAGCGGGGCCGGGACGGACCACGGCCGCGCCGGCGTGATGTTTATCCTGGGCGGACACGGGGTCGCGGGCGGCCGAATCCATGGCCGATGGCCGGGGCTGGCGCCCGATCAGCGCGATGGGCCGGGAGACTTGCATGTGACGACCGATTATCGAAATGTTCTGGGGGAAGTGCTGGCGCGGCGCGCCGGCAACGGCAATGTCGGGGCTGTCTTCCCGGGCCTGCAATTTACTCCGATGGGAGTGACGTATGCGTGAGCTGGTCTTACGCCCACTCTGGACCGCGAAGGGGCTGATAGCGCGTATGGCGCAGTCGGGTGAGACGCGGACAATGGACGGCGCGTGGACGGACGAGGCGCTCGCCGAACGCGTCCGCGCGTCCGGCGACACGGCCGCGTTCGCCCTGCTGGTTGAGCGCTACCGTGGGCGTCTGCTCGCGCTCGCCCGCCGCATGCTCTCCGGCGCGGGGCCGGAGGAAGCCGAGGACATCGTGCAGGAGGCGTTCCTGGCGGCGTTCGATCGGCGGGCCACGTATCGCAAGGACTCCAGTTATCGTCCCTGGCTCTATCGGATCACGGTCAATCGCTGTCTGGACAAGCTGCGCGCCCACGGCCGCGCCCCCGCGACCCTGGTGCTGGACGCCGTGTGCGATCCCGCCGACCAATCCGACACGCCGCTCCAGCACCTCCTGACCGAGGAGTTCCAAGAGCGCCTGCAAGCCGCCGTCGGCGGGCTGCCGCCGAAGTACCGGGCCGTCTTTTTGCTGCGGCACCTGGACGACCTGACCTACGACGAGATCGCCGTCGCGACGGAGCTTCCGGTCGGCACGGTCAAAACGCATCTGTTTCGCGCCCGCGCCCAGCTGCGCACGGCGCTGTCCGGGTACTGGGAATCGTAAGGAATCGCTGAGAATCATGAACTGTACGCAAGCCGAACTCTGGATCCAGCAGTCGCTGGACGGGATGCTGTCCGCCGCCGAGCGCGAAAGCCTGGACGCGCATGTCGCCGCCTGCCCCGCCTGCGCCGCCCGCTGGCGCGAATACCGCCAGCTTTCCCGCGCCGCTACCCAGTGGGTTCAGCAGCCGGCCGCCATCAGCGACGACTTCACCGCGCGGCTTATGGCCCAGGTGGAAGCCCGCGCGTCCGCGCCCAGCCCCGCACGCCCCGCGCCGTGGCTGCAAGCCGCCGCCATAGCGGCATTCGCCGGCTCCCTCGCCGCCGTGGTTTGGTTCGCGCGTCCCGCGCTGCAAGGGATCCGTCTGACCACGGGCGATATCGCGCCGGACCCGCGCGTCTTGCAGACGACGCCAAGCTGGCTCCTCGACAGCGCTCGCGGCTTCTCCGGTTCGCTCACGCACCTCCAGGGCGCCGTTCCCATGTTCGCTTGGGTGCTGCCCGTCTGCCTTCTTGCTCTGGCCGCGAACCTCGTCTTGGCGCATCACGCCCGGAGGCGAACTGCTTGAATATTCGCCCCGCCTCGGCGACACGCTCGCTGCCCGCCGCCGTGCTTCTCTCACTGACCCTGGCGTCCGCCGCGCACGCCGACAACGGCGCCGGCCAGCCCTGGGCGCTCGCCAGGGCGCTCGGCGCCGGCCCGTTCGTGCTGCTGCTCGCCGTCGCCGCCTTCGCCGTGCTCTGCCTCTTCGCCATCGCCCTTGGCCGAGGCGCTCTGCTGGCGGACATCAGCGAACGCGCCTTGGAAAACTCGCGCCACGGCCGCCCGCTGCACTTCGTCTGGGGGATCCTCTGCGCCCTGTTCGTCGCGACCGCCACCGCGATCCTCATCAATATCAAACCTTTGGCCCTGCTCGGTCTCTTTCTGTTCTCCGCCGGCGCGATGCTGATCGGATGGGGCGCGATCCTCTCGGCCGCCACCCTCGGCCGCCGCGTCCTCTCGCTGCTGGGCAATGACGCCGAAGATCCTATCGCCGCCGCCCGAGTCGGTCTCCCGCTGCTGTTCTTCGCCTCGGTGATCCCTTTTGTCGGCTGGCTGCAAGCGCTGATTGCGACGGCGATGGGGGTGGGGGCGCTGCTGGAGACGATGGCGCGGCGGGATTGAACGGGGGATGGAGCGCCTATCTCTCCGCCAAGTAATGCTCCACCCGCCACACCGCCCGTCCACGTTCCGTAAACTCGTACACCCCCGCATGCCGCGTCATCAATCGCTCGGAGACCAGGCAGCGGCGCGTTCCCGAATAGTCGCTGCAGAGCTGGCTGATGAACTTGGTCAGCTCCAGCTCTCCGTAATGGCGATCCTCGGGAAGCGCCAGGATCGCTGCGTCGGGCGACATGTAGAACGGCGGCTTGGCGCCGCCGCGGATAAGATCCGCCATGCCGGGGCGGTCGGAGGGCGGGACGACGACTTTTCGAGCGCGTCCGGAGTGGACCACGTTTTTCTGGCCGCGCTTGCCGCCGAACATCGCGCTCGCGACGATCTTGACGGTGGCCGGGTCGGACGATTTCAGGAGACCGCGCAGGGTGACCTGCGCGGCCTCGTCGCCGATCTCGGCCAGGGCGATGATCGCGGCGCGGACGACCTCTTTGTCCGAATCGTCGAGGGCGCGGATGATCTCCGCCTGGAGATCGCGAAGCGCCAGCGATGTCGCCGCCTCCACGGCGGCGCGGCGCTCGGGCGCGTCGGGCGACGCCAGCGCCTTGGCGATCCAAGGGCGCGCCGAGTCGTCGTTCATGGCCGCGAGGGCGCGGAGCGCCGCCGTGCGCGTGGACAGGTCTTCGTGTCTTGTCGCATTACGCACGGCGTCCCGATGTTTCGGGATCGCGAATAGTCCCAGCGTTCGGAGCGCGGTGTTGCGCGTCTCGGCGTCGGCGGATTCGGCGTACGCGGCGACGCGGCTGGCGAGCGCTTCGATGGTTTCGGGATCGCGCAGGTCGGGCGCGGGCGGCGTCCAGCGCAGCGCCTGCGTGGAAAACCGGGTTTGCAGGGCCAAGCGCTCCGGCGAGCGCTCTTCTGCGGGAACCCATTCGGAGCGGAGCGCGCGAGCCAGGGCTTCGGCGGCAGTGAGGGCGACTTGCGGCGCTGGGACGGAATTTGTCTCAGTCGCGGCATAGGGCGCATCCAGCATCGCGGTCAGCACCTTGGCCCAGCGGGATCCGAATCGGCAGATCGTATGGAGGACGCGCGGACTGCGCCAGAGATCCTCGACGGATGTCGATTGCAGGACGCGGGCGACCAGGACGTTAAAGCCTGCGTTGCCATCGCTTGTGAGCATATTGGCGAGCAACAACTGCGTCGGATCGTCCGGGCAGGCTTCCAGAAGGTCGAGCAACAGTTGTGCCTTGCGTGCGGCGTCGGGCGACGAACGGATCAGGGCGTCCGAAAGCCAGTAGGCCTCGCGCCATGCCATTGTCGCCGGCGGGGAGACTTCGGCCTCCGTCTTGGGGCGCGCGAAGCAACGCCGCAGAATCTCCGAAGCGTTTTCCCGTAGGAGGAGATCGTCGGAAAGATACGCCGAAACGGCGGCCTCCATCCCATGGCGTCCCAGCCGCCGCAGAAGCACGGCGACATCCTCGCGCATTTCGTCCTCATGCGACGCCCGAATGAGGTCGAGATACCGTTCCGGCGAGCGCTCCAGCAGCACGCTCAGCCGCTCCATCTCGCCGGCGCCGAACAGCGTCATCAGCGCGTGAATTTCGGCGTCCACCTCGCGCCGGAACTCCATGTCCACGGGCGTTTCTTCTTGTTCCATCTCCATAACCCCTTTCAGTCGTCCGCGCGCCCGGTGCAGACGGCTCATGACCGTCCCGATCGGGATATCCAAAAACGCGGCGACATCGGAATAGGAGAGCCCTTCCCAGTAATGCAGCACCAGCACCAAACGGTCCGGCGCCGGCAGGCGATTGAGATCGTTCTGAAGCTGGCCGATGCGCGGATTGGGCGCGGCGGCGCTGTCCGTCACATCGTCTTCCAGCACGTCTACCGGCAGCCGATAGCGTGTGCGCCACCATGCCCGGCAGATATTCAGCGCCAGAACGCGCAGCCACCCGCCGAACTTCGCGGGATCCTGCAACTGCGCCAGCTTCACATACGCCTCAATAAACGCCTCATGCGCCAGATCCTCCGCATCGGTCGGATCGCCGGCGATCCGGCGGCACAGCCGCAGAATCCCCTGCTGATGGCGCTCCACCAGCGTCCCAAACACCTGCCGCCCCGCGCGAACGGCCTCCACCAATGCTGCATCATCCATGTTATTTGCTCTTCCAACTTAAGAGATGCGAAGATGGAAGTGATTATTCCCGAGATTTTGCTTTGGCGAAAAATAGACAAAGAAAAAGGCCGGCGGATTGCTCCGCCGGCCTGTGTGCTATCGAATTCAGATACCCCCCTGTGGGGCCGGGGGCATCTGAGGTCTTCTTAATCCTTCGCCCAGAACATCGCGCCGGGCTTTTCGGTCACGATGGCGGCTTCCAGGGTTTCAACGGCCTTCTTGATGCCTTCACTTGTGGAGAGCATGCTGTCTTCGTGCTCGATGGACAGGACGCCGTCGTAGCCGATCATCAGGAGGTTGGAGACGAACTCTTTCCACCAGAAGGTGTCGTGGCCGTAGCCGACGGAGCGGAAGACCCAGGAGCGGGCGGCGATGTCGCCGTAGGACTTGACGTCCAGGTTGCCGTTGATCCCCGAGTTGATCGGATCGATCCGGGTATCCTTGGCGTGAACGTGGAAGATGGCGCCGGCGGGCCCGAGGTTGCGGATGGCGGCGATGGGGTCGACGCCCTGCCACCAGAGGTGCGACGGGTCGAAGTTCGCGCCGATCTGATCGCCGGCCGCGTTGCGCAGCTTCAGGATCGTTTCGGGGTTGTACACGACGAAGCCCGGGTGCGCTTCAATGGCGAACTTGACGTTGTGCTGCTTCAGGAAGCGGTTCTGCGCCTTCCAATAGGGGATGACCTTCTTCTTCCACTGCCAGTCCAGAATGTCGCGGAACTCATCCGGCCAGGCGGCGGTGACCCAGTTCGGATACTTCGCGCGGGAGTTGTCGCCGGGGCAGCCCGAGAAGCCGTTCACGACGCCGACTTCCAGCTTTTCGGCCAGCAGGACGGCGTTGACAAACGCCTGATGGTGATCGTCGGCGATCGCTTTGTCCGGATGCAGCGCGTTGCCGTGCACCGAAAGGGAATCGAGCGTCAGGCCGCGATCCTCAATGGCTTTCTTCAGCTTCTTACGCGCGCCATTGTCCGAAATCAGCTTTTCCACGCCGCCCATATTGTCGAGGTGGTTCGAGCCTGGATAAGCGCCCGCGCCCAGCTCCACCGCTTTGATGCCGGCTGCGGCGATGATGTCCAGCGCCTCTTCGATCGGCCGGTCATGAAAAAGGGCGGTAAAGATTCCAATCTTCATGCGATATGGGACTCCTACGGATAAAATTCCTGTGTTTTTGACGTTTTCGCGGCCTCATTTTAGCAGATGCGCGAATCGTTGTCCAGTATCCAAGCTGGATTAGGCAGGTAGACACGCGGGTATTTCGACGCTGTGGGAACTTTTGCCTTCCCAGAACGCGCCAAGATGGTGTACAATACAGCCGTATCGACTTTGCGGCAGGACAACGCTTAAGTTCTTGTTTACTCACTTCCAATCTGGCAGGACGCCCGCCCTTGTACGCGCACTCGCGCGGCTGATGGCGTTTGTCTGTCTCTGGATGGGAACTGTCAGCGTCGCGCATCATACCGACGACACACGCATCGGGGGCGCGTCGCTCAGCGCCGCGGCCACAATCCATACGGCGACTCCCTCCGTCCCGACCGCGCCCTGCGCGGCCTGCGAGTGGCTGCTCAGTCTGATGCCCCGTCTTGCGGCGAACGCTCATGTGACGCTGTCCCCAAGCGAGCGCGTCGCGTTCGCCGTTTCGCCCGTTCGATTTTTCCTCCCTCGCATTCCACGCCAGGTTTTCCTGCGCGGCCCTCCTTCCGTACTGGACGTTTCCGTAGACTGTTCACTTTGATTTCGCGGCGTCTCGAAGACGCCCCCGCCCCCCACAGGGGGAGCAAACCATAGATGCGTCTGCGTGCCGAAGCCCTCACCCCCAGCCCCTCTCCCAATTCTAGGAGAGGGAAGCAAGAGAGGATTTGTCACGTTTTCGACAATATGGTTTGCGCCCCCTGTGGGGGCCGAGGGGCATCCTCGCCGCGCTCAAAGTCCGGTCTTCACCACGTCCCAACCCAATCGCTTCGTTCACCCGTGACCCATTTTTGACCTAAGAGAAAGACAGTATGCGACGCATCCATGCACGCCGGTGGGCGGTGGCGGCCACGCTTTTGGCCGCCCTGCCTTGCCCTGCTCCCTGCGCCACGCCGGCCGGCGCCGACGCGGCCAGTCCGGGCGATGAGATTTTTGATCCGAAGCGCGCGCCCGTTATCGTCGTCAAGGTGACCGCGAAGAAGCACGCCGCCGTGCCCAAGCAATCGGGCAGCACGACGACGATTACGGCGCAGTCCATTGAAAATAAAGCGAACTCCAGCAGCTTCAGCAGCATCATCGCCAGCAGCGTCGCCGGCGCGGTCCAGTCCTCCAGCGGCGACCTGCATATCCGAGGGTCGCACGGGCAGTACACGTATTATCTGGACGGCGCGCCGCTGCCGTCGTCGGTTTCCGGATCCTTTACCGATCTGATCGATCCGAAGAACATCGAGACGCTGAAAGTCTATACGGGCGGCTTCCCGAGTTACTATGGCGGCAACCTCGCGGCGGTGTTCGCCGTGAACGCAAAGGCCGGCCGGCCGGGACATCCGACGGGATTGTTTCAGCAGATCGTTCAGGGATATGAGACCTACGAGACGATTGGGCAGACGAGCGGCGGAGTGGGGCGCGTTTCGTACTTCCTGTCGGGAATTCGCGGCTCGACCGATCGGCGGCTCGATCCCGTCTCGCAGACGCCGCTGCACGATTCGGGGTCCGATTCGGTCGTGTTCGGCAAGTTCGATTATCAGGCCGGACGCAACGACAAGTTGACGATCGACACCGCGCACACGGATTCCGAGCTTCAGATCCCCAATGAGCCGGACCGGCAAGCGATCGGGCAGGACGATCGTCAAGTCGAAAACGGGACCTTCGCCAATGTGATCTGGAAGCATGACGACGCCCGGCAGAGCCTGCTCGCCGCGTTCTACAGCCACACCTCGCAGCTGCGTTACAATGGCGATCCCGTGCATGACCTGATGGCGTCGGCGGACAATCCCGATACGTCGGGTCTCGTCTCCACATTCGAGAACCAGAAGGCGAATTACGCCGGCGTGCGCACCGACTATAGTGTCCGCGTCGCGCGGCGGCATACCCTCGGCGTCGGGTTCGACGGGCAGACGGTGACCGGATCGGAGCAGTTCAAAATCCTGTCGGGGAACGGCGATGCGCCGGTCACGGACAATCACAATATCGGCGGCAACGACCAGTCGGCGTACCTTCAGGACGACTGGACGCCGGGCCGCTGGCAGATCAACTTCGGCGCGCGCTACGATGTGCATAAGGCCGTGATCGAAAGCTCCCAGCTCTCGCCGCGCCTGAATATGACCTACGCCGCCGGACCGCACGACCATTTCCACGCTTACTACGACCGTCTCTTCCAGCCGACGGCGTTTGAGGATGTCCGGCAGCTCAGCGGCTCGACGGCGATTGGGAACACCGTGGTGACGTCGATCAAGCCGGAGCGGGACGACTTCTACGAAGTCGGGTACCAGCACGACCACTCGGGCGTCACGACGACCCTCAGCGCCTATTACAAGACGGCGAAGGATGTCGTGGACGACACCGCGCTCGGCAGCACGCAGATTACGGTGCCGTTCAACGTCGAAAAGGGATATGTCCGCGGCCTGGAAGCGGCGGTCGACGGCCCGATCACGCATGATCTCTCCGGCTACGCCAACTACGCCCGGTCGTGGGCCAAGAACGCCGGCGCCATCACCGGCGGCATCTTTTCCAGCGATATCTCTCCCGGCTACTTCTACGCCGACCACGACCAGACCGACACCGCCGCCGTGGGACTCTCGTACTCCCATGGAAGCATCGGCGTCAACCTCGACGGCGAGTACGGCTCCGGCCTTCCGTACGGCCAGGACGACGCAGGGAATGTCAACTTCCTGCGCGTTCCGTCGCACTTCATCTTCAACGGCGGCCTCAGTGTCAAATCCGGACACAGCGAGATCGAGGCGACCGTGATCAATCTGCTCAATCAGCCTTACGTTATCAAACAGGCCAGCGCGTTCTCGGGACGGGAATGGGGCCAGGGACGCACTTTCGGCGTGAAGTTCACGCAGACCTTTTAGGAGATTTTACCGACCATGAATAGCTTCATGACATACATGCACCAGGGCGGCGTGATGATGTACCCGCTCATCCTCTGCGCCATCGTCGCGATCGGGATCATCCTGGAGCGGATGATCACCTTCCGCAAAGCCTCGTCCGTCGATCCGGAAGTGCTGCTCGACGACGTGCGCGAAGCGACCCAGTCCGGCGACTACGCCGCCGCCATCCGCCATATGGAAACCTTCAAGACTCCGCTCGCCCGCATCATGGCGAGCGGCCTGCGCAACGCCGACCGCAGCGCCGAAGCGATGGAGATCGCCATGGCCCACGAAGCCGCCAACGAACTGCCCGCCCTGGAAAACTATCTGCTCGGCCTCAAAACGATCATCACGATCGCGCCGCTGCTCGGCCTGCTCGGCACCATCGCCGGCATGATCTCCTCGTTCAAGCAAGTCGCCGCCGGCGGCCTCTCGTCGCCGACCGCCGTTATGTCCGGCGTCTCGGAATCCCTGATCTCTACCGCGACGGGCATCGTCGTCGCGACGGCGGCCGTCATCTTCTACAACTACTTCAGCAACTTGATCAAGCGCTTCGTCGAAGATTTGGAATACTACGGCGACGAGCTGACCAACCTCGTGACCGGACGGGTGGTGCACTCATGATGAAGATCCGCGCCCGCCGCCAGCCCGAAGAAGCCGAAATCATCATCATCCCGATGATCGACACGATGATGTTCCTGCTTATGTTCTTCATCGTCGCCAGCCTCGCGCTTGCGGTGCAGAACGGCCTGCCCGTCAACTTGCCCAAGGCCAGCACCGGCGTCCAGCACTCCGCGCAAAATGTGACCTTGACGCTCGATTCCGCCGGCAATCTGCATCTGAACACCAAAGCGATCAACGTCGCCGACGAGACCTCGGAGCTGAAGACCCTGGGCGTGACCGACAGCACGCTCGTCATCATCAACGCCGACGGCCGCGTGACGCACGGCCTGGTGACGACTGTCATGGACAACGCCCGCAAAGCAGGAGTCGAGCGGTTTGCGATCGCGACGCAGTAGGTCAACTTAGCCTGGAGCTTTGGCCGGTCCCATCGTGTGACCTACCCCGCGCCTTCGCGCTACCCCTCCCGGGTGACCTACCCCCGGCCTTCGGCCGACCCCTCCCGCGACGGGAAGGGTTTGTAAGATTGACTCTTACGAGAGCCGCCTGCGACATCGATCCGAAGCACCCTTCCCGTCTCGGGAGGGGTCGCGCGAAGCGCGGGGGTAGGTAGGACCTGGGAGGGGTCGGCCGAAGGCCTGGGGTGGGTTTGCCAGGGGTGGCGCGAAGAGCCGGGGTGGGTTTGAGAGAGGGCGAAGGCCGCTGTGCCATACGCTGTGAAATAGAACAAGGAGCCACGCAAAATGCGTCGCCGAAAAAAGGAAAAGCCGCTGCTGCCGAAGATGATCGGCGTGGCCGTCGTGATCGTCGCGGCGCTGCTGCCGCTGCTGGCGAAGCTGGGCGCGTTTAAGCCCAATCACGGTCATCGATACGACAATGTGACGCTGGTGAAGCTGCCGCCGGTCCCCAAGAAACCGGAGCCGAAGAAAGCGCCGCCGAAGAAGAAGGTAGCCGCGAAGCCGCATCCGGCGGGGCATACGGCGTCGCACGCCGCGCCCAGCCATGTGGCGCGCGATACGCGCAATCTCCCTAAGGTCGTCGCCTCTGCGGCGCCGGCCGGAACCGGCGGCGACAGCGGCGTCACCAACGATGGGACCGGGCAGGTTGGACAGGTCCCGCAGCCGACCGCGGCGCCTGCGGCGCCCGTAACGCCCGCCCCCGCGCCGCCGGTCGAGCCCACGCCTGCTCCCACGCCGCCGCCCGCGCCAGCTCCCGCGCCCACGCCGCCTCCGGCACCCGCGCCGCCGCCCGCGCCAAAGATCGAGCCGGCGACCGTCGTGTCCAAAACGGAGCCGACGATTCCGGACGACCTGCTCGATACCGACATCAATACCCAGTTCCGCGCGATCTTTACGATCCACGCGGACGGCTCGGCGACTGTCAAAACGCTGGAATCGACAGGGAACGATCGCCTGGACGCGCTGGCGCTCGAAGCCGCGCGGCGCTGGAAATTCCAGCCGGCGCGGAAGGATGGGACGCCCACGGAAAGTTACTTACGGCTGACGGTGGAGTTTCAGGTGAGTTGATGGGGTGAGACGGGGCCGCGCCACCCCTCTGTGGCAAACCCACCCTGGCCTTCGGCCGACCCCTCCCTGGGCATACCCACCCCGGCCCTTCGGGCCACCCCTCCCGCCGACGGGAAGGGTAATTAAAGAGCGTGTTATCGCAAGCGCTTTCGTAAGAGGCAATCTTACAAACCCTTCCCGTCGGCGGGAGGGGTGGCGCGAAGCGCCGGGGTGGGTTTGCGCGCACCGTCACAACAGCGTAAAGTTATCCGGCAGCAGGGCGGAGATCGGTTCGACGCAGATCTCGTCGCCGGCGCAGGTGGAGACGATCATGATAGGGTTGTCGGCCTGGGAGAATTCGGCGATGACCTGGCGGCAGGCGCCGCAGGGTTTGGCGAGGCGGGTGGCGGTGGTCACCAGGGCGATGGCGACGATGTCCATGCGGCCGTCGGCGATGGCGTTGAAGATCGCGACGCGCTCGGCGCAGACGGTCAGGCCGAACGAGGCGTTCTCGATATTGCAGCCACGGTAGATCGTCCCATCGCTCAGCAGCACCGCCGCGCCGACCGGGAAGTTGGAGTAGGGGGCGTAGGCGGCCGCCTGCGCCTCACGCGCGGCCGCGACGATCTCGCCTTTCAGATCGTGCACCAGCGCGGCGTGGTCGATATCCGTTTGCAGCAAGTCCGTCACCATCGTGGATTGTTCGCGCATCGGTTTCCCCTTTTCTCAATCTGTTACCTTCTACCACATTTCCCGGCAAAATTACCGGGGAACGTGCGCAACCGGGCGCAGATGCAGAAGAAACTCCTCGTTTCCGTCGCCGCCCCGGATCGGGCTGGGCATGCGTCCGAACTCCGCCAGGCCCACGCCGTAAGCGGCGGCGACCACCCGCGCGAGCGCCTGGGTGCGCAGCTGCGGGCTGCGGACGATACCGCCCTTGCCGACACGCTCCGCGCCGACCTCGAACTGCGGCTTGACCAGGCAGACGATATCGCCGTCGGGCGTCAATAACGGCGCCAGCGCGGGGAACGCGATCGTGAGCGAGATAAACGAGAGATCGGCGACGATCAGCGCGAATGGGCCGGGGAACATGTCGGGCGTGAGGTCACGCACGTTGACGCGCTCTCGGAGCGTCACACGGGCATCCTCGCGCAATTGTGGGACCATCTGGTCGCGGCCGACATCGATGGCGAAGACATGCGCCGCGCCGTTTTGCAGCAGGCAGTCCGTGAAGCCGCCCGTGGACGCGCCGGCGTCCAGGCACTGCTTGCCCGCCGGATCGATCCCGAACTTCTCCAGCGCCGCCGCCAGCTTCTGGCCGCCGCGCGAGACGAACGGCAATACTTCGCCGGTGATCTCGATCTCGGCCGTTTCATCCACCGGAGCGCTCGCTTTTAAGCCGAACTTGCCTTTGACGCACACCATCTGCTGATCGATCAGCGCCTCGGCCTCGGAGCGGCTGCGCGCGTGGCCGCGCTCGACGAGCAGTTTGTCAAGACGCATTGGCTGTGACGCCCTTCAAGTGCTCCGTATTGTTCTGATAGATGAGACGCGCCGGGGCGTCGGACGCATCGCATTCCAGCAGCCCGAGCGAGCAGTTGTCGGCCCACGGCGGATCGTCCGGCACGGGCGGAACGCGCAGGAACGCTTCGATCAGACGGCCGACGACATCCGAATGGGACACGATCAATAGGTGCGCGTCGGTATCGCCGAACTGCGCCTTGAGGCTCTCGCGGACCTTGACGGCGCGGGCGTAAATGATGTCGTCGTTCTCCAGCTGCTGTGGCCACCAGACATCGTCGCAGCCGCTGGCCGGATCGATGTCCACAAAGGGAAACTGCTTTCGGAGGTCCGTCGGAGACAGGCCGGGAAACGTCTTGAATGCCGGATAGTTGGGAGAGAAGTATTCGCAGACCTGCGGGTAAAGATGGGCTCGGGCATGGGCGATGCGGCAGTACGGAGCGATCGTCTGCAAAGTCCGCCGCAGCGGCGAAACGTAGATGCGATCGACGCCGAGCGTCGCCAAATGCTCGCCGGTCCGCTCCGCCTGCGCCTCGCCGAGAGGAGTGAGATCGCTGTCGAGATGGTCGGTCAATCCGGCGTTATTTTGCGACTGCCCGTGCCTGAGGAGAAAAAGCTTCATGGAACCAAGTATACCCGGCGCATAAAAAAAGGCGCCCCGGTTGGGGCGCCTCCCAAGAATAAGCTTACTTGGTAGCTGTTCCGCGCATGATCGATTCCAGCTCCGCGGTGTTTCGCACCACGATTTTGCGGCCGGAGAAATCGATGTACCCTTGACGCTTAAAGTCGTTCAGGATCAGCGTCGTGGTTTCGCGGGTGCTTCCGATCATATTCGCCAGTTCCTGATGGGTGAACTTGGCTTTGATCAGCGTTCCGCCTCGGCTCGTCTTGCTGCCGTATTCCTCGTTCAGTCGAAGCAGAAGCTTCGAAAGACGCTTGGGGACCTCCAGGAAAACCAGATCGGCGACCGTCGTTTCCGCTTGGGAGCGGCGTTCGGCGATCAGCTTCATCATCTCCATGGCGGCGGCGGGGGTTTCGTTCAATGCTGCGATAATATCATTGCGACGAAATACACACACCATCGAATCTTCCAGCGTTTCCGCCATCAGTTCGTACGGCTGGTTTTCGGCGAGTAAACCCGTTTCACCAAAGAGCTGGCTGCCTTCAATCAATCCCAGAGTAACTTCACGTCCCTGTTCAGAGACACGCGAGACCTTGACTCGGCCGGAGCAAAGAAGAAAAAGAAAGTCTCCAGCCTGATCCGCGAAATGAATGACTTGCCGTCGTCGATATTGGCGCTGCTCAGCGATGCGCTCCAGGCGTTTTTGCGTCTCCTCCGGCAAGGCCGCCAGGACCGGCACTTGCATGAAATATGGTATTAATGGGCTCAATATTCTTTCCTTCTAGACTGCTTTCAGGGTTAGAACTACGAAGTAAACAACACAGAGACTGCTCGCTTACAGACCGAAGTATACCATAGTTACGCATATTGGTCAAAGATTCCTCACATAAAACCGGGTGAATGGGGGAAAACTGGTATATATTCGGTTAAAATGTGCTAATTGGAGCCGAATTGTCGGAATGACGGCGTTTTCATGTATAAATTAGGTTGCGTTTATCACAAAAAACGCTTTATTGGGCGGACGTGGAAACTGTAATTATTCCGGATGGCGCCGCGCCTGCCGTTTGCTGACCGGCGGCCCAAAAATCTCCTGCATGACAATGGCGGAGAGCAGGCTGTTCGGGTCTCCGAGCGGGAGCGAAATCTTGGGTTTGGCGTTTGCCGCCCTGGGTGTGAAGATTGGCGCCGAAGGGCGCGAAGGCAGGGCCTGCGCCGGCTGGGGAGAGGGGTAGGAGACTGGCGGCGCGGAGCGCAGCGCCGCGGCGACCGGGGGCGGCCCGGCGCCGTATGGGTTCTGCGAAGGCGGCGGAACGCCATAGGCGGCTTGCGGGCGTCCATAAGGCGTGGGATACGACGGGCCGGCTGGAGCGCCAAACTGCGGCGCGGCGGCGGCCGGCTGACCATACTGCTGGGGCGCCGCCGGAACCTGCCCGTACTGCTGGGGAGCCATCGGCGCTTGCCCGTATTGCTGCGGCATGGCGGGCGCTTGCCCATACTGCTGTGGCATGGCGGGAGCCTGTCCGTACTGCTGCGGCGCGCCTGGAGCCTGGCCGTATTGCTGCGGCGTGAGGGGCGGCTGCCCGTACTGAGGGGCGACGGGCGGCTGACCGAATTGGGCCGGCGCGGCGGACTGCTGCTGCTGGCCGTAGGCGGGGGCGCCCTGGTACGGAGACTGCCCGAACGGCGGCGCGCCGGCGGGCGGCGGGTAATTGGGCGCGGGCGGGACGGCGCGGGGCTGTCCATATTGGGACGCGCCGGGGCCTTGCGCCTTCAGCTTCGCCTGTTCCTTGACGGCGGCGCGAAAGATGCCGATCACGCCTTTGGCGATCCAAATGATGATCGCGAGGATCACGAAGACTATCTCATGCACGGCAAGCCCCCCCGTTTCTCACGGCTTCGTTTCGCGTTACGACTGCGCTCCCGTCGTGTTGGACTGTCCGCTGTCGGCGTCTCCCCCCGACAGCTTGCTGATGCCGCTGCGCATATCGGTGTCCGCCTGGATATTGCGCATGTTGTAATAGTCCATCACGCCCATGCGTCCGGCGGCGAGGGCCTCGGCGATGGCAATCGGGATCTGCGCTTGCGACTCCACGACCTTCGCCTGCATCTCCTGCGTATACGCCTTCATTTCCTGCTCGCGCGCCACAGCCATCGAGCGCCGTTCCTCGGCCTTCGCCTGCGCGATCTTCTTGTCCGCCTCGGCCTGGTCGGTTTGAAGGCGCGCGCCGATGTTCTGTCCGACGATTACGTCGGCGATGTCGATCGAAAGGATCTCAAACGCCGTGCCGGCGTCCAGGCCCTTCGCCAGAACGGTCTTGGAGATGCTGTCCGGCCGCTCCATGACGTCCTTGTGCGTGTCCGCCGAGCCGATGGTGGTGACGATGCCTTCGCCGACGCGCGCCAGGACCGTCTGCTCCCCCGCGCCGCCGACAAACTGGTCGATGTTCGCGCGCACCGTAACCCGGGCGAACGCCTTCATCTCGACGCCGTTTTTGGCGACGCCCGCCACGACCGGCGTTTCGATGACCTTCGGGTTGACCGACATCTGGACCGCTTCCAGCACGTTGCGTCCCGCCAGATCGATCGCGGCCGCCTTTTCAAACGACAGGGGGATCTGCGCCCGGTGCGCGCTGATCAGGGCGCTGACGATCCGGTCGACATTACCGCCGGCCAGGTAATGGGTTTCCAATTGGTTGACATTTACCGGGACGCCCGCCTTGACCGCCGCGATCAGCGGGTTCACCACGCGGTCCTGGGGCACTTTGCGCAGACGCATGCCGATCAGGCTGCCGGGGTTGACGCCTTCGACGCCCGCCGCGCGGGCGTTGATCCAGAGCGGCACCGGAACGAATTTGAGAAAGAGCGATAAGAGAACGAGGGCTACGATGAGCAGCAGAACGACCGGCACCAACATTTCCATATGGAACGCCTCCATGCGCGTGTTCGAATTGTTACAGTGAGTGTACCAGTTTTGATTGCTATTCGGCTGTGGCGGTCAAGCGTGGATCGACTTGCTGGGCCGCCACGGAAGCCTGCACGACCTCAAGAACGTTCACACGCTGAAGGTCAAGCATGGCGGCCCTCTCCACTGAGAGGGGAATCCCGGCCCGGTGCGCGCTGATCAGGGCGCTGACGATCCGGTCGACATTACCGCCGGCCAGGTAATGGGTTTCCAATTGGATGACGTTTACCGGAACGCCCGCTTTGACCGCCGCGATCAGCGGGTTCACCACGCGGGTGGGCGGGACTTTCCGCAGACGCATCCCGATCAGAGCCGCGAGGCTGACGCCTTGGATCCCGGCGGCCTTCGCGTTGATCCAGCTCCCGATGGAGAGGAATCGCAGGACGAGGATCAGAAGAATGGGAACGATGAGAAGCAGTACAAGATGGGGCAGGTAGATATACATCCGCAATCCTCCCGACAGAAACTTCGTTGATGATCTTGCAGGCGCGGATATCGTCGCGGCGCTTATTTGATCGTTCGCGGCGCTTATTTGATCGTTCGCGGCGCTTATTTGATCGTTCGCGGCGCTTATTTGATCGTTCGCGGCGCTTATTTGATCGTTCGCGACGCTTATTTGATCGTTCGCGACGCTTATTTGATCGTTCGCGACGCTTATTTGATCGTTGCGATCAGACGCGGCATGAAGTTCAGCCGATCGCAGGCGACGCAAAGGGCGCGCATGCCGCGCCACTCTTCCGGGGGCGTCGATTCGTTGCCGCCCAGATGCAGGTGTCCGTAGAGAATGGTGGCGACGCCGTGCTCCGCGAGCACCTCGGCGAAGGGCGGGATCGGCGGGTAGTGGATCAGCGCGATCTTGAGCTCGCAGTCTTTGATCGCGTCGAGGCGTTTGCGGAGGCGATGGATCTCCCGCGCGACGATCTTATCGCTCTGCGCCTGCTCTTCCGGCGTGATAAGACCGTTCGGCAGCGCCCAGCCCCGCGTTCCGGCCACGCCGATCTTTCCGTCCTCGGAAATAAACGGCGTGTCGTGCAGGCCGGGATAGTTGAGCGGCCGGTCCGAATCCCACCAGTAATCGTGGTTCCCTTTGCAGAGGACTTTGATGCCCGGCAGGGCGCTCAGCCACGCCAGATCCATCTCCGCCTGCGGACGGCGCATCGCCCAGGACAGATCGCCCGGCATCAGCAGCAGGTCGTTCTCCTCGACAACAGCGCGGCAATTCTTCTCGATCCGAGCCGGGTGGTCGCGCCAGTGGTCCCCAAAGATATCCATCGGCTTGGGCTGCGCGAACGACAAGTGAGTGTCCGCCAGCCCCCAAATTCGTCGCATAAACAACAGTATACCCCGCTTGCCGCGTGTGTTCGTATTGACATGCCCGCCCTCCATCCGTATACTCACCCTGTGAGGAAATATCTATGTCAGCAACCACGGCTCCGCCGAAAGATCCGCCGGCCGTGACAAAGTCCAGCGGCGATACTGGATCCGGCGGCGTGCAGCGCGCGGCGATGACGGTGGTGGCGTTTACGCTTCTTTCGCGGATCATCGGCATGGTCCGCGATATGGTGATCGCGTATCAATTTCCGGTCGGCGCGCACACGGACGCTTATGTGGCGGCCTTTAAAATCCCCGATCTGATGACCTATCTGATCGCCGGCGGCGCGCTTTCCTCGACCTTTATTCCTGTTTTCAGCGAGTACATCGCCAACAAAAACGAACGCGGCGCCTGGAAGACGTTTTCCGTGGTCGCCACGGTCACGTTTATCGTCGCGGCGCTCTTTGTCGTCGTTGCCGAGATCTTCGCGCCGCAGCTGGTGCTTCTAATGAACCCCGGGTACCGGGGCCATCCCGACCAGATCGCGATCACGGCGCACTTGACCCGGATCGTCGTCCCCGCCCAGATCTTCTTCATGCTCGGCGGTCTGATGATGGGGACTCTGAACGCGCGCAAGCAGTTTTTGATCCCCGCGCTCGGCCCCAGCATCTACAACCTGGGGATCATTGCCGGCGCGATCGTCGCGCCGTCCCTGGGCCTTGGGATTTCGGGGCTGATGTGGGGAGCGCTGGCAGGCGCGTTCATCGGGAACTTCGTGCTCCAGGCGATCTCCGTGCGGCGCGTGGGCGCCCGCTACAAGCCCAGTCTTGCGGTGCTGTACCCCGGCGCCGTCAAGGTCTGGAAGATGATGCTGCCGATCCTGCTGGGCGTTTCCCTGCCCAATGTCGATCAGATCATCAACAGCTACTTCGCTTCGGAGCTCTCCTACGGCGCGCAGACGGCGATGCAATACGCCAACCGGCTGATGCTCATCCCCATCGGAATCTTCGCGCAGGCGATGGGAATCGCGATCCTGCCGACGATGGCGGCGCAGGCGGCGGCCAAGAACCGCAAGGCGCTGCGGGCGACGATCAATAACGGCCTGCGCACGATCTTATTCCTGACGCTTCCGGCCTCCGCGCTGTTCTTCGTGCTCGCCGCGCCCATCATCACGCTTCTGTTCCAGCATGGACAGTTTACGGCGGAGGCGACGACGCTCACGGCCGAGCCGCTGCGCTTCTACTCGATCGGCATCTTCGCCTGGTCCGCCCAGGCGGTGCTCACGCGTGCGTTTTACTCCATTCAGGATTCGCGCACGCCCGTGATCTCGGGCACGATCAACACCGGCGTGTTCATCTTTCTGAACTGGCTGGTGATCCAGATGAACGGCGGCGTGGCCGGGCTGGCGCTCGCGACGAGCATTGTGGCGACGATCCACATGATCGTCCTGCTGATCGTCCTCTCGAAGCGTCTGCGCGGCTTGGGACGGCGCGAGCTGATTATCAGCGTTGCGCGGACGCTCACGGCGACGGCGGCGCTGGCCGTCACGGCGTGGGCGCTGCGGCTGGGCGTGGACGCCTTGTTCATGGTCGTTCGCGTCCCGGCGTCGCTGCACGCGGCGGTCGCGCTGGTCCTTCCCGGCGGTGTAGGGCTCGCGGCCTTCTATTTCATTGCCCGATTACTAAAAATGCCTGAACTGCAAGCGGGCATTGATATGGTAAAACGTCGCAAACGAGGGTAAAACATACTTATGGACCTTTTCGAGCGTTTTAACAGCAAATTCGGCGCGTGGTACGAGAACCTTTTCGGCGGGGACGCCGGCGGTTTGCGTCCCAAGGATGTTCTGCGCAAGATCATCGCGGCCATGGAGGAGAACCGTAAGGAAGGGCTGGACAGCAAGGTCTATGTCCCCAACAAGTTCATTCTGGAGCTTGCCGTCGACGATCCGGAAGAGCGCGATTATCTGCTTTCGTTCCTGGACGAAGAAGAACTGGTCAGCGTGCTCCAGCGTTTCATGGCGCAGAACAGCTACCATGCGCGCGGCCCGCTGGACTTCACCATCCGCGAGATCCCCGAGGCCGAGCGTGAGCCGCGCCGCGAGAAAGTCCGGGTGAAGGTGCGCTTTGAGAAGGGGGAAGGAGCGCCGTCCTCCGCGCCGGCTCCCATCACGCGCGATTCGGATCAGGACCTGCCGACCGTCGCCGCCGTCTATGATGACGATGACGAAGAAGGCACCGTTCCCGCCGTCGCGTGGGCGTCCCTCGCCGTCACCGATCCCGGCGGACGCAAGCACCTCTTCAGCCTCACCAAACCCATCACGACGATCGGCCGTTCGCGCAACGCGGGAAACGATCTTGTGCTGAGCGACGACGGCCTGGTTTCCAAGGCGCATGCGCGCATTGAGCGGGAGCGGGACGGCCATTTCACGCTCTACGATCTTGGCAGCACGAACGGCGTGTCGGTGAACGGCGCGAAGATCGCCGATAACCGCGCGCTCGCCTCCGGCGACGACATCGTGATCGGAACGACGCATCTGGTTTTCCAGCAGGCGTCGGCGGCGCAGTCCGCCCCGCCGATCACGCGCCCCGTTGCCGCCGCCCCTGTCGCGCCGGCGTATGAAACCGCTTCCCCCGCGCCGAAGGCTTCCGACGGTCCGCGCCGCGCCAAATTGGTCGCCGCGAACGGCGGCGAGCATCTTTTGGCGTCGGAGACCCTAATCGGGCGGGCCGTAACTGCCGATCTTGTTATTGACGACCCATCCATCGCAACGCGGCACGCGCGCATCGTGTCTCCGGATCCAAGCACGTATTACCTGGAGGATCTGGAAAGCGCGCATGGGACGCGCCTTAACGGCCGACGCGTTCCGCCCGGACAGCGCGCGATCTTGGCGAACGGCGACATCGTCACGATTGGCACGCGCGAGCTGCGCTTCTCTGGAGGCGCTCAGTGATCGTACTTCTGGGGCTGCTGCGCTATCTGTTTTTAGCCCTCCTGCTTGGCGTCGTGCTCTACACGCTCAATCTCGCGCGCAAGTACATGGACTGACGTTCCGTCAGGCAAAGACGCGTGTTTTAATATAAAACGAACTGGGTACAGTCGAGGGACAAGGGCTCATTTTGGAAATGATATGCACGACCTACAAGTAATCGTTGAGCGCCGGTGGCAGAGTCATCCCTGCAACGTCCATGAAGCACGCGCCGCGACCCGGGCCTTCGTGGACAGCTACGCCGCCGATCTCACAGACCTCATTGAGCTCGCCATCGGAGAAGCATGCGCAAACGCCGTCGAACACGGATCTCCGCAAGGAGAAGGAAATTTCTTCGTTTTGCGCTGCCTGGTGACCGTCACGAGCCATCAGCTAATTTTTGAAGTGCAGGATCAGGGCACGGAGTTTTCCCTGAAAGAAAACACCCCGGAACGTATGCCCGACCTCACCGCCGAGGGCGGACGCGGTCTCTTTCTCATTCGGTCCATCATGGATAACGTCGCGCTGGAGACCTCCCGAGACGGTCTGACGGTCCGGATGATTAAGACTTTTCTTCCGGCGGATTCGCAACAGTAGCAAACCTTTGTTCGGTTGTGCTATAATGAGTCCATCATGGTTGCAAGAATTCCGAGTTTGGAAGAAAAGCTCAAAGGCCTTCCGACTCAGCCAGGATGTTATCTCTATAAAGACGCGGCCGGCGAGATCATCTACGTCGGAAAAGCGATCAACCTTCGAAATCGCGTCCGCTCATACTTCCAAAAGAGCGCCAAGCACTCCCCAAAAACCCGCAAGCTGATCTCCCGCACGGTGGACCTCGACTATATCGTCGTGGACAGTGAGCTGGAAGCGCTGATCCTTGAATGCAATCTTATCAAGGAGCACCGGCCGCATTACAACATCCGCCTGCGCGACGACAAGCAGTACCCTTATCTCGTCCTCACGATGAACGAGCCGTACCCACGGCTGCTCGTCACTCGCCGCGTCAAGAAGGATGGGGCGAAGTACTTCGGGCCGTTCACCAATTCGCGCGCCGTTTGGGACAGCCTCCGTCTGATCTATCGTCTCTTCCCGCTCGTCACCTGCCGCAAGCGCTGGGATAACTCCCCCGTGCAGCGTCCGTGCCTCTACCATCACATGGGCCGCTGCCCGCACGCGCCCTGCGCGGGTCTCGCCAACTCCGAGGAGTACCGGAAGATGGTGGACGACGTGGCGATGTTCCTCGACGGCAAGCAAGAGAAGCTGGTGCAGCAGCTTCGCGCCGAGATGGAGGAAGCGTCCGAGGATCTTCAGTTCGAGCGCGCCGCGCGTCTGCGCGACCAGATCGCCGCCGTCGAGACGCTGATCGAGCGCCAGAAGGTCGTGTCGACCAACGCCGCCGATCAGGATGTCGTCGCGATCGTCAACGACCACGGCGAATCGGCCGTCCAGATGTTCTTCATCCGCAACGGCAAGCTGATCGGGCAGGAGCACTTCATGCTCGAAGGCCTGGAGGACGAAGAAGGGGTGGAGAACGCCACCGGCGAGTTCCTCAAGCAGTACTATCAGGACGCCGCGTATGTGCCGACGGAGATCATTCTCCCGACCCATGTCGAAGAAACGGTGATCATCGAGCAGTGGCTGCGTCAGAAAAAGGGCACGAAGGTGACGCTGACAGTTCCCGAGCGCGGCGGCAAAAAGCAGCTGCTGGACATGGCGATCGGCAACGCGAAGCTCGCTCTCGAACAGATGCGCACGAACACGCTCACCGAGTACGACCGCACGATGGGCGCGCTGATGGAGCTTCAGGACGCCTTGGGCATCGACACGCCGCTCGAGCGCATCGAAGCCTATGATATCTCGACGATTCAGGGCAGCTTTTCGGTCGGCGGCATGGTCGTCTTCAAAGAGGGCAAGCCGGCGAAGTCCGAATATCGGCGCTTCAAGATCCAGAAACCGACCAATACCGGCGAACCGAACGACTTCGCCATGATGCGAGAAGTCCTCACCCGGCGTCTCAAGGAAGCGAAATCGGGCAATCCCAAGTTCAGCACCCTTCCTGATCTGATGCTGATCGACGGCGGCAAGGGCCAGCTCGGCGTCGCCGTCTCGGTCGCCAAGGAATTGGATGTGGAGCTGAACATGATCGGCCTGGCAAAGCAGTTCGAGCTGGTTTACCAGCCCGGCCAGGCGCAGCCGCTCGCCCTCCCCAAGAACTCCCAGGCGCTCTTCTTATTGCAGCGCATCCGCGACGAAGTCCACCGCTACAGCGTCACCTACCACCGCACCCTGCGCGGCAAGAACGCCACGCTCTCCGTGCTGGACACCATCCCCGGTATCGGCCTGACGCGCCGCCGCGAACTGCTCAAATTCTTCGGCAGCGTCGAGCGCATGAAGAACGCCTCCGTGGATCAGCTCGCCGCCGCCCCGGCCATGAACAAACGGCTGGCGGCGACGATCCACAAAATGCTGCATGGGAACGCGGCGTAGGGCTGGCCCTCCCTGTTTCTACCTATCCTCGCTTTCGGCCGCCCCTCCCTTGCAAACCCACGCCGGCGCTTGGCGTCCTCCCATGCAAACCCACCCCCGGCCTTCGGCCGACCCCTCCCGCCGACGGGAAGGGTTATTTCAGAGCGTGTTATCGCAGGCGCCTTCCGTAAGAGGCAATCTTACAAACCCTTCCCGTCGGCGGGAGGGGTCGCGCGAAGCGCGGGGGTGGGTTTGCAAGGGAGGACGCCAAGCGCCGGCGTGGGTTTGCAAGGGGTGACCGAAGCGCGGGGGTAGGCTGCCCAGAGCCGCTCCTCAGGTACAATAACCCCAAACGCCCGCACATTTTATTTTCCTCAAGAGGGTTTCGTATGCAGCTTTTGTTACGCTGGGCGGTCAGCGCCATCGCGCTTTATCTCACGGTGCTGCTGGCGCAGCATTTCCGTTTGGGCATGTGGCTGGCGCCGGGAGTGGCCGGGGTGGTGGCGTCCGTGATCGCCGTCGCCGCGCTGGGAATCGTGAACGCTGTGATCCGGCCGATCGTGCAGCTGCTGGCGATGCCGCTGACGTGTATTACGTTCGGCCTCTTCTCCTTTGTCATCAACGCCCTGATGTTCTGGCTGGTCGGCATCCTCGTGCCGGGGTTTCACGTGAAGGGGTTTGTCGCGCCGCTCTTTGGCTCGATCGTGATGGGATTGATCTCCGGCATTCTCAATCATCTGTTGATTTCCGACCGTGAAAAGCAGAGGGCTTAATGGAACTTGTGGTGATTACGGGCATGTCCGGCGCGGGCAAGACAGTCGCCGCGCGCGTGTTTGAGGACATGTCCTACAATGTGGTCGATAACCTGCCGCCGGTGCTGCTGCCCGAGCTGGTGGAGAAGTGTCTGGCCGTGCATGACGAGGCGATGGGCGGCCTGCTCGCCGTGGTGATCGATGCGCGCGCGGGATCGTTCTTTATGGGATGGGAGCCGGCGCTGAAGCTGATCCGGCGCATGGGCGTCGAGCCGAAGGTGCTGTTTCTGGACGCCATTGATACGGTGCTGGTGCAGCGGTTCAAGGAGACACGGCGCAAGCACCCGATCTTCGACGATCAGGGCGGCATTTTAGGCAGCATCCGGCTGGAGCGCACGATGCTGGAGCCGATGAAGGAAACCGCGAACAAGGTCATCGATACGTCGGACCTGGACACGCATTATTTCCGCAATCTGCTGCTGGCGGGCTTCTCGCCGCAGGATGACAAGAATAAAGGGCTGACGGTTACGATCTCGTCGTTCGGCTTCAAGTACGGGCTGCCGCTCGACGCCGATCTGGTCTTTGACGTGCGGTTTCTGGTGAACCCGCACTATGTGGACGAACTGCGGCCCTGCGACGGCCGCGATCCCAAAGTGGAGGAGTTCGTGATGGCGGACCCCGACTGCGAGCCGTTCCTCACGAAGATCTATGACCTGCTGGATTTCTGCGTGCCTCAGTATATCGAAGAGGGCAAGGCGTACCTGACCGTTTCGATTGGGTGCACGGGCGGCCGGCATCGCTCCGTCGTCGTCGCGGAGAAGATCGCCGCGCACCTGCGCGATAAGGACTATCGCGTTCTGACCCAGCATCGCGACGTGGATAAGTAATGATCAAGCAACTGCGTTCGTCGCTGAAGTGGCTTTACCCGGGCATGCGGGTGAAGCGCTGGATGCTGCTCACGTTTATCGGCGTCATGCTGGTGATCGTCGGCGCCGCACTCGCCACCAATCTGAAGGGGCTGACCTACATCCAGAACCTGGATGATCTGTCGTACTTGATTCTGACTAAGACACGTCTGCCGCCCCCGAACGCGATTCAATTTGTCGTGCTGGGACTGCTCATTGGCGCGATCGGATTCACGTTCGTGCTGATCTCCATCGTGCAGTTCAACCGCTCGGTGCTTGCGGTCGTGGCGCCGGACGCCCGGGAAAACCTCGCCGACCGTATCTTCGTGCAGCGCTCTCTGGCGCAGGGCCAGCGCATCGTCGTCCTCGGCGGCGGTACGGGACTGTCCACGATGCTGCGCGGTTTGAAAGAGTATACAAGCAATATCGTCGCCGTGGTCACCGTGACCGACAACGGCGGCTCGTCAGGCCGTCTCACCCAGCAGATGGGCATCCTGCCGCCGGGCGACCTGCGCAACTGCCTCGTCGCGCTCGCCGACGCTGAGCCGACGCTGTCACGTTTGTTTCAATATCGGTTTGAAGACAATCATGAGGGCCTTGCCGGTCACAGCTTCGGGAATCTGTTTATCGCGGCGATGACGGCGATCACCAAAGGCAATTACGAGGACGCCATCGTCGCGACGTCCAAAGTTCTCGCCATTCGCGGCAAGGTCTATCCTTCGACCATCCAGAATGTCACTCTTCTGGGGGAACTGGAGGATGGCGCGATCGTCGAGGGCGAAACCGAGATCGTTCACCAGCCGCTGCCGATCAAGCGCATGTACATCCGTCCCGAAAGCGCCCAGCCGCTCCCCGAAGTGCTGCGCGCGATCAAGGAAGCCGACGCGATTATCCTCGGTCCCGGCAGCGTCTACACCAGCGTCGTTCCCAATCTCCTGGTGGAAGGCATCGCCGACGCCATTTCACGCAGCAAAGCCGTCAAGGTCTACGTCTGCAACGTCATGACTCAGCCGGGCGAAACCCAGGGCTTCAGCGCCTCGGATCATATCAAGGCCATCGCCGAGCATGCGCCGGGCAAAAAGATCGTGACGCATGTGCTGGTCAATAAAGAGCGCCCCGCGCCGGAGCTGTTGGAGAAGTACGAGAAGCACGGCCAGAAGTTCGTGGAGCCGGATTTAGACGCGATCCGAGCGCTCGGGTATACGCCGGTGCCGGGAAACTTCATCTCCCAAGCGGACGTCGTACGGCACGATTCGGCGAGACTCGCCGAGGCGATTTTCCGGATTGTTTTGTGAGGGCTTCCTGTTCTCGTTAGTCCCTATTCCCCCAACGAGCTTTGGCTCGTTGGGGGAATAGGGACTAACCCCTACGCCGCCACCAGTCCAAAGTTCTCCGCGTACAGCCCCTTGATCCTCGCGATCTCTTCATCCGTCAGCGGCGTCTGATCCGGCGCGGCGCAGAACTCCTCCAATTGCTGCTCGTCGTAGATGTTGGGCAGCGCGGAGGCGAGGGTGGGTTCGCTCCAGAGGAATTGCAGGGCGGCCTGGCCGAGCGTGCGGCCTGTGCCGTCGGTGAGGAATTCGAGCTGGGCGATCTTTTTGAGGCCGTCTTCGAGCCAGGCTTTGCGCTTGTCGGTGCTGGTGATGCGCCAGTTACGGTGGTCGCCGGGGGCGAATTCGGTTTCGGTGGTGTAGTTGCCTTCGAGCAGGCCGGAGGCGTGGGGAACGCGGACCATGACGCCGCCGCCGGTTTCGCGGGCGGCCGCGAAGACGCGCTCGCCGAGCTGCTGTTCGAGCAGGTTGTAAATGATCTGGACACTCGCGACATGCCGCTTCTGGAAGGAGTGCTCGCCTTCCTCACTCTGGCGGATGTCGATTGCCGGCCCAAGCGCTGTGCCGATGTTGCGGATTTTCCCCTCGGATTTGAGTTCTTCCAGGGCGGCGAAGAGATCGTCGTTATCGATGGCGTCGACGCGCGAGTTGTGCAGCTGATAGAGGTCGATGTAGTCGGTTCCGAGACGCTTCAGGCTCTCCTCGCAGGCGCGCTTGACGTAGGCGGGCGACCAGTCGTGGGGACGTTCGCGCTGGCCGGGCTGGACGCCGGGCGAGGTGTAGAAATCGTAGCCGAACTTGGTTGCGATCACCATCTGGTCGCGGTGTTCGCCGAGGGCTTGCTTGAGAATGGTCTCGCCGAGGCCGTCGCCGTAAACATCGGCGGTGTCGTAGAATGTGACGCCCAGCTCGAAGGCGCGGCGCAGAAGGCGCAGGCGCAGCGCTTCGTCGGTGACGCCCCACATCCCCGTGCTGACGGTCCAGACTCCGAAGCCGACCACGGACGCCTTGAGGTCCGTTTTTCCAAAATTGCGATACTGCATGGCTGTTCGTCTCCTATTGACGCTATGCCAGTATTGTACCCCGCGGCGCCGGGTGTCGGGTATAACGGAAGGGAAGGAAGGTGACGTCTATGCTGCCGGAAACACTGACCACCGCGCTGAAGGAATGGGCCGTGGTCCAGCGATCGCTGCTCGAAGGGCACCAATTGATGCTGCTGCGCAAGGGCGGAATCATTGAGGAAACCGGGGATTTCGATCTCAAGGCGAACCATTTTTTGATCTATCCCAACTACGCGCATGAGACCGAGCGCCTTGGAGATTTGCAGCCCTGCTTTGGAGAGTGGCTGCGCGAGGAAGAAGAGCGGCGGCCGTCGACGGGATTTGTCCGGATCGAAGCCGCCGCCGAAGTGACGGATGTCATCCGTGTGGATGACCGCGAGAAGATGATCAAGCTCGCGCCCCAGCATATCTGGAGCCGCCAGTTCATCGACGGCCGCTATGACTGGGAGCCGTACAAGCCCATTTTTCTCCTGCTGCTCCGCGCCTACGCCCTGCCGAAGGCGCACGTCCTGCCGATCCTGCCGGACTACGGCGGCTGCCGGTCCTGGATCGAAATCGTCGAGCCGATCTCCACCGTGGGCGCCGCGCCGGCGGTTTCGGACGAGCGTTTCGAGCGCCGCCGGACGCTGACGCGCAAGCTGCTGGAAGATTGACCTTGCGGCGCCCTGAGAACATCGCCTGCCCCTGCCGATAATAAACCGTAGATTCCTCGGTAAATGTAGGGGTAACCATGCTTTCTTCGCGTCAAAGGCTGGGTGAACTGCTCGTCTCCCATCGGCTTATCACACAAGAGCAACTGGATAAAGCGCTTTCCATCCAGCGCGAGCGGTTCCAGCCGCTTGGCCAAATTCTGATCCAGCAAAATCTGATCACGGAAGAGCGTCTGCTGCAAGCATGCGCGCTGCAAAAGGGATTCGCGGCGTGGCATCTTCAGCACGACCCGCCGACCAAAGAGGCGCTGGAGCTGGTTCCCGGCAACCTTTGCCGCAGCTACCAAATCCTTCCCGTACAGATCAAGTCCGGACGGCTGTTCCTGGCGATGCGTGACCCGAGCGACGTGGATGCGCTCGATATGGTCCGCGATCTCTCCAAACTGCGCATCGAGCCGGTGCTGGCGAACGAAGACCGCCTGGCGACGCTGATCGAAGAGATCCACGGCCAGACGATTGTCGTCAACGACGCCATGAGCAAGCTGGTGACCCAGGCGCTCGATGAATTCACGGTCGATCAGAACGCCAACGATGGCGCCGTTTCGGAAGCCGAGATGCGCCCGGTCGTCGGTCTGATCAATCAGATCCTCGCGGAAGCGATCAAGATGCGCGCCAGCGATATCCACCTGGAGCCGCGCAAAGACCGCGTCGAATTCCGGTACCGGATCGACGGCCAGCTCCAGAAAATGCACGAGATTCCGAACAAGCTTCAGGCCGCGCTGATCGCGCGTCTGAAGATCATGGCGCAGATCGATATCGTCGAGTATCGCATCCCGCAGGACGGACGCATCGAAGTGACGGTCGAAGGCCGCACGATCGACCTGCGCGTCTCGATCCTGCCCAACTACCACGGCCAGCGCGTCGTTCTGCGCGTTCTGGACAAGGGCCAGACCCTGCGCCAGCTTCCCGAGCTCGGCTTCTCCGACCACAACTTCAAACTGTTCGGCGATATGATCCAGAAGCCGTACGGCCTGGTGCTGGTCACGGGGCCGACCGGCTCCGGCAAGACGACGACGCTGTACGCCGCGCTCAACAAGCTCAAGAACGAGACCAACAATATCATGACCTGCGAGGATCCGGTCGAGTACGCCATTGACGGAATCAACCAGTCGCACGTCAACGAGAAGGTCGGCCTGACGTTCGCCGCGCAGCTGCGCGCCATCCTGCGTCAGGACCCGGACATCGTGCTTGTCGGCGAGATCCGCGACAAGGAGACGGCGGAGACGGCGCTGCGCGCCTCCCTGACCGGCCACCTGGTTTTGAGCACGCTGCACTGCAATGACGCCCCCAGCGCCATCCCGCGATTGGCGGATATGGGCATCGAACCGTTCATGCTGAGCACCGCACTGATCGGCGTCACCGGCCAGCGCCTCGTCCGCCAGCTCTGCCCGGACTGCCGCGAACAGTATTCGCCGTCCGCCGAGGAGCGCGATGTGCTGGGACACCAATATTCCGGCGATCTTCCGCTGCTGTGGCGCCCCAAAGGCTGCGTGCGCTGCAACGGCGCCGGATACAAGGGCCGAAACGGCGTCCACGAGATCCTGCCGATCGGTTCGCAGATGCAGAGCCTGATCGCCAACCGCGCTTCCATGGACGAATTGAAGACGGTCGGCGCCACCTACGGCTACGAGACGATGCAGCAGGACGCCTGCCGCCGCGTCATCAAAGGCGAGACCTCGTTCAACGAAGCCCGCCGCCTGGTCTTCTTCGACACGCTGTCACAGGCCGCTCCGGCCGCGCCCGTCGTTCAGATCGAACGCGCCGCGTAAATCTCCGAGCCTCAATCGCCAAAGCGCCGGATGGGATCTCCCGTCCGGCGCTTTTTTGTCTGTTTCTTGCTTTTCGGCTATACTATCGGTATCGTATTCGTCCCCGCCGCGCGCCCCCTCCGGCGCCGCGAACGAAAGGAGCCGCCGCTATGTATCGTCAGTCACGCAAGGGATATATCGAGGAGCAGATCGAGAAGATCGGCCTGATCCTGACCCTGATTCTCACCGGCCGTAACGCCGACCCGCAGAAGGGCGGCGTTGAAGAGATAAAGAAGTCCTGCAAAGAGCTTACCGGCATCGATATCAGCCTGTTGCTCGCTCTCCCCGCCGACCGCCTCCCGACCCTTTTCGAAGGCGCCCTCGGCTACGACGGCGGCCGCTCCCTCGCCGCTGGCGTCCTGCTCGATGAACGCGCCCAGCTATTCGAACTACAAAACCTAATGGCGAGCGCCGTCGCCGCCTGGCCGAAGGCGCTGCTCCTGCTAATGGAAGCCCTGATCGCCGAAGAAGGCTTCCGAACCCCCGAGTACCGCGCCCGCGTGGATACGATTTTAGAGAAACTGGGCGCGAACGGCGTCACACCGAGGATTTTGGAGCGGCTGGAAACTTATCGGAAAGTCGTAGGGTAGAGGGACTAACGCCGAGACCGTCACCGCCTTCACCCGCCTCGCATCTGCCGTCGAAATTCGCCGGGGCTGAGGTGAAAATATCGTCGGAAGACTTTGCAAAGGTCGTTCGCGTTGGCGAAGCCCGTGGTCACGGCGATGGCTTCCAATTTGAGATCGGATTGGACCAGCAGGCGCGTCACTTCTTCCAGCCGGACTTGGCGCAGGAATCCGGCGGGGGCCAGGCCGGTGACGTCGCGGAAATAGTGGCTGAAGCGGCTGCGGCTCATGCCGAACGTTTCGGAGAGCTCGGCGACATCAGCGGGGTGTGGCAGGCGCGCCATGGCGAACGCGCGGGCTTCGTCGAGCAGCTTTTCGCGCGGAGCGCGTGGGTAGGCGGCGTGGTGCGCCGCGCGTTCGTACTCCACGAGCAGCTCGAACGCGGCTTGTTCCTCGGCGAAACGGTCCCGGTAGCCGCTGGTGTGGACCGTTTCGAACGCCGTCAGAAACCGGGTGAGCAGCGCGCCGTCGTCAGGCATCGTGAAGACTGGGCCGGATGTTTTTTTGCGCTCGATAAGGCGCTGCGCGACATAGGGATGCAGCAGGATCAAATAAAGAAACGACCAGTTTTGGGAGTCGCTGGGATGCTGATACACGTGGGGCGAGGGGATTGTGGCGAGGAACGCCATACCGGGCTCGACCCGATGCGTGACCCCGCCCTCTTGGTAGATCCCCCATCCGGACACGGTGTACTGGAGCACCAGGAACGGATGCGAGGGATCGCCGCCGCGCCGCAGGCCGTCCCAGTAATAGGAATCGCCGGACACGCGTCGCTCAAAGCCCCCCGCGATCATCGTCTCCGGACCGTGTGTCCGCCGCCGGTCGCGCGACTCAAAGACGCCGCTGGCCCATACTTCTCGCTCTGTTAGATCCATCAGTTTCATAAGCTTGCTCTAAGGCGCACAAATCGACCATAGAAAGTCGGAATAGACGATTGCCGCCGTGAAATCTCTCTTGTATAATACTCGCAGAGAACGCGATTATCCTTCACATCTTGGATATCGACGGAAAGGCTGGAATTTTATGCCCCTGAAAATTGCAATGATCGGCGCCGGTTCGATCGGTTTTACGCGCCGCCTGATGCGTGACGTCCTTTCCGTGCCCGAATTGCGAGACACGCAATTCAATCTGATGGATATTTCGCCGCTCAATCTGGACATGGTGGCCCAGCTCTGCAAGCGCGATATCGAAGGCAACGGCTTGCCGGCGACGGTCACGGCGACCACTGACCGCCGCGAAGCGCTGCGGGACGCCGATTACGTCATCTGCACGATCCGCGAAGGCGGCCTGGAGGCGTTTCAGACGGATATCGATATTCCGCTCAAGTACGGCGTCGATCAGTGCGTCGGCGACACGCTTTGCATTGGCGGAATCATGTACGGCCAGCGCACGATGGCGGCCATGCTGGATATCTGCAAAGATATCCGAGAGATGGCGAAGCCCGACGTGCTGTTCCTCAACTACTCCAACCCGATGGCGATGAACACCTGGGCGTGCAACAAGTACGGCGGCGTGAAGACGGTCGGCCTCTGCCATGGCGTGCAGGGCGCGCACTGGCAGATCGCGCAGTGCATCGAGCTCTGGGCGAAGCGTGAGGGACTGTTGGGGGAGGACGAGAAACTTGCTCGGACGGATGTCGATGTCGTCTTTGCCGGCATCAACCATCAGACCTGGTGCGTCAAAGCGCAGTGGCGCGGGATCGACTTTATCCCGAAGCTTCTGGAGCTGTTCCAGGCGCATCCCGAGTTTCCCACCACGGAAAAAGTGCGGATCGATGTCTTGAAGCGATTTGGCTATTACAGTACGGAATCCAACGGCCATCTCAGCGAGTATCTGCCCTGGTACCGCAAGCGCGTCGAGGAGATCAACGACTGGATCGATCTCTCCAACTGGATCAACGGCGAGACCGGCGGTTACCTGCGCGTCTGCACCGAGGGCCGCAACTGGTTTGAGACCGATTTCCCGAACTGGCTGGCCGAGGAAGCGCCCAAGTTCACGGCCGAAAGCCGGAGCGAAGAGCACGGCTCCTACATCATTGAGTCGCTGGAGACGGGGCGGATCTACCGGGGGCACTTCAACGTCATCAATCAGGGGCACATCACGAATCTGCCGGACGGCTGCGTGATCGAAGTTCCCGGCTATGTCGATCGCAACGGCATGAACATCCCCGTTGTCGGCGACTTGCCGCTCGCTTGCGCCGCGACCTGCTCCGCCAGTGTTCGCGTCCAGGAGATGTCCGTCGAAGCCGCCGTGCGCGGCGACGTCACGCTGCTGAAGCAAGCCGTGCTGCACGACCCGTTGGTCGGCGCTGTCTGCAACCCCGAGGAAATCTGGCAGATGGTGGACGAAATGCTTGTCGCCCAGGCCCAGTGGCTCCCCCAATACGCCGCCGCCATCCCCGCCGCCCGCCGCCGCCTCGCGGACGCCGAAGCCAACGGAACCCGCGTCCGCCTGCGTGAAACCCAGGGCGCCGCGCGCCTGCACACCAAGACCGTGGACGAAATGTCCCGCGACGCCGAAGAATCCCGCGCCAACGCGTCCGCCGCGGACAAGGGAAAGATGACGAAGGTGACGGCGTAGGAAGCCCCATCCCCCGCCGAAGCAAGTTTCAGCGGGGGATGGGGAGCAGTCGAGAATTGGCTTGGCGCTCTTATGCGCGGAGATTCGCTTTCAGTGTCGCAATGTCTCTTGCCACGGCTTGCGACTGGGGGTGATCCGGCTGATTTGCACTTTCGTAGAAGTCGATCGCGCGGGTGAGTGTCAGATCAGCCTGTTCTCGATCCTCAAGCCGGATCTGTATCTCTGATAGCAGGCAAAGATGCAGAGCTGCTTGAGTCGGGTCGGCAGGTGTTGGGCCGGCGAGTTCTAGTGCGTGTTCGACAGAGGCGCGCGCTTCTTCTAGTCGGCCTAGCGATCGATAAATAGAGCCGAGGCGCGCCAATCGCTCCGGTTTTTCCTCTTGACGGCTTCTGTCAATTTCGACGGCGCGTTCGGCGGCGGCTTGGGCTGCGGGACGATCTTTCAATTGGAGCAGCAATATTGCAAGCAAGTTATAAATTGTTGCTCCGTCCACAGTGCTCGGCCCCTGAACGGCTTCGCGAATGGCGATGGACTGCCGATAAAACCGAATTGCTTCCTGCCCCCTGTTGACGTGCGCGAGGCGCTTGGCGAGGCTGAACGCCAGCACGGTGGCTTGCGCGGGGTTGATGTCCGTACGACTGCCGAGCATATCCAGCGTCGTGATGGCGTGCGGCGTCAATATTCGCACCTTCTCTTCATCTGCCGGACTTTTCGGTGTCTGCGGATAATTCGGCGTGATGAGGCCAATGAGATTCGTGAGAATCTTATCCGCGTCAGCCGGCTGTAAATCACCGGCGCAGAGTTCCAATATTCGGGCCAGAGTGCCATCCACCGACTCCCAATCCCCGAGGGCGATAACGACTTTCATCAGGCCCAGCAGAGGAGCCGTCTCAGCGAAGGCGGCGTTTTCCTGTGTGCGATAGAGCTCGATTGCTTGCTTATAGGTAACGCGCGCTTCGGCCAGTCGACCAAGTTTATGCTGGACTTTCGCGAGTTGCTTCAGATGATTGGCGTGCCCCGCATCAGAAGATATGCGGAGGCGCACGGAAACTTCCGCCGGCTCCAGGGCGGCTTCGTATTCGTCGAGAGCCGCGCGCAATATGCTGATGAGAGCGTAATCGAGAGACATCTGATTGGTGTTCGGACGCGGCATGGCCGCGTGAATCCGAACGGCCTGTTGGTAGCAGGCAAGAGAGGCGCGATAATTTTTTGCGTCGCGCAGGTCTTTCGCCGTAAATCGGGCAAGTCGGAGAGCGCGTTCGAGGGGAAATTCCTTGGGGGAAAGATTTGTGAGGGCCTCGATATGTCTGAGAATCTGCGCGGCGTGCGGAATGAGCATCTCCCGTAGCGTCACTTCGATTTTGTTCGCCGGCTCCCAGGGAAATGTATTGGTGATCGCGAATGTCAGCCAGATCAGATCGAATATTTCGGGCGGAGCATTGGTGCGTTCAACCACCATCACGACGATGTCGAACTTGGGAAGTGGGGAAATTGGCTTTGGCCGGTCGAGCTCGCCGCGCAGCAAGAGCTCCATCGCCATTTTGCGCTGTGCGTCGTCAGTGAAGGGGATATGGTTGTTGCCGATGCTCTGTAAAAGGTCTTCGGAGTTGGGCATAATCTCGGCAAGAAAGACAGAGGGGAGAGGCTCCTCGGGCAAATGGGTCGCCATACGCTCTGTGATGACGCCGCTGTAGTGAGTGAGAGCGTCGTGCGCGGCTTGCTCGGCTGGATTTCTTCTCATGATTCGGCTCCAAATAACCCGCAGATATGAAGCACTCTTATCTGCGGTGATTGCGATGTGCACACACTGTATTATAGCGTGTCCTCGCTTTCGGGCGCCATTCAGAAGAACTCTGAGAACCGTGTTTTTGCGTGAGGAGCAATATTCGCAGTCTATGGGAAAATCCCATAGGCTGCTGCTATTTACGCCTCCACCGGAATCACCGTCAGCACCCGTTTCGCGTTTCCGCGCAGTACGGTCACGCCGATGGGGACGCCGGCTTGTTTATCGGTCAGACGCCGATGCAGGTCGTCGAGGCCCGTGACGTTGTTTTCGCCGAAGGCGACGATGACGTCGCCGGCGCGCAGGCCGGCTTGGGCGGCCGCGCCGCCGTTCTGGACATCCAGAACCAGAACGCCGCTGTCTTCGGTCAGGGCATGGTAGCGGACCAGGCGGCGGGGCAGGGGCGTATCCTGGCCGGAGACGCCGATGCGGCTGCGCTGGACTTTGCCGTGCTGGATTAGCTGGCTCGCGACGTAGATCGCCGTGTTGATCGCGGTGCTGAAGCAGATGCCCTGCGCCGACGCGATGATCGCGGTGTTCACGCCTACGACTTCGCCGCGCGAGGTGACCAGCGGGCCGCCCGAGTTGCCCGGGTTGAGTGCGGCGTCCGTTTGGATGACGTTATCGATCAGCCGGCCGGAGCTGGCGCGCAGGGAGCGGCCGAGGGCGCTGACGACGCCCGCCGTCACCGAGCATTGGAACCCATAGGGATTGCCGATGGCGATGACGAGCTGTCCTGCCCGCACCTGCTGCGAATCTCCCAGGCGCGCCACGACGAGGTTGGGCGCGTCGATTCGCAGGACGGCCAGATCCGTCTCGGGATCGTCGCCTACGAGTTCGGCTCCGTACGTGCGGCCATCGGAGAGGGTGGCCTCTAAGTGCGTGGCCCCATGGACGACATGGCTGTTGGTCAGCAAGTATCCGTCCGGCGTAAAGATAAATCCCGAGCCGCTGCCGTGCGCTTCCTGCTGCCCGCGCGCGAACGTGGCCTTGATGAAGACGACACTGGGAGTCACCGTCTCCACGGCGTGCATGACCGCCTGCGAATACGCGTCGAAAAGCTCCGAATCCGAAACGGGCGTGTCCTTCGAAACGCTCGTCCGCTCCTCGCCGATCTGATGATGAATCGCCTCGTCGTTCAGGATCTCCTCCTGCTCCGGACGGGCGTAAATTGTCGATTGCATTTGTGTCTCCTCCAATGGGAAGAAGAGGGTCCGGCCCGCGCCGAATCCCAGGAACGATGTGTATTAATCAACACTCGTGACGCCGGGATTGTTCCTTTCCAAAAATTACTCCTTGACAGATCATCGATCCTCGCGTAAACTGTACTAACTGAACTAATACAGTTTAAAGGAACGCCGTTGGCCCTAGAAATACAAATTGCGACCGGAAGCAGCACGCCGATTTACTGGCAGATCATCGACCAGATCGGCAAGGCGGTGGAGTCGGGCGCGGTGCAGTCGGGCGATCAATTGCCGAGCGTGCGCGCGCTGGCGGATCGTCTGATCGTCAACCCCAACACGGTGGCGCGGGCTTACAACGATCTGGTGCGCGACGGGGTGCTGGAGGCGCAGCGCGGGCGCGGGGTTTTTGTGGCGGAGCGCCGTCAGGTGTTTTCCGACGCGGAGCGGCGGCGGCGTCTGGAGCAGGCGAGCGACGTGTTTCTGCACGACATTCGCATGCTGGGCTTTACGGCGCCGGAAATTGTCGAATATTTGGAGCGGCGGCTCAGCGAAGCCGTGCCGGAATCGGAGCAGCAGGAGGATACGCATGAGTGACTTTGTGATCGAAACGCATGGGCTCACCAAGTACTACGGGACGCGCGAAGTGGTGTCGCCGCTGGATATCGCCGTGCCGCGCGGCGCCATCTTTGGGTTTCTCGGCCGCAATGGGGCCGGCAAGAGCACGACGATCCGGATGCTGCTGGGGCTGGTCGAGCCGACACGCGGCTCGGCGACGGTTTTGGGGCATGACAGCCGCAGCTTGACGCCCGAGCTGCGCGCCCGGATCGGCTATCTCGCCGAGGGCCATCATGTGTACGGCTGGATGACGGTCCAGGAGTGCGGCGAGTGGCAGTCGTGCTTTTATGAGCGCTGGAACTGGAAGGTATATCAGGGCGTGGTCGATCACTTCGGCCTCAAGCCCAAGACCAAAGCCAAGGGATTGTCACGCGGCGAGCGCGCCGGCCTTTGCCTCGCCCTGACCCTGGCGCCCGAGCCTGAACTGTTGATCCTGGACGATCCCGCGCTCGGCCTCGACCCCGTCGCGCGCCGGAGCCTGCTGCAATCAATGCTGTACGTCACGCGCCGCGCCGACCGGACGATCCTCTTTTCCTCGCACCTGCTGTCCGATGTCGAGCGTGTCGCCGACCATATCGCAATTCTCGACCGAAGTGTTCTGCGCGCCAATTGCAGCCTGGATACGTTCCGAGAGCGTGTCCGCCAGGTCTCGCTCAAATTCGCCGGGGCGCCGCCGCCGACCCCCGCGATTCCCGGTCTTTTACACTCGTTTCGCGCCGAGAACGAGATGGTGCTGACGATCGCGAATATGTCGCCCGAAACAGATCGGATTTTGCAGTCGCTCCACCCCCGAAGCATCGATCCGATGCCGCTGGGGCTGGAAGACGCCTTTATCAGCTACCTGGGCGATCGCGGCGAGCAGTCGTTCTTCATCGGGGACGGCGAGGAGGCCGCATGAACGGAAGTTCTTGGCGTATACTGCGCGCAATCGTCTGGAAGGAATGGCGCGAGCATGGAAAGTGGGCGCTTCTGGCGGCGGCTGCGCTCACGCTTGGGATTGCGTTCAATGTGACACAGTCGACTCCCGGATATCGCTATACCGCAAAGCCTTACGATGTATTTTGGACCGGGGTGTACAGCTCGGTCCTCTTCGGCTCCGCACTGACCGCGCTGCTGCTCGGACTCGTGCAAATCATGCCCGAGAAGCGGCGGGATCAATGGGCGTTTTTGGTTCACCGGCCGGCGTCGCCCACACTGTTATTTTGTGGAAAGGTCTGCGCGGGGCTGACGCTCTATCTCTTCGCCGTCGTCGCGCCGCTGCTGGGCGTTTCGATCTGGGCCGCGATCCCCGGACATCTGGCCGCTCCCTTCGATCCGCGCCTGATGCTCGGCGGCGCAGCGGTGATCTTGTGCGGCGTGAACGTCTACTTCGGCGCATTGATCTTCGCGCTGCGCAGCGTTCGGTGGTTCGGCAGCCGCTCCATGCCCCTCTTTGGCGCCATCGTCGTGTATGGGATGCTCTTAGGCGAGGCGTCGGAGTTTTGGCGAACGTCCGCGCTCCTGCTTCTCCTGACGGCGCCGATGCTCCTTGCCGCCTGGGGCAGCTTTGTCGCTCATGACGACGAGACGCGCCGCCCGCGATCCGGGCGGATTGGTCTGGCCTACGCGCTGCTGGCAGGGTGGGGAGTGATCTGCGGCTCACTGTTCCTCGGTGGATATGGAGCGTGGAATGACGCGCATACGCATCGTTTGATCTCCCCCGTCGACCAGTACGGCGTTCTCACATCCGGACGTATCGTGCGTGCGGCGTACTCGCCAAAATCGGGGGCCGCCGCCAATGAAGTGGTCGTTTCGGGAATCTACGATCTCGACGAGCGTCCGATCCACGCCGACGCCTCCGATTTGCGGACGCCTTATCCGCTCACGATCTTCCCGGGGCAATATGTCAATTCTCCCACGGAAATGTCGTTTTTGCGTCCGGAACGCTATGCGTATCCGATCGTGACCGCGCCGCGCCAAACTCCGGCGCCCAACTTGTGGTTTTACATTCCCGCCAGCCGCAGGATCGAAGTGTATTCCCAGGATGCGCGCCGTCTTGTTCGTGAAGTGGGAGCAAACGGCTATGTGTCCGCGGGGCGCGGCCGCCCCGCGCCTTTTCCCGACCATCCGGCGATGCTGACGACGTTCAACGTGAGCTACCCCGGGCTATACGACCGCAATCTCTACGTTTTCAGCCGGCAGATCTATGAAATGGACGCCGAGGAAATAGACGCAGAGACGACGTCCTCCGATCGGCAGGCCGTCCGGACGTTTCTGGACAAACCGACGAATGAGGATATTTTGTCGGTGAACACCAGCCAGCAGCTTGGCGATTCATACAACACCGCGTATTTTATCACCATGAAGCACAGCGTGCGCGTGGCGAACTACGCGGGCAAGACGCTCTTTGACGTTCCGACGCCTATTGGGTCGTCCTTGGAAGCCGTTCGGCTGCCCGAAACCTATCAGGACACGCTGCGGGGGCAGCGGGGATACCGCTATTTCTTCTGGATTTGGCCCACGGACGCCAACCAGCTTGGGGGACAGCCGGGAGAAGTGAGGGAGTATTCCGAATCCGGCCGCCTGCTGCATCGAACGTCGCTGCCATCGCTCGCGGTCTCGATCAATCCCGGTCCCAATTCCTTGATTGCGTATGCAGGGATCGTTCCCATCATCGGAGCGATCGCGATGGGGATCATGCAAGCCGGTCTCAGTTTGCCTCTGACGGCGGCAGTCAGCCTCGGCTTTGGAATGCTTTGGGGAGTGCTGTCCTGGCTTACGCTGCGCCGCGCGGGCTTGAGTAAGAAGCAATCCGCCATCGGCGTCGTTGTCGGCCTCGTCTTCGGGCTGCTGGCGCTGCTCACCATGCTGTCGCTTTACCGGTGGCCGGCGCGGATCGCTTGTCCGGCCTGTGGGCGCAGGCGCTTCATCACCCATGAACTCTGCGAACACTGCGGCGCGGCGTTCCCCGGGCCGGCGCGCGACGGCACGGAGATTTCGGAGCCAGTCCGGCTGGTCCTGCATACGGAGGCGGCATGAACAAATTGACAATGAACGCCATTCGGGCGATGGTCTGGAAAGAATGGCGCGAGAATGCTCCCTGGGCGCTGCTCGGGATGATCGGGCTGAGCCTCGGCATTCTCTATAACGTGACCGTGAAGGCGGGAACTTTCTACTACCACGCCCAGGGCTTTGTGAACTATTGGACAGGGCTGAATGGGGCGATGACGGTGAGCTGCGGCCTGATCGCGGCGGCCATGGGGCTGCTGCAGCTCCTGCCGGAGCAGCGCCGTGACCAGTGGGCGTTTCTCGTGCATCGCCCCGCCACGGCCGGCGTTTTGTTCTGGGGCAAGACAATCGCCGGTCTCACGTTGTATCTGTTCGCGGTTCTGGTTCCGTTCGCCATCGCCGGCGTGTGGGCCGCCGTTCCCGGTAATATGGCGGCGCCCTTCGATGGGCGTCTCATGCTGCCGGGGATCGCGACGATCGTCGCCGGCGCCATCGCCTACTTCGGCGCGATGGTGACGGCGCTGCGGCCGGCCCGCTGGTACGGCGCCCGCGCGCTCCCGGCCCTGATCGCACTCATTCTGGCGGCGTTTGTGGCGCTTGCCGCCAGTGAGTTTGTCACAGGGCTGAGCGCGATTGCGCCGATTTTGCTTGTGATCGGATGCGCCGCGTGGAGTGTTTTTGAAGCCGGAGGCAGCCGGACGCGCGGCGCCGTCATCGGGAAAATCTGTGTTGTCATGGTCCTTTATGCGGCGTTTTCCGCCCTCTACGGGGCCGTTTTTGGACTCACCGGGAATGTATACAGCGAAATGACGCGGCGCGGCGGCGATTTTCAATACGACCATTCGTCCTATGAACAGTATGGGCTGTCCCACTCGGGCCAAATCGTCCGCGCTCAGTATCTGCGTCATCGTAATCCTGAAGGCGGATACACCGCCGATTTGTCTGCGGTTCGGGATCTGTCGGGAAAAACGCTGCCACTAGGCGACGGACCCAATCCGGGCGATCTCTACGAATGGCCGACAACGATGATGATGAACCAGGAGTGGTTCGGCTACACAAATCCGGAGCGATACGCTCGGTCCGTGAACGCTTATTCTGAGATCAATGTCCCGACGTTCGCCTGGTACTATGTCCCGGCGGAACATCGGATCGCGGTTTACGAAAACCGGAGCCGACGATTTGCCGGTCTGATCGGCGCGAACGGCTTCCGTGCGCCGGGCGCCTCAAAACCCTCGCCGCTCGCGGGAGACCTGATCGGGCGGCCGACGCCCTACGCAAGCAATCGGGCCGGGAATTCCTTTGATACCCAGGCGGCGCCGCCTCTGGTTTACGCCTTCGATCACACACTGTACCGGCTGGATGCATTTGACGATCGCGGGCGCCTTCTTCCCATCAGCCATCGAACGATGACGCCGATCTTTCAGACGGCTCCGAATAATCCGATCGCGTCCGTGATTCCCGCGCGCCTGACCGGCGAGGAGAATTACAACTCCTTCGTCATCATCACGTCGCTGGGGATTCAGGTCATCGATTGGCGCGGGACATCCCAGCTCTCCGTTCCCTGGGCCAGGGGCGAGAATAGCCGCGACACGCAGGTCGATCTGGCCATTGTGGTCGGCGGAAAGCATGGCCCCGCCAAACTTCTCTTCCTGTTCTCGTCACGCCTGGGAGGCATGAAGCGGCCGATCCGGGCTCTTGTGATCGAAGCTGGGGGCAAAGTGCTTCAGCAGGCGATGGTGATCGAAGGCGATTTGTTCCTCGCCGCTCCGCCGCCGCCGGCCTTCGGCCTTCTCGCTCCGGTCTTCTCCCTCCCGCTCGCCGTCCGCAGTATCGGGCTCGCCATGGCGGGGCGCATGACATTTATCGCCCTATCTCTCGCCGTGAGCCTTGCGTGGGCGGCGCTCGCCTGGCGAGTGGGCGTTCGCTGCTCCGCCGCGCCGCGCGTTCGACTGGGCTGGGCCGCGCTCTGCTTCTGCTTTGGCCTGCCGGGGCTGCTCACCCTGCTCTCACTGGCCCCGTGGCCGGCGCGTGTGATCTGCTCTGTGTGCGGCAAACGCCGCGTGGTCACTCAGGAAGAATGCGAACACTGCGGCGTCGCCTTTCCAGCCCCGCCGCGCGATGGGACGGAGATCTTTGAGCCGGCGATGCGGTCCTTGCATACGGAGGCGGCATGAACGGTTTGGCGTGGAGCGCGCTGCGGGCGATGTTCTGGAAGGAATGCCGCGAAAATGCAAAATGGGCGCTGCTGGCGTCCGTGGCATTGACGGTCGCCATGGCTGTGGTCACAACCCAGCCCAGCAGCGGCTTTCCGTTCATCGCGCCAAAGTCATTCGCCGATTTCTGGACGTCGGCGGATCACGCGATCCTGTTCGGCTCCATGCTGACCGCACTGCTCCTGGGATTCCTGCAAATCCTGCCGGAACAGCGCCGGGACCAGTGGGAGTTCCTGCGGCATCGCCCCGTGGCGCCGGCGGTGCTGTTCTGGGGAAAGGCGTGCGCCGGGCTGACGCTTTATCTTGCCGCCTGCGCATTTCCGCTCCTCGCCGTTTCCGCCTGGGCGGCCGCGCCCGGAGGGATGGCGGCTCCGTTTGACCCGCGCTTGATGCTGGCGGGATGCGCGGCGATCGCCTGCGGCGCCGGCGTTTATTTTGCCGCCCTGACCAGCGCCCTGTGCGCCGGGCGCTGGGCCGGCGTCCGCGTCCTGCCGCTGTGCGCGGGCGCGGCGGCCGCGTATCTGAATTACTCCGCGATCCCTGAGTTCTGGCAGAGCCTCGCCGCGTCAACGCTGGCGTCCGCGCTGCTGGCGGCGGCCGCATGCTCCTGCTTTCTCAGCGGCGAGTCTCCCAAACCGATGTCCGCGCGTCCGGCGCTGGCGCTGACATGCATTCTTGGCTGCGCCGCGCTTGGCGCTATCGGCTGTGCGGCGATGGGGTGGAGGGGAGAGCTCTCGCGCCGCGAAGAAGATCCGGGCGTCTTGCCGGCGTCAGGGCGCATCGTGAGAGCGACTTACGCGCCGTCCGAGCAGCGCGTCGATGCGTCGGTCGTGAGCGCGGTCCCCGATCTGAAAGACGATCTCGGCGCGGCAACGGCAAAAGCGGCGGGCGCGCCAAGATTTCCGCAAATCACGCTGACCGGCGATTGGCAGTCAGCCCGAAACGACCGCTTTACGTCGCCGCAGCGCTACGTCCAGCCGATTGCGATCGACCCGTTTGCCGATTCGACGCGATCTTGCGTTTTCTATGCGGCGCTGCGCCGCCGCATCGAGGTGTACTCGGCGGCGACGCGCCGGGTGACGGCGCAGATCGACGTGGGGGATGCGCGCCCCGGCGGCTCATGCGCGACGGGACCGTTTCCCGGACGCCTCGTGGGGGTGACCGGCGGCTTGAACGGCGAAATGCTGCTGGTGTTCTCCCGTCAGATCTACCGACTCTCGGCGCCGCCGGCGGGCGGCGCGGTGCTCTCGCGATCCTGGCGGGTGACGCCCTTGCTGCGCCGTCCTTTGGACGAAGACATCGTTTCGGCGGCTTCGAGCCGCAGCCTTGGGCCGGGGCTCCATCGCGGCGTCTATTTCGTGGCCTTTGCATCCTCGGTCCAGGTGGTGAGCGAAGCGGGAGACATGCTGGTTTCACAGCCTACGGAACGTGGGGAGGCCGTGGAGGCGACCGTGGTCCCCGGCGCTCGGGGCGCTGCTGAGCGCGGAGGGGATTCCGACCGCTACATCCTCTGCGCGTGGCCGTCGCAGAGCGGAGATGCGGGAATAAGGACGCGCGCCATGCTGGAGTTCTCGTCGTCGGGCGCGCTGCTGCGGCGCACGCGGTATTCGTGGGCCGCCGCTCCCGTCGGCGCTCCCTGGCGCGCGGCTGGGCCTTGCGTGATCGTCGCCCTGAGCGTTCTGCTCGCCATCGCGGCGGTGGCGGGGAGCCCGGCGCGGGTGTCGTGTCCGAAGTGCCGGAAAGGCCGCATCGTTACGGAAGATCTGTGCGCGCATTGCGGGGCGGCGTTCCCGAGCGCGCCGCGGGATGGGACTGAGGTTTTCGCTCGGCGCGGGTTCGCGGAGTATGTGGAGGCGAGATGAGCAGATCAAGAGGAAGCGGCGTCCGCGCGACGCTATGGAAAGAGCTGCGGGAAAACGCCCGGTGGGCGCTTCTGGCGGCGGCGGCGCTGCTGGCGGGAATCGCGCATGAGGCGCTGGAGAGCCGTGGGGGCGTGTTTTACACGCTCAAGGACTTCCTGGGAGTTTGGACGGGCGTCGAAACCGCGATGGCGGTGACGCCGATGTTTGTGGCCGCCGGCATCGCCTTTGTCCAGATCTTTTCGGAAAAGCGGCGCGACCAGTGGGCGTTCCTGATCCATCGGCCCGCGTCGCCGACCGCGCTCTTTTGGGGCAAGGCGGCGGCGGGACTGGGGCTGTATTTCGCCGCGACCGGCGGCGCGCTCCTCGCCGTCGCGCTGTGGGCGGCGACGCCCGGGCATCTGCCGGCTCCGTTCGACATCCATCTGCTGGCGCCGGGCGCGCGCTCGATCCTGGGAGGCGTGCTGGTCTACTTCGGCGCGCTGCTCACCGCATTGCGCCCGGCGCGCTGGTATGGCTCCCGAATCCTTCCGCTGGCGCTCGCCGTGTTTTTTGCGTTCGTCGCGCGGGACGTCTCGCCGCTCCTTTTCGCCATTCCAGGGATTTTGCTTGCGGTCGCCGCCTGGGGCGCCTTCGTTTCCAGCGGCGGCGATGCGCCCAGGCCGGCCCTTGGGGGAATCGCGCTCAGTCTTGTGCTTTATAGCGCGTTTCTTGGGTTATCCGCCGCAGGGATTTCCGCCACCGATTCCGTCTACCGATCGCTTCACGCCCAAGCGGCGCAGAGTTACGAGCAATACGCGGTCATCCTGCCAAATCATCTGGTCCGCTGTGAGTATGCGCCGATCGCCGGTTCGCGCACGAGTTACGATCTCGTCGGCGCGCGCGGTCTGGATGGACACGAATATCGCTTCGATTCCCATATGCGCGTGAATGGAAAACCTCTCTCCTGGCCCACGACATTGGAGACCATGGACGCGCTGCCGTGGGCCGGCGAGACGGTCCAGCATGTGACGCCGCTGAATAGTTACCGAGAACTGGCGCCGCCGTTCGTCTGTTGGTATTACGTTCATTCCTCACGCTTGATCGAGATCTATGCGCTGGATAGCCGCCGCCTGCTCGGCCGGATCGGCTTGAACGGTTATTTGCCGGCGGATCAAGGGCGACCCGCGCCGTTTGACGATGTCCCGGTCATGCTGCCCATGGATCACAACCGTGTGTGGGCCGATCTTTATGTGTTTCGAAGCCGTATTTACCGTCTCATTTCGTTTGATGCGATGGGGCGCTTCCTGCCGATCCGTGAGAGAACGTTTTCTCTGCTCCATCAAGAGCCGCCCGGCGCAAAGATCGTTTACGCGGCGCAGATGAGCCAGATTGACGGGAACGCGAGCCTGGCGTATATCGTCATGACGAACCGTGGGATCGAGCTGCTTGGGGGCGACGGTTCGTTGATCTATTCACTGCCGTGGAAACCGGGCCAAAGCGCCGAAAACACCCTCGTCGATGTGGACATTGCGTCGCAAATCGATAGGGGGAAGCCTAACCCCGATCATTACTTCTTCTGGCTTCGTCCTTACCGCACGGTTGCCCGGCCGACGGTCATGGATGTGGTGGAAGTCTCGGGCGAAGGGAAAGTGCTTCAGCAGGCGCAGATCACGCGCAAAGCGTCGGCCAGCCCGGCGGCGGATACCCCCTGGTTCGGCGCCGCCCTGCCGCCATTCCTGGCGGCGGCGGCCGCCCACCTGACAAGCAGCGGCGACACTCCGGCCGGCCCCCGGATCGCCATCTCGGTCGCCGCGGCGGTGATCGCCGCCGTTCTTGCCTGGCTTACGGGAATACGGCGCGCCGAGACCGCGCGTGTCCGTGCTGTTTGGTCCGTCCTTTGCCTGGTTTTTGGACTGCCGGCGCTGATGACGCTGGTCGCGTTCAAAGCGTGGCCGGCGCGCGTGATCTGCCCCGCGTGCGGTAAACGCCGCGTCGTGACGCACGAGCACTGCGAACACTGTGGCGCCGCGTTCCCTCCGCCGACACGCGATGGAACCGAGATCTTCGAAGCGCCGGAGGCGATCGCTCAGGTCGCGTAGTTTCTCGCGCCGCAATCTCTCGTGACATATTCCCCGCTCGAATGAGCGGGGATTTTTTTGTTTTGATCCGAGTGCAGGCGGGAACTATTAATAATACGATACCGTTCCGTATTATTAATAAGGTACAATAAAACCATCGATAAAACGGCGCGGAGCGCCAGAAGCAGGGGCGACACATGGTTGAGACGCAGGAACAGACGCGATATGCGCCGGGACGACCTTCGATGGATGAGATCGCGGAGCGGCAGGAGCGTTTGATGACGACGGCGGCTTCGGTTTTCATGGAGCTGGGGTTCGCGGGATCGAGCATGGGCGAGATCGCCCGGCGCGCGGGCGTCTCGAAGAACACGATCTACGCGCGCTATGCGACGAAGACGGAGCTGTTTTCGGGCGTGATGCGCTGGCGCGCGGATCGGCTTCTGCCGCGCTTTACCCGAACGCTGCTGACGGATCAGGGGCTGGAGACGACGCTTCAAACATTCGGCGAGGGGCTTCTGGAGGTCGTGCTGGAGCCGGAGTCCATGGCGTTCCGGCGGCGCATGATCTCCGAGGCCGTCCACTTTCCCGAGATCGCGCGCGAGTACTGGAGCCTTGGCCCGGCGCGCTCCCGGAAGCTGCTGGGGGAGTACCTGCAAACTCAGGCGCTGGCGGGAGCGATCGTGCTGCGCGATCCGCATCTGGCGGCGACGGAGTTTATCGCGCTGATTCAGGGTGACTTTGTGATCCGGGCGGAGCTCGGGATCGAGCCGGCGCCCGCGCCGGAAAAGCGCGTGGCCGTGGTGCGCGGCGCGGTTCAGCTGTTTCTGGGCGCTTACGGCGCGCCGGCGCCAGGGCAACAACGAGAGTTATTGAGCGATTGACGCATTTGGGTGAATGCGGGAAGTTGAACGGACGGGCGTTATGGCGATATCAATCCCACGAAATCAGACAAGGCCGGCTCCCTTGCCGCCGCGATCCAGTGATGGCGGCGGATCGGGAGCCCGGAGCGGCGGAAGCGCGGCGCCGATCCCCGCGAAGCCGAATGCGGCGCCCGATGTGGCGCCGGAAGTCAACGCGCATCGGTGGTGGATCCTGATCGGCCTGATCATGGCGGCGGCGCTGGAGATTCTGGACACCACGGTCGTCAACGTTTCCCTGCCGCAGATGGCGGGGAACCTGGGCGCCTCGACGGACGAGATCGCCTGGGTGAGCACGGGATATATTCTCTCCAATGTCATTGTGCTGCCGATGACCGCATGGCTGTCCGGGCGCTTCGGGCGCAAGCGGTATTTGATGGTGTCGATCATCATCTTCAACATCGCGCGTTTTATGTGCGGCCTTTCGGGCAGCCTGGGCGAGATCGTCTTCTGGCGGCTGATTCAGGGCGCGGGCGGCGCGGCGCTGATCTCCACGGCGCAGTCGACGATCGTCGAGATCTTCCCGAGAAATCAAACCGCGATGGTGCAGTCCCTTTTTGGCCTGGGACTGATCGTGACGCCGACGCTTGGACCGCTGCTCGGCGGCTATATCACCGACAACTATTCGTGGAGAACGGTGTTCTTCATCCACGTCCCGCTGGCGATCGCCAGCCTGACGATGGTCGGGCTGTTCCTTCAGGACTCCATCCACCAAAAACGAGTCAACACGGTCGATGTGCCGGGCATCTTGATGCTTGCGGCGGGGATGGGCTCGCTTCAGTATGTTCTGGAAGAGGGCGAGCGCTATATGTGGTTCGACGACGCCTGGATCGCGCGCCTGACCGTTGTCGCCGTCGTCGCCCTTTCCGGATTTATCTACTGGGAGCTGTCGCCGCGCAATAAAGCGCCGATCCTGGATCTGCGCGTTCTGAAGGATCGCGGCCTTTCGGCGGCGGTCGTGCTCGGTCTCGTGCTGGGCTTTGGTCTCTATGGCGGCGTCTTCATCTACCCTTTGTTCGTGCAGACGATTCTTGGGTTTACGCCCACCGCCACCGGTCTGGCCCTGCTTCCTGGCGGCATCGCCACCGCCGTCGGCGTCATCTTCTGCGGCCGCCTGCTTTCCCGAGGCTTCGACCCGCGCATTTTGATCATCGTCGGGATGATCATCTATATCGCGGCGATGTGGATGCTCGGACACCTGACCCCGCAGAGCGGCCAGTCCGACACGCAGCTGGGCCTTCTCGTCCGAGGTCTGGGGCTCGGTCTCGTGTTCATCCCGATCAGCACGACAGCGTTCGCCAGTCTCAAAGGCGCGCAGATCGCGCAGGGCGCCGCGCTGTATAACCTGATGCGCCAGCTCGGCGGCTCATTCGGAATCGCCATTCTGACGACATATGTGACGAACATGACTCAGTTCCACCGTTACAATCTCGTCAGCAGTCTCTACCAGGGCAACGTCACGCTCGATCAGCGGATCAACGGGATCGCCGGCGGCCTGCTGAGCAAAGGATACAGCCACGACGCCGCGCATGCCGCCGCCCTGGGAATTGTCAGCCACACGGTCCAGGCGCAAGCCATGACGATGGCGTACAACAACGCCTTCATCCTGCTCGGCCTTTCGTTCCTGATCGCAACCCCCGCCGTCCTGCTGCTCCGCCGCCCGAAAAAGGGCGGCGGCGCGGGGGCCGGGGCGGCGCATTAATGGGCGAGGTCTATTCCCGAGTCGGCCCTATTCCAAAGCAGGCCCTGTCCGCGCAGGATTTCTCACACTCTCCCACGAACAACCCTCACAATTGCAGATTGACTGCAAGTCCCTTTCTCCGTTTCAGGGGGTCCCATGGCGGCGCACTTCTGGATCTTTCCGTGGCTTGCTCTTTTTTTCGGGCTCGCGTCGTTTTTCGTCGCGAGCCTGCGGTCGTTTCGGGCCTCCGCGCCGCCCGGCGGCTTACGGCCGAGCATTTCCGCGCTGATCGTTTGGGCGGGGGCGACGGCGCTTGCGACGTGGCTGAGCCTGCGCATTGGCGCGGCGGCCAGTGTGGACTTTATCGCGGCGCGCGGCGTGCTGCTGGGATCACTGAGCGGGCTGCTGCTGGTCGGGAGCGTGAGGCGAGTTTTGCGCGGGACGAATGAAGCGGCGCCGGCGGCGCTGGTCGTGGGATGGGGCGTGGCCGTGATGGCGGGGGCGCGCCTGTGGCTGACGCATGGGGAGCTTTCGGGACTGACGGGACTGATCCTGGGAGTGGTGGTTCCGCTGGTGGTCCTGGGAACCTGGCTGTTTGACGACGAAGGGGACGAAGGCGCGGGCGTGCTCGCCGGCGCGGGGCTGGCGTTTCTGGCGACGCTGTCGGCGGCGGTGCAGCTGGGATTCACGCGGGCGAAGTTGATCGAGCAGATGTTTTGGCCGGATGTGCCGCTGCTGCTCGGCGCCGCGCTGTGCCTGGGGCTGATCATCGCCGTACTGATCCCCAGAGCGCGGCTGCGGGCGGTCTGGATCGGCGCGCCGTATCTGCTGGCGACAGTCGCGGTGGGCCAGACGCTTGCCCATGAGCGCACGCCGCTGAAGCTGCTGGGCGTGGGAGCGCTGACCTTCGCGCTCTTGTACGCCATCGCGCGTCAAACGCGAACGGCGGGAGACAGGGCGTCCGCGCCGCCGATTGATGAGACGGAGACTGCCCCATTGGAGACCGGCGCGGCGCCGGCGGTCCGTACGCTGCTGCCGTCGCTGGCGCTGCTGGTGATGGCGGTGACCGTGAGCTATGCTTACTGGGCGGGCTACGGCGTCGTCCTGATGCTGCTGGCGGGCTGGGCCGTGGCGGCGAGCGCGCCCTGGCGGATCACGGATCTGGCGGGCGCGCGCATCGCCGGCGTCGGCTCGCTGCTGCCGGCGTTTGTCTTCGGCGCCATCGCGTCGCTGCATCGATTGCTGCTGCTGCAAAACTCGGACGCCCTGGATGTGAACGCCGTAACCGACGCCTGGGATTTCTTCGCGCTGAGTCTGGGGGCGATCCTTCCGTTTGCCGCCGCCGAGGCCGGCGCAGCGCGGGGGCGTATCCCCGGGTATTTGCGCGGCGTCTTCTGGCTGCTGGCGCTGGCGATCCCGATTGTCGTGGCGGATTACGTGCTGGCGGCGCGGGCCGGCGGCGGTCTGCTGCTCGGAGCGGCGCTCGCGGCGCTCTTTTCGGGCTTCGCGGCAAGTCCGGCGCGGGGACGAGTGCTGGTGGGGAGCCTGACCGTGGGGGCGCTGACACTGATCATGACGCCGATCGCCGCCCATTGGGATGAGCCGACCCGGCGCGTGCGGACACTGATCGTCATCGGCGCCGTCGTGCTGCTGGCGATCTTGCAGCTATTGCCGGCCCGGCGGGACGCCCGGCCCGTCGTGGAGGGATAACCGCCATGGCGATCGTATTTTCGCGCAATCGTTGGGCCTCCTCCGGGACGCGGGTCGGCGCGGCCGCCGCGCTGCTGGCGGCGGGCGGGTTGTTCGCCGCCATGCTCAGCGCCGGTCCTCACACGGGAACCGTCACCGGAACGTGCCGGGAGAAAGAATCGGGCGCACTTATCCCGAAGGCGCGCGTCTGGCTCGAAAAAGTCGACAGCGCGAACAGCAGCGACTCGGACGACTCGGACACCAGAGGCGAGGTGATTGTCGGGGCGCTGGGACGTCGGGAGGCGCCCTACGGCTGGAGTCAGGGCGCCGCCGCGGATGGCGACGCCGGCGACGCCTCCGGCAGTTCGGATCTTTCGACGCACTCGGACGGTAATGGCGGCTTCACGCTGGCGCATGTCCCCGCCGGAGAGTATAAAGTTCACGCATCGAGTGACGGCTCCGAGGACGCGGAAACGCCCGTGACGGTCGCCGATGAAGATGTGACGCGCGTTTCGGTCGATCTGCCACACGCCACGCCCGAACTCAGCTTTTCCAGCACGATCTCCACCTGGACGAACGCCGAAGACATCGCGCTGGGGCTGCGCGGCCAGATCCGCGACCACAATGTCACGATGACTCTGGATCGCGTCGATCTGTCCGGCGTGCTTGCGCGCCGCCCGCGCATGCTGATCGGCCCACAGGGCGCGGACGTCGAGGCCAAGAACACGTGGCCAGGCGAGTTCACGCGCGTGCGCCAGTGGAGTCAGGAGGTGGCGGCGCGCAAGCGCGGCTACTTCTACGAACAGCTGCGCCTGGGCGTGCTTCCCGCCGGAATGTATCGACTGACCGTGGCGAACTCGGAGACGCAGGGCGTGAACTGGATCGTCAGCACGCATGTCGCCTTGATCCGGAAATCCTATCACGGCAAGGCGCTGGCTTATGTGTCCGATATCACCAGCGGCCTGCCGGTCGCGGGAACAGCCGTCACGCTCTACGAAGATAACGGGCTCGAAGCGCCCGTCACGCGCGATCGGGCGGCGACGGATGCGAACGGCCTCTGCCATCTGAGCGGCGCGGGAGCGACCGCCGAAAGCCGAGGGATCCTGGTGGCGCGCGACGGCGACTCCGTGGCGCCGGTCTCGATGGAGCTGAACAGTCCCGGGGAGTCGGGCGAGCAGCCGGAGGGCGACTCCGGCGGCGCGGCTTACTCGGCGGGCGCCATGCGCTCGTTCGTCTACACAGAGCGCCCGATCTACCGTCCGGGGCAGACGGTCTACTTCAAAGGGATCGTCCGCTGGTTCGGCGGCGCCGCCGGCGCGAAAGACGCTTCTGTGACGCCGGACGCCGATTTCCATATTCCGCAAAATCAGACGGTGCGCGTGGATATTCACGACGCTCAGGACACGCTGATCAGTCACCAGGAGCTTTCGACGAACGAACTGGGCTCGTGGAACGGCAAGGTTGAGATCGGCGCGGAGGCGCTGACCGGCGAATACTCTCTGCATGTGGAGATCGGCGGCCAGACCACGGAAACGACCTTCGTGGTCGCCGCCTACCGCAAGCCCGAATATCGCGTCAAGATCACCTTCAGCAAGCCGCGCTACGTGCGGGGCGATACGATCGACGCCACCGTCACGGCGGCGTATTACCATGGCGCGCCCGTCACATCCGCCACGGTGCAGTACTACGTCTACAAGGCGGCGGAGCCGGCGGCGTCCAGGGGATTGCAGGCGTATCGCCTGCCGGAAGGCGACGATTCCTCAAGCCAGTCCGGCGAACCAACGATCAACGGAAAGATCCGGCTCGACGATCGCGGGCAGGCGCATATCCGCGTGCCGACGCAAACGGGCGATGTGGACGAGGGCGATCAGAACTATAACATCAACGCCATCGTGACGGACGAATCCGAACGGACCGTCACCGCCGAAGAGTCCATTACCGTTGGCCAGGGAGAGTTTTCGCTGACCCTGGCGCCGTCGCTGTACGCCTGCGCGCCGCGCACGCCCGTCACGGTCATCCTCTCCGCGCGCGGCCCATCGGCCGCTCCCGTCGCCGGCCAGCCGCTCGCCGTGAAGACCTATTACGAAAGCTGGGTTTCCGGCAAGCGGCGCACGAAGGACGAACGCGCGTCGCAGCTGACGACCGACGCGCAGGGCGATGCGACTTTGCCCTTATCCGCCGATCAATCGGGGCTGCTCGTGACGCATGTGGAGACCCGGGACAAGCGCGGCAACGCCATCACCGCCGAAACGAGCGTCTGGGTGGCGGGCGAAAACGACGACGTTTCCGTGCAATATCCAGAAATGGGCGTGGTCCTGGACCGTGCGAAGTACAAGGTGGGCGATACGGCGCACGTGCTGATCAACACCCAGGATCCGGGGCCGACGGCGCTGGTGACGGTGGAGGGCGCCACGCTCTATGAATCCTGGACCGTGCCGCTGCGGCGCCGCTCGACCGCGCTGGATATTCCCGTCAGCGCCCTGTACGCGCCGGGCGTCACCGTTTCCGTCTGCTGTCTTCAGGACAAAGAGCTCCGCTCCGGGTCGGCGCAGCTGACGATCGAAGATCCACGGCGCGCGCTGCGCGTGCAGGTCACCGGGGACCGGGCGCTCTATCATCCGGGCGATGCCGCGACGCTCACCGTCCACACGACCGACGATGCGGGGCGGTCGCAGCCGGGCGAAGTCTCCGTCGGGGTCGTGGACAGCAGCATCTACGCGCTCACCGAAGGTTCGGACGAGACCATTCTGAGCGCCCTTCAGCCGGAACAGGGGAATTCCGTCAGCACGGACTACTCCTGCGCGCCGCTTTATCTGGGCGACGTGGACAAGGGCGCAATGCAGAACGTCAAGCTGCGCAGCAAGTTCCCGGACACCGCGTTCTGGGAGCCGGACGTGCGCACGGACGCCTCCGGAACGGCGACCGTCCACTTCACGTTTCCCGACAATTTGACCACATGGCGCGTGACGTGTATCGGTCATACCGCCGAAACGGCGGTCGGGGAGGGGACCTGCGAGCTGGTCGTGAGCAAAGATCTGCTGGTGCGTCTGGAAGCCCCGGCGTTTCTGATTGCCGGCGACCGCTCGACGCTGCTGGCGGTCGTCAACAACAACACGGCGTCGCCCGCCGTGACGCAAGTGATGATCAGCGCCTCTGGCTTGCAGCTCGGCGCGCCGTCGCGGCAGACGATCACCGTGCCCGCGCACGGCGCCGCGCGCGCCGAATGGCCGGTGACATCTCCCGCCGTACAGACGATTACCCTCAAGGCGGCCGCCGTGAGCGGCAATCTCAGCGATGGCGTGCAGCAGACGCTGGACGTACAGCCGCACGCCGCGCAGCAATCGACATGGCAGGCCGGCAGCCTCCTGCGCCAGGTCGAAAAGACGGTGACGCTCGATCCGAAGGCGCTTCCCGAGGATACGACGCTGCGCATTCATCTCTCGCCGACGGTGAGCGGCTCGCTCCTGCCGGCGTCCGATTATCTGGACGCCTACCCTTACGGCAGCGCGGAAGACACGTCCAGTATTTTAGTCGGAGACGCCGTTTTGCTCAAGGCGTCGCAGGGAGCGGCGCCCGCGCTGCCCCTGTCCGCCGAGCGCCGGGCGGCTCTGACGGAAGGCGCGCGCCGCGCTCTGCTGCGTCTTTATCGGTTCCAAAAGGATGAGGGCGCGTGGGGCTGGTGGGAAACATCGAAGACCGATCTCAACACGACGTCATACGCGCTCTGGTCGATGCAGCTGGCGCAGGACGCCGGGGTCGAGGTCAAAGCGAGCGCGCTGGACGCCGCGGTCAAGGCGACCGCCAGCCTCGGGCGGGACTTCCGCGCGGAGCCCACCGACTTGGCGTTCCTCCAGTCGCCCAGCGGCGTCGCGTTCGCGGCTCTGACGCTGGCGCGCGCGGGAAGCGTCACGGAGGCCGACGCCGATCTCGCTCTGCTGCAAAAACGCTGGACGCAGCGTCCCGAAACCCGGACTTATCCGGATCTGGCCGTCGCCGCTCTGGCCCTCAATCGTCTGGGAAACAAGACCGAGGCGGCGAAATTGATGAATGAGCTCTGGGCCGGAAGAACGCGTCTCGGCGCGCTCACCGCCTGGACTTATCAGCCGCACCCAAGCTCCGCCGGCTCCGCTCAAAACCCGCCGGACGCAGTGACAACCGTCTGGGCAATGCTGGCCGCGCAGGAAATCACGCCGTCCGACACGCGGCTCGACGCCGTCGCGCGCTGGCTGATGGCGAACCGCACTGGCGATCACTGGGAGTGTCCCAAGACCACCGCCGAAACCATCGGCGCGTTGACCGCTTATTTGGCCCAATCCCACGAGATGCAGCCCGACTTCACCGCCACGCTGCAGCTCAACGGGAAACCCCTGCGGCAGCTGCGCTTCACGCCGCCCTCGGTGGATCAGCCCGATCAAATCATCGAACTTTCCGGCGCTCAGATGCAGCCGGGAGATAACAAGGTCGCCCTGATCAAAGAGGGGACCGGGCGGCTTTATTACTCGCTGGAGCTGCGCCAGCAAATCGCGCAGCCCAATCCGCAGCCCGCGCCCGGCTTCTGGCGGCGCGTCTGCGACCGCGTGCTCCGTCCGGAAAAGGCGCTCCAGCAGCCGTCGCCATCCGGATTTCGCGTCAAGCGCGTGCTTCTGCGGACGACCTCGCGCCGTAACTTCCTCTGGGAAGACACCGTCCCGACGCCCGACGTCAATTACCGCCGCGACGATACCCTGCTCGTGCGTCTGATCATCGACAGCACGCGCGCCGGCTCGCACTTGACCATCGAGGAGCCGATCCCCGCCGGCTGCACGATTTCGGAAGTCTCCGGCGACCAGAACGAGTCCTGGGATAACTGGTGGGACTACACCGACGTGCGCGACAACCGCATCGTCTTCTTCATCGGCAGCCTCACGCGCGGCCGCCACGAGATCGACTACCACCTGCGCGCCGCCGCGCCGGGCCGATACGACGTGATGCCGACGCTTTTGACGGGAACGTTCGACCCGACGCTGCGCGCGCTGGGGAATTCGAGCCGGATTGAGGTGGGGGAATGAAGAGAGGCCCTCACCCCCCGGCCCCCTCTCCCAATTTTGGGAGAGGGGGAGTCAGAGGGAGTTTTTTATTTGGATCTTTGATCCAAAATCTTAACCCTCTCCCAGAATTGGGAGAGGGTGGCGCGGAGCGCCGGGTGAGGGCCTCTCTCCACCATCTCGCGACTACCAAGGGGCTCTCCCCAGACCTCACCGCCCTCGCCCTGATTCTCATCGCCGCCGCCATTCTCTGGCTCCTCATCGGCCGCGCGCCCGCGCCCGTTCGGGCGGGCGTTCTCGCGGCCTATACGACGGATCTCTCCCAGCGCACGCCGCATCAGGCGTTCAACGCGCGGCGGGCGGCGGCGGCGATCGACGGCGCGACGATTGCGCCGGGATCGATCTTTTCGTTCAACGCTGTGGTGCGGGGATGGAGCGCGGATCGGGGGTTCCTGCGCGCGCCGGTGAGCTACAACGGGACGCTGATCGATGATTACGGCGGCGGCGTCTGCGAAACGAGCACTACGCTTTACAATGCGGCGCTGCTCGCGGGATGCCCCATTCTGGAGCGTCACGCGCATACGTTCTCGCCCAGCTACGCGCCGCCGGGGCGCGACGCCGCCGTCGCGTACACGACGGCCGATCTGCGCTTCCGCAATCCGTATCGAAGTCCGATCACGATTCACTGCGCGGCGTCGGCCGATCGGATCGTCTGCCGGCTGGAGACGCCCATCGCGGTGAAGCTTCGTGCGGTGCTGACGTCACAGGTCGTCAGCCGGCAGCCGCCGTCCACGGCGACGGTCGAGCCGGGATCGGGCGGCCGCCGCTCACGCTGGCGTCTGCGCGGGCGGGACGGCCTGACGGTGGCGGTTTACCGCACCTGGTTCGAGAATGGCGAGGTCGCCGGACGCGAACTGGTCTCGCAGGATAGTTATCTCCCGATTTCTCGCGTGCGATGGGAGAAGCAGTAGCGCCGGCGGTGGGGCTGTTAGTACGGCGTGGGGATGGGGCGGACGGGCTGTTCCTGTTCGATGTCGTAGGCGGCGCGGGCGGCGAGGATCTCGCGGCTGTGCCCGTCCGCCCATTGGATGAGTGTTTGGATGGGGCCGACGACTGTTTGTCCGAGCGGTGTGAGGGAGTATTCGACGCGTGGGGGAATGGTCGGATAGACAGTCCGCGTCAGGATGCCGTTGCGCTCCAGCTTGCGCACGGTTTCCGTCAGCATCCGCTGGCTGATGCCCGTGATCCGCTGCTTCAGCGCATTGAACCGCAGGGTTTCGTCCGCGAGGTTGGAAATCACCAGGACCGACCACTTATCGCCGATACGATCGAGGATCTCCCGAATCGGACAGACATCGTCGTCGCCCATCGCCTGGAGATTGTTGGTTACTTGCATGTGCCTGACGCTCCAAAAAATGCCTTCTTGTATCTTTTTTCATTTTAGCACATACTGAACTCAGTTACGAAAAGGAACTGAAAACTTTTCCAAACGACTACCTTTGAGGAGATCTTCATGTCGAAAGCAATACGTATTCACAACTATGGCGGACCGGAAGCGCTTCAGGAAGAGGATGTTCCGGTGGCCGATCCCGGCGCCGGACAGGTGCAGATCCGCGTCCATGCGACGACGCTGAATCCGATCGATCCGCTGCGGGCGTCCGGCGTGGCTCGCAGCGAGTTCGCGCTGACATTTCCCTGGATCCCGGGCTCTGATATCTCCGGTGTGATTGAGAAGGTAGGCGAGGGCGTGACCGGCCTGAGCGTCGGCGACGCCGTCTACGGCGATCCGCCCGACAGCACGTATGCGGAGCTGGCGAACGTGGACGCGGGCGCCGTCGCGATCAAGCCGGCGAGCCTCAGTCATGCGGAAGCGGCGGCCGCGGGCGTCGTGACCCAAACCGCATGGCAGGCGCTGGACGCGGCGGGGATCGTGTCGGGACAGCGCATCTTGATCCATGGCGCCGGCGGCGCGGTCGGGAGCGCCGCCGTGCAGCTCGCGCATCGTCTGGGGGCGTACGTGATCGCAACCGCGTCCGGGCCGGATACCGAATATGTGCGCGGGCTGGGAGCGGACGAAGTCATCGACTACAAAACGACGCCGTTTGAGACGGTCGTCAAAGACGCCGACGCAGTGCTCGACACCGTGGGCGGCAACACCCAGCAGCGCTCCTTCGGCGTCCTGAAGCCCGGCGGGGTGATCGTGGCGCTCAACCAGTTCCCATCTCAGGAAGAAGCGGCGAAGCACAATGTGAATGCCGTGATGATCGACACCAAGCCATCCCAGGAGATCCTGGCGAAGCTGGCCGAATTGCTGGACTCCGGCAAGCTCAAAGTCCGAGTCGGGAAAACCTACCCGCTTAGCCAGGCGGCCGACGCGTGGCGCGACAGCAAGACGCAGTCGATCAAAGGCAAAATCGTCCTCATCGCCACGGAATAGCGGCGCCATTGGCGACGAGCTCAGCACTCCAGAACGATCCCCTTCGCATCGGTTATACCAATACGAAAGGGATCGTCTTTTGATGCGGATTTCCTGTTGCTTCTCTTACCGATGCAGAGAAGCATTGATCTGGCGCTCGTTTTTATCGATTTAGAAACTTATTTTCCTAATTTGCTTGACTCGCGAAGAAAGTTATACTATAATCTGCTCAGGTCACAAACCAGGAGGAATTTTTATGTCTATCGGCGGCAATCGAAATCACGGTTTTACATTGATTGAATTGCTCGTAGTTATCGCTATAATCGCAATTCTTGCGGCGATCTTGTTTCCCGTGTTTGCCAAGGCGCGTGAGAAGGCCCGTCAAATCTCCTGCGCGTCGAACGAAAAGCAATGGGGACTGGCCTTTATGCAATATTCGCAAGACAATGACGAGAAGCTTCCGAATGGCCGGCAGTACGACTGCTACATTGGGTGGGCGGGGCAGCTTTATCCGTACGTCAAGAGCGTTGGGATGGGCAAGTGCCCGGACGATCCCACGGCGGGGCAGGCCATCTCGTATGCGTACAACTTCAATCTCGCGAACATCGTCGTCTCCAGCAGCAATCTGACCGCGCAGAATGCGCCCGCGAGCACGGTGATGCTGTTTGAGGTGACAGGGATCTCCTCGGATTTCCAGAACGTCTACGAGCTCGGGAACGCCGCCGGCCAGTTCTCCGCCGCCGGCAACGGCTATCCGCTCAACGGCAGCCCGGTCTTCGATACGCCAGGATGTAAATCCACCCTGACCACGGAGAAGTTCGCGACCGGCGTGATGCCGGGGATCAAGGATGTGAACTACACCTCCGCGCCGCGTCACACGGACGGCTCCAACTTCCTGGCCGCCGACGGCCATGTGAAGTACCTGCGCCCATCGCAGGTTTCATCCGGATTTAGCGACGGACCGGACACGCCCCCGGATCCCACGAACCCCACGGCGGCGGGCACGAACAAGATGACCGGGTTTGCAATGACGTTCGGCCTGTAATCCCTCCGCAGCGCCTTCGATCATCGCTCTTCATGGACGCCGCGCAGTCATGAAGAGCGATTTTTTTACGGCCCCGGCGTTTCCAGCGTCACATGTCCGTCCACATAAACCGTCGCGATCTTTCCGTCGGAATGGGGAACGGCCTCCCGAATCAGCACGACCTTGGTGGGATCCGAAAACGTCTCCAGCGATTTCTTCGAGATCTTGGCGTTTAGCGCGTAGGGAACGTTAGCGCCCGGCTCCGTGTAGAGATCTTGGCCGTTTTGTGCGGGAATATACTGCGATACCGCCGCTTTGAAATGCTCCATGGTGTCCAGCGGCGGGAGCTTCTCGTCATGATCTTGCGTGAATTGCAGCGACGCCAGACCGAGGCTCCTCAGGTTATTCATCGAGACATCCTCACGCGCCTTTTCGCGCGCTCTGGCGAAGACCGGGAAGAGAATGGCGGCCATGATGGCGATCATGGGAAGACAGCCAACCGCGCCGATAATCGCAATGATCGCGATGGGCGAGGTTTTCTTTGCGGGCGGCGCCGCGTAACCAGGCGCCGCGGCGTACGGGACGGGCGTGTCGAATGTCAGGCCGCAATTCGTACATTGGGTGGAGCCCGGCGTCAGCGGCGCTTGACAGCGGGTGCAGTTGAAGGTGGCGGGCGGCATGGTGTTGATCTCCGTGATTAGAGAAGCGAGAATGACCCAGGCATTATACTCGGGTTTCGGTGCAGGGAGAAGTCGTTTGCTGGAGCGCCTAATCGCGCCGGCGCCAGATTTCGTCGTACGTTCGCCACTCGTCCGCCTGCGTTGTATAGTCCGCGAACGGCGCGACGCCGGCGAAGGCGCTTTGCTTTGTCTGAGGATCGGCGAGTCCGGTGCGGACGCCGATCAGCCCCATGCGCATATTCTCGGTATGCGGATCGTGCGACAGGCCGCCCTTGGCGTAGGTGGGAACGCCGATCAGGACCCGGCAGCTTGGGTTCGCCGCCGCCGCGTCCTGTGTGACATGCGTCACTTGCTGCGCCACAAGCCAGACGTAGATGCGGGGTGAATAGAGTCCGGAGTCATACGCCATTACGGTCATTTGATCGCACCGCGCCGCGACTTTCTGGAAATAAGCGTCGTCCCACCCCAGGCGTTCGGAGGCGATGGGCGACCAAAGCGGCGTCGCCACGGAAAGCAGCTTCCCCGCCGGCATTGCCGCCCGTGTTTCTTCCAATAGCTCCAGCAGATGCGGATCGCCGTTCGCGCAGATCTCATAATCCCACTGCACGCCATCGAACCCGCAATCCTCTGCCAGCCACCGCGCCTCCTGAGCCATCGCCGCGCGCACCTCGGGCCGCGACAGATCGACCTTTCCCTCGCCATGCGAATTGCCGGCGTAAATCCATGCAATCGCCCGAACGCCCGGCGAGCGTTTGTGAACCTCCGAAGTAAGACGCCGCGCGCGATCGGGATACCGAAAATGCAGATGTCCATCGGCGTCGATCCCGCGCACATGAAAATACGCGTCCCGGATCTTCTCTTCTTGGAGACGCTGGGCAAGCCCATCGTAGTCGCGCGCGCCGCCGAAGTACCACGTATAGCGCAGCCACAGACCATTCTCCGTGGCGGTCGGCATGGGGCCGGGCGGCTGCGCGAGCATGGGGTAGAGGAAGATGTCGGCGAGAATGAGAATGACGAAGGCGAGGATGGCGAGGCCAATGCGTTGACGGTGCTTGGTGAGTTTGGACTTCATGACAATGGAACTCTCCCGGCGGCAAAGGATCCGGAAAAGGGATTTTCGAGATTCCGTTGTTCTGCCTGCCTTGGCGTTCGTGTGGCCGCTCCCAGGCAAACCCACCCCGGAGAGGGTTTGTCTCTATCCGACGTCATCCGAGCAGCGATCCCACATCTTCCTTCGTCAGTGACTTGAAGAACCCACCTTCGGTGGCGATGAGCTGTTCGGCGAGGGCGCGCTTTCTGTCCTGAAGTTCGAGAATCTTCTCTTCCACGGTGTCGCGGGTGATGAGCTTATAGACGAAGACAGGCTTGGTCTGGCCGATTCGGTGAGTGCGGTCGGTGGCCTGGCGTTCGACGGCGGGGTTCCACCAGGGGTCGATGTGGATGACGTAGTCGGCGGCGGTGAGGTTGAGGCCGGTGCCGCCGGCTTTAAGGCTGATCAGGAAGAACGGAATCTGGTCGTCGGCCTGGAAGGTGTCGACGCGGGATTGGCGGTCCTTGGTCTTGCCGTCGAGGTACATGTACGGGATGTCGCGTTCTTCGAGCGCTTCGCGGACCAGGGTGAGCATCTTGACGAACTGTGAGAAGATCAGGGCCTTGTGGCCTTCGGAGCGCAGGGTCTCCAGGGTCTCGATCAGAAGTTCGAACTTGGCGGAATCGATGGGCGAATCGCCTTCGATCAGGCGTGGGTGGTTGGCGATCTGGCGCAGGCGCAGCAGGGCCTCCAGCACGCGCATGCGGGCGCTGTTCATGCCGCCGGTATCGATCAACTGGAGCAGCTCGTCGCGGAACTTATCGCGCGTTTCGTTGTAAAGCTTGCGCTGGGCGGGCTCCATCTCGGCGGTCAGGATCCGCTCTGTGCGCGGCGGCAGCTCGGTCGCCACTTGATCCTTGGTGCGGCGCAGGATAAACGGGAAGACCATTTTGCGTAAAAGATCCGCGCTGCGTTCGTCCTGTTTGCGCTCGATGGCGTTCGCGAACTGATCCCGGAAATACTCGAAGCTTCCCAGGAGGCCCGGATTCAAAAAGGCGAACTGAGACCAGAGCTCAACGGTGGAGTTTTCGACCGGCGTTCCCGTAAGCGTCAGTTTGTGATCGGCTTTGAGAAGGCGCGCGGACTTGGCGGTCTGCGACGCCGGGTTCTTGATCGCCTGAGCTTCATCGAGAACGACATAGTGGAATTTGTACTTGCGTAGAAATTCGATGTCGCGCATCATCACGCCGTAGGTCGTCAGAATGATGTCGTATTCATCGAAGTCGTGCGTGTTCTTGGTCCGGCTGTTCTCGCTGTGCATTAGCACGCGCAGGCCGGGCGTGAACTTGGCGGCCTCACGCTCCCAGTTGAACAGGAGCGAACGAGGCAGCACGATCAGGCTCGCGGCCTCGGCGTGGCCGCTTTCGCCCAGCGACTGCAAAAAGGTCAGCGCCTGGACGGTCTTGCCGATGCCCATGTCGTCGGCGAGGCAGCCGCCCAGCTCGTAGTCGTGCAGGAAGTGCAGCCAGTCGTAGCCGTGTTTCTGGTATGGCCGCAGCTCGCCTTCAAAGCCTTTGGGCAACGCGTGCGGCTTGATCTCCGAGAAGGCGCGCAGGCGGTCGCGGCGCGCGTTGAACTCGACGTCTATCTGTACCGCCGCTTCGTCTTCTTCGAGGAGCTGATCGATCAGGGCGATATGATCGTTGCCGATCCGCAGGCCGTCCTCGGTGGTTTCGGCGAAGGCGAAGAGGTGCTTGTATCGCTCCAGCCAGTCCTCGGGGATTGCGCCGATGGAGCCGTCGGCGAGCTTGATATACTTCTCGCGCCGCTTCATCGCCTGCCGAATGACTGACAGCGGGACCTCCTGATCGCCAAACTGCGCGACAGCCTTGACATCGAACCAGTCGATCCCCGACGACACCGAGAAGTTCATGGTCGGGCGGTTGCGGTTGATGCGCGCGGAGGTCAGATGCTCCTCGCCATAGACATCGAACCCGGCCTCGGCGAGCTTGGGGACATGGTGCAGCAGGAAGTCCACCGGTTCGGTTTTGGCGCGCAGCAGGAAGATGTCCGTGCTGGGACCGCGCTTAAGGCCATGCTTGGACATCTGCTGCCAGTGGGCTTCTTCCAGCTCCGGATGACGGTGAATGCGGACCATCGCCGCCTCGCCGGGCTTGCGCCGGGTGACGATCGCGCCCGGCTCGCCCGCCGTGATCTCGTGCTCGCCGTAGCCAAAGCGCAGCTGCGCGCGCATCTGCTGATCTTCTTCATTGAGATAGATGCGCGGCGCCGGCGGCGAATCGTGTGTCTCCCACGAGACCATTTCTCCCCGCACCTGGACCTGCTCGGTCAATTGGGGCAGGTAGGCGTCGAAGAAACGGTCTTTTTCGGCGTTGGGAATAAAGATCGGCTTTTCGCGCGTGGCGCTCATCAGGCCGACCAGCGCATCGCTCGTTCCGGTCACGGGATAAAGGGCGTCGCCCTCCAGGAGCCACATCGGCTCCTGATGGACGATGACATGCTTTTTGAGATTGAAGGCTTCCGGGCGATCGTTGCGCGTGATGACCGGCTGAATCTCCATCCCTTCGGCGGCCGCGTGCAGCTCCAGTTCCGCCGCCGCCGGCTCGGTCAGGATTTTGAGAGGCTTTTGCAGCGGATCCTGCTCGGTCCCGCGAAAGACGATGCAGTCGGCAAGCAGCGGGAAGATCTTGTCCAGGGCGAGGGGCTTTGCGTTGTAGTAATAGTAGTACGTATACTGCTCGTTCATGCCGAGCAGCTGCGCGACGAGAATACTGGAGGAGGTCGCATTCAGATACTTCGCCGTCGCGCTGATATTCTTGATCGCCGTCGCCTTCTTGGAAAGCCCCAGCGTCTTCACCTGCGCCGCGACGGCGGCGTGATCGTGGATATTGATACTGGTGAAGTTGCTGGCGGGGATGCTGTACGCCGCGATCGACCACTCCATGCGCCGTGATTGGAGGCTAAAGAACAGCAGCGACTGCGTCGTGCGCGTCTTCTTAGTCTGCTTGGGCGTCAGGACATCGGAAAGCGCCATCTCCCACTTGCCGGCCTTCTCCGTCTCAAAGTGCTGGGCGAGAAAAAGCGCCGCCGCGACTTTGTGCTTGCAGATCGTCTTGGTGAAATCGCGCGCCACCGGGCATTCGCAGTCGAAATAGGTCTTGCCGCCGTCCACCCAAACGCACACTTCATACGGCTCCGGCAGCGAGCCATCGACGTATAGAACCGCCTCGTTGCTGTCGAGATGCGAGAGCTGGACCTGACCGTTATTGTAGTAAGCAATGCCTTTTCGGTAGGACTCGGGGTCGGGCGATCCGGCGAGGCGGCCTGGGCTGAGGCTTTCGAGGTTGAGAATTTCGGAGGATTTCGTCTGGGACTGCGTGGCGGGTGTCAATTGTGCGGGGAGCCATTCGATTGCCATTTTAAATTCCAATAGGATTGATCCAGCATTGCCGGATACGGTTGTCGTGGCGAAAGCCAAAACGACCGGCGGTTAAAACCGCGCCTGCAATAGCGCAGAAGTCCCCCTTCGGGGACTACATAATCCGAAACGGGGGCGTCTCTCATGTGATCTCACATCAGACGCTCACGTCTCCGATAATGTAACCCACGCAGGTGGGTTTTTGCGCTCTTGCAGGCGCGGTTTCAACCGCCGGCCTTTGAGCGTTGGTCAATAAACAGGTTGATACAAAGACTTCAAACAGGTTGATACAAAGACTTCGCGAAGTCTCTACTCCGCCTTATCGTCCTTCTTCGGCGGCCGCTTGATCGTCAGTCCCAGCTCACGCAGCGCTTTTTCCTCGACTTCGGACGGAGCGTCCATCATCGGGTCGTAGCCGCCGCCGGCTTTCGGGAAGGCGATGACTTCGCGGATGCTGTCGTCGTCCGTTAAGAGCGTGATCAGGCGGTCAAGGCCCGGCGCGATGCCGCCGTGGGGCGGGGCGCCAAAGTCGAAGGCGTCCAGCATGTGTCCGAACTTCGCGGTGATCTGCTCGTCGGTGTTGCCCAGCATCTTGAAGATGCGCTCCTGGATGTCGCGCTTGTGGATACGGATCGAACCGGAGGCCGATTCCTGGCCGTTGCAGACCAGATCGTAGCAGTAGGCGCGGCAGATGGCCGGGTCGCTCTCCAGCAGGTCCAGATGCTCTTCGTGCGGCATCGCGAACGGGTTGTGTGCGAAGGTCCACTTCTTGTCGTCCTCGTCCCATTCAAAGACCGGGAAGTCCGTGACCCAGCCGAAGGCGAGCGTGTTCTTGTCCGCGAGGCCCTTGCGCGCGGCGATCTCGCGGCGCAGGCGGTCCAGCACCTTCGCGACGACGGCGGGCTTGTCGGCGGAGAAGGCGACCATGTCGCCCGGCTCCGCTTCGGCGAGCTTGAGCAGTCCGTCGATTTCCTCGGGCTTCAGGAACTTCGCGATGGGCGACTTCACGCCTTCTTCCGTCACCAGAAGATACGCGAGGCCCTTGGCGCCGAAGTCCTTGGCAATCTGGGTAAGATCGTCGATCTCTTTGCGCGAAAGCGACGCGCCTCCAGGGTAACGGATCAGTTTGACCTGACCGCCGCTGTCCAGAGCGCCGCGGAAGACGACGAACTCGGTGTCTTTCAAGACTTCGGCGCAGTCTTGCAGCTCCAAGCCGTAGCGCAGGTCGGGCTTGTCCGAGCCATAGCGTGCGATTGCCTCATCGTACGTCAGGCGTACGAATGGTTTGGTGATCGTCTTGGTCGAATTGGTCTCGACGACATGGATCATCAGCGACTCGATCAGCTCCAAGATATCATCTTGGGTCACATAGGACATCTCCAGGTCGAGCTGCGTGAACTCCGGCTGCCGGTCCGCGCGCTGGGCTTCGTCTCGGAAGCACTTGGCGATCTGGAAGTAACGCTCGAACCCGGCCACCATCAGCAGCTGCTTGAACTGCTGCGGCGCCTGGGGAAGGGCGTAGAATAGGCCCGGCTCCAGGCGATAGGGGACCAGGTAGTCGCGCGCGCCTTCCGGCGACGACTTGGTCATGATCGGCGTCTCGACTTCGATGAAGTCGCGGCCGTACATAAACTCGCGGATCGTCCGGATGACGTCGTGCCGCAGACGCATCTTCTCGTACATCTTCGGCCGGCGCAGGTCGAGATAACGGTACTTCAGGCGCACCATCTCGTCGACTTCCTTGCCTTCTTTGTCCTCGGAGATCGGGAACGGCGGCGTCTTCGCCGGGTTCAGGAGCTCGATCGTTTGCGCGACGACTTCCACCGTTCCGGTCTTCAGGTTCGCGTTCTCCGTACCTTCGGGACGGCGGCGCACCGGGCCGGTGATGCTGACGCAGAACTCCGACCGCAGCTTCTCCGCCACGGCCAGCGCGTCGGCCGCCTGGCTGCCGTCCACGGTCACCTGTACGATCCCCGTCCGGTCACGAACGTCCAGGAACGCGATCCCGCCCTGATCACGATTGCGGTTCACCCAGCCGTTCACGGTGACGACTTGGCCCACCTGTTCTTCCGACACTTCCCCGCATGACACTGTCCGTTTTGAAAACGCCACTCCGATCCTCCTCCGCCCGCCATTGGTCGTGCAAATATCGCTCTAGTATACCTGAAGAGCGCCCCTAATCCAAAAAAACGCCCTGCCCGGTCACGCGGCGCGGAAGGAGGCGGCCGGAATCCGACTGGAGTTTCTCGGCGAAAAAACCGACAATCTAACCAGGTAAAGATAACGGCGCCGGGATCGCGCTCGTCGTCGTCAGTTTTGGACGCTATGAACCAGCAAGAGATATATGGACGGAATTTGAAGCGCATACGGCGGTCGCAGAACCACGGCCGATCTCTGCTTGGCGCTAAAGCGCGGCCCGCGCTGGCGGCGCTGGCGCGATTCCGCACCTTCTCAAACGCGTCGTACGAAGCGATCGTCATCAGCGAGCAAGGCCGGATTGTCGATGTCAACCGCCACTTCGTCGATATTCTGGGCTACGAGCGACATGAGGCGATCGGTCAGCCGGGGTTGATGCTCGTCATTCCGGAAGACCGCGAGCTGGCGCTCGCGAACGCCGCCGCCGGGATGGAGACGCCATACGAGATCCGGATGGCGCGGCGCGACGGAACGACGTTCGCCGCGGAGATCCGCGGGCGAACGTTGAGCTACCGGGGGCGCCGCGCGCGTGTGACGACGGTTCGGGATATCACCGACCGCCGCCAAGCCGAGGACAAGATCACTTCCCAGGCGCAGCAGATTCAGGACTACAATGTCGTCCTTGAGTATAAGAACCTTGAGCTGGAGACCCGGGTCGATGAACGCACACGCGATCTTCAGAACCTTTATCACGAGCTCCAGGCGCGCGAAGCGCAGTACCGATTTTTAGCCGATATGATGCCGCAGATCGTCTGGACCTCTCGTCCAGACGGCAACCTGGACTATTACAATCAGCGGTGGTATGACTACACCGGGATGACGTTCGTGCAGACGAAAGACTGGGGCTGGAAAGACGTGATCCACCCCAACGATTTCGAAAACTGCGCCAGGCGCTGGTCGCGGGCGGTTGAAACCGGCGGCGACTATGAAGTCGAATACCGCTTGCGGCGCGGGGCGGACAACCAGTACCGATGGCATCTCGGACGGGCCTACCCATTCCTCGGCCCGGACAAGGAAGTGCTGTACTGGGTTGGGACCTGCACCGATATCGACGACTACAAGCAGGCGGAAGAGACCCTGCGCCGCACGCACGATGAGCTGGAGCTGCGGGTGAATGACCGCACCGTGGAGCTGGCGGCGATCAATCAGGAGCTGCATGAAGAGATCGCGGAGCGACGGCGGGTCGAGGCGGCCCTGAACGACGACGCGGAGCGCTCGGCGTCGATCATCGAAACGCAGTATGAGATCGCGACGGCGGACTTTGAACTTGACGGAACGCTCAATCTCATCGTCGCGCGCACCATGGAGTTGACCAGGGCGCATGGCGCCGTCGTGGAGCTCGCCGAGGGAGATGAACTGTTCTACCGGGCGGCGTGCGGCTCAGTTTCGAGCAATGTCGGCCTTCGACTGAAGATAGGCGAGAGCCTCTCGGGACGATGCGTCCGCGAAGATCAGGCGCTCTGGTGCGACGACGCCCTGGTCGATCCTAGGGTCAACGCCGACGCCTGCCGAAAACTGAACATCCGATCCATGATTGTCGTGCCGCTGCACCGCGACCGGCAGACGATCGGCGTATTGAAGGCGTCGTCGGCCGATCCGCGCGCCTTCAATACGCGAGACTTGCAGACGCTGCAATTGATGGCGGGATTGATGGGCGCAGCCATTTCCCGGGTCTCGGATTACGAAGAAAAGCGCGAGCTGCTGGCGGGACAGACACAGGCGTTGGAGGAGCTGGAGGCGACGGCGGACCTGCTGCGCGCCCAGACCGATGAGCTGACGCAGGCGCGCAATCAGGCGCTGGCGTCCACGCAGGCCAAGTCCGAATTTCTGGCCAACATGAGCCATGAGATCCGCACGCCCATGAACGGCGTCATCGGCATGACCGGGCTGCTGCTGGACACTCCGCTCAGTGAAGAGCAGATGGATTACGCGCGGACGATCCAGAATAGCGGCAATGCGCTGCTGACGATCATCAACGATATTCTCGACTTCAGCAAGATCGAAGCCGGAAAGATGACGATCGAATCGGCGGACTTCGATCTGCGCTCCGTGCTGGAGGAAGTCGTCGATCTGATGACGCCGCACGCGCAGGGGAAGGGGCTGAAGATCACATACGCCATGCCGCCGGAGTTCCCAAGCTTCCTGCGCGGCGACGGCGGCCGGATCCGGCAGATCGTAACAAACCTGGTGAGCAACGCCGTCAAATTTACCGAGCGCGGCGAAGTCTCCATCGCGGTGGTTCCTCTGCAAGTCACGGAATCGCATACGGATCTGCAAATCTCCGTGCGGGATACCGGCATCGGCATCCCCCCCGAGCGCCAGGCCGCCGTGTTCGAAAGCTTTACGCAGGCCGATGGAAGCGTCACCCGCAAATACGGCGGCACGGGACTGGGCCTGACGATCTGCCGGCAGCTGACGGAGCTGATGGGCGGACAGATCGGCCTGGAAAGCGTCTCCGGCTCCGGCAGCACGTTCTGGATCCGTCTCAGCCTGATCCGTTTGGATCAGGTGCGGGAGCGGGCGGTGATTGCGCCGGCGGCGATGGGCCGCTTGAACCTGCGGGTTCTGCTCGCGGAGGACAACGCCGTGAATCGCAAGCTCGCGCTGCGTCTGCTGGAAAAGTGGGGCTGCGCGGCGGACGCCGTGGGCGACGGCGCCGAGGCGCTTCGCGCCATTTCGCGGAAGCGATACGATGTGGTTCTGATGGATGTCCAGATGCCGGGGATGGACGGGCTGGAGGCGGTCGGGCGTCTGCGCCGCCAGGAGCAGATCACGGGCGATCGTTTGGCCGTGGTCGCCATGACCGCGCATACGATGCAGGGCGATCGCGAACACTGCCTGGCGAGCGGAATGGACGACTATATTGGAAAGCCGGTCAAACCGGACGAGCTCTATGCGGCCTTGGCGCGCTGGGGAAGTAACTCGATGAGGAACGAAAAGACGATGAATGCATCGACAATGAACAATGACGAGAATTCTATCTTACGCATGGACCATCTCTTCGAAAGCTGCGGCGAGGATTCCGATCTGGTCCGCGAGGTTCTGGAGATGTTCCTGGACGCAACGCCGGAGATCCTGGGGCGGCTGGAAGCAGCCGTCGCGGACCGGGACGGCGGGCGCGTCTCGTTTGAGGCGCACACCCTGAAAGGCAGCTGCCGGACGCTGGGAGCGGATGCGCTGGCCGATGTCTCCATGCGTTTGGAGCAGGCCGGCAAAGCCGGCGATCTCGCCAACGCCGACGCCGATTTCGCGCTGGCCTCCGAGGAGTTCGAGCGCCTGTGCGCGGTGATTGAATCCGTATTGAAGCAGCCGGAGCAGGAGCTCGCCGCATGAAAATCTTGATTGCCGAAGACGATCCGATCTCCGCGCTCGTTCTGCGCAAGGCGCTGGAGCGGATGGGTCACGAAGTCACCGTGGAGACAAACGGCGCCAAGGCGTGGACCGCGCTGCAGAACGGCGCGTTCCGGCTGGTCCTTTCCGACTGGATGATGCCGCAGATGGATGGACTGGAGCTCTGCCATCGCATCCGGATGCGCGAGGGCGCGCCGTACGTCTATCTGATTTTGCTGACCGTCAAAGGCAACGCCGAGGACCGCACGGAGGCGCTGGACGCCGGGATCGACGACTTCTTGGTGAAGCCGCTGGACTCCGCCGAGCTGGTCGCCCGCATCGAGGTCGCGCAGCGCATCCTGAAGATGAAGGATGAGCTGAAGCTGAACACCGGCCAGCTCGAAAGTCTGAGCGGCGAACTGCGCGAGCAGCACATGCAGCTGGGCAATCTGCTGGTGGATCACGGCGTGATCACGCCCGAGCAGCTGCATCAGGCGCTGACGGAGCAGACGCAGAGCCGGGAGCGCCTGGGCGCGATTTTGCTGGCGCATGGGTGGGTGACCGAGACGCATATCACGCAGGCGCGCAGCCGCCAGATGGATGTGCCGTTTGTCGCTGTGGAGCGCGAGACCCCCGATCCGTTCGTGCTGGCCCTCGTGCCGTTCGACACCGCCCGCCGCCATCAAATGCTTCCGCTCTCCGTCCAGGACTTCGAAGGCTCGGAGATGGGACGCCTGCGTCTCGCGATGGTGAATCCCTGGGACATTGAGGCGATCGACCTGGTGCAGCGCACCACGCGCCGCCGCGTCGAGCCGTACCTCGCCAGCAAGCCCGAGCTGATGGAGGCGATCGAGCAGGCGTATCACGGCGTGGATAGCGACGCCCAGGAGGATGTCCTTTCGGATTCGATCCAGGCGGCCGCCACGGACTTGCTGTCCGAAGATCTGGCCGACGAGATCGATACGGCGGAGCTGATGCGCCAGAGCGATCAGGCGCCGATCATTCGTTTCGTCAACACGCTGTTCGCCGACGCCGTCGCGCGGCGCACCTCGGACATCCATATCGAGCCGCAGAAGCGCAACTTCCAGATCCTTTATCGGATCGACGGCCGGCTTCAGCCGATCCGCACCGTTCCGCGCCAGTTCCTGGCGCCGACGACATCGCGCATCAAGATCATGGCGGACATGGATATCTCCGAGCGCCGGCTTCCGCTCGACGGCCGTATCGCCCTGCGAATCCATGGCCGGCCGATCGACCTGCGCATCTCGACGCTGCCCACGCACTACGGCGAGCGCGTCGCCATGCGAATCCTGGACCGCGCCAACGCCTGCCTTTCCCTGGAGCAGATCGGCTTCACCGGCAAGAACGCCGCCGACTTCCAGGACTTGATCAACAAGCCGCACGGACTGATCCTGGTGACGGGACCGACCGGCTCCGGAAAAACGTCCACGCTTTACGCCGCGCTGAACGCCCTGAAATCCACCTCGTCGCCTGGCGTCGCCGGCCGCCGCAATATCATTACGTGCGAGGATCCGATCGAGTATGAGCTGGAAGGGATCAGCCAGTCCGCCGTCAACGAGCGCGCCGGCCTGACCTTCGCCCGGCAGCTGCGCGCCATTCTGCGCCAGGACCCCGACGTCGTTCTGGTCGGAGAGATCCGCGACGCCGAGACCGCCGAGATCGCCATGCGCGCCTCACTGACCGGCCACCTCGTGCTGAGCACGCTGCACTGCAACGAAGCCGCCGGCGCGGTCAGCCGCCTGCTGGACATGGGAATTCCTGAGTATCTGATCGCCTCGACTCTGATCGGCTCGATCGCCCAGCGACTGGTGCGCCGCCTCTGCCCGCACTGCCGCCGCGAAGTGCCCGTGGAGCCCGCCACCGCCGCCCAGTACGCCGGCGACGCGCCTAACTTCGTCTATGAACCCGCCGGGTGCCCGCAATGCGACAATCAGGGAACCAAAGGCCGCCTCGCGGTGCATGAAGTTCTGACGGTGGATCGCGATATCCGCAAGCTGATCATGCAGGCGTCCGACACCAAGGACATCCGCCAGGCGGCCATCCGAGGCGGCATGGTGACGATGTTCGCCGACGGCCTCGAAAAAGCCGCGCAGGGTCTGACGACCATCGGCGACGTCCACGCCAAAGTCAGCTCCATCGGCGACGATGATGAGGACGCGCACACGCGCAGCGCGATGGCCGGGCTACAGATGCTGGCGTAAGACCAACGCCAAGGCGACCTCCCCTGGCCTCCGGCGCCGTTGCAAACCTGCCTCCGGGGCAAACCCACCCCGGCGCTTCGCGCCACCCCTCCCGCCGACGGGAAGGGTTATTCAGAGTGTGTTATCGTAGACGACTCTCGTAAGAGGCAATCCTACAAACCCTTCCCGTCGGCGGGAGGGGGCGGCCGAAGGCCGGGGGTGGGTTTGCCCCGGAGGCAGGTTTGCAACGGCGCCGGGGTGGGTTTGCCAGGGAGGGGGCGGCCGAACCGCCGGGGGGCGGGTTGTCACGTCTCCGTCCTCTTTACCGCCATAAATCCCGCGAATAGGGCGCAGCCGAGCGCGACGGCGTAGGGGAAGCCGTATTTTGGGCTGACGCTCATGGCGGAGCCGACGAGGAACGGGCCGACGAGCGCGCCGATGCCCCAGGCGACGCTCATGATCGCGTAAACTCCCACCAGATCGCCGCCTCGGAACCGGCTGCCGACAATTGTCAGCATCACCGTGTAGATCCCCACGAACACGCCTCCCCAGACAAACGCCATCGTGTAAGCGATCCAGGCCGTGCTCAAGGTTAAGGGCCAGAGCAGCGCGCCGAGAGTGGAAAGGATCGCGAGCGCCAGGGCGAGGCGGCGCGGGTTGACCTTATCGGCCAGCCATCCGATGGGAAGCTGCAAGAGGACGGCGCCGAACATCAGGACGGAGACCAGGCGCAGGCCGGAGCGTTCGGTCCAGCCGTTGTGCATGGCGTAAAGCGCGATGAAGGAAAGACCGGCCGTCTCCACACCAGCGTTCAGCAGCGTGGTCGCAATGGCGATGGGGGCAAGCTGAAGGTATCGCCAGGGCTGGGTGATTTCTGCCTGTGTCCGCGCCGGCGGCAGCACCCATGGCAGCAGGATGGGAATCGCGGCGAGCGCGGCGAGGGCCGCGCCGATCATATACGCGATCCGTCCGGGGCCGGCCAGCGACACGATCGCCGGTCCGCCGGCGAAGCCGATGGACAGGGCGGCGGTGTAGATCGCCATCATCTGGCCGCGCGAGCGCGCATCGCTCAGATCGTTGGTCCATGTTTCCGAGAGTACAAACAAAGTTTCAGCGGCGATCCCCAGCAGCAGACGCATGGGAAACCAGAGCCAGATCCAGGAAACGTGCGGAAAGATCGTCAGGACCGACGCGCTGAGGGCGAGCGCCGTCACGATCAGCGCCCGCGCGCCGAAGCGCGCCGTCAATCGCGGCAGAAACGGCGCGATCAGCAGCACCCCCAGCGCATGCATCGCCGCATTCAAGCCGATCAAGAGCGCGCTGCCGCCCCGCGACTCTAAATTCGAAGCGATCAGCGGCGACGTCAATCCGTACGAAAGCCCGAAGATCGCGGCGACGGCGATCACGGCGGCGGAGGAGGCGAGACGCCTGCCGTTCGGCGGCGTCGCCAGCTCCAGATCGACCGTTTCGGCGGTCTCCATCGGCTCCGCGCTCGGATTGTTATGGCGATCGCGCAAGCGGCGGACCTGTTCACTCCGCTCCAGCAGCATTTGCGTCAGCGACGTTGGAATGTCGTTTGGCGGATGGACGATCGTGTGCATGGCGCGCACAAAATCCAGCGCCAGCCCCGGGGTCCAGGCCATCGTCTCGCCGCGCTTGGACATCTCCCCCGCGACCCACAGTTCCGGCGTGAGCAGAACGCGCGCGAATGTCGCCCAGTTGCGGCCCCACTTCTTCCCCGCGACCCCCTCCAGCGCCGTTTCCAGCGCCAGCACCACGGTGCTGGAGCAGTTTCGGTAGGTCAAGTTGTAGGTGTTGTCGCGGCTGTAGTCGGCCCAAAAGGCGCGCAGCCGCACGGAATCGTACTCGGAAAAGACGATTTTGCGCGTCGATTCGCACCATCCGGCGGCTTCCTCGGGATAGCTTGGCTGAAAGAGCCCCTCAACATTGTTCTCGTCCGTCGCCCGCAGGATCCGCATAAATTCGTCCGGATCGTGCTCGATCTCGACGGCAGGGTAATGGCTGATGTAGAGATCCGGCGGCGCCTCCAGCGCCGCATGGCCGGTGGAGACCACGCCCTGCGCGTCCACGGCGGCGATGTAACGATCCACGACCGGCTGCCGCAGCGGCTTGTCGGCAGTCCCCGCAGCCGTCCAGACATGCACTGTCAGGGGAAGCGGAGCGGGTGTGTCGGAATCCGCGAAGGGGTAAACGGGCGGCAGTCCGTCGTTGCCGCGATTGAGCAGATGCGCCACGGACGCGCCGGCGGGGATCACTCGGAGCCGCAGCGCGAGCCGCAGCATGCTCCATCCGGCAAGGAACAGCCAAACGCCGATGCAGTACTCCGCCGTTCCGGCGTAATAGGTCGGCAGCGGCTCGAAAAGGAAGATCGCGAACAGCAGCTCCAGCACGCCGGCGCCGACGGCCATCCGCCAGCCATGGAAGCGCACGACTGCCGCCGACGCGATGCGCAGTCCTCCGTCCAGCGTAAAGATCACTCCAAAGAGGATCGCCAGCGCCATGTCAAAACGGTGCTGGCGCCCGATAATCAAAAGCGCGACGATCACCGAAAGCAGCGCCTTGACATACCGCAGCGCCCGCATCGTCCGGCTCCCTTTGGGAACGATCGCCAGCGTCACCGCCGCTTCCAGCAGCATGACGAATCCAAAAGCTCTGAGTGGGAAATAGATGACGCCATCCAGGGCGTCGATAAACAACGCGACTCCGAGCACCAGTGAAATCGCGCCGAATACCGACAGCGCGCGCCACCGCCTTCGCACGAAATCCGTCCCCATCAACAACAGCGCAAGTCGCAGCATAGCCGTGTCTCCAGTCGTTCGCAGGACAAAGTTCGCCCTAAAGTGTGATGGGTAGAGGTAAAGTGATGGGTTTGTACGTCGAGGTGATTATGGCATAGCGACTCGTCTTACAAGTCGAAACGCGCCGCGAAATTTCCAAAGTTCATGAAGATCCGCCCGAGCGCATACCCGGAGGCGGCGGCGGTATGACAATGTCGCCGCCCGTTGCCCGGAGAGATCCGTCCATCACCTCGTCATCACGATAGGCAATGGGAAGCGAATCGGGATAGGTCCGGTGGAGCATCTCCAGATACCAGCCGGCGTACAGCCAATCCGCCCCGTAACCGGCCTCGCATATCTCCGAAAATCGAGCGATAAACAGCCGGGCCAACCCGCCCGCATCGCAGTGTTCCGCATCGTCCCACTGAAAATACCGCCCCTGCGAACTGCTGGAATACACCGCCGCCAAATTCCAGTCCGCCGCCATGGCCCCATTCGCCGCCAAAACATTCAACACCGGCGTCACCGCGCACCGCCAATGCGCCCCTGACGCCGACATTCCCGGCGAAATCCGCAGCCGCTGATACCCACGCCGATGCAGCTCCCCGACCATCAGCAAAATATTCCGTGAATAAGTGATGCTCATACCTTGAAGTCCCTACGAGCACGTTATTCCCAACTCTTAGCCTTTTGTGGAACATTGGCGCTAAAACGGAAACCGCACGTGCATCTGATCGACGATATCTTGATGGGGCCCTTGGTATTCCTGCACATCCGGCCATTGGCTCCAGGGTATCAAATAGCGTTTTAGAGTTTTGATCGGGCGACGGTAATCCCGGTCTCTCGCCTGATAAAATGTCACAAGCGGACCGTCCACGAGATGCCAAACGAAGGCGCGGGCGCGTGACCTTGGATACTGCTTTCGAAACTCCGTGCGGCATAGACGGATGTATCCAGAGACTTCGTCCGGATTTGCGCTGCAAAATATATCTGCGCTCGGCGCGTTCCAGGCTTCAGACGGCAGTTCTCGTATTTCCCAACTGGAGTGATTGATGAGTTCTCCTCCTGAGGCGTCTAGCTGTAGCTCATCATATTTTCGGTCTGCTTTGCGCTTCGATTCGATCATCGCTAAGGAATGCGGATAAATTATTCCCGTCGTATCGATGAGGGAGTCGTCATCACAGATTTTAGCGCCGCATTCTTTGACGGCGTACGCCGCCAGCGCCTCCGTGAGAGATGGGGCCTGGATGAGTTCCGTGATGCAATGGGCGAATGTGCGCTGGAAAATAATGTAGTGCGTCATTTAAGATATTCGATTTCCGCTTCCATACGCGCTATCGCCGCGCGCACGTCGTCCCATTCGTAGTCTCTATGGATGCGGCCAAGCGCGTTCTCACAAATCGTCGCGCGATAATCTTGTTCTTGCTCTAAAGAGTGGATATCGATTGCGATTTCAGGGCGCGCCCAATGCTTCTTGATCTCGTCAACGCGCGTCGCCATCGTGTCGATCAAGCGTGCGCCGAACGACTGAACCTCGTGAATGAAGTCTCTCTTAGGCATGGCGACTTCGCCATGTTTTGCGTCCCAAACGAGAACTCCATCCTGCAAGATGTCACGGCAATCCCAGCGGATATGCACTTGATCGTCGGTTGACCATAGCCAAATCTTGGGCGGGATGCGAAGATGACCATTGCTCCAGGTACGGCTGAACCACCATTGCAGCGCCGTCTCGTAAGTCTCCCAGGAAGTTTCGTCCTCGGATGTCTCACGCCATTCAGCCGCGCGTTCTCGCCATTGGCCCCATGCGTCGGCGTCGGATACTCGCGTGGCTAAGTCGCTGGGAAGTGGATCGAGAATTGAGGGGACCAGTTCCAGCAGATCTTCCCAATATCGCGTGACCTGATAGTCGTCAAATGGCAATGGTGAGATCGTGGCTTGCGGCTCTTGCGCCCAGTGATTGAGGATTTCCTGCGAATAGCGAAAGGGCTGCTGGCCGCCGATGTCGATCCAAAACCAGCCGTCCGTCAGGCCGAACCAATGAAGGCTGAGAGAATTGTTTCGGCTGGGAGTACTCCAGGGAGCAATCTTGTCGGTGGGTTTGAGGCGAAAATTGAAGAGCATGTGGGCGCGTCCTTGACATCGCTATCGATGACGGCGCGATGTTTGGTAAAGGATAGCAGGAAATGTCGCAAAGGGAGTGATGCCTGTTGAGACGATAGGCGTAAACACAAAAATCGCCTGCCCGATGGGGAAGGCGATTTTTGCGTAGTCGTGGAAGGTTAGCGGCGCGTCACTGCATTTTCTGCTGTTCCTGCTGGAGCAGCGCCATCAGGCCGCTGCTGGCCGGGCCAGGCTGCGAGTCGCCGATGTTGGTGACGTTGTTGATGTTCCACATGTTGACGGTTTTTCCGGTGTCCGTGGGATGCATCGATTTCACATGGCCGTCACAGAACAGGAAGTTCGTGAGGGTGGAGTGGTTGATGAATTGCGAATCGTTGGCGTCGTCCCAGAACTCCGGATCGGTCCGGCTCTTGACTTCTCCCACCTCGATCACCTGGGCCACCGACTGAACGGCGGATATAGCGATCTGCCCGTCGAAGTGAGGCGTAGCCCACCAAATACTGGCGTCGGGGTTGATCGGGCCGGGGCCGCCGTAAAGGTAGCTGTTATTGAAGCCGCCGTGAGACGCCACATAGCTGGTGGGGATGGTGTTGTTGGTGCCGCTGACGAACGTCGAATCCGAATCATCCGGGCACTTGAAGACGCCCGTACTCTTGACGTAGGGCATAATGAGCGAATGCCATGGCGTGCTGCTGGCGTCGCCAAGCCGGCAGACAGGGTACGTCTCGTCGTAGTCCTGTACGTACTGCGTGATCCCGAGGCCGATCTGCTTGAGGTTGCTGACGCAGCTGATCTGGCGCGCCTTTTCCCGCGCTTTCGCAAACACCGGAAAGAGAATCGCCGCAAGGATTGCGATGATGGCGATAACGACGAGGAGCTCAATGAGAGTAAAGCCGGTCTTTGATTTCACATTCGGATTCATGATTATTCCTTCTTCGAAATCTCCCATGAGAGATGATTGATTGGACAATAAGAGTGGTTTGTAAGCTTACGTTAAGTTTATAATAAAATTATATCACTGTCGCTACTGTCTGTCAAGCGTTTTTTTGAGACCACTTTCTTCTCGGCTCCCGGTTGACATTCGGAACGTCCCATGCTACCATGTTTGTAAGTTTACAAATGGCTTTCAATCGCCTTGCGACGATGGCGGCGGCTGGCAAAAGGACTTTCTGTGGCGACCATCAGGGATATTGCAAAGGCGTGCGGCGTTTCGGCGATGACGGTTTCGTCCGTGTTAAATAAGCGGCGCGGCGCGGCCAGTCCGGAGACCCAGGAGCGTATTCTTCGCATGGTCGAGGAGATGGGCTATCGGCCGGGCAGCAATAGCCGCGGCGCGGCGCGCCGGTACACGGACATCATCGGCGTTTTGATGGCTGACTGCAACTGGAGCGCGCTGGCGTCGGATCGGTACTTCGGACCGATCCTGGATGGAATCTTCGAAGCGTCTAAGACTTACGGTCAGAGCACGCTGATTATGACCGAGGACACCTGGGAGCAAGCGTACGAAAACGCCGTCCGGTATTTCGACGGACGCTGCGACGGTCTGATCCTGATGCTTCCCACTCTGCCGGACGAATTACTCGTCTCGTTTCACAAAACGCACATCCCCTTCGTGTGCGTCGGCGAGAGCCACATGGAGCCTTCCCTTACGGTTGTCGATCTGGACAATGTCGGCGCCGGGCATGACGCGGCCAACTATCTGCTGGAAGCGGGACATCGGAAAATTGCGCTCTTTAGCGGGGATACGAGCTTTCTGAGCAGTTCGGGCCGCGAGCAGGGGTATCGCCTGGCGCTTGCGGAATGGGGCATTGAGATCGACGAGCGCTCGATCTTTCCCGGCAGATATAACGCCGCCACGGGATACCGGCGCATGCGCGAACTGCTCACCGGCGATCCGGCAAGCTTGCCCACCGCGATCGTGTGCGGCGACGACTGGATCGCCTTTGGCGTGATGCAGGCGATCCACGAGTTTGGATTAAAAGTCCCGGACGACATCTCCATCATCGGGATCAACAACAATCCCGAAGGCGCCGCCTCCAGCCCGCCACTTACCACGATCCATCACCCGCTGCGCATGATCGGTCAGCGTGCGGTGGATGTCATCATGGCGCAAATGAGAAACGGCGCGACGCCCGGCGAAAAAGCGCTGCTGCGCGGCGAGGTTATTATCCGTTCATCGGTGAGCGCCCCAAATCGAGGGCGGCCCGGGGTTTGATAACCCTGAGTTGACGGCTTAAACCGCGACTATCTGGTGACGATCGTCCCCATCTTGACGACCTCAAAATCGCTTCCCTTGAGCTGCTTGAGCGTGTTCATGTCATTGTCGTTCCAATGGGTGTCGGTCATCCCCTGGAAGTACCAGTTGCTGCCGTTGTCGGCGAGGATCATGCCGTACTTCTTCATGGCGGTGAGAACCACTTTGGCCCCAGCGGGGTAACCAGAGATGTTGACGCTTGCTTTCAGGCGGACGCGCATGCCCATGGGGGGATACTGTGCGCCGGTCAGGCTGCTCGCGAAGTGACTTGCGGGGGCGGTGTAGGCGTGGCGCGTATGGACGCAGGTGAATCGAATGGCGTGTTTGATAACACCGGCGGTCACCTCATCGCGGCGGACCAGCCCGGGGAAGATGGGAAGCCCGGCGGCGTCGGCGCTGGTCCATCCGGCTGGCCGTGTCGCGTTCGTATTCAAATTCCAGATCGCGCCCGCGCCCGCCGTCCAGCCCTTGCCGCCGGCGGGGCGATTGGCGGAGAACATTTCGTAGAGCAGCCAGTGGTCGCGGTCAATGACCAGAACATGGCCGTCGGAGCCGCCTTCGATCGGCGCGTTCGCGGGAATCGGGTAGGGGCCTTTGTCGCTCTCGCTGGCGTAAACAAATGAGACCGGGACTTTCGCCTGCGTTCCGCTGACGACGACATAAGGAATGCCATACGAGGCGTTACTGCCAAAATCCGGATGAATATGCGTCGCCGCGCCGATGGATGCGATGAGCGTATTCGAGTTCGGATCGACCGGCGCCGTATCAATTGCCGTATTCCAGGCGTTGTTGGTCGGGAAGACTTGCTTGCCATGCAGGCTGGCCCCAGCGCCAAGGTCCGGCGTCCCCGTGACGCTCGCAATCGCCGCATCTTCCATGACTCCGGTCGTATCGGACGCGGACGGCCCCGCCGCGATTGACGACGGCCCAACCCCGCCGCAAGACGACATCGTCATCGTCGCGGCGACGGCAAAGGCGCCGATGGCAAGCCGAATGGCTGCGATCGTCTTTGGCGCATTTGTGAGAATCTTCATGTAAGCCCCCATCCGTGGTCAAAACTATCTCATTATAACATGGAGCCCCACAACTGTGAGGAAAGCAAAACAGCGCCTCCCCAATCGGGAAGGCGCTGTTTCGTTTTGTCACTATTTCACGAAAGCTTAGTGCTTGGGCTTGTCGGCCTGGTCCGAGGAGTGGCCGGGGTTGACCTTCGCGGTGGGGTCGACGAAACCCTTGGCGTGGTTGACGGCGATGGCGGCTTCGCCGAAGCCGGTGGCGATCAGTTTGAGCTTGCCGTCGTAGGTGCAGATGTCGCCGGCGGCGTAGACGCCAGCGATGTTCGTTTCCATGCGCGAGTTGACGAAGATGGAGTTCTTCTCGATCTCCAGCCCCCATTCCTTGATCGGGCCAAGGTTCGTCAGGAAGCCGAGGTTCAGCAGCAGCGCTTCACACTCCAGCTTGAACTCTTCCTTGGTGCGGTTGTCGAAGATGGTGACGGCCTCGACATGCTCTTCGCCGTGGACTTCCTTCAGCTCATGGAAGGTGCGCAGGTCGATCGGAAGCGACTTCACCTTTTCGATCGTGTCTTCGTGCGCCTTGAACTTGTCCGAGCGGTGGATCTGGGTGACGCTGACGGCGTTCTCGTGCAGGTTGATCGACCAGTCGAAGGCGCTGTCACCGCCGCCGACGATCACGAGCTTCTTGCCGGCGAGCGAACCCTTGTCGCTGACGAAGTAGTGCAGGCCGCGTCCTTCAAGCTCGGCGAGTCCCGGGACATCCATCTTGCGGGGCATGAACGCGCCGACGCCAGCCGCGATGATGACGGACTTGGCGTAGTGCGTCTGGCCCTTGTCAGTCTCCAGCGTGATCACGTCGCCGGGAATCAGTTTGGTGACCTTCTGGTCGAGCGCCAGGGTCGGATCGTACTGGATCGCCTGCTCGTTCAGGTTGGCGACGAGGTCGCGGGCGTACACCTTGGCGTAGCCGGCGACGTCGAAGATGTACTTCTCCGGATACAGCGCCGAAAGCTGGCCGCCGACTTCGGGGAGGCTGTCTATGATCTTCGTCTTCATGCCGCGAAGGCCCGCGTAGTAAGCCGCATAGAGGCCAACCGGTCCGGAGCCAATAATCGCTATGTCAAAAATTTCTTCTGGATTGATCGCGTTTTCCGCCAAGGTAACTCCCCACTTTGCAAATGATTTCTTGAAATACTGTACTTTAGCCCCGTTATTATGGGGCGCCCGCAAGGTTTTTGTCAAGGAAAGCGCTTATCGCGATTTGACACTGCTCTGTCTTTCCGGGTAAACTATCGCGGTGTTTTTGTGTGCGCCGGCGATTCGCTGAGCGCCGGAGTAATGATCTTTTGACAACCAAAGTCGGTCTGGTGCAGCTGGGCTGCGCCAAAAATCAGGTGGATGGCGAGGAGATGCTGGGCGCGCTCGCCGGAGAAGGCGATGTGCAGTTCGTGGGAGATAAGCAGGACGCGGATGTCCTGATCGTCAACACCTGCGGATTCATCGAGAGCGCCAAGGAAGAAAGCATCAATGCGATCCTGGACGCCGTGCGGCTGAAAAAGCGCGGCAAGCTGTCCCGCGTGATTGTGACCGGATGCCTCGCGCAGCGCTACGGCGCGGAGCTGGCGAAGGAAATCCCGGAAGTCGATGCGTTTCTGGGAATCGAAAGCGCCCCCGCCGTCGGCAACGTCGTTTTTGGCCCGCGTCCCGGCCAGAAGAACCTTGTCATGGCGGTCGCCGACAAGTACCCGCTGGTTCCCCCCGTCCGGCTGCGCGCTTCGGGCTCTCCCTGGACCGCTTACCTGAAAGTTTCCGAAGGCTGCGACCATACCTGTACGTTCTGCGCGATTCCCGGCATTCGCGGCAAGCATCGCTCCAAGCCGATTGAACGGCTTGTTCAGGAAGCGACGCAGCTGGCGGCGTCGGGAGCGGTCGAGTTAAATCTGGTCGCCCAGGACACCACGGCGTACGGCATGGACCTTTACGGTCGCCTTGCGCTGCCCGAGCTTCTCGAAAAGCTTTCGGCGGTTCCGGGCATCCTGTGGCTGCGCCTACTGTACTGCTATCCGACGATGGTGCGGCCCGCGCTGATCGAGGCGATCAACAGCCTGCCGCAGGTCATTCCCTATATCGATATGCCGCTCCAGCACGGCGACGACGCCATGCTCAATAAGATGAAGCGCGGCGGCAATGTCGATCAGTATCGGCGCTTGTTCGACCGGATGCGCGAAGCGATCCCGGATCTGACGCTGCGCACCACGTTTTTGGTTGGCTTTCCCGGTGAAACCGAAGAGCAGTTCGAGAACCTGGCGCAGTTCGTGCGTGATGTGCGGTTCGACCGTGTCGGCGTGTTCACCTTCTCGTCGGAAGAGGGAACGCCGGCGCATGAGATGGCCGATCCTATTCCCGACGACGTCATGCGCCGCCGCAAGGACGCCTTGATGGCGATCCAGCAGCCGATCAGCCTGGAGCGAAACAATCGCTGGGTGGGCCGCGAGCTGGATGTCCTGATTGAAGGCCGACGCGGAGAGGCTGCCGTGGGGCGCTCGTTCCGCGATGCGCCGGAAATCGACGGCGAGGTAATGGTCGCGGGAACGGACGCCGCGCCGGGAACCGTGGTGCGCGCGCGGGTCACCGAAGCGCTGCCCTACGACCTTTGCGCCGCCGCCGTATAGTCTTTCACCCGTAAGTCTGGGCGCGCCGGGGCGCCGTATTCACTATTTGTCAATCATCTCGAGGAGAACGCATGGCGACCACGAAGACCGCAGAAAAGAAGCCGACCGGCAAGAAGTCCGGCGCTCAAACAGACGCCGATCCCAAGGCGAATCTTGCCAATGAACTGCTGATCGCTCGGCTGCATCAGGGCCTGGTCGCCCTGGGCGAGCCGGCCCGCATCAGCGAACTGGTCCGGGAGATCGGCGATGAGGCGATCACCACCGGTCTGGTCCGGCACACGCTGGAGACGAACCCGCGCCGCTTTGTCGCGGTGGATCGCCGCTGGGACGTCACGCAGCGCTACCTCGATAAGCAGCGCCCCGTGGTCCGCACGCTGGAGGAGATCGTCGGGATCTACGGCCAGCCGATGCCGGTCCTCGAAGCCGCCACCGAGCTGGGACACATCTACGGCCGCGTCCACGAGCACTTCGACCAGGTCGCGCCGCGCCTTTTCCGGGGAAGCGCCTACTTCGCCGGCGGCGAGGATTCGTACGGCCTTAGCGCCTGGCTTCTGGATATCGAAAGCCCGAAAGAAGCCGACGTCCTCTTCTATAACTATCTGACCAAGGATAGCGTCGCCGCGTTCGCCGCCGCCGCCGAGGGCCTGGACTGGGAAAGCGATCCCGTCGGCTCCGCCAGCGTGCTTGTGGATTCCGCCGAAGGCGCTCCCGTGGACAATCGGATCGTTCAGTACTACGCCTGGAAAGCCCTGGGCGACGATGATTTCGACGGCCCCGCGCTCTACGACGCGATGTTCCGCAGCCCGGATCTGTTTATCGCGCTTCCGGACCATCGCTGGGTCTCCGCGACCGCTCTGGAAGACGTGCGCGCTGAGTGGACCGCGCTGGCCGCGACCGTCGGCGAAAGCGCCGAGGACCTGGCCCCGGAAGTCAGCGACGAGCCCGCCGCGCCGCTGTCCGTCACCGAAGGCGATCTGGCCGAGCTGCAGCGCTACTTCGCGGACCGCGACGAAGTCGTCACCGCGCAGGAGCTGCTGGAGAATGTCTTCGAGGTCCTGCCCGGATCCAAGACGTTCGACGCCGATATCGTCACGCTCACCGAGTATCTGCGCACGCAGGCCGAGGACTTCATCTGGGTCGGCACCAGCCGCTTCCATGCGCCGGACACCCTGCCGCCGTACCTGGGACAGGTTCCGGAATCCCTGACCTTCCCGGTCCTGCCGCGCTTCGAGACCGCCGATGGCGAGATCCTCGACCAGTCGCTGGCCGACGACGCGTTTGACCGCGGCCTTCAGGATGCGATCCTGGATCCGCTGGCGCAGGATGTCAACGATCAGGAAGACGGCGAGGTCACGCTGTGGCCCGACGGCGTCTCCGCCGAATCGAAGTCGCTGCGCCTCGTGCTCAAGTCGCATCACAAAGAGATCGGCACCTTCCCGCTGGCGCAGGTCCCGCGCGGGTTCTTCCCCGCCGAGCCGAACATCGTCGAAGTGACCCTGCGCGACGCCTCGGGCGCGGCGTACCCGGTCTACGTGGACTACGATGTGCAGCTCGTGTACGGCCTGTTCGACGTCTACGCCGACATCGCCGCCGACTCCGGAGCGGTCTTCACGCTGGAGAAAACGGATGATCCCGCCGAGTTCATCTTCGGCTTCGGCAACGAGACCGACAAGGATGTCTATGTGAACGCCGAGCGCTTCTCCGTGCTGACCGACTATCGTTCGGAAGTCGAGGGCGGCCCGGTCTCCACCTACGATATCGTCCGCACCATCCTGGAGCACCACCACAAGGGCGCGTCGTTCCTGGCGCTGCTGACGGAAGTCAACATCGTCCGCCGCACGCCGCGCCGGCTGCTCGCAAGCATCTTGAGCGGCTACACCGCGTTCTCGGAGCGCGCGAACCGCTGGACATTCGATTCGAAGAAAGAGCCGGAAGGCTTCGACAAGCGTAAGGTTGAGTTCATCCTCAAGTAGCCTCGCGCGCAACGGCGGCCGCGCGGCCGCCGTTGCGCGCTACTCAACACTCTCATCATGATTTATGCGATCGGGGACATTCATGGGCAGGCGGAGATGCTCGCCACGGCGCTTAACTATCTGATCCAGAACTTACTGGCTCCAGAGGATACGGTCGTCTTTATGGGCGACTATGTCGATCGCGGGCCGGATAGTCGCGGCGTCTTTGAGCTGCTGCACCAGTTCCGCGCGCATCATGGCGAAGAGCGTGTTGTCTTCTTACGCGGCAATCATGAAGATATGCTGCTGACGGCGCGATTCGATCCCGAAGAAGAAAGCCTCTGGCTTTTTAATGGGGGCTGGGAGACGCTCGCCAGCTATGGCATTATCCATTCGCCCGAATGGTTCAGCCAGCTTCCGGAAGCCGACCGCGACCTGATCGCCGGAACCCTGCTGGAATATCCCGCTGGGCGATATCATTTTGTCCACGCCGGCATTCCCCCGCACGACGCTCCCGAGATGCCGCGCGAGCCGCGCCTGTGGATTCGCGACGAGTTTATCGAAAGCGAGCAGGACTTCGGCGCCATCGTCGTCTTCGGCCACACGATTATCCCGACGCTCCAGCCGCTCGTCATGGCGAACAAGATCGGCATCGACACCGGCGCCTTCCTCCCCGACGGAAAGCTGACGATGGCGGCCTTCGATCCGGAAGAAGAGATCGACGGCGTGCCGGAATTCACCTACTACCAGGTCAATCACCACGGCAAGATCGAGGCGTTTCGGCTGCGCAAGGCGAAGCCCAAGCGCTCGCTGCGCCGCAAGCCGAAGCCCGAGGCCGCCGCTGCCTCCGAAGACGAATCTTAGAATTCGTCTACGCCCAACTTTTCCCCTCAGACCAGCGATATTGCTCATATAAGACAACGGCGCGCGTTACCTGGCTCGCCAATGGCGTCTTGCCGTCTCTCACACCCGAGCTGAGGATGGCTATTCTTAACGCACCCCAAGAATAACAGAGCAATATGACTAAAATTACACACAATGCGAATTCGGATACCGTGAGCATTTTCTTTTGCGACACGCCCGTCAAGGCCACGGAGAATCGCCCGAACGGCCTGATCCTCTATTACGACGGCGGCCGCCGGCTCATTGGGCTGGAGATTTTGGAGGCTTCGAAGCATGTCGCGTGGCCGCACCGGCTGGAGCTCGCCGAGACATCGGCAGTCTGACCGCTGGCGCGAGCCATGTGAGTGTTGGGAGACGAGATCCGCTCTCCGAGAACGTTCTGCCAAACGTTTTCAAATACGATCTCGCCTCCCGATGAAACGATCCTGCGAACCGTTCGCCCTAGTTCTACCCAATTTGACCGCACTTGATTCGGCTTCACGCCGGAGCCAGGCATAAAGACTGCATCTCCCGTCCCACTGCTTCAGTCGTGGGACGGGTGCGTAACAATCATCGGTCACGCCCAGGACTGCAATTGACGCAGGACGCGCCCCTCTCCACGTCGTATTACTCCTCTCGAAGATCTTCCGTTCTTTCGCCGGCTGCTGCTGTCTTCGCCCCGGCGCCCTCACGCTGCGTAATCCGCAAAGGAGACTACTCTATGCCGAAATCTGTTCAGGAATATATCGTCGGACTTACCGAGAAGGCCGCACAGGATCTGATCGCCGCCGGTCAGGGAGCGCCCGAAGGCAGCCGCGCCTGGAGCCCGCTGGACAAAGGCCGAACCATGGTCGATCAGGTCGCCGAGTGCGCTGCTGAATAAGTACACGACCACGGTGGTCACGGCTCGCGATTGGCCGCTGACGTCGTTTCAGCAGTATGGCGAAGAAAAAGCCGCGATCGCCAAAGACTGGGCGACGGCGAGCGCCACGCTCTCCGAGAACCTGCCGGGACTGCTGGCGGCCATCGAGGGCGTATCCGACGAAGAGCTGGCGCTGGAGCTGCAAACGCCGTTCGGTCCGATGACGATGGAGCAGATCATCTCTTATCCGTACTGGAATATGACATATCATCAGGGACAGGTCACATACGTGGGTATATTGAACGAAGCCTCCTGAAAGAAAGTACTTTTCATGTCCACGTTTGACCTCCACGCCGCCGCCCGGCGCGCAATGCTCGGCGCCGGGTTCCCGATCGAATTTGCGCCCGCCACCCTGGAACAGGCGCAGCATCCCGCTTCGGTGGATGACGACGGGGCGCGAGACCTGCGCGGCCTGCTCTGGTCGTCAATCGACAATCCGGATTCGCGGGATCTGGACCAGGTGGAGGTCGCGGAGGCGCAGTCCGACGGGAGCGTGCGGCTGATGGTCGGCATCGCGGATGTGGACGCGTTCGCGCCGCTCGGTTCGCCGCTGGACCGGGCGGCGGCCGAGCGCACGACGACCGTTTACACGGGCGTCGAGAACTTTCCCATGCTTCCGCGCGATCTCTCCGAGGGAGCGACTTCGCTGTGGGACGGCCAGGACCGCCTCGCGATGGTGACGGAGCTGCATGTCGGTCCCGACGGCAACGTGCTGGAAAGCGGGATTTACCGCGCCTGGGTGCGCAGCCGCGCCAAGCTGTCCTACGATTCCGTCGGCGCCTGGCTGGAAGGCGCCCCGCTTGTCCCGGAAGCCATTGCGGCGACGCCGGGATTGGCGGCGCAGCTGCGCACGCAGGACGCTGTTTCGATGCATCTGCGCAAAGTGCGCCTGTCGGCGGGCGCTCTGGAGTTCGACACCATCGAGGCTCGTCCGGTGCTTGAGAACGGCCGCGTGGTCGATCTGGCGGTGACTCCGCGCGGCCATGCGCGCTATTTGATTGAGAACTTCATGGTGGCGGCGAACACGGCCGTTTCCGGGTTTCTCCAATCCCATTCGTTTCCATCCATCCAGCGCATCGTGCGCCGGCCGGCGCGCTGGGAGCGCATCGTGGAGCTGGCGCGCCCGCTCGGCGAGGCGCTCCCGGCGGAGCCGGACGCGGTGGCGCTTTCCGGGTTTCTCACCCGCCGCAAAGCCGCCGATCCCGACCATTTCCCCGACCTGTGCCTGAGCGTCGTCAAGCTGCTTGGTCCGGGTGAGTACACCGTGGTCCCGGCGGGCGGCGACCTGGGCGAGCACTTCGGCCTCGCCGTGTACGGCTACACGCACTCGACGGCGCCCAACCGGCGCTATATCGATCTGGTGACCCAGCGTCTTCTCAAAGCCGCGTGCATCGACGCGCCCTGTCCCTACTCGCTCGACGAGCTGACCGCAATCGCGGCTCACTGCAACGAGCGCGCGAGCGCGGCGCAGCGCGTGGAGCGGATCCTGCGCAAATCCGCCGCCGCCGTACTGCTGCACGGCCGAATCGGCGAGACATTTACGGCGATCGTTACCGGCGTCAAAGCGCAGGGGACCTATGTCCGTCTCGTCGCGCCGCCCGTCGAAGGCCGCATCATGCACGGTGAACGCGGACTCGACGTCGGCGACCGAGTTCACGTCCGCCTGACAAATGTCGATCCGGAACAGGGATTTATCGACTTCGAACGTGTGTGACCCTTCAGACGGACGACCGAGATACCAATGATCAAAGTATTCACCTCTCCCTATATCATGGACGTGGAAGTCGTTCGCGGCGAGCTGGAAAGCCAGGGCATCGCGACGCGCCTGAACCACGAGTTTATTCGCGGTCAGACCAACATGGCGGGCTTCGCCGATATCTGGCCGGAAGTCTGGGTCGTGAACGAGTCGGATGCGCCCGAGGCCGCGCGGATCATTGCGCGCGGGAAGACTCCGACGGAAGCTCCGGATTGGACCTGCCCGCAATGTGGGGAAGAAGTCGAAGGGCAATTTACGTCCTGCTGGAACTGCGGCCACGATCGGCCTGCGTAAAGAAATCTGTGAAGAGGATCTGCACCGAAAGAGAGACTCATGAAAACGTTGTTTCTTCTGCGGCATGGAAAAGCGGAGGCGCATGCGCCGGGCGGAGATGCGGATCGCGATCTGACCGAGCGCGGGGAAGCCGACATTCGAAAGATCGGGCGGCATCTGACGGCTCTTGGCGGGCGTCCGGATTGCGTTGTGACGTCGGGGGCTCGTCGCGCCCGGCGTACGGCGCAGATCGCCGCGAGCGCTTCCGGATACACGGAAGAGATCGTGACGGCGTCGTCAATCTATGAGGCGACCGTGGGAACGCTGCTGCTCGTGGTGAACACGCTTCCGGCGGAAAAGTCGCGGGTGCTGATGGTGGGCCACAATCCGGGTTTTGAGGAGCTGGCGGACCTGCTGGCGCTGCCTGGAGGCGCGGCCGTGCATATGCCGACCGCCACGCTGGCGCATCTGGAGTTCGATGTCAACGATTGGCTGAACGTGATTCCAGCAAGCGGGCGCTTGATTGGGATATACTTAGCGCAGAATATCGCGTGAAGGGCGGCGCCGTCGGGCGCGTGAACCAAAGGAATGGCGTTCGGTAAACTTTTCCCACCGGCGAGCGGAGACGATTTCGCCGCGCTGATGATGGCCGCCGCGAAAGCGGCCGGCCACTCGGATTCGCTGGTGTACGACTCGGATCGGTTTTGCCTGAAGCCGCCCGGCGACGGCGTCGCGGTCATGTATCTGGTGAACGCCTACGACGAGTACCGGGCCGCTCTCCCCTGGAACCGGCGCGGCGTCATCGAGCGCTTCGCCCGCCTCTACGCGAGCCTGGACTCAGTGGGGACGATTTCGCCTGACGACGCCCGCGCGAACCTGCGCGCGCGCGTCCGGGAGCGGATCATCTTCGAGCATCTCAAGCTGGAAAACCGCGTTGGCGGCGCGCAGGCCATGGACACTCCGTATCGCGTCCTGGGCGACCATCTCACGGTCGAGGTCGTCTACGATCTGCCGCAGGCGATTCGTTCGGTCAGCCGCGATCAATTGGCGGAGTGGGGGATGACCTTCGAGGAGGCGCTGTCGCTCGGCGCGCAAAATCTTCTTTCGGACGGTCCTTCCCGATTCAAAACGCTGCGCTCTGGTCTCTATCTCTCCGAGTGGCGTGATAACTACGACGCGTCACGCCTTCCATTGCCCGAGATCGTTCCGTCATTGGCCGTGAAGGGACGCCATGTCGCGATGGTCCCGAGCCGCGATGTGCTGATCGTCACCGGAAGCGAGGATCCTGAGGGGCTGGTCGCAATGGCGAAGTACGCGCAGGACGTGCTTCAGAAACCTCGCCCGATGTCCGGCTTCGCCTTTCAGCTCGGAGCGCGCTGGGAAGCGTACCTGCCGCCGCCGGAGCATCCGGCCCATGCGCTGCTGAAGCTGCTTTCGGCCCAGGCGCTCGCGCAGTACTATCAGCAGCAGGCCAATTCCCTCAACGCCCTGCATGCGAAGGACAACACCGATATCTTCGTCGCCGAGTACATGGCGTACCGGGATAAAAAAACGGGCGTCGTCACGGCCTCGGCCTCCTGGGCGCGGGATGTCGATAGTCTGCTGCCCCGCGCGGATCAGATCCTGCTGAGCGAGCGTGACCCCGCCGGCGGCATCGTCCTGCTCGGCGCGGCGCCCTGGGAGCGTGTCGCCGCCGTCGCCGGCGATCTGTTCGAAGCGCAGGACCTCTACCCGCCGCGTTTTCGTGTGCGCGGTTTCCCCACTCCCGCCCAGCTTGCGGAAATCGCCCCGCAGCCGCTGACGTAATCGCCCGCAGCCGCTGACGTAATCGCCCGCAGCCGCTGACGTAATCGGCGGTGTCGGGTATCATGTCTCTTGGTATGAACATGCAATCCGAGGAAGCCGCCGCGTCTCAATATCTCGTGGCCGCCTTCTACAAATTTATTCCTTTCCCCGAGTTCGCCGAGCTTCGCGAGCCGCTGCGCGCCGTCTGTGACGCCGGCGGCGTGCGCGGGACGATCCTCCTGGCCCCCGAAGGCGTCAACGGCACGATCGCCGGCCCGCGCGCGGGCGTGGAGGCGGTGCTTGCGCGCCTGCGTTCGCTCGGCCCGTTTGCCGATCTGGAGCACAAAGAGTCCTACTCCCAGACCATTCCCTTCGCCCGCATGAAAGTGCGCCTGAAGCGGGAGATCATGGGGCTGGGCGATCCCGGCGCCGGCTCGATCCGTCAGGTCGGGGTTTACGTGCCCGCCGAGGAATGGAACGATCTGATCGCCGATCCCAGCGTGCTGTTGATCGATACCCGCAACGATTACGAAGTCGCGGTCGGGACGTTCGAGGGCGCGGTGGATCCGAACACGCGGACGTTCCGCGATTTCCCCGAATTCGTCCGCGCCAACCTCGACCCGGAGCGCCACACAAAGATCGCGATGTACTGCACCGGCGGGATCCGATGCGAAAAGGCGTCGGCCTATATGATCGACCAGGGCTTCCCGGAGGTCTACCATTTGCAGGGCGGCATCCTCAAGTATCTGGAGACGGTTCCGGCGGAGGAGAGCCGCTGGCGCGGCGAGTGTTTCGTCTTCGACGAGCGTGTCGCGGTCGACCATGCATTGCAGCCCGGCGATTTGATCCGCTGCTTCGGCTGCGGCGGCGCGATTACGGCGGATGACAAGCTTTCGGAGAAGTACGAAGAAGGCATTTGCTGTCCGCACTGCCACGACGGCCTGACGGAGCAAAAGCGCCGCCGCGCCACCGAGCGCCAGCGGCAGATCGAACTCGCGCAAAAACGCGCCGCCAAGTAACCGCCCGTTTCGCGTGAGAAACCGCATGATCACATCCCATCGTCTCGCTTCTTTGACTGCCGCAGTCGCCGTGCTGTCCTGCGTGGCCGCCGCCACCGCGCAGGCGCCGACGAAACTGCGCACGATTCATGCGTCGCGCGCCAAGCGTTATGAGGCGACGTGCAAATATCCGGTCCTGCGAAGCAACACGCCGCTGGCGGAGCTGGCGAACCGCACGATCGCCGCCGATGTGCGAAAGCAGCAGCAGGCGTTTGTGCGCATGGCGCTTCAGGAGACGGCTAAAGAACCGCCCCGAAACCCCTATGGTTTCGACGCCAGCCCGATGTATCAGCGCTACTGGTTTCCGCGCCTTTACAGCGTCGGCATGGAGTTTTATGAGTACACGGACGGCGCCCACGGCAATTCCTATCGCGTGATGTACAACTTTGCCGAGGTGGACGGTAAGCCCCAGCGCATGTTTCTCAAGGACTTCTTCACGAACGGCTCCGATTACCGCAAGCAGGTCGAGACAAAATTGATGGACAAGCTCCATCACGATTCGCGCGCGGACTTTATCGGCGAAGTTGTCCAGCTCTCACCCACCCAGCTCAATCGCTTTGTCGTGGAGCCGGACGGTCTGCGCTTCTGGTTCGATCCCTACGAAGTCGCCGCTTACGCGCAAGGCCCCGTCGATATCAAACTCACCCTCGCCGAGCTCGGTCCAGACTTCAAACGCAGTTTGCTGCTCGCGCGCTAAGCTGGGACAAACTACCCGTCTTCTCCCGAGGCGCCGCTGCCGAAACCCTCCTTGGCGGGATTATCGAACACGTCACAAAAGAAACGCATCCCATTCAGGAGACCCGATGAACGAAATCACAAAATCCGGCGCTCCTCTGCTGAAGATCGACGAGGCTACGGTGTCGCGGAACGGCCGCCACATTTTGGACGCGCTTTCGCTGGAGATCGCCGAGGGCGAACATACGGCCATTGTCGGCCCGAACGGATCCGGTAAATCCACGCTGATCAAACTCATCACGCGCCAGCACTACGCCCTGGCGCACCCGGACAATCGCCCATCGATCAGCCTGTTCGGCCAGGACCGCTGGAACGTCTTCGACCTGCGCGCGCTGCTCGGGATCGTTTCCGCCGACGTCCACCTGGCCTTCACGACCGACAGCGAACTGATCGGCTACGACGCCGTCATCTCCGGCTTCTTCGCCAGCCAGGGGTTGGCGAGCCACCATACCGTCACCCCCGACATGCACGCGGCGGCGCGCACGGCCTTGAGGTGGGTGGAAGGGGAGCATCTGGCGCAAAAGCCCATGGAGCAGATGTCCACCGGCGAAGCCCGCCGCGTTCTTATTGCCCGCGCCCTGGTCCGAGACCCCCGCGCCCTGCTGATGGATGAGCCGACCACGGGCCTCGACCTCGTCGCCAGCCGCCGTTTTCTGGAAACCCTGCGCCGAATTGCCGCCCAGGGCAAAACCCTGATCCTGGTCACGCATCACATTACGGAGATCCTACCGGAAATCCAGCGCGTGATCTTAATGCAAGACGGCCGGATTTTCCGAGACGGGCCAAAGGCGGAAATACTGACGACGGAGAATCTGTCGGCGCTGTTTGGCGCGCGGGTGGAAGTGAGGAAAAATGGGGAGTACTATGAGGCGGAGGCGGTGTAACCTATCCTTGCTTGCGATCAATAGCTTTGAATTGACCAGGAGAGCACACCGGGGTGGTTGTTGGATACATAAACAATCAAACTTCCCATATCCCCCCAACATACGTCGCCGTGATAGCCTGTCTCGCCAAGCCCAGCCGGTTGGATTGAACCAAAGGCGCATAAAAACTTCTGTGCAGGCGCAACAGAATCATCCTGAATGCGAGGCGGATACCCTCCGATTTTTGTCCCTTGCAGAGTGAATTGCAGAAACGTATAACTTTCGCCCGCAATATTTCCGCCGTAAGACTCGCTGGGAGCTTCATAGTCTTCTGTGATACAAGGGGCGCCATAGAAAGGGCCAATGACATCTGAGCTGCTGAAGGCAGGCAAATCGTCTGCTTGGATTATGTCTTCGTCAGGAATATTGCTTAACCATGTTAGAACGCAGGTTGGATCGGTGTGACGCTCATGACTGTTCCAGGTGGAGCACTTAAAGCAGTAATGCAGCACCAATACATCACCAGGAATGGCGTCGTGTTCTGGAGTGTGACGAAAATCGATTTGCCCGACATAGGGCATCGACATGGCTTGATGCTGTCCATGTCCTGAACAAATGGGCCACGGACGGTTTTTCGGCCAATAGGGCAAGCCGCCATATCGAGTTGTCGCCCGATCCGAAGGCTCTGAACGGCTATACGTAAAAATTGTGCAGTCACGCGGGGCAGTAAGGAAGGGTTCTACTTCTGCGGCATTGACGGTGAGCCAACTGTTGCGGTCGTCTAAGTTTTGTTGCGTGTGGATGAACTCACCTTCGTACATAAGAAAGAACCCCTCCTAACTGCGAACCTGATCGCTTACCGTGTCGTCCGCCCCGCCGCGATGTAGATGCGCTCCATCAGTGTGCTGCCGAGGGCGGCTTGATCGACGCTGACGAGCGGGACGACGAGTTCTTTGCCCTGGAGGGCGTTGACCCACAGGTCAAAGGCGTGCGGCGCGTTTTCGGGGAGGTCGGTGACGGCGGAGCCGTCCGCGCCTTCAACTTTTTGGGAGAAGTACAGGACGTCATTTCCGGCGACCTGAATCTGCCCTTCGGTTCCATAGATCTCCCAGGCGGAGCGCAGTTTGGGATCGATCCAGCTGGCGTCGAATACCGCCGTGGCGCCGGAGGCGAAGGTGAGGAGCGCCGTGCCGAACTCGTCGATCTCCGTTCCATAGCGGCCGCCCTTGTTGCCGAGCGCCGCCGCGAGGTTCGTGACTTCGCCTTCGCTGGGGATGATCGTGTCTATGATCAGGTCCAGCATGTGCGCGCCCAGGTCCAGCATCGCGCCGCCGCCGGCGAGGGATTTGTCGGCGAGCCAACGCCAGTCGGTGTCGAACCAGCCGTCCAGCGCCGCCTGGTGACAGTTGGAGTAGCTCACGCGGGTGATCTTGCCCAGGTTGCCGGCCTCGATCTCACGCTTGATAAACTGGTTGATGGGACTGCTGCGCTGGAAGAAGCCTGTTTGGAACAGAACTCCCGCCTCCTTGATCGCGGCGGCGATCGCCTGCGAATCTTTCGCCCCGAATCCCAAAGGCTTCTCGACAAAGAGATCCTTGCCCGCCTTGGCCGCGCGGATTACGAGATCCTCGTGGAATTTCGTCTCAGAGCAGACGATAATGGAGGTGACTTCGGAGTCGTTCAGAATCGTGTCCACATCGGATACGAACTGCGCGTTCACTTCGCCCGCGACTTTCGTCCCGCGCTCAGCTTCTCGGTCATAAACATATTTGACGGTGATCTCGCCGCTTCGTGCATTGAGACGGCGTACGAAATCCGGCGTGTGAATGTGGGCGACGCCCAGGAAGGCGGTGGTGAGTTTTGTCATGATGCCACCATTATGGCAGGAGGGGAGCGGGTCGTCAATACGAAAAGGCTTCTAGAAAATATTGGCGATAGGGTATTGACACCGGGGGAAGCGCCGGGTATACTTGTTCTCGTTCGCCCGCTACTGAGAAGTGCGGAAAAAGCGAAAAGGCCATGGGGGTGTAGCTCAATTGGTTAGAGCGCTGCCCTGTCAAGGCAGAGGCCGCGGGTTCAAGTCCCGTCATCCCCGCCAGTAGAAAACGACCGTAAGATCGAGCGCGTGCTTCGATTTTACGGTTTTTTCGTTTTTTATCACGGAACTGTTTTCTCTTGACCGCCGCGATCCCTTCTCCCAATCCTGAACCCGCTATTCTTCCCAGCACCTGGAAATCACCAAGCGAAACGATGAATATGGAGGACGGGAGACAATTTGTTTTGAGAAGACGGGATCTATGGAGGGAGGAACGGCCGTTAATATCGCCATTTCCATGGCGATATTAACGGCCGAATTGGTTCGATCTTTGGAAGAAATAAACGCGGCGCAGAACGGCCTGTTCCCGGTGAAATCAAGCATTAAACCGGGAATGGTCCGAAGGAATGAAAACTATTCCGCTGCTTGCGCTGCGGCCATTTCCGCCTTGGTGCGGCGGCGTCGCTTTGGAGCGCCGCTGCCGGAAAGCGATGCAAAGATTACTCCATCGATTTCTTCAAAATTTCCTTCGACTGCATTGGCGATGGGGTCAATTCCAAAGCGCTGAAATAACTTCTTGGCCGCGATTTGCTGCTGGATTCCACGTCCGCGCCGCGCGATTTTGAACGCGGTTTTGTCGCCTTCCGAAGCCGGGGCGATGGCGATTCCATTGCGATCGGCGTCATAACCTAGTTTGACGGAAGTCCCATCGGGTAGCTTTCCTTGACCTTGCTCAGAGAGTACGATGGTCGATTTCGCGATTTTATAATCAGTCTGTTGAACTGTGGCGGCTGCCGAGGTGGAGTACCATTCAATGGCCATATATTTTACATCCTTGCATTTGAGATTGAACTTGCGTGGGATAACGCTGTCGGCTATTATACCGCGTAAGCGCCAAACTGAATACTTGTTTTTATTGAAATTGTTAAAAGTTTCTTTCAATAGAATGCATTTATGCTCTTAAACTATACTCCGTTTGTCCAGAGATTATCGGCGATCGCGATCCAAATTTGTCTTACGATAAAAGTGTGACTGATGTAATTTCCGTTTTGTTCAATCACCGATGGACGTAGGTTGTGAAAGATATATTTACCCAATTTGTTTTGGGAAGACGACAAAAGTGGATAATAATTTTACATGGGAATAAATGAAGATCGCTCCGTTCATACGGACGATGTCGCGAATAAGATCGTGGGCAGAGACGCCTATATTGAACGCTTGAAAAACGGCGAGACCGTGGTGTTCGGAGAGCCTGGAAATTCGATGGATCCGATCATTAAGCATCGTCAAAAGTGTGTCTACGCGCCGGTGGGCGCCCCGGAGATGCTGGAGCGCGGGCAGGTTGTCTTTTGCAAAGTCGGCCCCTACCATTATACGCATATGATCAAGCAGATCCGGCATGAGAAAGAGGATTGGATGTTTCTGATCTGCCGGCGAGACGGCAGGGAAAATGGGTGGACTCCGCTCAGCAATATTTACGGAAGAGTGATCGAGGTGCTTCCCTCCAGCGTCACGCAGAAGCAGATTGATGTGATATTGAGAGAGCGCAACGCGCATCTCCCGCAGGCCGCCGCGAAAATTTCCGAGAAACCCGGCTCGAATTCGGCAAAGCGCGGCAAGGCGCAGAAGCCTTCCACAAGAAGCCGCAACAAATAAATCGGCAGGATTGGTCGCTCATTGGGTATCATCTGCTATTGTCTTGTCATACGATCTACAAGGTTAATTTGAGCCGCAATCACCCATATTCCCTCGGCCCCACCATTGTCATTGCCCGATGCGGTAATGAGAATTACGTATCTTAACGCTGCCGGCGAAGCTGGCGGCCATAGTTCATCGCAACCGCTTCCGCGTTGTCCCGATTCAATTCGCGTCAGGCCATGTCGATCGCAGAATGGCGATATCATTAATAGGACAGCGATCAATGCTAGACCCACACTTTCTTATGTCCGCTCGTGACCTGCTTCTCACAATGGTCACCGCGCGTGAAGGAGACCGGCGCGAAGGCGTACTTGTCAGGCAAGGCGCGGGCTCCTTTCACGTGTCCTGTTCCGGTCATGAAGGGCTTGCCGCGTTAGTTTATCTGCTGAAGCCAAACGACGATATCTTTCCCTACTATCGGGATAAGGCCGTCGCGTATGCGCGCGGCGTGTCGATCGAGGAAACGGCGCGCGTGTTTTTCGCCAAGGCGTCGTCCAGCGCGGTCGGCAGGAATATGCCCAGTCATCTTTCGTCCCGGGAACTGGGCTTCTTTTCCGCCGCCACCCCGACTGGGTCACAGTGCCTGCCTGCGGCGGGAGCGGCCTGGGCCAAGAAGCTGCTGGGCCGTGACGATGATCCGATGAATGTTTCCCTGTGCTTTATTGGCGACGCCGCCACACGCCAGGGAGAATTCTACGAGGCGGTCTGCTTCGCCGTTCAGGAGCGCCTCCCGATCGTGTTTGTCGTGGAGGACAACAAGTACGGGATTAGCACTCCGACCGATACGATGACGCCCCTGCACCTTGGAATATTCGCTCCGGAGCTGATTACGGCGATCGACGGCCGCGACGCCGAAAACGTCTTCGTACGCGGGAGAGGGCTGGTCGAGAAAGCACGGGCCGGCGGCGGGCCGGGAATCCTTTGGTGCCGGATCGATCGTCTGGATTCCCATACCAGCGCGGACGATCATCGCGTCTACCGCTCCGCCGGCGATCTGGAAACCGCTCAGGCCAACGATCCCATAAAAATCTTGTCGGAAAAACTGATCGCGAACGGCGTGGTGACCGCTGCGTCGCTGCATGCGGACCGCGAGGAAATCAAAGGCCGGGTCCGGTCCGCGTATGAGAATGCGGCTGAGGAATCGGGACCGGACAGCGGGGATATCGCCCAGCATCTTTACGGCCCCGCGACATCGCGCTATCCCGATCTCTCGTTATCCTTGCCGTCTCCGGCGCCCGTGCTGCCCACGATGGTGGACGCCGTCAATGGCGTTCTCCGAGCCTCGCTGGCGTCGGACCCGCGCACGCTTATCTTCGGTCAGGATGTGGAAGACCCCAAGGGCGGTGTGTTTGGTCTGACGCGCGGTTTGAGCGGCGCGTTTCCCGGCCGCGTGTTGAACTCGCCGCTGGCGGAGGCGACGATTGTCGGCGCGGCGGTGGGATTGGCCGCCACGGGCATCCGGCCGATCTTTGAACTCCAGTTCATGGACTTCATCGGGACAGCGCTCAATCAGCTCTACAATCAAGCCGCGACGCTTCGGTGGCGCTCCGGCGGGGAGTGGACCTGTCCCTTTGTGCTTTATGCGCCCTACGGCGCCTATATCCCTGGAGGCGGGATTTGGCACAGCCAGAGCAACGAGGCGCTGCTGGCGCATATGCCGGGCTTGCGCGTCGCCGTTCCCTCCACGCCTGCGGACGCGGCGGGACTCTTTTGGGCCGCCGCGCATGACGACGATCCGACGGTCATTTTACTGCCCAAGCACTTGCTGAGGGAGCGGGTTCCCGTCGAGCACTACGCCGTCGTTCCATTCGGAAGCGCCGCGATCCGCCGCGAAGGAACCGATGTGACACTCGTCGCCTGGGGTAATTGCGTCGAGATCTGCATGGAGGCGGCGTCGCGGTTACAAAACGATCGTATCTCCGCCGAGGTCATCGACCTGCGCTCTCTTGTACCCTGCGACTGGGAATCGCTCACCAATTCTCTACGGAAGACGGGGCGGATCGTCATCGTTCAGGAGGATGTCTTGACGTGCAGCTTCGGTCAGGCCATTGTCTCGGAGATAACGACGGAGATCGACCGGTTTTACATGCTTGCCGCGCCGCCGCGATTGGTTTCCCGGATGGATGTTCACATGCCATTTTGCGTGGAACAAGAATATCAAATACTGCCCAGCGTCGATCGCGTGATCGCTGCGGTGGTCGAGGTGCTTCAGTGACAGACAGCGACACAATATTGGTCCGAGCGCCGCAAATGGGCGAAGGCTTGCGGGAAGTGCGGATCATCGCTCATCTCAAAAAACATGGCGACAAGATCGAACAGGATGAGCCGCTGTTCGCGATGGAAACCGATAAGGCGAACGTGGAGGTGGAAGCCACGCACAGCGGGGTTCTGGACGCATGGCTCGCCGAGGAAGGCGAGACGGTCGCGGTCGGAGCTCCCATCGCGCGGCTGACGACGTCCGCCGCCAGCAGCGCCGTCACACGCCGAATTCCGCCCAGATCGCGCGCTCTGTGCCGGGAATTGCAGATCGCGGACGAACTGATCTCCCAGATCCCCTCAGCCACTGGAACCTTGACCGAAGACGATATTTTGCGCTACATCGAGCAGAAAGACAAGCCGGCCAAGCCCGCTCCCAGTAAGCTCGCGCTCGCGCAGGAATACGTGGACAGTGAACTTACCCCCAGTCAGCGCATCTTCATCACGCGCGCGCGGCAAGATCGTGACAACGGTCCGATACTCGCCGTCGTGAAACGCACGCTTGACTGGGGCGCCGTCGAGAAGGCGCGCGAGAAAGCGCGCTCGATTCCGGGCGGCGCGCAGGTGACAAGGTTCCAATTGATCGCCTTTGCCGCCGCGCGAGCGGCGGCGTCGCATCCGAAATTTCGCTCGATCCTGATTGGCTCCTCGCGTGTTCGGCAGTTTGACCACATCAATCTGGGATTCGCGGTGGCGCTGCGAAATGACGAACTAACCACTGCGGTCGTAAAGCAAGCCGACACACTGGACCTCCCCGCCTTCCGCGAGGCGACCAATGACAGCATGCGCCGGGCTCGCCACGGCGAGGATCAAATGAGCGAGCCTGTCCCATTACTGCTCAGCTCCATGATCGGCGCCGGCGTGACGGACGCCATTCCCGTGCTAGTATCGCCCGCGATCGCCATTCTCTTCATCGGCGACACCTATCCGCAAAACGGCGGCTTAATGGTCAATCTTGTGCTTGGTTTCGATCATCGCTTGATAAACGGCCTCGGCGCCGCGAAATTTCTGGGATCGATCTGCGATAGTTTCGAGCGTGACACTGCGGAGATCGCGGCGCATGGAAGCGACCGCGCATGATGATTTGCCGGGAAGCTGCCATTTCCTTAAAGGTTTGTATTCCGGGCTGGATGGACGGAATAGTATTGGTCATTGTTGGAACATCTGCGGGGGCGGCTGCGTCAATAGAGGTGTCGCATCGGGATCGGCGCCAGGGACGGCGAGAAAACACCGACCGATGCCGGCGAAGTTATTGAAAGATTGGAGCAAGTATGAAAGCGATCTTTTCGAAGCTGCTGGTCCCTGCGGCGCTGATGGGGACAATGATGATTCCGATGGCCGCTCAGGCTGACACATATCATCGCACCCATAGCATCAATGCGCGCCTGCATCATGAGCATGAGCGGATTGTGCAGGGCGAGCGCAGCGGCCAGCTCACACGCCGCGAGGCGGCGCATCTGAACCGGCGCGAATGGCGTCTCCATCGTCAGGAGCATCATCTGCGCGAAACGGGCGACCGGTTTACCCCGAGCGAACGAGCGCGTATGCGTCGTGAGGAAAATCGGACCAGTCATGCGATCTATCGACAGAAGCACGACAATCAGGTCCGATAAGTTTAATCACTTAAAGTGACATGGCAATGCATAGGACGGTTTCCAAGGGAGAACGCCCTATGCATTGTGTCACGATGGATGGAGCTCCAGCGCCATCATCTCCTCATCCAGATCGATCTTTCCGCTCCGAACGGCCTGTTTTTCCATGGAGAAACGGACAAACCCTTCCGATGTATAGAGCGCTTTGGCGCGTTCATTGGAGGCGATCACCGTCAGGTTGATCCGCTCCAGCCCCGGGCGCAGGCGAGCCTGACGGATTGCTTCCCGAATGAGCGCGCGCCCCACGCCTCGCCCCGCCGCCTCCTGAGCCACGAACATCCGAAAGAGCAAGGCCTTATGACGGAGCTTGACTTGCCGTTCGCGGCGCAGGCTCACGGCTCCGATGAGCGCGTCGTCTTCACGAAATGCGCCGAGCGTGAAGTCGTCCTCCGTTTCGTCGTCGAATGGAGACGGGGAGCCTGTGATGTCTTCCTCGGTAATACGGAAACATTCCGGCTGATCGGCCACGCTTCTCAGCAGGGCGGATTGGTAAGCGTCAAAATCATCCGAAGTGAGTCGTCGAATCCGTGTGGGAGATGGCATATTGGTTTGTCAAATAGTCTTTCCCGACAAGTTCGTTCTCCTGCAAATATAAAGTAGACATATTGCGGACAGAAGATTGCTTGACGAGGGAATTATGGTTTTTATTAGGCGAGGAAATGATTGTTGGAAGTAGAGCCTGATGTCGAGGGTGTAGCATTCAAAAATTGATATTCCATGCGTAAATCCGTAAGCTCCTACTAAATTATATCACATCTGTTGAAATAGGTATTCTTCCGGAGCGATCATACAATTCCTATAATCTCTTCAGCGGCTAGAGATAACACCGGGGGATTGGCCGTGCGAAAGCTTATAGTGCGAAGCGCGGTATTGATTTGATAGGCTGTCTCTTGATCCTCCGCATTTTCGTGAATTCCGAGAAGCGCATCGAAGGAGGCGGATTCCTCAGAAACAATCTCTTCCTCGTCATCCCATTCTCCTATTTCTTCATCGACTGGGGGCTCATAGGGTCGTGGCGTATCCAAATAGTCCCATACGTCTTTGAACACTATCGCTCTGTCAGCCAGTAATGTATAAGGATCGCGACCGAAGCTGATTTTGAGTGATCGCTCTGCTTCATTGTGAACAATGCCACGGATGTAAACTTCGTCGCCCTCGGTAATTTGCTGTTTCAGACCCGTGAATGATCCTGTGAACTCTTCATACGAGCTGGATACAACCGTGAGTATTTCGCCGCAGGAAAACCCGAAACGCTCTCCGCCAAAGTGATTGGGCTTGACATTGATGCAGGAGAAAGGTGGATGCTGCAATTCATTCCACCAGCAGCAATACACCTCTGCTGTGCCCGATTGCGCCGCGTCTTCCACGATATCGTGTAAAAGCTTCACAAACTCCGGCCCCTTGTCACTGCATCCAGTGCTTTGTGGGGTGTATCTAAATACGCAAGAACAGGCGTTGCCAGCGCCTATTACATATACGAAAGGTTTCGAGAAATGCTTTCGAACGATTTCCTGTTCGTCTCTAAGCTCACGCAGCTGTATGGACGGCCATGAGCCATCGTTGGGCGTGATAGGCTGTGGCTGGTCCGACCCAAGAAAAACTTCAATACACATGAAAATTGTCCGTTATTTGAAAGGAGCCGAAGAGGAAGTATTGTTTTAGCTGTCGTTTAATAGGACTGCCATATGAGCATCCATTTATACGGAGAGCATTCTACTTACACTGAATTTTAGTTGGTTTGCCATCGAATTTCGTCCCGCTGAATTTCAATTCTGTGTTAGTTTACCATGTTATATCAAGCATACAGGCGTTTTAAGTCTGATGACATTTAATGATGCGGCAAACGCGGTCGCGCCGCAGAGGCGGCGGCTGGAGGAAGGAGCTGGGCGTGATGTGTCCAGGCGCGGTAAGCGGGAAATGCGCTCAGACAGACAAGCGTAAAAATCAGCGGAATGACGCATCCGGCGCAGCCGATGCATCCGTTTCGACCGAGAGGCAGCAGGCATCCCATGGTATGATTCTTTCTTCGCGGATCGTTTCGCGACAAAGAGAAATACCCCGCCCGAGTCATGCGGAAACATAGACCGGAACGTTGTATAATGTGAGCAGAGCGAACTTGCCGTGGAATTGGTCCGAATGGAAAGAACGATCCTTTGAGCAACGAATTCGAGCTTATCTTAACGAACCGCCATGCGGGGATCGAGGCCGGCGTTCAAGACTCCGAAGCGGCTCTGCGTTTTGCCGCCGACGCGCTTCCCGTGCTGATTGCTTACGTCGATTCCGAGATGCGATATCGGTTTAATAATCAGACCTACACGACATGGATCGGCCGTCCGCACACGGAGCTCGTGGGGCGGCATATGCGTGAAGTCCTGGGCGATCAGGTCTTTGACGCGGTGAAGCCGACGATCGATCAGGCGCTGGCGGGCGCGCCCAGCGCTTACGAGCAGGAGCTGACCTGGCCGGACGGGCAAACGCGGTTTACGCGTGGATCGTATATGCCGAACATCGGCCCGAACGGGGAAGTGCTTGGTTTCGCGATCCTGGCGATGGACCTGACGGACCACCGGGTCACAGAGCAGGATCTGGCGGAAAGCCGGCAGCGGTTCAAATCTCTCTTTGACTACCATCCCGACGCCATTTTTTCACTCGATTTGAACGGCAAATTCCTAAGCGCGAATCATTCGTGCGAGCTTCTGACCGGATACCATGTGTCGGAGCTGCTGGAAATGTCATGCGCCGAATTGATCGCGCCGGACGATCTGGCGCGCACGCTGAGCCATCTCGCCGCCGCCGCCGAGGGGCCGCCGCAGCACTATGAAGTGTCGATCGTTCACAAAGTCGGGGTGCGGGTTGCTATCTATGTGACCAATGTGCCGCTGGTCGTGAACGGCGCGGTCATTGGCGTTTATGGGATCGCCGAGGATATCTCGGACCGCAAGGCGACCGAGCAGGCGCTGAAGCAGAGCGAGATGCGCAAGGCCGCCATTCTGGATGTCGCGATCGACTGCATCATCACGGTGGACGCCAGCGGCACGATCGTGGAGTTTAACCCGGCGGCGGAGCAGGCGTTCGGATTCCGGCGGCAGGATGTGTTAGGCCGATCGATGCCGGAGCTGATCGCGCCGCCGTCCCACGCGTCGGGCGAAGGCGTCGAACGCTATCTTGTGGTCAGCGATGGGGGAATCGCCGGACGGCAATTGGAGCTGCTGGGACGGCGCAAAGACAGATCGGAATTTCCGGTGGAGGTGTCGATTATCCCGGTTGCGATTGACGGGGAGACGATCTTTACGGCGTATCTGCGCGATATCACCCAGAGGAAAAGCGCGGAAGCCGCCGAAAGCCGCCTGCGCCGGGAAGTCGAGGCGGCGGAGCTGCGACAGCGTGTCTTTCTGCGCGATATCCTCGCGAGCGTCACCGAAGGAAAGCTTCGGCTGATCGACCATCCCCACGAGCTGCCGGAAAGCTTCCCGATAACCTTCGCGAACGTCCCGCTTATCGCGTCCAGCGACATGCGCCTGCTGCGGAACGCCACAAAGGAGGCCGCCATCGCGCTCGGCTTCAGTGATCTGCGCTGGCAGAATCTGATTACGGCGGTGTCCGAAGCGGCCATGAACGCCATCGTGCACGCTGGCGGCGGCGCGGCCCGCGTTTGCGGCGACGGTGCGGAGACGGTTCAAGTGTGGATTGAAGACAAAGGCGCCGGGATCTTGATGGAGAACCTTCCCAAAGCCACTCTGGAGCGCGGCTGGACGACGGCGGGAAGCCTTGGACACGGCTTCTGGCTCATGCTGCAAACCGTGGACCGCATGTATCTGCTCACCGGTCCAACCGGCACGACCATCGTCCTGGAGCAGGACCGAACCCCGCCGCCGCCCGCGTGGGCCGTCGACGCGATGTAGAGCCGGGGGATGGCTTATTCGAAGGCGTCGGCGAGCCAGGCGGGGAGCGGGGGATTTTCTTCTTGTTCGATGACCACGGTGGTGCCGCTGGGGCCGGTCAAGAGGTACAGACGGTCGCTGGTTTCCAGCATCATTTTGAGGCCGTGCCCCAGGGTCGCTTTAGTGCTGAAGCCGCGGGCGAGGGTTGCTTTGGGCAGGTTTTCCATGGCGATCCCCGATCCATGGTCTTCCACGCGGATCCGCACGATCCCATTTGCTCCAGTGAAGACCCGAGCGACGCCGCCGCCGCCGTGGACCATGGCGTTCATTCCCGCTTCGCTGGCGGCCGTGGCGATATCGCTCTGACGGCTTTCCGGGTGGCCGGCGAACCGGGCCGCTTCCTGCGCCAAATTGCGCAGCTCGCATAGGCCCATTCTTTCCGCCAGGGTGACCGGCTGGCCGAACGGCGTCAGCGGCTCCGGCAGATCATCGGCGCAGCTGCAAAGCCGCAGCTTTCCTTCGGTGACGCTCGCGAGCACATCGCGCAGCAAAGTCTGCTGCCGCGCTTCGCTGATCGATAGCGCCTTGCGCGCTTCGGCCTCGGAGACGGCGCTCATCGCGGCCACGATCAAACTCACCATCATCTCCAGCAGCGGCAGAACCGCGTCGCCAAAGGCGTTCGGGCGGGACGAGTAAACCTTGAGCACGCCGATCGTCTGCCCCAGAAATTGCAGCGGCACGACCACCATGGAGCGCAGGCCGACCTTGCGACAGGCTTCACGGTTGACGCGCGGATCGGTCTCACTATCCTCACAGGAAAGCACGCGGCTTTCGCCCACGCACCGGCCGGAAAGGCTGGTGTGGCGGCTCAGGCGCATTCCGATCTGCTGGGCGGCGGAGCCGCTCGCCGACCGGTAAACCATTTCATCGCCGTCGGCCATCTCCACCACGGCGCCGTCCGCCTCGGAAAGCTCCTGCGCGCGGCGCGTGACAATCGACAGCACGGCGTCCAGCTCGCGCTCCGCATGAGCGATCTCGTGCTGCGTGGCGATCAAAATCGATTGCCGGCGCACAGTCTCATTCATCAAATCGATCGTCGCCTTGTCCTGGGGAAAAGAACTCTGTGCGGCGGCAGTTGTTGGAATATGGGATTTGCTCACACGGACCACGCAATCTTTCTGAGACACATCGGTACTATCATACCATGGCGCCCCAGGATCTTCAACGCTTTTTCCGCGCGGGGATGCGTGTCTCTTTGGGCGCGGGTAATCCATTATCGGCAGATTGCCAGAAGAATTGTTACGGGGAAATCGCCATCAGTACGCTGAACATTCAAACGGTATGCGAAATGTGGTAATATTATTGTAAGATGCCAAAAAAAGAGAAAACGGTCGAATCGGCCAAGGATCTGGCGCTGATGTTCAAAACGCTGGGAGATCCGACGCGTATTCGGATCTTCCGCTATTTGCGTCACCGGTGCTGGCCCGTCACCGTGGAGGACGGCGAGGACAAATGGATGTCAGTCGGTCCTACGGTCGGCGAAGTTTCTCGCGTCGTGAGCGGATCGAAAAAGATCACCGCCAAGGTTTCGCATCATCTCAAGGAGATGCGTCTCGCGGGCCTGATCTCGATCCATCGGCAGGGCAAGACCATGGTCTGCGGCGTCTCGCAGAAGGCGATCGACGCGCTGTCGGAGTTTCTGGCCAGCACGGACGCGGCCCCGCTTTCGGATGACGTGTCCGGCGATCGTGACATAGAGATTTCCGAGGCGGCGTGACGACCGCCAGTACAGAGAAAGGGGTGGAGCGGGAGCAAATGACACGCAAACATTACTGTGAAGAATTGAAGACGCTGTCGGCTTCGCTGACCCGGATGGCGACGACGGTGGATGCGCTGCTGGCGCAGGCGACGCAGGCGCTCGCCTATGGCAATACGGAAATGGCGGAGATCATGCTGCGCGGGGCCGAGACCGTGGATCTTTGCGAGATCGAAATCGAAAAGCATTGTTTGGAGATCATCGCCTTGCAGCAGCCGGTAGGCCGGGACCTTCGGCAGATCAGCGGCGCCGTGACCATCGCGATGGACCTTCAGCGGATCGGCGAGCACGCGCGGAAGATCGCTCGGATCACCTCCCGGCTGCCGATGAGCGGTCGGGGGCAGGCGCCGAACGACCTTCTCCATCTGATCGGCGTGGCGCGCGGCATGATGCAAGCGGTGAGCGCCATTCTTGACACACAAGAACTCTGCGGGGCGTCGGAAGTAATCTTGAGCGGCCTGGAGGCGGAAGACGCGCTGGATCGCCTGGAGACATCCACGCAGGCGGCGCTGGAGCATGGATCCACCGCCGGCGTCACGGCGTCCTACCTGCTGTCCGCAGCCCATCACCTCGGAGAAATTGCCGAGCTGGCCGTCGATATCAGTGAGCGCCTCTCCTACGTCATGACCGGCCGTTCGACGCGCGCTTTGCCGGCCGCGTAAATCCAAATCCCCAGCCCCGCGCAGTGTTCGCAGGGCTGGGGCGGGACGCGTCAATCGAGACTCCGGGCGTAACGCGCGAGCGCCTCGATTTGCGCCGCCGCTCCTGCGATTTGCTTTTCCCCAACGGCCTTGCGCCACAAGAACCCAAGAATTCCCCAGATTTCCAGCGTGAACCGCACGGTCGTTTGATTGCCTGCGGGTAAAAACTCATGGATTGTTCTGAGCTTCGCCCCGGGAAGATAGGCGATATCGACCAGGCGGCTTGGCGGCAGAACGGATTCGATGGACATCGAGACGTTGGGACCGCCTTTAGGTTTCAGAACAAACCGCGCGCCTGGGCGCACATCGCCCTCCATACGAACGAATTCCAGCTCGTCGTCCCACCGGCTCCAATTCTCGATATCTGAAATCACGCGGTACAGGGTTTCCGCCGGAACATCCGTCGTTGTTTCATAGTGGGAACGCCACATCATCTCTCTCCTCGTTATTTGGGACCTTGATTATTTTGGATCTTTGGCTTGTTCGATCAATGCGCGCAGCGAGGCGTGGAACTCACGCCGCTGCGAACAGACCGCCTGAAAAAACTCGGCGTCGGCCTTCTCGACTTCCGGGATGGCTTTGCGAATGCGCTCCGCGCCGCTTTCCGTCAGCATCAGAACCTTGGCGCGCGTGTCGGTGGGGTGCGCGCGCCGCTCGACGAGACCCTTTGTCTCCATCGCGCGCAGCACCTGGGACGTCATCATCATGTCCAGCTTCGCATGCCGCGCCAGCATCGTCTGCGTGATCCACTCTTCCCGGCCGGACATCCAGAGCAGGCTCGCCAGCAGGGCGTACTGCACCTGGGTGAAATCGTGCGGGCGCAGCGCGGCGGCAATGGCGCGCTGCCAGATCGCCGTCACCTGCCAGAGCAAAAATCCGGTGCTGTCATCGGCGTCCTCCACGGAAAACGGCTCGCGCTCATTCCGCATGGTGAACCTCCATTTGCTGGGCGATCAGATCGAAATCCGCCTTCGTCATTTCGAAGTGACCGCTGCGGAATGGGTAGCCCCAGCGTTTGACATCGTGAATGAACGACAGGCGGGGCAGCAGCGGCTGGATGGCCGCCGGCTTGCAGGCCGCGTAAACAATGTCGCGGCGGAACGGGATAAACTTCGGGCTCATCTCGTACTCATAAGCGCTTTCACCGACGACCTGGCCGATCGCCGTGAACATTTGCAGCGGCTCACCGTCCGTCATGTCTGTTTTGGGAGAGTAATAAACGAGCCAGTCGCCGACATTCATCCGGCGCAGCGGCGCGCATTTGCCGTGGCAAAGCTGCGCGAAGCCGCCCGCCACGCCGCGCTCAACATGAGACTGTGAAACGACGCCGATCCAGTACCGTGTGTCCATGAGCTTCTCCTGAAGTGTAAATTTACTATGTATGCATTATATATGCATACATAGTAAATGTCAAGTCTTATTTTTCTTAAGGTACCATGAGGCGACGAAAAGGAGATTTTCCATGCCCACCACCGCCCCCGTGCGCGGCGTCATTTTTGACCTCGACGGCACGCTCGCCGACACCTTCCCTGTGATCTTCGCCGCCTTCCGCCACGCCTTCGCGGTGCACGCCGACCGTCATCTTTCCGATGCGGAGATCGAGGCGATGTTCGGCCCCAATGAGGAAGGGTGCATCCGCAAGGCGATTCCCGGCGACTGGCAAGCCTGTCTCGCCACCTACCTCGCGGAATACGAGCGCGTGCACGATCTCTGCCCCGGCCCGTTTCCGGGCGTCATTGCATTGCTGGACTGGCTGCGCGCGCGGGGCGTCCTGGTGGCGATCGTGACGGGAAAAGGCGCGCAGAGCGCCGCCATCTCCCTGCGGCGTCTGGAGCTGAACGGTCACTTTGAGATTGTCAAACCGGGATCGCCCGAAGGCTCGATCAAACCCCAAGCGATCCGTGAAGTGCTGGCGGAGTGGGCGATGACGCCCGCCGACGTCGTCTACGTCGGCGACGCGCCCTCCGACGTCACCGCTGCCCGCGAAGTCGGCGTTCGGGTGATCGGCGCGGCGTGGGCAGATTCTACCGACGCGGCGAAGCTTGCGGCAATGTCGCCGGACGCGTTATTGAAGAGCGTGGGGGAATTGCGGGAGTGGCTTGCGGGGGCGGTTTAGTTACCTGGAAGATTCGGCCCTCACCCCCCAGCCCCCTCTCCCAATTCTGGGAGAGGGGGAGTCAGAGGCAGAGTTTTCAGCTAAGATCTTTTGGATCAAAGATCCAAATCTTACTCCCTTCTCCCAGAATTGGGAGAGGGGTGGGGGTGAGGGCCGTTCTTCGAAGCCCCAACAATAAATCACTCCGTTTACACCGTCACCACGATCTTCCCAATTTGCTGATTCGACTCAAGATACTGGTGCGCCTGAACGATCTCCTCCAGTGGGAAAGTCTTCGCGATCACCGGCTTCAGCGCTCCTTCGGCGAGCGCTTTCACCACAAACGCCACGCCTTTCTGATAGGCAGTCTCGTTCCGGGCGATGCCTAACCCGGCGTGCCCTGTAAAGTTGTAGATCATATACGTTCGCAATACGAAGTTTCGGAAGAATGCGCTGAACAAAGGGAATTCTGTTGGCGCATCGTCCAAAAAGCCATAAAGGATGATCTGACCGCCCCAGGCGACGGATTCCGCGAGCAGGGGAAGCGAGGCGCCGGCGATGGGATCGTAAATCAGATCGGCGCCCTTGCCTCCGGTGATCTCCTTCACGCGTTCGGGCAAATTCTCTTCCTCCGTGACAATGACGTCGTCCGCTCCCGCGTTTAAGACAGCCTGGCGCTTTGCCTGCGTTCGCGTTGTGGCGATCGCCTTCGCGCCCAGCAGGTGCGCCAATTCGATGGCGGCGACGCCCGTGCTGCTGGAGGCGGCGGTGATCAGAATGGTTTGTCCCGGCTGGACGTTGGCAAGCTCCACAAAGGCGAAGTAGGCGGTGAGGTATTGCATGAAGGATGCCGCCGCTTCGATGGGCGAGAGGCTCTCCGGATACTTCACCAGCACGGAGGCGGGCACAATCGCCGCGTCGCCGTGCGTTCCGTATTGCGCCATGCTTTGCCCTGGCGCCACGGCGACGCGGTCGCCGACGCGCACCTGGGTGACGCCTGGTCCGACGCTCTCGACGACGCCGGCGGCCTCAATCCCGATCTTGGACGGGAACGCCGGCTGCTCCAGATACTGCCCGCGCCGGAACAGCGCTTCCGCGCGATTGAGACCGAACGCTTCGACTTGGATTCTGACTTCATTTGCTTGTGGCTGAGGCGAGGGGAACTGCTCCAGCGTGAGCACTTCCGGTCCGCCGAGTTGATGAAATTTTACGATCGTATCCATACCTAAATCCTTTGTTTTTCTCCGTGAGCACCTGTGTGTGAACGAGGCGTTTACGCCCGGATCACGACTTTTCCGAAGTGCTTGCCGCTCTCCAGATACTCAAACGCCGCGCGCGCTTCTCCAAACTCAAACACGCGGTCGACCACGGGATGCAGTTCGCGCTGGGCGAGCGTCTCATTCATCTGCTCAAACATCCGGCGCGATCCGACGCTGATTCCTCGAATGTTCAGGTTCTTGAGAAAGAGCGGCATGAGCGATAGGGTGAAGCTTTTGCCGGAGACGTAACCGATGACGGGGATGTAGCCGAGTCCGCGCGCGGCGCGGATGGAGTGGGGGAGCGTGTTTTCGCCGCCGATCTCGACGACGATCTCCGCGCCGCGCCCGTCGGTGAGTTTTAAGACTTCTTCGTCCCAGTCGGGGGTGGCGCGATAGTTAATTCCAAAGTCGGCGCCAAGCGCGGCGGCGCGGGCGAGCTTTTCGTCGGATCCGCTGGTGACGATGGTTTTGAGACCGGCGAGCTTGGCGAATTGCAGGGCGAAGATGGCGACGCCGCCCGTTCCCAGGATCACGATCGTCTGGCCGGGTTTCGCGTTGCCGGCGACGAATAACGCGTTCCAGGCGGTCACGCCGGCGCAGGTCAGCGTCGCCGCCTCTTCGTCCGTCAGATAGCCCGGGACCTTGACGAGGCCGTAATCCGGGAAAGAGACATACTCCGCGAAGACGCCGTCGATGGAGCCGCCGAGCGCGGATTTGTGAACGCCGGCGTCAAACGCGCCGTCGATCCACTCCTGCATGAACGCCGCCGTCACACGGTCGCCGACGGCGAGGCGCGTGACGCCCGCGCCGACCGCGACCACCTCGCCCACGCCGTCCGACAGCGGGACGAGATGGCGGGGACTCTGGCCGGCGCCATACCGGCCGTTCGCGATCTCCACATCCCGATAGTTGAGCGAAAAGGCGCGCATGCGCACGACCACGCGGCCCGGCTCGGCGGCCGGTTCGGGGCGGTCGATGAGCGTCAGAGCCTCCAGACCGTCTCCATCGCCGATATAATAGGATTTCATCTTTTTTCACCTTTCTCAGAACTGTTCATCCGAGCGCGAAACGCGCACGAAAACGGCGGCCGCCGTTTCGTTCTGAGTATAGAACGAGACGATGGCCGCCGGCTTCCGAGATCTTGCGTGTGTTTGTTTAAACTTGCGCTTTGTTTTGGAACTGTGTGGGACTGACGCCGACCAGGCGGCGGAAATGGTGATTGAGGTGGCTCTGGCTGCTGAATCCGACCCGATAGGCGATCTCGCCGACGGGCAGCGCGTCCGAGACAAGCAGTCGTTTGGCCTGCTCGATCCGCTGCTGGATCACATATTGATGGGGGGAGACGCCCGTGGCGCGCTTAAACCGCCGCGCGAAGTGGTAGGAGCTCAGCCCCGTGCTTTCGGCGATCGAGAGCAGGTCCATCGGTCCTTCCAAATGACCGTGGATGAAATCCATGGCGCGGCGCAACTGGGCGGGGGAAAGTCCTCCGTTGATCTGTGTCGCGCTCTGATCCAAATTCGAATAGTGACGCACCAAATGGACGGCGAGGACGGTGCGCAGCGATTCGATGGTGAGCTGCTGCAAGTCGCTCGGACGGTCTAATTCCGCAAGCAAGGCGCCCGCGAGGTATTCGATGTGCGGATCGCGCACGCGAAATCGGCTGACAATCTCAATCTCACCGCGTCGGGGACTCTCGCCCTGCGCGGCGACTTCCTGTAAGTAAGTTTCCTCCAGCCAGAGGCAAAGGACATGGCATGGTCCCGACCACAGGCGCCAATCGCCGTGCTGCGCCGGCGTGATCGTGATGTCGCCGCGCTGCATGGGGCCGTCAAATTGCAGGCCGCCGCGTTTTTGCGCGAGCGACGGCATTGTGTCCAGAGTGAAGGTGATGAGATGGTAAGGCATCGGCGGCGCCTCACGAAATCCGGGCGCGTGCCGCACATGGTCGATGCTCAGTCCCGGCCAGTTCGTTTGCACGCTGGAGAGCGCGGACTCGGTGGGATACAGACGGCAAAACTCAGGTCGTGGATAAGGCGTCATGACGTTGCAACACCGCCACGACGCCGATTGTTCCATGCGCTGTCTTACGCCCGGATCACGACTTTTCCAAAGTGCTTTCCGCTTTCCAGATACTCATACGCCGCGCGCGCTTCTTCGAACTCAAACACACGATCGATCACGGGATGCAGTTCGTGATGAGAGATCGCTTCGTTCATCTGCTCGAACATGCGTCGGGAGCCGACGCTGACGCCCCGGACGATCACGTTTTTCAGGAGCAGCGGCATGAGAGAGGCGGTGAAGCTTTTGCCGGAGAGGAAGCCGACGATCGGGACATCGCCGAGGCTGCGGGCGGCGTTGATCGAGCGGGCGATAGTGTCTTCACCGCTGACGTCCAGCACGATATCCGCGCCGCGCCCGTCCGTGAGCGTGAGGACTTCGTGATCCCAATCCGGCGTGGTTCGATAGTTGATGACTGCGTCCGCGCCCATGGTGACGACGCGCGCCAGTTTCGCGTCGCTGCTGCTGGTGACGATGGTTTTGAGTCCGGCGAGTTTGGCGAATTGCAGGGCGAAGATCGAGACCCCGCCGGTTCCCTGGATGACGATCGTTTGCCCGGGACGGGCGTTTCCCCCAGCAAACAGCGCGTTCCAGACAGTGACGGCGGCGCAGGGAAGCGTCGCCGCCTCTTCGTCCGTGAGATAAGCCGGGACTTTGACCAGACTGTGTTCGGGGAAGGCGACGTATTCGGCGAGGACGCCGTCGATGGGGCCGCCCAGGGCTGAGTTATGGATTCCGATGTCGAAGGCGCCGTCGACCCATTCCTGCATAAAGTTGCCGGAGACGCGGTCGCCGACGGAAAAACGCGTCACGCCTTCGCCGACGGCGACCACCTCGCCGACGCCGTCCGAAACCGGGACCATATGCCGGGGAGTCTGCGGGCCGAAGCGGCCGTGGACGATTTCCAAATCTCGGAAGTTCAACGAAAAGGCGCGCATGCGGACGACGACGCGGCCCGGCGCGGCGTTCGGTTCGGGCCGATCGATCAGCGTCAGACCGTCCAGGCCAACTCCGTCGCCGATATAATAAGATTTCATTGGGGATCCTCTTCCATTCGTCCTCATGGAGCAAAATTGCCCGCATGGAAACAGCGTTCGCCGTTTCGTTTGTGAGTATGGAAGGAGAGGACGCCGCCGGCTTTCCAGATCTTGCGGGCGTTAGCTTATTCTTGCGCCTGGTTTTGGAATTGCGTGGGATTGACCCCGACCAGGCGTCGGAAATGATAGTTGAGGTGGCTCTGGCTGCCGAAACCTACCTGGTAAGCGATATCGCCGATCGGTAAATCATTCGATCTGATCAGGCGTTTGGCGTGTTCGACTCGCTGCTGGATCACATATTGATGCGGCGAGATTCCCATCGCGTGTTTGAAGCAGCGCGAGAAATGATAGGAGCTGAGCCCCGCGCTTTCGGCGATGGAATCCAGGTCCAGCGATTCGCCCAGATGGTCGTGAATGAAATCCACGGCGCGGCGCAGCCGCCGGGGCGTGAGGCCGCCGCTTGTTACTATGGTCTCGGGTTGGATCGTCGAGTGATGGCGCAGCAGGTGGACGGCGAGCAGATTTCGCAGGGAATCGATCGTGAAGTTTTGCAGATCGCCCGGTTTCTTGGTTTCGGAAAGCAATGCCGAGGCCAGATACTCCAGGTGCGGGTCGCGGAATCGAAAACGGCTAAGAATCCGAGCGCCGCCGCCGTTCATCGCGCTGTCGTCCTGCGCCGCGATTTCCTGAAAGTATCGCTCCTCCAGCCAGATACACACCATCTCGCAAGGCTCCGTCCAGCGTCGCCAGTCGTCATGTCCGGCCGGCGTGATCGTAATTTCGCCGCGCTGGATCGGGCTGGTATGCCGTAAGCCGGCGCGCTTCTGGACGAGTGTCGGCAGCGTCGCCTGAGCGAACGTGATCAGGTGGTACGGCAGCGGCGGCGCTTCGCGCACGCCTGGCTCGTGACGCAGGTGATCGACGCTGAGACTCGCCCAGTCCGTTTGGATCTTGAACAGCGCGGATTCGCCCGGATACGAACGGCTGAAATTGGAGGGAAACGATGTCGCCATAACGCTGGAACACCGCGATTTGCGCTGGTGTTCCGTGGCGAAAAGAGATTCGCGCTCGCCTGCTAAATTCAGGATTAATTGGGGGCAGTATTGGGCATAACAACAGCGTTCGCGCAACATCTCCGCGCGCTATTTTGCCCCAAAGGAAATCACCATGGTTACTACATTGCAAAAACCCGCCGACGCCGCGAAATTGAACAGCGGCAAGCCGCCGCGGCAGCTGAACGTTCCCAACGACCTTGGCGCGAAAGCCACCCAGGAAATCACCGAAGCGATCAACCCGCTGGTCGCCGACGCTTTCGCTCTGTATATCAAGACGAAGAACTACCACTGGCACATGTCGGGCAGCCACTTCCGCGACTACCACCTGCTGCTGGACGAGCACGCCGAGCAGATCTTCGCCACCATCGACGTCCTCGCCGAGCGCGTCCGCAAAGTCGGCGGCTCGACGATCCGCAGCGTCAGCCACATCGCCGCGCTCCAGACCGTCAAAGATTCGAACGAGGAGTTCGTCGCGCCAATCGATATCCTCAACGACTTGATCGGCGAAAATAAGAACATGGCCGCGAACATGCGCAAAGCGCACGAAGTCTGCGATGACAACAAAGACGTCGCCACCGCCAGCTTCCTGGAAGTCTTCATCGACGAAACCGAGCGCCGCACCTGGTTCCTGTTTGAGGCGGCCCAGCGGGACGCGGATTAGGGGGACGGCCCTCGCCCCCCGGCCCCCTCTCCCAAACTTGGGAGAGGGGGAGTCAGATGAAGACAAAGCTTCTTGATAAGATCTGAAAAATCAAAAAATCTGACTCCCCTTCTCCCAAACTTGGGAGAAGGGGCTGGGGGATGAGGGCCTCTTTCTCTCACCCCGCCCGCCGCACCTCCGTCGGCGACATCCCCGTCGCCGCGCGGACGATTTTGCTGAACTGCCTTGGATCTTCCACCCCCACCTGCGCCGCCACAATATGCACCGGCAGTCCCGTGCTGCGCAGCAGATAGCCGGCGCGCTCCACGCGGCGCTGGCGAATGTATCCCACGACAGTTGTCCCAAATCGCTTTCGGAAGAGGCGCGTCAGATGGTTGTGCGACACGCCGACTTCGGCGGCGAGCGCCTCCACGCTGATCGGTTCGCTGAGGCGCATCTCGATGTGCTCGCAGGCCTGGGTCATCGCCGCCGGATTGTCGTGGACGATGAGCTGCCCGGAGCGCCGGTCGGCCAGGCGCCAGAGCAAGTCCCAGAGGCGCACTTCGGCGCGCTCCGGATTGGCGCGGAAGCACGCGATTCCTTCCTCCATCGCTTTGTAAAAATCGGCGTAATCGGCGCCAAGATCCTGCATGGCCGGCACTGTGAGGCCCGCTTCCGACGGCGGCAGCGCGAAGTGAGCGCAGAGATGCGCCGAGCGGTCTTCAAAGCGATACAGGCATTCGATGTCGGGAGGCGTGATCCCAACATAGCCGGGGCGGATCGGCAGCGTGACGCCGGAGACGTCCATGCTCGATTGATATCCGTAAAGATGCAGCGCCCAGAAACCGCGCGTATAGTGACGCTCCGTGCGGTGTGGACCATGCACGCCGACCGCCATCAGCATGGCGCGGGGACGCTCGGCCAGGGGCATGCTCCAGGTGAGTTGAGGAATCTTCATAGTGATTTTTGACAAGAAAAATAGTGAGAATACTCTCTGTACGGTCGATCCGCTGTGTGATATAGTATAACCAATCACACGCCGGCGCGCAACTGTCCATTTAGGAGAACACCAATGCTGACACCCGAACAGATCGCCTTTTATCATGAGAACGGCTACGTCGTCGTTCCCTCACTCTTCACCGCCGAGGAAGCGGCGGCCTATCGCGCGGAGTCGCATGCGCTGATCGAGCGCCTTCAGCGGGTGCGCGACGTGGACGCCGCGTGGGGCAGCGCGCAGACCGTCACTACGAAGAAGACGCGGCTGCTGCACTGTCATGACGTCCAGTTCTACTCCGCCGCCTTCACGCGGCTGCTGGTGGACGAGCGCTTCGCCGGCGCGGCCGCCGGAATCCTCGGACCGAATGTCCAGCTGCACCACACCAAGATGTTTATCAAGCCGTCGGAGACCGGCGCGCCGTTTCCGATGCATCAGGACGCCCCGTACTTCCCGCATGACAACCACACGATGATCGCCGCCATCATCCACTTCGACGACGCGCCGCTGGAGAAGGGATGCCTTCGCGTCGTTCCCGGCTCGCACAAGCTGGGCATGCTGGAGCATGAATCGCAGGGGAATTTTCATCTGTCCGCCGAGCAATACTCAGTCGAGAACGCGCTGCCGCTGCCGGCGAAGGCGGGCGACGTCGTCTTTTTCTCCTACTTGACCATCCATGGATCCGGCGTCAATGAAAGCCATGAAGCGCGGACGACACTGCTCGTCCAGATGCGCGATCCCGCCGATCCGCCGACGGTGCAGACCCATGATTCGCTGGGGCAGGGGATGATGCTCGCGGGGATCGACCCGACGTGCCGGGTGGCGAATAAGTAAGAGGCTTCTTTGAAACGTTCGTATTTCTCGTGGGGCGTGGCTGTCTTTGCGGCTGCGGCCCTGTGCGCCGCCCCTGTCCGCGCCGCCGATTCCCCGGGACATCTCCTCTGGGAGATCGGTCAAGCCGATGGCGACGACCGTGAGCTGGCCCTGGCGCCGGGAGATTACGCGCGGTACGGACAGGATGGTCTGTATACCGTTGGCGCGAGCGATGCGCACAAAGACTGGCCCTATGTTCTGCCGGGGCCGGACGATCGCTGGGCCGGCGGGACATCGCACCGCGCCAGTGTTGTCTTCGGCGTGGCTGGGAGCGTCGCGACGGGAGAGTGCCGCTTGGCGCTGCATTTCGTCGACGCCCATTCCGGGCAGCCGCCTGCTTTGAAGATCACCGTCAATGGGGAATCCTGGATCAAATCCACGGAGCCTGGAAGCGGCGACGGCGCGCTGGAGGGGAGTCCTGAACTTGGGCGTAAGTTCGATATCGTTCTGGACTTTCCGGCAAGCCTGCTTCGGCCCGGGGCGAACACCATTCAAATCGAAAGTGTCCGTGGATCCTGGGCGGTCTGGGACGCCTTGACCTTGAGCGGCCCGGCCAGCGTGACGATTGCGCCCGCGCCGGTCGTGACGCGGCTGATCGCCGCCCACTGGGCGCCGGACATCCTGCGGCGAGACAAAGCGGGACTCCGCCAGATCCTCACGCTCAGTACGATCAACAACGGCGCTCCGCGCGCCGTCGATCTGAAAGTCGACTCCGAACCGATCCGCGCCATCACGGTTCCGCACGGGCAAGCCAATATCGATTTCTCTTTTCCCGAGACGGATCGGGCTGTCACCGATACAATCCAGCTTTTGGCGGATGGCGCGCCGCTCGGCGAGGCGCTGCGGGCCGCGCGGACCCCCAGCCGGCGCTATACGATCTATATCCTGCCGCACTCGCATACGGATATTGGCTATACCGACGTGCAGGCGGATGCGCTGGCGAAGCATCAGCGGTATCTGGAAGAAGGTATGGCGCTCGCCGCGAGCACGGCGAAGCTGCCGCCTGATGCGCGCTTCAAATGGAATATCGAGACGCTTTACGAGATCGATGATTGGCTGAAAACCGCGTCGCCGAAACAAATCGACACATTCCTCCAAACAGCGCGTACGGGCGGACTGGGATTGGACGCCCTCTACGCGAACGAGCTGACGGGATTATGCCGGCCGGAAGAGTTAGTTTCCTATCTGGCTTGCTCAAATCGTCTTCGGCAAAAATACCATCTGACAATCGACAGCGCGATGATCAGCGACGTGCCGGGGTACACCGGGAGCCTCGCCTCAATCATGGCCCAGAGCGGCGTGAAGTACTTCTCGTGGGGGCCGAACTCAGGCGACCATACGGGATACGCGCATCGCTGGGACAATGAAGCTTTTTATTGGAGCGGACCTTCGGGCAAGGATAAAGTTCTGGTTTGGCAAAGCCCCGCGCCTTACAATCCGCCGGGCTTTGAAGACAATGACGCGTCCGTCAAGAGGTTCATGGGAAGCTACCGTCAACGCTTCCCGAACTCGCCGTGGGACATGGTCTATATTCGATACACCACGGGCGACAACGCCGGGGCGGATCCCAGGCTCTCGGGTTTCGTGGAAAGCTGGAACAAGCGATACGCCTATCCGCATCTGGTGATCTCCACCACGAGCCATATGTTCCACGATTTCGAGGCGAAGTATGGAAGCACGCTGAAGACCGTTCGCGGCGACTACACCGGATACTGGGAGGACGGCGCGGCGTCCACGGCGCGGGCGCTCGCGATCAACCGGCGCGCGGCGGAGGAGCTGGCGCAGAACGAAATCCTCTGGTCCATGCTCGATCCCTCCCACTATCCGCACGGCCGGTTCGCGGACGCCTGGCGCGACATCCTGCTGTTCGACGAGCATACGTGGGGCGCGTACAGCAGTTTCAGCGATCCGAACAGTCATTTCGTCAAGGCGCAGTGGGCGACAAAGCAGCAGTTTGCGCTGGATGGGGCTCGGCAGGCGCAAGCGCTGCGGCGGGACGCGGTCAAGAGCATCGCCGCTGGGGCGTCCGAGACATTCGCCGTGTTCAATACGGGGTCGTGGAAACGCCGCGATCTGGTGATCCTTTCGGCCGCGCGGAGCCGGGCGGGAGATGTGGTGAAGAACGAGCGGGGAGTCGCCGTTCCCTCGCAGCGTTTGTCCGATGGTTCGCTGGCGTTCATTGCGGCGGACATCCCCGCAATGTCCTCACGCAAGTTCACGGTTTCACCGGGAGTATCCACAACGCAAGGCTCGGCGGCGGCCGGATCGGCCACGCTTAGCGCCGGGAAGCTGGCGCTGACATTCGACATGACCAGCGGTGCGATCTCCAGCCTCAAGATGGCGGGAGGCGCGGAGCTTGTCGACGCCGAAAACAAAACCTGCCGTGGACTGAACGACTATCTCTACGTTCTGGGCGGCGATAACGCGAAGGCGCAATACGCCTCCGGCGCCAGGATCACCGTGCTGGATCGCGGACCGCTGGTCGCCTCCGTGCGGATCGATTCGGAGGCGCCGGGCGGGAAATCCCTTTCGCGCGTTGTTCAGGTCGTCGATGGACTGGACGAGATCCGTATCGCCGATACGCTCGACAAACAGGCCGTGTATCCCGACGAGGAAGCTGTGCATATCGGCTTCAGTTTCCACGTTCCCGGCAGTACGGTCCATATGGACATGCCGTTCTCCGTGGTGCGGCCGGACATTGACCAGACGCTGAACGCCAACAAGAACGTGTATCCCATCAGCCGCTGGGTGGATGTCTCCAACGACACGCTGGGCGTTACGTGCGCCGCGCCGGACACGCCATTGATGCAGATTGGGAAGATCACGCTTCCGCGCGAAGCGTGGGGCGATTGGCTCAAGACCTCGCAGCCGGGAAGCGCGATTTACTGGAACGTGATGAACAATTACTGGCGCACCAATTACAAGGCGTCCCAGGAGGGCCTCGTCACATTCCGATACGCACTGAAGCCGCACGGCAAGTACGATCAGGTCGCGGCGCAGCAATTCGGGGTTGCGCAGAGCCAGCCTCTGATCGTCGCCGAGGTTGCGCCATCGCAGCCCGACGCGCATCTGGGACTGACGCTTTCCAGCAGCGCCGTGCTCGTGACCTCCTGTCGCCCCGCGGAAGAAGGGCGCGGCTGGATCGTCCGGTTATTCAACGGCGCCGACCGAAGTCAGCGCGTGACTGTCGGCTGGCGGGGAGCGAAGTCCCCTCGAATATGGAAGACGGACCTCTGGGGGCAGGGCGGCAAGCCGATCGCTTCCGCAATCGCCCTGTCGCCTCTGGAGATCGTGACGCTGAGGATCACGCCTTAAACGGCAGTCGAAGAATAGGGCGAAGCCGGTGCGGGGTTTGGTTTGCGAGGCGTCCGGACCGGTTTCCACGGTCAGCGTGTCCGCGCTTGCCGACATTGTTCGACGGCATTGGTTTCCGTTCCTTTTACCGGCATGCTACAATGGGGTTGTGCCCCCAAGCGATTCCCATCTTTCCAATGAACACGCCAAGCCCAGTTCCGGGGAAATCCTGCGCGTCTGGCTGTTGCTCGGCGCGCAGTCATTCGGCGGCGGGACGGCGACACTGTCGCTGATCCGCCGCGAGATCGTGGAGGAGCGCCAGTGGATCAGCCCGGAAGAGTTCGCGCGCTTCTGGTCGCTGGTGCAGTTGGCGCCCGGGATCAACTTGCTGGCGCTGACGATCCTGCTCGGGCGTAAGTCCGGCGGCGCGCTCGGCATCGCGCTCGCGCTCTTCGGCCTGCTCCTCCCCAGCGTCACGATCACCCTGATTCTGACGATGGCGTTCGCGCGCGTCGAACACGATCGATGGATGCGTGAGGCGCTGAGCGGAATCGTCCCGGCGGTCGTTGGGCTCGGTCTCGTGACGGTCTGGCAAATCGCGCGTCCTCCGCTCGATCAAAGCCGCCGTGAGGGAAAGGACAGCTTCTTTCTGGCGATTCTTTTGATCGTGGGAAGCGTGGTCGCCGCATGGGAGCGTCGCGTTCCGGTCGTATTCATCCTGCTGGGCGCGGCAGCGGTGGGCGCCGCCTGGTCGTGGCGGCGCCATGGCCGGCGAGGCGAGCAGCCATGAACGCGCTTGTCTACTTCTGGATTTTCCTGAAGGCGTCGCTGTTCTCGACCGGCGGGAGCGGCAACCTGCCGAGCATCCACGCGGATATGCTGGCGCGGGGGTGGGCGAGCGATGGGGAGTTTGGAGAGTCGCTGACGATTGGCCAGATCTCGCCCGGCCCAAGCGGCCTGTGGGTGATCTGTTTGGGGTATCTGACGGACGGACTGCGCGGAACCCTGCTCGCGCTGCTCGCCATCCTCCTGCCGCCGATGCTGATCATGGTGATCGAGCGATTATACCGCCGTATCCAGCATCACCCCGCCGTCGAAGGCTTCGTGCGCGGCCTCGGCCTCGCCGTCGTCGGCGTCTTCCTCGTCGCCATGTTCGGCATTCTGCACAGCGTCGGCGTCAGCCCACGCACCCTGACCATCACCCTCGCCGCAATCGGGCTTGCGATGACGCGGCGCGTTCCCGTCATCGCGATTGTTGGGATTGCAGGGCTGGTGGGAGTTGTGTGGCGATGAGGGAGGCTATTTGCCGTAATCCCTATTCCCCCGGCGCTAAAGCGCTTTCCCCTTTTTTCCCAGCAAGCCGCTTCGCGGGGGAATAGGGATTACCCCAACCGGTGCCGTGCGAGCGAGACGATTTGGCTGCTTTGTTCTTCGGTCATTTTGATGACCTGGCAGATGATGCGGACCTGGCCGAGGAATTCGTAGAACGAGCACAGCGGCGAGAGAGTGTCTTCGTCGGACATGCGCAGCCAGACGCGGCCTTCGCCGGAGCGGCGAATATCGGCGATGTACGGCTCAGTCCGAACCTCCGTGAGCCAGCCGATGACGGCGATGCACAGCGGGGACGCTTTGACGCCTTCTTCCAGGCGAGTTTTGAGAAGCGTGATGGCCTCTTCCATGGCGGTGTCTACGAACATATATTCTATTATACACTCTGGGGCGGCAGGATCGCGATCGTTCCGAGCGCTTTTGCGACGAGTTTTTCGTGTCCGTTTTCTTCCGCGTAAATCTCGGCTTCGCTCGTGGTGATCGTGCGGCCGGGACGCAGCGCCTGTCCCCGGCAGCGCAGCCGGTCGCCCGTGGCGGCGCGCAAATAGTTGATCTTGAACTCGATCGTCACGACGCGCTCGTCGCCGGCCACCAGTGTGTGCGCGGCCATCGCGAGGCATGTGTCGGCGAGAGTCGCAATCGCGCCGCCGTGTACGATGTTATCCTGCTGCAAGTGATGGGGCGCCAGCGTGACGAAGATCTCCACCCAGCCGGGGCCGATCTCGGCGGTTTCCACGCCGATGAGCCGCGCGAACGGCTGCCCGACCGTCGCCTCGAAAGTACGCTGGATGTAATCGGGGTTGCGGGGCGTCATCGCTCTTCCCCGGCGTGCTGATAGTTCGAGACTTCGATCAAGTTGCCGTCGGGGTCGCGGAAATACAGCGAGAGAAGCTTTCCCTCGGCTCCCGTGCGCTCGACGGGGCCTTCGAGGATGGAGACGTTTTGCTGTTTGAGGTGCGCCTCGACCTCTTCCAGAGGCGTCCCGGCGATAAAGCAAAGATCGGCGGAGCCGGGCGTCGCCCGCAGCGCCTTGGGTTCAAACTCGCGGCCGGCCTGATGCAGATTGATTTTCTGACGGCCAAACTCCAGCGCCTTGCGTCCCGGGCCGAACGTGATGACGTCCATGCCCAGAACACGGACATAAAACTCACAGGTCGTCTCGATATCCGCCACGGTCAGAACCAGATGGTCGAGGCGGTGAATCAGGATCTCAGTCGAATCGGTCATGGTGATTTGCTGCCTCCGCATTTTTCAATGCGCGCCATGCGCCCATGGTTCCAGGTCGGGGAAATTATTGCTCACGAACGCCGCAGCCGCACCTCGGTGACGCCGTGGTCCGGCCCCTTTCTCAGCACCAGATTCGCCATCTCACGCGTCGGCGCGATGTTTTCGCGCAGGTTTTTGCCGTTGATCCGCTCCCAGATTCCGCGTGCGATCTCCAGCGCGTCGTCCTCCGGCATCCGCGCGTAGTGCCGGAAGTACGATTGCTCGTCCAGAAACGCCGTTTCGCGCAGCTTCAAAAAACGATTGAGAAACCATTGCCGGATGTCGTCTTCCTCGGCGTCGATATAGATCGAGAAATCGAAGTAATCGGACACGAAGCGCCGCCCCGTCGTCTCCGGCTCCAGGCCGCGCTGGAGGACGTTTAACCCTTCCAAAATCAAAATATCGGGCCGGTCCACGATCTGCGCTTCGCCCGGCGCGATGTTGTAGATCAAATGCGAGTAGACGGGCGCCGACACGTGGGGCTTGCCATCCTTCACATCGCGCACGAATTGGAGCAGGCGCGATCGATCGTAGCTCTCGGGAAAGCCCTTGCGCGTCATCAGCCCCTGCTGTTCGAGCACGGCGTTGGGGTACAGAAACCCGTCCGTCGTGACGAGGGCGACGCGTGGATGCTCCGGCCAGCGTGCGAGCAGTGTTTGGAGCAAGCGAGCGGCGGTGCTTTTGCCGACCGCGACACTTCCCGCGAGGCCGATGACAAACGGCGCCGGCGCGGCGGGCGAGCCCAGAAACGTGTCCGTGACCCGGCGAAGCTGCTGAGTCGCCGTTACCTGGAGATTGAGCAGGCGCGTCAGAGGGAGGTAAACCTCCGCCGCGTCTTCGAGCGACAGACGCTCGTTGATGCCTCGGACGGCGGCAAGGTCATCCTCGGTTAGCTGAAGCGGCGTGGACGCGCGCAGGGCCGCCCATTCGCCGCGTGAAAATTGAGTGAACTGCGCGGGGCGCTGCCCGCCGGCCGGGGGCGTGTCTTGAGTTGTCATCGCTTAATTCGAATCATTCATGGCCGGCATGGGAAGCGCCGGCATCCCATCGATGCTGACGGCGTTTTTCTGCGCCCGGTACTCGGCCAGGCCCGCCGGTCCTTTCGACGCCGCGAACTTGTCCAGCGTATCCCGGTCGCTTCGGAAGTCCATGAACGGCACGGAAAAGCCGCACGAGGTGGAGACGCGTTCGACCTGGACGCGCACATAGCAGCGCGTGCCGGGATTGACTGGGAAGAGCGCGTCGAGCGATTCGTAGTCGGCGTGGTCCGGCGCGATCACCTCGCCTTGTCCGTGCAGGCGCGCGATATTCGGTTTGCCTTCAAATCCGCAGAACATCAGCAGGATGCGGCCATTCTCCCGCAGGTGCGCCGCCGTCTCCGCGCCGCTGCCCGTATAGTCTTGATACGCGACTTCCAGCGGGCCTAAGACGCGGAAACTGTCCCCGCCTTTCGGCGAGCAATTGATATGGCCATCGGCGCAAAGCGGCGCCGTCGCGACGAAAAAGACGTGCTGCCGCCGCAGCCACTCCGACAGCTCCTCGTCGATCGAATCGATCTGCTTGCTCATGATCCATTCCTTTCCTGGAAACTTCCCGATTCAAGAATACCTGCGCTTGACCGTCAATGTGACGGGGAAACACAATAACATGGGTAAGTTTAATCGTGAAAATGTGACCGATGAAGGAGCGTATGTTATGGACGAGCAGATCAAACAAGTACTGGCGGACCTGGAAGCTTCGGGCCGCGAGAACGACGCCCGCGAGACGGACCGAGCGATGAAGATGCTGAACCTGCATCCCGACACCGCGAAAAAACTGAGCGATCTGGCGCTCAGCAATCACAGCACGCGGATTTTGGAGATCGGGACATCGAATGGCTACAGCCTGATCTGGCTGGCTTGGTCGGCGCGGGAAAACGGCGGGCATGTCACCAGCATCGACAAAGATCGGGCGAAGCAGGAGCTGGCGGCCGCGAATCTGGAGCGCGCCGGCCTGACCGATTGGGTGACACTGCGCGCCGGCGACGCCTCCGAGATCCTGTCCGTGCTCGACGGACCCTTCGATCTCGTCTTTCTCGACGCCGACCGCATTGCCTATCCCGCGCTGCTCACGCAATTTCTCTCGAAATTGACGCCCGGCGGCCTGCTGCTCGCCGACAACGTCCATTCCCACCCGGAGGAGATCGCGGGTTATCTCTCCGCCCTCGCCGCTCGTGACGATTTCGAGCATTCCGTGGATCCGGTGGGCGAGGGACTGAGCATCGCATACTATCGGCCGGAATGACCGGCTGATTTCGGTTCAGATCGAGCCTGGATCGGCGTCATAGCCGGCCTGGCTCCAGGTCTCTTCCGCGATTTTCCCGTCGTGGAAAATCAGGCGGCACTCCAGGGGGTAAGTCCACTCGGCGCTGCTGAAAGTAACCTCTGCCGTGACGACATCTTGATCCTTCCCGCTCTTTGTCTCTTGAATATTGCGAACGGCCAGCGTGAGCGGCGATCTTGTCTTGGCGAACTGCATCCAGGCGGAGCGGATCGCCGCCGCGCCGCTGTAGTCGCCTTTCAAGCCGCCGTTCCTCCAGTGGGAAGCGGCGTCCGGGCGGTAATCCGCCATCACGGAGCTCACATCGCCCCCGGCGATCGCTTGCCAGTGCTCGCGAGCGATCGAGCGGGAAGGGGACGCCTGCGCGGGCGTCGCGAATAGAAAGCTCAAGGCCGCCGCGTATCCCATCAGGATCGCGGAATTCTTCTTCGTAAGCATGGTGTCTGTTTCCTTTACTTTTTCAGTGAACGAATGTAATGCGTGAGCGCCTGAAGGTCGTCGTCGCCATATTTGCTCCCGTAGGCGGGCATTTCCGGCTTCACTCCCGCCTTGATCGTCATCGCGATCTGCGCGTCCGAGATTTCGAGCTGGCGCAGATCCGGGCCGATGCCCCCTTGCGCGTGACTGCCATGGCAGGACACGCATTCTTGCGTGAACAGCGCGTGTCCACGAACGAGCTGCGTGGATGGCTCGCCGTCTTCTCGGGCCGCCGGGCGCAGCGTGGCAGCCACCGGCGACGGTGAAGCGGGCGCGGTCGTTGCCCCGCGAATCCATGACGACACGCCGTATGTGGCTACGAGAGCGGCGCACGACGCCGCCACGGCCAGGCCGGCGGCCCGGACTTCCAGCGGCGTTGTTTTCGAATCGCCTTTCATCTCTTCCGGCAATTGCCTCTCCTCCCCATCTCCGTCATCGTCTTCTTATTTCTGCAGCGATTGGACATAACTCACGACGGCCTGCTGGTCCGGCGCGTTAAGCTTGCCGCCGAAGGCCGGCATCTCACCCTGGAAGCCGTGCGTGACGGCCCCCGAGATCGCCGCCTCCGGCAGGCCCTTGTGACGCAGGCTCGGCCCGTCATCCCCCTGGGCGTCGGCGCCGTGGCAGGGCGCGCAGTTGGTCAGAAATACTTCATGGCCCCGGGCCACCAGGGCTTCCGGCGCGGCGGATTTTGCAGCCGCTGCGGCCTTCGGTTTGGCCGCGCCTTTTCGCGCCTGTGAAGGCGTATTAAAAGCGATAACCGCAAGAACCACCAGAATTATTGTTAACATCGTAGTCAATGGAATCGTCTTCAACATCTCTGTCCTTTCATCCGCCAAGTAAAATCTCGCCGCCCCAATACCCGGCGGCGGCCATGAGACAGGACGCCGTCAGTGTCAGCGCGAGATAGACGCCGTACGCCTTCCGGGACGCTCGATCCCGGACAGCCATGCGCCACACGGCCATGCCGACAATCATCGCGAAGGCCGGCCACAAAAAAAGATGGTGTTTGGCAAGTTTCCCGCTTCCCATCAGGTCGCCGTGTGTCAGGAGGAGTCCCGACAGCACGGCGGCGAACGACGATAACGCTCCGAGCTGCAAGGAGTAGAACCCCGCCGCGCGCAGCCCTGACTGGTGATCAGGATCTTTGACGACCAGAGCCAGGACGTCAAAGATCAGGGAGGCGATCACCAGTCCGATCGGAAAATGCGTTGTTCCCCCATGCATTCTGGCGAAAAGCGCGCTGTTCATTGCGCGTCGCCCTCGGGCGCCGGAGCCGCCGTGGACGAGAGGAGCGGCAGGTCCACGAGCGCCAGCGGATGCTTCCCGGGGACGTAATTGACGTTGGTGACGCCCAGGACGTGGCGAAGCTGGCCGGCCGGCACCACCATCGGACCGGGCGTCGCGGCCGTACCCGGCGCGGGCTGTGGAAACGCCGTCGACATGGCTGTGTGGAAATGGACGCCGCCTTCGATCTTTTGCAGCGTCTGGTGAATGTGCCCGTTCAGCACCGTCACCGATCCGAAGCGCTTGAGATAGGAAAGCGCCTGCGCCCCGTCGTCGGTGCCCCATCCCCACTGCGGGTATACTTCCCAGAGCGGGATATGGGCGAAGACGACGATGGGCGTGCTGCTGGCGAGCCCCGCGACATCGTTCTTCAGCCATGTCAGCTGCTCCTGGCCCAGATCGCCCATGCCTTTCTCCTTCAGGCTGAGCACGTTGACCAGCCCGATGAAATGCACGCCGTTGTAGTCAAAGCTGTGCCAGCCGCTCCCCTGGGTCCCTTTGCCGTAACGGGCCAGGTAGAGTTTGCCGCCGTCGCCCAGCACATCGTGTTCTCCGGGCACGTAAAACACATTGCCCGTCGTTGTCTTCGCGCCTTTCAAAATCTGGTCGACCGTGTCGAACTGGTCTGCCTGTGAGAGCTGGGTCAGATCGCCCGTGTGCAGGATGAACGCGGGCGGGGTCGGAAGCGCATTGATCTTGGCGACGGCTTCCTGAAGCGTGGCGGTGACATCGTTGTTGGCCGCCTTGTTGAAACCGATATGGCTGTCGCTGATCTGTACGAAGTTCATCGATTTACCGGCGGACGCATTATCCGCCCCGAAGACTCGGGACGACAAGACGCCGCCGTTCAAAGTCCAGAGCATTCCCGTGCCGGCCCAGGCCATGCACTTCAGGAATCCTCGCCGATCGATGCCGTCCTTGTGGTTATCGTCGGTCAACTCTTCGCGATTGCGGTCCAGTGGTTCGATCATGTCAATCTCCTCCGCGGTGTGTTGTGCTTTCTAGACTAACCCGATCGCGATTTTATTCCCGGCTGAATTCGATTTATTTTTGGCGCCGGGGGCGGGAATAAATCGCCGCGAAAATCGGTCTTGTTTACAGTTGGGCGCAAAAAGAGGGATAAATTCGGTGCAACAACGAGACACGCGCTCGCGCTTTGAAAACGCGATCCTGCCGCATTTGGCGGCGGCGTACAACCTCGCCCGCTGGCTGACTCGCAACGAACAGGATGCGGAGGATGTGGTGCAGGAAGCTTGTGTGCGGGCGTTCCGATCGTTCGACGGGTATCGCGGCGGCGATGACGGCCGCCCCTGGCTCCTGCGCATCGTGCGCAACACCACCTACACCTGGCTGCGCCAGCATCGGTCGCTGGAGCCGGCCCTGTCGTTCGACGAAACGCTGCACGCGCTGCCCTGCGACGAACTGAACCCTGAGAACATTATGCTGCGGCGCGTGGATGTGGGCCTGCTGCGCCAGGCGTTAGAAGCGCTGCCGGTGGAGTATCGCGAAGTGATTGTGCTGCGAGAATTGGAAGGGCTTTCCTACAAGGAGATCGGAGATATCGCCGCCGTGCCGCTGGGGACGGTCATGTCGCGCCTGGCGCGCGCCCGAAGGCGGCTCGCGGATTCGCTCGGGGAACGGCTGGCGGAGGGATCCGAACGTGGATTGTAACACGATGCAGACGCTGCTCCATCCCTATCTGGATGGAGAACTGGATTTGATGACGAGTTTACAGGTGGAGGAGCATCTCCGGACCTGCGCATCGTGTGAGCTTGCCTATCAAAACTTCCAGGTTTTACGGGAGGGTCTGCGTGACAGCGCGCTCTACTTCCAGCCCCCAGCAAACCTTGAGGCGCGCGTGCTGTCGCCCATGCGCCGCGCGGAAGCCCCGCGCCGCCCCTCGTTCCGTTTAGGCTCCTGGCGCCGGTGGAGCACGGCGGCGGTTCTTCTCGTGGCGGTGGGGCTGAGCTGGAGGCTCGCCCACGCGCCAGCCCCGCTGCCTGATGACCGCGCGCTGGAGCAGGAGATCGTCTCCAGCCATGTGCGATCGCTGATGGGCAGCCATCTTGCCGATATCGCTTCCTCAAGCCATCACACCGTCAAGCCCTGGTTCAGCGGCAAATTGGACTACTCGCCGCCCGTCGACGATCTGGGAGCGCAGGGGTTTCCGCTGATTGGGGGACGCCTGGATTATCTGAATGGCCGGCCCGTGGCGGCGCTGATCTACCGACGCCAGAAGCATCTGATCAATCTGTTTGTCTGGCCCGCCAAGGCCGGCGATAGCAATGGGGCGGGGGAAACGAAGGCGATGGAAAGTCAGGGATATCATCTCATCCACTGGAATGCGGCGGGCATGACCTACTGGTCGATTTCCGACCTCAATCCCTCCGAGCTTTCCAGCTTCGTCCAGCTTTATCAGGCGCAGGATCAACCTCCCGCGCGTCCCGCGAGCAAATAACGTCCCGGCGGTCCATTCGACAAATAAGTTTTGCCCGCGCAGGAATCGCGGCGTGCTTGGAGGAATACACGCGGGACGTTTTGACGCCGCGGCGGGAGAAACGATTGCCGGGATATGGGAGCGGATATTTTGATGGATGGGCGTCTCGCGATTTTGATCGGTTTGACATTCGTGATGCATTTGATCGCGACTCTCGCCTTTTCCGTGCGGATCGCGGGAACGCGCACCGGCAAGATCGCGCTGTCGCTGGCGCTGTTCAATATTCTGGTGCTAGTGTCGCGTACTTCCAATGGGCTTCAAGCGCCGCTGCTCGCCAAACGCATCGAGCATAACTTGGCGGCGCATACGCTCGCGGGCGCTTCCGCAGATTTCCGATGGCTGCTGCTCGCGACCAGCGCCGCCACACTGGCGGGCGCGTTCTTGATCCCGACATTTCAGCGCCTGATCGGGCATGCGGTCACGGCGTTTGGCGTTTATCGCTCCATGCCCAAACTGCTGCTGCGCGGAATCTCGCGCACGGGAGTGGTGTACCTGCGCCGTTCTGTGAGAATTCCGTCGCAGAACAATCTCATTCGCATGGGACGGCGCCGGGGCGTGCCGGTGCGCGTCGTTGTGCTGAATACGGCGGCGACCGCGATCTCCACGGTCGGCGTCTTCTCCGCCCTCTATGCTGGATATTTACATCCAGAACTGCGCAGCACCGCCGCTAACCTGTCTGGAACAATCAACGGCGTCGCGATGATCTTCATGGCGATCTTCATCGACCCGCAGCTATCCATGATGACGGATGATGTGACCGATGGTCGCCTTTCCGAAGGCGCCTTCCGCCAGTCCGTCACATGGCTTGTCGGCAGCCGATTCGTCGGGACGCTGCTGGCCCAGACCCTGCTGATCCCAGCTGCGATGCTGATCGCAGCAGTCGCCCGTCTCCTCTAATGACTTCAAATCAGTGGGCTGAACACTCACTTTGACTTGACACTCCCCCCGCAATTTGCTACACTGACGGGGAACTGTAAGCTTTTTCCTGGTGGTAGAACAATTCATGGCGGCCGCGAAACTGACGATCGGGTATGTGCTGGCTCTTCCCGTGGCTGAGAGCGTCTTCATGGGAGGCGCGATGGTGACGGATGCGTATGGGCTTCCGCTCGAATTTCGCTACACGGAGCCGGTGCGCGCGACGAAGCTGCAGCGGGTCCTCTACGGCGATGTCCTGGAGAAGTATATCCAGGCGGATGTGATCGCCGGCAACCTCGTCAGCCGCCTGGAGCAGAAGCCCGAGCTGATCCTGGTGTTTGACGCGAACCTGCTGTCGTCCATGGACGGCTCTAAGCAGAAGATCGCCTGGATCTCCCCGGGGCGCGGAACTCCGCTGAAAGAATACGGCGCATTGCAGGATGGCCCTGACGGCGAGTTTTCCTTGCAGCTGACGGAAAGCGGCGCGCCGATGCGCATTCGCTATCAAGTCACGGGCGCCGTTGCGTCGGACGTGACGCGCAAATCGGAGATCGCCCGGATCTTGACGGACTGCGGCCGGACGATGGACCTTCTGGAGCCGCAGACGCGTGTGGAAACGGCGGTAAAGATGTTATGGGAAGAAGCGCCGGAGACTCCGACAGCAGGGTAGGGGCGGCGGTCGCCGCCCAGGCCTGGGAGGCCGTGCGCCGCGCTCTGGGCAAATGGGTGACGCGCACCGAAGTGCGCGCCCTGCCGTCGGGCTCCATGCTCTCCCTGCCCGCCGTGCCGGACGACGATCTGCTGACCGGCCCCGAACCCGGGCAGGGCTTGCGGGAATGGGAATGCCGTCCCGAGGCCCGCGTTCTTACCCACCTCGCGCCGGACGCTCCCCCGGGCGGCGAGGGCGTGGATTTGGCCGCCGTGATCACGATTGTCAGCGGCGACGCGGCTCTGGGCGACGGCGATTGTTTGGTGCATGAGACCCCGGTCGCGCCGTCCGCCGCCCAGATCTATTCGCCGGCTCCGGGGAAATGGGAAGCCGGCGCGATCGATATTCATGATGCGCGGACAGCGCTGGCCGGCGGCGCCTGCCGCGCGCTGAAGTTTTCCGCGATGAGCGCCCCGAAGGTGGGGCGGCTCGCGACGGTTTTGCCGAAGTTCGCGCGCGCGCCGAAGATCCCGAGGCTGGGGGGAGGCCCGGACGGACTGCCCAGGCCCCGGCGGATGGTCATTCGGAACGGAATGGGCGTCATCAGCCGTATTCCCTTGGTTCGCCGCAGCATCGCCGTGGACCGTTCCACTCCCGCCGCGCATCCCGAGGAGCGGGCGCGGCTGGCGGTAACGGGGAAAACGACGCCGGACCGGGTGCTGGTGGTGGGAATGTTTCCGTCCGTCCCCGTGGCCGCCGTGAGCCGACTGGCGCTGGAGCCGGATGGCAACGAGCTGCGAATTTGGCTGAAACCGGACGCGATCGTCGCCGGCGCGCCCCCGAAAATGCTGACTTTGCTCGTGGGACGCGACCGCGAAAGCGGCAAGACGATACAGACGGTTCTGTAAGGCGATCGAAGCGTAATGATTGATATTGCACAGTATCTGGTGCTGGGCTTCACGGCCATCCTGTGGTGGCTGGCTCGGCGTGACCTGACGGCGCGCGCTTCGCGGCTGCGCGCCTCATCGTCCGCCGAAGTGGATCGGCTGCGCGAGACCGTGGAGGCGCTGACGACCGCGCTGGAAGAGCGCGTCACAAATGAGGAAAAGCGCCTGTCCGCGCTGATCGCCGAAGCGCGCTCCCTGCAATCGCCGCTGACGGCTTCAGACGGGGCGGTTCCCGCCGAGCATCCCGTCGCGGAAGTTCTCGCCGCGCCGCCCATCATGGAAATTCCCGCCGCGCAGCCGGTGGCGGTAACTCCCGTCGCGGATCCCGCCGCGCAGGCGTCAGCGGCGCCAGAGATTGTGGAGGAACCCGCGCCGACGCCCGCTCCCGTCGCGGCCGCCGCTGTCATTGAGCCGTTGGTGGAGACCGTCGCCGTAACGGATGCGCCCGTGGAGGCGGCGTCCACGGACACGAAGGCCGCGAGCGCGCCGGAGCCGGAAACGCCGTCCGAGCCGCCGTCTCCGCTCCACCAGCAGATCTTGGAATCGGAGCGCCGGGCGGCGCTGGTGCGCGCGCAGCTGGCGATCGGTTTGACGGACGCGATTGAGATCGCGCGTCGCACGGGACTGCCGCGCGGAGAAGTTGAGCTTTTGATCGGACTGCGGGCCCTGCGGATCGAGCCGAATACGCCCCTGTCGGTCTCGCTGAACGCGGCGGATACGGCGGTCAAGGCGCCGCCGGCTGCGTCGGCTCCAGAGCCATCGGCTTCTGAGCCCGAGAAGCCGGAGCCGGAGGAAGACGATCGATACGCCGCCATCTACGCGATGCTGGCTTCGGGCGTGACAAGCTCCACGGAAATCGCTCGGCGCACAGGGATGGGGCGCGGCGAAGTCGAGTTAATTCTCGGCCTGCGCGCTCGCAATGTTTTGTAACTGATGTTACGCAGCCTGCGTGGCTGGCGACTGAAGTCGCGCCTAGAAGTTCACGATGCCCAGAGGGCGCCCACCCTCCGGGCACTCCAAATTAGGACTCGTTTTCGATGGCATTCTGGAGTCCACGGAGGTGGACATCGTGCAATTCTAGCAGCGATTTCAATCGCCGGGCATGGCGGGCGTAACATATGTTTTGTAAGTCTGTAAAACTGTCGGAGTTTTTGGTACCTCATCTAAAGGAGATAGTCGATCTTTATGATCACGATGCAAAATAAACGGCGCGGCGCCGCGCTGGTCGCTTCCGCGGCCGCTATGGGCGTCCTTATCGCCGGCTGCAATAATGGCGGCGGGAAGACGGAAGGCGCCAGCGGAACCGCCACGGCCGGCGCGCCGCTGACGGGAACCGACGCGGTCGCGAAGGTCAATGGCGAGGCGATTTCGCAGTCGGATTTCTACACCCAGCTGCAGCGCTACACGCCCAATCCGCAGCAGATGAGCCAGGCGCCGGCGGGACGGATCGTCCTCCAGCAGCTGATCAACAACCTGATGATGGAGCAGCTTGCGAAGCAGGAAGGCGTGGCGCCGACCGACGCCGAAGTGGACGCGCAGCTCAACAACATCAAGCTGATTCAGGACAAGGTCCTCGTGCGCGGCTTCTCGGACACGCTGGCGGCGGCCGGTCTGACGGAGGACGACCTCAAGCACCTCCAGATCCAGCCGCAGCTGGCGCAGATCAAGCTTCTGACCAAGGGACAGTCCGTCACGGACGCCGAGATCAAGGCGTATTACGATCTGCATAAGAAAGACCAGTTCACGAAGCCGAACCGCGCCCACATCAAGCGCATCGCCTTCGCGAGCGCGGCCGACGCCAACGCGGCCTACAGCGACATCCAGAAGGGCAAGCCCTTCGAGGATTACGTCTCGAAGTCCATCATCAACCAGCCGTCCGACGGCGACCTGCCCCAGTGGGTGGACCTGGACGATGTGTCGAACCCCGGCGTCAAGCCGCTGGTCGACGGCATCAAGGACGCCAAGGCCGGCGATGTTCCCAAGCCGTTCGCCTTCCAGGGCGCCTGGTGGCTCGTGAAGGTCGTCGACAAGAAGGCCGTCGAAGTGCTGCCGCAGGATCAAGTCAAGAACATGATCCAGTTCCTGCTGCTCAGCCAGAAGGCGCAGCAGAGTCAGACAGGCTTCCAGGACATTCAGCAGAAGCTGCGTGACTTCCAGACGAAGGCGAACATCGAGATTCCCGAGAAGCAGTACAACGATCTGGTGAACGAGATCAAGAACCCGCCGCCGCCGATGGCCCCGCAAATGGGCGGCCCGCAGCCCGGCGCTCCGTCCGGACCGCGCCCCGGCGCGCCGCAGATGCGACTGTCGCCGCCGCCGACGGCGCCGAAGGCGGCCCATTGACGCTGACGATCATCGGCCTGGGAAACGGCCTGCGGGACGGCCTGACGCTTGGGGCGCTCGACGCCCTGCGCCAGGCCGGCGCCCGTCGCTTCGCGCGCTCGCGCGCTCTGCCGCTGATCGGCTGGCTGGAATCTCCCGAAGGCGGCGTCGTATTCGACGCCGCCTTTGATTCCGTTCCGGCCGGCGCGACGGGCGAGCCGGCGCTCGCCATCGTTCACCCCATTCTCGAAGCGGCGCGCGCGGGCGGCGCCGTTTACGCCGTCCCCGGCGACCCCCTGCTGGACGAGAACGCTTCCCTGCTCCTCTGGACGCTCGCTCGCGGCGAAGGGATCGACGTGCGCGTGATCCGCTTGGCGCGCCGCGCTGAGGATGACGCGCGCTACGGTTTCGACGCCCTGGTCGCCCTGATGTCGCGCCTGCGCAATCCCGAGGGCGGCTGTCCCTGGGATCTCGAACAGACCTCGCGCACCATCCGCCGCCATGTCATCGAAGAAGCGTATGAAGTCGCGGAGGCGATCGATTCGGGCGTCCCGGACAAGCTGAGCGAGGAGCTTGGCGATCTGCTGCTGCAAGTCGTGTTCCACGCGCAGATGGCGAGTGAGCTGGGCGAGTTCTCCGTGGACGATGTCACGCAAAACATCGTCGAAAAGCTGGTTCGGCGTCACCCCCATGTCTTCGGCTCCGTTTCCGTTGAGAACTCCGAGGAAGTCCTCACTAACTGGGAGGCGATCAAGCGCAAGGAAAAGGGCAATGAGGACCGGAAATCGATCCTCGACGGGATCCCGATGGACCTGCCCGCGCTGATGCGCGCCCTCGAAGTCTCCAAGCGAGTCGTCAAAGTCGGCTTTGAGTGGCCGACCGTGATGGAAGTCCTGGACAAGGTGGATGAGGAGATCGCGGAGATGCGCGCGGAGATCGCCGCCGGCGACACGGCGCGCGCGGGCGAGGAGCTGGGCGACCTGCTCTTTACCCTCGTCAACGTCGGGCGTCAATTGAAGGTCGATCCCGAGGAATCGCTGCGCGCGATGACCCTGCGCTTCGCGAACCGGTTTCGGTATATCGAGCGTCACGCCGAGGCGACGGGCCGTACTTTGAAAGATCTGACGCTGGAGGAGATGGAAGCGGTTTGGGCGCAGGCAAAGAGGGAACAATAAATCATCGGAGAGCCATCAAAGACTCGGAGGGTCGTTCGATGAAGTTACCAATTTACACACTACCGCTGGCGCTGATCGCGCTGGCTCCCATACAGGTTTACGCGGACGGCGCCCCGACGGCTGGGGCGGGTGCGACTACGGGTGTCGGCCCTGAAGGCGGCGCGGGCGCCGTGCTTCCGCTTCCCGGCGCCACGCTGAAGGCCACGACCATCGGCGATACGGCGACGGTCGCCACGCCGAAGCTGCGCTTCGCGTCCGGCGCGGCCGTTCCCATCGTCTTCACCATCGCCAACCACACGGGCAGCCCCGTGGAGTACGATTTTAACAACGGTCAGAAGTACGACTTCGAGCTGCGTGACGCCAAAGGCCAGCCTATCTGGGAATGGTCGCGCGGACTGTCCTTCACGCAGTCCACCGACAAGCTGGTGCTGAAGGCGGGTGAGAGCACAACCTTCAAAGGGGAGTGGAACGGCCAGATCGGCGGCAAGCCAGCGCCTCCTGGGAAGTATATTCTCACGGCGCGGCTGACCACGCAAACTCGTCCCGCGATCCGCGGCGGCATTCTCGTCAACCCCGTGCAGGACCCGGATAACATGGGAATTCCGACGCGCTCGCCCGCCGAAAACGGCATGGTCGTGCAGACGCCGGCTCGCTACGCCGTCACCGCGACCACGCAGTTCTGGGTCGTTGGGAAGTCGTAAATCATATTCTGCGCGAATTTTGCCTGTCAACAACACCGAAAAATAACACTGATTACAATGGCGCGCAATCGGGAATAAGCAATAGTAGGGAGAAAGTACTATGCGTTCCCAAGTGATTGCGCGCTTTTTTAGCGTCTTGTGTCTGCCGGTTGTTCTGGCGGCGGGACCGGCTCTGGCCGATGTTTCCAATACAAATAGCGATATGATGCTGTCGGGGCCGTCGGCTGCGGAGCCGATGCGCCTGACGATTCGGCATCCGAAAAATACGTCCGTGCATTTGACGATTATCACGGACGCGTCGTCCGGCGGATCGGTGGAGTTCAGCGCCCCGAAGAACGCCGATCCCACGATCGCGTATTCGTTCCCGTCGAACGACGCCCGCAACATTCGTGTGATCGACGGGCGCGGTTCGGAGATCTGGAGCCTGCTGGACGGTCAGGTGAGCGTCGGCGCAGGAGATGCGGACGCCGACCTTTCCCACACGGTCCTGACTCAATTGGACCGCGCCTATTCCATCCTGCCGGTGGCGCTTCAGGGCGTTTACACGCTGCATCCGAACGCCGCTCCGGAATTCCTGGCGACGACGGATTTTGTCCGCACCGATCCCGCCGGCGCGGGCCGGCAGTGGGCGCACCGTCAGCGCCACGTTCCGCTGTCTTCATCGGACAAGAGCCCTTCGGCGACGACGATCGTGATCGGCCCATCCCGCTACATACCCGAGCCAGAGCGGCGTCATCCCGCGATGCAGTAAACGCCGCCCGGGCTTGGCGAAGCGCGCTATTCCCCTCGCGTGTAAAGCAGCGGGTTGGACGCGCTTGCGGCGAGTTCGCCTGGGGCCAGACCGCCAAGCGCCGTATGACGATCGTTTTCCTGCGCGTCGTTCACCGGCGCGCTGACGCTCGCCCCATCGGCGAAGTAAATCACCGTCATCACCTCGCGCGTCGGGCCGGTCAGATTCCCGGGAGCCCCGTGCAGTGTCCAGCCTGAGTGGAACGTGGCGTCGCCTGCCGCCATCTCCCCCGATTCCACAACGGGATACCCTCGTTCGACGACAAATTTCCGGAACGTCTCCTCGGATTGATCCGAAATCGGAAGATCTCCCAGATAACCTTCCCGATGCGACCCCGACGCAAAGCGCATCGTTCCCATCGCCGTGCTGGCGTCCACAAGCGGCATCCACATCGTGATCGTCTGATCGGTGTCCAGCGGCCAGTAGTGGTGGTCCTGGTGCCAGGGCGTATGCCCCCCGCCGACTTCTTTATACAGCGCCTGATCGTGATAGAGCCGCACGCCGCCTGCGTCCATCAGGTCCGCCGCGATCTTCGCGAAACGCCGCGCCAGCGTAAATCGCGCGGCGTCTTCCCCGGCGCGCTCCGAGAGATTGCCGATCTGGAGAAACGCCTTGCCGTAGGTGTCCCGCTTGTCCAGCGCCCGAGTCTCCCAGTTGAGCCGCGCCACTCCCTCATTGATTACCGCCCGGTACGCGGCGACTTCCTCCGGCGACAGCACGCCGCGCAGCAGAATGTGTCCATCCCGTTGATATTGCTGGATCTGTTCCTGTGTCAGCGAATAGTCACTGTCCAGCGATGGTAGCGTTGGTTTGATAACGGCGCTCATAATTGTGATCTCCTTACGCCAAATTATAAGCGCCATCGGCAATTCAGAAAATGCAGAAATTGGGATGAACTTGTATTTTATGGTATTCTCACTCCATGGCGCCGCATAACCACACTACGCCGATATTTGTCTCTTCCGAGATGACTCCGCTGGGGCGCCTCACCCTCGCCGCTCGAATCCAGAACGGCGAGGGCGTGGTTCCCGCCTATCCCCTGCGTATCTACGATCAATACGCCCTCGTCTTTATCACACGGGGCGAGGGCGTGTACCGGGATATTCACCAGAAGCGGATCCCTCTCGTCGCCGGCGACGCCATTTTTGTCTTCCCCAGCTTCCCGCACAGCTATGGCCCCAATCCGGGCACACATTGGGACGAACTCTACTTCGTCTTTGACGGCCCCGCATTCGCCATGCTCCACCAAATCGGCCTCATCGACCCCTCCCGTCCCATCGCCCCGCGCCAACCCGACGACCGCTGGCTCGCCAAATTCACCGCCTTCGCCGCCCGTCTACGCCCCGGCTCCCGCGACGACGACGCCCTTCAAGTCGCCCGCCTCCACGCCCTCCTCACCGAAATGCTCCTCGCCCTCTCCACGCCCACCGACACTTCACACCCAGACGACTGGCTCCAAGCCGCCCAGCTTCTCCTAGAAGCCGACCTCTCCCAAGATCTCGACCCCGCCGAAGTCGCCCGCAAAGTCGGCGTCGGCTACGAACTCTTCCGCAAACGCTTCACCCAATCCCTTGGCGTCTCCCCTGCCCGCTACCGCGCCCGCCGCCGCATCGAAGCCGCCTGTGAAATGCTCAAATTCACCCAAATGACCAGCGCCCAAATCGCCGACGCCCTCGGCTACGGCGACGAGTTTTACTTTTCCAAGCGGTTCAAGGCGGAGATGGGGCAGGGGCCGAGGGAGTTTCGGCAGAGCAAACCCACCCCGGCGCTTCGCGCCACCCTTTGCAAACCCACCCCCGCGCTTCGCGCGCCCCCTCCCGCCGACGGGAAGGGGTTGTAAGATTGCCTCTGACGAAAGTCGCCTGCGATAACACGCTCTGAAATAACCCTTCCCGTCGGCGGGAGGGGGCGCGCGAAGCGCGGGGGTGGGTTTGCAAAGGGCGTCGCCGTACGCTAGAAGTGCGTTTATCTCGTCACCCACTTGCCCCAATCACACATTTCCAGGTATACTTATCGGCGGCTTTTTGACAATTTTGCGACAGACTGAAGCGACGACTGAGCTTCTAAATAGGAGAGTAACTGAATGGCGAATTCCAAGCGCGTGTGGCTGTTTGAAGAGGCTAACGCGACGATGCGCGACGAGCTCGGCGGCAAGGGCGCGAACCTGGCCGAGATGAGCAATATCGGACTGCCGGTGCCTCCCGGCTTTACGATCACGACCGACACTTGTATCGCTTACAACAAGAGCGATGGTCAGTTCCCCGAAGGTTTGCTGGACGAGATCAAGACGGCTCTTGCGGCGGTCGAAGCGAAGACCGGCAAGAAGCTGGGCGATCCGGCCAACCCGCTGCTGGTCTCCGTCCGCTCCGGCGCTAAGTTCTCCATGCCCGGTATGATGGACACCGTTCTGAACCTCGGTCTCAACGACGAGACGGCGGAAGCCCTCATCAAGTTAACCGGCAATGCGCGTTTTGTTTACGATAGCTATCGCCGCTTTCTGATGATGCTCAGCGACGTCGCCTACTCCGACGGAACCAACAAGCTGGCTAAGCATGACTTCGAGCATATCTTCTACGATCTGAAGAAGGAACTCGGCGTCACGGAAGACCTGGACGTCACCGCCGATCAGCTCAAGGGCCTCTGCGAGACCTACAAGACGTACATCAAGCAGCAGAGCGGCAAGGACTTCCCGCAGGATCCGTTCGTACAGCTTCAGGATGGTGTCGAAGCCGTCTTCAAGTCCTGGTTCAACGACCGCGCCAAGCTTTACCGCCAGCGTGAGAAGATCTCGGATGACCTCGGCACCGCCGTCAACATCCAGAGCATGGTCTTCGGCAACCAGGGCGAAGACTGCGGTACGGGCGTCGCCTTCACCCGCGACGCGAGCAACGGCAACAACGAGATCTTCGGCGAGTACCTGATGAACGCTCAGGGCGAAGACGTCGTCGCCGGCGTCCGCACCCCCATGCCGATCTCCGAGCTGAAGACGCAGAACCCCGAGATCTATCAGGAGTTCGCCGACATCTGCCATCGCCTTGAGCAGCACTACAAGGACATGCAGGACATCGAGTTCACGATCGAGCACAACAAGCTGTATATCCTTCAGTGTCGTTCGGGCAAGCGCACCGGCCCGTCCGCGGTCAAGATCGCGGTCGACCTGGTGAACGAAGGCCTGATTTCCAAGGAAGTCGCGCTGGCCCGCATCAACCCCGAGCTGCTCGATCAGTGTCTGCACCCGATCATCAAGCCCGGCTTCAAGTACAACGTCCTGGCGAAGGGCCTCCCGGCCGGCCCCGGCGCCGCGACCGGCATCGCCGTGTTCGACGCGCAGCGCGCGGCGGACCTGGGCAAGGGCGGCGAAGGCAAGAAAGTCATTCTCGTTCGCGCCGACACCTCCCCGGATGATCTCAAGGGCATGCTGGCGGCCGAAGGCGTTCTGACCGAGCGCGGCGGCATGACCAGCCACGCGGCGCTTGTCGCGCGCGGCTTCGGCATCCCGACCGTCGCCGGCTGCTCCGACATCACCGTCACCGATCGCCAGTTCGTCGCCAAGGGCGGCCAGGTGATCAAGGAAGGCGATTACATCTCGCTGAACGGCGCTTTCGGTGAAGTCATCGAGGGCCAAGTTCAGGTCGTCGATCCCGAGCTGACCGGCGAATTCGGAACCCTGCTGCAGTGGGCCGACGAGACCCGCCGCCTGGGCATCCGCACCAACGCCGATACGCCCGAAGACGTCGCGCTTGCGATCAAGCTGGGCGCCGAAGGCGTCGGCCTCTGCCGCACCGAGCACATGTTCTTCGCCGAGGAGCGCCGCCCGGTCGTCCAGGCCATGATCCTGGCCGCCACCGAGGAAGAGCGCAACGCGAAGCTCGCCGAGCTTCTGCCGTTCCAGCGCGAAGACTTCAAGGGCATCTTCGAGGCTCTGGGCTCCCGCCCGGCCACGATCCGCCTGATCGACCCGCCGCTGCATGAGTTCCTCCCGAGCCTGCAAACGCTGATCGAGGAAGTCGCCACGCTGAAGGCGAAGGGAACCACGGGCGCCGAGCTGGAAGCCAAAGAGAAGCTTCTGAGCCAGGTCGAGTCCATGCACGAGATCAACCCGATGATGGGACTTCGCGGCTGCCGCCTGTCCATCGTCTTCCCGGGTATCGTCGAGATGCAGACCCGCGCGATCCTGGAAGGCGCGATTGCCGCCAAGAAGGCTGGCGCCGATCCGCATCCCGAGATCATGATCCCGCTGGTCGGCCACGTCAACGAGCTGAAGGCCGTTCGCTCCAACCTGGAGCGGGTCGCCAAGCTGGTCGTTGAAGAGAGCGGCGAGACCATCGACTACATGTTCGGCACGATGATCGAGATCCCGCGCGCCGCGCTGACGTCGGACCAGATCGCCGAGGAGGCCGAGTTCTTCTCCTTCGGAACCAACGACCTGACCCAGATGACGTTCGGTTTCAGCCGTGACGACTCGGACAAGTTCCTGAAGCCGTACATCGCGCAGAAGATCCTTCCCGGCGATCCCTTCGAAGCGATCGACCAGACGGGCGTCGGCCAGCTGATGAAGATCAGCGTCGAGCTCGCGAAGAAGGTCCGCCCGAACATCAAGCTCGGCATCTGCGGCGAACACGGCGGTGAGCCCTCCTCGATCGCCTTCTGCCACGAGATCGGCCTGAACTACGTCTCGTGCAGCCCCTACCGCGTCCCGATCGCCCGCCTCGCGGCCGCCCAAGCCAACCTCAAGGACGGCGGAAGCAACCGCGACCGGTAAGATTAGGTCGAGTTAGCTCCTAAGCCCAGGGGCCGCAGCGTAAGCTGCGGCCCCTGTTTGCATTGTAAGCCTTCCTTGGATATAATAATTGCAACTAGATTTGTGTTGGCCGTTGCGAGATAACTTGCATTAACGGGGAGGTTAAAACTGATGACGATAACACTTACTCCTGAACTTGAGAAAGCGATTGAGGAGCGAGCACAGCGCGAAGGGACAACGCCAGAGAACGTCGCGCTACAGGGACTTCGCAGCTTGTTTGTCGCCAATCATCACACGCCGGAGGAGATACTTAGTCTGGCTGCTCAAGTCTACGCTGGTCTGTCCGAAAACGACCGCGATGATGTAGAAAAAATTGCGACTGGGCGAACTCCATTTTTTGGAGAACGATCTATTCAATGATGCAGAAGGCGCTTTTAGACACAGATACACTTTCGGCGATTATAAAGCAGAATCCGATTGCTCTTGTTCGCTCTCGTAATTATTTAGCGAATTTTGGGGCGCTGACCTTTTCCATCATCACACGGTACGAAATACTGCGTGGACTAAACGCTAAGCGGGCGTCATCTCAGATTGCAGCTTTTGAAGCACTTTGTCGCGCGAGTGAAGTTCTCCCATTGACCGATGCAATTGTCCTGCAGGCAGCAACAATCTACGGCGATTTACACCGGCTACGGCGATTTACACCGGCGCGGCGCGCTCATTGGGGATGCCGACATCTTGATTGCTGCAACAGCCATGGAGCATGGAATGATCATGGTCACGAATAACGAAAGCCATTTTCAGCGTGTCCCAGATTTGATCCTGGAGAACTGGCTGAAGCCATAATCTCTACTGTCACGAGATTGGCCTGAACTACGTCTCGTACAGCCCGTACCGTGTCCTGATCGCCCGCCTCCCGGCCCACCCAATCTAACCTTAAGGGTGATAGATAAAACCATGACAAAAAAATTACCACTAATGCACAATGTCGGCATCGTGGTGGAATCCCTTGATGAAGCCATCTCTTTTTTCACCGAGCTTGGGCTGACCCTCGAAGGGCGAGCCACGATTGAAGGAGAATGGGCCGGGCGCGTCACTGGACTGGGTTCCCAGCAAGTCGAGATCGCCATGATGGTCACTCCCGATGGTCACAGCCGCCTCGAACTTTCGCGATTTCTTACACCGCCCACAGTCGCCGATCACCGGAACGCCCCTGTGAACGCTCTCGGCTACCTGCGCGTCATGTTTACTGTGGAGAATATCGACGAGTTGGTTGCCAGGCTCTGTAAGCGCGGCGCTGAGCTCGTCGGCGAATTGGTTCAGTATGAGGATTCGTATCAGCTCTGCTATATCCGCGGGCCCGAAGGAATTCTTATCGGGCTGGCGGAACAACTTGATAACAAATGAGTGGCAGATGAGGGATTTGCAAGAGACGGCGAAAAGAAAACGGAATGGCTCATTCCAGTCTGATTTCATCTGCTGTTCTTGATGGGCATCGGGTCGATCGTGGCAAACGATAATGCCCGATGTGCGAACCGATCAAGACGCTGACGCAGCCCCTACCGCGCGGCCGTCCAAGCCAACCGCAAGGATGGCGGAAACAACCGCGATTGGTAATGAAGTTAAGATCCCTCCCCACCTATTCCTCTGCTATAATAGGAATCTCCCATGTTCGCCGCGCGCCAAAATTTGCAGGAGGTTCTGATGAGCCCAGCCGCCGAAAGCTTGAAGCATAAGCTCGAATTGTTATCGACGGAAGATCGAGCGGACTTGATCACGTTTCTTATTCAATCGCTGGACAACTCTGTCGGCTCCGATTGGGCGGATGACCGGCGTGGTGAGCTGCCCCGGCGAGCGCGTCAAGAGGAATCGGAATTTCGCGAGATTGGATTGTAGGGGACATGGCCCGGCGGCGCGGCTGCCGGGTCTTATTTTTTTGTTGGAATAAGTTTGAGTATTGACAGTTTGAGTTCAAACTATTATAATACGAACTATGAAAGATGATCTTTTGACTTCGACAGTCTGTACCGCGCTGATGCGAATTGGAACGCGGATGGCGATGGTGTTTGACCGGACGTTTCGAGAATTGGATTTGACCCAGGCGCAGTTTCGATTGCTGATTGCAATTTATGAGATGAATGATGCGGGCATTGCGCCATCGGATTTGGCGGAGGCGCTGCTGATTGAGCGGGCGACGGTGACGGTGCTGACGGCGCGCCTGGTGGATCGTGGGCTGGTGGTGCGGCTGCCGGGGGCAAACCGGCGGACGCATTTTTTGAAGCTGACGGAGGAGGGCGTGGCGCTGCTGGAGCAGGCCATCCCGTCGGCCATTCGGCTTGCGGATGCGGCGCTGACGGAGATTGAGCGTGCGGATCTGGAGCAGGCGCGTTTGCTGCTGGGCGCGATCGAAGCGCGCCTTCGCGTGATGAGCGATACTCACATCGATTGATCCGGGCCGGGGATCTGTAGAATAGGAGAGAACCGTGGACCATTGGTTTGCGCTTGCGAGTTTGCTGGTGGCGCCATTTTGGGCGCTGCTGATATTCGCGCCGCGATGGCGTGTGACCGTGAAGATTGCGGAGTCGCCGTGGATCGCCGCGCCGGCGGCGCTGGCTTATTTGGTATTGATTTTGCCGAGGATCGGGGCAATTGCGCCCACCATTATGCATCCGAGTTTGCCGGGCGTGGCGGCGCTGCTGGGATCGCCGGTCGGGGCGTTTCTCGGCTGGGCGCATTTTCTCGCCTTCGACTTATTTATGGGACGCTGGATTTTTCTGGAGGCGCGGCGGGACAATCTCTCGTCGCTGCTGATCAGTCCGATCTTGTATCTCACGCTGATGTTCGGCCCGATCGGCTTCCTGACGTTCTTGATGCTGCGCGCGGCGGTTCGATCGTGGCGCGCCGGACAAATTCGGCGCAGCGTCGCCTCGGTCTTACAGGCGCTGAACGCGAGTACGCCGCTGATGCTTCTGTTCTGGTTCAACGTGGCGCTGATCGGGGCTGCGACGGCGGGGCTGGTGCTTGATCACCGGATCATCACGGGAGCGCCGGCGTGGCTGAAGCCGCTGAAGTTCGCCATTTCCGTTGCTATCTATAGCGCGACGCTGGCGTGGACACTGAGCTTCCTGCCAGCGGGCGCACGGATCGTCCGCGCGCTCTCGTGGACCATGGCGTCGATGGTGGGGATCGAAATGGTGATCATTCCGCTTCAGGCGTTTCGCGGAACGACCAGCCACTTCAACCATTCGACTCCTCTGGATACCGTTCTTTTTGGCGTGATGGGGATCGCGATCACGGTCTTGTGGGTCGCGCAGATCGTCGCCAGCGCGCAGCTATTGCGCACGAAGATTGCGGATCGGGCGCTTGCGCTGGGGATTCGCCTGGGATCGGCGCTGACGGTTGTGGGTATGACGGTCGGATTTCTGATGACGGCGCCGACCGCCGCGCAAATGGCGTCGGCCGCCGCGCTGCACGTCATGCCGGTGGTCGGAGCGCATACCGTCGGCGCGCCGGATGGCGGCGCGGGCCTGCCGTTTTTGGGCTGGAGCACACGCGCCGGCGATCTGCGCGTCGCGCACTTCGTCGGCCTGCACGCCCTGCAGCTGCTGCCGCTGGCGGCGTTGCTGCTCGGTCTGTCGCGCTGGAGTGAGACGGTCCGGCTGCGTCTGGTCGGGATCTTCGGCGCCGGGTATCTGGGCGCAATCGGTCTGCTCGTCTGGCAAGCGCTGCGCGGCGAGTCCATCGTGCGCCCGGACGGCGCTACCCTCGGCTTATGGTCCGTTCTCTCCGTTGCCGTACTCTTGATAGCAATCATTGCTATCTTTCAGGGAAGGCATGAGGTGAGGACAAGCGCCATCGATGCTGGAGAACTGGTCGGGCAGGGTGGGGGGTAATGCGTTTCGCGAGATGGAGAGCGTCGTTCGACCGGAAGATGCCGACGAAGAAGCCAGCGGCTAAAACCGCTGGCTTCTTCGTTCGGTCGCTCGTGTCTGGCTTACCCCTTGAGGGAGGCCATGTCGATCACGAAGCGATACTTGACGTCGCTTTTCAGGACGCGGTCGTAGGCGGCGTTGATGTCCTGGATATTGATCATTTCGATATCGCTGACGATATTGTGTTCGGCGCAGTAGTCGAGCATCTCCTGGGTCTCTTTGATCCCGCCGATGCCGGAGCCGGCGAGTGAGCGGCGCTTGCCGGCGAGGGTGGCGGCGTGGACGGAGGCGGCTTCGGTTGGGATGCCGACCAGGACCATGCTTCCGTTCAGCTTGAGCAGGTTCAAATATATCGACAGATCATGCGAAGCGGAGACGGTGTCGATGATGAAGTCGAACGTGTTCGCCAGCGCCTTAAGCGCTTCGGGATCGCGGGTGACGACGACTTCATCGGCGCCCAGTCGCTTGGCGTCTTCTTCCTTGCCGGGCGAGGTGGTGAACTGCGTGACGTGAGCGCCGAAGGCGTGCGCGAACTTCAGCGCCATGTGTCCGAGGCCGCCCAGGCCCACGACGCCGACCTTCTGACCGGCCTGCACGTTCCAGTGCTTGAGCGGCGAGTAGGTGGTGATGCCGGCGCAGAGCAGCGGGGCGACGGCGGCGAGGTCCAGCTTGGGAGAAATCTTCAGCGCGAACGCTTCGTCCACCACGATATTGTCGGAGTAGCCGCCCTGCGAAATCGTTCCGTCCGGGAACTTGCTGTTGTAGGTGAGGACAAGCTTGCCGCCCTCGCAGTACTGCTCCTCGCCGGACTTGCAGTTGGCGCATTCGCGGCAGCTATCGACCATGCAGCCGACGCCCGCCAGATCGCCGGCGGCGAACTGGGTCACGGCGTCGCCAATCTGGGTCACGCGGCCGACGATCTCATGGCCGGGGACCATCGGGAAGATCGAGTTGCCCCATTCGTTGCGGGCTTGATGGATGTCGGAGTGGCAGACGCCGCAGAAGAGAATCTCGATCTGGACGTCGCTAGGGCCAAGTTCGCGGCGGTCGAACTCAAAGGGCGCCAGCGGCGTGGTCGCGGTCTGGACGGCGTAGGCGAGGGTATTGCTCATAAAATTTCCTTATCTTCGAAAGCGTCTAAGGGAGGATGATCCCGTTCGGAATCCGCGCGAATCCATCCATGCAGTGATTGGGCGATGGCGCAAGCGGCTTGTTCGTCGCCCGCTTCGATCGCGTCCCAATATGCGATTTTGCGGTCCAAATATTCTAAGTTGCGCAGCATCTGTCGCTGACGTTCTTGAAGGACAGTCTTATGCTGAGTCAGGAGCGCTTTCTGCTGCGTCACGGCGGTCTCGCCTTGGCTCAGCGCCTCGAAGTACTGCCGCATCTCGGCCAGGGGCATTCCCGTCGCCCGCAGGCACGCCAGCGATTCCAGCCGGGTGACGTCTTCCTGAGAGTATCGCCGGTGCCCGCTGCTGTGATGTCGCCGGACCGGATGGATCAGACCGAGGCGTTCGTAGTAGCGCAGCGTATGTTCGCTCAGTCCGGTCAAATCCACCACTTGCTGAACGGTCATCTCCTCCAGAGGAGCAATGAGATATCTGCCTGGCAATTCGAGTGCTGCGGTGTCTTTCATGGATGCTGTCCTTCGGATGAACTTCGTTTGGCGGACCCAGAAATGAGTATAACGAACCTAGAGCGCTCTAGGTCAACCCCCACGCAAAAAATAAAATTCGCCAATTTCTATTCGCGCCAGACGGAAAACTGTCGGCGATAATCCGTAACGAGGTCGCGTCCCGCCAGGAGCCGGCGCGGTCTTTTTTGTCTCCTGGGTATATTCTTAAGGTAAAGCATTCCAACATCATCGAGAAAGTAATCTTTAATGACGACTTATGAACACCAGCTGGATCACGTCGCCGTGCCGTCCCGCGATATCGCCGCCTCCGTCCGGTGGTATGTCGAGAAATTCGGCGCCGAGGTTCTCTATCAGGACGGGACCTGGGCGTTTCTGAAATTAGGGCAGGGGAAGCTCGCGCTGGTGACGCCCAGCCAGCATCCGCCGCATGTCGCGGTCCGCGTGGGCGCGGAGGCGCTGCGCGAGCACGCGCTGGCGGCGGGCAAACCGGTCGATCAGCATCGGGACGGGACCGCCGGCATCTATATCGACGATCCCGACGGAAACCAGGTCGAACTGATCTATTACCCTGCCGACCGCACGATCTACGATAAGCCGCTGGAGTAGCAGTGCGGAATCGTCCATACTTCTGACGGATTTTCCCATGGACGCTCGAAGCCGTCTGTTATACAATCGTTCTCATGAACGAGCTTCTCACCGCGATCGATCAGGTCGCCGATCGGGGTCCATTTCAGCCGAACTGGACTTCACTCAAAACCTACCAGATCCCGCAGTGGTATGAGGACGCAAAGTTCGGCGTCTTCATCCACTGGGGCGTCTACTCCGTCCCCGGCTTTTCGAGCGAATGGTATCCGCGCGAAATGTATCGGCAAGGGACCAAAGAATTCCAGCATCACATCGAAACTTATGGGCCGCACGACCAATTCGGCTACAAAGACTTCATCCCTATGATGAAATATGAGAATTACGATCCCGAGGAGTACGCCTCCTTGTTTCAGGAGGCCGGCGTGAAGTTCGTGATGCCGGTGGCGGAGCACCATGACGGCTTCGCCATGTACGATACGGCGCTTTCCCGCTGGAGCGCGGCGAAGATGGGGCCAAAGCGCGATGTCCTCGGCGATCTGGCGGACGCCGTTCGGAAGCGCGGGATGGTCTTCTCGGCGTCCTCGCACCGCGCCGAGCACTTCTGGTTCTTTAACGGCGGACGCGATTTCCCTTCGGACGTGCAGGCCCCCGAATTCGCCGATCTCTATGGTCCGGCGATGCCCGTGGGGGACACCAACGATCCCACGCAGGGGACGCCGACCAAGGAGCATTTGGAAGACTGGCTCATCCGGACATGCGAGCTTGTGGACAAGTACCGGCCGCAGATCGTCTGGTTCGACTGGTGGATACAGCAGGAAGCCTTTGCGCCCTATCTGCAAAAGTTCGCGGCGTATTACTATAATCGCGGCGCGGAGTGGGGCCTGGGCGTTGCGATCAATTATAAATACGCCGCCTACCCCGAAGGAAGCGCCGTGTTCGATGTGGAGCGCGGGCAGCTCGCCGGCATCCGCGAGCGCTTCTGGCAGACCGATACATCCGTCTCGAAAAATTCCTGGGGATACATCGCTAACCACGACTATAAAAGTGTGGACTCGCTGGTGGATGACCTGGTGGACATCGTCAGCAAAAATGGGGCGCTGCTGCTGAATATCGGGCCGAAGCCGGACGGGACGATCCCCGAGCCGGAGCAGGAGATGCTGCGTCAGATCGGCGCCTGGCTCAAGGTGAACGGCGAGGCGATCTATGGAACGCGTCCCTGGACCATCTTTGGCGAGGGGCCGACCGATGTGAAGGAAGGCGCCTTTACGGACACGGAGCGGCAGGAGTTTACCGGGGAAGATCTCCGCTTCACGACCAAAGGCGACACGCTCTATGCGATCGCCCTCGCCTGGCCCGGCGCGCATCTCGCGATCAAGTCTTTGGGCTTGGGAAGCGGCCGCGCCGCCGGATCGCCTGCGCGGATCACTCTGCTCGGTGACGATCGTTCCCTATCGTTTACGCAGACCGAGGAGGCGTTAATCGTGGAGCTTCCGGCGGCGAAATCGGGAGAGTACGCCTATACGCTGAAGATCGATGGCTTTGATCTTTCGGCGGGAAAAAAGAAAATGGAGAGCGCAGCATGACGGATGCAAAACTGGCGGAAGGCGTCGATCCGGCGCGAGTCCCGAAGAAGACTCTGGCGACGGGCGCGCAAATCCCCGCCATCGGTCTGGGCACCTTTGGCTCGGACAACTATACCAGCGATCAGATCGCGCGCGCCGTGGTGGACGCCGCGTCGGTGGGATATCGGCACTTTGACTGCGCCTCGGTCTACGGCAACGAGCACTTGATCGGTCCAGCCTTGCGGGAGATCACGCATAGCGGCGTGGCGCGGGAAGATCTCTGGGTGACGTCCAAGGTCTGGAACGACCGCCATGACGATGTGATCGCTTCCTGCGAGCAGTCGCTGCGCGATTTGAAGCTCGACTACCTGGACCTCTACCTGGTCCATTGGCCGTTTCCCAACGCGCACGCTCCGGGCGTGGATGTTTCCTCGCGCGACGCGCACGCCCGGCCCTATATCCACGACGATTATATGAAGACGTGGGCGCGGATGGAGACACTGGCGGCGCGCGGTCTCGTGCGCCACATTGGGACGTCGAATATGACGATCCCGAAGCTGGAGCTGGTCCTGCGTGACGCTTCGCTCAAGCCGGCGGCGAACGAGATGGAGCTGCATCCGCACTTCCAGCAGCCCGAGCTGTTCCAGTATGTGCTGGATCGCGGGATCGTCCCCATCGGCTACTCGCCCATCGGCTCGCCCAGCCGCCCCGCGCGGGACCGCACGCCGGACGACACCGTGGACGTGGAGGATCCGGTCATCCTCAGTATCGCCGAGCGTCTCGGCGTCCACCCGGCGGTCGTCTGCGTGAAGTGGGCGGCGCAGCGCGGGCAGATCCCGATTCCATTCTCCGTGAAGCGATCGCAGTATCTCGCGACGCTTCAGGCCGTCGTCGGCGAACCGCTCACGGACGCGGAGATGGCGGCGATCGCCGGAATCGACAAAAACAATCGGCTGATCAAGGGCCAGGTCTTTCTCTGGAAAGAGAATCAGTCCTGGGAAGACCTTTGGGATATTCATGGGGAGATCGCGCAATGACGCAGGCGGAAACGATGGCGAGAGAACTAAAGACGATGACCGGAGTGGTGCTGCCGGGAAACAGCACCGTGGCCTTCCGAGAGCAGGCCGTGCCGGTTCCCGGACACGGTCAGGTGCTTGTTCGCATGAAGGCGAGCTCGATCTGCGGATCGGATATCCGGGCGATCTACCGCGAGCATCTGGGCGTGGGCGACGAAGCGTACCGGGGCGTTATCGCCGGGCATGAGCCGGCCGGCCAGATCGTCGAAGTCGGTCCCGGCTGCAAGCAGTTCGGGGTAGGGGACCGCGTGGTTCTTTATCATATTAGCGGCTGCGGGATCTGTGAGGACTGCAAAACGGGATATATGATCTCGTGCCATTCGCAGAGCCGGGCCGCCTACGGCTGGCAGCGCGACGGCGGCCACGCCGAGTATCTGCTGGCCGAGGAGAACACCTGTATTCGCCTCCCGGACAATCTCACCTACGAAGACGGCGCGCTGGTCGCCTGCGGCTTCGGCACGGCCTGGGAGGCCCTCACGCGCATCGGCGTCAATGGGCGCGACCGTCTGCTCATCACGGGGCTTGGGCCGGTAGGCCTGGCGGCGGCGATGCTGGGGAAGGCGCTGGGAGCGAGGCATGTCATCGGCGTGGACACCAGCGCGCACCGGATCGATCTCGCCCGAACGCTCGGTCTCGTCGATGACGCTTTTCTCAGCGACGCCGACGCGCTCGGCAAAATCAAGGATGCGACCGGCGGCAAGGGCTGCGAGGCGAGCATCGACTGCTCCGGCGCCGCTCCCGCGCGCAAGCTGGCGCTGGGCGGCGTGCGGCAATGGGGGCGCTGCGCCTTTGTCGGCGAGGGAAGCGATGTCCAGTTCGATGTCTCGCCCATGCTGATCCATCCGCAGATTACGCTGTTCGGCTCCTGGGTGACCAGCCTGGGGCATATGGAGGACCTCGTGGAGCGCCTTTCGCGCTGGGACCTGCACCCCGACAAGACCGTCACGCACCGGTTCACCCTGGCCCAGGCGGCGGACGCCTACCAGGTCGCCGACGCCGGCCAAAGCGGCAAAGTCGTGATCGTCTCTGAGTAATCCTTCTGGAAAATTGTGCGGCCGGCGACAAATTCGCCGGCCGTTTTGTTTTTGTCGTGAAAAACGCCATTCTCCCATTCGCTCGAAAAATATTATATAAAATTGTGTTTTGACGGAGATTATGAGAAAATGATAAGAATCTAAACGGTTAGACGATAATTTCATTCTGAAATTAAGCATTAATACCAGTCAATGACAGCAAAAGTTGTTTTACGACCGAAATCCACGGGTGACGTGGCATGGATTTTGCTGTTAGAAGAGATCGTGGCTGTGAAGTCTTGCATGGTGGAGAGAGCAAGTTGATTCTTCCCGTGCGCGAAGCCAACGCTGTCCCTCTATAAGTCCTTTGCCCATGTGCAAATGAGAAAGGAGTTCCAAGTGAGCGTCCCTGCTACCCAAATACAAGCCGGCGCCGACGAAGTGATCGTTGCATCCGCCAGCATCCGCAGGCCCGTTGTTGTGATGATCGATGAAGCCGTGCGTCGAACGATCGATATCACTGTTTGCACCCTCTCGCTGATACTCCTCTTCCCGCTGTTTCTGGCGCTCGCGATCGCTATCCGAATGGATAGCCCGGGTCCGGTGCTGTTTATCCAGAAGCGTGTCGGCAAGAATGGAGTCGAGTTTCCATTTTTCAAGTTCCGCTCGATGTACATTGACTCGGAGCAGCGGCGCGCCGCGCTGCTGGTCAACAACGAGGCAAGCGGTCCGTTGTTTAAGATGAAGCAAGACCCTCGCATCACGAAAGTCGGACGGCTGATCCGACGCTCGTCGATCGATGAACTGCCGCAGCTGCTGAACGTGCTGCGCGGCGAGATGACGCTTGTCGGCCCCCGCCCCGCGCTTCCTTCCGAGGTGGCGACATACTCCCCCAAAGAACGTCAGCGTCTGATAGTCACCCCTGGACTCACCGGCCTCTGGCAAGTCTCCGGCCGTTCCGACCTGTCGTTCGATCAGGCGATCCACCTGGACCTCGATTACATTCGGCGCCGCTCGGTGCTCCTCGACGTACAAATCCTCGCCAAGACAATCCCCGCAGTTGTCGCCGGACGAGGCGCCTACTAAACCTCGCACGAACCCGATTGAATACGTCCCTGAGCCACCATCTGGTGGTTGAGGGACGTATTTTTTATTTGGCCCGTCCCTGTCGCAGACAAAATAAAAAGCCACAGCGAATTCGCTGCGGCCGATGATTTCGAATAGATGGCGATGGTGATAGGAACTAGCGTGATTTTGTTGCGGCGAAGCCCCAGATGGGATGTGCGTTTGTCAGGTCTTCTTCGGTGGCGAATGAGTACTCCACCTGGCGCGAATCCAAAAGCGCGAGGCTGGACCATGGGACACAATAGATGTCATTCGAGAGGCGTGTGACTTGCGAATGGGTTACGAGCTCATAAAACCCAAGCACGCTATCCTCGTTCGACAAAAATTTGATGTAGGCGTTCCGCACTGACCCCTCCGTGTATTACTCATCTGACGATATTGCACAAACCATGCCAAGCCTGCTTGTTTGCTGACACTGCGTTATTAATTTCCAGTCCGTTTTCATATGTTTGCGCGAGCAGCGGGCGTCGTTGACAGTGCAGGTGCGCTGTGGTATATTATTCGAACACCAAAACAGTTCATTTTTGCGCAATTTGAGATGCAGGAAAGCGATTATCCGGAACATGGCAGATGACGAGATTGTTTTAACGCAAGCCAAATATAAAGAATTGGAGATCGAGCTTCTTCGCCTGCAAACCACGGAGCGACGTGTGATCGCCGAGCGTATCAGCACCGCCCGATCTCTGGGCGACCTCCGCGAGAATTTTGATTACCACGACGCCAAACGGCAGCAGGGCCTTTTGGAAAGCAAGATCATCAATCTGAAGCGTATTCTGGATCGCGGGAAGATTGTCGATTACCTTCCCGGCGGAGATGCGGTTCAGCTTGGCTCACGCGTCAAGGTTCACGACGAAGAGTTCGATGAGGATATCGAGTATCAGATCGTGGGCGTGATGGAGGCGGATCCGGCCACGGACAAGATCTCCAACACTTCTCCCGTCGGCAAAGCGCTTCTGGGACACAAGGTCGGCGACAAGGTGGAAGTGCAGACGCCCGCCGGCGTCGCCATCTACGAAATCATCGAGCTTACCTGAGCCTTCCGTGGCGGCGGGGGAGGGAATTCGCCGTCGCCGGGACTGGTGAAATTGCTTGCATTGCACCGGCCGTTATGATATAATGGCGGCTGTGGATAGTGTCAGGCAAGAGAAGCTGCGAGCCAAGGCGGCGCGGATCGAAGAGATGCTGACGGAGGCATACGGTCCCCGGGTCTGGAAGGCGGAAAATTACAGCAGCGACCTTTGCGGGGCGCTTGTGGCGACAATCCTCTCCCAGAACACCAGTGATTTGAATTCCGGACGCGCTTACGCCTCGCTCTGCTCCGCCTTCCCGGACGGATGGGACACCGTGCGTACGGCGAATGTCACCCGCGTCGCCGACGCCATCCGCTGCGGCGGCCTGGCGGACACCAAGTCCATCCGCATACAAAACGTGCTTCAGGATATTCATGAACGGACGGGGAGCACGAGCCTCGATCATCTGCGGTCCTGGACCGACGACGATATTCGCCGCTTCCTTCGATCTTTTCCCGGAGTGGGGCCGAAAACGGCGGCCTGTCTTCTGATGTTTAACCTCGGACGCCCTGTACTCGCTGTGGACACGCACGTGCACCGGGTGTCAGGACGACTGGGATTGATTGGGCCGAAGACCACCGCCGATCAGGCGCACGACGATCTTCCGGCGCTGCTCCGCGATGACCAGGTCTACTCCTTCCATGTCCATCTGATCGAGCATGGCCGGCGCACCTGCCACGCGCGAAACCCGGAGTGCGGCGTCTGCGCCGTACGGACTGAGTGCGATTGGTATCGGGCCAACAAACTGAAGGAGGCGGCATGAGTGAAGGACAAAACGAGCCCTCCTCGCTGCTGACCTCGGACGCCGGGAACTCTTCGCCTCTGCTGCGCGATGATGGAATGTGCTTTGGATGCGGATCCGAAAATCCCATCGGTTTGCATTTGACTTTCGCCTGGGATGGGGATACTTATGGTGCGCGCTTCGTCCCCGAGGCATGCCACCAGGGCTGGGTCGGCCGCGTGCATGGGGGGATCCTGGCGCTGGTGCTGGATGAAGTCCTTTCGCGGGCGGCTCTGGAGCGGCATGGGCTGGACTGGGTGACGGCGGAATTGACCACGCGCCTAGTGCGTCCGGCGCCGACCGGTGAACCGCTGATCGTCCGGGGACGCATCGACAGCGTGCGCTCCAAAATGATCCTCTGCAGCGGGGAAGTCGTGGACGAACGGAGCGGCGCCGTAATCGCGCGCGGCGTGGCGAAGATGATGCGGCCGCGCTAAGTCCTGAAAGTTGTTCGCGCCGTGGGCGCGGCGAGGAGAGTTCGAACGATGATGTCAGACGAAACCTCGAATTTTGGCGGAGAAACACCGCTGGAGCGGCAGCTGCCGCCCGATACCGATTTGGACGCCGTCGAGACACGCCGGGAAGAACGCGAGGCCGACGCGGTGCTGGAAGACGTCGACCGTTATGTCGCGCAGACGGATCCGGCGTCACTCGCCAGCGCTGAAGCGGAGCTGAACGCCTGGGAGATCCCGGTGGATCCGTTGGATCTTGCGGACGGCGAACTGAGTTCCGGCTCGGACGCTCCGGTCGCGGTCTTCAGCGCGACCTCCGAAGCGGAGGCGCACATCATCCAGGGCGTGCTGGAAGCGGCTGGTATTCCCGCCCGTCTCCACGATGTGGCGATGCGCGCCATGGGCAATATCTTTTCCGCGGGAGAGGAAGGGTGGGGGCAAGTGCTCGTTCCCGCCAATCTCGCCGAACAAGCTCGGCAGGTAATTGAAGAGGCGCGGCGCTCGCCGCCTCAAAACACTTAGCGGAAGCCCGCGCGGACGTGCGTGACGGCTATCTCAAAGCGGGACGCTTATCCGAAATAGGGGGCGCGTGAGGGACAATGCTTCAGAAACAGCAGTATGCAGTGGCGGTGGTGGGAGGAACGGCGGCGTTGCTTCTTCTGGGAGGCGCTCTGGGAGCCCATGCCGACGGGATCACGGTGACGCGGCCCGCCGCGAACGCGATCGTGCGCGAGACCGTCCCGATCCGGGTGGCTTCGCGCGATTTGCCGCCGGACGGCTATGTCTCCATCGTGATCGACGGGCAGTTTGTCACCGCCCGCGTCATTCCCCAGGGCAGCGGCTCCATCTACGATTGGGACACCAAGGCGCCCTACACCACGACGGATGACCCGGACACCAAGAAGTTCCTTCCCGATGGCAACCACTCCGTCACCGTCTCCGTTTACACCAATAAAAATCAGCTGGTGGGAACGCAGACGATCCCGGTGCGTGTGGCCAACAAGATCCCCAGTGTCGCCGCTCGTGGCGTGACCCTGACTTATAAGTGGCGATTGAACGACACCATGTTCTACAACCGCACCACCGAGCTGAGCCAGAGCGTTTCCAGCAGCAGCAGCGGCACGACCAACGGCGTCGCCGTTGACACCAGCGATGCTCCCGCGACGGTTGTGGAAGCCTCCAGTCTCAAGTTCAAGCGCTCGGTCGAAGACACCGAGGCGGACAACTACTTGATCCGCGATCTCATCACTCCCACGGGAACGCTGACGCGCGGCGTGCAGGCGCAGGTTATCAGCGCTATTTACCCGCTGAAGTCCCAGTACCGCACCGTCACGGAGTACGGGGATGTCCTGAGCACGATGGCGCCGCTGAGCCCGGGGGCGCACTACGCGTTTTCCATTCCGGTCATGCCCGCGCGGCGTGTGACGATCGGCGACTCCTGGCGTTCGCCGCTTCAAGTCTCTCTGGACTGGGCGACCACCAAGCCTTTGACGGTTTCCGGCGAAAGCCGCCTGGAAAGCTTCGAGTGGCAGGATGGATATCCGACCGCGAAGATCCGGGAGACCTTCGACGGCCCCGCGCACTTCCCCATCAATCCCGGCTCGGCGTTTTCGGGAGCCTCGGCGGATAAACTTCATGTCGAGCGCGTCGTTTACTTTGCTTACAACTCCGGCCGTCTCATTCGAACCGAGACCACGGCGCAGTACACAGGCGATCCTGTGAAGACTCCGTCACTGTCCGGCGGCCTGGGCAGTTCTCCCTTCGGCGGCCGTGGCGGCTATCCCGGCGCTCCCGGAGGCGCTTATCCCGGCGCCCCGGGCGCCGGTTATCCTGGCGGCGCGGGACGATTCCCTGGCGCTCCGGGCGGCGGGGGCGACGATTCCGATCCTGGCGCCAATCCATTTGGCGGCGGCTACCCTGGCGCCCCCGGCGGCGGCTATCCCGGCGCGCCAGGTGGCTATCCCGGCAGATCTCCGGGCGGACTCCCGGGCGGCGGCGCTTATGGCGGCGCGGCGGCGGTGACCATGACGACGACGATGAAGTTCACTGAAGTCACCGATATCGTCCCGGAATAGTCTCAGAAAGCTTCTTGATGGCATTGCGTTTGCAGACGGACCCGGCTCCGGAGAGTCCGGACGAGAAACGGGCGGAACTGACCGAGCATCTGGCCGAGCTGCGGACGCGATTGATCCGGGCGTGTCTTTACTGCGCGGTGGGGATGGTGGTGATGTATGTCTTCTCCAACCCCATCTATAAAATCTTGGCCGCTCCGATCCTCAGCGCCTTAAAGCATGCTTCCCTGAAGAACGGCTTTCCCGCGGGCGGTTTTATCGTCACTTCCTTCACGGACGCCTTTTTCCTCAAGCTTCAAATCAGCATGGTGGGCGGATTGGTGATCGCCGCTCCCTTTATCCTCTTCGAGCTCTGGGGCTTTATCGCCCCGGCCCTCACTCCCTCGGAAAAGCGCGCCGTTACGCTGGTCGCGCCGATGTCCATCGTGCTGTTCATGGCCGGCGTCGGCTGCGCGTACTTAATCCTGCCGATGGCGGTCGGCTGGTTCCTCAGTTACCTCGCCGATATTCCCGGCGCCATGCTCTTCCAGAATCCGCTGACATACGTCGTGTTCGTGATCAAGCTGATGCTGGTCTTCGGCGTGCTGTTCCAGCTGCCCGTGCTGCTGACATTTCTCGGCAAGATCGGTCTGATCACTTCCGCCATGATGATCAAGTACTGGCGGCACATCGCCGTCGGGCTCTTCACCACAGCCATGGTCGTCGCGCCCTCCAACGATCCCGGCACCATGCTTGCGCTCGCCGTCCCGCTGACGCTGCTTTTCTTTGTCAGCATCCTCCTCGTGAAGTGGGTAGAGCCGAAGACGACCGGCTCTTAACGCCCTCGTTTCGGCTCGCGAACTCCCGCACATTATCCGTAAATATACCAGCTTTACATAATCTTGCGAAAACCCGGTATTTCTACCGGGGAATTACGCTTGTCTGCATGCGCGCATTTTGGTATGATTAGCTATCGCACGAAGGAGACTTCAAACCGAATGGCCCTCTTCAAATCACTGTTCGCCTGGGACAGCCTCGCAATTTTTATCCTCTGCACCGCCGATATGCTGTCCACGCTTTACTGGGTGAACGCCCATGTCGCGACCGAAGCAAATCCCTACATGAACTTTTGGCTGCAAAAGAGCGACGCCGCATTTTGCATCGCGAAGATGATGAGCTATGTCCCTCTGCTGCTGGTGGCCGCTTATTATCGGCCCCAACGTCCGCGTTTTATCCGCGTTTCGCTACGCGGTGCGCTGGCGCTTTACATCGCGCTGTACGTTTTCGGCATCGCCGCACAGACGTTTCTGACGGTCTAGCAAAAATATTTTTTGCAATTGACGCGCGATGACCGCAATAATACGGAACTTGGCCTGAATTATGCACGAAGGAATGTTAAGAATCGCCGCAGGAAAGGACAGCTTCATGCCGGTTGCACGACGATTATTTGCCTGGGAGAATGTTGCGCTGACAATCATTTGTCTCGCCGATATGTTCTCGACGCTTTACTGGATCCACACCGGCGTCGCGCAGGAGGACAATCCGATCTTCGCCGCCTGGCTGCCTCATGGCGATTTCGCATTCTGCATGATGAAGCTGCTCAGCTTCCTGCCCCTGATCTTGATCGCGACGTATTACCGCCCGCGCCGGCCTCGGCTGATCAAGGTCGCGATGCGAATGACGCTGTTCCTTTACATCACGATGTACACCGGCCGCTTCGCCGCGCAGGCGCTGCTCGGCGTCTGACGATCCAAACAAGAGATAACCCCCAGCACAAAAGCCCTCCCGGAGCCGGGAGGGCTTTTGTGTTTTTGACGCTGAGACCGAATTACAGCAGGTTCTTCTGCACGATGGTTCCGCCCGGCGAGTCCATCACCGTGTACCCCAACGCTTCGATCTGCGCGCGCAGCGTGTCCGAGGCCGCATAGTTTCTGGCGCTGCGCGCGGCGTCCCGCTCGGACATCAGCGCCGCGACTTCTTCCGGAAGGTCCACGGCTCCCGGCTTGGGCTCCGCTTCCCGAGAACGCTTTTCGATATCGAGACCGAGCACAGAATCAAACTCCAGCCAGAGGCGATAGGATTTCGCGCCCTGGAGCGCGGCGACGGCGCGCGGCAAGTTCAGATCGTCGTTCAGCGCGGCGATCACCAGCGCGCGCGCCTCGGCGTATTCGGCGTCGGACAGCCCGTCGTTCTTGCCGCCGTCCTGCCGGGCCTTCAGCTCCCAAACTTTACTCAAAGCCGTGGTCGCCGCGCCGAGTGATTCCGGAGAGTAAGTGAGCTCGGAGCGGTAGTGGGCCATCAAGCAGAGATAGCGATAGGCGAGGGGGTCGAAACCATCGTCGATCAACTTCTGAACCGTCAGAAAGTTATTCCCGCTCTTCGACATTTTGCCAATATCGTCCTTCGCCATTTTATCGGCGGTGCGGCCGGTAACGGCGCCGCCGCCAACCGTTAGGAACGCGCCGTGGACCCAGTAGCGCGCGAAGACATGGTCCGTGGCGCACTCGCTCTGTGCGATCTCATTCGTATTATGCACGGGGATATGGTCGATGCCGCCGCAGTGGATGTCGAGCGTCTCGCCCAGATACTCCATGCTCATCGCCGAGCACTCGATGTGCCAGCCCGGGTATCCCGTGCCCCAGGGCGAGTCCCACTTCATAATATGGGTCGGTTTATTGGTGAACCAGAGAATAAAGTCGGCGGGGTGGCGCTTGTTGGTGTCCACATTGACATCCTCGCGCGCTCCTTCCCGCTGACCCGCCAGATTCAATCCCGCAAGCTTGCCGTAGTCTTCGTCCTTGGCGGTGTCGAAGTAAATGCCTTCCGGAGTTTCGTAGGTGTAACCCTTCTCCTCCAGCTGCTGGATCAGTGTGATCATCTGCGCGACATGCTCGGTCGCGCGCGGCGCGACATCGGGCCGAATAATATTGAGCCGCGCGCAGTCATGGAAGAAGGCGTCTTCGTAGAAGCGCGCCAGCTCCCACGGTGATTTCTGCTCCCGCTCCGCCGCCTTCGCCATCTTATCTTCGCCGGCGTCGCCATCCGATGTCATATGGCCGACATCGGTAATGTTCATGACATGCTTGACGTTGTAACCGTTGAGCAGCAGAATACGATGCAGCAAGTCTTCAAAGATATAGGTGCGCAGATTCCCGATGTGCGCGTAATTGTACACCGTCGGGCCGCAGCAGTACATCCGGACCAGCGCTGGATCGGACGGAACGAACTCCTCTTTGCTGCGTGACAGCGTGTTGAACAAAACCAAAGGTGACATGGCGTTATTATAGCATATTGCGAACGGGCGGAGGTCCGCCGCCGCCATTTTGCCCGTATTTCGAGGCTGCGTCTTAAACGACTCGCTTTAAAACACCACCGACAAAGGAATTCGGAGCTGTGTGTCATACTAATGTTTGCTGTGCTTCGAAAAGTCTCTCCTCTTGACGTAAGGATTTCGCTTTCAATGTTTAGACTTCAAAGTCCGACTGCCATCTCTTCTAGAGCCATGAGAGCGTTAGTCTCTCGTGGAACTATTAGCCTTGTTACGTTGCTCGCGGTTTCTCCCCTTTTTGCTCACTCTTTTGTTATTGAAGATCTGCGGATCACAACTGGCGCGAACTTTGTCAATCCCGAAGCGATCAATAATGCGGGCGACATCATTGGTTTTTTTAGCATCAACAGCTACGATGGTAAGGCAATCTTCCATAATGGATCGATTTCTCCGCTGACAGCTTTGCCGCCTGGTCCGCTCCAGTACGGCAATCTCTCAGAATTGAATATTAACGATCAAGCTGTCGATGCAAGCACCACTCAGACTGACCCGTTCACCATGTCCAGCCTGTTGGTTGACACCAAAACAGGCGCCAATACTGATATTGGGAAACTCAATGGCTTTCCTGTAATGTGGGGACTGGCAATAAATGACGCCGGTACGATTGTCGGCTATGGATACGAGCAAAGCAGCTCAACATATCACAATGTCGCATTTATCTGGAAAAATGGCCTCTTAACCCAGTTGCCTAACTTTCCAGGTGTGGTAGATACGATGCCGCCCTCCTATGACGATGTATCTGCTGCTTATGACATTAATTCTCACGGTGATATTGTCGGCTATGCGCTTGGAGCGAACGGGCGCTTGCCTGTTCTTTGGCGAAATGGGCTCCCTACGATGTTGCCGGATTTCCAAGGACTGCGGTATATTCCGTCAAAAATTAATGACAATAGTCAAATTTTGCTGGAAGTGTTCCCGCCTGGGAAGAAGGATCTCTACTTGCTTCAGAATAGTGATTTTGTCGCAATTGGGAATCTTGCAGGGCAAACGACTATCTCCGAGACTTGTTTGAACAATATAGGCTGGGTTATCGGTCGAACTTACTCATCGGATTCTCCGGCGGTTGAAAAACCGTTCCTTTGGAAAAATGGAAAAATTAATGATCTTAATGATCTGATTCCAGCTGGAAGCGGATGGGTTTTGCAGGATGCTCTGGCGCTCAACGACAGTGGAGTCATATTGGGAAGCGGATTCCTCAATGGGCAATATCGAACATATTTGATGAAACCCATCGCCGCGCCGGCGCCGCAGGCCGCCGGCCTGACGCCGGACCGGGCGGCGCCGGGGAGCTCGGATGTCACTCTGACGATCACGGGGACAAATTTTGATAACGACAGCTTCGTTTCGCTGAACGGCGTTGCGCAGCCGTCGTCGCAGTATGTTTCGGCGACGCAGATGACGGTGACTGTTCCTGCGGCGTTGATGGCGCATGTGGGGATCGTGGCGGTTAAGGTTGTTACGCCCGCTCCCGGCGGTGGCTCCTCCGGCGCGCTGTATTTCAATGTTGCGGCGCCGCGTGCGGCGATCACCTCCGTCACGCCCGATCGGGTCGATCCTGGGGCGGCAAACGTCAAACTGACATTTACGGGAACAAATTTTGACCCCGGCGCCGTGGTGACCATCAATGACTCCTACACCGTCACCCCGACTGTCCTATCTTCCAGCAAGCTGACGGTGGCTCTGCCGCAGAATATCGCCAATACATCAGGTTCCTATTTTGCGCGCGTCGTCAATCCTGGCTGGAACAACGCGTCCGCGCCGGTTCGGTTCCTCGTCGCGAAGGCGCCGCCGGTGATTGCCAGCCTGAACCCGAATCGGATTCCCGCCGGATTAGCAAGCTTCTCGCTCTATGTTTATGGAGCAGGCTTTACCGGCGCATCCCAGGTCTCGTTCAACGGGGGCGCCCCCGTGACGCCGACATCGATCTTGCCTGGCCGAATCGTGGTTCCTGTTCCCAGCGCTTTGCTGGCAGCGTCTGGAAATATTCCGGTGCGCGTTGTCAACTCGTTCGCGGATGGCGGGACGTCCGCGCCGTCGGTGCTCTCGATCGCGGCCCGGCCCATTCTCACGAGCATCACTCCCAATAAGGTCCCAGCGAGCGGGGCAGGGGAGGTGACCATCACGTTCACCGGCGCTCACTTCGAGCCTGGCTCAGTCGTCACCATCAACGACAATATCACAGTGACGCCCACCGTGCTTTCGGCGACCAAGCTGACCGCCGTGCTGCCGACCGGGGTTGCATCCGTGGCGGGGGCGTACTTTGTGCGCGTGGTCAACCCAGGATACGCGAACTTCTCGAATCCGCAGCGCCTGACAGTGTCCGCGGCTCCATAAGAGACAAACATGTCTGATTGAGTTCTGATATGTCATTCTTGCAAGGCGTCATTTTCTCACTCTGAGAAAATGACGCTTTTCTTCGTCAAGTTGTTGACTGGTAAATGTCGTCGCTGCAAAAACCTGTGTAATAATTAATGAGCACAATATAATGATTCCAAAATTTGCATATGATAATTTCAGGATCCTTTGATTGATATTTGATGCAACTCGACTATGGTAGATGGGCCAATGTTAAATTTTTGGAAGGACACGCGATGATACGGAACAAACGCAATTTTTCACTGGCGGCCCGCGCGCTATGCGCCATCGGCGTCACATGCCTCGCCGGAGTGGCGGTGTCGCCTCAAGCCCATGCCATCGGGACCTGGCAGTCCTGTCCGGCGCATCAAGGTGAGGACCTTTCGGGCATTTTTTTGCTAACCGACGGAACAGTTCTCGCCAGCGGTTATGGCTCTGGTGTCGGCGGACTACATTGGTACAAATACACTCCCGACGCCAAAGGCGACTACACCAAGGGGACATGGTCGAATCTCGCCGACAGCCCTTGGGGAGCGCTTTATTTTGTGTCTTTCACGCTGAACGACGGCCGTTTCTGGATGGCGGGCGGCGAGTATGTTACTTTTCCTGACGGTCAGGCAGAGAGAAATAACCACGTTCAGATCTTCGATCCGATTGCAAATACGTGGACACAAGAGCCCAATGGCCTTTTCGGCGATATCGGCGACACTGCGGCTGTTCTGCTGAACGACGGCCGTCCAATGGTCAGCTATCGCTTCGATGTGCTCAACCAAATTTATAATCTGGACACCAATACTTGGACGCAGACGGGCAACAGTCTTCGCGGCAACGGCGACGAGTCGACCTGGCAGACGCTGGCCGACGGCACTGTCTTCGACTGCCGCTCGAATCCGGCCGAGCGTTATAACCCCGCAACCGGGCAATGGATCCCTTCCGCGGATTGCCCGATCGCCATTTCCACGAATGCCTTCGGCGCCGAACAGGGGCCGATCACGTATCTGCAGAATGGGCAGCTCTGGTGCGCCAGCGACAACGGTCCCACCGCTCTTTTCAATCCGCCCTCGACCATGAATGGCCTCGGCTCCTGGAGCCAGGCGGCGACATACCCGGCGGGAGATACCGCCGGTGATACTCCCGCCGCGATTGAAACCAATGGCAAGGTGCTGCTGGTCGGTTCCGACGTTCAGGGCACGGACATATTCGGACCAGGGAATTATTACGAATACGACCCTGCGACGAATGCCTATACGATTATTCCCAATCCGCCGGCTGGCCGAGCCGGACAGGCGTTTACGACGCGCCTGCTGGAACTGCCGACCGGACAGATTTTGTACACCTCCGGCGGCGACCTTGCTGTGTATACTCCGGAAGCCGGAACAGGCCCGGACGACTCCTGGCGCCCCACCGTTAGCTCGGTAACCCGCAACAACGACGGCTCCTACACGTTGACCGGTACTCAGATCACCGGACGGTCATTTGGGGCCAATTACGGAGACGACTTCTTTAACTCGACGAACTTCCCGATCGTCTACCTCAAGGATGCATCGAACAACGTCTACTTCTGCCGCACCAGCGATTTCAGCACACGCGCCATCTGGACAGGAAGCACCCCGGAAACCTGTAAATTCCAGGTTCCTAATGGATTGCCGGCCGGAAAATACGATCTGTATTTGAGCGTCAACGGCGTTTCGACCAAGAAGGCTTATCCCTTCCCGCCCGCGCCGCTGCTCACGACTGTCTCGCCGTCCACGGTGGCGATTGGAACTCCCAGCGCCGTATTGACGCTCACCGGTGATTTCTTCCTGCCCACGGCCACAGTCACGTTTAATGGCGGAGCGCCGGTCACGCCGATTTCCGTCACTACAACGCAGATCACGGTCGCCGTTCCTTCCTCGGTTATCAACACCACCGGGATTTACGCCGTTCGGGTGCACGACACTAACCAGGCTTCCGACAGCAGCCCCAGCTCCTTTATCGTCGCAACGCCCTCAATTACCGGCATTGTCCCGAATGTGGTTGCGCCCGGCACCACGGGATTGTCGATCACGATTGCTGGAACCAGCTTCGAAAGCAATTCCAAGGTGGCCTTCAACGGCGGAACCCCTGTGACTCCGACCTCTGTCACGCCCACCACGATCAGCGTCTCCGTGCCTGACGCGCTCCTGACGCAGGCTGCAACCGTTGCGGTCACCGTCGTCAATACCGCCACGCCAGGCGGAACATCGCCTCCTGGAATGCTCTATGTCGCCGGCGTCCCCACGCTCACGTCGATTACACCGAGCTCGACAGGAGTTGGAGCCTCCAGTGTCACACTTACTCTGAAGGGATCCGGCTTCAGCCCGTCCGCATTAGTATCCTTCAATGACGCCAACTATTTTCCCACGTCGGCAACGACCACGCAGATGACGGTGGCCGTTCCCGCAAATGTACTTTCCACACTGGGAACCTACAGCGTCAAAGTTGTGAACCCCGGAGCCGGTGACGTGTCGAGCGCGCTGAACTTCCAGGTTCTCTCCCCGACCATCGCCAGCCTGAGCCCCGCGATCGCCAATGTCTCCGCATCCGGGTTCTCGATCACCATCAACGGCCACAACTTCGTGGACAACTCCAAGGTCACCTTCAGCAGCGGCGATCCGGTCTCTCCCACTTCCGTCACGCCCACGCAGATCGTCGTACCCGTTCCTCTGCCCATCGCCCAGGCTCCCGGAACCGCCCAGGTCGTCGTGGTCAACGCGCCGGGAGCGGGCGGATCGACTTCGGCGCTGACGCTGACCGTGGTCGGCCATCCCACCCTGACCCTGCTCTCGCCCTCGGTGCTCAAGAAGGACTCGTCCAACACCCTGATCACGCTCACGGGAACCAACTTCTACCCCGGAGCGAGCGTCACCTTCAACGACACCGCCTCCGTGCCCGCCAACGTGATCTCCGCAACCCAGGCGACGGCGCTGGTTCCCTCCTCTTTGACCGGGACCGTGGGCGCGTACTTCCTGCGCCTGGTCAATGTCGGGACGAACAACTACTCGAACCCCGCGCGCTACACGGTGGTCACCCCGGTTCCCGCCATCACGAGCCTCTCGCCCAGCCGCATCCCGGCGGGCCTTGCCAGCCAGACGCTCTACGTGTACGGCTCGAACTTCACGAGCAGTTCGCAGGTGACGTTCAACGGCGGCGCTCCGGTAACGCCGAGCTCGATGCTGTCCAATCGGATCATCGTCTCGGTTCCCGCCTCGGTCCTGGCTAATGTCGGGGATGTGGCGGTGCGGGTGGTCAACTCCGTAGCGGATGGGGGCTCCTCGGCCCCGTCGACACTCTCGATCGCGGCCCGTCCGGTGCTCACCAGCATCGCGCCGACCGCCGTTCCCGCCGCGGCGACGGTGACGCTGACCTTGACGGGCGCCAACTTCGAGCCAAGCTCGGTGGTGACGGTCAATGATACGTACACGGTGACGCCGACGGTGGTCTCCTCGACGAAGCTGACGTTGGTTCTTCCCAGCGCGGTTTCTTCGACGGTGGGTTCGTACTTTGCGCGTGTGGTCAACACGGGCTACGCCAACACATCGGGAACGATGCGCTTCAGCGTGGTTTCGGCGACGGTTCCGGCTCCGACGATCACGAGCCTGAACCCGACACGCGTTCCTGCGGGTCTTTCGAGCCTCTCGCTGTACGTTTACGGGACGGGCTTCACGAACAATTCGGCGGTCTCATTCAACGGGGGGGCGAATGTGGCTCCCTCGTCGGTGACGTCGACTCGGATCGTGGTTCCCGTTCCTCCGTCGGCGCTTGCTTCTGCGGGCGACGTTTCGGTGCGTGTGGTGAACATCACCTCGGAAGGCGGTCCTTCCGGCGCCTCCGTTCTGTCGGTGGCGTCTCGCCCGGTGCTGACGAGCGTTTCTCCCAGCTCGATCGTGTCTGGCTCGACGGTGACGCTGACTTACACGGGCTCGAACTTCGAGGCGAGCTCGGTGGTGACGGTGAACGATACGTACACGGTGACGCCGACGATCATCTCTTCGACGCAGCTGACGGTGGTTCTTCCCAGCGCGGTCTCGTCGGCGGCGGGTTCGTACTTTACTCGTGTGGTCAACACAGGGTACTCGAACTACTCCGGCGCGGTGCGTATCACGGTGACGCCTGCTCCGTAAGGTCCTGTCACATCTTCAGCCACTTGCGGATTGGCGGCGTCCATGCTTCACAAAGAAGCATGGACGCCGCTTTTTTACGTTAACAAAAAGACCAAAATCACTGACAATAAATACCAAAACGAATCTGTAAATAAATGATTTTCATATTGATATAAATTTGCGAGTTCTTGTTTATGATGGAGCATTCAAATTTGCGCCATCGGAAGGACTCGCGATGAAAAGAACGAAGCACTCTCTTTCTCTGCTGACTCGCGCGCTATGCGCCATCGGCGTCACATGCCTTGCCGGCTTGGCGAGCGCGCCGTCCGCCCATGCGATCGGAACCTGGGCGGCTTGTCCGCCGCTTCCGAACGAAGGCATCACCGGTTTTTATCTGCTGACGGACGGCAGCGTCCTTGTCGATGGCTCTCCCGGCTCGGACTGGTTTCGATATACGCCCGACGCCAAAGGCGACTACACCAAGGGAACGTGGACGGCTCTCGCCCACAGCCCCTGGAGCGCGCTCTACTACCCCGCGTTTATTTTGAGCGACGGCCGCTTCTGGATGGCGGGCGGTGAATACGTCTCGTTCCCGGATGGTCAGGCCGAGAGAAATAATCACGTTCAGATCTACGATCCGATCGCGAATACATGGACACAGGAGCCCAATGGCCTTTTCGGCGATATTGGCGACACCGGCGCAGCACTGCTCAACGATGGGCGACCGCTCGTCAGCACTCGCGCGAACGGCAATACACAGATTTACGATGTCGCGACCAATACCTGGAGCCAGACCGGCACGTTGAACGCGGGCTCAGGAGACGAGGAAACCTGGCAGACACTGGCGGACGGCACCGTCTTCGATTGTCTTCACAATCCCGGCGAGCGCTATATCCCTTCAACAGGACAGTGGATCGATACTGCCGTCTGCCCCATCACGATGTCTACGCCCCAGTTTGGCGGAGAAGAGGGGCCTTTCATCTATTTGCAGAATGGTCAGGTCTGGTGCACCAGCGACAACGGTCCCACCGCTTTGTTCAATCCGCCCACCACATTGAACGGCATCGGATCGTGGAGCCCATCGGCGCCATATCCGGCTGGCTATACCGCCGGCGATACTCCCGCCGCGATTGAAACCAATGGCAAGGTGCTGCTGGTCGCTTCAAAGACACCCAGTAACGACATCTTCGGCCCCGGGACATGCTTCGAATACGATGCGACGGCGAATACCTTCACCCTTCTTCCCGATCCTCCGGCAGGAAAATCGGGGGTGGCGTTCGGAACACGTTTGCTGGAGCTTCCGACGGGGCAGATTTTGTACACGTCCGGCGGCGACCTCGCCGTGTATACGCCGCAGGCAGGAACGGGGCCGGATGACTCCTGGCGCCCCACCGTTAGCTCGGTAACCCGCAACAACGACGGCTCCTACACGCTGACCGGTACGCAGATCACTGGCCGTTCGTTTGGGTCGAGTTACGGCGACGACTTTATGAACTCGACGAACTATCCGATCGTTTATCTGAAGGATGCGTCGAACAACATCTATTTCTGCCGCAGCTACGATTTCAGTACGCGAGCGATTTGGACGGGAAGCGCGCCGGAAACCTGCAAGTTCCAAGCGCCGTCGAGTTTACCCGCCGGAAAGTACAGTCTTTATGTGAGCGCGAACGGCGTTTCCAATAAGAAGGCTTATCCCTTCCCGCCGTACCCACTGCTCACGACTGTCTCGCCGTCCACGGTAGCGATTGGCACTCCCAGCGCCGTATTGACGCTCACCGGTGATTACTTCCTGCCTACAGCGACCGTTGCCTTTAACGGAGGAGCGCCCGTCACGCCGATTTCCGTCACCACAACACAGATCACGGTCGCCGTTCCAGCTTCCGTGGTCAGCGCGACTGGGATCTACGCTGTTCGGGTGCATGATACTAACCAGGCTTCCGACAGCAGCCCCAGCTCCTTTATCGTTGCGACGCCCTCGATCATCACGCTCAGTCCTAACTCGGTCGCGCCGGGGACAACCGGTCTGACGCTCTCGATCACCGGAACCAGCTTCGAAAGCAACTCCAAGGTCGCTTTCAACGGCGGAACCCCCGTGACTCCGACCTCCGTCACGCCCACCACGATCAGTGTGCCCGTGCCTGATGCGCTCCTGGCCCAGGCGGGATCTGTCGCGGTCACCGTCGTCAATACCGCCACACCGGGTGGAACCTCGCCTGCCTCCACGCTCGATGTCGCCGGCGTTCCCACGCTCACATCGCTCACGCCAAACTCGACGGGTGTCGGAGCCTCCACGCTCGCACTGACGCTCAAAGGAACCGGCTTCAATCCAGACGCGACCGTCACCTTCAACGGAGCCAGCGCCGCCGTTCCTACCTCCGTCACGCCCACGCAGATGACGGTGGCCGTTCCCGCAAATGTACTTTCCACACTGGGAACCTACAGCGTCAAAGTTGTGAACCCCGGAGCTGGTGACGTGTCGAGCGCGCTGAACTTCCAGGTTCTCTCCCCGACCATCGCCAGCCTGAGCCCCGCGATCGCCAACGTCTCCGCATCCGGGTTCTCGATCACCATCAACGGCCACAACTTCGTGGACAACTCCAAGGTCACCTTCAGCAGCGGCGATCCGGTCTCTCCCACTTCCGTCACGCCCACGCAGATCGTCGTACCCGTTCCTCTGCCCATCGCCCAGGCTCCCGGAACCGCCCAGGTCGTCGTGGTCAACGCGCCGGGAGCGGGCGGATCGACTTCGGCGCTGACGCTGACCGTGGTCGGCCATCCCACCCTGACCCTGCTCTCGCCCTCGGTGCTCAAGAAGGACTCGTCCAACACCCTGATCACGCTCACGGGAACCAACTTCTACCCCGGAGCGAGCGTCACCTTCAACGACACCGCCTCCGTGCCCGCCAACGTGATCTCCGCAACCCAGGCGACGGCGCTGGTTCCCTCCTCTTTGACCGGGACCGTGGGCGCGTACTTCCTGCGCCTGGTCAATGTCGGGACGAACAACTACTCGAACCCCGCGCGCTACACGGTGGTCACCCCGGTTCCCGCCATCACGAGCCTCTCGCCCAGCCGCATCCCGGCGGGCCTTGCCAGCCAGACGCTCTACGTGTACGGCTCGAACTTCACGAGCAGTTCGCAGGTGACGTTCAACGGCGGCGCTCCGGTAACGCCGAGCTCGATGCTGTCCAATCGGATCATCGTCTCGGTTCCCGCCTCGGTCCTGGCTAATGTCGGGGATGTGGCGGTGCGGGTGGTCAACTCCGTAGCGGATGGGGGCTCCTCGGCCCCGTCGACACTCTCGATCGCGGCCCGTCCGGTGCTCACCAGCATCGCGCCGACCGCCGTTCCCGCCGCGGCGACGGTGACGCTGACCTTGACGGGCGCCAACTTCGAGCCAAGCTCGGTGGTGACGGTCAATGATACGTACACGGTGACGCCGACGGTGGTCTCCTCGACGAAGCTGACGTTGGTTCTTCCCAGCGCGGTTTCTTCGACGGTGGGTTCGTACTTTGCGCGTGTGGTCAACACGGGCTACGCCAACACATCGGGAACGATGCGCTTCAGCGTGGTTTCGGCGACGGTTCCGGCTCCGACGATCACGAGCCTGAACCCGACACGCGTTCCTGCGGGTCTTTCGAGCCTCTCGCTGTACGTTTACGGGACGGGCTTCACGAACAATTCGGCGGTCTCTTTCAACGGGGGGGCGAATGTGGCTCCCTCGTCGGTGACGTCGACTCGGATCGTGGTTCCCGTTCCTCCGTCGGCGCTTGCTTCTCCGGGCGATGTTTCGGTGCGTGTGGTGAACATCACCTCGGAAGGCGGTCCTTCCGGCGCCTCCGTTCTGTCGGTGGCGTCTCGCCCGGTGCTGACGAGCGTTTCTCCCAGCTCGATCGTGTCTGGCTCGACGGTGACGCTGACTTACACGGGCTCGAACTTCGAGGCGAGCTCGGTGGTGACGGTCAATGACACGTACACGGTGACGCCGACGATCGTCTCTTCGACGCAGCTGACGGTGGTTCTTCCCAGCGCGGTCTCGTCGGCGGCAGGTTCGTACTTCACTCGTGTGGTCAACACGGGATATTCGAACTACTCGGGCGCGGTGCGTATCACGGTGACGCCCGCTCCATAGATCGTCCATCAACACGACAAAAACGGGCGGCGTTGGTCTTTGAATGAAGACCAACGCCGCCCGTTTTATTGCGTTTCTCCTGGGAATCCGCAGCCGCAGTTTCGCTCCTCCTGAGGAGAACGATTCGGTTAGAGGCGTCGCTTGAAACGAGCGCGCCCCGTCATGGCGCCCAGTAATAAGAAGCTTGCGGCGATTGCGGCGAGCCCTGACGGTTCCGGCACGGCGGGCGCGTTGAAATGCGCCAGAAAAGCTGGAGTGCTTGGGAGTTGCTGCCACGCGTTGTTATCGACAATGCCGGCGATTGTGTTTCCGGGGTTATATAAGGCGTAAACTCCGTAATTATTCGGAGAGTAGGGCGTCGTCGAGCTCACCCCAAAGCCACCATAGACATCCGGAGAAAGATCGGGTCCGGTGCTCGCCAACGCAATATATTGCTGCCCCGCAACCAGAGTCAGGCCCCCCGTATTCGCTTTCAAGTCGATGTAATTTTGGGGAAACTCCAGCGAAAATGAAGGCGGTACGGTGAAAACGCCGCTCTGAAACAGAAGCGGCCCGGTGGCCGAGGTCCCGCTCCATGCGAAGATGTCGGTGCGGACTTGATATCCCGCTTGAAACGGAATCGTGTTGGCGTAAACGGTATAGTCGGATAAAACCGTATCGTGGGTCGGGGTGGTGAAGACCGTCCCAAACACGGTTGGCCCTAATCGATTCCAGAACCCAGTGGGGGCGCCGTCGTTGATAGTGGTGGAGGCAATCGCCGGCGATCCGAGGATTAGACCGAACGATGTCGTCAGTGCGGCGAACAGAGAGTAGCGGCGATGCATGGGCGTACGTATCTCCCCAGGGTTACAATTTGCTGGCGCACATATTGTACCGTCTGTTGCGCTCGATGCGTTCGCAAGCTACAAATTAAGAACTTCTGTCGCTCTGTACTGAGCTTCATACGCTCCCCACGCTTTTTTCTCAAATGTGTCCGCGTAGAAGAGATATTGCTGCGCCCAGCCGGCCATCGGGCCAAACCGATTTCGCAAGGTGTCGCCTATCAGTGCGTAGCCGTTTTTTGTCAGTGAGCGCGGCATGCGGCCGATCAGGTAGTGGCGCTCGACGATCTGCCGAATGTGAGTGTCGACAGGGATCGCGTTGTCTTTGTCCATACAGAACAGGACGATGCAATCGGCGACCTTTTCGCCGATGCCGGTCAGGGGAAGCAGGGCGGCTTTGGCGTCTTCATATGAGGCGTCGCGTAGGGACAGCAGCCAGGGCGCGCCGCCGTTCGCCAGAATCTGACGCGCGGAGGTTTGGAGATAACGAGCGCGGTATCCCACGCCGAGAGACTGCAAGTCGGCGAGGTCGGTTTCGGCGATTTGCTCCACGGATGGGAAGGCGAAGCGCGGTTCACTCAAGGGATCGTCATAGCGTTCACCGAGCATGCGGCATAGGCCGTCGATGCCCTTGCGGATCCGGTGCAGCGGCGCCGCGGAGGCGCAAAGGAAGGAAAAGAGACATTCGACGGGGTCCTGACGCAGCACGCGCAGGCCAGGAAAGGCGGCGACGGCGGGCGCGATATTTGGGTCGGCGGCGAGAAACTCTTGGGACAATGCAACAAGATCGACCTCAAGGCGCAAATAGCTGCGGACGAAGGGAAGATTTTCTGGATCGGTCTGACAGAGCACTCGGCCGTTTTCCGAGTGCAGGCGAACGAGAAACGGACGCCGGGTGACGCTTTCGGTGAGGAGGCAGGACCACCATCGGTCGGCGTCCTGACGCCACCGGAACGTCTGGCCGCAGATCACGGTGTGTTCGACGTCAAGATCGTCCGTGGAACAAAGATCGGTAACTTGCATGGCGGGATTTTTGCAGATCGCACGGGTGTTTGTCAAATCGGGAAAAGAAGCGGGCCGTCTGGAAACCAATTGCGCGTGTGGTTCGCTTGTATCATTAACCGTCACGCAGTGTTGCGGTAATTTTGATTCCGAGGGCAAACGATCCATGATTTCTCAAACGCACGGTAAGGGCCTCAAGGCCGCCGCTTCCTTCATGATATTTTCCATCGGCTTGACAATGGCTTCGGTGGTTCCGAGCCTCGCGGACGCCGCGCATCCGAACATCGTTCAGCGCCATCCCACGGCCACGGGATTTGTCGCGGGCGTCGGCGTGCATCACGCGCTCAAGGTTTCGGCGGCGAACAAGAAGCGCCGCCACCAGAAGCTGAGCTTCGCCGAGAAGCACCCCACGATGACGGGCCTCGCCGCCGGTCTCGCCACGCGCGCCGCGATCAAGCACACCACCCACTAAACCCGTACCCCGTTGTCAGGCAATGGGGGCGACAATCCCGGTCCGCAGGCAGCCGCCTGCGGGCCATTTGTCTGAGTGTTATGGTATAATTTGGCATCATCTGTTCCCCAAACCAGGAGACACGCCTTTGATTTCGCGTCCTCGCCTCGCCGCTCTCGCGCTGCTTCCCAGTCTCGCTGTCTTTGCCGGCTGCGGCCATAAAGACGGCGCCGAAAAAGCTCCCTCCGACAACATCTTTCACATTGCGATGACCGCAAGCCCGACAACGTTTGACCCGATCATGGTGGAGGACGGCACCACGATCGATATGCTCCAGCAGGTCTCCGAGGGCTTGGTGCAATGGACTCCCGAGAACAAGGTCACGGGGGCGCTCGCGAAGAGCTGGGATGTCAGCAAGGACGGACGGACCTACACCTTCCATCTGCGGGACGGCGTCAAGTTTCAGGACGGCAACCCGATGACCGCGCAGGACGTATACTACTCCTTCAAGCGCGCCTTCAGCCATAAGCTCGATTCCCCCGTCTCCCTCACGTACCTCGGCGATATTGTCGGCTCGGATGAGCTGTTCGCCGGCAAAGCGACGGAGCTGACGGGCGTCAAAGTCATCGATCCGCTGACGGTCGCGATCACGATCAAAAAGCCGAAGACGTACTGGATCTATACCCTGACCTATCCGACCGGTTATATCCTCTCCAAAGCCGAAGCAAAAGAGGACGCCGGGCTGACGGACGCGGGACTTGCGGCGGGCGCTGGCACCGGGCCGTTTCGTTTGACGAGCTACGCGCCGGATTCCAAGGTGACGCTTACCGCGAATCCGGGATATTGGGGCGGCGCGCCGAAGATCGCCGGTCAGGAGCGCCTGATCGTGATCGACGCCGCGACTCGCCACTCGCTGTATCTGAGCGGCAAGATCGACATCGTGGACGAGCAGAAGGGCGACCTCGATTCCGACTCCTCCAACGCCGCCATCAAGGATCAGGTCAAGTTCTGGCCGCGCGCGGCGACATACTATATCGGTCTCAATCAGGGAACGTTTGCGCCGTTCAAAGATGTCCGGGTGCGGCAGGCGCTGGCGTACGCCACGGACAAGCAGAAGATCCGGCACGTCGTCCTGCGCGACAATCTGGATGTGGCCGAGGATATTTTGGCCGCCGGCATTCCCGGCGCCGATCCGTCGTTCAAGGGCATTCCGTACGATCCCGCCAAGGCGCGCGAGCTGCTGGCGGCGGCGGGCTATCCCGGCGGCAAAGGCTTTCCGGCGATCACCATCGCCTACCGCGAATCTTATCCCGATCTGGACAAGACTGTGGATCTGCTGCGGGGCATGTGGAAGGATAACCTGGGCATTGATGTCCAGGGCAAGCGCACGCAGTGGACGGTGCTGCTGGACCTGGAGCATAAGAACCAGCTCGACAGCTACCACATTCGCTGGGCGGCTGACTATCTGGATCCGCAGGATTACTATACAGTGCTGCTGACGACCCACGGCTCCGAAAACCATACCGGATATTCGAACCCGACCTACGACGCGCTGTGCGATAAAGCCGACTCGATGCCCGACGGTCCGGAGCGCAACGCGCTTTACCGCCAGGCGGCGCGGATCGTTGCGGACGATGTGCCGATGATCCCGCTTTACTATCAAAAGGATATCGAGCTGGTGAAGCCGTACGTGAAAAATATCGACGACGGACTGATGGGGCACCTGCCGTATAAAAATTTGACGCTCGCAAAGTAAAATTCCCCATGGCTCGATTTTTACTTCAGCGTCTCATCCTCGCGGTGGTGTCGGTATGGGCGATCTGCACCATCACCTTCTTCATCGCCGCGCTCTCTCCCGGCGACCCGGCGGCGCTGGCCGCCGGGCAGCACGCCGATCCGGCGACGCTCGCGCGCATCCGGCATCAGTTTGGCCTGGATGTCCCGATCCCCGTGCGTTACGAGCGCTATCTCTGGAGCGCTCTGCACGGCGACCTCGGCCGCTCCTACTTTACCGGCGAACGGATCACCGATTTTCTGAAGCGCGGCCTGCCGCCGACGGCCCTGCTTGCGGTCACCGCGCTGCTGCTCGCGCTGATCGCCGGCGTGCCGTCGGGCGTGGCCGCCGCGCTCAAACCCAACAAACTCCTGGACCGCGTGCTGATGAGCTCGGTGCTGATCGGCGTCTCACTGCCGAATTTCGTGCTGGCCCCGGTCCTGATTCTGATCTTCGCCCTTCGTCTCGGCTGGCTGCCGGTGGCGGGGTGGGGCGACCCGGAAAACCTCGTGCTGCCGGCGCTGGTGCTCGCCGCGCGTCCCGCCGCTTTGATCGCGCGCATGACGCGCTCGTCGATGCTGGAAACGCTCCAGCAGGACTACATCCGCACCGCCCGCGCCTCCGGCATTCCGCCTTTTAAAATCCTCACGCGCTATGCGCTCAAGAATGCATTTCTGCCGGTGCTGACGGCGGCGGGGACCTCCTTCGGATATTTGCTCTCCGGATCGTTCGTGGTCGAAACGACATTCACCGTTCCGGGCGTCGGCGGCGCGTCGATCATCTCGCTGACGACGCGTGACTATACGCTGATTCAGGGCACGATCCTGCTGCTCGCCGTGGTCTTCGTCACGGTCAACCTCGTCGTCGACGTTCTTTATGCGCTGCTCGATCCGCGCGTGAAAGTGACGGGGTAACCCCAATGACTACCCCCGCCATCGCCAACGCGCAGGAACTCCCGCGTCCCGGCGCGCCCGTCATTCACCCCGCGCAGGCCGCATGGCGTTCGATCCGCCGCCACCCGCTCGCCCTCGCCGGCGTGGTCTGGCTCACGTTTCTCGCGCTGATGGCGCTGTTCTATCCCCTGGTCTCGCACTACACCTACTATCGCCCGACGGAAGATTACAGCGCCGGCTCGTCCGCCCAGCACTGGCTGGGCACTGACGACAGCGGTTACGACACGCTGACGCGATTGTGCGTCGGCGCGCGCATCTCGTTGTATGTGGGAATTGGCGTGGAAGTGATCGTTGTCTTCGTAGGAGGATTGGTCGGCCTGATCGCCGGATATTATGGCCGCTGGACGGACACGTGGTTGATGCGCTTCACGGACATCATGTTCGCCTTCCCGGATATTCTTCTGGCGATGCTAATCATGGCCGTGAGCGGTCCGAGCCTCGGCAACATCTTCCTAGCCCTCGGCGTCACCGGCTGGCCGGGCCTCGCGCGCCTCGTCCGCGCCCAGGCGATCTCCCTGCGCGGACGCGAATTCATCGAAGCGTCCCGCGCCATCGGCCTCACCGATCGCCAGATCATCCTGCGCCATATCCTGCCGAACCTACTCTCCGCCGTCGTGGTGGCGAGCGCCATCGACATCGCTGGCGTCATCATCGCCGAATCGACGCTTTCGTTCCTGGGCATCGGCGTCCAATCGCCAATGCCGAGCTGGGGATCGATGATCAGCGGCGCCTGGTCGTCGGGCTACGGACGCTCCCATCCGGCGCTGATCATCTACCCCGCGCTATGCTTGTCGCTGACGGTATTGAGTTTGAACTTTATTGGAGATGCGCTGAGGGACGCGCTGGACCCGCGAAGTAAGGGATGATCGCCCGGCGCCATCCTACTCCGACGCTTCGCGCCACCCGCGGCAAATCGCCCGTGGCAAACCCACCCCGGCGCTTCGCACGCTCCAAGTCCTACCTACCCCCGGCCTTCGCGCCACCCCTCCCTGGCAAACCCACCCCCGGCCTTCGGCCGACCCCTCCCGCCGACGGGAAGGGTTATTTCAGAGCGTGTTAACGCAAACACTTTTCGTAAGAGGCCATCTTACAAACCCTTCCCGTCGGCGGGAGGGGTCGGCCGAAGGCCGGGGGTGGGTTTGCCAAGGAGGCGCCGCGAAGCGCCGGGGGGGCCATGGGCGATTTGCCACGGGCGATTTGCCCTGTCGGAGGGTTACTCCTACCCGCCGCCCGCCACGTACGCCGGGTATCCCATTTTCTGTAAATCCAGCGCCGATTGCTTCGCCGTCGCTTTGTTGCGATAGGCGCCGGTCTGCACGTGGTAGACCGTCTTATCACTGCGCTTTTCCGCGACGGTGCTGGTGGTGTAGCCTCGGTCGCGGAGGACGTCGGCGAGCATGTGGGCGTTGCGGGCCTGGTCGAAGGTGCCGGCCTGGACACGGTAGATTGGGCCGCGTGGGGTGACGTCGGCTTGCTGGGACGCTTCGCTGTCGCCGCCGGCGGCGGGAGTGGGCGTCTTTTCATAATCCGCATCGCCGGGACCGGGGGCGGCCGGCGTCGCGGGGGGATCCGTGGAGGGCGTCGGCGCCGTTAAGTTCGGGGAAGCGTTCGGGTCGGGGCTCGTGGCCGCCGCCGGGTCCGGCGCTGGTTTCGGGGCGTCTTCTTGTGACGCTTCCGGGTCGGGCTTCGGCGTGTCGGTTGGCTTCGGGCGCTTGAGAGTGGGCGTCGGTTCTTCGTGGATGCGAATCGTCGGCGCGCCGGGAGCGGTATAATCGTCGCTGCGATCGCGCGGCGCAGCCGGGCGGGCCGTGGCGTCGCTGTCCGACGCGGCTGGCGGCGGCGCTCCGCCGGAGGTGTCGGTGGTGGTGACCTGGGTCGCGGGAGCGGATGCGGGCGAGTGGGCGCCGCCAGCGAGGAAATACCCCGCGAGGGCGCTGCCCGCGATGACCACGACGGCGATCCCGGTAAATTTTAGTGCGCTATTAGATCCCGAATTGGCCAAGGAATGCGTACCTCCGCAATATCTTACGCCGCGCTCGTCGGGTTTGTCAAGTTCGTCCAGTATCGATCGACATGGAAAATGTTTGCGTTTGACAGAGTGCGCGGCCTATGATATAATACCCCGTGTCCGAGGCTGGGGCAGCGTGGCCCTTACCTGGTCGACTTGTCTTTTTCGAAAGAAGGACCAGACCATGTCTGATTTACGCTTGCGTACGCTTCACACCTGTGAAAGCACGATCATTACAACCCGCGGAGATATCGATATCGCCACCGCGCCGGTGCTCGAAAAGCACCTGAGCGCATTGGCGTCGCAGGGCCGGCGCCATTTGGTGCTGAACCTCTCGCATACCGCCTATATGGACAGCAGCGGCCTCGCCGCCGTGATGCGCACTCACAAAACGCTCCAGCACATCGGTGGTGAGATTGCGATCATTGGTTGTCAGCCGTCGGTTGGCCGCATTTTGAACCTGGTGGGCTTCCACCATCTCTTCACGGTTCGCGACCGATCGCAGCGACGCCCGCGGGGCGCCGCGGAAGCCGCGCCGGTCGTTGCGCCCGCGCACTGAATATTTCCGAAGCGATTTCAGAAACAGCCCTCGCCTTTGCGGCGAGGGCTGTTTTGTCGTTTGGGTCAATAGCGCAGATACGCCTCCGAGATGGCGATGCCGATCTCGTTGCAGCGGCTTTGGACTTCCTCCAGGAAGTCATGCAGTCCCACGTCCAGAATCTCCTCCGTCGTCAGGAAGGCGAGGTCGGAGTGCAGCCGGCCGATCAGGCGCTCGGCGCGGTTGGTCGGGATTCGGCCTTTCGACCCGCTGATGCTGCGCAGCGCGCGCTCGGCGCGGTCGATCGCGTAGCACATGGACGATGGGAAGTTGGGGTTCAGCACCAGGAACGAGACGACCTGCGCCGGTGAGATCCCCAGGCGGTGCGCCTTGCGGAATGCTTCGAAGGCGCCGACGCTCTTGAGCACGGCCGTCCACTGATGCTGATCCAGGGGGCTGTTCAGCTCCGCCTGGCCGCGCTGCAGCAGATGGTATTTGACATCGAGGATCCGGGCAGTCTTTTCCGCGCGCTCCAGATAGAGCCCGCACTCCAGAAAGGCGCGGGGTTCGTCGTTGGGCATCGTGCGGTCGGTGATGCCTTGAAAGAGATGCGAGGAGTTCTTGACCTGACTGAAGAAGCCGTGCGGCGACGCGTCGAGGATCTTGTCCACATTCCAGCGCGTTACTTCGAGATAGAAGATATTGAGCGCTTCGTACATCTCCGAAGAGATCATCTCACGGACTCGGCGCGCGTTTTCGCGCGCGCGGCTGACGCATGAGGTGATCGAGTTGGGGTTGGTCAGGCGAAATGCAAAGTAATCCAGAACATTGCGCTCGATGTGGTTGTCTTCGTACTGGGCGGCGAACTTCTCGTCATCACCGGTGATGGCGAGAATGGAGCTCCAGAGGGCGCGCTGCGGGTCGTCGCCCTCCTGGGCGTAGGGAAAGGCGCCTTCCAGCTCCGAGTGGTATTGGACATCGACGATACGAGCGGTGGCGTCGGCGCGCTCCACATAGCGCCCGATCCAGAACATCGAGTCGGCTTCACGAGATAGCATACGGCTCCTATTCCTGCGCGGTCTGCGTCTGCGTCATGACATTGGCGCCGTTCTGTGGCTGGCGCATCGAGGGCTGGGAGCGGGTCATTCCGCCGAGAGTCTGCGACTGCGACATGTTCCCCATCGACTGGGACTGCGCGATCGGCTTGGCCAGCACCCAGGTGTCTTTCGAGCCGCCGCCCTGGGACGAGTTGACGACATATGAGCCGCGCGTCAGCGCCACCCGGGTCAGGCCGCCGGGGATGATCGAAATCGACTCGCCGACCAGGATATAGGGGCGTAGGTCGATATGGCGTCCCTCAAACTTATCGGTGTCGCCGACAAACGACGGCGCGCGGGAGATCTCCACCAGCGGCTGCGCGATGAAGTTGCGCGGATCGCTTTTGATCTTCTCCGCGAATTCGTTCTGTTCTTCCTTGGTGGACTGCGGCCCCATCAGCATGCCGTAACCGCCGGCCTCGTTCGCGCTCTTGACGACCAGCTTGTCCAGGTTCTGCAAGATATGATCGCGCTGAGCGTCCTCGCATGACAGATACGTCGGGACATTGGGCAGCAGGGCGTCCTGATCGAGATAGTACTTGATCATCGCCGGCACATACGCATAGATGACCTTATCGTCCGCGATCCCGGTGCCGACGGCGTTCGCCAGCGCGACATTGCCCGCGCGGTAAGCGTTGACCAGGCCCGGCACGCCGAGCGAAGAATCCTTGCGGAAGGTGAGGGGATCCAGGAAGTCGTCGTCAATGCGCCGGTAAACAACATCCACGCGCTGCGGTCCGCGCGTCGTCCGCATCCAAACGATGTTCTGCTCGACATAGAGGTCGGAGCCCTGGACAAGATCGATGCCCATCTGCTGCGCCAGAAATGCGTGTTCGAAATAGGCTGAGTTAAACTCGCCGGGCGTCAGCAGCACCACGACGGGATCGTCGATTTGGCGTGGGGAGATGTAGCGAAGATTGGTCAGGAGCTGAGAGCAGTAGTGGTCCACCGCCATCACGCGGTTTTCACGGAACAGCTGCGGGAACGTGCGCGCCATCAGCATCCGGTTTTGAAGAACGTAGGACACGCCGGAGGGCGAGCGCAGATTGTCCTCAAGCACGTAGTAATCGCCGCTGTCGTTACGCACCAGATCCGTTCCGCAGATCTGGACATAGATGTCGCGCGGCACCTTCGCGCCGAGGAACTCACGCCGGAAGTGCTTGGCGTTGACGATCAGATCGCGCGGCACCACGCCGTCGTTCAGGATATTTTGGTCGTGATAGATGTCGTGCAGGAAGAGGTTCAGCGCCTGGATGCGCTGGATCAACCCGCGCTCGATCCGCTCCCATTCGTCATGCGTCATGATCCGCGGCACAAGATCAACCGGCATGGTCTTTTCCAGACCCAGGTCGTCTCCATACACCGTGAACGTGATGCCCTGATTGACCATGGACGCTTCCGCCATCAACGCGCGCTTCTTGAACTCTTGCGGGCTCAGATGAGAAAGCGCGGCGTGCAGACTGCGGTAATGCGGCCTGGGTTCGCCGGGAGAAGAGAACATCTCGTCGTAAAATTTATCGAGGGCGTAGTTGTCGAATAGTGACATGAGGTTCGGCGTGCTCCTTAACAGGACCCCAACCATCAGGGCCTGAACTGGCCGCGCGCCGTTGCGGGGTGTCATTATTATATCCGGGATGGATTATGAGTGTCAACCCACAAAATCGTTCTTGTATTTTGCGCAATATCTGGCTATAATAGTAATAACAGACCGAATGGTCTGTTTTTAAGGAGTTCCGATGCGAAAGGGCGAAGTTACGAAATTTGCGGTTATTCAATCGATCGCTCCCATCTTTAATCGACTGGGATTCGCCGGGACAACTTTAGAGGAATTAATGCGGGCGTCCGGGCTGCGAAAAGGCGGCGTCTACCATCACTTTCGCAGCAAGGAAGACCTGGCGATTCAGGCGTTTGAGTATTCCGTGCAGATGATGCGTGAGTATTGGATTGCCGCCATAACGCGGGAGCCGGACGCCGCCGCCCAGTTGCGCGTCATCATCGACACATTTGAGATGCTCTTTGACGATTCTCTGATCGCCGGCGGCTGCCCGCTTATGAACGCCGCTCTCGACTCCGACGACGCTTATCCATGGCTGAAGGAGAAGACGCGCGCGGCGTTCGACGACTGGCGCTGTTTAATCGCCAGCATCGTTCGAAAAGGTGTCGCGGCTGGACGCTTCCGACCGGAGACGGATGCCGATGGCGTTGCCTGGATTATGATTTCCGCCCTCGAAGGCGGACTCGCTCTGTCGCGACTCAACGGCGATTTGCAGGCGCTGAAGTCGGTTTCCAGCCATTTAGGGCGCTATATCGCCGCCGAGTTAATCTGCGAATAATTTTTTTGCATGAAAAACAGACCGTTTGGTCTGTTCTGTTCCGTTCTTGGAGGATCCTCAAATGTTTTTGTCTCTCGCCGCGCGTCTTTTGCCGATCAACATGATTTTCAACACGATTGTTTTCCTGCTGGCGTACCGAACGTATTTGCGTCCCGCATTGACACGGCTTGGACCAGAGCGGGTATTGCGTCCTATTCTGCTGCTTCACGCCACGAGAAATTTGGGATTGTTGTTTTTGACCCCGGGAGTAGTGCTTCCCGGCTTGCCCGCGCGTTTCGCCTATCCGGCGGCGCTGGGAGATGTGCTGACGGCCGTTCTCGCGCTGATCGCTTTCGCGGCGCTCGCGTCTGAAAACCGGTGGCGCTGGACGCTGATCTGGCTGTTTAACATCCTTGGCTCTCTTGATCTGCTGGAGGCGATTCTGCAAGCGGTTCTTTCAAACGCGGCTCCGATGATGGGCGCCGCATATTGGATTCCCGCCATCTGGGTTCCCGCGCTGCTTGCGACCCATTATGTCGTTTTTGTGGTGCTGATCCTGCGCCAAAAGCAGGAGACGACTAACGCCCATGCCGTCGCAGCAAGTAGATAAAAAATGGCGCGCCTAAGAAGGCGGTGATGACGCCGACGGGGAGTTCGCGGTTGTCGGGCATGACGCTGCGGGCGAGGGTGTCGGCCCAGACCATCAAGAGGGCGCCGCCGACGGCGGCGATGGGGAGGACGCGGACATGATCGGGGGTTCCGGCGAGGCGGCGGGCGGCGTGGGGGACGATGAGGCCGACGAAGCCGATCATGCCGGAGAAGGCGACGGTGGAGGCGGTGAGCAGGGACGCCGTAACGATCAGCGTGCTCTTAAAACGCTCGGTATCCACGCCGAGCTGCTTGGCGGATTCCTCGCCGAGGGCGAAGACATTCATGGCGCGTGATTGCGTGAACAGCGCCAATGCGCCGAAGAGCAGAAAGGCGGCGGCGATGGCGCATTGCGGCAGAGTCGAGTCTTGCAGGGAGCCCATCAGGCGGTTCAGCGTGCGAAAGGCGTCGTCGGGGCTGCTGAGCTGAAGGATCAGGGTGCTGACGGCGCCCAGAAACGCGCTGACGACCACGCCGCCAAGCAGCAGGCTCGTGACCAATACTTGACCGCCGCGCCGCGCCATGCCGTACACCAGCGTCATCGCGGCGATTCCGCCCGCGAAGGCCGTGAGCGGCGCGGCCGCGCCGCCCAGCACATTCTCCGCGTGCTTCAGATAGGCGATCTCCGCGCCGACCGACGCGCCGCTGGAGACGCCGACGACATAGGGGTCCGCAAGATCGTTGCGCAGCAGGGATTGCAGCGCGACGCCCGACGTCGCGAGCGATCCGCCCACCACCATCGCCATCAAAATTCGCGGCAGGCGCAGGCTCCAGAGGGTAATGCGCGCAGGGTCGATGTCGGCGCTGTCGAGGTTCGGCGGTCCGTGGCGCAGGGCGGCGAGCACTTGCACGGGGCTGTAATGCACCGCGCCTAAGCCGGCGGCGATCACGGCGGAAAGAAACAGCGCCCCGAAGAGCAGCGCGAGCATGACCCAGGCGCGTCCGGCCCTTGCCCCATGTCCGGTCCTGGCGCGGCGGTGATCCTGCGTTGGCGGGGCGGCGGCGCTCACCGGCGGTCTCCGTAGAGCACACGCGCGATGTAAAGCGCGGCGTCGGCGAGGCGGGGGCCGGGGCGCTGGATCATCTCGCCGCCGTCGCCTGCGACGCGCCCCGTGCGGACCGCCGGCAATTGACGCAACGCCGGATCCGCGCGGATGGCGCTGAGATCTTGATCGTCGGCGAAGATCACGCTGGGGGGATTGCTGAACAGCAGCTCCTTGGAGTATTCGGCGTAGCCCTGAACGCCGTGCGCGACGTTTTCGCCTCCGGCGATCGCCACCACGTCATCGACAAATGTTCCGCGACCCGCCGTCCAGAGCGGCCGCAGGGTCGCGACGAAAAATACCTTGGGATGCGTCCCAGGCCGGTTTTTTGCAAATGACGCCGCCTGGCGCCGCTTGCTTTCCATGCCGGCCACAACGGCTTTCGCCTGCGCCGCGCGACCCGTCGCGTCGCCAATCACGATCAGGCTGCGCTCGACCGCCGCGAACGAATCTGGATGCACGACGAAGACCGGCTGGCGCAGCTGCCGCAAACGTAAAACAGCGCTTTTCTCCGCGACCTCATCCACCACGATCAAATCCGGCTTCAGCGAAACGATCTTCTCGTAGTTCGGCCGGACATCGCCGATCTTCGTGATTTTCTTCGCCGCCTCGGGATAATCGCAGTACATCGTATCTCCGACGACCTTTCCGCCCAGTCCCAGCGCGAACAGCATCTCCGTGACGCCGGGCGACAGCGAGATAATGCGCTTTGGCGCAGGAGCGGCGAGCGCAGGCGCTGTCTTGGCTTTCGCGTGAGCGACGGGCGCGGCAAAGGCAATCAGCAGGGCGGCAAAGGCGGTAAACGGACGACATTTCATGAGGGTAACTATGGCCGTCTGGCGGTAAGTTTGTCAAGGGCCGGAGCGTCTTGCGCTCTCGACAAACTCGGCGCATTCCGCTACAATTACAATAACGGAAACCCCCAGTGAGGCGAAACTTTGGATCTACTATGGAAACTGCTGCAAATCGATAGTCCCTCCGGTGACGAAGGCGCGATGGCCGACTGGCTTGTCGCGGAGATCGGGACGAATATGCCCGAAGTCCGTGTCGAGCGGATTGGGGACAGCGTGATCGCGGTGCGCGGCAAGGCGCCGACCGTCGCGGTGTTCGCCCATATCGACACCATCGGCTTTACGCTGGGGTACGACCGGCAACTGATACGGATCGGCGGACCGGCTCCCAAGGACGGCGTGAAGCTGCGCATGGCCGGCGGCGATGCGGTGGGAAAGCTGCGTGTGGGAAAGGCGGGCGCTTGGAAGCTAGGGGGCAAGACCGACGCCGCGCCGGGAACGCGCTGGGTGTATGCGGCGGAGCCGAAGCAGTCCGGGGACGAGATCGTCTCGCCGTATCTGGACAACCGGGCGGGCGTCTGGGCGGCGCTGCAAGCGCTGACGCGCTGTGAGAATGTCGCCGTGGCGTTCACGACCGGCGAAGAGCATTCGGGGCAGGGCGCCTATGTCTGCGCCCGGCGATTGTATGAGGGGTATGCGATCTATCAGGCGCTCATCTCGGATATCACCTGGGACACCAAGCATGTGCATTGCGGCGACGGCGTCGCCATCTCGCTGCGCGACAGCATGACTCCTCGGCAGCGCTATCTGGATCGCATACTGGCGCTGGCGGAGCTGAGCGGCGTTTCGTATCAGAGGGAGATCGAGTCGAGCGGCGGGTCGGACGGAGGCTACATTCAGCGCAGCGGCTGCCCGATCGACTGGGTCTTTGTCGGCGCGCCGCAGAAGCACCCGCACACATCCGCCGAACGCGTCCGGATCTCGGATCTGAACGCGATGGCGGACATGCTGGTGTCGCTGGTCAATGGGCTGCACGAGCTCTGAGACGCGGTGGATTACTTCACGCCGAGCTTCGCCAGATCCGCGGCGACCTCGGAGAGATGGCTTTCGTCGAATCCGATATAGTGCGCGGAGATCGAGCCGTACTTGTCGATCAGATAAACCGTGGGGAGCGCGGCGACTTTATACTTGCCGCCGGCGACCGAATCGTTGGTGTCCAGCGGATCGATCAGGAACGTCGAAGTATACTCGGGGTGCGCCTTGAGGTACGCGCTCCGGTCCTCCGGCTTGTCCAGAGTGTTCACCGAAAGCACGACCAGCCCTTTGGTGTGGTACTTGTCGTAGACCTTCTGGATGCTCGCCAGCGCGGTTTTACTCGGCTCGACGGCCGATGACCAGAAGTCCAGCAGAACGGCTTTGCCGCGCATGCTGGAGAGCGTCACGGATTTTCCCGTGGTGTCCAGAAGCGTGAAGTCCGGCGCGGGCGTCCCTACCGGCAGCAGGATCGGCTGATCGGCGGGCAGCGGCTGCGGCTTGAACAGCGCCACATCCTTGGGAGGCCGGGCGCTGAAGTCCTTGTCGGCCTTGTCGCCGGTCTTGTAATCGCTGAATGTGATCTTGAAGTGCTTGTCGCCGTCCGCCAGCGTCACCTGAACCGGGTAGCCCGTTGCGGACGCGATCCACAGATAGGCGTCGCCTCCGCCGTTGTTGACTTTGATCTTGTGCGAAGGCACGCCGTTGACGGTTTCCGTGCCCACATCCTCAAGGCCGTTCACGGCGGCGACGGCTTTGGGATTGAGCAGGATCGGCGTCGCGACCGTGGTGGCGAGGCCGAAGCGGAGCTGCGGCAGGATGTCGGATGTCCTGGGCGGCGCTTCGGATTTTGTGTACGCCTTGCTGGTCCATTGCCACAGGTTCTTGCCGTCGGAGACGAGAGTGGCCTCGGAGCCGTTGCTGAGATGACAGGAGACCAGCGCGAGGTTAGGCTGCGCCAGCGCGTAGTGGGTTTTCTCGGAAGGCAGCCCGCCGCTGCTGTCCATGGCGACGTTCAGGGAGATCGCTTGCGCGTTCCCCACGGCGTCGACGTACTTTTGCACGATGGCCGGAGGCTTCGAGGCCGTGGGGGCCGTGGCCGCCGTCGCCGGGCCGGCCGTCAGCGTCGCCGCGGCGAACAGAAAGACCGGAGACTTGACTATCATAAGGCTCATTTCTTTCTTGATGGGGTCATTCGGGAACGGTCAATTGTCGATGGCGCAGCCACCGCCGCAGCAGGACGGCGCGCCGCAGGAAAACGGCTCGGAGGACTTGCCGCCGGCGCCGCTTCGGATCACGGGAGCGGCCATCAGAGAGATCTTGCGCGCGACTTTCACGCCGGCGCACTGCGGGCAGGCGGCGGGGCTGTCGTCGCGGCGGCTCGCCGGAACCAGCGCTTCGAAATCCGTGTGGCAATCGCGGCAAACATACTCGTACAGGGGCATCGGTCACCTCGGGGAAATCGACGCAGATTTGAATGCGTCCTTACTCTCTATTATAAACCTTTGGCGAATCCGCTGTCAACCGGCGGCCGCGTTGACAAACGAAATCGGCCGTAGGTAGAATGGCTGATGACGCCGGCGATCCGCCGCCGTGAGGTCCCCATGAACCATTCACCCCTTTTGAGCTTTCAGCAGCGCTTTTCCTTCACAAATACGAAGCTCGTTCTCGTCTCCGCCGTCGGCGGTGAGTGGGAGCTTCCCACTTTCTACGATCCGAGCGGCGCCTGGGCGGAGTACGACGCGGCCACGCAGCCGGGCGGCGCGGGGCTGGCCGACCGCTCCTGGCGCTCCGTGCTTCGCGTGCGCGGCCGGGACCGTTTGACCTTTTTACAGGGGATGGTTTCTCAGGATGTCGCGAGTCTGGCGCCGGGGCAGGGCGCGCACGCCGCGCTTCTGGACAGCACCGGGCATATCCTGGCCGACCTGCGAATCCACGCGACGGAAGACGCCGTGCTGATCGACGCCGATCCTCGCTGCGCCGCCCGCGCGGCGGAGCTACTCGATAAGTATTTGATTATGGAGAAGGCGGTCGTGGAGGATGTGACCGACCAGTGGGGGATCCTCTCCGTGATCGGTCCGGGCGCGCGGGCCCTGCTCGAAAAAACTTACTCTCTGACCCTCCCTAACGATCTGGCGGTTCTGGGCCATGCGCCGCTGACGATCGGCGGAGGGCCGGGCTTGATCGTGCGCCACCCGCTGGGCGATGTGGCGGCGTACGATGTTTGGGCGCCGCGCGCGTCGCTTGTCACGGTCTGGGAGGAGCTGACGAAGTCCGGCGCCGTTCCGGTCGGCGAGCAGGCGCTGGAGATGCTTCGCGTCGAGGCCGCGATTCCCGCGTGGGGCTCCGAGCTCGATCCGGCCGTGCTGCTGCCGGAAGCGGAGATGGCGGACGCCGTTTCCTATTCCAAGGGCTGCTATGTCGGCCAGGAGATCGTGGCGCGGATCCATGCGCGCGGGCATACAAATAAGGCGCTGCGCTCGGTGCTGTTCGGCGACGACGCCCGGCCCGCCGCCGGCGATTTGATTTACGACGTCTCCGGCGAGAGTGAGATCGGCCGCGTCACCAGCGCCGCGCTGTCCCCGCGCTTTGGCGGCCGCGCGCTGACGCTGGCGTATGTGCGCAAGGAGCACTTTGACCCCGGTTCGGAAGTCGCCGTCCGAAACGGTCATGGCGAGCTGCTGTCGGCCAAGATCGTCGCGCCGCCATTCTCCGAGCTGACGCACGAGACGGTCTGAACTATTCTCAGTAAAATGACGACATAAAGGAGTCCAGCGGCGCGCCGAGCGCCGCGAACGCAAATATGGAGCGAGTGGAATTTGAAGGCTGGAAGAACAGCGTTCGTCTGAGCAACGGCGAGACCGAGCTGGTGGTCACCACGGAAGTCGGCCCGCGCATCCTGCGCTATGGCTTCGTCGATGGACCGAACGCGTTCCATGTGATCGAGCCGGGCCAGGGCGCCGGAAGCGACAAGTTTGTCCCCTACGGCGGGCATCGGTTCTGGATCGCGCCTGAAGCGAACCCGCGCAGCTACGATCCGGACAACGTCCCGGTCGAGACCGTGGAGATGCGCGGCGACACCCTTTACCTCGCCAACCCCGTGGAGAAGGTTTCAGGCTTCCGCAAGGAGATCTTTGTGACTCTGGCGGGGCAGGGGAGCGCGGTCAAAGTCGCGCATCGCCTCACCAACCACAACGTATGGCCGGTGACGGTGTCCGCATGGTCGCTGAACATCGTCGCGAACGGCGGTTATGTCGTGCTTCCCCAGGAAGAGTTCGTTTCGCATGACGACTACCTGCTGCCCGCCCGCCCGCAGGTGCTCTGGAAGTTCACCGACCAGGCCGACCCACGCTGGCGCTGGGGCAAGAAGTACGTCACGCTGGCGCAGTCCGCCGCCGAGGACAACCCGCAAAAGGTCGGCGTTTATAACACTCTGGGCTGGTCGGCGCACGTCACGCCCGAGCAAGTCTTCATCGCCAGCATTGATGTCGATCCGCGCGGCCCAGGAGCCCTCCCCGACTGGGGCTGCAACTATGAGACCTACACCGACGGCCCCTTCCAGGAGCTCGAATCCCTTGGACCGCTGACTCAGGTCGAGCCCGGTGAATTCGTGGAGCATGTCGAATACTGGACGCTCGCGAAAACCGCGCAGATCGCCAACGACGACGCTAGCCTCGACGCGCACCTCGCGCCGATCGCCGCAAAGACCAAACAAGAACTCGCGGCGGCGTTCGGGCGCTAGAGAGGGCAGAACCCGCGCTGGCGTTCTCGTGGCAAACCCACCCCCGGCCTTCGGCCGACCCCTCCCGCCGACGGGAAGGGTTTGTAGGATTGCCTCTTACGAAAGCCGCCTGCGATAACACGCTCTGAAATCACCCTTCCCGCCGGCGGGAGGGGTCGGCCGCAGGGCCGGGGTGGGTTTGCAAGGGATGGGTTTGCCACGAGAACTCCAGCGCAGGTTTGCCTGGGTCGGCCGAAGGCCAGGGTGGCTTTGCAATGGGCCGAGGGCAGCGCAGGTTCGCAGTCCGCAAAACAAAAAAGAGCAGGACGATTTTGCAATCGTCCTGCTCTTTTTCTGATATCGGTTTAGCTTACACCCCAGCAGGCGTGGGGGCGGCGGACGGGCCGCTGGGGGCTGGAGCGGCGGCGGGGCCGGTCGGAGCCGGAGTGGGCGTCGTGGCGGCCGGAGGCGTCGCCTCGGGAGCGCTCAGGTTCGAAGCCGGGGGCGCCGTGTCGGGAGCCGAGGCCGGCGCGTTGGGGACTGGGGCGGCTGCGTCCGGAGTCGGCGGAGGCGTCATGGCCGGCGGCGCGGGCTCGGCGGTGGGCGCGCCGGGGGCAGTGTAGGTGACGCCGCTGGTCTTGCGGTCCAGGTCGCCGTTCTTGATCAGGAATCCCAGGACAAAGGCTCCGGCTACCACCCACACAAGAATCACCAGGGTTCCCCAGTTATAGTTGCTCGTGCTGGTGTCCTGCTGTTGTGCACTCATCGCGTCTCCTCATTCCGTCGAAATTTCGTTGATACGCTGATTTTACCTCAGAGAACGCCGGGATGGTTGCCGCGATCGCGGAGACACAAGATTACAGCCCTCTCCGCGCAGGACGGAAAGGGCTGCTGTTTCTCAGAGATCTCCCGTAAATCGGGCGCGATCTCTCGTTTACTGTCCGGCGCCGCCGCTGTTGGACGCGGGGGCGCTGCTGCTGTCCGACGGGCTGCTCGCGGCCGGAGCAGAGGCTCCCGGGGCGCCGGGAGCTCCCGGAGCGCCAGGGGCTCCGGCAGGGCCGGGCGCTCCCGCGGGGCCGGACGGTCCAGGCGTCGGGACCGGAACCGGAACCACCTGCGTTTGCGGCGGGCTGGACGGCGCCGTGACCGTAACGTTGGATGGAGCCGCTACGGGGACGGCGGTCTGGTTGTTGTTATAAACGAGGAACCCGATGACGATCACCGCGATCACGACGACGGCGATGACGGCCGGACCCCAGCTTGAACCGCTGGATCCTGTTTCTCCCTGATTGACGCTCATGTGCTGATACCTCCGTGTAATATGCTAATCGTGTCCGTTGTTTTTCCTGCGAACTTGATTAGCTTCTACCCCGGATCGTAAATCGTCCAAACGTAACGGCCCGTGAAGATCGCCGCCTGGAATGTAATGTTTGCCGAGCGGCGGATTTCGTGCAGGGATTTTGCATGGGAGAGTGGTAAGTGTCTCTGCAATGAAGGTGTATTTTGCCAGGGAACTCGATCGAGAGTGGAAACGACGAGCCGTGATTGCGGCGGCGGCGTTTCTGCTCGTACTGAGCGGCTGCGCGGGGCGGGCGCAGCGCGCTCGCGAAGAGGAGCTGGCCCGGGAAATTCAGCAGTCCGGCTCCATGAGCAAAGCCGAGGCCGAGCGTTATGCGCGGCTGATGACGCAGGTCATCTACGAAGACCAGGGAATTTCTGGCGTCGACGCGCAATGGCTGCTCTCCACGACGGAGGCCGCCGGAACAAGCGAGCAAAAGTATCAGCGGATGCAGAGCGCCGGATGTGTGTTTATGGCCCTGAGACCTCAGCGCATACCGCTGGCGGCGCGAGACAGCGTTTTCAAATTTGCGGCGAAACTGGCGACGTACAGCGATCCCGCTGTGAAGGACGAGAATATCACCAGCTTTCAATATATGGCGTGTAATATCTTTCGGAACCTTGGCGACAGCCGCGCGCTGCCCTACGTGAATCTGCTTTGCGCCTCGACGAGCCCCATCGTGCGAACGCGCGCGCGCCACGATATTCGGCTGTTCACCCATCACCTTCGGCCCGGAGAAGCGCCATGAGATTATGGGACGAGCGACGTGTTCAGCGCCAGGCGTTTACGCTGATCGAACTGCTTATTGTGCTCGCCATCATGAGCATCCTCGCCGGAATCATCCTGCCGGTGGTCGCGCGTGCGCGTGAAGCCGGGCGCAGAACCCAATGCCTGTCCAATTTGCGGCAGATCAGCCTGGCCGCCCAGGTCTATTCCCAGGATTACGACGACAAATTTCCCTTCGGCGGAGATCCCGGCGACCTGGACACAAACGGCTGGGATTTTACTCCCTATATGGACGTTATCTCGGAAATGGACCCCATCCAGGAAGTCCTGGCGCCTTATACATCGAGCCCGCAAGTGTGGCGATGCCCCTCGGATACTGGCTACACCGCCTATCCGTCGCTGATCGGGAATCCAATGCCGCTGCTTGCCTCTCCGACGGCGTTTGACAAATTCGGCGACAGCTACGGTTACGACACATATCTGGCGCTTCAGCAGCTATCCCTTTCCACGGTGACCTCGGTTGACAGCGCCGGGGCGGCGCATGGAGCATCGGAGATCTTCTTGTTCGAAGACAGCGTGGGCTCCTGGCACGGCGGCCGTTTACTTGGAGCGGCGCGTTATAACATCGTGTTCGTGGACGGGCACGCCGTGAGCGTGGACGAAGCGCATGCGCGGCGATTTTCCACACTCACATTGTCGATGAAATAATGCCCGCATCGCCTCTGACAAATCCTGCTCTTGCGCACGCGATCCTCGTGCTTCGAGTACAATGAAGTCGCTTCCCCGCGCGAAGCGATGTGTTATAGGAGGACTGTTCGTGTTGCACCGTCATTTGCAGAAAGTTCTTTTTGGTCTCGCCTGCGCCGTGATCGGCTCGGCGAGCGTCGCCGCTCCCAAAAAGACCGTCCCGCTCGCCGGTTCGCCGAGGGCGGCGAGCGCCAAGGCGAGCCGCTTTACTTTTGTCGCGTACGGAGATACCCGGAGCCATCCGGAGGTTCATCGCACCATCATCAGCCTGATCGTGGCGCAGAAGCCGGAGTTCGTGCTGCAAAGCGGCGATCTGGTGTCCGATGGGCGCAACCCCGCGCAATGGGATGAGTTTTCCGAGATCACCAAGCCGCTGCGCGACGCGCATATCGCCTACTATCCGTCGCGTGGGAACCATGATGTCGGCTCTTACTATCAAAAGTTCGTCACGGAGCCGTTCGAGGCCGGCGGCAACAAATATTACTACGCCTTCACCCGGCATAAGAACCATTTCATCGTGCTGGATGAGTTTCAGGATTACGATCCGGGCAGCGCTCAGTACCAGTGGCTCGAACAAGAGCTGATCAAGGGGCAAAAGACGGCGGTGAACACCTTCGTGCTGTTCCATGAATCGCCGTTTTCCGTGGGACCGCATGGCCCGACGGCGGAGGCTCAGCGTTACATCCACCCGCTGTTCGTGAAGTATCGGCCGCGCGCCGTCTTCTGCGGACACGACCACCTGTACTACCGGACGACGCGCGACGGCGTGAACTACCTGGTGACCGGCGGCGGCGGCGCTCCGCTCTACCAGCCCGACAACGCCAGCTTGGCGATCCCTGGCGATGTGTATGTGAGCACATACCACATCATTCGCTGCGAAGTCGATGGAACACAGCTCAAGGGAACCGTGATTACTCCCGACGGTAAGGTGATCGACACCTTTATCTTCAAACCCTGACAGTTTGTTCTCTGGAAACACCCGCCGGCGATCGCCGGCGGGTGTTTCGTTTTGCGGGACAGGCAAGCGGGTAGATAATAAAAGGTCTCATGAACGCTCCACCCATAAACAGTGAGGAATATCACGCATGTCGCAGCACGTCAATAAGAATAAACAGAATACTCATCGACGCAGTAAGAATCCCCTGGAGAACGATGCGGTTCTCGATTCGGTGATTGCTGAGGATCTGACGGAGCGTAATATTGCGCTGGTCGCGCAGATCGATAAATCGGCCATGGCGAGGCGCTCCCCCACCGACCGAGTTGTCGATATCATCACGGCTTTCTGCGGCAGCATGAGCTTCGTCTGGGTGCATTTGATCTGGTTCGGGGGATGGATTTTCGTCAACGTGACGCCGGGGCTGGGCAAGCATCTGCACTTCGATCCCTACCCATTTCAGCTGCTGACGCTGGTGGTGTCGCTGGAGGCGATCTTTCTCTCCACGTTTATTCTGATCAGTCAAAACCGTCAGGGGCATCTGGCCGACCGGCGCAACCATCTGGACCTTCAAATCAACCTGCTCTCGGAGCAGGAGAATACGAAGATGCTTCAGATGCTGGAAGCGATTCAGGATCACCTGGGAATTAAAGTCAGCGATCCCGATGTCGCCTTCATGGAATCCGAGATAAAACCGGATCATCTGGTGGACCGTATCGAAAAGGTCATCGAGACGAACCCCACCGTGCAGGAGACGCTGGCCGGCATCGTCAAGAACGCGAATTCGCAGAAGTGAGACGCCCGTGAACTCCCAGATCGATCCCGTGACGGAAACGACCGACATGATCGCCGCGATCTACCAAAAAGCGGAAGACGGTGTCGATTGGCATCAGCGATCGGTCGAGCGCGTGGTGGCGACCCTTGGTCGGCCGATGTTTCTCTACGTTGTCCTGGGATCGATCGCCCTCTGGATCGGCTACAACGAACTGGCGCCGCGCGAGCATTGGAGACTCTTCGACAGCCCGCCGTTTTCCTGGCTCCAGGGCTGCATTAGCCTTGGCGGCCTCCTCATCGCAATCGTCATCTTGATCAGCCAAAACCGGCAAGGAAAGCTCGCGGAAAGCCGCGCCCAGCTCGATTTGCAGGTGAACCTGCTCGCCGAACAAAAAGTCGCGAAACTGATCGCCTTGGTCGAGGAGCTGCGCCGCGACCTGCCCAGCGTGCGCGACCGCCGCGACCTGGAAGCCGAGGCCATGGCCTCGGCGACGAACCCGGAGCAGGTGCTGGCGGCGCTGGAGGAAAAGGTGCGCGAGGCCGCGCCCGAGTCTCAAGGTCCGCTCACTGCGGCCGTGGACGCCCTGCGCGATTTCCAGAATTCCAAGAAATGAGCTGATTTCGCGCTGCTAAGTTTTTCAATCATTTCAACGATACCCCGCCTCCATACTACGGCGATTTGCTTCCGGGCGATTGGCGCCCGACCGCGCCCAATGTCGGCGTTTCCGCCTCGCTGTACTGGTATCAATACATCACTCCGTTTGCGCTGACCAGCGCGTCCCAGTTTCGCTCCGGTCCGCCGCCGGCGCTTAACAGCGCCCGGTATGCGGCCGACGTGAACGAAGTGAAGGCGCTGGGAGGTCTCGTGAGTTCCGCACGCACTCCGGCCCAAACCCAGATCGCACTTTTCAACAATGACGCGATTGGGATCCACTACAATCGGCTTGCGAGAACTCTCGTGTCGAAGCATGCGGACTTGCTGGACACCGCGCGCTTGTTTGCGCTGCTCAACATCGCGCTCAGCGACGCCTCGGAGTTCAGCGCGGATGCGAAGTACTTCTACAATCGGTGGCGGCCCATCTCCGCGATCAACCTCGCGGATACCGCCGGCAATCCGGCGGTTCAGGCGGATCCGCTGTGGGCTCCTCTGACGGTCACTCCGAATCACCCCGACTATCCGTCACGCCATGCGGCAGGGTCGGGAGCCGGAACGGCGATTCTGGATCACTTCTTTGGGACCCATAAACCGTTCACCGATACATCGACCAGCCTGCCCGGCGTCACTCGCCACTATGAGAGCTTCGACGACTTTCTGAACGAGAATATCGTCGCGCGAATCTACATCGGCGTCCACACGCGCTCCGCGACGGAAGCGGGCGCCATCGGCGGCCAAAAGGTCGGAGAATTCGCAATCGCCACGAAACTTCGTCCACTGTACGGCCACGACGACGCCGGGGTCTTCAACCTCCCGTAGTCGACATACACAAACGGCGGCGCGTCTTCTCCCTGGTCCTTCCAGAGAGGAGGCGCGCCGCTTTATTTTTCTTCAACGGATTACTGTGCGCGATGGAACGCATCAAGCCTCGGCAAGAGGCTGGGGAGCGGCGGCGCTGAGACCGTTCTCGGCCGTGATCGATGTTAGTCCACTTCGGCGAACCGCGCGATGAGCAGGGCGACGTCGTCGGTGAGGCGGACGCGGGTGGCGTATTCGCGGACGTCGCGCAGGAGGGTGTCGGCGAGGATCTGCATGTCGAAGGTTTGCTGGTAGCGATTCGAGGCCATTGCGGCGACGCCGTCCCAGCCGAGCAGGTTTCCGCCTTCGGCGCGGGCTTCCGTCAGGCCGTCAGTCATCATCAGGATGGCGTCGCCGGGCCTCAGGAAGTACTGGCTTTCTTCAAACTCCATAATGCCGATCCCCAAAATCACGCCGGTGGATTGCAGCGCCAGGGGCTTGCCCGGGTCGTCGGCGGTAAGGATAATCGGGGGCTCGTGGCCGGCGTTGCAGTAGACAAGACGGCCCGTCTCGATATCCAGCACGCCGAAGAAGAGCGAGACGAAGGAGTCGAGCTGCGCGTCGATCGCGCGCGCCACGCGGGTCATCACTTCGGCGGGGGACTCGGCGCCTTCCAGCGCGTAGGCGCGCAGGGTCGTCGTGACGAGCGCTGTCTGCGCCGCCGCCTCGACGCCGTGGCCGGCGACATCCCCGATCACAAGGCCGAAGTAGCGGTCGCCGGTTCCCAGCGACATGACATCGTAGAAGTCGCCGCCGATATGGCTGTCGCGCTCGGCGGGCGCGTAGCGGGCTCCCAGATGAATGCGGCCCCCCGCGATCTCGCTCGGCACCTCGGGCAGCACGGCGTGGTGCAGCGCGACCGAAAGGTTCTTCACGCGCTCCAGATCCCGAAACGCTTTCAGCTCACGCTCGCGCGCGTCGGCCTCGCGCAGACGCGCGGCGCGCTCGCGCAGCGTCGCTTCCTGCGCCTGACGCATGGCGTCCTGGGCCTCCGCCAGCGCCCCGGCGAGCTCCGCCGTATGCCGCCGTGTCTGCTCCTCAGCATGCTCCAGATTGTATCGCGTCCGCCGCTCCGCCTCCAGCAGCGCTTCTTCCTGCTGTCGCTTTTCTTTCTCCAATTGCCCGGCAAGCAACAGGTGCGACTCCAATCGCTGCTGAACGACGATCTGCCGCCAGATCAGCACTCCGGCGAGGGCGTGAACGAAGATGCCGACAAACAAATTGAACGGGTTGAAGTCCGTGGTGTGCTTATGGACATCGTCGAGGTGTGAGATGATCCGCATCACGATACTGGCGGACGTAATCGCGACCGTCCACGCCGGCCGCCACGACCAGAGCGTCAGCGCGATACAAACATTGTAAAGCACGCTGACGTGAAAGCGCTCGTCCGCGCGAATATCGGCGGCAAAGATGCCCAGCAGAAGGAGAATATTGAAGACGAGAAGCGCGAGATTCGGCGTCGGCTGCGAAACCGAAGTCTCGTCCGAAACGGCGCTGGTCTGATCTGAGAGTTCCGCAAGCTCCCTGTCCGTTTGTGGGGCGACCGTGTTCATGGCGTATATGAGCTCCGATCCGCGTCCTATCCATAGAGAAAGACGTGCATTGCGAATACTCATTTTCCTACGCACGCCCACGCATAATAGGTTCCAGCCCGTCCATGAAGGGGAAGTTGTCACGGATATCGGACGACAGATACTCATGTTAGTAAAAATATCTCTATAGTTATTGGTAAGCATTGAGGAATATGGTAAAATTCCCTTGTGAATACAAAACGCGACGCCGTTTTGAATACCTTGCGACACAAGGGAATTGTGAGGGCGCGTGACTTTGCCCCGCTCGGCGTGTCTCCCGGCTATCTGAATAAATTAGCGGCTCAGGGCTATATTGCGCAATCCGGGCGCGGCATGTACCGGATGCCTGACGCCGACTTCACGGAGAACCACAGCCTCGTACAAGTCGCCGCGTACTCTCGAGACTGCGTGATTTGTCTGCTGAGCGCTCTGCAATTCCATCAATTGACAACGGCGATGCCCCATGTCGTCTGGCTGGCGATCCGCGAAGGCTCATTCGCTCCGCAGGTTCCAGACTTGGTGACGCAAATCGTGCGCATGACCGCCAAAGGATTTGAGGCGGGTATCGAACACCATGTTTTAGAAGGAGTGGATGTCAAAATCTATAGCGCCGCCAAAACTGTTACGGATTGTTTCAAATTTCGTTCTTCGGTCGGTATGGAGATTGCTATTGATGCACTGAAAGAGGGACTGAGCAAGCGGCGATTTTCCCCGGCGGACCTATATGATTTTGCAGTGATCAACCGTGTGTGGAATGTGATGCAGCCGTACATTGAGGCTTTAAGTTGACAGAAATCAATCGCGCGGACGAGATAAAGTTACAGCTGACATCCATACGGAAATCATCTCGGGAATACCAGGATTTCCAGCGACTGATGGTGCGCTACGCGATGGAGCGATTTCTCTATCGTCTTAGTATCTCGAAGTATCAAGATATCTTCATCCTCAAAGGCGCGATGCTTTTGGAAATCTACCTCAATACGTCTATTCGAACCACGAAAGACATCGATTTTCTGATGTTCGGATATTTCGATACTGGCGCGGTTAAGCAGATGATCACCGAGGTCTGCGAGATTTTGCTTGATGACGGCCTAAGATTTGATATTGAGGGAATTGCTGTCACGGAGGCCGGAGCGGATCGCCCTTACCCGGGTTTTGGCGTGTCTGTACCGGCTAGACTGGGAGCCGCCAGCGTCAACTTTGCCGTAGATATTGCTTTTGGAGAAGCTGTAACGCCAAGAGCCATCCGCGTCAAATATCCCTCGCTATTGGGGTATCCGCAGCCAGAAGTACGAGTTTATCCGCTGGAGACGATTGTTGCGGAGAAGTTTCAGGCAATGGTGCTCTTTGGAGTCGGAAATCGACGAATGAAGGACTATTATGATCTCTGGGCAATTGCCCAGAATTGTGAATTGGACGGCGCCTTGCTGACATTGGCTCTCAGCGCGACGTTTGCGCGTCGCGCCACAAAGCTCCCAGAAAAGATCCCGCAAGGATTGACCGAAAGCTTCTATGCCAACAAGCAGAAGAAACAAAACTGGCAGGCGTTTTTGAAGACTTATAGCCTTCGGAAGAGTTTATCTCTGGAGGCAATCTGCCAAAATGTGGCGGCTTTGGTGATGCCGGCGGTGGAGATCTGTATCGCGGGTGAGGAATGTAATCTGGTGTGGAAATCCGCCGAATGGCGCTCGGGCGACGATTCGGCGGATAATTTCTCAGAGCCGGAAAACACCGAGTGAGGATTACGCGGGTTTGTATCCCAGGGCGAGGCTTTCGCCGGCGAGGACTTTTTTGAGGTAGCGGCCGGTGTGGGAGGCTTCTACCTGCGCGACGTCTTCGGGTGTTCCTTCGGCGACGACTTTACCGCCGCCGTCTCCGCCTTCGGGGCCCATGTCGATGACCCAGTCGGCGGTTTTGACGACGTCGAGGTTGTGTTCGATCACCAGGACGGTGTTGCCGGTGTCCGTGAGGCGCTGGAGGACTTCCAGCAGCTTTTTGGTGTCGGCGAAGTGCAGGCCGGTAGTCGGTTCGTCGAGGATGTACATCGTCTTGCCGGTCGCGCGCTTGGCGAGCTCGGAGGCGAGCTTGACGCGCTGGGCTTCGCCGCCGGAGAGCTGGGTGGCGGGCTGGCCCATGCGGATGTAATCGAGGCCGACATCGTGGATCGTGCGCAGCTTGCGGGTGATCGTCGGCACGGCGTCGAAGAAGACGACGGCCTGGCCGACGGTCATCTCCAGTACGTCCGAGATCGACTTGCCTTTGTACTTCACTTCCAGCGTTTCGCGGTTGTAGCGCTTGCCATGGCAGACTTCGCAGGGGACATAGACGTCCGGCAGGAAGTGCATCTCGATCTTGATGATGCCGTCGCCTTTGCACGCCTCGCAGCGGCCGCCCTTGACGTTGAAGGAGAATCGGCCGCCTTTATAACCGCGCATGCGGGCGTCGGGCGTCTTAGCGAACAGTTCTCGGATCAAGTCGAAGACTCCGGTGTAGGTGGCCGGATTCGAGCGCGGCGTGCGCCCGATGGGGGACTGGTCGATGTCGACGATCTTGTCCAGGTTTTCGATGCCGAGCACGGCGTCGTGCGGCTCCCAGACGTGGCGCGTGCGGTTGATCGTCGTCTGGAGACGCGGGAAGAGCGTTTCTTGAATCAGCGTCGATTTGCCGGACCCCGAGACGCCGGTCACGCAGACGAAGCAGCCCAGCGGGATCTTGACATCCACGTTCTGCAAGTTGTGTCCGTGCGCGTTCTTGATCTCCAGGATCTTATCCGTCGGCTTGCGGCGCTCGGCGGGGATGTCGATCTTATCTTTGCCGGATAGGAACCGGCCAGTGACGCTTTTATTGTTCGCGAGGATCTGCTTGGGCGTGCCCTGCGCGATGATCTGGCCGCCGTGCTCGCCGGCGCCGGGGCCGACGTCGATGATCCAGTCCGCGCTCATCATCGTTTCTTCGTCGTGCTCGACGACGATGATGGTGTTGCCGAGCGATCTCAAATGGAAGAGGGTCTCGATCAGCTTGGTGTTGTCGCGCTGGTGCAGGCCGATGCTGGGTTCGTCCAGGATATAGAGGACGCCGGTCAGGCCCGATCCGATCTGCGACGCCAGGCGAATGCGCTGCGCCTCGCCGCCGGCGAGGGTGGCGGCCGCGCGGTCGAGCGTCAAATATCCGAGGCCGACGTTCAGCAGGAAGCCCAGGCGCGTGTTGATTTCTTTGACGATCTGACGCGCGATGATCATCTGCCGGTCGGACAGCTTGAGGTCCGTGAACCAGGCGTGCGCTTTAGAGATGCTCAGGGCGCAGATTTCACTGATATCGCACTTGCCCATGAGAACGGCGAGGGCTTCGGGCTTGAGGCGGCGGCCACGGCAGGCCGGGCAGGGCTTGTCCGACTGGAACTGGCCGAGCCATTCCTTGACGCCGTCGGACTCCGTCTCGCTCAGACGCTTTTGCAGCATGCCGATGACGCCGGAATAGTCCGACGTGAACTGGCGGTTTTTGCCCCAGCGGTTTTTGAACGTGACGGTGACGCTGCCGGTGACGCCGTAGAGCAGCGCCTGCCGCTGTTCTTCGGTCAGAGTATCAAGCGGCGTATCGTTTTTGAAGCCGAATCGTTCGGCGACGCCGTGAAACAACCCCTGCGCCCACTCGTTTTGTCCGCCGGTCGCGTTGACATAAGGGGCGATGGCGCCGCCGTCGATGCTCTTTGTCCAGTCCGGGATGATCAAATCCGCGTCGAACTCGGTCTTGACGCCCAGGCCATGGCACTCCGGGCAGGCGCCGTAAGGAGAGTTGAACGAGAAGAGTCGCGGCTCGATGTCTTCAAAGTTGAAGGTCGAATCCGTGGCCTCGAAGTTCTCGGCGAACTCAATCGGCTCGCCGCCGATGACATCGAGCAGCACTTGCCCTTTGCCCCACTTCGCCGCCGTCTCGAACGAGTCCGCGAGACGCTTCTCCAGACCCTGCTTTTTGATGACGAGGCGGTCGATGACGATCTCGATGGTGTGCTGCTTGTAGCGCTCCAGCGCCGGGACTTCGTCGGTCGAGAGGTCGTAAATCGTCCCATCGATACGCACGCGGTTGAAGCCTTCGGTGCGGATCTCGTCGATTTCTTTCTTGTACTCGCCTTTGCGGCCTCGGATGACGGGCGCCATGATCTGAACGCGCACGCCTTCTTCGATCTCCAACGCGCGGTCGACCATCTGCTCGACGGTCTGTTTGGTCAGCGGCTTGCCGGTGATCGGATCGTGCGGGATGCCGACGCGCGCGAACAAGAGTCGCAGGTAGTCGTAGATCTCCGTGACGGTGCCGACGGTCGATCTTGGATTTTTTGACGTAGATTTCTGGTCGATGGAGACGGCGGGGGACAAGCCTTCGATGTGGTCCACATCGGGTTTGTCCATCTGCCCCAAAAATTGCCGGGCGTACGCCGACAGCGATTCCACGTAGCGCCGCTGTCCTTCGGCGTAGATCGTATCGAATGCTAGCGAAGACTTCCCGGACCCGGAGAGCCCAGTGATCACAACGAGTTTGTCCCGAGGAATGTCGAGGGAAACGTCCTTCAGATTGTTCTGACGCGCCCCTTGGATCCGAATGCAGTCGGCCATGCCCACCTCACGCAAAAGAAAACGGGCCACATGTTTGCGCCCGTTCGATAAAAACATCTGTTCTGCATGGAGTGTACCATAAGACGGCATTTTGGGTCAAGCAAGCGGAGCGATTTATGGCGCGAACGCCGCCGCAAATTCTGATAGACATGGGATTAAAGCAAGCGCGGAGAGGGTAATCTATTGGGGCTATTGCGGGATCGCCTCGGGACCTATTTCCCAGCCGCGCGAATGCACAGGGGATAGGCCGAAAATCGAACTTATGAAACCACGTTTGTTGTTGATGATCACAGTGATGCTGCTGTGCGCCGCCGCGCCGTCGCAGGCGCGGCGCCGCCGCCACAGCCACGCCGCGCCTCCCCCGCCGCCGCGTTATACGTGGGAGGGCGGAGGAATCAATCTGTCGCCCGTGCTTGTCCAGCCGTATCATCTGCCGACGGATACGGATCCCGCGCAGGCGCTTTATCTGCGCAAGATGAACTTGGAGGAAGGACTGTTCGTCCACAGCACGCGCAGCATCACGAAGCGCGATGTCGATACGCCGGAGCTGTTCGTGCTGGACATCACGCAGTCGCTCGAAGGCGGGTTCGATTCGGTCAACCTCTACGATCGGGGAATCCTGTCGTGGGGATTGATGCAGTGGTCGGCGCGTTCGGGAAGTCTCACGCAAGCCCTGGTCTACGTCAAGCGCCGTCTGCTGGCGACGCATCGGCGGAAGGTGTGGGAGAAGACGTTTGTGGCGAACGGTTTGGATGTGGACGCCAACAATTTGATCGTCTACGGCAAACCCGCCACGACGCCGGAGCAGATCCGCGTGGCGTTTCGAGGCACGGCGAAGGTCTCCCAATTCGACCCGGCGCTCGCGACGCACTGGGCGACGACGATGGCGCGCGCGGGGAGGCAGCCGGATATCGCGTCACTGGAAGTCGATTATGCGAGCAACATCGTGCAGTCGCTGATGCACCGTCGTCTCGATGGGCTTCCGTTCCGTCCAAAAGGGCGCCCCGGCGTGACGCTTGCCGATCTCGCCGGCGATAACCCCTACGATCAGGCGCTGGTCTTTGCCCTCTGGACCAACAACCCGCGTCATTCCCTGGAATACGTCGCCGACGCCGCCCGCGCGGCGCACAGCGTGAGCGAGTACGACGACCCGTCGCAGTGGCCGCCGGGAACGTTCAGCGACGCTCTGATGCGCCGCTGCCAGACTTCGCGCTTCGGCAACTGGCGCCAGCGCGCCAACATCATCCAGGCGCGCGCCCTGTTCGTCCGCACCGCCGCTCCGGGCGATCTTTCGCCCTTCGAGGCGCAATATCAGGTTGTCCTCGCCGCGCGCAAGGCCAAGCATCTTCAGGACATCGAGATCCGCGACGCTGCGCTGGCCTCCAAGCAAGCCGCCGCCGACGCGAAAGCCGCAGCGGAGGCCGCAGTGGCCGCAAACCAGGAAAAAGGCTTGTCCGACGCCGCCGCCATATGGGAAACGGCGAAGTCCCGCGCACGGGACGCCATGGCCGGCGCGATTCCCGCCGATCCCGATCCCGCGATCGTTCCTCTCACCTCCCATTCCATCCATTAGACGGCGGCGCCTCCGGCTAGGAGAAGATGAAGGGCGTCATGTCCGGCATCGACGCCTTCGGCTACTTGTCGCATGATGAGGGCAATCCGGATCTCGAGCGTCCGAACGAGGTCGTCGGGGATCTGTTTGAGCTGGTGAACTCGACTGGACGAACGGTAGATTGAGCGATCTGGTCTAAGACAGGCATCTGTAGGTGCCACTCGTTGGATCTGCGGATGTTTCTCTTGGAGTTTACTTTACTCAAATCGGGAAAATCCCGCCTTAAATATTGCAGCAAGAGGTCCATATTGACCTTGTTCCGACATGGCTCGGTTAATCATATAGTTGCAAAGCGGAATCAGGAAGGGCAGCTCAGGATAGTTCCGGGCATCCTTTCCTAATGTAATGCGCCGCTGGCTTCCCATCAATCCTTCGCTAATTTCCTGTGAATGGACGATGGGGTCTCCTTCGGGATTCATAATAATCATGGCGTCATTGAAGTAGCCAAGGCGCAAAATCCGGCCATCCGCCAGCAAAACCTGCGTCTTCTTGAACGATCCCCACGGCATCGTGGCGACTACGTTCCCCTGACGGTCTTTGACGACAAAGTATGTCCCCATAAGATTGCCTTGCTGGAAAGTCCACTCCCCTTGCTCTGCTTGAACTGAGAATTTCGATAGTCCTTTCATCCTATAATTGATATAGACGTCACCGTCTGCGCTGAACTCAAATTGTCCTAACTTTACGCGCTTCCAAACAAGTTCATTTCCTGGCAATTGACTGAGCGGCTTTAACATCGAGACATCCTTTAGAACATATGAACGCCTGCCCCTATGACGGCAGGCGTATGACACTTATATTTTGCTATCATGGCGTGGCGTCGGGCAAGACGCCAGCTTCCGCGTAAAGCCCTAGCGCCGCCGCGCGCGCTTCTGATTGCCGGCATGCCGTCGGGGCGCCGACATACACATAATAATCCCAGCCGAATCGAATCTGGAAGTCGCCCGGCGCGTCCAGCTTGCACCACAGACCTTCGCGCAGATTGAGGCGAATGATGTCCGCCCAAAGATTGCGTGGGAGCGCGGCGCCTTCGGCGAGGACTCCGTCGTGGATTTCCTTCGGGGTGAGAGCGATATCGCGGAACATATCGTCCGATTTGATCAGGCTGTGGAAACGGATGGACATTTCCGAGATGGTCAGCGCATTTACGCTCGCTTCATCGATGAAGGAGAGGAGCGCCTCGACATATTTGCTTTCGACGGCGTAGTATTCGGGATAGGTCAGCAGTTGTCCATGGATTGTCTGACCGATTTCCGTGAAGAGAGTCCACTCGTCGCCCAGAAAATGGCCTGCCGCGTCGCGCTTTGCGGGGTCGTATTTAGAAATACGCCAGAAATAAGAGGAAGCCATGCCTACTATTCTGCCATATCCGGGCGGGAATTGAGCCAGCAGGCAGCCTCTGTTTTATGAATTTACGACGCACCCAGTATTCGGGCACGGATCTGTACGGAGCCAAAGTGGGCGCAGACAGAGGTCTGTTTCACGTTTTTTTCGCGCATCGGAAGCGGCCTTGACCGCCGCGAGCGATCGCTGGATTCAATGGGTTTGAGAGTGGATTCGGCGCCTCGCTTGACTGTTATGGTAACGGTGATCACATCACGATAATTCCATTCAGATGGATCTGCGACAACTATGGTGTAAATATGGTCCAGATTCTTGTTGACGGATTGATCGGATTTTGTTATAATGGCGCGTGCTTCACAGCGGCGGCGCTTTACCAGACAACATGCCATGGGAATTGCCATACGTGGTTCATTGCTAGCATTGCAATTTTGTGTGTTGGTGTTGAATGGCTGGTCCAGCCGTGGGAAGCAGAACGAGATGGAACTGGATCGTTTTTGATTTGTTTCAAGGCGATCATCGCTGTCTAGTACGACACACTCATGGAGGCATCTCGAATGAAACATTTGCTTTGGAAGCAGGCGGCCGGCGCGCTGTCGGCGGCGGCTTTTACTGTTGGTCTTCTGGCGGGCGGCGCGGCCCTGCCGAACGCCGCGTCGGCGGCGACATCGGGCGTATTTGGCGGCGGGCCGTTTTACAACAACGCCACGAACAACATCAATGAGATCAAAAACTCGGGCTTCAAGGAAGTGATCGTGTGGAACATCCAGGTCCACAGCAACGGCGACCTGAACTTCAACGGAGAGTTTCCGCTGTGCTCGAACGGCTCGTATGTCGGCGGCTCAACCCATCCTGACTTCGCGGGTAATATGGCGAGCCTCAAGCAAGGGACAGTGCAGCGGATCACGTTCAGCGTCGGGTCGTCCAATGTCGGTGACTTTCAGGACGTGCGCGATTTGATAAATTCCCAGGGAACGGGATCGGGCAGTATTCTTTACCGAAACTTCCAGGCGCTCAAGAACGCGATCCCTTCGCTGGACTGTATCGATCTCGACGACGAGAACTGCTACGACCAGAGCACGATGACGCAGTTTTGTGTGATGCTGGGGAATCTGGGTTACGTCGTGGCGCTCGATCCCTACACCAACGGCAGTTTCTGGACGACGGTCGCGTCTCAGGTCAACAGCCAGCGCGGCGGCACGATCGATAGCGTCCACCTGCAATGCTACAGCGGCGGCGGCGGCAACAACCCATGCTCGTGGAACTTTGGCGGCATCCCCGTCTATCCCGGCGTGGACAGCGGCGCCAATAGCCCCAGCAGCGTTCAAACGCTGATGACCAACTGGAAGAACCAGTGCGGGATTTCCGGCGGCTGGATGTGGCTCTACGACGGCTTCATCGGCAACGCGGCGGCGTACGCCTCGGCGATCAACAACGGCATCGGCGCATCGACCATCCCGAACGGCGACTACGAAATCGTCGCTACGACGACCGGCAACGCCCTCGACTGTTACGGCTATGGCACGGGCAACGGAACCGTCATTCAGCTCTGGCCCTACGCCGGCACGACCAATCAGAAGTGGCAGATCAACAGCCTGAACAACGGATATTACTCCATCAAAACGATCAACCCGGACGGCACGATCGGCCGCAGCCTGGACTGCACCGGCGCCAGCGCCAACGACGGAACGTACATCGAGCTGTGGGACTGGAACGGCGGCCCGTGGCAGCAGTGGGCGATCACTCCCACCTCGGGCGGGGCCTACAAGATCAGCACCGCCGGAACCAAATCCGACGGCTCGCACGACGTCCTCGACGGCCAGGGCTGCTCCGGCGCCAACAACACCCGCATCCTGCTCTGGAGCTGGGGCGGCGGCGGCTGCCAGCAGCAGTGGAAGTTCATTCCCCGGTAAGCGCCGGCGAAAGACAACGTTTTGCGGAGTTAGTGACGCAATCCACGCGAAAGACGACAAACGAATTAGGCGCCGGCGGTTAAAACCGCGCCTACGAGAGCGCAGAAACCCACCTGCGTGGGTTACATCATCGTTCACGATGCCGCCTAAAGATGGGTATTCTGTTAGGCGGTATCGTCATGGACAATGTAGTCCCCGCAGGGGGACTTCTGCGCTCTCGTAGGCGCGGTTTTAACCGCCGGCATCTCCATTATTGATGAAATACGACTAAGATAGCGAAGGATCTCCTCAACTTCCGCCATAATATCCCCATGATTCGTTTTTCGCTCATTGCTACTCTGCTGACTGTTTGCTGCGCCACACCCATAGCCGCATCACCCCAATTAAACTCAGATTTGAAAAGCGGCCCGGCGCGCCTGAGCGTGTTCGTGTCGCCGGATGGCGGGTATGGCGTCCAGGTCGCGTTGGACGGGAAGACTGTATTCACGCAGGCGGCGCCGGTGGCGGTGGGCGTGGTGGGGGAGGATGGGGCGGAGCAGTGGCGGTCGGCGGGGTATCGGACGGTCGCGGCGCGGGGCGGGGATTGGGTGTGTGAGGGGGAGGTTCGGACGCCGGCGGGGACAGAGTTCCGGGTATTCGATGTCTATCATGCGCTGGAGAAATTGAGCGCGTTTACGATGACGCGGCGTGTGGAGATTGTGACGCCGAGCGGGGACGATAAGGGGTTCAATTCGCGGTTCAGTCTGTCGCCATCGGGGCCGGCGGCGCTGGCGGATGAGGATGTGTTTGCGCCGGGCATTTGGTATAAGGACAACGCGCATGTTCCTCCGGGGGCGCTGGCGGGGAGCCGGGACGATCGGGAGTATTGGTTTCGCGAGGACCGGCTGCCGCTACCGCTGGTCATGACGCGTGATCGTCGGAGTGGGGCGACGCTGGCGATTGCGCATCTGGACGGGGTCCCCACGACTTTTGCCGGGGAGGATGGGCTGAGCCGCATCATCGACGCCCGCATGCAGTTCGGGGCGCTGGGCGTGCGCAATGAGGCGCGGCCGGAACCGGCGTTTGTGTTTCCCGGTACGGAAGGCGAGCGCAGTTATATCGCCGGGCCGGCGGTCGATGGCAAGCGCTGGGCGTATCGCAGTCATCCGGTCGCGGCCGGCGTGGCGCACCGATATCGCTTGCTGATCCAGGTCGGGCGGACGCCGGACTTTCCCGCCGCCGTACGCCGGACCTGGCGCACGGTTTACGATCTTTACCGTCCGCCGGTCATCCGGGTGGATCTCAACAAATGTTACAAAGACGGCATGGAAGCGCTGTCGGCGTACATTCGTCCATCGGAGGGCGTTCCGGATGTTCCCTTCGCGGTCACCATGCCGGGCGGGCAGGTCAAGGACACCAGCAGTCAGATGGGGTTTGTGGGGCAGGCGCTCCCCAGTGCCGCGCTCCTTCTGCGCTACGGCTTTGAAACGCAGGACGCCGACGCCGTGGCGCGGGCCAGTCAGGTGGTGGATTTCTGGGCGAAAAACTCGCCGTCGCCCGCCGGCATTCCGAGAACCTGGTACGACATCCATCCTAGCGGCGTCGTCACCTGGCGAGACTATCACACGTTTCTGCGCGTGGCGTCCGACGGCCTGGACGGCGCGCTCCGCGCCTGGGACGCGGCGCGCGCCCACGGTCAGGATCACCCGGAGTGGCTGGCGTTTTGCCGCGCCTACGGCGACTGGCTGACGCGCGCTCAAAACCCCGATGGCTCCTGGGCGCGCGAATACGACTTCACCGGTCATGTCGTCAACACCGCCACGGACACCACCGACCAGCCGATCCCTTTCCTGATTCACCTTTTCCGCGCCACCGGCGACGCCCGCTACCGGCAAGCGGCGCTCAAAGCCGGCGAGTTCTCCTGGGCGACTGTGCACCTGGCCTACGCCTATGTCGGCGGAACTCCCGACAACCCCAACGTGATGGACAAAGAAGGCGGCATGATGGCGCTCGGCGCCTTCCTGGCCCTTTACGACGCCACCCACGACCGTAAATGGCTCACGGCGGCGTCGCAGGCGGCCTGGTACAGCGAGACCTGGACCTACTGCTGGAACATCCCCATTCCCACCGACGACCCCAAAGTCATCTACCCGCACAATCGCACCACCTACGGTCTCAGCCTCATCGCCGCCGGCCACTCCGGCGCCGACAACTACATGGCCGCCGCGCCCTACGACCTCTACCGCCTTTCCCTGCTCACCCATGAACCCCACTTCCGTGTCGCCGCCCGCATGCTCCTCCACGACACCAAACAAATGACCGACTGGGACAGCTCCCTCGGCTACGCCCACCCTGGCCTCCTCACCGAAGCCCTCACCCTCCCGCCCCCACGCGGCCACGGCGTCTCCGTCTGGCTCCCCTGGCTCACCGTCGCGCTCCTCGAACCCATGACCCAGTTGCAAGACACCTACGGCTCCATGGACATCGACCAAATCGAGAAACTGCCGGAGCGCGAACGTGTGCGACGGGATGGGGAGTATGAGGCGGCGGAGGGGTTTTAGAAAGCAGCACTGTTGCTTAAAATGCAAAGATTGTTGCGTTTCGTGCAACAGTGGCCTATAATAGATTCATGCGCGTTGTTGAAAATCCGAAAATCAAAGAGCAAGAGCCCGAGGTGCTGGACGCCGCTACCCTGGCGGCGATTGATAAAGCCGGTCGCTGGGAGCCAGGAGCGGAATCCGTTACGTTCGACGAAGCTCTTGCCCGCGCGCGAAAGCGAAATCAGGCATGGCGGAACGCCGACCCAGACCTCAATCCGTAGCCACATTTACCCTCAGTGTCGCCGCCGATCTCGACTTCTCCGCCACATATACCTATACCGAACAGGTGTGGGATGTGGATCATGCAGAGCGATACGCTCATTTCCTTAAAACTCAAATGCTGGACATCGCGCAGCATCCTGAAAAGGGACGCCCCGTCGCCGATAGGCCCGGGCTGCGTAGCTATGTTCTGCGGTGGAAGCGCTCCAAACACGGTCATCGCATCGTTTACGAAGAAACTCCGAACGGCATTTTCATCCTGCGTATTCTTCATACCGCGATGAATTGGCCGGACGATTTGTAACGCCTCGGCCTCGCCTCTCACAACTTCAATCCGCCCTCAATACCCCGGCGTTCGCCGCTCGCCGGCCGCGAGCGCTCGTTTCGAAAACACTTTGGAATCGTATAGGAGTTGGTCTGAGCGCTGTGTCCAGCCGGTGGGGCTTTTCTCCCATATGCTGTCGCTCACCTCATTTTGGTAAACGTAGACCGTTCCCTTGGGCGTTTGGCGGGGTGGGTAGGCGTATTGTACGGCGAGGGTGGCGTGGGCTTGGTTGCCGGACACAGTGAGGGAGGTCATCTGCCAGCTCATTTTGTACATTTGCGAGAGCGGCAGGTGGGACAGACGGGCGGTCATGATCTTTTGCATTTGGGCGTAGGTCTGTGTTGCGCCGGAGACGTTTGTCAGCGTCCAGGTGGGGGCGAATGTGGAAAGGTAGGCGGCGACGTCCCGCTGGCGGCGCGCGGCGATGCGTTTGTCGATGGCGGCTTGGACGCCCTGACGGGCTTCGGCGACGGTGACGGCGTGCGCGACGGGGGCGAGGGTAGAGGCGCAGGCGAGGAAGATGACTGTCGAGCAGAATTTATTCATTGGGGCGCCCTCTCGAACGGCTATGATAGAGTGTGTAAGTCGAATTGATACCAGGACATTCCCGCGATGAAGTGCAGCGTGGAGGCGCGTCCGATGGTGTGCGTGATGGGCGACGGCGTGTCGCCGGGAAGGGTGAAGTCGAGTTCCTGAGACGATGTCATATAATCGTTGCCGAAGGATTGTACGACGCAGCGTTTGCGATTCGTGGAGTAACCGCCCCAGAGCAGCGCCTTACGCCGGGTTACCGCGATCGCGCGGGCGCCGTCGATGTTGTTACTCCAGCCCTGGGTTTCGAGATTTTTGGAAATGTGAACGATCGGGAAGTCAGTGTAGTAACACGCCCAAACGCCGTCGTCCGCAACATTCATGGCGTAGCAATCGCAGATCTGATCGAAACCGGCAGGCGGCTCGAAACGCCAGAGCGTTTCTCCTTCGGTATCGAAGCACTGAAGTCCGGTGCTCCCCAACGGTGTATTCCACCCGCGGTTCCCAAATATCCCCTCGTCAAAATAGGACACCCAGATACGCTGGTCGCGGCTCACTTGCACGTCTTGGATACCATCGCCAAACACCCATCGACGAACAAGGCGACCTTGGCTGTCGTAGAGCGCGGCGTTTTTATCCGGTGCGCCACTGTTGAAATTACAGCGTGACGCGACAATCAAAATTCCGCCGTCGGCCATCGGCTGAATTTTGGGATGCGCCACATCCAGCGCCGCGATGTCCACACGTCGGAACGAGCCGTTTTTCCAATGCAGGACGGATGCGGGATAAGTCCGGGGCGTCGACGCATGAGGGAACGAGGCGCCCGCCGGTGATACGTAGCGGCCGAACGCGGCGCTCGAATCGCTGGGATCGATTACCAGAAGAATGAGATCTGCATCTGGACCAATCCCGACGGCGGCTATTTGTTGTCCAGCGATCGCGTCGGCGAAATTAAGGTAATGGTGAATCTGCAAATTCAATGTTCTCATAGATCGCGGCAGGTGTCAGTACGCAGTCGATGGACTGTAGTGTGAGGTTATCCTGCGTCTGGGTGATGACAGAAAGCAGCCAGTGGTTTTCATCCTGACGAACATAATGTTCGATCCGCATTTTGTCTTGTGAGATCAGCACATAATCCGTCAGCGAGGGCAACCTCTGGTAGTGCGCGAACTTCTCGCCTCGGTCTTTAAGCTCTGTCTCAGGCGAGAGGACTTCAATGATGATGGTGGGATTGATGAGCGTGTCTTTTTGCATGTCATCGAACTGACGGTCGCCGCAGACCGCCACAACGTCTGGATAGAGGAAGGCGGTGTGCACGCCAACCCGGACTCGCATGTTGCTGATGTAGACGCGGGCGTCTTTGCCGCACAGCTGCGTTCCGATTTCCGCAGCCAGATTGACGTTAATCACGTTATGCGCTTCGTTGGCGAGAGGCATAGGATGAAACTGTCCGTCGATGTACTCGCTTTTGTAATCCGCGCGGCGTTCCATCTCCAGATACTGCTCGGGAGTGTAGTAAGTTTTGGGGAGTGAAGCCATACGGGTTACCTCAATCGGCGCTTGCGGCAAGATAGCTTAGTATACCTTCGCCTCCTCCGTGGAGATGTATGAAACTTTGTCGCCCATTTGCTGTCGGAGTATCTACTGCTGGATTTGTTCTGGATTTACTGGGGCGCGGCAGGCAGGACGCCGTACGACGACACGAAAGGGAGGCCGCCACGCGATGCGCGCTCATTTACTCATTCACGATCGAAGAGGATTTTTCCGGGGCGTCGCCGTGCTGACGCTGTTGGGGCTGCCGGCGTTTGCGCGGGGGCAGGCGTTGGCCGTGTCGCCGTTTTCGGCGCAGGTGGAGAAGCAGGCGGCGGAGATGCGTCGGAAGATGACGCTGGAGGAGAAGGTTGGGCAGTTGGTCCAGTTTCCTAATGGCGGGACGCGGGGGCCGGACGGGAAGGGGATCGATCAGAATGAGCTGGTTGCGCGCGGGGGTGTTGGGTCTCTGATGAATCCGCCGGACGCCGGCGCGGTCAATGCGTTTCAGAAGCAGGCGGTTGAGAAATCCCGCATGAAGATCCCGGTGATCGTGGCGATGGACGTCATTCATGGCTACCGCACGATCTTTCCGGTTCCGCTGGCTCTGTCGGCGTCCTGGGACCCGGGACTTGTCGAGAAGACCTCGCGCGTCGCCGCCGTGGAGGCGACGTCGGAGGGGATTCGGTGGACATTTTCGCCAATGGTGGATATCGCGCGTGACGCTCGCTGGGGTCGGATCATGGAAGGCGCGGGCGAGGATCCCTATTTGGGGGCGCTGTTCGCCGCCGCCGCTGTGCGCGGGTATCAGGGGAAGGACTTGTCGGATCCCACGTCGATGGTCGCGTGCGTCAAGCACTTCGTGGCCTATGGCGGCGCCGAGAGCGGGCGCGATTACAATGCGGTCGATATGTCCGACCGTACGCTGCGCGATGTTTACTTCCCGCCGTTCCAGGCGGCGGTGGACGCCGGCGCGGGCTCTCTGATGAGCGCATTCAGCAGTTTACAGGGCGTACCCGCCTCCGCGAACCATGATACGCTGACCGACGTGCTGCGCGGCGAGTGGGGATTTCGCGGCTTCGTGGTGAGCGACTGGAACTCCGTCGGCGAGTTAATCAACCACGGCGTCGCGCTCGATGGCGAGACCGCCGCGCGCAAGGCCGTGACCGCCGGCGTGGACATGGATATGGGAAGCGGCCTGTACGGAGAGAATTTGGTCAAGCTGGTCCGGAGCGGCAAGGTCCCGGAGCGTGCCGTGGACGAAGCTGTCGAGCGCATCCTGCGCGTCAAGATCGCCATGGGCCTGTTTTCGCATCCGTACACTGATGAAACTCGCAGCAAAACCGTCCTCCTGGCCCCGGAGCATGTGGCGCTCGCTCGCCGCGCCGCCGAAGAATCGTTCGTGCTGCTGAAGAATGACCCCATCTCCGGCGGGGCTCCCGCGCTGCCGCTCGCCGATGGAAAAACAGTCGCCCTGATCGGACCGCTCGCCGACAGCGCCGGAGATATGCTGGGCGGGTGGGAGGGCCGGGGCCAGGGCTCGGATGTCGTCACGCTCAAACAAGCGCTCGCGGGCCGTTTGAAAGACAAATTGGTCTACGCCAAAGGAACGGAGATCGAGACCGACTCCGAAGCCGGATTCCACGACGCCCTCGATGCGGCGAACCGCGCGGATGTCGTCGTGATGGCGCTGGGCGAGAGCCGGGGAATGACGGGCGAGGCGGCTTCGCGCACAAAGCTCGACCTGCCCGGCAATCAGCTCAAGCTGCTGGAAGCGGTCGCCGCCACGGGGAAGCCGGTCGTGCTGGTGCTCTTTAGCGGCCGCCCGCTGGCGCTGCCCTGGGAAGCCGCGCATCTCCCGGCGATCCTGGAAGCCTGGTTCCCCGGAGTCCAGGCGGGGCCGGCGCTGGTGGACACGCTTTACGGCGAAAGCAATCCCGCCGGAAAGCTCACCGCGAGCTTCCCGCGCTCTGTCGGACAGGAGCCGCTGTACTATAGCGTCATGAATACCGGCCGGCCCGTGAATCCTGGCAACCCCTATGTGACGCGCTACATCGACGAGCTCACCACGGCGCAGTTCCCCTTCGGCTGGGGCCTTTCCTATACGAAGTTCGATTACTCTCCCACGAAAATCACCACGCCGGCGGCTCACGTCAAAGAACTGAATGGCGGCGCGGCGATTACCGTCGAAGCGACCGTCACAAACTCCGGTGCGCGCGCGGGCGAGGAGATCGCCCAGCTCTACATCCGCGAGCGGGGAACCAGCGTCGTCCGCCCGATCCGTGAACTCAAAGGATATCAAAAGATTCTATTGAAGGCCGGCGAATCGCGTCTCGTCCGCTTCATGCTTACCAAGCGCGAACTGGGTTTCTGGAACATCGACCGCAAGCAAACCGTGGAGCCCTGTGAACTGACCGTGTGGGTCGCGCCGCACTCCGAAGCAGGACAATCGTCGCAGATGACCATCGCTCCGTAACGACGCTGTCGCCGACGATTGTCGCGGCAAACCGGGCGATTACCGAAACATCGATCTCCGGTAAAAAGGCGGCAGGTTCGGGTAGTCCCAGAATTGAATGACCAGGCGGATCACGCCGAAGCTTCCGAAGAGCGCCATGAGCCAGACAAAAATCACGGCGCCGTTGCGCTGCACTTGCGGAGGCATGTAGCCGACGGGGTAGTGATCTTGACCGGCGGTCAGCTCCTCCACATGGCCGCGCCAGTATTGAGCGGAGATCTGCTCGCCCGGCCGGCGCGACGCGGCAAAGTTCTCATAGACATGCGTATATGTCTGAGTGACGCCCCACTGGTCGCGGACGATCAGGTCATAGACCGTCCGCGATCCATACGACTTGGAAGATTCCGAATGCGTTTGCACATCGACCACCGTCATCGGCGCTTCCGTGCAGGGGGAGAGAGCGGGGTCGACGTTTTCCGCACGGGGCGAGCAGCCCGGCGAGCGGGCGTACTCGTCCCCCTGAGTCTGGATGGTGTGAAAGTCCGACCGAATATCCTGGACAATGCCGTAAATGCTCAGCGGAATGAGAACGATGGCGAGAAGAACGAGCGGAAGCCGAATCGTGGACCAGCACTGGGAGAGTTTCATGGGAAGCCTCGGTCATCGCAAGTGTATTAACTCTTGAGACACGAAAGCGTCCATTTGGTTGCAGCGGCGGACGAGAGGCGCGAGGCCCCTGCTGATGGGGAAACAGCAGGGGCCAGTGGGTGTCAGACGGTGAACGTGCGGCGGCGGCGCGATCGCAGGACGAGCATGGCGACGCCCAGGATGCCCAGGCCGAGTGCGGCGTACGTCGAGGGTTCCGGAACCGCATCGTTGAGGAAGACATATTCTACGATAAAACCGTCCACGTAGCCCGGATCGTTGGCTTGCGGGATGTATTCCGCAATACCGTTGGAATCCTCGAAGGAAAACGTGTAGTTAGGATAGAAGGATGTTGGCCCGCTGTTGATTCCGTTTTCCGCCGAATAGAACACAAACGAAGCCGATGTGTTCTGATCACCGGGATTAAAGCGAATCAAACCATCGTAGTGGCTGTTGCTAGGGTCGATGAGAGCCACATCGCCCGGCACGATCGAGGGCGGGTAATCCAGCGAATAGGTGAGCGCCGTCGAATTTCCGCCCGGCCCTGGATCCTGACTGATATAGGAATACAGCGGACGGAGGAAACCGCCCTGAGCGAAGCCAAGTCCGTTGCCGTGAGAATCCGCAGCGAAAATGACATCGGGAATGATCGGTGGGTTTTGGGCGAATGCGCCGCTGGCGACGAAGGTGAGAGCTGCGGTCGCCCCCAGGGTCATGAGGCTGTATTTCACGTAAGATCTCCTAAAATGCAATGGCAATTCAACTGTCACTAATATTGGTTTTTGACACTGCAAGAAGCGTGCCAAGCAGGCAAGCTTCGGCAACGTTTTGGAGAAATAAAGCGCATTTGAGAAGAAAGAGCCCCGCCGCCTGAGGAAAGGCGGCAGGGCTGCGGGGAGTTTGAGGGAAAAAGCGGTCAGACAGAGAGCTTGCGACGGCGTGTCCCGATAACGAGAAGCGCGACGCCGAAGGCTCCGAAGCCTAGAACGGCGAATGTGGAGGGCTCTGGCACGACGGCGTCGCTCACGAAGTGGTACGTGAGATTGAAACCATCGATATAGCCGGGATCGCCGGACTGAGGGACATAAGTGGCGACGCCGCTGCTGTCCTCTTCGGCGAATGAGAAGAACGGATAAATCGAAGTCGGGAGTGAGTTGACGCCCTCATCAAACGAATAAAAAACCAGTGTGGCCGGCGTGTTTTGATCTGAAGGATTGAAACGGACCAGATCGCTAAATTGAAATCCAGAGGATGGGCTATCCACGACAATCACGTCTCCGGGAACGAATGCGGGCGGAAAGCCGAGCGAGTAGGTCAGCGCCGATGGGTTGCCGCCGGGACCGGGATCGGGGATATAGGCGGAGGGAAGCGTGAATGTCACGCCAGGGCTGGCGCTGCTAGTGGCGATGCCGTGGCCGTGTTCGTCCACGGTGATAACGATGCTTGGCGACGCGTTGACGGGAGCTTGGGCGAATGCGGCGCTGCTGAGAATTGTGAGCGCGGCTGTGGCAAGCGCAAAACCATATTTCATGAGGGATCTCCTGACATAGAGTTACGATCCAGACGAACTTCTTTGGTCTTACGATGCTCTGCCGTGCAAGAAACATGCCAAACAAACGCGGGAGGCGTCTGGCCCAAAAAGCCAGACGCCTCCCGTCGTTAGGAGATTGCAAACCGTTGCCGCGAGGTGTTAATCGCCGTTGCGCTGGAAGCCGGAGCTGTTGCAGGAGCCGGGATCGTCGAACGCCCAGTCCGGGCCGTCGCATCCCTTGAAGTAGCCGTTGCTGGAGCCGGGGTTGCCGGGGCCGAGCGGGGCCTTGGCGCCGATCAGGAACTTCACGTGGCCGTCGACATACGCCACGGAGCCGCCGTTGGGATGCCAGACCTTGTCGTCATCCTGATCGAAGGGTGGGTTGAAGTCGCGCATCATCCGTGTTTCCGACGGGCGCGAGAAGTAGGAAAGCGCCACGACGCCGGGAGCGGTCCCGCTGCACGCCCCCGGGGGATTGTAGTTATAGCCGGTCGGCGTGACGGTGATCGTTCCGCCGCCGGTGCACTCGCCGGTGTTCGTGGCGTATCCGGTGAGCGTCTTGACCGGGAATGGGTTCGAGAAGTTTTCGTGGGTGAACTTGTAAGAGCTGCCGTAGACCTGCTGGTACAGTGCGCCCGAGATCGCGTTTCCGTTCGCCAGCACGTTCGGTACGGTGTCCGGGTTCGCGCCGTTCAGCTCAAAGCCGCCGTCATCCGGGCACTTGAACATCGCCTCGGATTTGACATACGGCATGATCTCCATATGGACGCCCACCTGAGGCGTGCCGGCGAGCTGGCTTGTCAGCGGTCCGACTTGATACGCCGCGCTGTAAGCCACCGGCATCGATTCGTCGTTATCCTGAGCGTATTGCAGGATCGCCAGCCCAAACTGCTTCAGGTTGGACGTGCAGGTGATCTGACGCGCCTTTTCCCGAGCCTGCGCGAACACTGGGAACAGGATCGCGGCGAGAATCGCGATAATCGCGATGACAACGAGTAATTCAATGAGTGTGAAGCCGCTTTTCGAGCGAGAATGTGGCGTCATGGAACGGGTAACCTTTCCGTTGGGACCGTCAAAACTGAGTGCATCTCGTTCAGGGAGAGTACAACGATAGTACCTCTGCGATGTGGGCGGATTTGTTAAGAGAATGTTAAATCTTGACGAAAAACGATTAGAATTCACTTATGGAGCGCGGGCCGGCCAGCAACAATGTCACGCGCGAACGACGGGAATCCCAAGATCAAGGTACGGCGCGATGAGCTTTTCCGGGACATCCCGCTCGGTAATAATGCTGCTCGCCTCGCTGACCGGACCGATGAGATAGGGCGATGCGGCGCCGAGCTTTTCGGCGGAGGCGAGCACGACGGTGTCCGCCGCTTGATCGCTGAGCAGGCGCTTCATATAGCTTTCCTCCAGGTCCCCGGTGGTCAGGCCAGCGTCGGGGTGGATCCCGGTCACGCCCATGAAGTAAGTATCGGCCCGGATGCGCTTCAGAGTCTCGATCGCCGCCGCGCCGACCGTCACCACGGAGTGTTTGAACAAACGCCCCCCAATCACCACGACCTCCACCGATGGGTGCTGGGCCAGCTCCACCGCGATGCTGGGGCTGTGCGTCACCACCGTCGCCACAAGATCCGGCGGCAGATGGCGCGCGAGCTGCACGGCGGTTGTCCCGCCATCCAAGATCACCACCTGACCTGGCCTCACCATCCGCGCGCCCGCCTGCCCGATCCGCACCTTTGCCTGCGGCGCAATGCGCTGACGCCCCGCGAAGTCCACCACGGCGGGCGACGCCGGCAGCGCGCCGCCATGCACGCGCTGCAGCAGGCCCTCCTGGGCCAGTTCACGCAGATCGCGCCGGATCGTGTCCTCCGAGAGCCCGAGCTCCAGGCTGAGCGTCTTCGCGATAATCTGTCCATCTCGCTGTAACACGGCGAGGATGTGCTGCTTGCGGTGAGTGGTTAGCATAATTTTTTTTTGCCCGTTATTGCATGATTCTGCACGAAATATGCAATAACGGAGTCTGGTAAATGGAAATGCGTAATTTCGTGCAGATTCATGCGCGATTGTACCCGACAAAAGCACGAAGAAGGATGAAAACCATGCAGAGCAATGAAAAGGGACTGATGATTTTGATCGCCGGTCCATACCGATCCGGGACCGGCGACGATCCCGGGAAGCTGGCGGCGAATGTGCGGATGATGGAGGAATTGGCGCTCCCGATTTTTCGCGCCGGGCATGTGCCGGTGGTGGGAGAGTGGTTCGCGCTGCCGCTCGTCGCGCTCGCCGGTTCGGAGCGGGTGGGGGATGCGCCGTTCCAGGAGATCTTTCACCCGATCGCCGAGCGGCTTCTGGCGCGCTGCGACGCGGTTTTGCGTGTCGGCGGCCCCTCCGAAGGGGCGGACCTGATGGTGGCGACGGCGCGAAATCACGGCCTGCGCGTGTTTGAGCGCGTGGCGGACATTCCCGGCTGTTCGCGGGTCTCCTCCGGCGGCGAGTTTAGCCGATAAGCCAGGGCGGGATGGGCTCTTCGCGGTCCTTTTCCACGACGATCGTGGTGCCCGAACTGTTCGTGAGGAGCCAGACGCGGTCCGCGGTCTGGAGCGTCAGTTTCAGGCCGTGGCCGAAGCTGTCGGCGGTGGTGTAGCCCTTTTCCAGCATGGCGCGCGGGAGGTGGTCGATATGGATCCCCTGACCGCGATCCTCGATCCAGACTTGGATGACGCCGTCGTCGCTGATCGAGACGCAGCCCTGTCCGTCGCGGGCGTGGACGACGGCGTTCATCGCCGTTTCGCTGACCGCCGTGGCGAGATCGTAAATTCTGTCTTTGGTGAACTCCGCAGCTTCCGCGGCGTGGATGGCGCGGTGGCGGAATTCCGGCAGCGTTTCCCGGGTGATTGGAATAAGATTCGCCGGGCGCGGGGGCAGCTCGGCGCTATTCTCCGCCAGGCGCAGCTTGCCGTTGGTGACGTTCTTCAGGACATCGCGCAGAAAGCCCCATCGCCACAGGGCGTCGGTCTGCGTCTTGGCCAGCAGCCGCGCGTTCTCGGCTTCCGTCTGCTTGCGCTCGGTGATATCCCGCAGATAGATCGTGAACAAAAGCCGGTCGTCCAGCGGAACGGCCACCGCCGACATCTCGACTGGGAACGAACGCCCGTCCTTGCCGACGCCAATGACTTCGAGCCGCGCGCTGCGCTCGGGGTCCTGCTCGGAGCCGATCAATTGCGCGATCTCCGGCTCGCTCCTATCGTCGTGCGACGACAGCACGATCAGGCCGGACAGGGGGCGTCCGATCGCTTCATCCCGGGAATAGCCGAACACCTTTTCCGAGGCGGGATTCCACTCCAGAACGGTTTCGCCGCTGTCGATCGTGATGATGGCGTCGATCGACGCGTCCAGAATCGCCGCTTTCAGCGTGCGGGCCGAATCTTCGCTGCGCCGCGCCTGGTCGTACGAGCGCCCCAGGGCGTCTAGGCACCGCCGGAGCTCCAGCTCCGTCAGCACTTGCTGCGTCAGCACCTTCATCGCCTTGAACTGCGCCGGCGTCAGGTCGCGCGGCTTGGTGTCGATCGCGCAGAGCGTGCCCAGCGCGTAGCCCTCGCTATTCGTCAGCGGGAATCCGGCGTAGAACCGGATATACGGCGCTCCCGTCACCAGATCGTTGTCCGCGAAGCGTGGATCGCTGCTGGCGTCGTTGATAATCATCGGCGACTGCTGGCGGATCGTATGCGCGCAGAAAGAAAGACGCCGATGGGTCTCGTCGATTGTGATCCCCACCTTGGATTTGAACCACTGCCTCTCCGCATCCACCAGGCTGACCAGGGTGATCGGCACGTCACACAGCGCCGCCGCAAGCTCGGTGATGTTGTCGTAGCGTTCTTCGGGAGGAGTATCGAGAACGCCGTATTGGCGCAGCGCCATGAGGCGCTGGGATTCATCCGTGGGGAATTCCGTTGTCATGAGTGTCGTCTATCTTTTCTCACGAGAGAGCATGCTGGTCGTCATTTATTTTACCATGACCTTTCTCACCCGCGCCACTCCGCCGAGCGGACATTTTGTTTTGTGGCGCGATGATTGCGGTTCAGGTCAGTAAGCGATCGAGGCGGCCACGACTTTGTTTTTGCCGGTATGCTTGGCCTGATACAGGGCCGTGTCAGCCTCGCGCACGATGGGATCGATGCTGTAATAGCTTTCGCGCGTCCAGCTGACTCCAAAGCTGCACGTCACTTCGATCTTGCCTTCGATCAGCGCGATGGGCGAGCGATTGACCGCGAGACGAAGCTCCTCCGCGCGCCGGATAGCGGAGTCGCCGTCGCAGTCGTTCAGGATGATCAGGAACTCCTCGCCCCCGTAACGCCCCACGGCGTCGGAGGTGCGTACGCACGCCTTCAGCCGCTTTGCCGTCTCCTGAAGAACGATGTCGCCGACCTGGTGTCCGTTGGTGTCGTTGATCTGCTTGAAGCCGTCGAGGTCGGCCATCACGACCGCGACCGAGCGTTTGTTCTGCTTGGCGTCGATAAGATCGCCCGCGAGATGTTCGAAGATGACGCGGCGGTTCCAAAGTCCCGTCAGGTTGTCCTCGGTCGCCAGTTTTCGCAGCTTCTCCTGCTCCGCCTCCAGTTCCCCCTTGATGACCATCAGATCAAGATGGGCCAATCGCGCGCGTTCTTCGCTGACTTTGAGAGAGCGTTCGGCTTGTTTGCGGACCGTAATGTCGCGCAGAAGGCCGATCACTCCCGCCTCCATGAACGGCGCCAGGCGCGCTTCGTAGAAATATTCCTGATGGTCGTGCGTAAACTCGTACTCAAAGTTGAGCGGAGCATGGGAGGCGCGGATCTGCTCCAGCGCCTCCCGAAACTGTCCGGCGCAGCGGTGGTGAGACGTCTCATCCAAAACGCGCAGGCAGATATCGGAGCGGTCGATATCCGAGGGAACGAGCGGAATGATCGCGTTTCGGGAATCGATGCGAAACAAAAAGTCCGGCAGCGCCTGCAAAATGGCTCGGAGTTCCGCGTTCGACTCAAACAGCTCGGCGGAGCTCAGATCCACGGCGCGTTCGAGCAGCCGCCGGCTGGAGTCGGAGTCTCCGTATGCTTGATTGACCGCAGCCAGAAAAGCGCGCCAATCTTCCGGAATCTCTTCCGTGATTTTTACGTGCCGCTTGAGCTGTCGCCGCAGGAGAGCATGATAGTCTTGCATGAAGAATCTGACTGTGAGACGCGCCGTCCCACGCGACCAAAAAAAATACTTGTTACGCCTTAATTATCGTCAGATTCACCGTAATTCTGTAGACATCCCGGCCCGGGAGATCCCCGGGCCGGCGCGGCGCTAACCGCCGCTGAGAGAGACGCGCACGTCGTTCCCTTTGGACGAAGCGTCGTTGTTGCGCAGCGTGAAGATCAGGTCCTTGAGCTGCGTTCCCGCCGGAATACAGAAGATGACCGGGAACTCCATTTTGGAGCCAGGCAGGAGCGGCTCCGTTTGGGCGGGCGCGCCGGAGAAATCGTAGGCGATGGGCGTGAACGCGTGCCCCTGATCGTCGGTCAGCGCGGTGTTGGAGCCGCCTTCGGCTACCCAGAACGTCTGCTTCGTCTTCTGGCCGTTCGCGATGGCGCAGCGAACGATGATGAGCGTGTCCGCCGCCGGCGCCGAAAAGGTGCGCGTGCTGGTGTTATAGCTGACGTCGGAGCCGTAACTGTACGGCTCGCCCTGCGTCTTCAGCGCATAAGTGCTGGCCGTTTCGACGCCGGTGACTTTGAACCGCCACTTTCCGTCAAAGAGCTGATCTCCGATCTTACCCTTGACCACGCCCGCGATCTGATTCGCGCCGCCCGCCTCGATCAGCTCGTAGCCTCCCGGCCGTTTGGCGACAACTCTTCCTATCGACTTCGCGATATCGGAGACCTTGACGTATGCGACGCCGTCGATCATCCGCACACTGGTCGAGGCGACTTTGCCGTCCACCACCAGGTTCGCGCCAAGCGCCGTCGCGCTCATCAGAGCCGTCGCCGCGGCCAGGCCCGTCAGCGTCACTGCATTGACGAAAGTGATCATGGTATTTCTCCTCTTATCGCATAGCCATCGGCGCATTGTAGCACATCGCAATTCTTCATGAAACAGGGAAGCGGGACACGATGCCCGAATGGTCCCCGGGTATAATCGGTGGACGGAGTTATGGGAACGTTAGCTTAACGGAAAAGCGCTCCTTCTCACGGGAAGATCCGAGTTCAAATCTCGGCCGTTCCCTCTTCTTGATCACCCATGCCACTCACGGAACAACAATTGGAAGCGTGTTATCGGACGCTACAGGAGATCGCGCGGGATCCGTCGGTGATCGACGATCACGATGGCCTTAAGACGATTATCGCCAAGATCCACCGGGAGGGCAAGCGCGGGCAGAATCAGCGGCGGCGCGAGGAGCGCGTCCAGGCCGATCGAGACCTGCGCGCCCAAACCGTGATTGTCCGGGAGCAGTCGCCGGCGAACTCTGCGCCGATGCTAGCGGAGCACGCCGGCGATTCGTTTGTCGAAACAGTCGGCGCGGCGTCGCGGCCGATTCGCTGCTATGTTTGCAAGGAGCTTTACACCGAACTGCACTTCCATTACCATCTGCTCTGTCCGGAGTGCGCCGGCGTTCACTACGCCAAGCGCGGCCAGCGGGCGGACCTCGCGGGCCGGACGGCGCTGATCACCGGCGGGCGGATCAAGATCGGTTATGAGATGGCTCTGCGCCTGCTGCGCGACGGCGCGCGCGTGATCGTGACGACCCGGTTTCCCATCGACGCGGCGGAGCGTTTTGCGGCGGAGCCGGACAGCGCCGCCTGGCTCGATCGTCTGCTAATCTCTCGGATCGACCTGCGCGACATACGCGCCGTGGAAGAACTCGCGGCCCATCTGCTGCAAACCGAAGCCGCCCTGGATATCGTCATTCATAACGCCGCCCAGACGGTGAAACGCACGGCGGATTTCTACCAGGAACTGCTCGCGAAGGAGAACTTTGCGGCGCTGGGGGAGCCCGTGCGGCGTCTTCTGACTGCGGACGACGCGCCGTATGAGAGATCGGATACCGAAGCGAACTCTCTTTTGCCGGGCCGGTACGACCACTACGGGCAGCCGATCGATCGGCGCGCCAGCAACAGCTGGTCTTTGCGATTGGACGAAGTGGAGACGGTCGAGATGCTGGAGGTGCAGCTGGTGAATGTCACCGCGCCGTTCGTGCTGAACAGTCGGCTCAAGCCGCTGCTCCTGCGTTCGCCCCACGCGCGCCGTTTCATCGTGAACGTCTCGGCGATGGAGGGGCAGTTCGACCGCCCGAGCAAGACCATCTTCCATCCGCACACCAACATGGCGAAGGCCGCGCTCAATATGATGACGCGGACATCGGCGGCGGATTACGCGCGCGACGGCGTCTACATGAACAGCGTGGATACGGGATGGATCACCGACGAAAATCCCTATCCCAAGCACCTTCAGATGCGCGCCGTTCAGGATTTTTATACGCCGCTCGATCTGATCGACGGAATGGCGCGCATCTACGATCCCATCGCGCAGGGTCTCCTGAGTGATTCGGAGCCGCTGCACGGGCATTTTCTCAAAGACTACAAGCCGTATCCCTGGTAGGGTGGAGCCAATCACGCATATGGAAACTGGCAATCAAACGACGCTGCACTGTCCGCTCACCAAGAAGCCGATCCCCGCGTTTTGCGATGTGAGGGAGCTGGACCCGCTGCTCGCTTATCTCCGAGGAAATCGCCTGCCGTCCGACACCCTGATGTTTCCCCGAGGAGCCGTTACGCCCGACGGGCGTCTCGATCTGTGCAAGCAAGATATCGGTCCGGAGGGCGCCCGCGTGGTGACCGGCGTTTTGGCGCATAACACCGCCATTCAGAGCCTGCTGCTTGGAACGAACGGGATCGGCGACGCCGGCGCGGCGAGCGTCGCGCGGCTCATTGAGGATGGGGGCGCCGTTCAGGTCGCTTACCTGGGCTGCAATTTGATCGGCCCACGCGGCGCGGAGCGGCTGTCGGAGACGCTTGCGCGGAACAAGAGCGTGACCGGGCTGTGGCTGAAACGCAATCCCATCGGCCCGGACGGCGCCCGGGCGGTGGCGCGGATGCTGGAGAAGAACACCGCTATTCGGACGGTTGATTTGGTCAATACGCAGATCGGCGCCGATGGCCTGGAAGCCGTCCTCAGCGCCTTGACATCACGCAACCAGACCGTCAAGCGTCTCTACCTGGCCGGTCTTTATCTTGAGCCCGAACAGGCGCAAGGGATCGCCGATCTGCTCGCGTCGAACAGCAGCCTTGAAGCGGTGTACCTCGCCGCGAACTTACTCGGCGATCGCGGCGCCGCGATCATTGCCGAAGGATTGAGTCAAAACACGACGCTGCAAGAGCTTGGCCTGGCGAGTAACGGCCTCACTTCGGCAGGCGCCGCGTCGATCGCGAAGGCGCTGACCGGACACCCCGCGCTGACAACGCTTGACCTTGGCTACTGCCGGTCCACGCGCGTTCTGGGCGTACAATCCAATGTCATTGACGATTTGGGCGCCCGGGCGATTTCGGAGATGATCGCCGCCAATCCCGTTCTGGGGCGCTGCGACCTGCGCCGCAACCGTATCTCCCAGGCCGGCGCTGTCGCCATGGGCGAGATTCTCGGAGGCGACCTTCGCCCGCGCCGCATTCTGCTGGACGATCCGCAGGACACCGCCCTCCGCGAGATGATCGGGAACCTCGTCGGCCCGAAGCGATATCTCGACCGAACGCCGGATATCGCGGCGATCCAGAGCGTTTACCGGACCAAAGTCCTGCATTGACCGGTTCGTTGGGTGCGCCTGATTTTTGTTACAGCCGAACGTTTAACAAAGATCAGTCACACCCCGGTTCGTCACCAGCCGCGCGCCCTGGCTTCCTGCGTCAGCACGCGGAAGGCCGCTTTGTCCTTGCCCTCCCAGGTGCGCAGGCCCAGAGTTTGCAAATATTCTCGGAAGGGCGGGGCGTTTACGCCGTAGTAGCGCGCGAAACCGTCCATATCCGCCGTGGATTTGTCGTTCAGCCAGCTGAATGAGACCAAGGGGATCTGGGCGGCGTGGGCGTCCCACGCCCGGAACACCTGCGTTACAAACTCCGCCTGCCTGGTCTCCGAACTCAGGCACAGCGCGCCCGAAGGGCAGCCCGCTTCCATCAGCGCGATTTTGCGGTTCGGGTAGAGACGCGCCAGCCGGTCAAAATCCCGGGACGCCGTCCCAGGCGCCTTCACCGTAAAGTCCGTATTCAGCGGATAGTAAGTGACCATCACCCAATCGCTCGCCGCGTTCAGCGTCTTCACCTCGCCGCGCGCCGCGCCCGTGACGCCTTCGAATGTGACGGGGACACCGATTGGCAGGTCGGGATGCTTCGCTTGGATTCGACGGCGCACGGCGGCGAAGAAGCGCCGGTACCGCGCCCATTTCCCGGCGTCGGTCCCAAAATCGATATTTACCTCATTGCCGACGCCGAGCGACGCCAGCGGAACATCGGGGATCTGCGCGAACACATAATCCATCATCTTCCCAAATCGCTCTTCCACGACATCCGAATCCATCGGCTGACCGCGCAGATCGGCGGGCATGTGCGGCCCGTTCGTATCGAGAGGCCGAATGCAAAGGCTGACTCTGACATGCTGCGCCGGATAGTACGCATTCGCCGCCTGAAGACTCGCATTGTGATACTGCCCTGGCTCGGACTCAATATCGTCCCAATTGATCGACACGGAAACGACCTGCGCCCCCGCCTTCTTGGCGATCTGGAACGCCGTATCGTAGCCGCCGTCCCGCGCGGCTTGCACGTCCATGCCGAGCAGTCGATTACCCTTCGGCGTTTGGGCGAAACCCTGTGACGCCGCAACCAGCGCGGCAAACGCCATCGCCAATACAATCCCATTCGATAAATATCTCATGATCGAAGATACGATGGAGTACGGATTTTGTTTCGCGCGCCTTCGTGGGCGGAATGTCTTGAAAGGAACGGCGGCGCGTAAATCGGCGTTTCATGTCTGTTCAGTCGCAGGATAACAGGGATGAGAGGAAATACCGATGAACCCATCTTCGCGTGTCGCCCCGCAGCCGGGTCAGGAATCCGTTTGGGACTATCCCAGGCCGCCGCGCATCGAGCAGTCGGAAAAACATCTCGAAATTATGTTTGGAGGAATGCTGATAGTCGACACTCGTCACGCATGGCGGATCCTCGAAACGAGCCATCCGCCCGTCTATTACATTCCGCAAGACGACATTCGTATGGACTTTCTGACGCCCGCAAAGCTCCAGACGTTCTGCGAGTGGAAGGGCATGGCGTCCTATTGGAATCTGACCGTCAGCGTGAAGACATCCGGGCACGCCGCCTGGTCCTATCCCAATCCTGTCGACGCTTACCTCGCGCTCAAAGACCATCTGGCGTTTTATCCCGGTAAGATGGACGAATGCCGTGTCAACGGCGAAGTCGTGATGGCTCAGTCCGGAGATTTTTACGGCGGCTGGATTACGCACGACATTGTGGGACCCTTCAAAGGCTAAACTGTCCCGTATGACTGGGCGCCGCTTTCATGGAGAGCATATAGGTGCAAGGAGAACGAATGATGCCGGAATTGACGCCGCCCGTGAGCGAGCAGGACCATCGCGAGGGACCGGACAGCGCGCCTGTGACGCTGGTGGAGTATGGCGACTTCGAATGTCCCTACTGCGCGCAGGCGCACGAGATCGTCAAGGAACTTCATAAACAACTCGGCGATCGCCTGCGGATCGTGTTCCGAAATTTTCCCCTGGTCGATATCCACCCCTACGCCCAGCTTGCCGCCGAAGCGGCGGAGGCCGCCGGCGCGCAGGGCCAATACTGGGAGATGCACGATACGCTGTACGATCATCAAGAGGATCTGAACGCGGCGAGCCTGACCCAGTACGCCGAGGATCTTTCGCTGGATGTCGAGCGCTTCACCCGCGAACTCTCCGAGCACACGTACGCCACGCGAGTCCGCGACGACTTTGACGGAGGACTCGCCAGCGGTGTCCCGGGAACGCCGACCTTCTTCATCAACGGCCTGCATCACAAAGGCCCATTGGACTTCGAGACGCTCCTCAAGGCAATCTTGCGCGCCGAGCGAAAATAACCGGCGTCATTTGACTTGCGGCAAGGCGATGATCTTCTTGGCGATTGCCGCCGCGCGATTTTTGCCTTGCTGGCCCGCCAGAAACTCCGACAGTTTACCGGAGGGCGGACCTGCGCTCAGCTCAATCGACAGTTCATGGAACGCCTCCAGAACGGAGCCCAGAGATGCGGCGGACGTCGGCGGGGCGGTTTCCAGGGCGGTGGCGAGACCGGCGTAGAGAACCCGGGAGTGTCGTTCGGACACGCGGCTTGCCTGTTCGACGCGCCGGGTGACGCGCGGCATTGTCACCTGCTCCCAGGCAAACAGAAGCGTCAGGATTTGCGACATTCTGTGCTCATTCAGTCGCCCGTCGGCAATTGCCGATATCAAAATGTCCGTCGTCAAGGCGCCTTCGTCGGCGTTTTTTGCGGCAAGACCAAGAGCCATGAGCGTCAGGGCCATCAGTCCAAGTTTTGTGCTCGGGTCGAGGAGCGGCGCCAGAAACTCACGGTTACCCCACCTCGCCTCCCACCAGTCGAGATTGTCGCCGATGGCGCCGCATCCCGCCGCGAACCAGCTTTCGCGGTATCCCGGCCATACGCTTGACGCCCACCGAGTCATGGCGGGCTGCCCCAATCCGGTTCGATAAATCTGAAGAGTGGGGAAATCCAATCCGCATTGCCTGGGAGCCGCCGGTATGGTAGAGATAGATACGTGGTAGAGATGATAAGATGCATATCCCGCCAGGATAATTTCGGAGCGAGGATTGATCTCCGAAAGCCATTGAAATTCGATCTTGCCTGCTTCTGCAATATCTGGGCCTAATCCCGTATGGCGAGCGCCGACCATTGGGTCGTCGGTTTCTGGATCGCGTGCGCGAGAGGCCGCCGCCCAGAGCGCGGCGTCCGCGCCCACCGCGCCATGGTCGGCTCCTAGCGCGTGACGTACAGCTTCGCCGGTTTCGCCCTTTAGCTGCGTCGCAAGCGCCAGGGCCTCCGCGCGTTCGTCTCGACTGAGACGAAGCAGCGACTGAATAAGATCCAGACGATTCGGCGCGCTGGTCTGGTCGGCCAGGCGCTTCACCAGGGTTATGGGGGAGATCCATGCGCCGCGATGTGTCGGCGCGGACAGGATTGCATCGCTCTTGCCTGCGGAAACCCGCTGGGCGACGCCGCGTACGCGGGCTGCCAGAAAATCCTCCAGACCTATTACCTTCTGATCCACAGGCTCCTTGGGCGACTCACCGTCCAGCCACGCTCTCGCAAGTTCCGAGAAGACCGTTCGAACGGAGGCGCCATGGAAGGAATATCCATCATTCTCGCCGCGAAATTTGCGCGCTCGCTTTTGCAGTGGCCCAGTGAGGCGATGGAAGTCCGGCGGGCGCTCGGCGCCCAAACGTGAAACCCCGTCCAGCACGCGCTCCAGTTCTTCAGGCGGCCCTTCGTTTTCAATCACCGATGCGAAGGCCGCGACAAGCTCTTCGACTGTGCTGATTGGGAGTATCGGCTTGTTTGAGGCCGCCTGTAGTGGTGTGGAAGTGGGCGGCGAGGTCTCCGCCGCGCCGCGCGGAGGGGCGTCGATCGGGGCCGATCCCGTGAATTTCTGAATGGCCTCACGAACGTCTCGGGATTCGTGCTCCAGTGCGGGGAGCACAGCTTCGGCGGCGACCGTATGCAGGCGCGGATCTGTCTTGCTCCAGCGCTCCGTCAGGCGCAGCGCCCGTGTGATGGTCGTCTTGGCGTCCGCGTAGAATACCGGAGGGATCGCCTCCAGTCCGGCAGCGGCCGACATGAGCCCAGCTTTGTCCAGAACCATGACAGCGTTCAGAGCGAATGCGACGGTTGGGGGAATCTTACTGGACAGGAGTTGCAGATAACGCTCCGTGCGCGCGGCGCGCTCGTCCAGCGTCGGCTTCAGAGCCTCATGGAAGCGAGAAAACCAACCGGCGCGGTATTCGTGGAAGTCCCGCGACAGGGCATCCAGAGCAGCGTCGAGAAGTCGTTCTCGGGAGATCCTGCCCTCCTCCGCAAGCTCCAAAAGCGCGTGTGACCATTTGGACTTTCCGTACTTCTCCGAATTGTTCAGGCTGACAGCGCTGTCGCCTTCAATCTCGAAGAGCCTCCATAGCTCATTGTCCAGCAGATCGGGATCTCTGAGCAGGAACGCTTTGACATCGTTCTGCGCCGCACGTTCCGTCATCCATAGAAAATATCGATCCGACTGTGGCTGCGGGCAAATCCCTTCGCGCACGAGACGGCGGACCACCGCCCAGTCCGATGCATTGCGGAGAAGCGTCCACTCGCACCACGCCGCGAGCCATTCCGGGCGTCTCGCCGCCATGATGTCGTAGGCGCTATCCTCCCACAGAAAGAAGTTGAGTTTCTGGATTTCAGAAAGGCTCGCTGTCCCAAGAACGGCGAGCGCGGCGGAGGTGTGACAATCGCGTTGATTCCAGGCTGGTCGTTCATTCTCAATCACCGCATGGAGCGCTTGAAACGCGTTTTGGCGTTCACGTTGAAGGGCTTGAATTGCCGAAGGAGCCGCCGAGCGGCGCTCCGACTCGCTCCACTTCGAGAGAAGCTGGATAATGTTTGCGGTATCGCCGCTTGCGATGGCGTTTTCTAAATCGGTCGGCATGCTATTCCTGCGTTGGAGATTCCGAGACAAGAGCCATTTGAACGGCGAGGATATGTTTGCAGGGACCGCGTTCACCGTGATGCTTCGCGGACCAGACGCAGGTGCATGCGGCGCCGTCTTCGGTGAAGATAACTCGATATTCCACGTCTTTGCTGCGCACCCATGCTTTGACGGGATTCGTGGCGCTTTCGATTGTGACGCCGGCGTCCAGCAGTAACTTGCCGGCGTCTTTGAGGCGGGGCTGATGCGCTGGGATTTTGGAGCGGTCGAAAGGGAGCTCCCGATGGAAATAAGCGCGCTGATGCAGATCGTAGCCGACCAGTCCCGAGGCGGAGCACTGCGCGAGCGCCCATGCAATCGCCTGTTGATCCACTCCCGATTCTGCGGCGAGCGCGGCCGGAACAATTGTCTTTTGCCATCGCAGCGCCGCTTTGACGGCGCCCATCGCGTGTTCGGCGGCGGGGGCGGCGAGTGTCTCCAGCACTTGACCTTCGCCGGAAAACCCGCGCCACGTATCGGGACTGAGCACGAGGACGAGACGCGAATCCGGTGTCGTAAGCTCCCATGCGCAGCCTCCGCCGGCTGCGGGCGCGTAAACGCGGACGTCGAGCGCGTGGCGAGCAACCGCCTCCAGCAAGCGCAGTCGCGATGCGCCTCCGACGCACACGGCGTCGGCTCCTGGCTGTGAGCTCATGCGCAAACCACGGGCCGTTTTTGAGATCCAAATCTCATTCTTGACGTCCCGAGGCAGTTCGCGCAGAAACTTACGGAACTCCGGGCCGGAAACATCCAGGCGCGGCTCCATCCGCGCCTGGCAAGCCTGCGCCTCCACAAACCCGCGCAGCCAGCGCGCGGGGAGCGTGACCTTGCGCTCAATTGTGGCTTCTCCCTCACTGTGCACTAAAAATCCTTCGGATCCGACCGTCATCTCCAGCGGGGTATTCTCACGAACGCGGCTAAGCGCCGCCCGCATGTGGCTATTGATGTTGACGTTTGTCGTTCCCGAACCGAAGAAGTCGCCATGCATAGCGTTAGGAAGCAGGTCAAGCCGAGCGTAGACGCCGCCGCAGGATGAGAAACCTTCAAAGCGGATTTGGCCCGCGCCGCAGGTAATCACAGGGTCGGACTCAAGAAGCTTTTTGGCGAGCATCGCCGCCGGCGTGTGGAATCGGGATTGAACGACATCGACGACCGAGAGCAGCAGGTCCGATGTGCGCTTGGGATGCAGGACAGCGCCTCGAAAGAACCCCGTCTCTCCATCCTGACCGGCGGTGGTGATCAGCGACAAGACGGGGCGACCAGACGCTTCGGAAAGCATCGACTCACGGCGATAAACGTATGTCTGCTCCCATTCCTGGGCCTGCAACGATGGCATCCGCTCGATCCTGACGTTTCAAAGCTCTGACGCCTCGAACGGAATGGTTCGAGGCGCCGGCGTGAGCGCTGGTTTACGGCGCGTAGACTTCGACTTCGTTGGTGAAGACGAATGTCGGCGCGTAGTCGACGGTGTCGGGGTAGTGGTCGGTGTAGGTGAGGCGGACGTAGCGGGCGGGGGCGCCGGGGAAGCTGAAGCGATGTTTTTCTTCCTTGCGGATTGAGAACATCGTTTTGCCCACGCCGGTGAACTGCTGGCCGTCGGCGCTGATCGAGACTTTGACGGTCTTTGTGGAGCCGAACGGCGGGACGCCGATCACGACCGAGCCGATCTGCTGAACGCTGCCCAAGTCCACGGTCGCCGTCTTGGGGAACACGGGCGAGTCGCCGCTGGCGAAGGTGTGCTGGGAGGTCGATTCCCAGGAGCCGTCGGTCAGGCCGCCAATGCCCCAGCCGTAGGTGTTGGGATCGCTGGCGACATATGTTTTCCCTTGAGCGAGGTCGGGGCCGTTGAGCGGCTTGAGCAGCAGGGCCGGATCCGGCGTCTGCGCGGCGGTTAGCTCGTAGCGGTGAGGCTTGGGCTGCGCGGCGGCGTGGCGGGCGGCGTCCGTGTCCGCTTCTTCGCTGTCGAGAGCGGCCAGGAAGGTCGGCAGCTCCTTTTGCACCGCTTCGGACTTGCTGTCCTGCAAGTGCATCTGGATATCGCGCCAGCGGCGCCAGTGCTCGTCATTGTGCTGCTGGGTTAGCTGGCGGACATCGATCGCCTGGCTGAACATCGGGGTGGGGAGAAGGGCGAGGTTGACGCCCATGGCGAGATCCTGCGCGCTGAAGTCGCCAATCTCATTACCGTCGATGGAAAGCGTATAAGTTCCGTCCTTCAAACCCGTGACCTGGAGCGGCTCCTGGTCGAGCGCCTCAACGAAGTCCGAGGACTTCAAAGAGAGCTGCGTGGCGGCGTCGCCCAGCTCCAGCGGCATCGGAAGCGCGCGGTCGTCCTGCGTCCACGAGATGACTTTCCCCGTTTTCAGGTCCGAGACTTTGGTGTTCTGGGCGTCCGTGACCTTCTTCCCCTTGGCGTCGATCTGCACCTTCGTCACGATCGACGGCGCTCCCCAGGACTTCAGTAACGACTCGGCCATGATGAGATGCCCGGCGTAGCTTGGGTGAACGCGGTCCGGCAGGATCTTTTGCGCGAGGTCGGGATCGGTCGCCTTCGCCGTTGCCAGCATTGCCACGACCGGCGTGTTGAAATCCGTCACGATCGCGCCATACGACGGGCCAAGGCTTTTCACGAAATCGGCGTACTTGATCAGCGTCGCATTGTAGCCTCCGGGGAAACCGGGGGCGCGCGTGACGTCGTCGTAGGGGGAAGGCTGGATCAGCGTAAAGCGGACATTGGGATCGGCCGCCTTGACGCTGTCGAGGATATGCTTGTAGCCCGTCGCATAGGTGTCGAACGTCGGCTGATCGAAGGCTTTATAACCGCCGTCGTTCATGCCCAGCATGATCGTCATGACCGTCGGGTTGTACGCCAGCACGTCGCGCTTCAAACGGATATCGATCGGACCGCCGCCGCCGCCGGTTACACGGTCGCCGCCCCATCCGGAATGGACATAGCGGATATTGAGCGCCGGAAACCGTGTCGAGACATAATTCTCCGTCAGCGTCGTATAAAGGCGCTGCTCCGTGATGCTGTCGCCGTAGAAGACAACCCGGTCTCCGTCCTTGAGTTGGAACGCGCCGTTTCCCTGCGCCCCCGCCGCGCCGGCGGCGAGCAGCACGGCTCCGACCGTCCAGATCGGCAATTTACGAGTGAGCATGCATCTCTCCTTATATCATATGAAGCCAATCATATCACGAATGGCGATAGGATTCAAGGTATTTTTACCGGGAATGCGCAGCTTCATTCTCCCAACTTCAAACCGCGATGAAACTGAACTATTTCCAGATTTGATCCGTTGCAGGCGACAGAGACTGATGGAGAAAAGAGATTCCGATGGACAACGACCCGCATCCCTTCGAACTCGGCAAGAACCGGATCGAGGCGCTGAGCGATGGCGTTTTCGCGATTGCCATGACGCTGCTCATCCTGGAGTTCCATGTTCCGAGCCTGCCCCATAATGCGTCGAACGTCGTGGTGCTTCCGGCGCTGCTGCGCCTATGGCCGAAGTTCGTCACCTATGCGATCAGTTTCGCCAGTCTGGGAGTGTTCTGGATCGGCCATCACAATATGTACCACGCCATCCGCCGCTCAGACCGCGTGCTTCTCTGGCTCAATATCGTCTTCTTCATGTTCGTCTCGTTTCTTCCCTTTTCCACGAGCATTCTGAACGCGTTTATCGAGACGTCGATCGCTCCGCTGTTCTTTGGGGGAAACCTTGTCCTGCTGGGCTGGACGCTTTACGCGCAGTGGGCGTATGCGCGCCGGCAGACGGGGATGATCTCATCACAGATGGGCGACGAGTATCTGGCGATGGTGCAGTCACGCTTTTTGGCTTATCCGATTATCGCCATGCTGACGATGCTCGTCTGCTTTTGGAGCGTCTCGATCAGCCTTGCGATCTATCTTTGCCTGCTGCCGCTGTATATGATTCCTGGCCGGGCCGAGCGGCGCCCGCCAGAGACTACGTCTCGCGGCGCCGGAAGACGGCGGCTCAAACGAAAGATGATGCTTGCCGGCGGACTGGGGGCAATCGCGATATTCGCTGCTTGGGCGGCGTTCCGGCCGGAACTCCTCTTAATAAACCACAAAGTTCATGAATCGCTTCCGGCGGCCGCATCGGCCTCAGGAGCCGCCGTACTATCCGCCGGCGAGTTCCACGGCGTTGCCCACCAAACCCACGGCGATGTCCGCATTATTCAACTGCCGGACGGCGGCAAAGTGCTGCGGCTGACGCGCTTTGCGACATCGAATGGTCCCGACGTGCATATCCTTCTGATCCACGCCGCCGACGCCACCGATAACGACACCGTGACCAGTAACGGTTATCTGGCGCTCGGCAAGCTCAAAGGGAACGAAGGGGACCAATTTTACGATATTCCCGCACGGACCGATTTATCCGCGTATCATGGTGTGACCATCTGGTGCATGCGTTTCCAGGTCAACTTCGCGACCGCGCCATTGAAAACCACTGAGACGATCTCGAACCAGCAGGCAGACTGATTAAACGCCGGCCAAGGCTTTCCATTTGGCGGCCATCGCTGGGTCCGGGTCGACCGTGGCTCCGTTGGTGTAGGCGTCGACGGCGATCTTTGCGCTCTTGGCGCCCGCCATAGATGCGGCTTTTTCCACCAGCGCTTTGGCTCCGGCCTCGTCCTTGTCGCCGCCAAGGCCCTTGTGCAGGCAGGCGGCCAGCTCAAAGCCGGCTTGCCAAATTTTGGCGTCGAACGCCTGCTTGAACAGGTCCCGCGCTTGTTTGAGGTCGTCGTTGGAAGCACTGCCTTTCTTCAGTTCGAGGCCCAGTTCGTACGCGGCTGACGGCAGCGAATAAGACGCCATCAGCAAAAAATGTCGTCCCTTATCCACATCGACTGGGGTGTCGTACAGGCCCTGGAGGGTGATCTCCCCCATCCGCTTTTGGGCCTGCGGATCGTCCCAATAGGCGGCGTAATCGTAGTGGCGCTTTGCGGCGTCCGTATCTTTCGTCGCGCCAATTCCGTATTCGTCGCATGCCGCAAGGTAATAGGTGGCTTCGCGGACACCCTGGTCAGCGGCCTCGGTCCATAGCTCATAGGCTTTCTTACGGGCGGCCTCTTTCTGCGCGGGCGTCATAGTTGTGGACTTCTCGGCCCGTAGCCGTGTCCACTTTGCGAGATTATTCTTAGCCGGGACGTTGCCGGCGTCGGCAAGGGCTTTGGCGCACTTCTGAACGTCCGCCGCCAAACCATCCAGGGGCGTCGGACTTTCAGAGCCGCTGCGAGCTTCCTCATATTTGTTCACGGCGAGGCCGTATTCCGCATCCTTATCTCCACCGGCCGCGGCCTTGGTCAGCATGGAGATCGCCTTTTGATGGTCTTTGGGCCTGCCCCAACCGTTTTCGTAGTAACGGGCAAGCTCTCGTATGGCGGCGGGATCGTCGTTGTTGGTGAAGTACGGCTCCGCCTGCTCCCAATCCGGGGCGCCCTTGGTCATAAATAGCACTCCGATGGTTGTGCTGGGGTTTTTAGGGACAGGGTCGCCGGCCATCAGGACATTGTAGAGTTTGACGCCAATCGCGTCGCGCAGCGAATCGGGGATGGATTGATCGCCCGGCTTCAGCAAACCGATGAGGTCATCTCGGTATTGACGCAAGCCGGCGCCCGGCTGTGCGATCATGAGCAGCGCCATGCGGGATCGAATCTCAGGAATCCAGGCGCCGCTATGATCCCCCATTAAGAGAGACGTTTGATAGCACGAGATTGCGATTGCCGGTGACTGGTGGAAGTGGTTCGCCCCGGCCTCATACTCTCTGCCCAGGGTCACCCATGCGTCTGCATGAACGGCGGCCTTTTGCACGAGATCGGTCCCGGCGTCATAATCTTGCGGATAGCCGTCCCCATCGATCAGAGCCTGTCCGTACTGCCTCTTGAACTCGTTGAACACCGGATTGCCCTTGTCGTCGCGATAGTCGTCGTGCCCCGTCGCCAGGTCCACAAGGAGCTTCGCGGCGCGGGCTTTGTCGTAAACGCCCTTGTCTTTATCCACGAGAAGGTGGTAAAGGGTCGCAAGCGACGCCGTGTCGCCGGCGTCTGCCGCATTTTGCAGAAGAGTAACGGCGAGTGGATAGTCCTTCTGGACGGTGAGCGCATCGTTGGCTTTGTCCACCAGCGCCTTAAGTTCGGCGGCCTTCTGGTTCGCGGCGATTTGCTCGGGGGTTAGCTGTGGTTCTGGCGGAGGTTCAGGCCGGTAATACGAAGTGGAATAGTCGTAATCGGAGTCATCGGACCAGGACGTATAAGACTGCACAGGCGCCGGAGCATACAACTGCTCAAACTTCGCCCTGAGTTCGGAGACGTCGATTGTACAATTGAGATTCAGGCTCTCTGAAACGCCAAAGTCCGCTCGATATTGGCCGGCGTCATCGTAACCGTAGGCGTCGACACGCTGAGCATTGGCGGTTCCCTGAAGTGCAGCCATCAAGACCAAAATAACGAATAGATTTTTCATGATGGATGTAGTGTATGGGGTTTCCGGCAGCTTGTCAAGGAAGCATATTGCTGAAGCATGACCGGGTGATCGCCGAGGCTGAGTATCAGAACGGGTAATAGCAAATCGCCATACCAGGAGACACGATTTGTCTCCTGGTATGGCGCTCAGCCTTGAGGCCACCTCTGATCGAGCAGCGCCGTCAGCGCCTCGCCTGCGTCCGCCTCGATTTGTATGACTCCGGCTGGCGCATGGATTCGCGTGGGATTGATCACGACGCCCAGCGCCCCGTGCTCGGCTGCGACGCGCAGCAGCGACGCGGCCGGTTCGACCATTCCCGACGTCCCTACCGAAAGAAACAGATCGCAATTGATGGCCGCCTGACCGGCGGCGTCGATTGCGTGCTTCGGCAGCGATTCCCCGAACCAGACGACATCCGGCCTTAACGGGCCGCCGCAGCGCGGGCAGAGGGGCGGGACTTCGTCCGTCTCCAGCCAGCTCTCTATCACCACATTTTCGTGGAAGCACTTCGTGCGGCCGATATTGCCGTGCAGCTCCAGGACATCGACGCTTCCCGCCTGCTGGTGCAGCCCATCGACATTCTGCGTGATCAGCGTGAACTTCGAAACGCGCCGCGCCATTTCCGCCAGCGCGATGTGCGCCGCGTTCGGCTCCGCCTTCGCGACAAGCGACCTTCGCCAATCATACCACTCCCACACAAGCTTTGGGTTTTTCCGAAACGCCTGCGCGGTCGCGAGGTCTTCGGGCCGGTATTGCGCCCAGAGACCCGTCTGCGCCTCGCGGAATGTCGGGAGCCCGCTCGCGGCGGAGACGCCGGCTCCGGTGAGAACGGCGATGTGGTTGGCGGACCGCAGCGCCTTGGTGAGAACGGCCGGAATTTGGGTGTTCATGATACTGCTGTATCGATGCGAAGGGGCGCTTTGTTCAAAAACGCGGGAAAAATATGCGGAGATTCTTTGCGCTCCTAGCGGTTTTTGCGTTTGCCGGCGTTCCCAATCCGGCAATAATTAAGAAGCGAAATGGGCATGCGCGAGGCAAGGCCACCACGCCGCCTCTTTTTGATTCCGAACTGAAAAGCCACACAGACCGTAACGGCAAGTTCATCAAGGAGGTTAACCATTATGGCTAACGAGCAAGCAAAGGACGTACAGACCCCGCAGGGAAACTTCCCGGGGACGACTTCTTCCGCCGGTTCGGAGCGGCAAAACGACTCCCAGAGCAATCCGCAGCCGCTGACGACCACGCGGCCGACGCCAATGATGCGCCGCGATCCTTTTCTGAGCGACCCATTCTTCAGCGATCCTTTTCACGCCATGCAGCGAATGACGGATCAGATGGAGAACCTGCTGGGACTGGGAGGCGGATCGATGTTAGGCCGGCGCTGGCCGAACTTTGGAATGAGCGGTTCGCTGGCGCGGAGCGTTTGGGCGCCGCAGATCGAAGTCGAGGAACGCGGCGGCCAGCTTGTGGTCCGGGCCGATCTGCCCGGTTTGAACAAAGACGACGTACAGATTGAAGTGGACGATGATGTGCTGACGATCACGGGGGAGCGCCGCGACCATCGTGAGGAGAACAGCGGCGGTTATTACCACAGTGAACGCTCTTACGGCAGCTTCCAGCGCAGTATCTCCCTGCCCGAGGGCGTCAGCGCCGAGGAGATCAAAGCCAACTTCCACGACGGCGTGCTCGAAGTGACCATGCCGCTCGCGCAGCGACGCAATTGCCATGGCCGGAAGATCGAAATTCAGGAGTAAGATCCGCTGGCGTTCCGGGGCTGTTCGTACGGCTCTGTCAGCCGTACGAGCGGCTCCCACGAGTTTGAAGCAGTTCATTTTTGTGGGAAGACGAGGAAGGATGGAAGATGGAAGGAGGCGGCAATGTCCGAGCTGACGAACGCACAAGACAATCAAGTGCGTCTGCGCGCCGAAGATCGTGTTCGCTCCTCTCCCGACTTGCGATCTTATGCGGAAATCATTCTCAACGCGGCGCGCGGCGACGAGTCGGATTGGGAATGGATCGCGACGGCGTCCGAAGGGGAAATCCTCCGCTGGGCCGAGGACCTGCGTGACAGCGAACGCGACGAGATCGCGCGCGATGAAATCCCGGTCGAAACGGGGCAGGCCTGGCGGTAATATCGCGAGTTGGTAATATTGGAAGGGTAGCATTTGAAGTCGGGTCGTATTTGGAGTGCGCCTGGCAATCGCCATTGCCAGGCGCAAATGCGTCAGGGCCGTCTCCTCATCCTCCTCTCTGTCATCTTCGCTTCTTTGTTCTCTCCCGCTCCCGCGATAATCTCATGGATGCAATTGTCCGAGCCGGCAAATGCGTATTCCTAATCAGTACGGAAAGATCGGCCCGACCGGGCCAGTCAAGCCGAGGCCGCATTTTACCGATAATCAAATATCACCGGCGACTTGACGCGCGGCGAAAGATGGAAAGGTATGCGTTCATTTATGCATTTGCTGATGTGTCCGCCCGACTATTTCGACGTTTGCTACGAAATCAATCCCTGGATGGATATTGCGCGCGCTCCCGATCGTGACCGCGCCGTGCGTCAATGGACCGCGCTGCGCCAGATTCTGACCGAACAACTCGGCGCGCGTGTTTCGCTCATACCGCCGCAGCCGGGCCTGCCGGATATGGTGTTTACCGCCAACGCCGGCCTGCTGCATGGCGGATCGTTCGTGCCGGCGAGTTTCCGCCACGCGCAGCGGCAGGGCGAGGCTCCATACTTCCGCCAATGGTTCGCCGAGGCCGGTTATCCGGAAAAATCGCTTCCTGAATCTCCCGAATTTACGTTCGAAGGCGAGGGCGACGCCCTCTTTTATGGCGATGTGCTGCTCGCCGGTTACGGGCCGCGATCAGACGCCGCCGCATACGCGCTACTGGAAGGGTTGCTCGGCTGCCGCGTCCTGCCGCTGGCGCTGGTGGACAGCCGCTGGTACCATCTGGACACCTGTTTGATTCCGCTCGCTCCCGATCTGCTGGCGTACTATCCGGGCGCGTTTGACGCCGCCGCCAATAAAGCGCTGCAATCGCTGCCCGGCGAAAAGATCGTGATGACCGAAGCCGACGCCCTGAACTTCGGCGGCAACGCCGTGGTGATCGGCCGCGACGTCGTTCTGAACGCTGGCTGCGAAGCGCTGGAAGCGGAGCTCGCCGCGCGCGGTTTTCGCGTGCGCGCCACCGACCTGTCCGAGTTTATCAAGGCGGGCGGCTCCGCCAAGTGCCTGGTTCTCATCCTGGAGCGGTAACGGGTGGAGTTCGCGTCCGCCCATGGCGTCTGGAGGTCGAAACCGATGGTGGACCACGAGGAATATTGGAGTCGTATCCGCGAGCGCGGCGTCGCCGCGCTCGCCGAGGAGCTGACCGCCGAGGAGACCGAGCGTCTTACCGAAGAGTATGGCGCGCATAACTATCACCCGCTTCCCGTGGTGATTGCCCGCGCGGAGGGCGCCTGGGCTTACGATACGGAGGGGCGCGCCTACCTCGACTGCATCGGCGCCTACTCCGCCGTCTCCCATGGGCACCTCTCGCCGTTTCTGGTGGAGACGGCATGCGCGCAGCTTCGCGTGAGCGCGCTCACCAGCCGCGCCATGTATACGCCGCAGCTCGCGCTCTTTCTGGAGGGACTGTGCCGGTTCACCGAATGTGAGATGGCCTGCCCGATGAACACCGGCGCCGAGGCGGTCGAGACCGCGATCAAGATCGCGCGCAAATGGGCGTACACGCGCAAGGGCGTTCCCGATGATCGAGCTGAAATCGTGGTCGCCGCCGGCAACTTCCACGGCCGCACGACCACGATCGTCGGCTTCAGCAGTGAAGACGCCTACAAGCGCCACTTCGGCCCGTTCACCCCAGGCTTCGTGACCGTTCCCTTCGGCGATATCTCCGCGCTGGCGGCCGCCATCACGCCGAGCACCGCCGCTGTGCTGATGGAGCCGATCCAGGCCGAGGCCGGCATTCTGATACCGCCGGACGGGTATCTGGCCGCCGTCCGAACCCTCTGCGATCAAAACAACATCCTTCTGATTTGGGACGAGATCCAGACGGGCTTTGGGCGCGCCGGCCGCAAGTTCGCCTGGCAATACGAAGACGCCCGCCCGGACCTTTTGTGTCTTGGCAAAGCGCTCGGCGGCGGCGTCATGCCCGTCTCCGCCGTCGCCGGGACGCGCGACGCGATGGAGGTCCTGCATCCCGGCGACCACGGCAGCACCTTCGGCGGCAGTCCCCTGGCCTGCGCCGTCGCGCTGGCCGCCCTCGCCGAAATGGAAGTCTCCAATCTGGCCGGCCGCAGCGCCGTCCTAGGCGCGCGGCTCCTTGCCGGGCTGCGCGCCCTGGAAGACCCACGCATTGAAGACGTGCGCGGACGCGGCCTGCTCGCCGGGCTGGAGTTTCACGCCGGAACGGACACGGGCGCCCTCACGCAAGCCTTCCTCCACGCCGGTCTTCTCACAAAAGAAACCCGCCACCGCACATTTCGATTCGCGCCGCCGCTGACGATCGACGAGAGCCTTACCGACGAAATCGTTCGACGCGTCGCCCTGGCCCTCGCCGCCACGGTCGGCGGCTAAGTCCAAGCTTGACAGCGAGGATCGCCGCCGGATGTCAACGAAGCGATCGCGGCCAAAGGCGTCGATATCGGCCTTTTTGGCGATGCGCCGGCGGTCGTCGGCCGCGCAGCGGGCATTCCCGGCCGCGTCATCTCCATTCGTTCGATTGACGGCAACAGCTATCTCTATACACGCGCCGATGGCCCCAGGACGGTCGAGGAGTTACGCGGCAAGACCGTCGGCATCGACGATATTCAGGCGCATAAAGACGAATATTATCAGTCGCTCGCCGGAAAAGCCAAACTGCCGCTGGATGTCTACAAAAAGCTTTATCCGGAAACCGTCTACATTAAGCACGATTTCCCCGCGCGCGGTTTGCAGCAGCTCAATGGAACCAAGGAATTTCTCATTCGCCAGCACTTATTGAAGCAGGACTTCCGGATCGACGACTGGATTTATCGGGACAGCGGGGCAAAGACCGCGCACTCGTGATCAGAATTGCGACAAATGTTATTGACAAACACGTTTATGAGTCAGTATACTTTGCGAAACGCAGAAAATCTCGCTGGACTCACTTGTCGACAAGAGGTCGGATTTCGCTCACATTCCCTGTGAGCGAGATCCGGCCTCGTTTTGTTTTCGAGATCGCTCCCATCAGGGCCAATACCTCAAGAAATGAGACTATCATGAGCAAACTTCACGAACAGGGCTTGGAGATTTCCACCGATGTTTTGATCGTTGGCGGCGGGCCGGCGGCGGCCTGGGCGGCTCTGGCCGCCGCCGAGCAGGGCGCCCGCGTCGTGGTCGCGGACAAAGGATATCTGGGCTCCAGCGGCGCGTTTGCCGCCAGCACCTCCGGCGCGAAGGTCATCCCGCCGCTCAAGGAGCTCAGAGACCCCGTAAAATTTGAACGGTACGCGCTCGGCGGACATCTGGCTGTGCATGGCTGGTGGGATCGTCTTCTTGACATTACCTATGAGAAAGCGCCGAAGATCTACGAGTGGGGCGGATACGATCAGCCGATGCTCAACGGGCTGCCCGCGTACCGGGGGCTTCAGGGATCAGAAACGATGCGCATCATGCGCAAGGAGCTGCTGCGCAGCGGGATCACCATTCTCGATCAAAGCCCGGCGCTGGAGCTGCTCGTTGATGACGACGGCGCCGTGGCCGGCGCCCGCGGCATTCAGCGGCAGGAAGACCGGCCCTGGACCGTGAAGGCCGGCGCCGTGGTTCTGGCGTCCGGCGGCTGCGCCTGGATGAGCAAGGCGCTCGGATGCAATACCAACACGGGCGACGGTCTGCTGATGGCGGTGGAAGCGGGCGGTGAGCTTTCCGGCATGGAGTTCTCCGGACATTATTCTCTGGCCCCGGTGAATTCGTCCATGACCAAGAGCGCCTTTTATCGGTACGCGACCTATACGGATGAGGCCGGCCAGGAAATCGAGGGTTTGAGCAAAAACGGCCATCGCTCCACCTCCGCCGTGGCGAAAGCGCTGCTGCGCGGTCCCGTCTACGCCCTGCTCAATAAAGGGACGGATCATCCCGATGTCCAGCGCATGCTCCGGCTGAGCCAGCCGAACTTCTTTGCGGCGCTGGATCGGTTTGGCGTGGATCCGTTCACCCAGCGCTTCCAGATCACGCTGGTGCTGGAGGGAACCGTGCGCGGGACCGGCGGCGTTCGCATCGTCAATGAAGACTGCGGCTCCACGGTCACCGGACTTTATGCGGCGGGTGACGCGGCCACGCGCGAATTGAACTGCGGCGGCTTTACGGGCGGCGCGGGACCGAACATGACGTGGGCGATCGGCAGCGGCAATATCGCCGGCAAAGCAGCGGCGCTCCACACGCGCGGGCTGGGCGAAACCGCGAGCCAGCGGCGCGTGCATGGAGTGGGCGGCGCGGGCTTGATTTCCCCGGCGGGCGCCTCGGTCAGTTACGACGCCAATGAAGTCGTCCGAGGCGTGCAGGCCGAAATGCTGCCTTTGGACAAGAATATCTTCCGCACCGAGACCGGCCTGCTGGCTTCGCTGGATAAGCTCGATCGGTTATGGAGCGAAGTTCAGAAGGCGCCTCAGCAGAACACGGCGCAGCAGACGCAGCGCTCGCGTGAAGCGGCCGCTCTGGTCGCGTCCGCACGCTGGGCCTACTTTGCCGGTCTGGAGCGCAAGGAAACGCGCGGCATGCACAAGCGCCTGGATTACCCCCAGCTCGATCCCAATCAGCGCCACTATCTCGCTGTCGGAGGACTCGACAAGCTCTGGGTTCGCCCGGAGCCTGTCGCGGAGCCGATCGTACCCGAGCCTGTGGAAGAAGAATTCGACAGCCTCGAAAAGCTCCTGGGGCGCGCGGAGCCCGTCATCAGAGCCGCCGCTCCGCGCGCCGCGCGAGAAGAAAGGGCAGTGCTCGTATGATCGAACTGATCAGCCAGTCGCGCTGTATCGGCTGCGATCGCTGCGTGGAAGTCTGTCCGACGAACGTCTTCGACTCGCAGTATGGAGAGCCGCCGACAATCGCCAGGCAATCCGACTGCCAGACGTGCTTCCTCTGCGAGGCGTATTGCCCGGCCGACGCCATGTTTGTCGCGGCGGAAACGCACGGACATGTCGAAGTCGATGAGGACGAACTGATCGCGAAGGGGCTGCTGGGCAGCTATCGCCGCAATCTGGGCTGGTCCAAGGGCGTCACCCCACAAATACGGATGAACGAGCTTCTGGAATTGCAGAACAAGCTGGGCGGCCGCGCCTAACCCTCGCGCCATTCCAACCCGAAGGCCGGTGGTGAAAACCGCCGGCCTTTGGATTTTGCGGGGCCTCGCGCAGGAAATTCCCTCCCGAAAGGCGTACTCTGCGTCGGATGCGCAGAGGACGGTCGATCTGCGCGGGAGTGGCGATGATTCAAGATGTGGATGAAACGCTTAGCCGGCTTCTGGCGGGGGAGCTGATCAAGATCCCGGGATGCCCGGTACGAAGCGTCGAGCAGGTCACCTTCGAGTCGCCGCAAGTGGCGGAGGCGACTCTGGACGGCGAAGCGTATGTGAACCTTTTCCTGCGCGATGTCCGTGAGAACATGGAGCGGCGCGAGGAAGGCTTCTACCGGGTGACGCAGCGCGCGGACAAATCCGTGGGCGTGCGGCGGCCGCCGGTGCACTTTGACCTGTCGTATCTTGTCACGGTCTACGCGGGCGATGACGCCCGCGTGGAGCATCGCCTCCTTTCGGATGTTTTGGGCGTGTTTCTTCGCTGCGCGCCCGTCCCCGAGCAGTGGCTCTCCGGAACGCTTGCCGGAAAAGGGCCCAACGCGCTGCCGCTGGAAGTCGCGCTGCCGGAGCACACCGCCTCGGTGGACCTGCCGGGAATGTGGCAGGCTCTGGGCGGGAAGCTGCGCCCCGCGCTGTCGCTGTTAATCACCTGTCCCTTCGATCCGTTCGAGACCAAGTGGACGATCGCCGTTCGCGAAGCCGTGCTGGGGATGGGGCAGGGAACGATGACGGAAGGCCCCGCGCAGCCGCGCGATCTCGCGGAGATCCGTGTCAGCGCGGCGGGCGTCGTGCTGCGGCAGGACACCGAGACGCCGATCCCCGGCGTCACGATCCGCGTCGATGGCGATCCTCAGACACTCGAAACGGACGCGAACGGATTTTTCTGGATTTCGAACCTGACGCCGGGCGCCCATCGCCTCCATTTCGAAAAGTATGGCTACCAGCCCTACGACGCCGGTATCGTCAGCCCCCCGCTAGGATCTCCCTATCAGCTGGAGCCGGAAGTGATCGCCATGCGCGCGCTGGACGACAAGCTCTCCGCGCCATAGCGCCATCCATCCAGGAGAAGGCGATTTTTCCGAGAGCAAAAATGAAAGAGGAATATTGGTGTGCGTTAACGAATTACGCGCCATCCAGGAAGCTGCGGTCTGGAGCATTCAGCAGTCGCTCCTAATCCTTTAGCCCGCTTCGCGAAACACCGCCCACTGAGAGCGCGCGTCCGCGCTTCGTCAATAATATCCAGAATTTACCGAAATTTCGTTAAGTTGTACTTCGTTTTGCGTGTTGTGTCCGTCTGAGAAAGGGAGCATCGCATATGCCAGAGTATCTTGCGCCGGGAGTTTTCGTCGAGGAAATTGACAGTGGAAGCAAGCCGATCGAAGGCGTCGGCATCAATACGGCCGCCTTTATTGGATACGCCAAGAGCGGCGACTTCAACAAGCCGACGTTTATCACCAACTGGACCCAGTTCTCCCAGATCTTCGGGGAAGAAGAAAACGCCCTCACCAGCGCGCTCGTCAAAGAGCTGAGCCTGAGCGTGGCGGACATTCGTTCGGCCAAAAAGGCGTCGCGCAAAAGCTGGATGGAGTATGCGAACCAGACCGTTTCGCAGGCCATCCAATCGAAAAAAGCGACGGTGACGTCGTGGCAGGATTTCCTCCGCACCTATCAGATTCCCCAGGGCGGCCTTCCGTATCTTGAAGGCTCCTATCTCGCGCACGCGGTTCGGGGATACTACGATAACGGCGGCGGCCGCGCGTATATCATCCGTGTCGCGCATCCCAACGATATCAAAGCCCTTTCCGTGACCGTGGACGGCGGCGCCGCCGCTTCCCCCCAGACCAAGCCCGGCGCCGCGAAGGCTGCCCAGGTGACGGTAGGACCGTACCTGCTGACGGCGTCGAAACCCGGCGCGGCCGGCAACGACATCAAGATCGATGTCGAGCATGTCGGCGACGGAAATGAGTTCAAGCTGAAGATCACCCAGGGCGATCTGACCGAGCTGTATCCCGAAAGCGGCAAGCCGCTGACTCCCGACACCGCCGCGTCGGCGCTCGCCAAGTCCAAATTGGTGAAGGTGGAAGTCGCGCCCAAAGTCGCGCTGGAGCGGCCCGAGCCGAAGCTGTTCGTCTTCGCGGACGGCGCCGACCCCGTCAATCTCCCCGTCACGACCGGCAGCACGGCCTTGGCGTCGTCGGGATCTCCTTTCTCCAACGGTCTGGCGAATCTCAAGGCGGATGACTTTGTTGGCGACGAGGCGCAGCGCACGGGCCTGGGCGGACTGATGCCGCTGGAAGGCGTCAACTTCGTCGCGATCCCCGACCTGATGGCCGGCCTGTTCCGCCGCGAGGAAGCTCCCGGCGGCGGCGGCGCGGAAGTCGTGGCGTTCGACGAAGCCAAAAAGCAGAGCATCCTGGACACCCAGTGCGCGCTGGTGGCGCATTGCGAGCGCGTCGGCTACCGCATGGCGATTTTGGACCCGATTCCCGGCCTGACGCCGCTGGAGATGAACTCCACCACCATGGGCACGGCGTACAACTGCGACCATGGTCAGGGCGCGATCTACTACCCATGGATCAAGATCTCCGATCCGGTGCATCGCGGACGCCAGATGTTCTGCCCGCCGTCGGGGCATATCGCGGGCGTCTGGGCGCGCGTCGGCGTCGAACGCGGCGTGCACAAAGCCCCCGCCAACGAAGCGCTGATGGGCGCAGTCGGCCTGGAGGTCGAAATCACCAAGGGCGAACAAGAGCTGCTCAATCCGAACGGAATCAACTGTATCCGGGCGTTCTCCGGCCGGGGAATCCGGGTCTGGGGCGCGCGCACCCTCGCCACGGTCGGCAACCCCTCGTGGAAGTATGTCAACGTCCGGCGTCTGTTCAACTATCTGGAAGAATCGATGGAGCGCAGCCTGCAATGGGTGGTCTTCGAGCCCAACGACCAGGACCTCTGGGGCCGCGTCCGCCGCAACATCGCCGCCTTCCTCTTTACCGAGTGGAAAGAAGGCAAGCTCTTTGGCTCCGTGCCTCAGGAAGCCTTTTACGTCAAGTGCGACTCGGAGACCAACCCGCAGGAGATGATCGATCTGGGACGGCTGTACGTCGAAATCGGCGTCAACCCCGTGAAGCCCGCGGAGTTTGTCATCATCCGGATGGGTCAGTGGTCCGATGGGGGCAGCCTGGCCGAAGTTTAAGTCTCTCGCAAGTCTTTCCTGAAAGGAACGCGTTATCATGGCCGAAGCGATCGGCGCTCTGCGCTGGTATTTGGAAATCGACGGATTGACGGAAGGCATCTTCCGTGAAGTGACCGGTCTGGATTCGGAGACCGAGGTGATCGAGCATCGCGTCACCGGCAAGGGCGGGAACCTGATCGTTCAGAAGATCCCCGGCGCCCTCAAGTGGTCCAACATCGTACTCAAGCGCGGCGTCACCGATGACCGCAAGCTGCACGACTGGCGCCGGCAGATTGAGCTCGGCAAGATCGAGACGAACCGCAAGAACGGCACGATCACCTGCTACAAGCCCGACATGACCCCGCTGGCGAAGTACACGTTCGTCCGCGCCTGGCCCTGCAAGTGGGTGGGACCGTCGCTCGACGCCACCAAGAACGAGCTTGCGATCGAAGAGCTGACGCTGGCGCATGAAGGACTGGAGCGTCAGTCGTAAGACGCGAGTAATTCATGACCACGAAAACTGCCGGACTGCAAACCGAGTTCGAATTCACCCTGCCGCGCGGCTATGTCGCTCCCGACGGGACCCTGCACCGCAAAGGCCGGATGCGTCTGGCGACCGCGATGGACGAAATCGCCCCGCTGCGCGACCCGCGCGTGAAGGCCAACCAGGCGTATCTGGTGATCATTCTCCTGGCGCGCGTGATCACGCAGCTCGGCACGGTTGAGGTGATCGAAACCGGCGTGATCGAGAACTTGTTCTCGGCGGACCTGACCTACCTGCAAAATCTCTACCGGCGCATCAACGAGCTGGAGCCGGACGAGGAGGCGTCGGACGACTCGGGGGAATAATTCGCTACCCCTTGGAGGCGCTGTATGAGGAGGTAGCGTATGTGGCCTATCACTTCCACTGGCCTCTCGGCGATATCCTCGATCTCGAGCACGCCGAGCGTCATAAGTGGGTGGCCGAGATCAGCAAGATCAACCAGCGGCTGACGGGCGGGGATTGATCGCCGCGCTGGGACTAATCACTGCACAAAAAGTACGGTGCTGGGGGCGTAGGCTTATTTCGATCGAATATGCGTACGGTTAATGCCGGCGGTTTTAACCGCCAGCGCTATGTTCTGATCGCGGTATTGGCGTCATGGACTAGGCTTGATGTGGCGGAAAGAGTGATGGCGTGCTGATCACCGTGCGAACGGCCACACTAGGTTCGGCGAGGCCTGCCGTGGACATGGCGGGGCGGGGGGCGGCCGCGTGGGCGGGGCGTTTGGCGCGCCGGCCGATCGTGGCGCCGCTGGCAAGGCGTCGGCCGATTGGGCAGGCGATGCTGGGCTCGCTAGGGCTTTCGCGTTTTCTGATGCGCGCTCTGCCGCGTGGCGGTGGACGGCCGCTGCGGTTCCTGCGTCGTCCCGCGATGGTCTTCTATCGCCGGCGTTTGCCGCTTCTGTCACAAGACCTGGGATGGAACTCCGCAAGTACCGGGACGGTTTCGCTGGCGGCGGTCACGGCGGCTCAGCGCGGCGCGAGGACTCTGGCGCCGCATGAAGCGATTTTGCGCGCGCGAGACAGTTCTCCGCCGTTCGAGACCGCTCGGACGATGTCTCGGGAGCAGCGTGCGGCAGAAGCGGCAAACGCCGCCATTTTTCGTTCCGAACGTTCTGGCGGGCGCGACGACCGCCGCGCGTTTCCCCGGACGTCCGCGCCGCGTGAGGCGAGTTCGGTTTTCGCAGACGCGCGCAGAACGCCGGCGGGCGCGTGGGCTTCGCGTCCGTTTGGATCCGCCGTGCGGGATAGCGGTGAAATGGCGCGGCGGGGCAACCGCGCGATTGATGTCGCAGGAGCGCAGGGCGCGGTTTCGATGGCCGCGCGCCGGTCGCTGTTCTCATTGAACGTTGTCGCTCGCGGGGCGCTGGTGCGGTCGCTGACCGTGTCGCCGGGCAGACGCGCCGCTTTTGACGGCGTTTCGTTGTCTCGACAAGCGCCGGCCGCCTTGCCGTTAAGTCCGTCGTGGCGATCGCCCTGGGCAAGATCGCGGCGCGGCGCGCTGGCGGCATTCGCCCGCGATCCCGAGATGCGCTTTTCTGGCGCCGGCGTATCTGATGCGTGGGCGCCTGGCCGAGTTTCCAGTGTCCGTCAGGGCTTTGAGCGCTGGGCGGGAGCGGTCATGCAGGGCCGCGAAGGGGAACGCTTGCGTTTGGGGAGGGGAGGCGCTGGAGCTCAAAGCGCGTCCGTAGTGGGCTCCGCGCCGCGCTTCTCGCCCCAGATTTTGCCGGCTTTGGCGAGAACGTCTTCCGCCATGACGGCCCGTGCTCGACGAACGTCGTGGCCGGGAAACGGCGTCCTGAGACCGTCCTTCGCACCCCTTTCCGTGAGGCGGGAGTTGCCGGCGCGCGCCGGGGCGAGACGATGGGGCGCTCGTTCCGCGAGTGCGCTGCGCAGCAGCGCGCGTTTCGGCGTCGCGGAGATTTTGCAGCGGGCGGCGCTGGGGCTCGCCTCTCGCCGGCGTTGGCGGAGCGAAGAGTCCCGAGCGTCCTTGTCTTCGGGAGTATCAAAGTCGTTTGCTCCACGCCGTGCTTCGGTTTGGGGAAGTGAGCGAGAATACGCATCGCGGGATGCGCGTTTGAGACCCGAGGGAACGTTTGCCGCGCCCGCAAAACGCCGTGCGCGGAGCCGGAGGGGAGACGCTGAGGATGGGTCCGGCGTCATCCGGCGGTCCGTGCCGTTGACAGAGATTGTGCGAAGGCGGCGCGAGGAAGATTTTCGGATTTCCGGGAACATGGCGGCTCCCATTGTCGCCAATTTAGAGAGTGACGCCGTGGCTAAGGCGTGGCGAAAATCCGATCTTGGTCTGGCCCGCCGCGTGTCTGGGAGCGCCTCGGGTTCTGGGCGTGGGGCGGACGATCCCGAAACGGTGCGCGCGGATTTGCGGCGGCGGGGCGGCGGGGGCGCCGCGCTGGATTCTGGACTTCGCTCTCGGCTTGGACGGTTTGCCGGATTCGATCCCGGCGCGGCGCGGCTGCATTGGGGAAGCGTGGCGGCGGAGGCGGCGCGGCGGCTGCGGGCGGAGGCGTTCACGATCGGGCATGACGTCTTCTTTGGCGAGGGACGGTATGATCCCGTGTCCGCGCGGGGCCTGGCGCTGATCGCTCACGAGCTGACGCATGTGCGGCAGCAGACGGCGGCGCTGGCGACGCAAGTCCGGTACTGGACGCCGCAGGGCGGCGACGCGATGGAGCGCGAGGCCCAGCGGGCGGCGGCGGAGGCTCAGGCGGACGCGGAAGAAGTGTCCGATGGGGCGTCGCGGGCTTTGCCGATCCAGCGGGAGATGGCGGCGCCGAAGCCGTCCATGGCGTTCGCGCTGCCGGCGCCCGCGCCGGTGTCCGGAACGCCGGAGCCGTCGCAGACGGCGACGGAAGAGCGTGGGGGCAAGGCGACTCCGAACACGCAGCAGCCGGACGCCCGCGCGGTCGCGGACCGCGTGTATGATTTGATGCGACAAGAAGTGATTCAAGGCCGCAGGCGCGGCCTGCAAAGCGCCAGGAGATAACGGATATGGCTCGTCCCGTCATCCTCTCGCCCGCCGCCGGTTCCGGCGGCGGAGACGCCCCCGCCGAAAAGTCCCGTGCGACCGATTGCCATCTGGGCCTGCGGTTCTGGGTTCAGCTCGGTCAGATCGAGATCGCCGGCTTTCGCGAGTGCACAGGGTTCGGCGCGCAAACCGAGATCTTCGAGTACGCCGAAGGCGGCCTGAACACCTACATGCACAAGCTGCCGGTCCGCGTGAAGTACAACAACATCGTGCTGAAGCGCGGGCTCGACGAGGGGCAGGACCTGTACCGCTGGTACATGAAGGCGATCAACGGTCAGATCAAGCGCCAGAATATCTCGATCGTCGTGTATGGCCCGACGGGGAAAGAAGTTCGGCGCTGGGATCTGCAAAAGGCGTACCCGTGCAAATGGACGGGGCCGGATCTGAAGACGGACGCCGGCGCGGTCGCCGTGGAGTCCGTCGAGATCGCATTCGAAGGCATCGTGCCTTCGCAGTAAGAGACTCATGGCGCAAGCGGCTCCCCTACAACCAGGACGAGGGCAGGCGACGATCCTTCGATTTCTCGGGGATCTGCATCGCCTCCGCGCGCCCGGCGCGCCGAAGCGCAGCGCGCGAGTCGCCGCTCTGGGACAAGCCGGAGGCGCCGCCGTGCGCCTGGCCCGGCGCATCCAGTTCGGTTCCGCGCAAGCCGCCGTGCGAACCGGCCCCAGTCCCGCATCGGAGCGCGCCGCGCCGGCGCTGCCGCTTTCCCATGCCCCAGTTCCCACGCCGGTAGAAGCGGCGCCGGCGCCAGCCGCGCCTTTCTCCGAAACCGCCGTTCGCGACGAGCGCCGTCCGAACGCCGCATTCGCCGCGCCGGACCGGGAGCCTCCCAGAAGCTCACCGGCGCCGGCAATCGCGGAAGCCGCTGCGCCGCGTCCCCCCGCGCCTGCGCTGCCCACCGCGCGAATTGCGCCCCGTGAATCGCTCGCCGACCAGATTTCTACCCGCCGGCAGACGAGCCTTGTCACGCCCAAACCGTCCCTCACGGCACCTTCCGCCGAAACGCCGCTTCCGGCGATCGCCGAGGCGTATCGCGCCGATCTCGATCTGCCGCTTTCCCGAGCGGCGATCCCTGCGGTTTCCTGGCTCGGCGTTTCCGCCCCGGAGCCGGCGACGCCGGAACCGGAATCGTTTTCGCCCCGCATCAGAATGCCAGAGACATCGTCGCCTGCGATGCCGCCGCTCGCGCCGCGCTTTTCCTCCGTTCCCGCCGATACGATGGCGCGGACGCATGCGCCCGCGCCGCTGCCGACATCGGACGTTATGCGGCGCGAGTTCGCTTCGCATCCGCCCACGTTTTCCAATTTACCGGAGCCGTCCTCTTCGACGGCGCCGGCCCAGCCGGAAGATCGCGATTTCTATGCTCCGGCGAGCATGGCGAGCGCGCAAGCCGTCGATGAGAAACGCGACGGGCCGTTTCTTTCTCCGTCGATGGAGCCGGCGCCGGCCCCCTTGGCGGAGCGTGAAACGCCTCAGCAAATGCCGTCAGAGTATCGATCCCCAGATACTGCGCCCGCCATGGTTCTGCCTCGAACACCTGCGCCGTCTGACGAAACAACCCGACGCGCCCCGGACGTCGCCGCAATCTCGGAGAACAAAGCGCCGTTTGCCTCCGAGACGATATTGCGTGAGGTCCTCGTCATCGATCCGGTGATGCGCGCCTTGCCAAGATTGCCGCACAGCGTTTTGCCGGGAGTGCTCGCGCGCAGCCCATTCGTTCCATCGTCGCTGGCGTCGCTCGGCGACGCGAGATTGAATCCCTCGATGTCTGGAGTCGCCCTGCCTTTGTCGCTCTTCCCAGCGTCTTCCGGTCCGGGTGAGCCTTCTGGCATTGAGTTGGCGCCTCCCCATTTACCTGTGCGCGCGGTTTCCTCGGCCAGCGGCGGCGCTGCGGTCGTCGCGCCGATGCGCACTGCGCTGGCGACGGAGCGCATGCCCCTGCCCGCACGGGCGGTCGCCATCGAGCGGGACGCCATGGACCATCGTGTCCCCGAGATGCCGCTGCCGCCGCGCGACCGCACCGCCGTGATGGCGGCCTCCCATACGCTCATGCAGCGTTCCGAGATAGGAAGCGCGCCCTCGGGAGCCATTATGGCGAGCGCCAACCCCGCCGAGCCGCCCGCGCAGTCGCCGGAGGCGGGCCACACGCCGGAGCCCGAAAGCGGCGGCGCCAACGATGTGAACTTGCTCGCCAGCGAAGTCTGGTCACTGCTCCGCCGGCGTCTGGCCTATGAAGCCGAGCGCATGGGGCGGTAATGCGAAGGAGAAATTGAGATGGCGTTAGCGCCCGCGACACTGCAAAATCTGGAAAATAAAAAGACATTCAAGTGTCTGTTCAATCCGACCGAGTACACCATCGCCAAGACCAACAACTGGAAGTCGAAGGAGCATACCGGCGAGAATGTGCCGAAGATCGACTTTACCGGGGGGCAGTCCCGCTCGCTCAAGATGAAGCTGTTTTTCGACGTCTTTGAAGAGGACGGCGCGGATGTGCGGACATCGGTGGATATGCTCTGGGAGCTGGCGCTAATCTATTCAGACAAACAGCACCCGGTGACCAAGAAGTCGCGGCCGCCGCTGTGTCTCTTTCAGTGGGGGCCGAACTGGCAGTTTACGGCGGTGGTCGCGAGCCTGTCCGTCAACTACACGCTGTTCCGCGAGGACGGCACGCCAGTGCGGGCGATGGCCGACGTGACGTTTACGGAAGCGCAAGACGACGCCAAGAAGAAGCCGACCAACCCGACATCCCACGGCGAGGGCGGCCGCAAGCGGCGAGAGGTGCAGCCGCGCGACACTCTGGCGCTGATCGCGTTTCAGGAGTATGGCGACGCGAACCACTGGCGCCGGATCGCCGACGACAACCATCTCGACGACCCGCGGAATCTGCGCCCGGGGCAGGTGCTTTCCATCCCGCCGCTTTCGTAAGGAGCACGCCGCATGGCGAACGCCGATCCGTCCCATCTGTCACACTTCGATCTGAAGCTGAACGGCAAACAAGAACCGGAAGTCCTTAAGGCGATGCTGGACTGCACGGTGGAGAACAGTCTGCACCTGCCCGATCTCTGTACGGTGCGCCTTCATGATGACGGATTCGTCTGGCTGGACAGCGATAAAGTGAAGGAAGGCGTCACGGTCGAGATCCTGGCGGGTGAGGAAAATGTCCTGCCGCTCAAGACGATCTTCCAGGGCGAAGTGACCGCCCTGGAAATGGATCTGGCGGCCCACGGCTCGCCGACCTTGATTCTGCGCTGCTCGGATCGCTCGCACCGCCTGCACCGGGGCCGCAAGAGCCGGTCGTTCGTGCAGGCGAAGGATACGGATATCGTCAAAAAAGTCGCCGAGGAAGATGGCTTTACGGTCCATGCCGACAATACGTCGCAGGTCCATGAGTGGGTCTTCCAGAACAACCAGACCAACTGGGAGTTTCTGACCGAGCGGGCGGCGTACAACGGCTTTCGATTGTTTGTGCAGGGCGAGAAAGATCTGTACTTTCAGAAGGTCCAGGACCAGGGAACCAGCTCGCTCACCATCGAGTGGGGCAAGGACCTGCGATCGTTCCGCCCGCGCACGTCGGCGGGGCGGCAGGTGAGCGAAGTCGTGGTGCGCGGCTGGGACCCGAAGACCAAACAGCCCATTGTCGGCTCCAGCAAGACCCCGACGGGCGTTCCGCAGATCGGGGATTCGAAGACCGGCGGGGAGATCGCCTCCAAAGCCTTCGGCGCCGCGAAGATGGTGGTCGCCGACCGTCCCATCCATTCGCAGGCCGAGGCCGACGACCTGGCGCGGTCCGTTTGCGACGACCTCGGCGGAAGCTTCGTGGAGGCGGAGGGCCTGTGCTTCGGCCAGCCGACCCTCAAGCCCGGCATGATGGTGGAGATCAAGAATATCGGCAAGCGCTTCAGCGGCAAGTACCAAGTGAGCGAGACGACGCATGTGTACACGCCGGCCGAGGGCTTCTCCACGATGTTCTCCATCAGCGGCAAGAATCCGGCGACGCTGCTGGGCCTATTGCAGGGCGACGGGAACGGCAAGCGCGCCTCGATGGGCGGCAATATCGTCGTGGGCCTGGTGACGGACAATGTGGACCCGGAAAATTTAGGCCGCGTCAAGGTAAAGTATCCCTGGCTGACCGAAGACCACACCAGCTACTGGGCGCGCCAGTCCGCGCCGATGGCCGGCTCGGGGCGCGGCTTCTACTTCCTGCCCGAAGTGGACGACGAAGTTCTGGTGGCCTTTGAGCACGGGGATATCCGGCGTCCTTATATCATCGGCGCCCTCTGGAACGGCAAGGACAAGCCTGTCGAGGGCAACAGCAAGGCGATCTCCGGCGGCAAGGTCAACCGCCGCACGATCCAGACGCGCATCGGTCACACCGTCCTCCTGGATGACACCGATGGAAAAGGCGAGATGCGCCTGACGACGGCGGGTGGTCACCATCTGACGCTGAACGACAAAGAAAAGAACATCACGGCGCAGACGACGTCGGGCCATAAGATCGTGCTGGACGACTCCGGCGACAAGATCGAGATCGTGGACAGGTTCGGCGCGAATAAGATCACGATTTCGTCGATGGACCAGTCGATCAGCATGACCTGTCTGGGCGATTTCAGCGTCACCGCCGCCGGGAATATCTCGCTGACCTCGGCGCAGCAGCTCAGCGTCACCGCCGCCATGGGCATCAACGAGACGACGCCCGCGATGATGACGCAATCCATCGGCGGCGTCCTAACCCAGACCGTCGGCGGCGCGGTCACCCAATCGGTCGGCGGCGCCCTGACGATCCAATCCGCCGGAGCCGCCGTGCTCACCGTGGGCGGCGCGGCCGCCGTCACCGCCGGCGGCGCGATTGCGGTCACCGCGCCCACAATCCCGGTGACCGGTCTGATTATTAATAATGGGGTGCCGATACCGATACCGTAGGAGTGAAGGCCGTCCGTGTGACGTAACCCCGGCCCTCCCGTGGCAAACCCACCCCCGGCCTTCGGCCGACCCCTCCCTCGGGCGGGAAGGGTTATTCGGACAAATAGCGAAAGCGGCTTTCGTACGAGGCAATCATACTAACCCTTCCCGTCGGCGGGAGGGGTGGCCCGAAGGGCCGGGGTGGGTTTGCCCAGGAGGGGTCGGCCGAAGGCCGGGGGTGGGTTTGCCACGGGAGGGCCGACCACGCAGTCGCGGAAAGAAACCAATGCCCGATCCAACGAAAGATTTTTTAGGCGCCGGCTGGAAATTCCCGCCGCAGCTGGACTCGCGGGGGCAGATCGAGCTCGTCAGTCAGGAGCAGGATGTCGCTGAGGCGCTGCGGATCATTTTGATGACGCGCAAGGGTGAGCGCGCGATGCGTCCCGATTTTGGTTCGGAGCTGTTCTCGCTGCAGTTCGCGCCCAATGACGCCACGACGGCGGGGTTGGCCCGGCGCTATGCGCAGGAGGCGGTGGAGATGTATGAGCCGCGTATTGAGGTGAAGGAAGTCCATGCGGCGCCAGACCCGGAGAACCCGGAGCGGCTGCTGATCAGCATTGCCTATCATATCCATGCGACCAACGCCGATCGCAATCTGGTCTTTCCGTTTTACGTCAGTCCCGACGAGGAGTAATCGAGTATGTCCCTGCCGTCTCCGAACCTGGACGACCGCAAATTTCAGGAGATCGTCAACGACGTCAAACAGCAGATCGGACGGCGCTGCCCGGAGTGGACGGATCACAACGTCTCCGATCCAGGCGTCACGCTGATCGAATTGTTCGCCTATATGACGGAGATGACGCTTTACCGTCTCAACCAGGTCCCAGAGAAGAACTATATCAAATTTCTGGAGATGATCGGCGTGTCGCTGGAGCCGCCGAGCCCGGCGCTGACCGATCTGCGCTTTCGGCTGTCGCGCCCCATTGAGGATCAGGACGGCGAGGAGGCGTTCGAGCGAACCCTGCGCGCGAACGACACCGTCGCCGCCACGGTGCGCACGGAGACGGATGAGGCCGTGGAGTTCGCGACGGATACGGACTTGCGCATGGTGCGTCCGCGTCTGGCGCATGTTCTGGCGTCCCGAACCGACAGCGATCCCAACACGCTGCCCGGCGCGCGCGAGTTCGCGCCGGGGGAAAACAGCTTTCCAATCTTCAGCCCGTCGCCGCGCGAAGGCGACGCCCTGTATCTGGGGTTCGACGCCGATGTGTCCGGGAACCTGATCGAACTGGAAGTCGGCGCGGTGCAGTCGGCGGCGGTGGGGTTGGACGAAGACTATCCGGCGCAGCGCTGGGAGATTTGGGACGGCGAGGATAGCCGGTGGCGGGCATTGGACATCCCGCGCGACACCACCTATGGCTTTAACCGTCCGCCGGGAATGCCCAAGGGCGACGAGCCTTCGGGATTGATCGAATTGGCGATGCCGTTCGGGCTGTCGTCGCGCTGGCTCGGCGGCCGGCGCGCCTACTGGGTGCGCTGCGTCTATACTCCCGACCTGCCGCCGCGCGGCCCGGAGCGGCGTACGCCGGCGATCTATCAGAAATCGCCGGAGATCCGGTCGATTGCCGCCCGCACCATCGGCGGCTCGGCGCCGGCGAGCAACTGCAGCGTCATCGCCTGGAAGGACATCGGCCAGAGCGATGGGCTTCCCGGCCAGGTGTTCTCGCTCGGCCACGCCCCGATCCTGCCGCGCCGGCCCGGAGAGACGGTCGCCGTCGGCGAGCAGGGAATGCCCCACGCGGAGCTCGACCCCTGGACGGAGGTTTTGGACTTCGCGGACAGCGGACCCGATGACCGTCACTTCGTCTGCGACTCGCTGACCGGTGAGATCTTCTTTGGCCCCAATGTCCCGCAGCCCGATGGGTCGACGCTTCAGCACGGCGCGATCCCGGCGAAGGGATTGACGGTGACGTTTACGTCGTACCGCTACGGCGGCGGCGTGCGCGGCAACGTTGCCCCCGATCAATTGACCGTGCTGAAAAGCTCGATCCCTTATGTCTCCACGGTGAGCAATCCGCGCCGCGCCGAGGGTGGGCGCGAGCAGGAATCGCTAGACCGGGCGAAGATGCGCGGGCAGACGATCCTGCGCATGCGCGACCGCGCCGTCACCGCCGAGGACTACGAATATCTTGCCCGCCGCGCTTCCTCGGGCGTCGGCCGCGCGCAATGCGTCCAGCCGCGCGCCGTCCACGACGCCGGCAATATCCCGCCCGGCGTCGTTCGGGTCTTGCTTGTGCCGTCCCTGGCCGGCGATGTGCCGGTCCCAAGACCGGCGGACCTGCGCGTCTCCGAACGTGTCCGCCGCGATGTGACGGCGTATCTCGACGAGCGCCGCCTGCTGACGACGGTGCTGGAAGTCGGCGAGCCCGATTATGTCTTCGTCTCCACCGAGATCACACTGGTCGCCGACCCAAAGGCCGACGCTTCCCAGGTCCGCCGGTCCGTCCAGGCTCGTCTTGAAGATTTTATCCACCCTTTGCGCGGTGGTCCAAACGGCGACGGCTGGCCGTTCCGCCTGACCCTGACGCTTTCCGATATCTACGCCCAGGTCCAGGCGGCGCATGGGGTGGCTTTTCTGCTGGACGCCAAGATCTTCGTCTCCCGCCTCGCCAATGCGGGCGAGGGCCTGCTCACTCAGGAGGAGCGCATCGATATCACGCAGGGCGTCCGCGTGAACGAGCACGAACTCCTCTGCACCCGCGAGCATCGGATCCGGGTGCGGCCCATGTCCGCCGTGGGGACAGAGGACTGACCTGCCCCCGACCCTTTGGGCCAGGGTAGGTCGCTCGGAGAACAGATGGAGCAAAGCGCAGTGGTTGGTCCTCAGGCAAAAGTATTATGAACGACACGCCGGAAACTCAATCTCAGCCCGCGCGCCGCGCCGCCGATTTCGGGATCGATCTCAATCTGATCCCGGACGAATTGGATGTCCCGCTGCGCGCCGAGCAAAAGCCCGATGGCTCCGCCGCGTCGCTCTGGCATCGGACGCAGGCGTCGCCCGGCGCCATGGTCTCGCTCTGGTCGCGAGATACGCGCCTGCGCATCGTGCGCCTGACCGTGCAAAGCGAGGCGGCGTCCTGGAACGGACGCTGGGCGCGCTGGACCTACGCCGTCCGCCGCGCGCCGGAGATCCAGGGCGGGGGCGCTCTCGACGCCCAGGATGTTCTCAGCGAGGACGGTTCGGCGCTGACCCTGCTGCTGCTGCCCGGTGAGCAGCGGTCGGTGACGCTGGAGTTTCTGCCGGTGCTGGACGGCGTGACGCGGACCGGGGATTACCCTTTTACCGTGGTCGTGACGGACGTGGGCGACTCGCGGATAACCGATACGCCCGGCCGGCTGCGCCTGACGCACCCGCCCGCCAGCCTGCTGGATCTGCTGCCCGCCATTTACGCCGGCCCTTCCGTCAGCCCGAACGCTCGTTTTGCGCCCTACGAAGACCCGCCGTTCTTCACGCGCTTTCTGCGCGGCTTTGAAGACGCGAGCGAGCCGCTGCAAAACCTGCTGAACCGCCGCGAGCGGCTTTTCGATTTGCAGCAGACGCCGGCGGATTTCCTGCCGTGGCTGGCCGGCTGGGTTTCGCTGGCGCTCGACGAGAACTGGCCCGAGCTCAAGCGCCGCCGCCTGATCCGCGAAGCCGTGGACCTCTACCGATGGCGCGGCACCCGGCGCGGCCTGTCGCGCTACTTAGAGATCTACACGGGGACGATCCCGCGCATCGAAGACCAGCCGTTCACCGGCATGCGCCTTGGCCCGACGTCTTTGCTGGGCAAGGACACCCTGCTCGGCGGCGTCGGCGCGCACACCTTCGTCGTCACGCTCGCCGTCCCGAACCCGCGCGCGGTCAACGAACGGATCGTGCGCGATATCATTGAAAGCGAAAAGCCCGCGCATGCGGCGTATGATTTGAGGATCGTGCATCGGGCGGAGTGAACGGAATAGCCCTCATCCCCCATTCCCAATCCTGGGAGAAGGGGATGGGGGATGAGGGCCTCCCCTTACAAGGAACAAATATGCCGCTGGAAGAAATTATCACACGGAGCATCACCGGCATCCGGCCGTTCAACGAACTGCCGATCGATGCGGAGATCTGGCGCGAGGCGCATAACCACCACTCGCTGCACCGGCATCTGCACGCCGTCGCCGCGCACCGGCCGGGGATTGTGTTCGGCCTGGAGGTCGTGGCGTCGAAGGTCACGGAGCGCACCATCGTCGTCGCGCCCGGCGTGGCGATCGATTCGAATGGGCAGACGATCGTTCTGGAGCAGCCGGTCTCGTTCACCATTGAGGAGCCGAGGCAGATCTATATCGTGCTGTCGTTCCTGCGCGCCGCCGACCGCAACTCGGCCGTCACGGTAGGCGGGGGGCAGCAGTTCTATCGGGAGGTGGAAGGGCGCGACTTGAAGCAGACGAAAGAGCTGCCGGCGACGCCTTACTTAGAGCTCGCGCGGATCTTTCGCTCCGGCCCGGAAAAGCCTATCCGGGACGCCGCTAAAGCGTTCACGCCGGCGAGCGATGAGATCAACCTGCTCTACCGGCCCATCGCTTTCCCGCACTGCTTCGCGGACATTGGGGTCGGCGAGCTGTCTTATGTGCCCAAAACGGGCGCATCGGCGTGGAACCCGAATCGGGCCGGCCTCTGGAACCTCGTGCGCGAGGGCAATGGGTGTGGCTTCCATCTGGCGTTCACCGGCCCACTCAACCTGCGCGCGCCGTCCTTCGGTCCGGCTGATCCCGCGCTGGTCTATGTCGCCGGCGCTCAAGGCTTCCAGCCGCTCGCCGACGCCGAGGTGGACGGCGTGCGCCGCTATCTCGACTCAGGCGGCCTGCTCTTCGCCGAATCGTGCGGCGGTGAGGAGTTCACGAACAGTTTCCTGGAGCTGGCCGGCAAGCTGGGCGCCGATCTGAAAGACGTCGCCGCCGGCCACCCCCTGCTGATGTCGCATCACGTCTTTTCCGCTCCGCCGGGCGGCCCCAAGGGACGCCTGCAAGCCGACCTGAACGCCGGCGTGATCTTCGGCGACCGCAACTATGGCGGCGCCTGGCAAGGCGACGTCCCCGACCCCGGCGCGGTGGACGCCCGCGAGCGGATCCGGCAAGCGCAGGAGTTCGGATTGAACGTTGTCGCCCTCGCCGCGCAGCGCCGGCGCGTGCGGGAGCTTTCGGGGATGGGGTAATGGGCGGAGCCGCGCGGGGGGCGAGCAAACCCACCTCGGCGCTTCGCGTACTCCTGGGCAAACCCACCCCGGCCCTTCGGGCCACCCCTCCCGCCGGCGGGAAGGGTTTGTAAGATTGCCTCTGACGAAAGTCGCCTGCGATAACACGCTCTTTAATAACCCTTCCCGTCGGCGGGAGGGGTGGCCCGAAGGGCCGGGGTGGGTTTGCCCAGGAGTACGCGAAGGCCGGGGCTGTCCCGCAGCGCGGAGGTGGGCTTGCCGAGGAAGTATGCGCAAAGGCCCAGCTGGCCTCGTCAAGTAGGTTACAACGGCAGGATGAGCAAGTGCATTTAAGGAGATCGAGTTGGCGCTTCCAGTAGATACAGCGGGTGATTCGCAGCCGGCCTTGGTCCGCAATGCGGGCGGCGGGGCGGTGCTGACGGTCGCCGCGGGCGGTCAGATTGAGGCGGAGTGGGATTTTGTGAACGACAGCCCGGATGTCGCGGGATTCCATCTTCAGGCCGAGGGACTGCCGTCGCCGGATTGGGCGACCGGCGTCGGCGAGCCGTGCTCGGCTTGGGCGGCGGCGTCCGGAAGCGGGTGCGTTCGCCTCACGCTGACGCCGCCGCGCGAGGCCGCGCCAGGCGATTATCCGTTTCAGGTATCGATGATCTCCGGGGGCGCGGTGGTCGGCTCCGGCCCGGCGTCGCTGATCCTGCGTGTCACGCCCGCGCGGGTGGAAGTCCCGCCGGTCATGTCGGACCCGGTGGCCGCAGCGGAGACGGTCGCAGCGGAGATCGCGCCCAATACAGAAGCGGACGGGGAGACCGAGGCGGCGCCGGTGAAGCGCGCTCGGAAGCCGGCGGCGAAGAAAGCGGCCGTGCAGTCGCAGACGAATACAGTGGAAGCATCTGTCAGCGCGCCGTCGGTCGTCGCGGAGTCTGCGATCGTGACGCCGGTCGTGATGGAGCCGGTGAACGAGCCGCCGGTCGTGCGCGAGCCCGTCGTCGAAACACCCCTGACGCCGCCACCGCCGGTTGTGGAGGCCAGGCCGATCGTGCGCGAGCCGATCGTGGAGACAATTGCCGTGGCGCGGGAGCCTGTTGCGGAGCCGGTCCTCGAATCGGCGCCGATTGTCACGCCGCCGCCTTCCGTGAAGCCGCCGCCGCAGGAAGACCTGCTGCCGGTGATCGATTACGATCCCAAGCCGCGCCGTGAGGAAGATGAACCGCACGACGAGGACGATGAGGCTGAGCCGGCCGAGCCGTCGATTGTCGATCCTCTGGATGGGACGGTCATCGCGCTTTGCCCGGGCGAGACGAAATGGGTGCGGTTTACCTTCGTCAACGACAGCGCGCAGGAGCGGACGTATATTCTGGACGAGGACCGGTCGCTGGAGCTCGGCTGGATCTCGCTGGTGCAGGATCAGGTCAACCTGACGCGCAACGGTCGTGGGGAAGTCTCCATTCGGCTGACGCCGCCGAAGAACGCCGAACCCGGCGATTATCCGTTTCTGGTGACCGTGGGATTGCAGGGCGGGACGCTCACGCCGGTGTCCCTCGTGCTGTCCGTGCTGGCGACTCCGGCCGTGCGGCTCGCGGCGAAGGCCGCCTCGGTGAGTGTTGGGCCGACCGGGTGCGACGTCGATTTTCCATTGACCGTGGACAGCGCCGGAAACGCCGATACGGCGTTTCGGATCGCGGTGAAGTCGCCGGCGGCCCGTACGAACGCCGCCGAGCCGGCGGCGGGGCCGGAGTTCCTCTACGAAACGGCGCAGTGGCGCTATTTGTTCGACCGGGAACTGGACACCCTGCGTTCGCCGGCGTCGGGACGCGCGCCGCAGCCGATTTCGATCCGTCTGCGTCTGCGCCGCCGGGGGATCTGGTGGTTTGGATTCCGGGAATCCCACACCGTGCGCGTCAGCGCCGCGCCCGTCACGGACCCGTCGAACGGAGGCAAGCCGGGCAATACGGTCGACCTGACCGCGAGCCGCTGGCGTATTCTCCCGTTTCCCTGGTTTGTCTTTGTCCCGATTTTACTGCTGCTGATGATCTATCTTTCCGGCGGCGCGTCGTCGCTGGAGGTTCCGGGGGCGTATCAGGACGAAGCGGGGCAGTACTGGGTGGTGAATCCCGCCGGAGAGAAGAAGGACCTGTCGCTTCACTGGAAAGCGGCTCCGCTGGCGCTGCTGCGCCTCACGGGACAAAACGGAGACAAACCGATCCTGAGCAAAGTCCAGGTCGGCGGCGGAACCTATGACGATCAAGTGGCGGTCAGCAACCAGGATCGTAAGGTGACGAACAATTATCGGATCAGCCGATTGATCGGCGGAGCGGACCGAGACGCGGTGGTTTCGTTCGTGTTCACGCGCGGCGATACGCCGCTGCTGGTCACCGACGCCGTCACGCATCAGCCGCTGACGGGGCCAGATGTGAACCTCGTCGTTCCGTCTCAGGGCTATGCGCGGCTGGACCTGCGCAACATGTCGCCGCAGTCGACGCGGATCGACTGGTGGCTGACCAAGGGGCTGCAGGACACGTCGCCGTTCCAGTTCTCGTATATCAAGAACTCGGGCTCGATCGAGCAGGGCGGGGTGGAGCACTGGCTGATTCGCCGCAATCCCAATGGACCGGCGGGCGCCGCCGACCGAATCGTCTTTGTGACGACCGACGCCAGCCGGCCGGTCGTCTCCGTCAACCTCACGAGCGGGCAGTAAGGAGATCGCCGAATTGAAACTGCTCCATTCCGAAGTCGAAATCGTTCCGGGCCGGCCGGGGATGCGCCCGCCGGTCTGGCCGATCCCGGAGACCCAGCCCATTCCCGGCAGCGCCGTCGTGCGCCTCACGAACACGACCTCGCGCGAGAACGCCTACACGGTCAAGATCCGCTGCGAGGAGCCGTTCTGGCAGGACGGCTGGTGTTCGATCGTCGCGCTCCCCCCCAGCCGCGACAAGGCCGAGAACGCGCCGCCGGCCGGCAAGCCCGACCAGCGCGGTCCGCATGACCGCTGGGTCAAGCTGTATGTCCCGCGCGGCGGGACGCGCGATGTTCTGCTGCGTTTCAGCGTTCCGCAGACGCCCGAGGCGCGGGCGGGGCTTTACCACTATATCGTCGAGGTCGAGACGCAGATTGTCGGCGCCGCCGCGCCGGGCCGGCGCGGCGAGCGCGTGGCGAAGCTGCCGGCGGTCGCGGTGATCCGTCCATTTTATAAATGGGCGATCGACATGGCGCCCGAGCAGCCGCGCGTCGGCCTGCTGCGCCGCACGTCCGAGTTCGAAGTCGTCGTCACGAACGAAAGCAACGACTGGCTCTACTGCGATCTCCAGATCCCCAGGCCGAAGGATTTGCTGCTGGAGGCGCCCGCCGTGCTGCTGGCGGTGCCGCCGCCGGAGCCGGGGGAGATGCTGGGCGGCGCGGACGGCGATGAGCCGCGCATGGGCGTGCAGCGCACCGTACCTTTAAAAGCCGCCACGCGTCTCAAGATCTTCCGAGGTCCGGTCACGGCGCAGTCGATCATGCTCAGCGCGATCCGTGTCGATGCGCCGTCGGTCGCGCCGCCGCTGACCGACGCCTCATACGAAGGGTGGGGCGCCGTGGTCGCGCGCGATACCGACGAATCGCAGCGCCTGCCCGGAGACCGCGCGCTTAACTACTGCCCGCCGATCCCGGCGAAGCTGACCGATTTCTTCACCCGAAGCGACGGCGCCCTGCGCAATCTCATGATGACCGTGATCGGTCTGGTGGTCGGCTTCAACCTGCTCGTCGTGATGTACGAGGACGTCTGGCACAACAATGTCCGCATCGAGCCGCTCAGCACCCAGGTTCAGGCCGGCGGGCTGCTGCCGGTCAAGGGGGAGTGGCTACCGGGATCGAAGATCATGCTGAACGGCGAGGAGACGCCGGTTAAGTATGGGACCGACGTGCACCGCGCCCAGGTAACCGTGCCCAATGACCTGGACGGCAAGAAGGCCCGGCTTTCCGTGCAGCGCTTCGTGCGCTTCCTGCCGTTCTTGACGCCTGTCCTGCCCGCGTCGGCCTCCAACATCGATATCCAGGTCGGCAGTCCCCCGCATGTCGTCGTGCAGGGCAATGCGTTTTTAGCCCTGCCGAGCCGGCAGTTTATGCCCGGCGACGCCCTGGAGCTGCGCGGCGGGGGGCTGTCCCCACAGGGCAAGATTTATTTGGGCGGCGAGCCCGCGACCCCGCTGAAGTGGACCGACGACACCATCACCGTCTCCATTCCGCGCGCCACGCCGCCCGGTCCGCTGTCCGTCGGCGTTTACTCCTCGGACAACAAGCCGATCCTCGCCAGCGGTTCGGTCAACATTGGCGACCCGATGGCCGCCGTGCGCGCCAAGCAGGACGCCGACGCGCAAAAAGCCGCCGCGCAGGCGGCGGCCGACGCGGCGAAGAAGAACGCCGACGCCCAGGCGGCCGCCGAAACCGCCAAGGCGCAGGCTGCGGCGCAGGCGGCCAGCGCCGCCAAAGCGTCCGAGGCGGCGAACCAGCAGGCGCAGAACAACCCGGGGAATCAACAGCTCGCCGCCGAAGCGGCCAAGCAGCGCACGGCGGCCGCACAGGCTGCGGCCGCCGCCGAAATCGCCCGCCGCCGAGCCCAAATGCAAGCCGAGGCCGCCGCGCAGGCGCAGGCGGCCGCCCAGGCCCGCCTTGCGGCCCAGCAGCGCCTCGCCGCCCAGCGCGCCGCCGCGGCCGCCGCCGCAAAGGCCCGGCGCGACGCGCTGGCGCATCAGAACCCGCCCACGCATGTGGTCTCAAATAATGGGAGCGGGGCGACCACCACGACAGGTTCGACGGATCCCGCCAAGTCGATGGATCTGACGCGACAGGGTTACGACCTCAGCAGCCAGGGGCAGTACGCCGACGCCGTCAATCTTCTGCAGCAGGCGGTCCAGCTCGATCCTAACAACAGCAAAGCGCGCGACGGCCTCGTGACCACCCTGAACAATGAGGCGACGGAAGCCGGGCGCAGCCAGCGGTATGACGACGCAATCAAAATGCGCTTGCAGGCGCTGACCGTCAAGCCCGACGATCCTTTCACGAAACACAGTCTCGCGCTCTCATACTACAACAACGGGGTGTCGCTGTATAACAGCGGGCAAAAGAACCAGGCCGCCGATCAGCTAAAACAGTCGCTTAAGTGGGCCTCGCCGGGAGACTCCGTCGCCACGGACGCTCAGAACTTGATCAATCGGATTGGGCGATAGGGCGCTTTGCCGAGCAGCAGGGCCACGCCAAGAAACGAGAAACGCCATGGCGCATAGTTTGATCTTGGCTTCGGTGACGGCCATTCTTAAGAACATTATCGAGAATGGGCTGGTCGATCGGGCCGTCTCCACCAGTATCGGCGGCGATGCGGTTGTGTCGGCGTCGTCGCCGGATCGGATCACGACCGGGGCGGATGAGAAGCCGCAGATCAATTTGTTTCTGTATCACGTGCAGCCGAAGGGGCTTTATTCGCAGAGCCGGCACGCGGAAGGCGATGCGGCGGGCGCGGGGTATCCCACGAATGTCGAGCTGCACTATCTGGTGACGGCGTACGGGGCGCAGGACTTGCAGATCGAAGTGCTTCTTGGGGCGGTGCTGACGCTGCTGAGCGAGCAGGGGACGCTGACTCGCGACGCGATTGCGACGATTTTGAAGACCCTCTCCTCCACGAAGGGCGGGCGAGTGATCAATCCGATGGCGGCGACCCTGGCCGATCCTCAATTGATGGAGCGGCTGGAGCAGATCAAGATCCTGCCGCAGGCGATGAACCTCGACGAAGTTTCGCGGCTGTGGACAACGCTTCAGGCGCGGTTCCGTCCCTCGGCGGTCTATAAAGTCATGGTGGCGATACAAAATGAGCCAGGCGAATCGGTGGCATGAAGAAAATCAGCGGTCGCTGACGGCGGCGCTCGCGCGTGTGCGCGCGGCGCTGGAGCGCCATGTCGCCGTCGCCAAGGGCGGCGAGGCCGTTCCAGAGCTCGCCGAGGGGGACATCTCCGAAGGCGGCTCGGCGCTCGACCATCTCTGCCGCGTTTTCGGCCTGTCGGCGTTTGAGCGCGACACGCTGATGCTTTGCGCCGGCATGGAGCTGTCCGCCGGGTGGGCGGCGCTGTGCGCGTCGGCGCAGGGCGACGCCGCGCGCGCTTATCCCACCTTTAGCCTGGCGCTGGCCGCATTGCCGGACGCCCACTGGAACGCCCTGGCGCCGACGGCGCCGCTGCGCCGCGCGCGTTTGATCGATCTGGGTTCCGGCGGCGCGCTGACCTCCGCGCCGATTCAAATCCAGGAGCGGGTGCTGCACTTTCTGACGGGCGTCGAATCTCCCGAGGAGCGCCTTGCCGGGATGATCGAACCGGTCCGGCGCGCGGGCGATCTGGTTCCGTCCCATCAAGCGCTGGTCGATCAGATCGTCGCGGCCTGGACCGCCTCGAACGGCGGCGATGTCCTGCCCGTCATTCAGCTCTGCGGCGATGACCGAGACGCCAAGTTCGCCGTCGCGCACGCCGCCGCCATCGCCGTGGGGCGGACCCTCAGCGTAATCGCCCCGGACGCCCTTCCCGCGAGCCTGGGGGATTGGGAGCCGATCCTGCGGCTCTGGGAACGCGAAGCCGCGCTCAGCGGCGGCGCGCTGCTCGTGGACTGCGACGATCTCGATGGCTCGGAGACGGCGCGCGGCGCCGCCGTCACACGGCTGATCGAGCGTGCGCCGGGGATCGTGTTTGTCGCCGCGCGCGAGCGGCGAACCCTGCGGGTGCGCCCCGCCGTTTCCTTCGATGTCCGCAAGCCGACCGTCGACGAGCAGCGCGCCCTGTGGCGCGGCGCCTTAGGAGACGCCTACGCGCTGAACGGGCATGTTGAGCTTCTGACGTCGCAGTTCGACATCGGCGCGCGGACAATCCGTACGGCGAGCGCCTCGGCGCTGGCGCAGATCGGGGCCGCCGTCGACGCCGACCCGGCGGCGATCAAACAAGCGCTCTGGGACGCCTGCCGCACGCAGGCGCGTCCGCGCCTGGACGATCTGGCGCAGCGCATTGAGGGCAGCGCCTGCTGGGACGATCTTGTATTGCCTGAGGCCCAGCGGCTGATCCTGCGCGATATCGCCGCCCATGTCCGTCAGCGCGCCACGGTCTATGAGACCTGGGGCTTCGCCGCGCAGGGAACGCGCGGCTTGGGAGTGAGCGCGCTGTTCGCCGGCTCCAGCGGCACCGGCAAGACGATGGCCGCCGAGGTGATCGCGCGTGAGCTGCGACTGGATCTCTATCGCATCGATCTGAGCTCCGTCGTGAGCAAATATATTGGCGAGACGGAGAAGAACTTGAAACGAGTCTTTGACGCCGCCGAAGAGGGCGGGGCGGTGCTGCTGTTCGACGAAGCCGATGCGCTCTTCGGCAAGCGCAGCGAAGTCAAGGACAGCCACGACCGCTACGCCAACATCGAAGTCAGCTATTTGCTTCAGCGCATGGAGTCGTATCGCGGGCTCGCCATTCTCACCACCAACCTGCAAAGCTCGCTGGACACCGCGTTTCTGCGTCGCCTGCGCTTTGTGGTGCAGTTTCCGTTCCCCGATCCCGTACAGCGCGCCGAGATCTGGCGCCGCGTCTTCCCCGCCGGTGCGCCCACCGAGGGGCTGGACGCGCAAAAGCTGGCGCGGCTCACGATGGCGGGCGGCAATATTCGAAACATCGCCCTGAACGCCGCCTTTCTCGCCGCCGATGAGGGGACGCCGATCGGCATGGCGCACGCCCTGCGCGCGGCGCAGTCCGAGTATGCGAAACTCGACAAAACGCTCACGGACTCGGAAGTCGCGGGATGGGTATAATCATCAGAGTGTATCGCGCCGCCGCGTTTCTTTGACGCCGCAATAGGAGCCGGCCATGAGCCAGATGTTGACAAGGTCACGCAAACAAAATGCGCTCGTCCGTGGATCGCTTCCGCGCTCAATGGCTGCGGAGATGAGCCTTCCACGCACGGTTTCCTATGAGCCGTCGCCGCGTGTCGCCGCCTCCCCCGCTGCTTTCTCGCACGACTTCAGCCGCGTTTCCGTCCGCGCTCCGCAGGCGAAGCTGACGGTCAACCAGCCTGGCGACCGTTACGAACAGGAAGCGGATTCCATGGCGGACCGCGTCACGGGCATGCTGGACGCTTCGCCGCTTTCCGCGCCGCCCGCCCTGCAGCGCTGCCCGTGCGAGGATGAAAAGGTGAAACGCAAGGAATCGGTTTCCTCGACGCCGGCGGGAGATGTGAGCGCGGTGGTGGCGGCGGGAACGGCGGGCGGCGGCTTTGGGCTGGACGCCGGCACGCGCGCCGCGATGGAGGCGGGCTTCGGCCATGATTTCGGCCGCGTTCGCGTCCACACCGACGCCCAGGCGTCGCGTTCGGCCGAGATGGTCAGCGCCCGCGCCTATACGCTGGGCAGCGATGTGGTGTTCCGCTCCGGAGAATTTGCTCCCGGCTCCCCGGAAGGCCGCCGTCTTCTGGCGCACGAACTGACCCACGTCGTCCAGCAGGGCGCCGCTTCGTCGCTGAATACGGAAGCTGTCGGCGGCGTGCAGCGGAGCGTGGACCTTTCGCGATCGGACTCCCAGGTGCAGCGCGACGACGAACCCAGCGCATCGCCGCAGGGAACCGATCCCACTGCGGGAACGACCGATTTAGGAAACTGTAATGACAAGATCGACGAAGACGTCGCGCGCTGCGTCGATGAAGTGAATAAAGCGTGCTCGATCAAAGGCGCCGCTGAAGCGGGCATCGGAGCCCTCGCCGGCGCCTTCTTCGGCCCGATCGGCGCCGGCATCGGCGCTGTCGCCGGCGGGGTGTACGGCGCTTATGATTACGGCGACTGCGTCAAGGAGCAGGCGGCGGGCTGCCGCGCGGCCGGCCGCGCGGACAAAAAGAAGTGCGCGGAGAAATTTCAGGACAAGGGTAACGTTATTACCATCCCTGAAGTGACGATTGAAGGCGACGAGAAGCCAAGCAATGTCGTGAATGTTCCGGAAGTGACCATCGAAGGCAAGGCGCCGCCAAGCAACGTCATTAACGTTCCCCCGGTGACGATTGATGACAAGGAGGATTAGGCCGCTCTGCGATCTCGAGATTGGAGCGCCGTGAGGACCGATCGGTCCTCACGGCGTTTCCCATTTTACAGCGCGATTGGGTCCGCCCCGATCACCGTCACGGGGCCGAAGAGGCCGGATGGGATCAGGTGGTCGGTGGCGCTGTAGAATGGCTTGGTGATGGAGGTTAGACGCTGGTCCTGCGGCAGGCCGGCGTCGCCGATCAGCCGGTTGACCCAGGTGTTGGTGACTTTGACGCTCAGTGTGTTCGGCCCCGGCTTGAGAAGGCCGGTGACATCCACGCGGTACGGCGGGGACCAGAGGCAGCCAAGGTCGCGGCCGTTTAAGGTCACGTTGGCGAGACTTTCCAGGTCGCCCAGATCGAGCATGGCGACGCGGCCCGGCTTCAGCCAGGCGGCGGGGATATCGATGGTCTTGTCGTACTCTGCCGCGCCCGAGTAGTATTTGATTCCCGACTCCGGCCGCTGTGTCCAATCGACCAGCGAATCGAACGTTGTGCTCTTCGGACCGCCCCAGCGGGGATCGAAGTGGACGGTCCAGGGGCCTTTCACGGCGACCGGCGCGGGCGCCGACGTCACATGTTTGACCGTCGTTTTCCCCGATGCGCGGGTGATCTGGAAGGATCCCGGCGCCCAGGTGATTAGCTTTGCCTGCCCGTTCGCGCCGGTCGCCACTTTGAACCTGGACGCGCGATATTCCCCCGTTCCCAATTCCAGGGCGGCGCCCTCCGGGATGCTGACCGTGCCGGGAACGCCGCCGAGGGTGTATTCGACGGTCGCGGATTTCACGATGTTGGGCGCCGGGTCGCCGCCCGCAAAGTCGTTGCCGATGGCCGCCTCAATCTCGTTGTCCACAACCAGACTCGCGAGTTTGGAGGTGATATCGACCGTCGGACCATGTCCCGCGATGTCGCCGTAGATCGCCTTCGTGATCTTCAGCGGACGCGTCGCCGCTGCCGCGCTGCTGGGCTCCGCCATGGCGACGGACGTGAGATGGTTTTTCGACGCCGGCTTGCGAAACACCACGAACAAGCTCTGTGCGGGATCCAAATGCAGGGCGACGCGGGTGTTGCCGGCGGCGTCCGTACTCCATACGGGGGCGTCGCTGACGGTCCCTTTTTGCGGATCCCAGATCTCCGGCTGCTTGCCCGAAACCCGGAACGTGACGTTGGTGGTGATCGCTCCCGCCGCCTGGCTGGAGAGGAAATAGGAGTCGGCGCCGCCAATGCGCCGGTGCAGGTAGCGCAGTCGCCCGCCGTGGGAGTCCGCCGCGAAGTCCGGCGCGATGCGCAGATCGCTGAGGACGGCGCCGGAGTTCTTGAAGTCCCCGGTCCAGTAGATCCATCCCTTGCCGACTTTGTTCTTGATCGTCGTCTTCCCGTCGATCGGTCCCCACAGCGTTTCCGTCAGCTTGGCGAGTTTTTCCTCATTCTCAGCATAATCGTTCAGGCCGAGCGTGTGGATGGGGCGCGGCCCGAAGATGATCGCGCCGTCGCGCGCCAGGGCTTCGATCTTCTCCAGGACCGGCAATGAGATGTTCTGCGAGTTCGGCAGGGCGAGGATCCGGTAGCGCTGGCCGCTCGGCAGGACGAGCGCGCCATTCTGAACGCTTACGCTGCTCATCATCAAATCTCGGTCGATCTCATCGCTCGCATAGCCGATCGGCGGATCGTAAAGCGACTGACTTCCGTTTCCCTCTTCCCCCTCATACGCCAGGATGTCTCCAATGAAGCGGCCCTGCCGCAGCATGGACCCGCAGCGGGCTAAGTAGGCGAAGTAGTCTTTGCCGGATTCGTACCACGTGTTGTTCCGGTTCTGGAAGATGCCGTAATCCCAGGTCATGCCGGGAGCGCGTCCGTCGGTCCAGGGCTGATGCGCGCCGGAGTGGAAGTAAAAGAGGTTGACGCCGGCGGCCATGATGTTGTCGCCCTCGCGCTTCATCCTCCATGGCGTGGCGTCGAAGTAGTTGCCGCCCGCCGTGAACGACTCCGCTCCCACCACCGACTTTCCGTAGAGATGCGCGGCGGACGCCACTTGCTTGGCCTGCCGGGCGTCGCCCACGCCGGGGTACCAGAACTCGCTCATCGGCATGTCCGCAAGGCCTGATGACCGCACGGTGTCGAATGTCCCGTTTCCGTAGGCCTCGACCTGCGATTTCAGACCATGCTTGTGAAGCAGTTCGGTGAAGTAGCCATAGTAATTTGTGTTCCACAGATCGGCGATGGCGCGTGTGAAGTCGTACTGGAAGCGGCTCGTCTGCTCTGGCGACTCGACTGTCCTGCCCGTCATCGTGATCAGCCAGGGAGTGATATCGTAACCCTTGCGCGCCTTGAACTCCGCCGGCATGGCGTCCGTCCAGTTTTGCGGACCGGTCTCGTAACTATCGAGAAGCGACCAGTTGACGGGTTTGCCGGGGATGGTCGCGCTTGCCTCCATGACCTTGTCGAAGAAGGCGGCGAAGTGGCGTTCGAGAGGAGGACGACTGAGCTTATCCGTTTCCAGGCCAATGCCATACTTGGACGCCGGATGATTCGTAATGCCGATGGCCGTATAGCCGATGCGAATAATCGTCCAGTTTCCGGCGGGAGGAGTCCACGCCAGCGCGCCATCCGCGCTCATTTTGGACGTCACATCGATAATATCCGCCTTTTTGACCGTACCCTTGGCGTCGCCGGTCGATGGGAACGCCAGCACCGCCACGTCGCGATAGTACCCAAGGCGTGTTTCCGGCTGCGGAAGCTTATCCGTGATGGGCGTTCCGCCCGGCGCCTGAACTTCCCGCCAGCAGAGATCCTTCATCGAATCCTCCGGCTTGACCCACGGACCGCCGCTGGAGCTCCACCCCTCGCAGTTCTCGACGCCGAGATCCAGCCCTAGCCGTCCCGCTTCGCTCATAGCGAACTTCGTATCGTCCCACCAAAGCGGCGAATTGAAATGCACCGGACCTTCGGGCGCGTAATCCCCCAAAACGCAGATCGTCCCGCCGCCGATCCCCACGCGCTTCATCGCCTCCAGATCGGCGGTGATCCCCGCTTTGGAGATATTGCCATTGATCCAATGCCACCATACTTGCGGCCGGGCCGAAGGCGGGGGACTCAGAAACGACTTGCTCAGCGCATCGGCGGGCGCTTGCGCCAAGACCGGAGCGGGGACGGCGCCGTTCGCCAGCAGGAGAAGCGCGGCGGCCGCGCTCATTTGCGTGAGCCTTGCGCCGGAACGGAACGATCTTGCACGAAACGGTTTCTTCACGATGATGGCCTTCCGGGGTGCGAAAATAAATCCATATAAAATCCAATATGCGATTGGAGTTAGTATGGATTATTGCTTCCTATATTACCCGGTGAGCGAACGTTTTCGTAATCGCCTCCCGAAAGCAGTTGTGATTCTCGGGAACGACCGAACCGTTCTATGCCAGATGGATGCCTAGTCAATTTCCAGCTTTGGCATGGATTACCTCATCCCAATTAACCGTGCGTTTCACAGAGGCTAGCCTCTTCTTATGCAGCAGCCTGGCGCGTTGTGTGCGTTTCTCGCTGAGCTCCACGGCGCGCTTCTGAATAACCGCCTGCCGTATCCACTCCGCCTTGAGACGCTTTTGCTCCGCCAGAAACGGCTGTACTTCTTGCAGTGTTGCAGGACGGTCGCCAGAACCACCACATCCACAAGAACTGAAGATGTAGCCGTTGTTGTAAAGCTGCTCGACCTTTTGCCACTGTTTGACATCGGCTTGCCGAGGCGCCTTGAAATCCTTGCCCATATTTGCCATCGGCGTTTTGCATTGCGGACATCGAAAGTCGCGAGATTTTGTGTCCACCGTCGACCGCGCCATTTCTTGCTCTGCTGGCTGGCGAAACATCTTTTGGCATTTGAAGCACGCGAAATGTCTTTTGTAGATGTGTTGGGCGTAACGGCACATATGGCGGCCTCACGATGGGAGTATGAAATTACGTGATAGTAGAAAAGAGAGATCGGACGCCGATAAGGGACACAGCGGGAAGCCCTGTTTTCGATTTGGGTGACACTGTGATTGTCATGACTTTATTGTACCGTAACGATTTGATCGATAACTTACCGTTTCAAAGTATCGAGAATTCTCCTCTGTCTTTTTTGAGAAGAGCCGTTGGCGAAAGTGTAGGGAACAGCGCTGGCGTCACCCGGTGGGATTGGCCGCGGCGATCGGCGAGAGCCTTGGCTTGGTTACCGTCTCGACGAGATCGTGGAGGCCAATCGCTGCTTGGAGGAGAACAAAGCAGGCGGGAAGATCGTAGTATTGACGTAACCCAGATCAAAAGGAGCTTTCTATGAACGGTATCAATGAGGCCGCAGCGCCGAGCGGCGAAGGCTGCGCGGAATGCCTCGCAAACGGCGGATGGTGGCTGCACCTGCGCCGGTGCGCGGAGTGCGGGCATATCGGCTGCTGCGACAACTCACCCAGCCAGCACGCCTCGCATCATCACGCCGAAACTGGGCATCCGATTATCACGAGCTTCGAGCCGGAGGAGAACTGGTTTTACGACTATCGGACGCGCGAATATCTCGAAGGGCCGCCCTTGGCCCCGCCGGACGCCCATCCGGTGAGCCAGCCTGTTCCTGGCCCACAGGGAAAAGTACCCCACAATTGGCAATCGCTGCTGCACAAATAGCGGTTTTCTCTGGAGCGATAGATGTAAAATCCTCAGCCGCCCGCGTTACCGAAGCGCGCCATCGGAGATGCTCCGATGGCGCCACTCACGGCTTCAAAACATTCGCTAACGATTTTTTCAATTTTTGTTGACAAACGGTCGAAGTGCTGATACAATGTCCTCGTAACCAACGCGTGTAGCCAACGCGTGTAGGCAGAGAGATTTTCGATAGCGAGATTTGTTTTCTATTGTCTGATTAGGATATTCCATGTTACTGAATAAGCGTCCAACCAGAGACGATGTTGCGCGAGCCGCCGGTGTATCCGGATGGACAGTCTCCCATGTTCTTAGCGGCAGCAGCCTGGCGAGCATTCGTGAAGAAACGAGAGTTCGCGTGCTCGCCGCCGCGGAAGAGATTGGATACCGACCCAACAACACCGCGCGGGCTTTGGTGACGGGACGGTTCAGCAGCATTGCATTCTGGATGTGTTTCGATTATTCGCAGCATCGCGCCCAGGTTCTGCATCGTATGAAGCAGCAAATGGCGGGATCGGGTTTCGAGATCATCATTCGCGATCTCGATGGGGATAAGGATCGTGGTCCCAGCTCCCCGCAAACATCTTATCTGCCGGTGGACGGCATTATCGCGCTGGATACGCCGGCCACCGGTCCGACATTTGCGCGGATCAATCCCTCCGCGTCCGTTCCGTTCGTGAGCATGGGCGGATACTGGACGGGGGAGCGAGACTTTGTCGGCGTGGACCTCTACTCCGGGACGGTGGACGCCATCACGCATCTCATCGAAACGGGGCGTCGTAACATCGTGTATGTCACGCCGCTGCCCGATGGAAATGAAGACGCGCGCATGACGGCCTATGAGAAGACGATGCGTGAGGCCGGTTTGGAGACGCGCTGCCTCTGGCTTCCCGACTTATCGCTCTCCTCGGTGCGAAAGGCCGCCAATGAGTATCTGCAAAACCCGTCGAACAAAACCGATGCGCTGTTCTGCCATAACGATGATGTGGCGCTGGGGGCGTATCGAGCGATCTGTGACATCGGCGCCTCCGTGGGACACGATATCGCATTGATTGGGTGCGACGGCATTGAAGAATGCGACTATCTTGCGTGCCCCATCACGACCATCAGTCAGCCGATTGCGGAGATGTGCACTCTCGCCTGGGAGTTCCTCTCCCGGCGGATCCAGGAGCCTGATTGCCCATTGCAGCAGCGGATCCTCAAGCCGAAACTGGCGATCCGCGCTTCGACACAACCGTAGCGGACCCGAAAGGAGGGGAGCAGTTATTGAGAAGCCCGCAAGGGCCGACCGAAATTTGAGAGGTGGATCGATCATCCTCCTAACGCAGAGTTTGTATGTTTTTCTTTTTGTTGGAATACTAACTTCGGAGGTGGGCAATGTCAGATAATAATATCGTTTCACGACGCACGGTCAACACTAAGTATGGCTTCACACTCATTGAATTGCTCGTGGTAATAGCAATTATCGCTATTCTTGCGGCGATTCTCTTCCCGGTCTTCGCCAAGGCGCGTGAGAAGGCGCGGCAGATTAGCTGTCTTTCCAACATGAAGCAGCTGGGACTCGGGTTTACCCAGTACTGTCAGGACAACGATGAAAAGAATCCCAATGGGATCAACATCTATGCGCCGGGCGGAAACGGATGGGCCGGCGAAGTTTATCCTTACGTCAAGAGCATACAGGTGTTCAAGTGTCCCGATGACAGCACCGGCAACCAGGTCTTTATTTCGTATGCCTATAATAGCAATAACACTATCCCTTCAGGCGATGTCACCAAGGGCGTCGACAGTTATACGGTCGCTCAGTACAATTCGCCGTCCAAAACGGTGCTGCTGGGTGAGGTGAAGGGCAATTCTTACGCGGCCGGCGACACCTCCTGGAGTCCGGCGGGCGGCGGCGGCGAGACCACCTACGGCAACGGCAGCAACGGCGCCTCGCCTGCGGGCTTTGGCGTACGCGCCTGGGGATCAGACACCACGAATCTTGGCGGCGCGGGCGGTTACACCTCGCCGCCGACTCTGAAGTGGACGACGGGCTACATGCGCAACACCACCTCCGCCGACTACTCCACGTACGATCAGCCGACAGGACGCCATACCGACGGCTCCAACTTCCTGCTGGCGGACTGCCACGCGAAGTTCCTGCGCGGAACCGCCGTCTCGGCGGGCCTCAACAATCCCACGGCGACGGACTGCAACACCGCGCTGGCGCAGAGCGCCAACGGCGAGGGAACCATGGCCGCCGGCACCGAGTGCAGTGACGGCGCGACTGCGGCGACGTTCAGCTTGCAGTAATCGCGGTCTATCACATCCTGCGCTCAGAATTGCCTTCTGGGCGCAGGGCGAAATTTTGATACCAGAATGAGCCCGGCGAATGATGCATTTTGCCGATTTTATGACGCAAAACCTTAGCGGATTTCGTAGTAAGGCCAGCGAATGAATTCGCGCCTAAAAGTACGGTCACCCGCCTTCGCGGGTTCAGAAACGTGATCGTAAACGCTTGATTATGTGCCGTAGGCTCCTAAGTCCACGAAGGTGGACGGCCGTACTTATAGGCGCGAATTCATTCGCCGGCTTCTGACTCATCCAGATCGTTCTCTATAATCACTCGTGCGGGAGCAATAAGAATGAAGTTTCACTGGCCGCGAATGATCGTGCTGGGATTGGCGGCCGCCTGCCTCGGATGTGCTCCCATGAGCCGGGGCCAAGGCCAACTCGTTCACCTGAATCCTGGCCCAGGTCCGCTGGATAACCCCTTGAAGGGGTGGTGCACATATACGACGGCGGGACCGATCCATCAGCCGTATTCGATGGTTTACCAGTACGCCTCATGGAAAGATCTGGAGCCGCGCGAAGGCGATTACCAGTTCGACGCCTGGGAGAAGCGCGCCTGGAATATTCCGAGCGCCGCTGGGAAGCGAGTTGTCTTTCGCGTCTACCTGGATTATCCCAGTCTGCCCTCGGGCGTGCCCGATTGGGTTGTCGCCAAAGGCGTGCAGATGCGGAAATACACGGAAGAGGGCGGGGGGCTTTCGCCGGATTACGAAAATCCGATTTTGATCTCTAATCTGGAGCGCCTGATCGCCGCTCTGGGCAAACGCTATGACCACGATCCGCGTGTCGCCTTTGTGACGGTGGGAACCCTCGGTTTTTGGGGCGAATGGCACACTTACCCGCGCACGGAACTGTTCGCGTCGCCGGCCACGCAGCAGCGGATTGTGGACGCTTACCGGCGCGCCTTCCCGGACAAGCAACTTCAGGCGCGTTACCCGGACGGCGTCACTGGCGCGCAGGGCTGGCTCGGTTATCACGACGATATGTTCCCGTCCGACACGACCGGACCGGATACGTGGATGTTTTTGCCGAAGATGGAGCGTTCGGGACGGACGGATAATTGGAAGGCGGCGCCGATTGGCGGCGAGATGGAGCCGGGGGCGGCCAATCGATGGCTGGGCGCCGACTTCGCCCGCACCATGGCGGCTGTGGAAAAGGCGCATATGACGTGGGTGGGGCCTTACAGCCCGGCGATCGCTCCAAACACTTCCCCGGAATTCCTCGCAAATTGTCAGGCGATGGTCCGCCGCATGGGATATCAGTTTTCTTTGCGCACGGTGCAGGCGTCGGTGACGGGCAAGTCTTCCCGTTCGCTGCGGGTCGTCATTGAGGGAGAAAATCAGGGAGTGGCGCCGTTCTATTATCGCTGGCCCGTGCGGCTCGCGCTGATCGGCGCGAATCACCAGGTGGCCCAGACGCTATCCACCGATGCGGACATCCGAGCTTGGCGGCCGGGGCCGTTTACGCTGAGTGCGACGCAGACGGTTCACCTCCTGCCCGGGGCTTATCGGTTGGGACTGGGCGTCATCGATCCGATGACCGGCCGTCCGGGCGTTAAATTCGCCAACACATTGCCAGGCGACAACGGATGGACGATTCTTACGAATGTTCGCGTACCTTAGCGACGCCATGGACAGGAGCGGAAGCAGAATGACATTGATCGATCTCAGAGAGACCGAAGTATCGCCGAGCGATACGAATACGCGCCGGATCGCGCTGCGGCCGGGCGAATATTGGTGGGGCGGAGTGGTGGAGGACGGCGCCAAGATGCCGTTTCGCGACCGATTTTACCACTGCGACATGACCCATAATATTCGGGGAAACCAGGCGACGCCGCTGCTCATCTCCAGCCATGGACGTTTCGTTTGGAGCGAGCAGCCGCTGCGGTTCACGTTCGACGAACGGGACGGCGGGCTAACGGTCGCAAGCGACGGCGCGGAGCTCGTATTTGAGGAAGGGCATGACGACCTCGCGGGAGCGTACCGCTCCGCCTGCCGGCGCTTCTTTCTCCCGAGCGGCCAGCTGCCGGACCCTCTGAACTTTCTGGCCCCGCAGTACAATTCCTGGATCGAGATGCAGTACGAGCCGACTCAAAGCAAGGTGCTGGAGTACGCCCGGGGCATTCGGGAATGCGGGTTTCCCCCGGGCGTTCTGATGATCGATGACAACTGGTTCGAGCACCACGGCGATTGGCGCTTCCACACCGGCCGGTTTCCCGATCCGGGCGCCATGGTGCGCCAGCTTCACGACGACGGATTTCGTGTGATGCTCTGGATCAGTCCGTTTATCAGCCCGGACTGCGGCGTTTATCGCGAATTGGAGCGGAAAAATCTGCTGGTGCTGGACGCGCATGGGGCGCCGATCGTGCGCGCCTGGTGGAATGGGCAAAGCGCGATGCTCGATCTCAGTAATCCCAGCGCTGTCCAGTGGCTCACACGCCGTCTGGATCATCTGGTGGCTGCGTACGGTGTCGACGGCTTTAAATTCGATGCGGGCGATCCTGAGTACATCCGCGCCGAAGATGTCCTGCACGGGTCCATGGATGCGCTTGGCTACTGTCAGGCGTGGGCGGAGATCGGCCTGAACTATCGCTTCAATGAGTATCGCGCGTGCTGGAAGCTCGCCGGCCAGCCGTTGGTGCAGCGCCTGCGTGACCGACTGCACACCTGGGGATCGGGCGGCCTGGCGGATATCGTCCCGAACGGATTGGCCCAGGGGCTCGCCGGCTATGGCTTCACCTGCCCGGACATGGTGGGGGGAGGGGACATTGGGTCGTTTAGCGGCGACGACTTCCAGGTCGATCAGGAGCTGTTTGTCCGCACCCTTCAGGCGTCCCTGCTGTTCCCGATCGTCCAGTTTTCCCTCGCGCCCTGGCGGGTGCTCGACGCCGAACATCTGCGTTATTGCCGCGACGCCGTACAGCTTCGCCAGAGCCTTGCGCCGGAGATCCTTGCTCTGGCCGAGCGCTCGGCGCGTACGGGCGAGCCGATCTTGCGCCATATGAGCTATGTCTTTCCGCACGCCGATTTAGAGAGCGTTCAGGATCAATTCTTATTGGGCGACTCGATCCTGGTGGCTCCCGTTACGGAGCAGGGCGCGCGAAGCCGCCGTGTTGCGTTCCCTGATGGCTCATGGCGTGCGGAGCACGGAGAGGTAATCGAGGGTCCGTGCGTGCAAACCGTGGACGCCCCGCTCGGTCGCCTCCCATGGTTTCGCCGTGTCTCCCAATGATTGGGAAGACCGCGCTCGTTCGGTGAGGAATCCATAAAGACATGAAGAAGGGATTAGTCGGTTATGCGTTCATCAGCCCATGGATTTTAGGGTTCCTGATGTTCACGGCGTATCCATTTCTGAGCAGCATCGTGCTGTCGTTTACTCGGTACAACATCGTCACCCCGCCGGTCTGGGTCGGCGGCGCCAACTATCGGACACTGGCGCACGGCGACCCGCTATTCTGGGCTTCCCTGGGCGTGACCGTGAAGTTCGCCATGATGGCCGTTCCGCTGAGCGTCGCCGCCGGCGTTGGGCTTGCGTTGCTGCTCAATCTGGACATTCGCGGGATCAGCCTCTATCGAACGATCTTCTTTATCCCGTCCATCTTGCCGTCGGTGGCGACCTCCGTCGTGTTCTTATGGCTGCTCAATCCCGAGATCGGCCTGGTGAACCGCCTGCTGCGAGCCGTCGGAATTGCAGGACCGGAGTGGCTGCAAAGTCCGCAGTGGGCGCTTCCCAGCCTCGTTCTGATGTCGCTGTGGGGCGTGGGCGGCAGTATGGTGATCTACCTGGCGGGGCTCAAGGATATCCCGGTCTATCTTTATGAGGCGGCTCTGATCGATGGCGCGACTCCATGGCAGCGCTTGCGAAATGTCACGCTGCCGATGCTCTCGCCCGTAATCTTCTTCAACGTGATTATGGGAGTGATCGGCGTCTTCCAGTACTTCACCGAAGCCTTCATCATGACCCAGGGCGGCCCGGAGGACAGCACGCATTTCTACGCGCTCTACTTATTTGAGAGGGCCTGGCACTATCTGGACATGGGCTACGCCAGCGCCATGGGTTGGGTGCTGTTCCTGATCATTATCAGCATCACGGGCTTGCTGTTCTGGTCGCAGCGCCGCTGGGTCCATTATGAGGGATAACCAGCAGCCACGCAGAGAGCGAAAAGAAACGATGCAAGGCAATACTCGCAAAAGAGTGGCGACGGCGCTCGCCGCGCTGACGGTTGCCGGCGCGCTGACGATTACCCTGGCGCCCCAGGCGCATTGGACGACGCCCGCGACGGCGTTCGCCGCGCGGCCGGCCCCGCCGCGCATTCCCGTCTACTATTGGCACATGTGGAGCGCGCAATGGCAGCCCGTCATGGAGCATGTCGTCGCGGAATTTAACGCCAGTCAGACCAAGTACGAGGTCATTCCGGTGCAGGTGCCGTATGGGCAGGCCGATACGAAGTTTCTGCTGTCGGCCGCCGGAGGCGATCCACCGGATGTGATGGCGCAGTGGACGCAGGCGATCGGTTCTTGGGGACAGGCCGGCGTGCTTCAGCCGTTGGAAACAAAAATGTCGCCCGCCGAGCGGCGATCTTTTTCGCATGACACCTATCCCGTGTTCCACGACAACGGCTGGTACAAAGGGCATTTATACGGCCTGCCGCTGGCGGTCGATGTCTACGCCTGTTACTACCGCCCTGACCAATTTCGGCAGGCGGGACTGGACCCGGATCGGTTCCCGGACACCCTGGAGGCGTTAACGGACGTGGGGAGCCGTTTGAACCAGGTTGACAGCGACGGCCGTTACGCGCGTCTCGGCTTTCTGCCTCAGGGTTTGACCCGTTACGCGCCCGCATTCGGCGGCGGGTTCTACGACCCGCGCACCCACCAGGCGCTTTTGGATACTCCCGAGAACAAGCGCGCGCTGGACTACCTCACGCAGACCGGGCAGAAGCTGGGAATGGAGCGTGTCCGACGCTTCAGCGCCGGCCTCAAGTCCGAGAACAACGGCGCCGATTGGCCGTTTATCGATGGATCGTTCACGGTGACGCTCGACGGCGAATGGCGCGTGATGCAGCTGGCTCAGTTTGCTCCTCATATGGAATACCGGGTGGCTCCGCTGCCGCCGCCGCGCGGCGGCAAGCCGCTCGCGAGTTTCGCCTCCATCGACTACTTGACCATTCCGGTCGGCGCCCAGCATCCCGAAGGAGCCTGGGAGTTCATTAAGTTCTGGTCGGGACTGGATGATCCGGAGCGTGCGGCGGCGTTCAACGCCTCCTTTGGCTGGCTGCCGTCGTCGCCTCGGATGACGAATTCGCCCGCCTACCAGGCCTATCTGCGTCGCTATCCGCAGTACCAGACGTTTGTGCGGCTGGCGGCGAGCTCCAATCTGGTCACCACGCCGCCCGTGCCATACCAGCAGTTCCTGATGGATCGGATTCAGAGCAAAGATGAACTGGCGGAGCGCGGCGCCGTGACGCCGAATGAGGCGCTGGCGCAGCTTGAGCGCGAGACGGAGCGGGAGCGCCGCCGGCGCAGGGAGCTGGGATATGATCAGTAGTGACCGCGCGAGAATGGAGCAAGGGAATGAGCAGTGAGTCGCCCGGCGCGATGCCGGAAGCGTCCTACGCGACAGGAAACCGAGCCCGGACGGCCGCCATGCCCGTCCGAAGAACAAAACGGCGCGCGTCGTTTGGGCGTCTGACCCGCCTTCAAAGCATTCTGGCGCATGTGGCGCTGCTTGTCCTTTGTATCCCGGCGCTGATGCCGCTTGCCTGGATGATTTCGACATCGCTGAAGCCCGACGCGCAGATCTTCGCGCATGGCGGTCCGCTCACGTGGGCCAGCCTCTTCCCGCATCCGATCGAGTGGCAAAACTATCCCCGAGCGTTGCGCGCCGTGCCGTTCGCGATGTATCTTAAAAATACGTTGTTGCTTTGTTTCTTCACTGTTGTGGGCGCCGTCATCTCCAGCGCCGTGGTCGCCTACGGCTTCGCACGGCAGGAGTTTCGCGGAAAGTCCGTATTATTCCTCGTCATGGTCGCAACGATTGCAATACCTGCGCAAGTGACGATGGTTCCCACCGTCGCGCTCTTCCGATGGCTTCACTGGTATGGCACCTACCTGCCTTTGATCGTTCCCGCGTTCTGCGGCGCGCCATTTTATATCTTTCTGCTAACGCAGTTCTTCCGAAACCTCCCCGCCGAGCTGGCGGAGGCGGCGCGCGTGGACGGCGCCAGCGAATGGCGCATTTTCTGGCAGGTAATGCTGCCCCTGGCGCGGCCGGCGCTAGTGACCTGCGCCCTGTTTCAATTTCTGGCGACCTGGAACGACTTCTTCGGGCCGCTGCTCTACATCAACAACCCCGCGCGCTACACGCTTGCCTACGGATTACAGCAGCTCCTCGGCGCTCACGGCAGCGAGTGGGCGTCGCTGATGGCTGACTCAACGATCTTCATGCTGCCAGTGATGGTTCTGTTCTTCTTCACACAGAAGACGTTCGTGCAAGGGATCGCGACGACCGGCGGCAAGAATTGAGGGATTTGCGACAAAGGAGGTGACACGCCTTACGTCAGAGCGTTCATAGGGGCATGCATTTCACCCGGGTTTTATACCCGGGTTCCTAATTCAAAGACCCCGGAAGATGATTGCCTCGCAGTGTAAGCCATATCGGATCTTGGAGGATTACCATGAAACCATTCGCATCAACGACTTTATTCCGTACCATAAAATGTTTGTCGTTGCGATTATTGCAAGCATTAGCGATGATGTTACTTGCCTTCGCGGCGCTGCCGCAGAGCGCATTCGCTGCTTTCTCAAATGAAACGACCTGGAGCGATGGGACGAATCTTTATTACAAAGCTTCGTATACCGGCTCCTACGCCCATTTTCAGGTGTATTTGGACACGGACAGCAGCGCCAGCACGGGGTACACGGTGAGCGGGATCGGCGCCGATTACCTGATTGAAGACACCGGACTCTACAAATCCACCGCGAATGGCGGGACGTGGAGCTGGGCCTCGGCGTCCGGCGTGGTGACGGAGACGACGCCGGTCGCGGGAACGGTCCAGTTTGCGGTTCCGCTGAGCGCCATCGGTTCGCCGACATCGGCGCGCATTGCCTTTGCCGGCGCCGATGCGAGCTGGACCGTGACGCTCGATCCGACGGTGGTCACGTATTCCACCGGGGGCGTCAGTTACTACGTCTCCACTAGCGGCAGCGACTCGAACGCCGGCACGATCTCCGCCCCCTGGCGCACCGGCCAGAAAGCGGCCAACACGGCCGCCGCCGGCGCGACGGTTTATTTCCGGGCCGGCTCCTACGCGCCCTTCGATGTCAACGTCTCCGGATCGTCGTCGGGCGGGTACATCACTTTCCGCAACTACCCGGGCGAGGCCGCTGTGATCGACGGGACCGGCTGGGTCCCAAGCTACGACCATGGGCTCATCCAGATCTCGAACCACAACTATATCAAGATCCTGGGGCTGGAGATCCGAAACGGCCAATCGACCTCCTCCACCTCAAGCCCCGCCGGCGTGATGGTGGATGGCGCCGACAGCTATATTCAGATCCTCAGCTGTCACATTCACGATATCACGAACACGGCGTCCAGCAACGGCAACGCGCACGGAATTCTGATCCGAGGCAATAGCAGTTCCGGCGACATCGACAACGTCACCATCGACAGCAATGAGATCAACGCGCTGAAGACGGGCTGGAGCGAATCCTGCACGCTGGTCGGCAACGTCGCGACATTCACGGTCTCCAATAACCTCATCCACGACAACAACAACATCGGCGTCGTCCTCGCGGGCGGCTACGGAACCTCGCCGCTGGTCGATCAGGCGCGCAGCGGCTTGGTGACCGGCAATACCGTATTTAACTGCTCGACCCTCGCGAACCCATATTACAGCGCCAATACCTGCGCCGGCCTTTACGTCGATGGCGGCACAAACATCATCCTGGAGCGGAACTTAGTCCGCAACTGCGACATTGGCGTTTCGGCGTCGAGCGAGAATGTCGGGAAAGTCACCAGCTACGTCACGGCGCGCGGCAACCTGATCTACAAAAACGCCACGGCCGCCATTGAAGTCGGCGGCTACGCGTCCAGCGGAACCGGCGGCACGGACCACTGCACCTTCGTGAACAACACCCTGTATTCGAATGACACCAACAACTGGTGGTGCGGCGAGATCCAGATCGCCTGGAGAACCACAAACAGCATCTTCAAAAACAACATCCTCTACGCCGGCTCGCAAGACGTCTTCGTCAAAGACATCGCCACCGACGGCGCCGCCGTCGGCGTGTTCGACTACAACGACTACTACTCCACCGGCGGCAACACCAATGCGAAATGGCAGTGGATCAACCAAACGGCCTGGGACTACACCTTCGCCTCCTGGAAAACCGCCAGCGGCCAGGACGCCCACTCCACCTACGCCGACCCACTCTTCGTCAGCACCACCACGCCGACCCTCGACACCAACACCGGCTCCCCGGCGCGAAACACCGGAACCAACCTCGGCTCCACCGTCGTCGGAACCCTCGACTACGCCGGCGCGTCGCGCGTACAGGGTACGGCGATTGATATGGGGGCGTACGAACACTAAACTCGGGGAGTAATAAGAAAGACGAGCGCCGCCGGCGAATCCTATCGTGAAGGGTCGGCGGCGGCGCTTGTCAATTTTGGAGGGATTCGCGTCGATGAAGCAGAGCGAAAAGGGGATCGGCGTCAATGAGCGTCACAGCGTAAAACTCTGTCTGCGATACTTATTCACGATGGCTTCGCCAAATGGCATATCCGAGTCTGTGGACGGCGTTGCCCGCAGTTCCAGCGTCTGAGCCATAGCAACAAGATTGCTCAGCGTCTGACCAGAAGATGGGAGCGATAGATCTCCGTCGGATGCGGCTGCAAGAGAAGTGGTCAATATTTGCTCTGCCAATAAGTCCGGCGTCGTTCCTAGCCGTGTCGCCTCGACGGTCAGCGCTCGCTCAATTTTTGGTGACACGGTGATAGTAATATCGTATTGTACCGCAAATTTTTTGCGATTATTCCAAGACTACATCTTTGCTTACGCCATCCAAATCTGGCTCGGCAAAATAGATCATCCACGCGTACTCATGGAGTATCGCATGCACGACCGCGCCCGCGACGGTGTATTTCTGAAACACTCTTCGTATTCCAGCCGATTTAATTGCAGCGCTCGTCGTCCGTAAACTAAATGGGAATCGCTTCCCAACCGCGCTTCACTCGGGATTTGAGATATCCGCCAAGATATTCTGCTGCCTGATCATATGTTGTAGTGTTGATTAGCTTGGACAAATACAGATTCTGGCGCGCTACTTCCGGAAGATCGAAATACCAGAATAACGACGTTAGCGGTGATATCCACGGCGGCGTTGTTGTCGCATGCGGCAGTACCGCCACGTCGCCAAAGTCGCCGCGTATCGCGGATATGAGCGATGCGATGACGATGCTTTGACGCATTCCGCGCTGATTTTGCAATATATATTCCGCGATTTCGCTGAGGTCTGTTGCGGCCACGCCTTCCAAGCATTCGCAGCCAAGCCAAGCTCCGGCGTTCGTCAGCGCGGCGACACGCGCCAGCACCTGCGCATGACAAATTTGATCGAGGCGCTCTGCTCCAAACGCCACGGCGGCAAGTATTCGCTGTGGCCCTTCGAGCAGCGAAAGCGCCGCGAGTGATATCGCGTCTTCCAGAGGAGACCCAAGCGCGTTTTCGTCGCCCCGCAGCAATGAATCGACGCCGCCGTCCACTAAGATAATCGTGTCAATGGATAAATCACGGACGAGCCGCGTGTAGCTCTCCAGGAGCGGTCCGACTCCTGACGCCCCCATGCACCAAACCGAGACGTCTCGCGCCATTCGGTCGCTCAGGGCCTTCGCCAGCCATCCCTCCGGGAAGTACGACGGTCGAGATGAGCGGGCGGTCACTTCCACCAAGAATGGGGAGTGCTGAGTAGCGTTCGCAATGTCGTTAATCGGCGTCGACGAAAAACCGGCGATGTGTACGTCCTTGCCTTGTCTCGCCAGCGCGAGGGCAATCGGCGCTCCGCAGACGACATCGTATCCGCCCCCGCCGCCAGCGATCAAAATACTTTGCGAATGCGCGAGGCGCGTGTCAATTGTTTGGTTCAGCATAGGTTGGTGTCATCGCGGAATGGTTTCCAACGGATCGGCCTTCTCGTCCAGCACGCTGAACTTCCAGGAAGACTAACAGAGCGCGCTGATGTTTTTCGACTCGCTCGGCCGGCGTCAGCCGCAATTTTGCGCGTAGTAGTGAGCGGTCAATCCCATTTTGTCTTGTTCGGGAAATCGGGGTTATTGAATTCCGCCTTCTTCGCGGCGAGCGCCTCCGCAAACTGTACGCCGTGGTCGTTCTCTGAGCGCTTCGGCAATGGCGCGCGACTTTCCACAGGAACGATATATGGCGCGAGCGCCTCCGCAAGTGTCTTTTTGGGGGTAGGGGTGATGGCTTGAACGACCCACGCTTCGACGGTCAGGCCGCTTGAGGCGGCCTGCTCTTCAAGATATGTGGAAAGCTCGGGAGAAATTTCTATTTCTAACTTCGCCATGGCTGCTTACCTCGGATATAGATGCTTGATAGCATTATATCTGATTGGTAAGAGAAATGGACGAAATGGCTTTCATGGCGCGATGGCGCATGGGCAATTGGCGTGCCTGCTTCGGAAGGATCATGTCAGGCCGCTGCGGCTTCGGGCGGCTGCGTTGTTGTTTCAGACGCATAATCGTCGCAGTCGTACGTTCAGGATCAAGGATCCGATGAGAAACAGTCCGATGGGAATGGCGGACGACGGTTCGGGGACGGCGGCGGCCACCACGTTAAAGGTGGGAGTAAAGAACTCTTGACTGACAATTCCGCTCGAATAGTCCTGGTTGAACATGAGCGCGGCCAGATAGTAGGTTCCGGGAGTGGACGGGGCGGTGATCGCCACGTTGTAATTGAGTGTTTGCCCAGGAGCAAAGGTTTGGTTCGTATAGAACGTCTGACCCTGAAAATGGAAACCCTGGTCGTAGATCTGAAAGTATGAGTTGTAGTCGGTAGCCTGCCCGCCGACATCGGTGATCGACGCGGGGAAGGTGAACGTACTGCCCGCCACGACCGTGGCCGGTACGGTCGCGGTGAATGTAAACGCTGGGGCAAGAGCGTGAGCCGGCGTCGCGAATCCGGCGGCGATGAACATGGAGACGGTGAGGCCGACCGCGAATTGCATAGAGCTTCCACGAAACTTCCGCTGGGCGTACAGTTTGTCGTTCATGGCGTTGTCTATTCCCCTTTGAGGTTGGTGATATCTCCATCCTAAGGGATCCGGCTTCTGGTGTCAAGCGGATTGACAAGATATTTTCGCATAGGGAAGCGTCTGAGCCTGCGGCGCCAGTGGGGCGTCCGCAGGCAAAAACAAGGCGTGTGATCTCACAAACTGCCGACATCGATGACGGCTTGGGCAAAAGCCTGCGGGGCTTCCTGAGGAAGATTGTGCCCGATCCCGCCTTTGATGAGCCGATGGGCGTACTTGCCCGAGAACTTCTTTTGGTATACGGCGCTGTCGGGGTGGGGGGCGCCGTTGGCGTCGCCTTCCAGGGTGATGGTGGGAACGGTGATGATCGGACCGGCCGCGAGACGCTTTTCCAGCTCGTCATATTTCGGCTCACCGTCCGCCAGGCTGAGGCGCCAGCGGTAGTTATGAATCACGATGGCGACATGATCCGGGTTGTCGAACGACGCGGCAGTGCGATCGAACACGGCGTCCTCGAAGCTCCATTTCGGCGACGCGATCCGCCAGATGAGTTTCGCGAAGTCGTGCCGATTCTTTTCGTAACCAGCCCGGCCGCGCTCCGTCGCGAAATAAAACTGATACCACCATTGCAGCTCCGCCTCCGGCGGCAGGGGCGCTTTGCCGGCTGCCTGGTTGCCGATCAGATAACCACTCACGGAGACCAGCGCCTTGCATCGCTCCGGCCAGAGCGCCGCGATGATGTTGGCTGTTCGCGCTCCCCAATCAAAACCAGCGATCGTCGCCGACTCGATCTTGAGCGCATCCATCAAGGCGATGATATCGACGGCGACGACGGATTGCTGACCATTCCGGGTCGTCTCGCTGGACAGAAAACTCGTCGAGCCATAGCCGCGCAGGTACGGGACGATCACCCGATAGCCCTGCTTGACCAGCAGCGGCGCGACATCGACAAAGCTGTGAATGTCGTACGGCCATCCGTGCAGCAGGATGACCGCCGGACCGTCGATCGGCCCTTCGTCCGCGTAGCCCACGTTGAGCAGGCCAGCGTCGATCTGTTTCAGTGATCCAAAGGATGTCTGCGGATCGCCTGCCGCCTTGTTCGCCGCCGGGGCGGCTTCGGCCTGATCCGCGAAAAGGGGACGCTGCGCGAGCAAACTCGCTCCCGCCGATGCGCCCGCCATTGCCAAGAGACGACGGCGTGAAATCCGCTTTTCGTCTGTGTGAGTCATGGGTGAATCTCCTTGCATCGTCTTGCCGCCTGCTCGGCGATCGTGCAATGCGCCGAGCGGCAAGTGATTGTGTATCATCGTTTCTGTCACTTGGTCGTGGCAAAAAAATAGTAGTCCACGGAGTATCCTTGGAGTTACCACACAACAAGGGATCAGCTGCGGACTACCAGATCAATTTTACTCTCTCGGAGCAGTTTTTAGAACAGTGTCGCGACGACGTCGCCGGGCCGATGACGCGGCTATGGTCCCGGCTGAACCCAGGCGTAACTGCGCTCAGGCATTCCGGTCATGGCCCGGCCTTCGACCTGTCGCCATGCGCTCTCGTCCAGATCTTCCGCGCTCCAAGCCAGATTGTCCCCGTCGTGGATCCGCCACCCGTCGGCGTCGATCCGCAAGTGGTCCTGGATGGCGGATCCCGGAGGCAGGTCTTCCATGCTATAGTCGTGCGGCAAGTCGACGCAGCGCCATTCCAGGTCATCGAAGGCGGGCGCTTCCGCGCCTGTGGCGTCATTGCGGAGAAATCTCCAGCTGTGATCGATCTTTAAGCGGATACGCGGCGCCAAGGGCGTTGTGTCGTTTGTCATTCCATCATCTCGCTTACGTCTTTACTTTTTGCTCAAAATCGCTGCATATCCTCCTGCGGGCAGCAGCGTAACGGGCAGGAGCATCTTGGAATTCACGGGGGTGGTTATCTCATTGATTGCAGTGGCCTGAGCGTTCGCTTCCAAGGAGTCGGCGAAGCTATCGAGACGCCATTTACCCTTGCCGAGAAAATTCAGAGGCAGCGTAATATGGCTCATTGTATCGCCGTTCATCGCGGTCAAATACCAACGATTTCCCGATCGCCGCGCCACGGCGACATATTGGCCGATGTCTCCGCCCAGAATGACGGTTTCATCCCACGCGGTTGGCAATGCCCGCAGAAATTCGACGCCGGGTTGGTGGGAGTAATTGGCCGGACTATCACACATCACGAGCAAGGGACTCTGATAAATTACCGTCATCGCCAACTGGCGCGCGCGCGTGCCCATCACCTCCGCAGGAAATGTGACTTTGAAATCAGACGGGCTGCGATTGAGGAAACCGCCCGGCGTGAAATCCATCGGCCCCAGAAGCCCCCGTGTGAAGGGCAAAGTCACCGTGTGTTCCGGGGTGCAAAGGTAGCCAAGTTTATTGTATTCGTTGCCCAGCACTCCCTCCTGAGTGATCAGGTTCGGATAAGTGCGAGACAAGCCAGTGGGTTTATAAGCGCCGTGAAAATCAACCATCAGCTGATATTTGGCGGCCGCTTTGAGGGCCGCGACATACCATTGCACCGTTTCCTGGCTGTCGCTGTTCATAAAATCGATTTTGACGCCGGCAAATCCCCAGCTAGCCGCCTTTGAAAACACCTTGTCGAAGCCCTCGCGCGTCACATCATTCGAGTGCATCCACAAAAACAGCCGAATGCCCTTGTTGCCCGCATAGCTTACCAGTTCGGGAATGTTGATGTGGGGCAGCGGCTGAGTGAGGTCATCTTGATACCAGCGCCAATCCACCAACTGATACGACCAACCCATTTCCGACGCAAAGTCAATATATTCTTTGTCCGCGGCGGTGTCACCGCGCGCATCTAATCCTGTGTATTGCGGCAAGTGCGGGTTGACCCCGGTCCACCAAGGGTCCCAGGAGCTCACGCCAGGCTTAACCCAGGAAACATCGCCCAATTCATTGGGAGTGGCGAGCGTCGCCACGAAATTCGAGTTCAGCAGATCCGCGCTCTTACGGCCGATCATTAACACCCGCCAGGGACTTTGGCGAGGGACGCTGGAAACCACCAAGCCGTTCCCGTCAGTGCGCGACGCAAGCGAAGCCGTAACACCCGTACCGCCCGTTCCCGAAAGGAACATCCCAGCCCAATCGAGCAAATCTGATTCGGCCACGGCGACAGTGCAGCTGGGCGTCTGAGTCACAAGCGGCAGAACTCCCCAGTACGGCTGCCCGCGACGCCACTGGTCAGGAGTTGTCATGGGGATCTTGCTCAATTTGGTCGCTGGATACTGGCACTCCGCACAAGACGATTCATTGCCCAGCCAGCTGCGATCATCGTCCGCGAAGCAAAACTCGGTCAGTTCCTTAGTCAGAACGAAGTTGCCCAACCCGGAAGCGAGAGGCAAATCATAGCGAAACGCCACTCCATCGTTATATGCCCGCACGATCAGCCCAAATTGGCGGTTGGTCCCTTTTTCCTGCAAGGTGAACCGAGCTTGATTCCAATGATCGGACACCACGCGGCTCTTGCCAAAGGGATTCTCCCAGGTCCCCTTGTGCTGTAGTTTCTGCATGGAGACAATCAGGGTGTCTGCTCCCAGCTCCGCATTCTTGAACTGCAATCCCAATCGTGAATCTGTCACGACCAATTTGCCGTCAACTTGAACGCGATACCGTAATCCTGCCTCATTAGAGACGATGAACGTGATTTTTCCATCTGGCGACATCACGCGCATTTCGGCGGCTTTCGCCATGCTGCTGATGAGAAGTAATGAGAGACATAAAAGGAGTTTTTTCATTGTGCTTGTTCGGTAAACGGCGCCTTTGCTGAGAATTATTAGTCGTCGATTCGGATGGTGATTGTCGCTCTCTTGGACGATATTGGCCGACGATCTGCCGGCGGATACGCCGCTCACATGGCAATATCCACATCGGCTTTCCTCTGCTGGCGGATAACAGTCAAATGCAGCGTCTTGCCCTGCTTAAGATCGCAGATCTTAAGCAGATCCGTGATCGTATGCACGGCATGATTGTCGGCGGCGATGATCACATCGCTTGGAGCCAGGCCGAACTTCTGCGCGGCGCTGCCCACTGGCGTGTCCAATATCAGCACGCCGCTTTCGCCGGGTAAGCCATAGACGGAGCGATCTCCCAGGCCCAAGATATTGCGCACGCGCGCGCCAAATGCAATGCCCGAGCTGGCTGCGGGCGCCTGGGCATCGCCGCCCCTCGCTTGCCCGACGATCGCCGGTATTTCCGGCGTCCGGGCGATCGCCTTGAGGCGCGGACTGACGACGCCGAACTGATCCATTGGAAAGTTCTTGAAACCCAGGGCCAGGGCCGGAGAATCGCTTGAGACCCGAAAGTCTCCGCCGGCCGGGTTGACGAAGCGCGCGTCCGCGACGATAGAGGCGGCGTCGCGATGGGACATCGCCGCGAGCCCTTGAGCGGGATGCGGCTCGATAAGGCCGGGCTGATCCACCAGATTCTCATCCATCTGCGCGCCCCAGGGACGGTCGGACGGCATTCCCGCCGGCCGGTAGGCGTCGACGAAGACGATGTTGCGCCTGAAGATATCCCCGCTATGTGCGAACCAGACGTGCGGGTGGAGCGTGTTGTTGACGATGATGTTGTTTTCAACGAGCCGCCCGTAGCCCTCGCGGTTCTTGATCCCGCCATTCAAGCACAGGTTGTTGTAGATATGGTAGTTCGAGGAACCGTCGTCAAGATCGATATCCCAGCCGTGATCACATCGCCAACGCGAGTTTCGAAGGGTGATCGGTTCAACCGCGTCGAGAAACGGCAGGTTCTGATGCGCGTTCCAGTCGGCGTCATTGTTCAGATCGACGCCGGTGAGTCCCCAGTAGCGGTCGCGCCCCCAGGAATTGAACGAGCCGTGGTCTCCCGTTTCTTTGACGGTGTCGAAAATGTCGCAGAACTCGATCACATGCCCGCCCCAGCACCCGTCGCCGATGTTGATCCCGGCGCGCGGAACGTCGTAGATCGAACAGCGCCGCACCGTAATTCTCGCAGCCAAATCGATCTCGACTGGCGCCGTCTGTTTTTCGACGCGTCCAGAGCGGCAGATCAGGCAATCTTCAACCAGGCAGTCGGCCGGATAGTTGTTTGTGCGGGGACCGGCGGCGAGGTCGATCTCAGACAGGGCGTGACGTTGGCCGTACTCGAACAACGGACTGCGCACGGCCTCAGGAGAGCCGACAAAGGCGACTCCGTTGGAGCCGGCGTCGGGAATATCGCACCCACGGACCGTCAGGCGGCGGTTGTAGTTGTTGACAAACACCGCATTGCCGCCGACCTGCTCGATGTTGCAGTTCTCGACAAGGCAGTTTTCCGTACCCGAGAAGAAGAGCGCGCCGCCACGGTAGATCGTCCAGTCCGACCGCACCAGAGGCTCCTTGTTGTCCTGAAATGTCGCCGCCGTATGGCGGAAGGTGATTCCCTTGAACCGGACAAAGCGCACGGGATGCGCGGCATCCCCGCGCATCTCGACCAGCGATCGCAGCCGGACCGTTTCAACGATCGCCTTGCTCAGATCGAGCCCAGCCGGCGGATAGTAATACAGAGTGTGGGACTTCGTATTGAGGAACCACTCGTCCGGCGCATCCAGCTCCTCGAAGATGTTCTCCACATAGCGCTGTTCGGGATGCATCCCAATTTGGCGATTGTTCTGCCACCCGCCTTCGTAGGTGACATTGCCGCCCGCGTCCTTGCCGGTGATCCAGTACCGGAGGTCTCCCCATTCCATCGCCTGCATCGCGTGAATGACGCCACCGGTTGGATCGGCCCACCGTTTGGCGCGCTCCGAGCTGATGGTGTCCGCCGAATAGCCTCCGAGGATGCGCTGATTGGGATCGTAGTTCGGGTAGCGGGCGAGTATGCGGCGCCGCCCATTGACAAAGAGCTGATCCGTGGCGCAGTCCGCAGGGACTGACGCTTTCATGATCCCGTTGCGGTACGGCTCCCAAGAGGGATGCAGGAGCCGCCCTCCGCTCACGACGACCTGTTCCCCTTTGTACGCCTGGTAGGTTACCGGCGCGCCACTCGCGCCGGAATCCGCGCTTGTCAGAACAAGCGGAGCGGGCAGGTAATATGTACCGGCCCTCAGATTGATGGTGATGGGTTTCTTTCCCGCGACTGAATGCGCCGCTTTCTGCGCCCGCGCCAGAGTGGCGAAGGGCTTTACCAGCGTGCCGGGCGCGTCGTCGCTGCCGTTTGGCGAGACATAGAAATCCGCGGCGAACGCCGGCGTCATGCAAGCGACCGTCGCGACGGCGACGAGACTTGTGCGGAAGAGGCTTGATTTATTCATAACTTTTAGTAGTCAAAACCAATCGTGGTGCTTGCAGGCTGCAGATCGGCGCCCTGCGCCGTGATTCTCACTTCGCCGCGCGTTCCGGTCGAGCGAATGATCGCGACGGCGCGACCATGGAAGGCGCTGCGCTCATTGGACGCATCGGGCGTGTGGTCGTTCGGATCGCCGTTGCCGGTCCCGGCAATTAGGCCGGCGTCGCCGGAGATCGTGAACTCCAGTTTGGTGGAGGCCAGAGGGACGAATTTGCCATTCTCATCGACAATTGCCGCCTCGATGACGCTTTCATCCTCGCCGTTGGCCGACAATTTGGTCAGATCCGTTCGCAGTACGATCTTGTACGGCTTTCCGGCTGTCACCGTCTCGTCCGTGGCGGCCAATTGTCCCCTGGCGTCGTAGGCCTTGGCGGTCAGGGTTCCCGGCCCGTACACGACGGACCATTCGGCATGTCCGTTCCGCGGACACGCTTTTCGTCCCAGGCTGACGCCGTTCAAACTCAGATCGACCGTGGGTTCATTCGAAAATACGATGACCGAGATCGGCTTGCCTTCGCGTCCGGGCCAGGTCCAGTGCGGGGTAATATGCACGACCGGCGCATCCCCCCAGTTGGCTTTGTAATAGTAGTAGACGTCCTTGGGGAACCCGCACATATCGAGAATGCCGAAGTGGCTGCTGATATTCGGCCAGCCATACGGCGACGGCTCGCCCTTGTAATCGAATCCCGTCCACACGAAAGCCCCCGAAAGGTAGTCGTTTTCCGCGATCGGCTTCCAGGCGTCTTCCGTTCGGCGGACCCAGTTGAGCCACTCAAGGCTGAAGTCGGTGTAGTTGCCCACGTAGCCTCGCGCGCTATCATTCTCGTAGACGCCGCGATCCGAAACGGCGCTTGACGACTCCGTAAAGAGCATCGGCTGATTGGGAAAAGCCTTGTGGAAGTTCTCGAAGCTCTCGTTCAGGTAATTGCAGCCCTGAATGTCTTCGACGAGGGAGACGCCCTTGCCCCAGCTCGCGTTCATCGCGCAGGTCACGAGGCGGCTCGGATCGAGCCGGCGAACGTGCGCGATCATCTTCTTGAACAACTCGGCTCCCGTGTCTGTCCCTTGAAGAGGCTCTTCGTTGCAGAGTGACCAGGCGAAAATCGAGGGATGATTTCGATCTCGGACGATCATGTCGTCCAGATCGGTAAGGTCGTCCGCCGTCGTGTTCTCCGCGTACGTGTGCGGGACGTAAGTATCTCCCAGGTGCCGGTTTTCGTCGAGAACGAGCACCCCCAACCGGTCGCAAGCATCCAGCAGCTCGTTGTTGGGCGGATTGTGGGACATGCGCCAGGCGTTGGCGCCCATGGCCTGCATCTTCTTCACGCGCCAAGATTGGAGATTGTCGGGAAGCGCGACGCCGATTCCCGCGAAATCCTGGTGGTTGCAGACGCCTTTGATCTTGATCGATTTCCCATTCAGGAAAAATCCTTTGTTCGGGTCGAAACGAACGGTGCGGACGCCGAACGTCGTCACAACGCGATCGACTTGATGGCCGGCGATTTCAAGTGACGTCTCCAATTTGTAAAGGTTCGGCGTTTCCAGCGACCACAGCAACGGGTGGGGGAGTGGGATGCGGACCTTCGATATCGCTCTCGCTCCCGCGCCGATCGGCTCGGACGAGTTCGTCCGGAGCGAAGCGACCATCTTTCCGCCAGGGCTGAGTACTCGTTCGACGACTGTGTATACCTGGCTGCCGGCGCCAGAGTTCTTGAGCGCGACACTCGTCTCGACAGTGGCCGAATCCGGGTTCGCCTCGCTTCCCACCGCCTTCGGCGCGACCCAGACGCCGTCCGGCTCGATGTGAAGACGGTCCACGGATGTCAGCCACGCGTGGCGGTAGATTCCGCCGCCCTCATACCACCAGCCCTCGAACTTTGAGGGATCGACATGCACCGCGATCGTCAAACGCTCCCCCGGCTTCGCCAGCGACGAGAGGTCGATATGGATCGGAAGATAGCCGCTCCGGCGTCCTCCGACCCGTTTGCCGTTCACATAGATCTGCGGGTCGCGATAGATCCCATCGAAGTCGAGCCAATAATCCCTGTTCCGATCTTTGTTTGGAATGACAATCGTCTTCCGATACCAGGCGGACGGCGTCGGCAGGGATGCGTGCTGCGGATCGATCTTTTCCGTAAACGGCTGCTCGATCACGTAATCGTGCGGAACGTTTACGGTGCGCCAGTGCGAATCGTCATAGCGGGGCTGCGATAGATCGCCGTCGGTCTGCGCCGCCCGGTATTTGCCGAGGGTGACGCCGTCCCAGATGTAGCCGCCCCCGCCGGTGTTCCTCACCAGGACAAGGACGTTGTTCGGGCTGGCCGAATCCCAGGCTGAATCCAGAGAAACGTCGAACGGTTCGTCCCATCCCTCGTGGCTCGCCAGGCGCTTGCCGTTCAGGAACACGACCGCGTTATCGTCCACGCCCCGGAAGTGCAGCGTGCGGCCCTTGCCCGTAAGCGCAGGCAGCGTGGTTCGAAACCAGGCGTAGCCAGGCTGGTTGTGGAAAACGTCCTGGCCGAGCGTTGCCGGTTGCCAGGGATGCTTGCTTTCGTCAAGCTTCGATACGTCGCCGATCTCGTTGTCGGACGCCGGGGTCCAGGTCCAGTCCGAAATCGATGTCGTCTGGTCCAGTGCCGCGACCGGGATTGCCCGGAAGCGCCAGCCGGCGTCCAGGCTCAGCCGCTGGCGGCCGCCATTCTGCTGCGCCGCTGTCGGGATCGCCATTCCCATGGCGCCGGCAATTGTCACCGTCAATAATAGCAACGGCGATTGCTGCGCGGAGCGGCAGCGCCAGCTACTGTGCATGAATTTCAAGGGCCAGACTCCTTCGAGCGCTATTGCGCGGCGGCGCGCACGACGAATGTCGCGGGGGTAAGGCCGGGCGCGCTGGCCGTGACCACGATCTTGCCCGGCCCTCGGGCGCTCACATCGACCAGGCAGTGACCGTTGAAGGCGCGCCGCTGGGTGGCCTTGTCCGGCGAGTGATCGCTCGGATCGCCATTGCCGACGCCGACGATCCGCCCAGGTCCCGCGACGGAGAACGTTACCGGGTTCGACGCCGTTGGCGTGAAGTGTCCGTGCGCATCGACGACGGTTACGGCCACGGGAAGCACATCCTCGCCGTCGGCAAGGACCGTCGTATCGTCCGCGCTGAGACGCAGGGCGGCCGGCGCGCCGGCGGTCACCTCTGTGTCGGCTGCGATCAGCTTCCCGGCCTTGTCGTATGCCTTCGCCGTTAGGGTTCCCGGCGTGTAGGGGACGCTCCAGGAGACATGCCCGACAAAGGGCGTGTCCTTCACACCCAGGCTCTTCCCGTTCAGGAAGAGCTCGACGCGAGCACCCGTACTGAACGCCCAAACATCGATCGGCTGACCCTCTTTACCCGGCCAGGTCCAGTGCGGCAGCAGGTGCGCCATGGGCCGATTACCCCAAACGGACTGATAGTAGTAGTAATTGTCCTTCGGGAATCCGCACAGATCCATGATCCCGAAATTCGAGTTGATCGCCGGCCAACCGAACGGCTGCGGCTCTCCCTTATAATCGAATCCTGTCCAGACGAACGCTCCGGCCATATACTCTCGCTCGGCGATTGGCCGCCAGGCGTCCTCAGCCGTCGCGATCGAGATTCCCACATTTTTATCATATGCGGAAGCGTAGCCCTTCTCACGTTCGACGCTGTAGACGCCGCGCGTCGTGTTCGTGCTCGCCGATTCGCTCGCGATGCATGGCTGTTTGGGGTAGGCGGCGTGGAACTTGTCATATTCCTCGGTATTGTAGTTGAAGCCCTGGATATCTTCCACGTTCGAGATTCCCGCGCCGAAGCCTCCGTTCATGCCGCACATGATCGGGCGAGTCGTATCCAGCCGCTGTGTCTCCCGCTTCAATGCCGAAAAGAGCCTGGCGCCGTCCGCGGAGCCCTGGACCCATTCTTCATTGCAGAGCGACCACAGGATGACGCTTGGGTGGTTACGGTCGCGCAGGATCATGCTGTCGAGATTGGTGAAGTCGCTCGCGGTAGTCCCGGAGGTCGCCTTCGTCGTCTCGACGTCGCCAAGGTGGCGGTTCTCGTCCATTACCAGCATGCCCAGTTTGTCACAGGCGTCCAGCAGCTCCGGATTCGGCGAATTGTGCGACATGCGCCAGGCGTTGCCGCCCATTGCCTTAAGCTTCTTCACGCGCCAGTATTCGAGCCGGTCGGGCACGGCGTTGCCGACGCCGGCGAAGTCCTGATGGTTACAGGTCCCCTTGATTTTGAGCGGCCGCCCGTTCAGGAAGAAGCCGTGGTTGGCGTCGAACCGAATCGTGCGGACGCCAAAGGACGTATCGACCGTATCCACCGCCTTGTCGCCTAAAACGACGGCGCTGTGCGCCGTGTAGAGCGTGGGCGTGTCTGGGGACCAGAGGCGCGGGCGGGTGATGGTCAGGCGCTGAGTGACGGAGCGCGCGCGGATAGGATCCGTGCTCTTCGCCACCACCCGGCCGGCTTCGTCCAGGATGGTCGAGACCAGGGTCGCCCTGACGGCCGGGCTGGCGCTGGAGAGGGTCGTTCGCATGGTGACTGTCGCCGGCGCCGGCTCGCGGCCAGGGATGGGCTCGGGCAAAGTGGCGGTGACGAACGTTCCCCACGGCGCCACGTGCAGCCGATTGGCGACATTCAGCCAGACGTGCCGGTAGATGCCGCCGCCTTCGTACCACCATCCCTCAAATTGGGTTGGATCGACGAGGACCGCGAGCACGTTCTTGCCGCCGTAATGCGCAGCCTGCGAGATGTCGTACCGGAAGCTCGTGTACCCGCACGGGTGCTCGCCAACAAGCTGGCCGTTCAGGTAGACCTTCGCATCGCGGTAAACCCCGTCGAAGTCGATCCACACGCTCTTGCCTTTGTCGGCAACTGGAAGCGTGAATGTTTTGCGATACCACGACTTGACCGGGACCAGATTGGCATGTCCATTGTCTGCGGTCGGTGTTACCTGCCCTTCCAGGACATAATCGTGCGGCAGATGGACGGGCCGCCATGCGGAGTCGTCATAGCCGGGCTGAGACGGATCGCCGATGGCTTGAGGCGCCCGGTAGAGACCGAGGAAGACATCTTTCCAGATGAAGCCCTGACCGCCGGTGTTCTGAACCAGGACGAGCAGATTGTTCTCTCCGGCTGGGTTCCAAGCCGAATCGAGCGGGACATCAAAGGGTTGGTCCCAGCCCTCATGGCTCATCATACGCTTGCCATTCAGGTAGACAATGGCTTTGTCATCCACGCCTCGGAAGTGCAGTGAGCGCAGAGTCCCGGCAAGCGCCGGCAGCTTGGCGCGATACCACGCATAACCCGGCTTCTGGTCAAAGACATCCTGGCCGAGCGTCGCCGGCCGCCATGCGTGGTTGCTCTCGTCAGGCAGCGCCGCGTCGCCGGTCTCACCTGGCGAGGCCGGGGTCCAGCTCCAGTCCGTGAGCGAGGTTTGCTTTTCCAGTATTGCCATCGGGATCAGCTTAAAGCGCCAGTCCGCGTCGATACGCAGCCGCTGGCGGTCGCCGTTGTGCTGGGCGTGCGCGGGGAGCGCCAGCATGTGCGCGCCGGCGAAAGCGATACTGAATAGCATTGAGCGCGAAAATCGGCGATCGGCGCGCAGTCGTGTCGAGAGCATGAGATCAATCTTTCCTGGATGATATTTTCCGGTCCTGCCCGGTGACTTTATTCGAATGTGTATTCCGCCCAGTCGAAATGGGCGGCGGCCGTCGATTCGTGGTGGTTGGATGTCGCGTACATGCCGAGGTAGACGCCGGTAAAACCGCCGGCGACCTCGGTGGAGAGATACCGCGTTGAGCCAGACGCGAGCGTCTTCCGGCTGCCGTTCCGCTCCATGCAGCCGAAATGATATTCTTCCGGGTCGGCGTCGATCGACAGGATGACATCGCCATGGCCGAGAGGCTCTTCGGCGACGACGGCGACCAGATCGCCGATCCGCCGGCGAACGGCGACCGTTCTGCCTCCACCCCCGTCGCCGCGAACGAATATCTCATAATGATGTTCCTCGTTCATAATCACGGTTAACCCGGCCTCTTCCAGAGCCGTCTGGGGATCAAATGCGAGACCCGTCGAGAAACGGCATTGGAAATGCTCCTGGCGGCGTCCGACAAATGCAGGCTGCGCAACGTCATTTAACGTGACCGCTGAGCATTTCAATGTCAGGCTGCCGGGACGCTCCGATAGCGACCAGAGATCTGGATCGGGATTGCGGCGGAAGTTCCAGGGCAGCGCCAGGGTATCCGTGTCGAAATCATCACGGCTTGTGGCTTTCCGCTCCTGTTCCGAGGCAATCATAAACGCGCGCGCAGGCATCTCAAGGTCAACGACGCCCTGGTTTCCAATGATCGGCCATCCTTCGGAATCCCAGGTCACCGGGGCGAGAAACGTTTCGCGGCCGAGATGGTGGACATTCGGATATTTTGCCGAAACGCGGGTCGCGAGGAACACCGCCCACCATGAGCCGTCGTGCGCCTCAATGAGGTCGGCGTGGCCCGTCGATTGTATGGGACACCCGCCCCGGTCGCGATGTGTCAGAATCGGGTTGCGTGGACATGGCTCGTAAGGTCCCCAGGGACTCCCGCTGCGGGCGATGGTCACCATATGGCCTGGCTCGGTTCCGCCTTCGGCGAGCATGCAGTAGTACAGGCCGTTGATCTTGTAGAGATGCGGCGCCTCGGCATAGCGTCCGCCAGAGCCGGTCCAGATCTGCTTGAGATCGCTCCGCAGCGCTCCCGTCTCGATGTCGATGGCGGCCGTTCCCGTCGTGCCTGAGAAATAGACGGCGCCGTCATCATCAAAAAAGAGCGAAGGGTCGATTCCTTCAACCGGAGTTCCGTTTTCATCGATGACAACAGGTTCTGACCATGGACCTTCGGCGTTCCTCGCGGTGACGTAGAAATTTCCCATCCCCGAGACATTCGTGACCACCATATAGAATATGCCGTTACGCCACCGGATCGTGGGCGCATAGATCCCGGCGGAGCTGCCGGCTGACTTCAGAGGAAGCTGACTGTCGCGAGTCAGACAGTAGCCGATCTGCCGCCAGTGGACGAGGTCCGTACTGTGGAAGATCGGAACGCCCGGAAAGTACTCGAACGTGCTCGTGACGAGATAGTAGTCGCTGCCCACACGGCAGATGCTGGGGTCCGGATGAAAGCCGGGAAGCACGGGATTGCGGTATATCATGGTATCCATCACGGCCTCTTTCTCACTGGGCCGGCAGCACGGAGATTTCAGCGGCGCACGTCCAGCCATCCTTGTTGACCGTTTGCAGGGATGTGAAACGGAAGAATCGGGCGTCAGTAGGCGAGAAGGTCGCTTGCTGGAGTGACGGATTGTTTCGAATATTGGCGAACATACCCGATTCGATGGCGGTCACCCAGTGGACTCCGTCCGTGCTGGTTTCAAATCGGTACTTTTCCACGACGCCATTGGGCTGTCCATCCTGGCGCGGCAGATACGTAAACCCGGCGATCCGGTGCGATGTCCCCATGTCGACCGTGATGGTATGGGGCAACGTCAGATCACCATCCCAGCGTGTATGCCAGAATGTCGAGGGATTGCCGTCCAGCGCATTGCTTGCGGCGTTATTACCGTGGGCGGTTTCTTCGCTGTCCACGCTAACGACCTTCCACGCATTCGCCATCAAACCCGCGAATTGCTTTTCCGCCACCAGGCCAATTTGACCGTGAGGCTGCAAATTCGCGGCTTTCACGACACCACCGGACGCCATGGGGATGGGTGAGCTATAGACAGGCGACTTGGCCGTCGGAGCAGTTCCATCAACAGTGTAAACGATGGAAGAGCCGTTCGCATTGCTCAAAGTGACGGAACCGTTTGAGGCGCGTTCGGAAATCTTCGGAGGCAGCATATCGGTCGTTTGTTTAAAGAGTCCGATTTCGGCGATGGTCGGCTCCATCCGGGAACCGGTAATGCGGATGCGCACCTGACTCGTTGTCACGGGCGCCTTCAACCGCACAAGGCGTTTGTGTCCTACAGTCGTCAGTTCGTCGGACTCGATATGCTCGGCAGGTATCCACTGGGAACCGCTCCACGTGTCAATGGCGAACGATTCGATTCTCTGGCTGCGGTGATCCACCGCTTCCTGAAGCGAAACGACATCAAATGTGATTTCCCTGGGAAGCTCCAGCGTCAGCGCGGCGCTGGTGTGTCCTGGCGCGGCTTCCCACCAGGTATCGATATTTCCGTCCAACACGAAAGAGGGGGCGTGGCTGGCGCTGCTTGTGTCGGCGGCGACCTTTCCGCCGGCGGCCAGATCCTTCGCAAAGGTCGTTTTCACGATGCGGCTCATCTGGCTCAAAGCCGCCAGCTCATCATCCGGTATCAGCCCGCGACTGTCCGGAGAAAGGTTCAAAATGAGATTTGAGTTACGGCCGATCGACCGGTAATAGACGTCCACCAACTCCGAGGCGCTTCTGGGTTTCTTGCCTGGCGCCCAGAACCACGCGCCGTTATCGAGAATGGTGAAATTCGTTTCCGCGGGAAACCACCAGAGGTGCGAACCGGGAGTGAGTTTGGCGCGGCTGCCAAGATCTCCGTACATGTCGGGCCAGGTAAATTTTTCGGGCGATACAGGCAGAGGAATGACACTCCATTCCGTGGTGCGTCCGTAACCACCTTCATTGCCCACCCAGCGAACATCCGGGCCTTTGCCCATGATTACGGCATGCGGCTGCAGGCTGCGGATCAGGTCATACCAAGCATTGTAGTCGTAGGTTTCGTGGACGCTGGGGTCCGGATTTGCGCCGTCGAACCAGACTTCGGCGATTGGACCGTACTCGGTCAGCAATTCATAGAGCTGGTTCAGGAAGTAACGGTTATAGTCGTCCACCGTGTACGTGTAACTCTTGAAGCCCTTTGCCGGCGTGCGGCCTTGCGACGGGTTATTCTTGAAGCTGACTGGATCGGTGGGGATCGCCGATGGGAGTTTTTCGCTTTCGTTTCCGTAGTATCCGCCAGGATTCTTCGGATTTATCTTTAGCTGGTAGAGATCCGCAGGCGAAAGGTAAACGCCCAGCTTGAGACCGTGAGCCTGGGCGGCTTTGGCGACCGCTTTCACTACGTCGCCCTTGCCGTCAAGCCAGACACTGGAGGCGACGGAATGCTGGGTGTAACGAGTCGGCCACAGACATAGTCCATCGTGATGTTTACAAACGAGCACGATCATTTTGCCGCCGGCGTCCTTAATCGCGCGGCACCACTGGTCGGCGTTGAACGCGGTCGGATTGAAATCCGAGGGTTCTTCAAGACCGCTGCCCCACTCAACCTTGTTGAATGTATTGGGGCCGTAGTGGAGGAAAAACGTCGTCTCCAGCCGCATCCAGGCTGTCTGATTGGGGCGCGGCAAAACCTTCGCCGCCTTCTCGGTGATGACGGCGTCGGAATCGTCACTGGAGATCACCTGGGTTGTCGCGTACGGGGGCGCGTCGGCGCCATCCGAATCGGCGGCCGCGGCGCGCAAGCCGGCGCCTCCGCCCACAATGGCGGCGGCGCAGAGAAGAGACAGGCATATCATATTGGCAGGCATTCGTTGATATCTTCCTTCGATCTTTGTTCAGAAAGCAATCACACGGAGAACGTCCCGTGTCAATGAAAAATCGTCCGATCACGGTTTAATCGCGACCGCAGCGCTCTTGCCGATCGTGAGAGAACATAACCCCGGCTGAGGCGGTTATGTCAAGCAAGAAGGCGTATCGCCCTGACGATTAGTCGCGTGCGGTTCAAGGACCTGTTACTGTATAGCTCGCGGTCTTGGAGGACGAGCCCAGCATCGCGGTCGCCGTGATGATCGTATCGGCGGAAACTTTGGACGGCGTAATCCTCAGCCAGACTCCGTACGAACCAGCGGGAATGGTGAGCTGCGTTCCCGCCGGCAGCATCTTGCTATCGGAGCTCGACAGCGTTACCGTCACCCCGCCCGCCGGAGCGGGGCCGGAGAGCGCAACCCCGATGGCGGCCGAGACGCCGCCCTTGCCGGACGGAGCGCTGAAGGCGATGGTCTGCAATGACGCCAGTACGGTGACATTCGCGCTCTTCGTCACGCCGCCGACGCTTCCTGTCAGCGTGACGAGCGTATCGGCGGCGACGGGGTGCGAGCCGAATACCCCCGAGCCGTTCACAGCGCCAGCGGGGACCGAGATCGTTGATCCAGTGATGGCTGCCGAGCTGGACACGACCGGAACGGCAATTCCCCCCGCAGGGGCGGGGCCGGTCAGGTAAGCCCGGACGGTGATGTTCAAACCGGCGTTCACGGTTGCGGGCGCCGTCACGCTTTGCAGCGTCGCAGGTTTCACGGTATAGCTTGCGGACTTCGTCACGGACCCGAGCGTCGCGGTCGCCGTGACGACCGTGTCGGAGGTGACCGGGGTGGGGGTGACTTTCAGCCATGCGCCGGACGAACCGGCGGGGATGGTGAACCGCGTTCCCGCAGGCAGCATCTTGCTGTCAGAGCTCGACAGCGTCACCGTTACCCCGCCCGCCGGAGCCGGGCCGGAGAGCGCTACTCCGATGGCGGTCGCCAAGCCGCCGTACCCGGAGGGAGCAGCAAAGGCGATATTCTGGAAGGACGCCAGTACGGCGGCGTTCACACTCTTCGTCGCGTCGCCCGAGGGCGCGCTCAGCGTCACGAGCGCGTCGGCGGCGACGGGATGCGTGGCGAGCGCCGTCGAGCCGCTCGAAGCCCCGGCGGGGATGACGATCATGCCGGAGCTAATCGCGGGAGAGCTGCTGCTGATCAGTATATGAGCTCCTCCGACGGGCGCAGGCTGCTGGAGGGTGGCGTATGCTGTCAGGTTCGCGCCAGCGACCGCTGATGCGCTGGCCGTCAGGGTCTTCAGGATCGGGGACGTGAGAGTCGGCACGACGAATAGGGTGATCGAGGAGGCAGGGACCGTCAGGCTGATGGTCCCCGAAGTCACTGGAACGTCCGGCTGCTGGACGATGGCCGGGGAACTGACCTGCCAGACGTGCGACGACGAGGCGGCCTTGAAGTTGGCGATGTTGAGCGTGACCGGAGTCGTTCCCGAGAGCGTCTTGTTGATTACCATGATCGTCAGAGCGCCGTCGCTGCTGCGGATCGCGGCGAAGGTCGAGAGGTAGTCCGGATTGACCACCGTGGCGCCGACGCTCGTGTCGCCGAAGGTCGACTTGTTCCCGTCGTAGTTGGTATAGAGCTTGAACGCCTCATAGCTGGGGCTGGCCGGTACGCCCCAGCGCGTGGCGATGTCGAGCCCCTCCCGGCCGAAGACGCCAAGCTCGTCCGCCATGGTCGTCGCGCCGTTCATGGTGTTCTCGACGCCCCAGTTGTACTCGGTGATCGCCGTCTTCGTTCCCGGGTAGTACGTGTTGATCCAATCCTTCAGGTGCGGGATGGCGTAAATCTTGGTGTTCATCCAGCTCTCAGACGTGTAATTCCGGTCCCAGAGCTGGCGGGTGGCGCGGTTACGCAGCAGCTGATTGGCGACGCTATTGTCGCCGCTCGCATCGTTCCCCTGCGGATAAAAATGGATGCTCAGGTAGTCCAGCGCGCGAACCCCGGTCGCCTGCTCGTACGCTTTTAACTGCTGGAGAATGTAGGGGTAAACATCCATGTTTCCATGGGACGAGCGGTCGGTTCCCTGGCCATGCTGAGCGTCATAGCCGCTTGTAAAACAACCTGTCCAATTCCACACTTCCAGACCGACGACTTTCGCGGTCGGATCGGCGGCTTTGACGGCGGAGCCGTAGGCCTCGGTGTCGTTGAGCATTTCATCGATGGTTGCGCCCACCGGGTGAGCGTCGCGATGCGTGGAGTGCCAGGCGTCTACTTCATTGTCGAGAATGTAGAACTTGACGCCGCCGTTGGCCGCTTGGCCGAACTTGCTGACGATGCGCGCAAGGTCCGGCTTGATGTAGTTCACGTCCGACGGAACGAAAGCATCATTGGGGTCGTTGCCGGTCACGGCGGATCCGTTCAGGAGGTAGCCATTGCCGGCGTCTGGCCACCAGGGGTCGGTGGACGTCTGGGCTCCGTACTTGGCGACGGAGAAGCTGGCGTACCGTTCTCCGTTGGGTCCTTCTTTGGCGACCCATCCGAGTGTCGGGATGGTCACCATCGGTTCGGCGTTTGCGGACTTGGTGCTGGTGATGAAGCTATCTTCGCCGTCTCCGGGAACGGTGGAGCTTCCTCCGAGGCTTTCGAAAAACCAGTCCGCGGCGTGATTGCTGGCGTTGTTCTTCCAGTTGTAGGTGGACATCGTATTGCCGCCGCCGCGGTTGGTGCGGCTATTCATGTCCAGCAGCTGGGCCGGGCTTCCCCAGTTTATGCCGTAGATGTAGGGGCTGATCGGATGGACGTTGGCGGCGGCGTCGATGGAGACGCTGCCGATCGGCAGCCCGATCAGCGAGATGTCATCGACGTAGAACGTCGGCTGGGACGTTCCAGTGCGGTCCTGGATGTAGAAACCGTCGAAGTCCGTGACGTCGGCCACGCCAAGCGCCGACAATGGGATCGTGATCTGCTGCCATCCGCTGGTCAGAGGGCTGAGTTGGTAGCCTGCCTGCCCGCCTCCGTTGCGATCCGCCGCCACCTGGAGGAGCTGTCCGCCCGTTGGGCCGCCGTTGATCCAGAAGCTGAGGCTGGTGTAGGGTGACGTGTCGATCGGATTCGAATGCAGGTAAAGCGCGGCCCATCCGCCCGCAGTGACGGAGATGGAATCGGCGCCGGCGTGGACGGGGCTGCCGTTGCCCAGATCCGTCGTGGCCCAGCTCCAGTTCTGCCAGCCGTTCTGAAGCGAGTCGGTGTAGATGGCTAGGTCCTGGGAGCGAGCCGCCGGACCAGTCAGAAGCATTGCGGGAACGGCGAGCAACGGGATGAGGAATGTCCTGAAACCTGCGATAGAGTGCTTTAACAACATTGAGAATACCGTCCTTAGCCAGCGCGGATGCGCCTTTGATTCCTCGGAGCTTGGCGCGTCGCTTCTCGCGTAACAATATGATGTATCCGATTTATCAATATCCCCTACAGTTTATCACTCGTGCTCACTGTTGTCAAGAGATGTCACAAAAAACATATGAAATTATGAAGTGAGGAGGCTTCGTGATGCAGGTATAGCGAGAGAAACGGGGAATTCAAGCTGGTCCGATCGGGTGTGGCGTGCTGAGGTCTGTTTGAAGACGCTATGCAGGATGTAATTTCATGGATATGGACATGCGCAATATTGTATAAATATGGATACACTTATCGATAAAGGCGCCGTCCGCCGATTTCGGACGTCGGCGCGTGATTTAGAGCCCGGATGACAGGTAATTCACGACTTGATGTTTGCCGCGCAATGACTTGAGATATCCGCGCAGGAACATTTGTATCTCGGCCGCCTCAAAGGCCTTTTGCTCGGCCACATACAACTCGTTCTCGGACTGGGGATGACTCGAACTCGTCGATACGGCCTTGAGGAGATGGAAGCCATAATCCGATTGCACCGGGGTCGCGGTAATCTCGCCCGGCTTCAATGACTGCGCCGCCGCGAGTACCTTCACTCCAAAGGGAAGTTTGTATTGTCGGATGACGCCGAGGTCGCCGCCGGCCTTCCTGGAAGCTGGATCTTCGGAGTATCGTCTTGCAAGATCTTCGAATGTCCTGCCGCTTTTGAGCCCATTCTGGATTTCTGCTATAATGGCGCGCGCTTCCGATTCGGTATGCGGCCTGGCCCCCGATATGCGCGACGCCGTCGCGCCGCGCGTCAAGATGAGGATCTGTTTGGTATGCGTCGCCGGCTGGGGCGTCATTGATTCCACAACGAGCTTGCCGGCGAGCAGCCGGTACATCTGAGCCGTTCGAAATTCGGCCATTGTCTCATGGCTCTCATTGAGGAGATCGTCGAGCGTCCTCGGCTTGATGTCATTGCGTATTTCATTCAGGGCGGCATCGACTTCGGCGGGCGCGACCACGACATTCTGCTTTGACGCCTCGTGCTGCACCATAACGTTGGTGATCATGTCGTCGAGCGCGGGCGGTCCGGCGAGCCGCGTCGCCAGGTCCGCTACCTGCAATACCGTGATGTTCTGACCGTTTATGGAGGCGGCAATTTCGGACGGCCCGGACTCGTTCGTCCCGAGATATGTCTGGACATTCGCCTTGTCTCTCAGGGACTGAACGAATTTAGGAGCATAAATCTTGAATAGCCCTTCCTTGATCCGGGACGCCGCGATGGTATACAGGTCGTTCTCAATCGCCCCATGAGCCTCGGCGGAGCTGACAACCTTCAGGAAATGGTATCCAAATGCGCTGGTTACGGGCGGCAGGGTCACGGCGCCGGGCTTGAGAGCGAACACGGCGCGAAACACCGCCGGCTGAGCGCACAACATTTGGGTGGAAGAATCGCTGGCGGAATTCGGAACATCGGCCACGACGCCGATGTCGCCGCCTTTTTGTTTGTTTGCTGTGTCGTCGGAGTATTGCTGCGCGAGATCCTCGAAGCTGGTCCCAGCTTTCAAGCCTCGCTCGATTGTCGTAACGATCGCCTTCGCCTCGGCCGCGCTATGCATCGAATCTCCCTGGAGCGGCGCGGCGCCTGGAGGCCGAACCCGCACCAGAATCTCGCGGACGCGGCGCATCTTCACATGTGGCAGGAGGCTCGATGAGAGGCGTTCGGCTTCCATCTCGATCCGCAGTTCGTCGCGCATGGCGTCGAGAGATATGTGATGCTGTTTCAGCTCATCCTCAAGGATCCGGGGCTTCATCATGGCGCGCACATTCGCGACCCGGGCGTCTATGTCGGCTTGGGAGACCGCGATGTTGTCCTTCCGCGCCTCCTGGTCGATCAAGGCGTTGCCGATCAGCTGCTCGAGTATCACTGGGCCGGACTTGCGCATGGCCACATCGGCGACATTCGACAGGGAGATGTTTTCGCCATCGACAGTCGCCGCTGCCCCGGAAGGGCGGGCCCCCTCTGCGCGAATGGATACGGCGCGCCGCTTGGAGACGAACCCGTGCGTAATCAGGGGGCCGGCGGCCGCGACGGCGCATAACGATGCGACGGCAATTACTGCGGATCTCGCGGCCAAGGTTGCATTTTTCAACGATACTCATCCCTTCGGCTCAGGCAGCCGATCATCATTGCGGAGGTCTATGGAACGGATGCGCGGCGCCTGGTAATGAAATCCCAAACGCCGCGCGAGCATCAGATCCGCTGCCGCCGGTTAACGGCGGCGCCAGAAGTTAGGCGTCCCGGGAACTCAGGCCCCTAATTGTGGCCGTAGGAACCCCAGAAGGAGTTAGTAGTGAACTGCTGCCATCCATTCGTCGCGGTCGGTTCGACTCCAAAGGAGACTTCCCGCAGAGTGTTGTTGTGCAACTTACCGTTCTGGGAAGCCCACTTAAAGTAAGCGTTACAATCTTCGTTACCGCTATCTCGCATGCTGCCCGGGCTAAAAATCAGCACGTTGTTCGAGCCGTTACTTGCTTGCCAGACAGAGGAGTAGAATCTGCCCCCAATGGTTTGATTGGAAGCGATTTGGGTTCCCCAGTTTCCACTATTGTTGGAATGCTCAACGACGATGAGCTCGTCTTGCTGGTTGGCCGTCCACATGTCATACATATAAGTGTATAGGGCTCCGGAGGGCGGGCTTACATTAAAGCCGGATACAAACCAGTAGCTGTAAATGTCGTAGTTGAGAACCGTGGATTGTGCATGGGGATAGCCCTTAGTGCCGCCACCCGTCCAGCTTCCGGCTGAAGCCCAGTTATTGGCGTTGTTGGCGTACAGAGTGCAGGGAGCCGAAGAGCCCCACTCGTTTTGGTACACTGTCCAATTGCCGAAGTTAAATTGAGCCCATTGCCCGTCGGCTTGGTAGGTCCAGGCATACGCCGCCGGCGCCATGGTTACGATGGCCGCCACGAGGGGAACCGCCCCATAAACAGACCGGAATTTCCTCTTCAACATCACTGTTCTCCTTGGATCTTCGAAACAACGGCGCCGGCCCATTTCGGAGCGCCGCACCTGGAAACGCAGGACTTTTGTATTTGCGATAGGTCCGATTGGAAGGTATCCTGCTTTTCTTATCAGTCTCGCTTTAATCGCTTACTGTATTTCAATAGTTGCTGTAATACTAAATATTTCCGCCCGGCCGGACCAGCAAGATTGGCGGGCGCGCATCTTGGAATCCGACCGGGCTTATTTCCACCGATGAGTCTCTCTAGCAAGAGAGCCTACTGGAACTTCCATTGCTGGTGCGCGCCCTCGCCTGCGGACCACTGGTCGACTGTCGCGCCATTCGCGGCGCTGGCGCCGTATACTTCCAGGATCTTTCCGCTATTGACGTTTTTCAGGTTGTAGACGCCCGGGGCAGCGGGACACACCACCCACTGCTGATTTGCTCCACCAGACGACGCCCACTGGTCGACCGCCGCGCCGTTTGAACCGGACCATCCGTTGACTTCGAGGGCCTTGCCGCTAAAGACGTTGATCAGCTTGACGACGTTGTTGCCCAGGTTGGTGAGCGTCCACTTCTGGTTGTTACCGCCGTTGACGGTATAGATGTCCATCTGGGCGCCGTCGGTCGAGGACCAGCTAGGATCGTCGAGGGCCTTGCCGCTCTGGACGCCGACGATGGTGTAGGTTCCGTTCGGGATCAGGGTGTTGGTTGGAGGCGGAAGCGCCAAGCCGCCCGTCAGCGGACTGATCTGGGCCTGGTCCTGAACGGCGCCTGTGGTCCAGTCGAAAAGCTGCCCTGAGGTATCCCAGCAGATCGGAGCCATGCCATGGTTGTGGGCGGAAGTCACGACATACTTATCCCAGTACGTCGTCGAGGCGCGATTGAGGCTCTTGTCCGGATCTGACAGTCCCCCTTTCCCTTCAGCGCGGAACTCACCGATGACGACGGGAATGCCCTTGCTTGTGAACTGGGTTTGCATCTTCTGGAACTCGGCGTCCGTGTAGGATTCCTCGGCCCAGGTCGAGTTGCGGGAGGGATTGGTCGTGGAGTGATATCCCTGGCCCCAGAAGTAAAACATGGTGCCCCACGACGCATCGCCATCCATCAGCGTGAACTGATAGGGCGTATAGTAGTGGATCTCCACCATCAGGCGGCCCGGCGTCGGGTCGGATGGCAGGGACGTCATCAGAGTGTTAGTCTTGTCGATATCGGCGCTCGGTCCCTGAACCACCAGCCAGCGGGAGCTGTTGTTGCCGCCCTTGGCTCGGACCGCATTGACGAAGGTCTGGTAGTAGGACATGAGCTCCGACATCTTGGCGGAGTTGTCGACGGGCGGTTCGTTGGCGGCGGCGAAGAGCAGGTGGTTGTCATAGCCGGCAAAGGTGGTCGCGATCTGTGTCCAGTACGCGTTCATCTTAGCGCTGATCGTGGGCTTGACGGTTCCCGAGAGGTTGCTGTCCAGCCAGCCGCCATCCCAGTGATCGTTAATGATAACGGTCAGCCCCCGAGCATAGCACCAGTCGACCACCTGCTTGACCTGCGCCATGTAGGCGGCGTCGATCTGGTAGGTGCTCTGGTTGGCGTGCGTGTCCCAGGCGCAGGGAATGCGGACCGTGTTGAATCCAGAGCTGGCCACGGAGTTGATCAGCGCCTGCGTCGGCTGGGGACTCCAGCAGCCGACGCCGCAGGTCGCCTCCATCGTATTTCCGAGATTCCATCCATAGGTGGGATTCGGAAGCTGCGCGAAAGCGGCAGTCGGAATCGTTAGTAAAGCTGCAATTGTAGCAAAAGATGCAATCTTCGATTTGTGTGTGTGCGTCTTCATAGACACCTTTCTCATTGAAAGAAGCGATCTCGATACTCAACGAGACCATTCGTAAGCTGATGTTTTGTCACTAGGGATGCTCCAATGGTTTTAGCAGAACTTCCTTTCTCCGGGCACAGGCCAACAGCGCCCGATACTCCGCCGATAATCATAGCGGCGGCGGCCATTCAATGAATACTGTCAATATTGTCATAATTTCAATAGGAATAAATTTGTTTGATTTACGCCGCTTCCATTGTGATAGCGTCTACATTCTCCTTTCTCAAAAAATTACCAGCTTATCGAGTCGACGTAGCAGGTACCGGTCCATCTTGCGTTTGTGGTGAACTGCACGCCGATTTGCTGAAGCGGCGTGGCGGCTTTCAACGGCAACGTCACGGTAATGGTGTTCCAGGCGTCTGTCTTAAGGTTTCTGATCGACTTCCAGGCTCCCGTCCGAGCCCCGTTGTGGTCTATCGTATATGGCTGGACCGCGCTGATCTTGCTTCCGCTCGGAATCCAGACATGGAACGTGATCTTTTTGCCCGCCGGTGTGGACGGCGCCGCGATCGAGACCGATGATGTTCCTGCGGCGCCGTTGAAGCTCAGCGCGAGCGAACGCGAACCGGCAAACTTACGGGTGGCTGACGGCGCAGCGCCCGTGATTGGAGATCCGCTTGATGTCATTCCCTGTCTGCTAAGCTCAAAACAGTACTGCGCCCCGTCGCCTCCAGGGGGCGGAAGAGCCGAGCCTCCCGTCAATGCGCGTGCGGCGGCTGGATCAAGGATCGCGCCGTTCTTGAAATTGAAAATCGCTCCCGGAGTATCCCAGCAGATAGGAGACAGTCCGTGGCTCTGTGCGGAATCAATGACATACTTGTTCCAGTATGTCGTCGCGGCATGGTTCAGGTCCAAGTTCGCTCCGTTCAACTCGTGGTTTGCCGCGTGTGGTTCGGCGCGGAGTTCGCCAACGATGACAGGAACGCCCTTTCTGGTAAACTGGTCGTACATTTTTTGGAACTGCGCGTCTACAATGGCTTCTTCACCCGAAGCCGCGTTGCGCGAGGGCAGGGTGGCGGAATGATATCCCTGCCCCCAGAAGTAGAACATCTTGCCCCAGGACTGATCGCTGGTCATCAGGCAGAACTGATACGGGCCATAAAAGTGTATTTCAACCATCAGATGGCCGGGCTTCGGGTCAGACGGCAGGGTCTTCATCAACGAATTCGTTGTGTCGATATCGGCGCCCGGCCCCTGGACTACCAGCCAGCGCGCATCGTTATTGCCCCCTCCGCCGTGTACAGCGTCGACGAACGTCTGGTAATAGGTCATCAACTCAGACATCTGCGCGGCAGTCTTGACGTTTGGCTCATTGGCGGCGGCAAAGAGCAGTCGGTTATCATATCCGGAAAATGTGTTCGCGATCTGCGTCCAGTAAGACTTCATCTTCGCGTTGATCGAGGGATTTACTGTTCCCGTGAGCTTGTTTTCCAGCCAGCCGCCGTCCCAATGATCGTTAATGATAACGGTCAGTCCCCGGGCGCAGCACCAGTCGACCACCTGCTTGACCTGCGCCATGTAGACGGCGTCGATCTGGTGGGTGCTCTGGTTGGCGTGGCTGTCCCACGCGCAGGGGATGCGAATGGTGTTGAACCCGGCGTTCCCAACCGCGTTGATCAGCGCCTGGGTGGGCGTCCCGCCCCAGCAGCCGACGCCGCAGGGCGCCTCCATCGAGTTTCCGAGATTCCACCCGTAAGTCGGCGTCGGCAACTGTGCGAACGCGATGGAAGGCGCGAGAAAACCCAAAATGGCGCCGCCGGCTGCGACCAGTGGGCGAAGGCTGCGCGTCTGGCTAGAACGAAACTTCATGGACTTACTTTTTTTACTTCTGATCTCGGACGTGAGGGTATTCCAACGAGCGAATACTTCAAATACTGCCGGTCACAACGCGCTGCATTTGCATTGCTGTTAGCGCCCGATCTTGCTCATTGTCTCCGGCCAAATGCGTCCCACTGAGGACGAGGACAGGCGCGATAACTCGTCGCGGAGGAGCGGACTCTGACCGAACCGAACGGTCATGCCCTCGCGCATCTCCGGGGCGCAGGCCATAGCGCTCATAAAAACGGGCGGTAAATTGGGCTGCGCATTGATAACCGATCTCTCTGGCAATTTTGTAGATCGGCCGGTTCGTGGCGACAATCTCCGAGAGCGCATGGCCCATTCGAACCTCATGAAGCAGCCGCACGAATGATGTTCCTTCCTCAAAGAGCCGGACCCGCAGGCAGGAGAGCGACATCCCGATTCGATCCGCGATCTCGGAGGAACACCAATCTCGCATGGGATCGGCGGCGAGAAAATTCCAAATGCGGGACGAATCTGAACAGACAGGCGCGGCGCAGATGTATCCGCCATTCCGGTCGATCCAGAGCATGACTTCCCGCATGTGATGGATCGCAATCACGTCTGGCAATACATTCGGCTCCTCAATGGCCTTGATTACACAGGCGAGCGATAGCCGTAACTGAGCGGGACCCACATCGATCGGGTGGGGCAGCCATTGCGACGTCGCCATCTCCTCGGGCGGCGCATCGTTCTGGTCTTCCGCCGGATAAGGAATCAGCCAATGCGCAACAAATTGCGCATCATCGTTTGGCCGGTAGGTAATGTCGAAAGCCATGCCGGCGGGCGCCACGATTACCTGATTATCGCAGGCGCTGCAGCGCTGGCCGCCACGGGCAAGTTCCATCGCACCGCGCCGAACAATGATGATCGTGGAGCGATTAAAGATAACCTGCGGCAGCGTAATAGGGCGCCGCAGCATAATGCGGGCGGCCGATCCAACGGACTTTAAAGTCTTGACAGTGCGTTTCATGGCCCGCCTCCCTAAATGCTTTCCATCACGGCCGTTCTATTCTTTCAGTGGAGATGGCGACACTGCGGCGCACTCCGTTCAGCATAACCCCTCTCCTGTTTCTGATGACTTATTTGGATGGAGGCCCGGTGATCTTGTTGTTGCTAATCCGGTCGGATCTCATCTTGATGAGTTTGCCGTCTCCGTCAAAGGCGAGAAGGACGTACACACTTGTGTTTGGCAGGTATGTCCATAGCTCCTTCGTGCGATGCTCCAGTGTCAGGGAGCGTTTAATCATTGCGGGATCGGGCGGCGCTTCTGGGTCGCTGCGCACTTTTGCATCCGCGTCAACTTCCTGCCGTAGCTGCTCCCATTCGGCCGCAGTCTTGTGCTCGAACTTAGCGTTCATTTGCTTTTGCGGCGGCGTTCCGACAAGCGTGACGACCTGATCCTTGGACATTCCCGGTTGAATGCGCAGAAATGAACTGGGAAGATCGAGTAATTTATCGTGTACCTGCGGATGATCGGTATGGCGGGCGCGAATGAAGGCCGCGCCCGTACCGGTGATCGCCGCAAGGCCCAGGATTGCCGCAAAACGGCTGCTTTTATACATCGTGGATTTCAACATTCGCGGTAGTTTGACCGATTTGACAGGGCCGTCATTACTTCTTGGGTTTCATTGTGTCGAACATCGCCTGCCGTTGTCCATTGATTTGCTGTTGCTGCTGCTGCCAATTGGCGTATATCTGCTGCTTTTGCGCTTCAGGCATATTGTCGGGAAGCTGCGGCTGCGGGATGGCGATTGGTTTGATGGCATCGGGTGGAGGCGGAGCAATAGCGATAGGAGAGAGGGTGGTTTCGTGGCTTCCGCACCCAGAAACCATAACGGCGCCAAATGCGCAAGCGGTCATGGCGAATAGCGTGCTACACGGCAAACGGCGTCGTTTGGAAGAGAGGCGAGACAAGAACGATCGTAAATCCAACATTACTATTCCTCAAAAATGGAACTCTCAAGACCGAGTGCAAAGACAGATCGACCGCTGCGGATTGCGGCGGCCGATCCAGAGATCATGCGATTATGGAGTGATTAATATGCTGAGTTACCATCACTTCTGGAAGGGAAGTTACCAATGTTGACGGCGTAGTTCAGTCCACCAGGGTGAATCGCTTTGACGTGGCCGTCAGTGAAGAGGAAGTTGCCGAGTTTCTGATGCCGATAGGCGGGCGACCAACCTCTCGACCACTGCCAGCAGCCTGCTCCCAACGCCGTTTGCTTATTGTCCGCTATGTCCATATCGACATAGTCCGTATGCGCGCCTATTGGGTTCTGCCCCCCGCTCGCCCAAAACCACTGTTGGCCTGTCGCGCTGAGGGAAGCGGGGCCACCCCAGCAGTTTCCGTTGTTCTTACCCTCGAAGAGCATGATTTTCGAAGACGGTGCATTGATCTCACTCACAGCATTGGGGGTAGGGTTGTTCGCCATCACGTCCTCAATGGGACGATACTGCGCGTATTCGATCTTGCCGCTCGCCTCAGCTGGGAAGGATGGGCAGCTGAATACTCCAGTATTGGTCGTTCCGCTCCAAGAGCCGACAGGGGGATTACCATTTTTGATGTAGGGCTGAACGGCCTGTGTCCAGTCATAGGGACCAAAATTTACAATAGGGTAAAGCTCATCGCTGTCCTGAACGTACTGCAGGACGGCGAGACCGATCTGGCGCATGTTGCTGGTGCAGCTGATCTGCCGGGCCTTCTCACGAGCTTGAGCGAACACGGGGAACAGGATTGCGGCAAGAATAGCTATGATGGCTATAACAACGAGAAGTTCGATGAGGGTAAAACCAAGTTTTGATGAATTTTTCTTCATTTCGTTTTCCTTCTTAACGAGTATCAAGATATTGCAAAAGTTTCTAGCAGAATATCAAAAAGATCGGTACACAATTGTGGGCGATCCTTTAGATACTTCACTCTCCCTTTCACGGTAGACTTTGGTGTATCTGATTAATCAAGTCTGGGCACAGTATATCATGGCGGCATCGGCTTGTCAATAGCTTTTGAGAAATTGATAAACGGGAGAAATGAGAAGCGCCCGGCTTTAATTAGCCATCATTTACGCTTTGTGGGGAGGAGCGTGGTTTTCGATCGCGATGGGGCAGGATCACAATGAGGCGAGTTTGGCAGTATGAATTCGCCATTTTATGGATATATAATCTGTTGATAATGTCCAGATAAGGATATAGCGACCGGGCATTTTCGCCACACGGGCGCCCCATTCGCCGGCGTCGCCGACGGAACTTATCAATCAGCGCTCTGATTGGCGGAGGCTCCGGCAGCCCGGGCCAGAGGATGGATTTTCAGGCCTAAGGAGTCAAATTAAGGAGAGGGCGGATTCATAGGGGACTAAATAGGGATATAACGCGAGAAGAGCCGGATGGCTATGGATGTTCGGTCTGCCGTTCCGTTGATGCGCGAATCATAACGCTGACGGGAACCGTGATTCGGCATTCAGACACTGGCGCTCCGGAGATCATGGCCGTAAGGCGCTCTACGGCGATCTTGCCGATTTCGCTAAACGGCTGCTGGACCGTTGTTATTCCCCCGCAGAGCGTCTCGGTGTTTGGCAGGCCGTTGAAACCGGTGATAGCAATGTCCTCCGGCACTCTCAAGCCGTATCCACGGATCCAGGTGATCGCGTATTCGGCAAGGAGATCGTCGGCTGCCACAATCGCTGTTGGACGTTCTTTCATCCGAAGCCATCGCTGTATCACAGCGGCGACGCCCTCTGGTGACCATTGCTCCCACTTAAGATCGCCTACCTCCATTTCCGGGTCATAGGCGATCCCCGCAGCCGCTAGACCCTCGCGATAGCCGGCGGCGCGGTCGATAAAGTCCGATAAGCCCTTTGCTCCCAGGAAGGCGATTCGCGTGTGCCCGCGCCCCACCAAGTAATTGATGGTTTCGTGGATGCCTCCGGCATTGTCGGACACCACATAGCCGACGCCGTTTGGCACTCGTTTCGACATGATCGCGATTACCGGCAAACCAGCGGACGCAGCAAATCGAATCTGAGGATGATAGGGATGTGGCGACATCCACAATAGGCCGTCGATCTGGCCGTTGAGGAAATCGGAGCCGGTATGGCTGCGTGAGCGGTGCGGCCAGCCCGTGTAAAGAAGAACGTCATATCCCGCACTGTCCGCCGCCCGGTTGATTGCTCCAAGCATGGGAGCAATGATGGATTTCTCGACATTGTGTTCCAGGTCATAAATCCCATAAGTCACTAATCCAAGCGTGTGTGTGCGTCGATCTCGAAGCGATCGGACAAGCGCACTGGGCGTGAAGTATAGTTCCTTCATTGCGTCTTCGATACGAAGTCGCGTTTTCTGACCCATTCGGCCCTTATCATTAAGATAGTTGGATATCGTCGAGGTCGAGACGCCTGCATGCAGGGCGACGTCCGCGATGGTGACCCGCGATTTGACCACGGGCTCTGTTGGAGGCGACGCCGGCGTGGTCGTGTCCGCCGGCGGAGCATTGAGGATCCAGTTCCCAACGGTCTGAGCGCTCACCGACAACTCGCGGGCAATTTCCCGGTTCGACTTACCGCTGACATGAAGCTCCAGCGCCCGATCCTGGATTTCCTTCGGATACTTTCGGGGACGGACATTCAGCGCGTATCGACGGCCGCACGAGACACACTTATATCGCTGGGCATCGCCTGCGATACCCGCTTTTACCTGCTTGTCGCGGCGACCGCAATTCGGACACGCGATCGTCATCATATTACAATCAATCTCTTTTCTCTCATGGCGGCGTCATTCCCAGTATACCATGGGACTGATTCTACATTAGTGTTCGTAAGGAGATCACGGGGATGGAGAAGGACCTACTGCTATTGAAGGCAGAGGCGTCGGCGGCAATCCAGACCCAGATCGTCGGCATCAGGGCTGGAGCGTCTGCCGACGCCTCTGCTGCGGCCTCCAGAAATCTTGTCGCCCAGCGCAAGGACCTGGAAGAGTGGAGGAGCCCCCTCAGCACGGCGCTGCGGGGAACCCGGAAAGCATCGTCTAACTCGGCGCACGTATGCCGGCGAGATGTTAGTGAACCAGGCGTTTGAGGACGCGGATCGGGGCATGACGGGCCCGAACATTTCGGGAGCCGAGAAGCGGCGAGTTCTCGGCATGATGGTTCGCAAAGTTGTTTCGCGCCAGGACGGCGCGGACATCGTATTCCATCCAAGGGTGTTTCCTCAGATGGGCCGCAATCAACTTGTCAAACTACTTGCATCGGCATCAGCACGCACAGGTAATCGGCATCCTCCGTTGGCCGGATCACCCCGGGCCGCAGCGGCTCGGTCAGTTCGATGTTCAATCCTTCGGTGTCCAGCACGTTCAGCACATCGCTGAGGTATTTGGCGTTGAACGCGATCTCGACGGGGCCGTCTTCGCCTTCGCGGGCCATGTCTACTTCTTCGTAGGCGTTGCCGATGTTGCCGCTTTCGGCGGTGATGGTCAGGCGGTCGCCGTCTTCGGTGGTGCGCAGGACAATAGATGAGTATTCAACTATGTCACTGTCCATGGCAAGCTCTGCATCGTATTCTTGGAGACAACCTTTAGATGCGGATCAACTGCACGTAGCATTTGTCTCAGCCGCTGCTGAAGGTTTGCCGTGTTTGTCACCTGTGGATATAATTTAGAGTGAACTGCCGGTTGCTCTAAATGAAATACAATATGGATTTCATTTGCTTGTGTAGCTTTACGCGCACAATCTTTCTCATTGCTGTTGTTGGCATGAATCTTTGCAGGAATGAGAGCCGCTAACGTATCTACAACCTTGATCGTGATCTCATCCGTCAGTTCTATGGATTTACTTCTGGAATAATGACGGTAATCCTTTACTTCAAGTAAATACAATGTTTTATTAGGGCTAATGGCAATCAGATCTACAGCTTTCCTTCCTGGCGGAATGCTTTGAAACCTGTTTTGGTGAAATGCCCAATCATCGTACTTTTCAACGATCCAGCCTTGGGGAAAAGTGAATACAAGGCCATCAATTGTAATCGCTGGCATCTTAAGATATTTGCTCCAGATATCGGTCTGATTGTTGCAGCTCTTCATCTAATGCTGCAATGTCGCCGATTTCATCCAAAGAATCTGATTGAAGTACTGAGACGCCATCATTCGTTCTATTTAACCCAAAGAACTCTATTTGCAGCTTTCGCCCGTAGTTAGTTGCATGTAATATATCCAATTCTCGTAATAGGAACAGGCTGTGAGTTGTAATAAAGACCTGTATGCCCCTTGTGCTCAATTCGACAATGCTCTTAGCGATTGCTCGGATAAGTCGTGGATTAAGATTAGCTTCCGGCTCGTCCCAGAATAAATATCCACCACTATTGAATGCACCTACAGCAATTAACTGACAGAGCATAGCGAGCTTGCGATGCCCTTCGGCAACAAGTGGCATTTCAATGCGTGATTGACTTCCATTAGGACGAAGATAAAATCGGCCATTCTTGTCGAGATCTACAGAGCCTCCCATTGCCTCTTCCAAAGGGTTAAGTAAATCACGAATTTTGCCCTCTCTTGGCCCTCGACGTGGGGGCGCCCCTAAGAGGATACAAGTGTCGCGCCACGTTTCTTCAAATTCTAGGTAACGCCCTTCATATACTGAGACAAAATTCGGGAATATAGTCATTAGCTCACGTGTTGGAAAATATGCAGCCGAAGCTTCTATCCAGCTTGTGGGAACTGTTTCAATAGCTACCTCAGATTTACTATTTGTCGCAAAACTGAAAGCAATATCATATTTATCTTCGTCAAACTGAAGGCGGATATCACATCGTTCTCTTCCAAGACGTCTGCTTGCAAGCCTGCCAAGCGCTTCTGCACGAAATACTCCCACTAGCTTGTCAGCTAGGCGCCCTTGTAGTTGTGCTTTCGTGGGCGTGTTAGAATGGCCCCTTGTCCGTAGTTCATTGCTAACTGCGATGACGCTGTAGGCCGCTTTAAGAATATGCGTTTTTCCGACACCATTTTCTCCAACAAATACATTTAGATTTTCCCCAAAGAAGAGATCTGCCGTTGGAAATACGGTGAAATTTCTTAGCAAGAGGCTATTAAGCACTTATTTCTCCACTCGTATCATGGACATTTTATAAAGGCCGTTAAAGTTCTACACCACCTGCATCGGCATCAGCACGCAGAGGTAGTCCGCGTCCTCCGTCGGCCGGATCACGCCCGGCCGCAGCGGCTCGGTCAGTTCGATGTTCAATCCTTCGGTGTCCAGCACGTTCAGCACATCGCTGAGGTATTTGGCGTTGAACGCGATCTCGACGGGGCCGTCTTCGCCTTCGCGGGCCATGTCCACTTCTTCGTAGGCGTTGCCGATGTTGCCGCTTTCGGCGGTGATGGTCAGGCGGTCGCCGTCTTCGGTGGTGCGTAGGACGATGCGGTTGGCGGATTCGCGGGCGACGATGGCGGCGCGGCGGACGGCGGCGACGAGGGGTTCGCGCTGGATGGTGAGGGTTTTGGTGGCCTGAGTCGGAATGACACGTTCAAAGTTGGGGAACTGGCCGTCGATCAGGCGGGAGATCAGGGTGGTGGAGCCGCTCTTTTCGTTCTCGATCTGGAACTGGATCTGGTTGGACGACAGCGTGACGGTCACTTCGCCTTCTTCGTTGCCGACGATGCGCTGGAGTTCGCTCATGGCCCGCGCGGGCACGATGGCGCTGGCGCTGCCGCGGCCTTCCTGCACGGCGCAGTCGCGGACGGCGAGACGATGCGTGTCGGTGGCGACGAGCTTGAGCGAATCGCCCTGGAAGATGACCAGGACGCCTGTGAGGATCGCGCGGGTTTCATCGGAGGAGGTCGCGAAGAGGGTCTGCTTAATGGCGTCGCGCAGCAGGGTGCGGTCGATCACGAAGCGGGACTCTTCTTTGACCTGCGGCATCAGCGGGAACTCGTCGGCGGCCAAGCCCAGCAGCTTGTAGTTCGCCTTGTTGCAGCGCAGATGCAGGGTATTCGTTTCATCTTCCACGGTGAAGGTGACATCGGAGTCGGGCATCGCGCCGAGCAGTTCCGTGAAGTTGCGCGCCGGGGCTGTGGCTGCGCCCTCGCCGGTGACGACGGCGTGGGGCAGGGTGTGCTCCATCCACATCTCCAGGTCGGTCGCCATCAGCGATACCTTGCCGTCCTTGGCCGTGATGCGCACATGCGTCAAAATCGGCAGCGACGACCGCGTCGCCACCGCCTTGCCCACCGTCTGAATCCCGTCGAACAGCTCACGCCGCGCGCTGCTCGCCTTCAAAAATGTCCCCGTGTCCGTTGCCGCCATGTGTGTTGCTCCTTCAGAATCGTAAAAAAGGTCGAAAAGTGTGGGGTGGGGAGAGTTGGCCCTATTCCCCCATTGCCAGATATCCCCCCGGCCCGGTGGCCGAGTTGTTGTCGCGGAGCAGGCCTTTGAGGGCGCGCTCGACGAACCAGGGGTCGGGCCGTTCGGTGTGGGCGGCGCGCAGTTTGGCGACGGTGTCGCGCAGGGTGGCTGTGTCCCGCGCGGCGTCGGGGTGCTGCGCCAAATATTCGTCGACCGTGCGCCGGAGCGCCTCGGGAAGCTGTTCGTCAAGGGACAGGCCGATCAGCTCGGCAATCTCTTCGTCGTTCATTGGCTCCGATCTTTTTCCAGGACGTCCCGCAAGGCGCGTCGCGCCCGCAGGTGGAGTGATTTGGTTGCGGCCGCGCTGCGGCCCAGGATCTCGGCGGCTTCCGCCGCGGTAAAGCCCTGCAAGTCGCAGAGCGTGAGGACAAGACGGTGGTCGTCGGTCAGCGACGCCAGCGCATCGTCGAGCGCCGACGGTTCGGGGGACGACGATCCAAAGAGCGAATAGTCGCCCCGGTCGGTCTCCGTGAGCGCGCTGAGCGAAAGGGTGGGGAGGCGCGGCTGGCGCAGACGCTCCAGGCAGACATAGCGCATCACCGCGAACAGCCAGGTCTTGAAGCTGGCGTCGCCGCGAAACTGTCCATCGCGCAAAGCGCGGAACGCGCGCAGCCAGCACTCGGACGTCGCCTCCTCGGCGTCTTCCCGAGACGTGAGGAAGCGCTGAGCGAAACCGTACGTCGCATCGACATGCCGCCGATACAGCGTCTCCAGCGCCCGGGGATCGCCCTCGGCTACGTAAGCCTTGGCTAACCGCTCGTCGTCCTCCCATTCTGCCATTCTAGTTACTTAGTGTTGTGTTGAGGGGGAAAAGCGTCGCGAGGGGGAAAAATATTTTTTGGGGGACGGCAGAGGCCCTCACCCCCCAGCCCCCTCTCCCAATTCTGGGAGAGGGGGAGTCCGATTAGGATTTAATTTTCGATCAGGATTTCTGATCTTAAACCTCTTGCTCCCCTTCTCCTAGAATTGGGAGAAGGGGCTGGGGGATGAGGGCCCTCCCTATAGCCCGCCCATTTGGCAGATCAACGCAAAGTGCGCTTCGCTGACGGGCTGTACGGACAGCCGCGACCCTTTCTGGATCACGACCAATCCCTCCAGGCCCTCGGCCTGTTTGAGTTCGGGGAGCGAGACTTCGCGCGGGAATTTGGCGACGAACTTGATGTCCATCATCATCCAGATCGGGTTGTCGGGGGTAGATTTGGGGTCGAAATGATCGTTGGTCGGGTCCCAGGCGGTGAAGTCCGGGTACGCCTCGCGGCTGACTTCGGCGACGCCGACCACGCCGGGCGGATCGCAGTTGGAGTGGTAGTAAAGGACTTTGTCGCCCAGCTTCATGCCGTCGCGCATGAAGTTACGCGCTTGATAGTTGCGCACGCCGTCCCAATGGGTGGATTCCACCTGGGCCAGCTCATCGATGGAGAAACAGGAAGGTTCGCTTTTCACAAGCCAATAATTTGCCATGCCAATATTATACTCGCTTGCCGCCATTCTCGGAATCTTCATGAAGCGCCTTCGCCGTGGGCAGACGGCGCGTGGCGTCGAGAAGCGTGGTGAGCGCGCTCAGCGCGGCGGCGCGGTCGGGGAGGTCGAGCTGCGCGAGCGCCTCGCGCACGCGGCTTACCCGGCGGCGGCGGCGCGTCTCCATCACCTCGACGCCGTGCTCCGTCAGGGAGATGTGCCGGATACGGCGGTCGATGGGGTCGGAAATGCGCTGGATCAGGCCGGCGCGCTCCAGCCGGTCCGCGAGCTGCGTGGCGGCGCTGACCGAGATCTCCAGCTCCTCGGCCAGCGCCGTCATCCCGGACGGGCCGCTCAAGAGGAAGGCGCAGACACGGAGCTGGGCGAGGGGAAGGTCGCCCGTCGGGTCGCCCGGCGGAATCTCGAAAAGGCGGCGGTTCAGGCGCGGCAGCAGGTCTTCCAGCTGTCGCGCCTGATCCGACAGCGGATCATGGGATGGGTTGAGTGGGGCGCTCATGCTTTCTATCTTTCTGACGCTTCCGCCGCCAGCGCGCCGTCGCCGACGGCGGCGGGAGTGGGTTCGACCAGCACCGGAGCCGCCAGATCCTGGTCGTTTTTGCGGAAGCGCCGGCCAAGGTCGTCGAACAGCGTATAAACAGTCGGCACCACGAACAGAGTCAGGAATGTCGAAGTCAGCAGGCCGCCGATGACGGCGGTCGCCATCGGACCGTTGGTCTCCGATCCCTTGCCAAGCTCCAGCGCGATCGGCATCATTCCCAGCACCGTGGCGCTGGTCGTCATCAGGATCGGGCGCAGTCGGGTGGGGCCGGCTTCCAGCACGGCTTCGTCGCGTTTGTACCCTCGGGCGCGCAGGACATTGGTGTATTCTACCAAAAGAATGCCGTTTTTGACTACGATGCCGACAAGCATTAAGACGCCGATCAGCGCCGTCAGTCCAAACGAGCGTCCCGTCAGGAACAGCGCCAGCAGGACGCCGACGGAAGCGACCGGGACCGAGCAGAGGATCGTCAGCGGATGGACGAACGATTCGAACTGCGCGGCGAGCAGCATGTAAATCAGCGCGATCGCGAGCGCGACCGCCACGCCCATTCCGCTGAACTCCTGCGCCTGCTGCTTCTGATTGTAACCCCAATCCCAGTAGTAGCCCTGCGGCATCTGATAACCCGCGAGCGCCTTGGTGATATCCTTCTGGAGTTCGCCCGACGACCGGCCCTGCGGCGTGCCGGTGATCGCGATGTAACGCTGGCGGTCCTGACGCGTGATCTCGCCGGGCCCCTGGGCGTACACCGGGTGCGCGACCTGCTGGAGCATGATCGTGTGCGGCGCGACTCCGGCCAGCGTCGGACTGATCGGCAGTGTGTTGAGCTGCTGCTCGGTGCGCCGCTTTTCTTCCGGAACTTGGACGACGATCGGGTACTGGTACCCCTTCTCTTGATAGTAGCTGGAGACCTGGCCGTTCGTCGCGGCGCCCAGCGTCGTCGCCACATCCTGGAACGTCACGCCCTGCTGGATCGCCTTGTCCCGGTCGATCTTCCACTGCATCTCCGGCGACGCTTCCTGCCAGTTGACATCCACGCCACTCAGTCCCGGGATCGCCCGAAGCTTCGCCACGACGTCCTGTCCGATACTCGCCAATTGGGGGATCTCACTGCCGAAAACGTCCACCTCCACGTTGTTGTTGCCGCCGGAGAGGATCCGCGAGACGACATCGACCTGATTGACGCTGACGCGCGCGCCGGGGAACTTCGCGAACTGCGCGTGCATCTCATTGACAACGTCCGCGGTTTTTTTCTTGCGGTTGTCCTTAAGACGGATCATCAAAGCGCCCTGATTGCCGTTCAGAGCGGCGCTCGTGCCCCGCAGGCTCAGGCCCGATCCCGACGCGGCGAAGACCGTCTCCACGTTTGGGTTCTGCTGGACGACGTTGGCGACATTCTGCATCAATTTGTCCGTGGTGGCAAGCGACGTTCCGGGCTGCAGCTTGACATTGATCTGCATGTCGCCGCTGTCCGTCTGCGGCATGATCTCCGTGCCGATCTGCGGCAGCAGGAGGAAGCTCAGGCCCGTCACCGCCAGTACGCTGACAATGACCAGAGGCCGGTGGCGCAGGGTCCATGTCAGTCCGCGTCGATAGGTGTGATCCAGGGAATCGAACCACTCGCCGAACTTGTCAAAGGTTCGCTGCATCAGACTGTGCGATTTATGAGCGGGATCGTGGTCGGTATCCTTCATCAGGCGCGAGGCGAGCATCGGCACGACCGTCACGGCGTCCAGCAGCGAGATCGAGATCGAGAAGATGACCACGAGCGCGAACTGCGTGAACATCTGGCCGGTCTGCCCCTTGATCAGCAGCAGCGGCAGGAAGACGACGATGACCGTGATCGTCGAGGCGAAGACCGCCGACATGATCTCGTTCGTTCCGGCGATCGCCGCGTCGGCGGGCCTGACCCGGTCGCGTTCAAAGTGGCGGTAGATGTTTTCCAGCACGACGACGGCGTCGTCGGCGATCAAGCCCGTCGCGAGCGCCAGGCCGCCGAGCGACATCGTGTTCAGCGAGAAGCCGCACATGTAGAGCAGCGAGAACGTGGACGTGATCGAGATTGGAATGGAGAGCGCCACCACGAGCGTGCTGCGCACGTTGCGCAGGAAGAACAGCAGGATCACGACCGCCAGCACGCCGCCCAGAATGGCGTTCGCCTTCAAGTCCGTGATGGCGTTGTCGATAAACTGCGATTGATCGTAGACCTTGCTGAACTTCAGCTGCGGATAGCGCTTTTCGACCTCGGCGACTTTGTCGGCCACCGCTTTAGCCGTGTCCACCGTATTCGAGCCGCTTTGCTTGCTGATGATAATGCCGGCGGCGAGCTGTCCGTTGAGGCGCGTGTAGAGCCGCTGCTCCTGCGCGGCGTCGGTCACGGTTGCGACATCCCCAACCGTCACGATACGCCCATTGGTTGAAGTGAGCGGCACCTGGGCGATCTGCGCGGGGCTGTCGAACCATCCCAGGCTGCGGATCGTCAGCTCGGTATTGCTCTGCTTGGCGATGCCCGCCGGCAGGTTCAGGTTCTCCTGGATGATCCGCTTGCTGATGTCGTCGATGCCCAGGCCATAGGCGCGCAGGCGGTCCGGGTCGGCGTTCACCAGAATGGCGCGCGTGTTGCCGCCGGTCGTGACGGCGGAAGCCACCCCGTTCGCCGCCTCCACGAGCGGCGAAACCTCGTTGTCCAGCAGCGTGCGCAGTTTGACGGGATCGTCGATGCCGCTCACGCCGTACACCAGAATGGGAAGCTGGGATGGGTCGAACTTGAAGACCGTGGGAGCCTGAAGGGTCGGGTCGTTCGGGAGGTTCTGGCGGGCGCGCTCGACGACCTGCAAAACGTCGATGGCGGCCTGCCCAACGTCGGTGCCCCAGCCGAATTGGATGCGCACCGTCGAGCTGCCGAGCGTGCTGGACGACGTGACGGTGGAGACGTTGGGCGTCGCCGACACGGCCTCCTCGATCGGACGCGTTAGCTCCGTCTCGACCTCCTCGGGCGAGACGTTCGGCCACTGCGTCACGACGGACACCGTGGGGATGGAGACGTTCGGCAGCAGGTCGACCGGCAGCTTGGTCAGACAGACCGCGCCCAGCAGCACCAGCGCGGCGATGCGCATGGTGACCGCGACGGGGCGTGTGACGGATACTTGGGCGATACTCATAACGAATGGCTCGTTTCTAAAATCATCGAAGGCAATGCTGTCCTGGCGCTGGAAAGGCGGGGCGGCTACTGGGCGCGGTGATGTTTGCCGCCGCCCTTGCCGCCTTTGCCGCCAATCTCCGTCGGACTGTTGACCGAGACCTGCTGACCGTCCTTCAGGCGTCCGCCGCTGACCGTGACGACCTGTGTTCCCGGCGTTACGCCCTGAACGATCTCCACGGCGCTTGCATTGCTGGCGCCTGTCTGAACCGGCGTGTGCTGCAACTTGGAATCGGGCGTAACCACCCAGACGAACGATCCGCCGGCGTCGGTCTGCACGGCTTCCGGCGGCACGGTGGTCACATGCGGGAAGGTTTGCGTCACCAGCGAAACGCGGGCGAACATGCCGGGCTTGAGGGCGCCGTCGCCGTTGTTCATCGCCAATCGGACGGTGAAGTCCCGGCTGGCCGGGTCGCCGGAGGGATTGACCTGAATGACGCGCGCCGCGAGCTTGCGGCCGGGCAGCGAATCGACCGTGACATCGGCGTTCTGACCGATTATGATGTGCTGGATCTGCTCCTGCGGCACGGCGATGGTCGCCCACACTTCGCGCAGCCCTTGCAGCGCCAGGATCGGCGAACCGGGCGAAGCCAGCGTGCCGGGGTCGGCGTAGCGCGCCGAGACAAATCCATCGATCGGGGAAATCAGCGATGTCTGCGCGAGCTGAGCGCGGGCGTTGGTGAGATCGGCCTGCGCGGACGCGACATCGGCTTGCAGCGCCACCAGATTGGCCCGGTAGGCGGCGGGCTGCGTTGTGTTCGCCCTGGCGTTGCGCAGCATCGCCTTCGCCTGTGTGACTTTGGTTGCGGATGATGCGATCGTGGTTTTGCCGGTCGTCCGAGTGATCTGCGCTTGATGCCGGGCGGAGTCGAGCTGCGACTGCGCCGAGGCCAGGCTCGCCTTTGCGGAGCTGAGCTGCGCCACCGCGACATCGACATTGCCCTTCTGCACCGCCGCCGTCGTGCGCGCGGTGTCCGCATCCTGCTGGGCGATGGCGCCCTGCTGAAGCAGGTTTGTTTGGCGGACGAGCTGCGTGCTGGCGTTGTTATAGTTTGCCTGCGCGCTCTGCACGCCGGCCTGCGCGTTGGCGATCTGCGCCTCCGCGACGCCGACTTTGCTCTGCGCGTCGGCGACAGCGGCGTCGGCGGACGCGACCTGGGCGTTGTAGGTCTGCGTGGCCTGCGCGTAGTCCGCCTGCGCGGCCGCGACGCCCGCCGCCATCTGCTGGATCTGCGTGCCGACGCCCACGCCGACGGTGTTCTGAGTCGCCTGCGCCTGAAGCAGCCGCGCCTGCGCCTGCTCCACCGTGGCGATCTGCTTGCGCACGGTCGCCTGCAGCTCGGTGTCGTCGATCTTCGCGACCACTTGACCGCGATGGACGGCGTCGCCTTCGTGCAGCGCCAGCATGACGATCTGCCCCGCCACCTTCGGCGAAAGCTTCACGGTTTGCGGCGATTCGATATTCGCCGTCGTCTGGAAGGTGTTGACGATATCCTGCACGCTGGCCTTCGCGGCGGCGACGCTGGACGCGCCGCGTCCTTTGTCGGACGTCAAGCTCTGCGCCTGCACCTTGTTGGCGTGCAGCCGCCATCCGATCAGCGCGGCGATCAGCAGAACGGGGATCAGGATCGTGAATATTCGTTTCATGGAAACCTATCTATCGAGATGTGCTCGAATTAATAATTAATATACCTTAACTATCGCGCTCGCCGCAACAGCCGAGGGTATAGTTATGTACGAGACATTTTACCGCGCCGATGTCGTCTTTGACGCCGCAGATTCCCATAATGTTCATCTGCGGCGCGAATTTTTCAACCTGGGTATATCTGATCATGCTCTGTATAAGACGCTATTCGTCGGACTGCGTTCGAATGAGTCGCTGCGCAGCCGGCCTTGCCTGGACAGGAGGAATGGATGAGCAGCGCGCATGCGTCCATCCCGTGGCCTCCTGAACGCACGCCCGAGAAATCACCCATCCATCAATTTCACGATATTCGGATCGCCGCGCCCGCCTCGGTCGTATGGCCCTGGCTTGTCGGCGTGCTGCTCTGGCCGCGATACAATCCCATGATTTCCGATATCGCGCCGCTGGACGCATCAGCGATGCAGCTCGCGCTGGGAGTTTCTTTCCAGTGGCGGCGCGGCGGCTATACGCTTCTGAGCACCGTGACGGATTACATGCCGGGTGCGCGGCTCGGCTGGAAGAACGACGGTTTATGGCTGCGCGGCTTTCAGGAATGGCTGCTGATCCCCGACGGCGACGGCTGCGTCGTGCGTGTCGAGGAAACCCTGTCGGGATTCGTCCCATGGCTCTTTCGCCGATCCATCTCCCGCGCGCTGGGCAGGATCCAGAACGAGTGGCTGGAATCGCTGCGCCAGGTCTCCGAAGAAGAAGCGCCTCGAAGCGCGATCTAAGGCCCGCAAATTATCTTTACCCAGGACTTGACGAAACCTAAGCGCGCCAGTATAATGACGTCGTAACGCAGTTTTGACATGGTTTTACTTGCTTATTCTGCCATGCCGTTGTAGCCGACCAGACAACTTGAGGCTAGGGGCGCCGTTCACGGCGCTCCTAGCCTCTTTGTCGTTTACGCCCGCCCTCAAGAAAGGATCACGCCGATGCCCGCAACACCTTCGACCATGCTCGCGCTTGGCGCATCCGCCGCCGATTTTCACCTGCCGAACGTCGTCACCGGTGAAGCCGTTTCTCTCAAGGACTATTCGGGCGCTAAAGCCCTGCTGGTTGCTTTCGTCAGCCCGCACTGCCCGTTCGTGAAGCATATTCAGCAGGAGCTGGGGCAGATCGCTCGCGATTATTCCGATCGGGGGTTGCACATCGCCGCGATCAGCTCCAATGACGCCGTGGCGTATCCCGCCGATTCGCTGGAGAACCTCAAGATCTGGGCGCAGGAGCAGGATTACTCCTTCTGGGTGCTTTTTGACGAGGAACAGTCCGTCGCCAAGGCGTACAACGCCGCCTGCACCCCGGACTTCTTTCTGTTCGGCGCCGATCACAAATTGGTCTATCGCGGCCAGCTCGACGACAGCCGTCCGAAGAACGAGCTTCCGGTGACCGGCAAGGATCTGCGCGCCGCCATCGACGCCGTCCTCAGCGGCCAGTCGGTTTCCCAGGAGCAGCGCGCCAGCATCGGCTGCAACATCAAGTGGAAAGCCGGCAACGAACCCTCCTACTTCCAAGCGCCCGCCCCCGCGCTTGCCGCCGCCTAAGCGTTCCCCGCGCTTAAGATTTCCCCAAAGGCCGGAGCGAACTTCCCCCGCTCCGGCCTATTTTTGTGTGGCCCTCACCCGGCGCTTAGCGCCACCCTCTCCCAATTCTGGGAGAGGGTTAAGATTTCGTTCGGATCTTTGATCCTCAAAATACAGCGACTCCCTCTGACTCCCCTTCTCCCAAAATTGGGAGAAGGGGCTGTGGGATGAGGGCCTCCTTCCCCTCGACATTCCTCCCCGCAATCAGCTACAATAACGCCATCTATGATTGCAACACTTTCTCTCTTACGAACCCGTTTTCAAGAAGCCGTCGCGCGGGCGCACGGCGTCGAAGGCGCCGATGTGCTGGTGCTGCCGGCGAGTAATCCTCAGTTTGGCGATTTGCAGGTCAATGTTGCTTTGCAGCTGGCCAAAGCCGTCGGCAAGTCGCCGCGGGCGATCGCGGAAGGCATTGTCGCCGAGCTGAAGCTGGACGAGATGTGTGAGACGCCGACGATTGCTGGTCCCGGCTTTATCAACCTGAAGCTGAAAGCTTCTTATCTCGACGCGCTGGTCAATGCGTCGTACGCCGATCCGCGATTGGGCGTGGCGCCGGCGGCGAACCCGCTGCGCACGGTGGTCGATTTCTCCGGTCCGAACATCGCCAAGGAGATGCATGTCGGGCATCTGCGCTCGACGATCATTGGCGACAGCATCGCACGCATCTCTGAGTTTCTGGGACACGATGTCCTGCGCCTGAACCATGTCGGCGACTGGGGCACGCAGTTCGGCATGCTCATCGCCTTTCTGCGCGATACCCATCCCGAGGCGCTGACCGACGCGAGCACGCTGGACATCGGCGATCTGGTTGGCTTCTACAAGCGCGCGAAGCTGCGGTTCGACGCCGATGAGGAGTTCAAGGAGCGCGCGCGCCGCGAAGTCGTGCGTTTGCAGGGCGGGGACGCCGAAAGCCTGTACGCCTGGAAGCTGCTGTGCGATCAATCGCGCGCCGCCTTCGAGAAGATCTACCAGACGCTCGATATCAAAATCACGGAGCGCGGCGAATCGTTCTATAACCCATTGCTGCCCGCCGTGGTCACCGACCTGGAGGCGCAGGGTCTGCTGACCGAGAGCGACGGCGCCCTGTGTGTCTTTGTCGAAGGGTTCAGCAACAAAGAAGGCAACCCGCTGCCGCTGATCATCCGTAAGACCGACGGCGCGTACAACTACGCCACCACGGACCTCGCCGCGCTGCGCTACCGGATCAATGAGGATAAGGCCAAGTGTATCGTGATCGTCACCGATATCGGCCAGTCCGACCACTTCGCGCAGGTTTTCGCCGTCGCGCGCCTGGCCGGCTGGCTGACGGAGGATGTCCGCGTGGTGCACGTTCCGTTCGGCCTCGTGCAGGGCGAAGACGGTAAGAAGTTCAAAACCCGCTCGGGCGAGACCGTCAAGCTCAGCGACCTGCTGGACGAAGCCGTCGTCCGCGCCCGCGCGCACCTGGACGAGCGCTTGGCCTCCGAGGGCCGCGAGGAGACCGAGGAGTTCAAGACCGATCTCGCCGATAAAGTCGGCATCGCCGCCGTGAAGTACGCGGACCTGAGCGCCAATCGCGGCAGCAACTACGTCTTTAGCTTCGACAAGATGCTGGCCTTGCAGGGCAACACCGCGCCGTACATGCTCTACGCCTATGTCCGCGTCCAGGGCATCGCGCGCAAGGGCGGGGTGGACTTCGCATCGCTCGCCGGCCTGGACAATATCCATATCGCCGAACCGTCCGAGCGCGATCTGGCGAAGCATCTCCTCGAACTCGACGACGTGCTGGTCAAGATCGCCGAAGACTTCCTGCCGAGCCGCCTCTGCACGTATCTGTTCGAGCTCAGTCAGAAGTTCAATCACTTCTACGAAGCCTGCCCGGTGCTAAACGCCGCCGAACCCACGCGCACCTCGCGGTTGGCTCTCGCGGATTTGACGGCGCGGACGCTGAAGCTAGGATTGTCACTGCTGGGGATTTCGACGGTGGAGCGGCTGTAGACGGTGGCTTATTTCCCCGGTTATGAAACCCGGGGCTGGGAGCCTTCGGCTAAGCGTCCGTGCCGGACGCAAATGCCGGCGATCGATCACAAATATCCTCCGTCCGGCACGGACGGTTAGGGCGAAGCCCTCCCAGGCCCGGGTTTCATAACCGGGGAAAATATCTGGTGAAGGCCTAATAATACAAAATCGGAGATTATTTACCCATGGCCCAATCACCCGCGCAGCGCCAGAAGGCGCTGCAAAAGAAGGCGAATAAGCGGAAGCAGAAGGCGGCGCAGTTGCGCCAGCAGGCGCAGCATCAGCCGGCGCGACTGGACTCGAAGTCGCAGATCCAGGCAGCCTTTGCGTGGCCGATCTTGGAGACGTTCCTCACCCGCGATTGGGATGAAGAGGGCGCGATCGTGCAGGCCCTGGTCGCGCGCGAGGGATCGAACGGCCGCATTGCCGTCGGCGTCTTCCTGATCGATCTGGCGCTGCTGGGCGTCAAGAACTCGTTTGTCCAGATGTTCGAATCGCATGCCGCCTATAGCGAGCTGCGTACTTCCGTGCTGGAGAGCCAGCATATGGTCTCCGCCGATTTGAACTTGATCGCGAAGATCCTGCGCGCGGCGGTCGAGTACGCCGCGCAATTTGGCTTCCGTCCGAACTCCGATTACCGTCTCGCCTCACAGATGCTCGCCGGCGCGGACGCCGACGCGTCGCCGGTCGAGATCCCGACCGGCGGTCCCGAAGGCAAGCCGCTATTTATCGCCGGACCGCATGACAACGTCGAAGCGATCCTGCTGCGTCTGGAGGACCGTGTCGGCCCCGACGGCTATCATTACGTGATGCCCGGACAGGATGATGTTCCCGGCCTGGGCGAGTGGATCGAAGGATTCGCGGGCGGCGTGGAAGACGAAGATGAGGATGAAGAGGGCGAGGACGGAGAGGGCGAGGACGGAGAAGACGAAGAGGATGAGGACTCCGAAGAGCCGGCGGCCGGCCAGTCATGACGGAAGAGACCATTCGCTGCTCCTGGGCCGTCAGTTCGGAGATGATCGAATATCATGATACGGAGTGGGGCGTTCCTTCGCACGACGACACGCATCTATTCGAGATGCTGACCCTGGAAGGCGCGCAGGCGGGCCTGAGCTGGGCCACCATCCTGCGCCGCCGTCAAGGATACCGCGCGGCGTTCGCCAATTTCGATGTCTCCAAAGTCGCCGCGTTCGACGACGCCCGGATCGAAGAGATCGTCCTCGACCCGGGCGTCATCCGTCATCGCGGCAAGATCGCGGCGACCGTCGGCAACGCCAAGGCGTTTCTCTCCGTCCAGCAAGAGTTCGGCAGCTTCGACGCCTTTCTCTGGCGCTTCGTGGACGGCGCGCCGATCACAAACCACTACGCCTCGCCCTCCGAACTTCCCGCCAAAACTCCCGTCTCCGACGCGCTCAGCAAAGCGCTCATGAAACGCGGGTTTAAATTCGTCGGCTCCACCATCTGCTACGCCTACATGCAGGCCGTTGGGATGGTGGACGACCACATGGACGACTGCGTCTGCCGCACCGCGAAAAAATCCGCGCATGGCGTCTAAATTTTTCTCTCATCGGATAAACTAACTCCATGACAGGCATATTTCGCTCGATCTATTCCCACGGGTTCGTCCGCGCCGCCGTTTGCATTCCGTCCGTTCGTGTCGCGGATCCCATCTACAACGCCGAACACACCCTCGGCCTCGCGCGGCGGGCGTCGGAGATGCACGCCGCCGTGGCGCTGTTTCCCGAGATGGGGCTTTCGGCGTACTCCAACGACGATCTGTTCCATCAGGATGCTCTGCTGGATGCGACGGTTGTCGCGATTGGCAAAGTGGTCGAGGAGAGCAAGGCGCTGACGCCGGTGCTGCTGGTGGGCGCACCGCTGCGGTTCGAGGGGAAGTTATTTAACTGCGCGGTGGTGATTTATCGGGGAGCGATCCTGGGAATCGTCCCGAAGACGTACTTGCCGAACTACCGGGAGTTTTACGAGAAGCGGCAGTTCGCGGCGGCGCGGGAGGCGGTGGCGCGGGAGGTGACGCTGTTGGGACAGCGCGTTCCGTTTGGGAGCGACATCGTGTTCCAGGCGTCCAATGTGCGCGACTTCGGCATCCACGTGGAGATCTGCGAGGATGTCTGGACGCCGGTTCCGCCCAGCACCTTTGGCGCGCTGGCGGGGGCGACGGTGCTCGCCAATCTGTCCGCGAGCAATATCACGATTGGGAAGGCCGATTATCGGCGGGATCTGTGCGCGTCGCAGTCCGGGCGCTGCGTGGCGGCTTATCTTTACTCGGCGGCGGGGCCGGGGGAATCAACGACCGACCTTGCCTGGGACGGCCACGCCCTGATCTACGAGAACAACGAATTGCTGGCGGAGTCGACCCGGTTTTCGGCGGACGAGCAGATCATCGCCTCGGATATCGATCTGGAGCGGCTCGCGCAGGACCGGATGCGTCTGAGCAGCTTCCATGACACGGCGGGAGATTACCGGGAAAGATTGCGCGAGATCCGTCAGGTCGAGTTCGAGTTTCAAATCCCCGAAGGCGAGATCGGCCTGCTGCGCCATGTCGAGCGCTTCCCCTTCGTGCCCAACGATGCGGCCTTGCGCGATGAGCGATGTTACGAGGCGTATAATATCCAGGTCCACGGCCTGATGAAGCGTTTGGCAAGTACAGGATTACAAAAAATCGTTATCGGCGTTTCGGGCGGCCTGGATTCAACGCATGCCCTGATCGTCGCCGCGCGCACCATGGATCGGCTGGGACTGCCGCGCAAGAACATCCTCGCCTTCACGATGCCCGGATTTGCGACCAGTGATATCACGCTCAAAAATGCGCGCGGATTGATGGAGGCGCTGGGGACGACCGCGCATGAGATCGATATTCGGCCGTCGTGCCTGCAAATGATGCGCGATCTGGGCCATCCGTTTATCGGGGGCGAACCCGTCTACGACATCACCTTCGAGAACGTGCAGGCCGGAGAGCGCACGTCTCATTTGTTCCGATTGGCGAACTTCCATGACGGCTTTGTCTTAGGAACGGGCGATCTGAGCGAACTGGCGCTGGGATGGTGCACCTACGGCGTCGGCGACCATATGTCGCACTACAATGTCAACGCCTCCGTTCCCAAGACGCTCATTCAATATCTGCTGCGTTGGGTGATCGGCTCGAAACAGTTTGATAGCGCCACGAGCGAGATTTTGCAATCGATCCTGGACACGGAAATCTCGCCCGAGCTGGTCCCGCACGATGCGGACAACAACGACAAGCCCGCGCAGAGCACCGAGCAGAAGATCGGCCCATACGAGCTACAGGACTTCAACATCTACTACGTGACACGCTATGGCTTCCGGCCGAGCAAGGTCGCGTTCCTCAGCCAGCACGCCTGGGGCGACAAGACCCACGGCGGTTGGCCCGCCGGCTTCGACCTTGCCAAGCGCAACGAGTACGACCTGCCGACCATCAAAAAATGGCTCGGAACCTTCTTATTCCGATTCTTCAAAACCAGTCAGTTCAAACGATCCTGCATTCCCAACGGCCCTAAAGTCGGCAGCGGCGGCTCGCTGAGCCCGCGCGGCGACTGGCGCGCGCCCAGCGACTCCGAGGCGAATGTCTGGATGGATGAGCTGAAGAACAATGTGCCGGATTAAACTCCCATAAAGGTTGCCTGTTAATGAAAACGTATACTTTCCATCTGATCGCCAACGCCCACCTTGATCCTGTCTGGCTGTGGGATGCGCGTGAAGGTCTGAACGAAGGCGCGCAGACCTGTCGCACTCTTTGCGATCTACTGGATGAAGACCCCGAGCTGACCTTTATTCGAGGCGAATCGGCGATCTACGAACACATCGAACGCACCGACCCTGCCTTGCTGGAGCGCATCCGCGCCTTCGTGAAGGCTGGGCGATGGGACGTGGTGGGAGGGACGTACATCCAGCCCGACACCAACCTTCCCGCCACCGAAACTCTCTCACGGCACTTCACGCGCGGCCTGAATTACTTTCAATCGCGTTTCGGCGTCCGCCCTCGCGTCGCCTGGGCCGCCGACTCTTTCGGTCATTCCGCTGGCCTTCCAGACATACTGGCGGCGGCAGGGATGGAAGGGTTTGCGTTCACTCGCCCGGCGGAGGGGCAATTTTCCCTCGCCAAGCCTGCGTTCTGGTGGCGGGGCCCGGCCGGCGGATGCGTGCTGGCTTACCGACCTCCGGCAGGTTGGTACGGCTCCGAACACGACGAACTTCCCCGGCGGCTGGACGAGGCGCTGGCGGCGGCGAGCAGTGGCGATTTGGAAAATGTCGGCGTCTTTTTCGGCGTGGGCAACCACGGCGGCGGCCCGACCCGCCGCCAAATCGCGGACATTCGCGCGTGGGCGGCGTCCCATCCAGAGGCGCGGGTTGTCTTTTCAACACTGCATTCGCTGTTCGACGCTCTGCGCGCCGAAGCTGCCGCTCAAGGCGAGGGCTTCCTTCCCGTCCATACCGGGGAATTAGGGTTCTGCCTGCGGGGATGCTATGCGACGTCGGCCAAACTCAAATTTTCCTATCGGCAAACTGAGGCGCTGGTGTCCCGGGCGGACGCGACGACTGCTGCGATCGCCGCCGCGCTGAACCAAGCCCCGGCCGATCTTTCGGAGGCTTGGGACGCCGTTCTGTTTAACTCTTTCCACGATATTCTTCCCGGCACGAGCATTGAGCGGGCTCTGGACGAACAGCTGGATCAGCTCGGCGGCGCGCGGCATACCGCAAGAACGGCGGAGTTTGAAGCGCTCAATGCGCTGGCGCGGCAGGTGGACATGACCGTTCCCGCCGCTGGCGGCGATCTTCCGACCGCCGTTCCGTTTTTGATCTGGAATCCGCATCCTTTTGCCTTGGATGGTCCTATCGAACTGGAGGGATGTCTGGACTACCGCCCGCTTTGGACTTACGAAGGGCGGCCGGGAGAGGTTCCGCTGGAAGTGCTCGGTCCGGACGGCAAGCCGGCGCCTTATCAAAGAATAGAAACCGAAAACCAGTTCACGCCGAACCTGCCTTGGAGGGCGCGCGTTCTGGTTCCCGTCACGCTCCCTCCGCGCGGCTGGGCGGTCTACACGCTGGGATGGTCGGAAGCGGCGGAGCCTGTCCCGAACCATGGCGGGGCGCGTGCTTCGTCGCCCGGCGCGATTGCCAGCGAAGTCTATTCCGTGGAAGCACGCATCGGAGACAGCCATGTTCAAATCTTGCGAAACGGCGCGCCTATGCTGGGAGCGGCGGGGCTGTCCGTGGAGACTGTGGAAGATCCCTATGGCTCCTGGGGCGATATGGGCGAAAACCCCGAATCGCTGAGCCTGTCCGACGTGCGTGAAACATGGACGGTGACGCATTGCCGTGTGCTGGAATCGGGGCCGGAGCGGGCGAAGTTATGGGTGCGGCTGGCGGGCGGATCGTCGCGGCTTGACTTCACGTTTTCCGTCTCGCACGGGCGGGACGCGGTCGATGTGGCGGCGCGTCTGCTCTGGAACGAGCGATCCGCGCGTCTGAAACTCGTCCTGCCAGCAAGGGCGGCGGAGGCGGAGTTTGACGTTCCCGGCGGCAGCATCACGCGCGGCCCGCTGGGCGAGGTTCCCGGCGGCCGGTGGGTGCGGACGGAAAGTCTCGGGTTCGCTTCCGACTCTCTCTATGCCTTCGACTTAAAAGATGGAACCCTGCGCGCAACAGTGTGCCGCGCGACGCATTACGCCTCGGATGCGACGCTGGGCGCGGACGACGAGCCGTGGCGACCCGCGCTCGACTGCGGAGAACTAAGGTTCCGGTTCTTGCTGACAGCGGGGAAATCGCCCTTGCCGCATCTCGCCCGCGTGCTGGAGCAACCCCCCATCGTCCTCATCGCGCCCGCGACACCCGGGCCATGGGCGCGTTCGGGGTCTGTCTCCGCGTCGCCGTCAGAATAGAAGTCATAAGCATTTTGCGCTCCCTCACCCCAAATACGGCCCGCCGACCTCGCCCCAGCCCCACTTCGGCATCGGCGAGTCCGCAGGCGGCGCCTCCGCGCCTGGCTGTGAGTTGATCATGGCCAGACGCGAACCCCATTCCAGATATCCCACGAACGCCGAGCGAAATTCGGGGTCGCTCGGCAGGCCGACTTCGTCGGCGCTCTGGCACAGGAGCCGCATCCATTGGGTGCGCTGTTCTTCGGTCAGTCCGCGATGCAAGTGATGCGTCACCATTCCCGCGTGTCCGCCGTGCGCGTCGCTATACGCTTTGGAGCCGCCGAATACTTCTCCAATAAATAACGCCACATGGTGCGGGTGGTCGGGCGACATATGCTCGAAGACCGGGCGCAGCAATGGGTCTTGCAGGACTTTGTCGTAGAAGTGGGCTGTCAATCGGTCGAGCGCTTCGGCGCCGCCGGCCCATTCAAAGAGGGTGGGCGGCGGTGTGGGGTGAGACATAAACGTTCCTCCGTCATTCATGACACGGACAAAGCGGTGTAAGAACCGGTCGCCGAGAGCTCGCGGGCGACGGCGTGGACGATCTCCAGAAAGTTCGCGAGTGCGGGGGAGAGGGGGCCGTCGCGGTAGGCGACCGCCATTTCGGTGGTGGGAGCGGGCGGCGGCAGTGGTTTGTAGACGACGCCGGGCCAGGGCAGGCGGCTGACGGAGGCGGGGACGATGGCGACGCCGAGGTTTCCGGCGACGAGGCCGAGCGCGGTTTGTATCTCCAGCGTTTCCTGAATGATCGTTGGAGTGAAGCCGGCCTGCGCGCAAAGCGCCAGGATATGGTCGGCGTAGCTGGGGCGAGGGAGGCGCGGGAAGAGGATAAACGGATCTCCGCGCAGGTCGTCGAAGCTGACTTCTGGAGAGGCGGCGAGAGAGTGGGAATCCGGGAGGGCCGCCATCAGTGGCTCGCGCAGGATCACTTCTCCAGCGAGTGACCGCTGTGGCGTGGAGGGGCGGACGAAGCCCAGATCGATGCGGCCGTCTTGAAGCGCTTGGATCTGTTCGCCCGAACTCATTTCATGTAGCAACAGCTCGATGCCGGGATATTGGGCGCGAAACGATCTCAGGATCTCCGGCAACAACGTGTAGGTGGCGGAGCCGACGAAGCCGATGCCCAGAGCGCCGGCTTGGCCTGCGGCGATCCGTTGTGCGACGGTTACGGCTTCGTCTGCGAGCAACAAGATCTGCCGCGCCCGTTCGAGAAACGCCGCCCCCGCCTCCGTCAGCCGGACGCTTCGCTTGGTGCGTGTGAGCAACACCACACCCATCTCCTGCTCCAGTTGCTGGATCTGGCGCGTGAGCGGCGGCTGTGAGATAAAAAGTTGCTCGGCCGCGCGGCCGAAGTGCAGTTCGTCGGCGACGGCGACGAAATAGCGTAGATGTCGCAGCTCCATGTTCGAAATAATACCCAAACCGTATTAATCTGCGCAATCTATGTATTGGACAGGCATTAGTTGGCCAACCATAATAGAAGCATGGGATTGATAGTTGCTCAAGAGGGCGCGGCGGGAATCGCCGCGGAAGAGTTATCACGGCAGAAAGCCGCGCAGCGCGTACAGCGGGCGATTGTGGCGCTGACGGGGTTCTGCGCCTTTCTTGATCTGTACGCGACGCAGCCGCTGCTGCCGCTTTTGATGCGGCTGTTTCATGCGACCGAAGCGCATGTCAGCCTCACGGTCAGCGCCGCGACGGTTGGCGTGGCGATCAGCGCTCCATTCGTGGGACTGCTGGGAGATCGGTTCGGGCGCAAGCCGGTGATCGTCGTCTCGCTCTTTGCGCTGACGATCCCGACAGCGCTGGCGGCGACCTCGGGAAGCCTAACATCGCTGATTGTCTGGCGCTTTCTTCAGGGATTGATCATGCCGGGGATCTTCGCGGTCATGATGGCGTACGTCAGCGAGGAGTGGGAAGGGCGCGGCGCGGGCTCGATGATGGCCACCTATGTGACGGGAAGCGTGCTGGCGGCTTTGTCGGCCGTTTTCTCACGGGGATTATCGCCGAGCATTTCCAGTGGCGTTATTCTTTTGCGGCGCTGGGCATTTTGAACTTCGTCAGCGCCCTCGCCATCACCTGTCTCTTGCCAGCATCGCGACGGTTTGTGCGGCAATCGGATCTCGGCGCCGCCCTGCGGGGCTTCGCGACCCATCTGCGCAATCCCGTGCTGCTCGCAACCTTCGCCGTCGGGTTCAACGTATTATTCTCGCTGGTGGGGGCGTTCACTTATATCACATTTTATCTGTCGGTGGCGCCGTTTGGGCTGAGCGCTGTCGCATTGGGAGCAGTCTTCCTGGTGTATCTGCTGGGACTGATCGTGACGCCGACCGCCGGGCCATGGATCGATCTATTCGGTCACCGAAAGGCGCTGCTGTTCGCGCTGGCGTCCAGCAGTGTTGGCGTGCTGCTGACGCTTGTTCCCGTGCTCTGGGTGGTGATCTTGGGGCTGGCGATTTGCTCCAGCGGCGTCTTCGTCTGCCAGGCGGCGGCGAGCAGCTTTGTCGGCGTCGCCGCGAAGTCGGCGCGGTCATCCGCCACCGGACTTTACGTGATGTGCTATTATATCGGCGGGAGCCTGGGCGCCGTTCTGCCCGGCATTGCCTGGGCGCATGGGCGATGGCCCGCCTGCGCCGCGTTGATCGTTGGGATCCAGGCCCTCGCCGCCATGCTTGCCGGGGTATTTTGGCCCCGTAAGCGTTTTGTGAGTTGACACATGACTTTCACTTCCAGTATAATCTCGTCAGAGAACTTTCACCCCGGTAAAACTGGGGAATGCGCGCTGACTGGGAAACTGGAGGCTGGGCGATGTCTGCAAAAGACATCGCCCAGCCTTATTGTTTTTAGAAATGAGTAACCGATGATTGTTCTTGTACCAGAAGCGCTTTACGGGCGATTGCTTTCCGAGGCTCGCACCCTTGCGCCCAATGTTACGCTGCACCCATATTCCGAGGACGCCGAGACGCCCGTGGAGGGGCTGGACGAAGCGGAGGGCGTGCTGCGCTGGGTCGGGGGTAATCGCTTTGGGGAACTTGTCGCCAATGGGCCGAAGGTGCGCTGGCTTCACACAGCAAGCGCGGGCGTCGATCATGTGCTGCGCCCCGCCGGCGTGCGCGACAAGTCAGGGCTTGTGCTGACCGACTCCGGCCCGGCGTTTGAGATCGCGATCTCCGAATTCGTGATGGCCTGGATCCTGATGGTCGCGCGCCGCATGCCGCAGCTGATGGAGAGTCAGCGCGCGCACGTCTGGAGATCCGAGATCCAGGACGAACTGTATGGGGCGACGGTGGGGATTATCGGCCTGGGACCGATTGGGCAGGGGATCGCCGCGCGCGCAAAGGCGTTCGGGATGCGCACGGTGGGCCTGCGCCGCAAGCCCGATCCGGTCGCGCACATCGACGAAGTGTGGACCGGGGACGACGGCTTGAACCGCCTGCTGGAAGCGAGCGATTATGTGGTGATCGCGGCGGCGGCCACCGATGATACGCGCGCTTTGATTGGCGCGGATCAGTTGGCAAAGATGAAGCCGGCGGCGTGGCTGATCAATATCGCGCGGGGCAGTTTAGTGGATGAGCCGGCGCTGATCGAAACCTTGCAGGCGGGGCGAATCGCGGGCGCTTGTCTGGACGTCTTCGCCCAGGAGCCGCTGCCGCAAGACAGTCCCTTATGGGATTTGCACAACGTCCACCTCGCTCCCCACAATTCGTCGGGCTGGTCGCCGGGCCTGCGTAACCGGCAAAAGGCGATCTTTTTGGAGAACTTGCGGCGCTTCGCCGCCGGCGAGCCGTTGGAAAACGTCGTCGACATCGCACGCGGTTATTAAAATTTCCGATGGAAAGACCGTCATGACATCGCGTTCCTATTTACGCGCCTTCCGGCATCGCAACTATCGCCTGTATTTCAGCGGCCAGAGCATTTCGATGGTCGGCGCCTGGATGACGCGCGTCGCCACGAGCTGGCTCGTGTATCGACTGACGGGATCGGCGCTGTTGCTGGGGGTTGTGGGGTTCGCGGGACAGATCCTGTCGTTCGTCCTATCGCCCATCGCCGGCGTCTTGGTTGATCGCTGGGATAAGCACAAATTGCTGATCTGGACGCAGATCCTCGCGATGATTCAGGCGCTCATCATGGGAATTCTCGTGCTCAAGAACGCGATCACGATTGAGGAGATCATCGTGCTGAGCGTCCTCCAGGGGATGGTCAACGCCTTTGAGATGCCGGTGCGCCAATCGTTTGTCGTGCGCATGGTCAACGACAAGGCGGATCTCTCCAACGCCATCGCGCTGAACTCCTCGCTCGTCAACCTCACGCGCGCCATTGGGCCGAGCGTCGCCGGCGTTCTCATCGCCGTGGTGGGGGAAGCGTGGTGCTTTCTCGCCGACGCCATCAGCTACCTCGCCGTCCTGACATCTCTGTTTCTGATGCGCCTGGAGCCCGACACGCGAAAGCCATCCGCGCATTCGGGCTTGATCGCGCAGATGCGTGAGGGCTGGCGATATGTCGTCGGCTTCGCGCCGATCAAAACGATCTTGATCATGCTAGGTATCTCCAGCATCGCGGGTATGTCCTATCCCACGATCATGCCGATCTTCGCCACGCGCATTCTGCATGGCGCGCCGAGCACCCTTGGTCTCTTGCTCGGATCCGCCGGCCTGGGATCGCTGGGCGGCGCCTTGTATCTTGCGTCCCGTAAGACCATCCTCGGCCTGGGGCGGATCATTCCCAAAGCGGCGGCCTTCTCCGGCCTTGCGCTGATCGCCTTCGCCTACTCGCATGTCGTCTGGCTCTCCGTGCTCATGCTCTTTCTCGCAGGCTTCGGATTTATGGTGCAGGTCGCCTCCACCAATACCCTCGTTCAGACGGTGGTGGAGGACGACAAGCGCGGCCGCGTCATGAGCTTCTACGCGATGGCGTTTGTCGGCACGGCGCCCTTCGGCAGCCTCATCACCGGCGCGGTCGCCGCCCGTTTTGGCGCGCCCTTCGCCGTTTCCCTCGGCGGCGTCGGCTGTCTGCTCGGCGCCCTCTGGTTTGCCCGGTCTCTGCCGACCTTCCGAAACGGCCTGCGTCCGATTTACATCCAGATGGGTATCCTTCCTGACCCCGCATCCATCGCTGTGCCGGAAGCGGCGGCGCACTAGCGGGGATCATCGAAACTCTGTACAAAGGCTGTATCGAAGCGCGAAAGACAAAGGAAACTCATGAGCACACTGGAAAACAAGAAAATTGCCTTAATTACTGGGGCCAATCGCGGGATCGGCCTGGAAACGGCGCGGCAGCTGGCCCAGCAGGGCGTCAAAGTTCTGCTCGGCGCGCGCAGCGCCGACAAAGGCGCGGCGGCGGCAGAAACACTAAAGGCCGAAGGGTTGGATGTCGAGTTTCTGCGGATCGACGTGGACGATGCGGCGACTCACGCATCGGCGGCGAAGCACATCGAGGAAACGTTCGGCAAACTGGACATTCTCGTCAACAACGCGGGGATTTCGGGGGACGAACAAGAAAACGGCGCAATCGTTCAAGCCAGCAAAACATCGCCGGCGGTTCTGCGCCGGGTTTTCGACACCAACTTTTTCAACACCGTTGCCGTCACGCAAGCGCTGCTGCCGCTGGTCCAAAAATCAGATGCCGGCCGCATCGTCTTTCTCTCCAGCATCCTCGGCTCGCTGACGTTGCACAACGATCCGAACAGCCCGATCTACAACTTCAAAGTCCCCGCGTACGATATCTCAAAGACCGCGCTGAACGGCTACGTCGTGCATCTCGCGCATGAGCTGAAGGACACGCCGATCAAAGTCAACGCCGCACATCCGGGCTCAGTTGTCACGGATATGAATGCGAATGGAGATATCCCGGTGGAGGAGGGCGCCAAGACCTCCGTGTTGCTCGCCCTGCTTCCCGACGACGGCTACAGCGGTAAGTTTATCTACCTTGGTGATGAATTGCCGTGGTGATAACGCATGAGAAGACGCGGATTATACATCCGCGTCTTCTCACATAAGGTTTACGCCTGTTCGCCATCGCTCTACGGAGCGGCGACCGGTTTGAGCGTGAGCGTTCGCAGGTTCATGACATGCACGGATGGTTTGGTCGTTGGCTTCAGGGAGATGGAAATCGTTCCGGATTTCGCGATCGTGACTGTTCCCAGCGGCAGGTCGGTGTAGGTCGTCCAGCTGGCGGTGGTGGGGACGGTCCCCGTGACCTGCGCGCCGGCGACATCCACCACGAACTGACTGCCGCCTTCGTCCGGAGGGCTGGAGACATTCGCCGTCATGGCGTAGGTTCCTGGCTTTGCGTTCTTCACCGTCCATTGCAGATAATCGTGCGGATCGGACCAGTTGCCGATATTGTCGGGCGTCCCCGTCTCCAAAACGAAGGTATCGCCGATCATCTGCGCGGAAAAGGCGGAGAGGGCGACTTCGCCGTTGGCGTCTGCGGTGACCACGGGCGTCGCGTCCGCCGTGGGCAGATAGGTGTCGAAGAGGGTGCGGACCCGCAGCGCCTTTTGCACTTGCGCGAGGGTTGTCTTCGCCGAAGGGGCGACGGTGATCGTGACCGGTGCGCCAGGGCGGAGATGGACGAAGTTGTCGGAATATTTGGCGTCGGCGCCCGCAAGGTCGATCCAGGCGAAGAGCGCGGGACGGGCTGAAGTCAAAGTCACCTGATACGCATTGCCTTGCGCGGCGACGGCAGTATGGATCTCCGGCGCGACAAGATTGAGTTGTTTCGGGCGCGCGAATGTCAGCAGGCTGGTGGAGACGGGCTCGCCCGGAACACGCAACTCCGCCCAGAGCAGCAAATTGCCCGCGCCTTCCTTGGCGATGATCGCGGCGTCTTCGAAGGAAAGGGCTCGCGTGCTGCTGGTTCCGGCAGGGATCGCTGCGCTTTGTGTCCCCTTTTGGACCAGTGCGCCGTTTGTTCGCGTCAGCCGCCAGTCAATCGTTCCCTTCAACGCGCGGGGATGATCGTTGCTGATCCAGAGCTCAGCATGGCCGCTCTGTCCATCGGCCTGCCCGGACAGCATCACCGGCGCGTAGGCGTGGCGCAGGCGATACCAGAGCGCCTTGGGGCGACCGTAGTAATCCACCATCGCCCAGCTCGTACCCGGCCAGCAGTCGTTATACTGCCAGACCAGACTGGCGCTGGAGTGCGGCCAGTCGCGCCGCCAGAATTCGACGCCTGTCAGAACGCCGTCGGCCTGCTGGATCTGGCTGAGCCAGAGCGTTGAATCGAAATCCTTTGGCGTTCGATAGTAGCGGCGGAACGTGCTCAGGATCATCTGGTTGCCGTCGCCCCAGTTGCGCTGGTGGAACTTCATGATCGGCGAAAGCACCGAATCTCGATCTTTCGGCGCCGTGTATGCGTCCACGGTGCGGGGCTGCGCGAACGCCTGGAACCCGAACTCCGACATAAACCCGTGCACGGTCCGGTAGGATTCAAAGGGCGCGGAGCCGTGCCAGACGGACCAGTCGTGCTCATCACCGGACTCCGGACTGCCCGGCGTGTAGACATCGTTCGGCGCGAGGCTATGGACGACATCCGCGAGGACATGGTGGAAGAGGAGATTGTAGTCCTCGTGGGTCATATGGTTGTGGTCGGTCTTGTCCGCCACAAATCCGATGACTTCGTTGTTGCCCGACCAGACGGCGATGCTCGGGTGATGCCGCAGACGGCTCACGTTGTCGACAGCTTCGGCTTTGACGTTTGCGAGCCATTTGGGATCGAATACGGGATACGAGGCGTCGGCGAATTTGAACTCCGCCCAGAGCAGCAGTCCCTTTTTGTCGGCCTCGTCGTACAGCGCTTCGTCCTCGTAGTAGCCGCCGCCCCAGAGGCGGATCAGGTTCATATTGTTGTTGACGGCGTTGTCCACATACCGCCGTTCTTGATCGGGACTGGCGCGGGTAATCAGCGAATCCATCGGAACCCAATTCGTCCCCTTGGCGAAGAAGCGACAGCCGTTCACGGTCAGCGTCATCAGGTTCGCGCTGGTCTTGGCGATCATGTCCAGCGTCCGCAGGCCGATGCGCCGCGTTCCGGAATCGACGACGCGGCCGCGCGCGTCGCGCAGCTCCACGCGCACGTCATACAGATTCTGCGGCCCCATTCCCGCCGGCCACCACAACTGCGGCTTGATAACCGTCAGATGCGGCGTAGCTCGTCCTTGCGCGAGCGCCGTATCGGTCTGGGCGACAGGATGTCCCGCAAATAAGACGGTGGTGTGCGCCGTCGTTGCCGCCGCCGTATCTGCCGTGATCCCGACCGCCAGTCCGACCTGGCCGTTTTTGTAGTGGCTCTGGACGACGCCGATATCCGTCAGCCGCGCTGCGTCCCATCCGACCAGCCCAATGCTTCGCCAGATGCCGCAGGTGATAATTTTCGGCGAGAAGTCCCAGCCCATCTGAAACGGCGACTTGCGGATGTAGCCCCAGCCATGCGCTTCGACCGGCTTGCCGGGAAACGCCGCCTGGTTCTCATGCGCTTTCAGATAAGGCTCGATGGGGGAGAACGTGATCTCAATGCGATTGGCGCCAGTATGAAGCAGCGGCCTGACGTCAAACTCCCACGTCCGGTGCATATTGTCGGTTTGGGCCACATCGCGCCCATTCACGCGAATGCTCGACAGCGTATCCAGTCCTTCGCAGCGCAGCCGTATCTCACGATGCTTCAGAAACGCCGCCGGAACGGTAAAACTCCGCGAGTAAGTCCATGGAACCTCGCCAACCCACTGCACCGCTTTCTCATTGTCGCGATAAAACGGATTGGGAATCTTGCCCGCCGCCAGCAGATCCGTATCGACGATCCCAGGGACCTTCGCCGGCAGCGAGATCCCGCGCGACGCCTGCGTCAGTCGCCAGGTCCCGTCCAGCCCAACGCGCTCCGGCGCCGTCGCGCTTATCGGGCTGCCGCCGGCCGTGGCGTGCAGCAAAAGTGTCGTGAGAATTGCGGTCGAAATCATGTTTGTGATTACCTAAGAGTGAGAGCATTGCAATGTAAGCGCTTTCATTTTTCACGGCAAGTATACCCGCCGCCGTTCTGCTTGCGCTAGCCTCTTCCTAGTATAAGACAGGCCGCCTCAGAATGATAGACAGCAATCCAGCTAATTTCTTATCGAATCATGCTGTGATTTTCTGTGCAATATGCTAATTAATGCAAAAAGACTATTTGTGAAAGTCTCCCGTGCTACGGCCCGATGATCGTGAAGGGAGTTTTTCGGCCAATCCGGTAAGTGGAAAAATCGTTGCGGTCGACCGTGAAGATCTTTGTGAGAGAGAGGCGCTCCGCAAGAGCGACCAATGAGGCGTCGGCGAAGTCCATCGGACGATCATTGTATTTAGACATCAGCTCCTCCATACGCAGGAGGTCGCGCGCGGAAGGATGTTCGAGAATGAAGTCTCCACGATTAATTGACCGCCAAAGCGCTTCCTGTGCTCTCCAGCCGACATGACTATGCGCGAGATACATTGCCTCTGCAAGCACAGCCATTGTTGTGTGAAATGTGCAATCCAACTGTTCGATGAGTTGACTGCATATTGTGTGGTGCCGATCATCGCGATCTAGAATTGCAACAATTGGGCCGGTGTCAATCAAGATACTGTTCATTCTTGTGATTTGGCGTATTTCTCATCGAGAATCTCTCGATAAATTTCTTTGTGACGAACGGAAAGATCATCTCGACCGCTCGCTCCGACGCCGATGAGGTCGCTGTAACGGCTCTTTTTCGGAGGCGAGAGTTCACGTTCCAAATACTGCTCCAAAGCCTGACGATGAATTTCGGAGACGGTAATCCCTTTTATTGCCGCAATTTGACGTAACTTATCCTGAGTGGTAGAATCCAATCGAACACTGCTCATAGTTTTACCTCTATAGTAGATTGTACCACAAGTTTAAATCGTGTAATACAGATAGGTTTTCATGCCCATCCGCACTTCTCAAAAAGCCGCGCTGTTCGGCGAATCCGTCATTCGTGAAATGACCCGTTTGTTTTTTGCGCGCGGGGATAAGCCCGGCGTCAATCTCGCGCAGGGGTTTCCGGATTTTCCGGCGCCCTTCGAGATGAAGGAGGCGGCGTGCCGCGCGATCCGTGACGACATCAATCAATACGCTGTCACCTGGGGCGCTCGCTCGCTGCGCCATGCGATCGCGGACAAAACCGCGCACTTTTATGGCGACCGCCCAGATCCAGAGCGGGAGATTACGGTGGCGTGCGGCGCGACCGAGGCGATGATGGCCGCGCTCATGGCTGTGGTCGATCCTGGCGATGAGGTGGTCGTCTTCGAGCCGTTCTACGAAAATTACGGCCCGGACGCGATCTTGTCCGGTGCGTTGCCGCGCTTCGTGACTCTGCATGAGCCCGATTGGAGCTTCGACCTGGCCGAACTGACGGCGGCGTTCAACAACAAGACGCGCGCGATCATTATCAACACTCCGAACAACCCCACCGGCAAAGTCTTCACGCGCGAAGAGCTCACTCAAATTGCCGATCTCTGTCAAAAATGGGACGTCACCGCGATCACCGACGAGATCTACGAGCATATGGTTTACGAAGGACCACACGTCCGGATCGCCGACCTGCCCGGCATGCGTGAGCGCACGATCACCATCAGCGGCCTCTCCAAAACCTATAGCGCGACTGGCTGGCGCATCGGCTGAGTTATATGAACAGTTTCCGCATCCGAGCGCAAAAAAACGCGGTATCCCGTCTCTCCCTCCACTTCTTCCGGTATTACCTTCTCCACAACGCGCGCCAATAGGTCATGCCGCTCTCCGTCCGTCAGGTAAGGGCTCGAAAGCGCCGTCGTTGCGTCCCTGAGCGCCGCCGTCATGAGTGTCGCATCGTCCAGCCTTTCGGAAGCAAAGCTTTTTTGCTGGGTTTTCAGCTCATTTAGGCGTTTAGTGAGGGTCGTGCGTTCTTCCGCGATTTTTGCGAACGCCGACCCATACACTGCAGGGTTGGCTCCAGCCTGGATGCCTTGAACCTGCGCGGTGACCGTTGCTGTTTCTCTTGCGTCGAGTGCGCGCAGGGCGGCTTCCGCTGATGCGATGGACGCTGGGTCAAAGACGACCATCTCCATGCGCCGATAGGCGTCCAGCGCCTCCCGCAGGACTTCCGGACGAGAGACGATGTCGCCAATCCCGTGCAGGATTAGCGACTCCGCCACGTGGGCGTCCAGGAGCTTCGGGTTGCATACGGTTCCACTGATGCTGCGCGAGGGGCGGGAGTGGGGACAGGAATAATAGTGGTAAGTCGTCTCTTTGATCGTGCGGCGCGTTCCCTTCATGGATCGCGCGCACAGCGGGCATCGCAGCAGGCCGCTGAGCAGATGCTTGCGGGCCGGGTTGCCGGAAAACGTCTGGCGCGCTTCGGACAGCCGGATTTGAACGCGGTCCCAGAGCGCCGCATCCACGATCGCGGGGCAGGGGATGATAACGGCGTTGCCCGTAAGAACCATCCGTGAAATCGTGGTGTTGCCCTTCTCCTTCGTGATCTTTTTGTGCCGGCCGTAGGAGGCCTGTCCCTTGAAGATCGGATTGGACAATAATGCGCGAAGGGTCGATGCGTACCAGGCTGACCCTCGGCTTGGCGAGCAGGTTCCTTGCAGCCATTTTGCGACGGAGCGCAGGCTGGCCCCGCCATCGTACATGCGGAAAGCTTCTCCCATAACCTGCGCTTTCTGAGGGTCCAGTACGTACGTGCCCGGCGCTGATTCGGGGTACAGTCCGCGCTGCTTATCCGGGTTTGTCACGACGTGGTAGCCGAATGCGACCCGGGAGCGCTGCGGCTGCACGCCGGACTGGGCGCGCCGGAGCGATCCTCCCTTCGTGCGTTCCAGAATGCCGTCCTTCTCCATTTCGGCGAAGCTCCCGAGCATGTTCAGCATCAGCGTGCCCATCGCGCTCTTATCGAGCTTGTAATCGGTCGTCAGAACCGTCGCATCAGCGGCGACGATGCGATCCACGACGTCGCGGATGATCCGGGCGCTCCGGCCCAGCCTGTCGATTTTAAATGCAATCAGGACATCGGCCTCGCCGCGCTCGATGGAGGCCAGCGCCTCCATCAGCGCGGGGCGCGCGGTGTACAGCGCGCCGCTGGCGTCCTCGGAATAGCATCCGACGACCTGCGCCCCTTCGGAGGCCGCCAGGCCGAGGCAAGCTGCTTTCTGCCCGTCGATGCTCGTTCCGTTCAGCTGTTCCGACGTGGATACCCGCAAGTAAATGGCCGCTCTTTTCATTCTCTACCTCATTCTTGTTTGGGGCTTCAGCGGCGGACGCCGCCTTTATGCTTTCATTGATACTCGCCTAAGGAACGCTATTCCGGAAGGCTGATTTTCTGCTGGCGTTCGCGCGACAGGGCCGCGAGACGGCGCGCCTCAAGGAAGAACCCGTCCCACCGGGCGGCGACTGCCTCCGGCGGCCATGCCTTCGTGCCCGCCGGACTTTGGTCGCCTGCGGAAGGGCAGCGCCTGTGCGCATGCTCTTGGCGTACAGAAGCATCTTTCGCATTGTTCGTCGTGGCTGTCATTTCTCCTCCGATCCATCCCCGTGTTGGGGAGGAAGCTCGTGAAATGCGGCGCCCGCCATTCTTGCCCTCGCAGCCGCACCCATGTGAGACTGTAGCGGAGACATGAAGCCGAGACTACCATCCGGCAACTGGAGGGACGCAGATTTGCACGCTACGCGTAAATCGATTAAGAAGCGGTGGCGAAGACGAATAAATGATTTTAGGGTGGTGTACAATACTGGATTTGGCGAGCCATGGCGACCTACGGGATGCGAGCTGCTACTATGCGTCGATCCATGCGTGCCTCCCTGCTTGACGCACTAGCCGTACACGTGTGGTGGACGCGATGACGCGGAGAGGTAAGATTGGCTTATGACAGAGATCACCCCCGATTACACAAGCCTTCTGGGAGAAATCAAGGGACGAATTCGTTCCGCGCAGTACGGCGCATTGCGGGCGGTCAACAAAGAGCTCATCGGGCTCTATTAGGACATCGGCCGCCTTATTGCCGATCGGCAGCAGGGACAGACCTGAGGGCAATCGATCGTCGGGCAGTTGGCGGCGGACATCCGAAACGAATTTCCAGGAATCCATGGTTTTTCGGAGCGCAACACCGATATATGCGCACGTTCTACCTGGAGTATCACGCGAAGCCAAAATTGCAACCATTGGTTGCAGAAATTGGGTGGACGCAGATCGCTATCAATCTCTTCGAGCGTTCCGGCGTCTTCGACTAAGCCTTCACGCAGTTTTGCTCAATCTGCTGCATCATCTCTGGATTTGGGTCTCGCGCTCCGTAAGACACTTCTGCTTTTGCGAATCCGAAGGGTTCGAATCTGGCATCGTGTGTCGCTTCCCACAATAGATATAGCAGAGACTTCGACATCAATGAGCCAAAAGACTCCTAAATTATGCTTGCCTGCCTTGAATTTGAACTGCACCCAACGTCAGTAATTAAGAAGGATCCTCGATATGCAGTGAAGAATATCCGAGTCATCGCTGCGCGAGACAACCCCGATGCTCATGAGGAAGCGGATGCCGATGATCATTGATGCGTTTCCGTTTTTCAACGAACTCGACATTCTCGAGATCCGGCTGGCCGAGCTCATGCCCGTGGTCGACCGCTTCCTGCTCGTCGAGGCGACCGAGACGTTTTCCGGTAAGCCGAAGCCACTCTATTTCGAAGTTAACAAGGAACGGTTCGCTGGATTCCCAATCGAGCACGTCATTATTGATAAGTTTCCAGATGACCTGCAGGGGCCATGGGCGCGGGAGAATTATCCGCGCCACCTGATGCGAGAGCGACTGGAGCTTAGCGGCCTCTCCCAGGAAGATGTCGTGATGCTGTCGGATCTCGACGAAATTCCGCGCGCCGAAGCTGTTGCCCGGTACGCTCGTACGCTTCAGCGCGAAGTGCCGGGCACGGTCTACGTCTTCGAGCAACATCTCTCCTACTACTTCGTGAACTATCGGGTCAACGAGCCATGGTATGGCACCCGCATGGCCCGGTGGCAGGACATCGCGGATATGCAAAGGCTCCGGGAAAGCCAGGGAGCCGTCATCAGGAACGGCGGGTGGCACTTCAGCTACGCAGGCGGCGTGCAGGCGATAAGGGAAAAGGTAGCCGGGTCCGCACACACCGAGTTCGACCGTCCGGCGTTCCTGGACGAAGCTCATATCGAGCGCTGCATGGCGGCTGGAACCGACCTCTTCGGCCGCGGCGGAGAGGGTTTCACCTGCGTGCCGCTTGACGAGACCTTCCCCGCTGCGATTGCTCGGAACCGCGAGCGCTACAACCACCTCGTGTTTGAGAAGCCGGCGGAGGCCAGAGCGCGGGATCTCTACGTAGCTGCGACCAACGCCCGGTCAGACATCTCCGAACACCTCCCCTACCTGTTCCGGCTGGCGTCCACGGTGAACCACGTCACCGAGATGGGAACCCGGACGGGGCAAAGCACGGCAGCGTTCGTCCACGCCGGACCAAAACGAATCGTCGCCTACGACCTGGTGAGGCACCAGGAGGTCGACAAGGTGGAGCAGGCTGCTATCGCCTGCGGGATCGACTTCATCTTCCACGAACAGGATGTGCTGCAGGCGCAGATCGAAGACACGGACCTGCTGTTTCTGGACACCTGGCACGTAGAAGAGCAGATGCGCCAGGAGCTTGCTCTGCACGCCGGCAAGGCGCGCCGCTTTATCGTGCTCCACGACACCCAGACGTTTGCGGATCTTGGAGAGACCGCCGTGATGGGCGGCGTTTGGCCACCCATCACGGATTTCCTACGGGCATCTCCCGAGTGGCATATCCTGGAGCACTTCCCCAACAACAACGGCCTGACCGTGCTAGCGCGAAGCAGAACGGCCGCTGGCATGATGAACGGCGAACCGTCTGAGGCAGGCGCCCTGAAGGAGGATATCGCTTGACACGCACCATCCTGACGGGAAACGATCCAGAACTGGTGCGCCTGGGCATCGTCGCGGCGGTGCGCAACTGTCTGCAGTACACCCAGGAGATGGTTGCCAGCATCCGGACAAGGCATACCCATCAGATCTACATCATCGACGACCGCTCGGACGAGCCAATGAAGCAGTGGCTCAAAAGCCGTCCCGACTTCGTGAGCATTACCGATCCTCCCGAGAGCACCGGGGTCGCCTACAACTGGAACGTTGGAATCGCGGCGGCGATCGTGGACGGCTGCAGCCACGTGCTTGTCGCCAACAACGACATCATCTTCCATCCCCGGACCATTGACGTGATGGTCGAGCGCATCAGCAGAGGCGATGCGGCGATCGTGACGGCGCACGACGTGGGCGGGACGTACCGGGATCCGAACCAGGTGATAGCGCTGCCGGTGGGGATCGACGGCGAAGACGGGCGGCCGGAGTTCTTTTGCTTCGCTCTCACCAGGGACACGCTCAAACAGGTGGGCTGGTTCGACGACAACTTCGAGGGGGCCTACTACGAGGACAACGACTATCACGCCCGCGTCGCCCTGGCGCGGCTGAGGGCGGTTCGCCTGATCAACGCCCCCTGCTTCCACCACGGCACGGCAACCATTCGGGACGACCCGCGCGCTTCGGAGGAGATCGGCCAGGCCGCTTCGCGCAACAAGGAGTACTTCGCGGCCAAATGGGGTCGACTGCCGGCGGGCAGTGAGGAGGAGATGCGGCGAACGTACTTCCCGGTTCCATTCAACCGGGAACGCCCGCCGAGGGATTCGGCGCAGGCGCGGGTGGACGAACTGTTCGAGCGCGTCGTTCGCATTCCCAGCGACATCAACGGGCACTTGGAGCTGCTCATGCGGCTGGGGGCTTCCGTCGACCGCATCACGGAAATCTCGCCGGGAGGATCCTGCTCCACCTGCGCCTTCCTCAAGTCCCGGCCACGAAGCCTGCGGGTCTACGAGCCGGCAAGGTCCGCCCATCTGACTCTGCTCGCAGGAGCGGCCCGGATTGCCGGCACGGAGTTCGAGTGGATACGCTCCGACGCGTCCAAGCCCATCGCGGAGACGGACCTTCTCTTCATCGACACGACGCACGTAGAAAGTCGGATGCGTGAGGACCTACGATTGCACGCCGGGCAGGCGCAGCGGTACATCGTACTGCACGATACCCAGACGTACGGCCACATAGGGGAAACGGCGGGGCATCGCGGCGTCTGGCCGGCGGTCTCAGAGTTCTTAAGGGGGCATCCCGAATGGCTGCTGCACCAGCACTACCCGCACAACAACGGGCTGACGGTGCTGCGCCGGACGAGCCCGACAGGGGCGCGGGAGGAAACGGCATGACCACACAAATACCTCTCGCGAAAATCGGGATCGTGATTCCAGTGCGCAACTGCCTTGACTACACCCAGGCGGCCTTGGAGACGATCCGCACGAGGCACCCCTATCAGCTTTACGTCATTGACGACTACAGCGACGAGCCGATGAAGTCGTGGCTCGCGAGCCGTCCAGACATCATCACGTTCACAGATCCGCCGGGCAGCACGGGCCTGGCATGGAACTGGAACCTGGGGATCTCAGCAGCCCTCGCGGACGGATGCACGCAGGTGCTGGTGATCAACAACGACATCCTGCTCCATCCTCAGGCCATCGACCGCATGGCGGCCCGGCTGGGGCGTGGGGATCTGGTGCTGGTGACCGGGGACGACATAGCGCCGCGCTGCAACGCTCCGAAGGATGTCTTCACGTGGGACCCCGCCGAGGAGCGAGAAGACCACCACCTGGACTTCTCCTGCTTTATGCTGGGCGAGCAGGCGATCCGCCGGGTCGGATGGTTCGACGAGGGCTTCCTGGGAGCCTATTTCGAGGACAATGACTATTATGCGCGGCTGGTGCGGGCGGACGAGCAGGCGTTACGCCTGTACTGCGCGCCATATTTCCATCACAGCATGCGCACGGTGAACAACAACCCCAAGACCCAGCCGCTGATCCAGCAACGGGCGGGGCGGAACGCCGAGTACTTCCGCACGAAGTGGGGCCGCATGCCTGCGGGCACGCGCGAGGACATGCTGTCCGAGTACAGCGCGTTCCCGTTCGGGCGGGAAGCGGATCAGGACCGGGACACCCAGGCTCGACGTCTTGAGCAGCTGTTCTGGACGGCGGTGGACACGCCCTCGGACATCAATGATCACCTGGAGATGCTCTACCGGCTCGCCTCTTCGGTGCACGATGTGGCGGAAATCGGCGTGGGCATGGCGCAGTCGACCTGCGCGCTCGCGTACACCCACCCGCGAAAACTGCGCGTGTACGAGGTCCCACGGACTGCGGCGAACGTGCGCGTGGAATACGCCGCACGCCTGTCCGGGATCGACTTCGAGCGCATTCCCGCCGAAGGAGAGGTCGTACGCCCGGAATCGACAGACCTTCTGTTCATCGACGGACTCCATGACGAGGAGCGTGTGGCATTGGAGCTGGACATCCATGCGCCGTTCGTACGTCGCTTCCTGGTGCTGCACGACACGGAGTCGTACGGAGAGCGCGGTGAGACGCCCGGTCACCGTGGGATCTGGCCCGCCGTGTCTGCCTACATGCGCCAGCATCCGGAATGGACGCTCCAGTCGCATCTGCCAAACAACAATGGATTGACGGTGTTTGTGCGCGATGGAGCATGAAAGATGCTAAAGGAGCAAAATTCCGCACAGAGTTATCCCAGTAGAATGCATGTATTAATTGGATTTCACCCACTAAAAGGATTTGACAGATTCTGGCATCAGTGTTACAATCGGCTAACATCACCAATCATTGGCGCTCCCGCTTCTGCATTATATCCGCCATCGGCAATCGTGCTCTCCAACGGCTTTTACGCGGATCTCGCATAATTCTGAGCCCAGTACTCAGAGGATAGCAAGAAAACCTTATTTGGTGAAGGTTAGGGAGTGGATGCAGTCATTGGATATTCTGTATATCTGTATTGGGTCTCATGCTGGGCGAGCGCGCTTAGTAAGCCACTTGGCCGAGGTCTACGATCAATGATTGGCATTTATTCGGCAATGCTGCCAATTTCAAACAAGCGCGCTGATACTAGCGAGTTTGTCGGAGTGCAGGTTGCTTGCCGCGAATTTGTGAAGAATCTGGCGCAGTATTCACCAGCAGGAGATGTTGGCCTATTCGTAAGTCAAGCCGAAGTTGAGCAAACGCGAAGGGCTTTGGCATTATTGCAAAGCGTCGATGGCGGGAACACTGACACTGCGAGTGTATGGGAGTTTGAACAAATTGGTGAGGCTATCCAGCAACGGGATATTACTGCATTTCACAACATATTAGCTCCTCAACTACATATCCTCGCGTACATACGTTCCAAATTTGCAAGCAAGCCATTCCCGATTACCGCGCTGACGCATGGATTCAGCGTACAGCCAGTCCTGTACGAGTTCTTTACCAGATATCTCCTGACACCAACACAGCCGTATGATTCAATTATTTGCACCTCCAACGCCGCAAAATGCGCATTTATTAAAATGATCGGTCATGCGCGGGAAAGTTTGGAGGCTACCGGCTGCCGGATACCAGACCGTCCATGCCGCTTCGATGTGCTGCCTCTCGGAGTAGATATCAATAATTACCAACCGCAGAACAGGGCTATCGCGGTTCGTCAACTAGGGTTACCTCCTAATAAGGTTATTCTGTTATATTTTGGCCGGATTAATCATCTCACTAAGGCTGACCTCAATCCTCTGCTTTTGGCGTTTCAGAACCTGGTTGAGAAACATGGAGATCAGATCGTTTTGTTGCTCGCTGGGAACGCAACGCCAGTCGAAGTGGTGAGCATAGAAGCGTTTTGTCGGCGCCTTGGAATTGCTGATCAGGTTGTTTTGCGCCCGTCGCCGTCTCTATTGGAAGGGCCGCTTTACTACGCGGCTTCAGACATCTTTGTTGGCTTGAGCGACACCCCGCAAGAGTCTTTCGGTTTGTCCATTCTTGAGGCGATGGCCTCAGGGCTGCCAGTTGTGGTGTCCGATTGGTCTGGCTATCGCGAGACGAGTGAACACGGCAGGACAGGCTTCCATGTACCCACTCTCTGGGGCAAGGCCGACGATGAGGTTGCACTATTTTCCCCATTGATCAATTGGAAACAAGATGATCTTCATCTTGAACAGTCTATCTCGACTGACTTGCACTTCTTGACGCACTATTTGGATTTGCTTGTCTCAAACCAAGATCTGCGTAAGGGTATGGGGGATGCCGCTAGGCAACACTGCGTATCTAATTACCGATGGGAAAACGTAATTTCCCAGTATTGGGCGCTTTGGAATGAATTGGCATCGATAGCGACGTCTCGGCAACACCCAGAATACCCTTCAACACTGCCGATGGGCGATCAGCCCCGTTATTTCGAAGCGTTCTCGCACTTCCCGACGAGATGTCTCACAACAAGCGACCATCTGACGATAACTGAGCGCGGCTTGCATGCGGCCAAAACGCCTCAATCCATGATTATACATGACGAGATGCGAGGCGTCCTTTCGCAGCGCGCAATGATTGCATTACTCCGGTTTCTGAGGTTCAGGAAGAGTTTAAAGCGTTCAGTTACGGTTGACGAACTCGTCGTCCCATTCGGTAAACGCTATCACTTCTCTCCATCACGCCTGATGGCGCACATCCTCTGGCTAATCAAATATGGTCATATGACTGCTGCACAACAAACCTGATTGCGGCCTCTTGGTGAGATAACTCTGTGGTAGGTCTGAAAATGGACACTCTTGAATGTGATGTTGTGATTTCGACGGTATTGCGAGAAAGAAACTATTTAGATCGACTTTTTGACAGCATGAATATTTCGAGCCCTGTGTCCCTTGTCGTAGGATCACCGGAATCGGCATACCTGGAAGGCTATCGCTCCTCAACGGATCTTAGGATAATTGAGGCGGATGAGGAATGGGAACTGCTAAAGCAGGAGCCGGTCCGGCGGCGGGCTTCATGGAATTATTGGCGTTGCCTTGCATTGCAGCCATTGGATCGAGATCTCCTTCTGCTTGAGGACGATATACAATTTGCTCAGGGGTGGCTTAGTCGATTTCTGGACACAACGGCCGTTATCAATGCCCGATATGGCTGCGGATACGTATTGTCTCTCTACTCCGCCCATCCGTTTTGCGGGTACGCCTATGCTGGGGGAGCAATGTATGCCGAGTTTCCGCCCCAGAGCTTTTATGGGACCCAGGCCACCTACTATCCAGCAGCAATCCGAACTGGGTTTGCGCAATACTTGAGGAAGCATGGGGTCGATGAGTTTCGCGAGCCATATGACCTTCTTTTGGGACGGTATGTGGCGGAGAATCGCCATCGCCTGATTGTCACTGCTCCATCGTTGGTTCAGCACATCGGTGAAGAGACAACTGGATTGGGCAGCTTCTATCATAGAGCAGCCTGTTTTTCAGAATCTCTCTGAATCACATCCCGGTTGGCCGAGGAGGAGGTCATGATTGGCCGGTCTAACATGTGGCTTTAATATTTTGGGGTTGGTGAATAGAACGGCATATGGCTATCACACCTTGAATATTGCAAGAGCGGCAATCGATGTAGCTTTGGACGTATCGCTCTGGCCCTTTGGAGAGATTGAATATCTGCCAGAATTTCATAAGGAGTATTCAAAAGCCGTTGCAGGGCAAGAGACCTGTGACTACACCTTACCGAGTGTTAATATCCTGCCGCTCTCGATGAGCTGCCTTCACGTGGGGGGTGGACCGAGAGTAGCCTGGGTTGCCAATCCTTCCACTAAATTTCGCGCGCATCATGCACTGCAACTGCGCAGCCAGGATTTGGCGGTTGTTCCATCGAAGTGGGCTCGTAGTGTGATCGAGCAGGAACTGCCAGGGATACCATGCAGCGTTGTGCCGGAAGGGGTCGACACAGCCGTGTTCCATCCGAACGTCGAGCCGTTTGCCCACTTGTTTGGCAACGCCACCAAGTTCATCAGTGTCGGCAAATGGGAAACCAGGAAGGGGCAGAACGAACTTGTACGGGCCTTCAACAAGGCATTCGAGCCCGGCGATCGGGTGGCTCTGATACTTGTATGCCATAATCATCAAAACCGCGATGTCAATCGTTATTGGTGCGACCTGTGCCGGAACTGCAAACTAGCCGACAAGATCCTGGTGTGCAACGATCATTTCCAGTTTCAAGAGGAGATTGCCAGGTTGATGGCATGTGCGGATTGCGGTGTGTTCCCATCGCGGGCTCAAGCTTGGTGTTCCGAGGCGCTTGAGATGATGGGAATGGGCAAGCCTGTCATCGTCACCAATTGCTCTGCGCATACAGAACACTGCAATCGCAACAATTCGCTGCTGATCGACATTGATGAGCGAGAAACGGCAAACGACGGGATTTGGTTCCATGGCGATGGCGATTGGGCCAGGCTGGGAAGTGCCCAGGAAGAACAAATGGTTGGGCACATGCGCCATATACACGTCCTCAAGCAAGCGGGGGAAGATCTTTTCAATCAGGCTGGCGTAGAAACCGTCCAACCGCTTACCTGGCGGAATACGGTAAACAGGCTATTACATGCAGTGGATTGCTTTGGTCAGGAGTACACAGGGTGACTTACCGAATTATAGATTCAACATAGCACTGCAAAAATGTATTGACAGATTGCTAATGGCGGCTTACAATGTTGTGAGATTATGTTGTTTTAAATGCACTAATAAAGCAAGCTACCTTGTCCCGTGATTCCTGCCGGAAAGCGCAAGGCGACGCTCTGTACGTTATTGCTTTCGTATCGGATGTGCATTTGATATGCAGGAGGAGGTTCAGGATGGCTGATTCCCAAGGTGTGGCGATTACAATAAGTTTCCCCACCACCCATGGCTCGGGGGGGAGAGCTGACCAATGGACGATATTTGGTCAACCCTTCAGCGTTGCCGCGTGCAACGACTGTGTGCCAGACTTTGGCACAAATGGGTGGAATGTCACAAATCAATCGCCAGTGGACCCCGTGGGGCCTAACTACGGACCTGGAACGGCCAGAGTTTGGGTGCCTTGTGACGCCATTCCAGGTGTCTATAGTGTTGTGTGCATGTTTCCTGTCAATTCTATGGATGGAACTACTGCTTCTAAAAGTGCAGATTTCACTGTCATCGCCAACCCTGACCCGACTAAGACTACCATTGATGGCATAGACCCATGCCCATAGTAGCGCCTGGAGGAACAGAGCAATGATCGGACCGTCCCCCAACACCACCGGCAACGTCGTGGCGTCGCCCCTGTGCGTCGCCTGCTCCGGCTCGGACGCGAGCCAAAACCATGCCAAGACCTCGTCGGATTATGGCCCGCCTCCCGACATCGCGGGACTGCCTTCGATATACAAGTGCTGCACCTGCAATAAATGCATATGTGTCTGCCTGAAGAAGTAATCAGGACGGAACTCGACCGGGAGCCGATAAGGGCTCCGGGAGAACGCCATGCTCAGGACCATCGACGCAAGCGGATACGACGTGCTTGACCTCTCGGAAGCGTGGTGCGCCCCGTGCGCCGCTTGGAGACCTCACCCGCAAACCGACGGCAATCTGCGGGTTGACCCGGAGATCTCGCTCCCAAGCCCCGGGATGGACGTCGATGTCGCCTACTTCTACAACGCCGCCTCCGCCTACGACGGCCCGTTCGGGTACGGACGGACCCTCAGCACCAACCTCCTTTGCCAGGCACAGCTCTTCACCACGCCCACCACGTTCACCCTGGTCACACTCACTCGCGGCAACGGGGCAGTTGTCACGTACACCGACTTGGGTACGGGCACATTCTATCCCCAGTCACTTGGCGTGCTGAACACATTGGTCAAGGATACCACCAACAGTTACTGGAAGGAGACCACCCAGGGCGGCATTACCGCAGCGTATCCCCTTGACACAACTGGAAAGGTCACCACCGTCTCCTACGCCCAGGATGCGGTCGGTAACACGCATACCTTCTCATACCTAAGCTCGGGACTTCTGCAGAGCCTTACCGAGGGGGCGGGGCGGAAGGTCACCTTCTCTTACGATGTCTCAAACAAGCTGCAGCGCATCCAGGACTGGGCCGGACGCAATACTACGTTCGCCTACGGCACGGCCGGAGGCAAGACCGTCCTCGCGAGTGTCCAGGGGCCATCGGGCTGCATCACCCAATACGGTTATGACGCCACGCCACTACTGAATTCCATTACCGACCCGAATGGTTATCTGACCAGCTATGCCTATGACGCACAGGGGCGCGCTATCCAGCGATTTGTCCCGGCGGCGGGACTGACGAAGTACCTTTATACCGGCAGCCATATGACGGTGGTGGACTCGCTTTCAGCAGTGACGACCTATTCGCTGGGAGTCCAGGGAACGATACTTGCCATCCAGACGCCGCTGGGGCAGGTAACCTCGTTCGGGCTCTCTAACGGCCTTGAGTTCCGCCGCCTTGAGCCGACCGGTGCCATTACGACGACAAACTACGACATCGGATCTCGCCCGGCCTCGACGATAGATGCGCTGGGCCGGACCACATCGTACGGGCGAGACGGGTTTGGAAACGTGGTGACGTTGACGTACGCGGACGGGACGAATGCCGTCAACCTGTACGGCTATGCAGGGAGCCCATTCGACTCCACCGGCACAAAGCGGCTTCCCCAAGTTTCCATTGACGCTCTGGGGAATACGACGACACTAAGCTATACGAATCGGGGGCAGATCGCAAGCCGAGTTGACCCGCTTGGCAATACGACGACGTACGGCTATGACCCCTTTGGCAATCAGACGACGGTGACAAACCCGCTGGGCAACATATGGACGAGCGTGTACGATCTGGCGGGCAACGTGATCGCGAAAGTGGATCCCCTGGGCAACCGCAGCAGCGTATCCTATGACCCGCAGAACCGGGTCGTCGCGGAGACGGACCCGCTGGGCAACGTCACGACGAACGGCTACGACAGCAACGGCAACCGCACGATCCAGATCGACCCGCTGGGGAACCGTACGACGTGGACCTACAACGTGTGGGACAAGCCTGTCACGGCGACCAATCCGATCGGCGCCGTGAGCACGACGGTGTACGATTTGCTGGGTCGTCCGCTGGCGCGCATCGATCCACTGGGCAACCGCAGCACCACGGTGTACGACGCCAACGGTCGCGAACAGTCGGCTATTGATTCGCTGGGACGGATGACGACGTATGGCTACGACGCCGCCAGTCGCCAGGTTGCGTTGACGAACCCGCTGGGGAACACAAGTACAACCGTTTACGACGTTGCTGGACAGCGCATCGCTCACATCGACCCGATCGGACGCGCCACGACGGCGGTCTACAACCTCGTCGGCCGTCCCTTCGCTAGCATCGACGCGCTGGGCTACCGCTCAACGACTCTCTACGACGCATCTCAGCGCCCTGTCGCATCCCAGGACGCGCTGGGCCGGCTGACGACCAGCGTCTACGACGCCGCCAGCCGTCCCATTGCCTCGATCGATGCTCTGGGCAACCGCTGGACCAATGCCTACGACGCGGCCAGCCGCCGGACTTCCGCTGTCGACCCACTCGGCCGTACTGCCACCACGGTCTATGACCTTGCTAACCGGATGATCGCTTCGGTGGACGCGACCGGCGCACGCACCTCTTACGGCTACGACGCGGCAGGCCGTCGGACGACTATGCAGGACGCGCGCGGGAATGTGACCACAAACGTCTTCGACCGGGACAGTCGCCTCCAGGCGGGCGTCTCGGCGCTGGGCTATCGCACGACGCAGCTCTACGACGCCGCCAGCCGGAACGTTGCGACGCAGGACGCGCTCGGCCAGCTCTGGACCACCGTCTACGACGTCGCCAGCCGGGCCGTCGCCCAGGTAAACCCGTTGGGCCAGAGCGTGACCGCTCTGTACGACGGCGCGGGAGAAGCCGTCGCATTCCAGGACGCGCTCGGACGCCTGAGCACGACCGCCTACGACGGGGCCGGCCGGACGCTGGCTCAGCAGGACGCGCGTGGTTACTTCACGACCTTCGTGTACGACGCGGCGGGGCAGCGTCTCGCGGTGGTGGATGCCAACGGGCACGCTACGACCAACCTCTACGACAAGCGTGGCGCGGTGCTCTCGACGCAGGACGCTCTTGGCCAACTCACCTCCTTCCAGTACGACCCCGTCGGCAATACCAGCCTTCGCACCGACGCGCGCGGGATCGTCACCACCTATACCTACGACGTGCTGAACCGGCAGGTCGGAAGGGTCTACCCGGACGGCACGCTCAACACCTTCACGTACGACCGGGCCGGGCAGCAGACGACGCTGCAGGACGTCACGGGCGCCACCACCTACGCCTACGACGCCGCCGGCCGGCTCTCCCGCCAGGTCAACGGCGCCGGCAAGGCCCTCTCCTACGCCTACGACCCCGCCGGCAACCGATCGCTCCTGCTCGACAACGACGGCAGGCTGACCACCTACTCCTACGACGCGCAGAACCGGCTCACCTCGATCTGGAACCCCTACGCCGAGCGCACGACCTTCACGTACGACGCGCTGGACCGGGAGCGGATCAAGACGTACGCGAACGGCATGACCGTCAGCCACCTCTACGACGGGGCGGGTCGGGAGCTGGTGACGGACAGCCGTCGGGCGGACGGGACGGCGGTGGCGACCTACACGGCGACCTACGACGCGGCCGGCAACCGGCTCATGATGCTGGAACTCAGCGGCATCGTCACGACGTTCGGCTACGACGCCTCGAACCAGCTGGTCCTGGAGCAGGGCGGCGCGAACAGCCGCAGCGTCACCTATGCCTACGACGGGGCCGGCAACCGGGCGGCGCTGACCCGGCTGGGCTTCCAGACGACGTTCAGCTACGACGCGGCGAACCAGCTGACCGCCTCGCAGTTCTCCAACCAGGCGCGGACGACCAACACGTACGACCGGAACGGGAACCTGACCGGGGTAATCCCGCAGGCGGGGACCGGGGTCCAGACGACGTACCTGTGGGACGCGGAGAATCGGATCGTCTCGTTCAACGGCGGGGCGAACGCGTACTCGGCGGACGGGAAGCGGCAGTCGGGGGGCAACGGGCGGTTCGTGTGGGACGGGGAGAACGTGCTGGGGCAGACGGACCTCAGCGGCAATTCCATCCTGCACTTCACGGACTACCCGGGCGAGTGGGGCGGGCTGACGTCGCTGCGCGACCTCCAGAACCTGGACAGCCTGTTCTACGTGTACGACATGTCCGGGGACGTGCGGGCGATGGTTGACGCGACGGGCACGGTGACGGACACGTTCGACTACTATGCGTTCGGGGACATCGCGGGGGGCTCCCAGACGACGAACTTCACGCGGCTGATGTACCGCTACAAGGGGAAGTACGGGTACTACTGGCCCGGCTCGAACGCGTTCTACTACGTGCGGGACCGGTGGATGTACGTGGAGATCAACCATGGGCGCTGGTTCAGCAGGGACCCGATTGGGTTTGATGGAGCTCTATATTCTGCACTGGCGCTACGAGGGAGAACAAACCTTTTAAACTTATATCAATACAGTTTCAATAACCCAATTAAATATTTTGATCCTTCGGGTAACATTCCGATATCAATTGCGACGGATCCCTTTATTTGTGCGGAGGTCTCAATTGGTGTTTATCTTGCGTATGTCCATACCCCGCAGCATGCATGCAACCACGGATATACTCACTGTATGGCTTGTTGCGAGATAACACATGCGGTAGATGCATCCTGTGCAATAGCCTTCCAACTTATTCAGGATGCTGGCTCTTCAAACCAGGGTCGAGGGACGGCTTGTGTTGCCGGCATAAAAGTTGCTGGCTCAAATCAGTCTTGTCATCAAGGTTGTATAGCGGCTTTTCCGTGGACAAAACCGCCATCGCCATGTTGCGATTTCCAAACTGTTAGCGGAGTCACATACGATTGTTGTAAATTTCTTTCTCATCCGACGCCTTTGCCTGGTGCCTATTAATCTGAACCCTACTGGTTGTACTTTAAATTGGCTTGCCACTTATCTTAACAGTAGACGTAAATAATCAATCCGGTAGGCGCCGGCACTGCAGGGGACTTATAAATGTTTATATTTCCAAGCGTCATCCGTCATTCTCTTTTTGGAACCGCTCGAAGCTCACAAAACGGAGAAAAATGAACAGGAGCGAGCGCAAGTCTCGGAGCTGACCAAGGCCGTTCAGAAAGCGACGGGCGGTAGCGTCAAGCTTACTATGTCGATCAAGGCTATACGGGCAACACGGCGGCTAATGTCGCCAAAGAGCAAGGCGTTACGCTTCAGGTCGCCAAATTGTCGGAAGCCAAGCGCGGTTTTGTGATTCTGCCTCGGCGATGGGTGATCGAGCGCTCCTTCGCCTGGAAGTTGCGCTTCCGGCGGCTGGTGCGTGATTAAGTATCTAAGCAAAAGAAATCCGATATTCTTGTCCGATTCTGCTTAGAATATTTTCAACACTTTTGTAGAGACAGTCGAAGCTTGCGTAGTCTTTGGGAGCTAACCATCGGTATTTGACCATGCGCCACAATGTTTCAACTTTGTTGAGATGCGGACAGTACGGCGGCAGGAAAAAGAGGCGCAGCCCTTGCTTCTTTCATTGAGCGCGCTTTTCCTGAATGCTCTTGGCGCGATGAATGCTGGCGTTGTCCAGAACAATCACGGTCGGATTAGTAATCTGACTGGCAATCTTATCGAGGCTTTCGATCATGTGATGAGCAGTAATCGGCTCGTATCCCAGAAACGTATAAATCTGGTTGTCTTTGCTCAGAAATGAGGCGGCGTTCAGTCGCCGTGAATGCCCTTGTGAGGGCAAACAAGCGGTTTGTCCTTTCTTCTGCCACATGTAGGGGACACATGGCTGGAGGCAAAAGCCGCTTTCGTCTCCATAAAACACCTGGCATCGCCCTTGTTCTTCGAGACGATGCAGACGCGAAAGAGCACGCACCTTTCGCCCCTGCACTTCTTGCGAAGGGGCTTTGGGAGGGCTGCGGCGCGCTCGACGATAGGAATATCCCAGGCGGCGTAAAGTGCGTCTTGCTGTCTGCCAGCTTATTTGGATCCCTTTTTTTGAAGCGCCTCTTCCAAGGCGGCTTTGAGATTAGGCGTCGGAAATTGAAGAATATCGTGCAAGTGCGCTTCGACGACCGCATCAATCTTACGCGGACGTCCTGATTTGGGAGCATCGCTCAGACCTGGAAGACCATGAGCTTGCCATTGATCGAGCCAGTGGCTGATCGTGGCGCTTTCTGCTTCGACAATGTCTGAGAGTTGGTCAAGCGTGAAGCCTTTAGCGCTGAGCAATACGGCCTGAGCGCGTTGACGCTGGCGATACGATGGACTGCTGCGATACACCGCCGCCAGATCGGCTTGATCGGCCTCAGAAAGTGGAGAGACAAATTTCATGTCTCTATTGTACGCCAGCCAGAAATCAACGCAAACAAGCGGGCACGATTTCTTTTGATCGACTACTTACAATCGGCTTCCCGAGACCGTCAAAAGTTACACTATTTGTCCTTCATCATATTAATGCTCGCCAAATATGCATTAATTATGAAAGTCATAACTGCTTCTAGTACTATGTATTTTATTAATAGATATCCGAAATGAGAAAATTCGTTGATCAGGTACAAATTAACGCTGTTTATCAGCTTTGTTCTCTTGTTATTGTGCATAGTTTTCTTTGCAAATCGAGGGAAAAATTCTACATCCCATATTTATGTCAAACTTGTTAATGATGTTCGTGAAAATAATATTACCGCCGTGACCAAGGATCTATCCGACGGCGTGAATCCAAACAAGTTTCCACACGAAGACGAACTTGACGAAGCTGCTTTATGTGTTGCTGCTTATGATGGGAATTTACCAATTGTAAATCTTTTGCTTGACTACCATGCTGATCCGAATATTCATGATGGATGGCAAGGCACTCCTATTTCGGCTGCGGCAAGTTCGAACAATGTTGACGTGTTGCAAGCCCTCGCTTCACGCGGTGCGAAAATAAACGACGATGGGGATGGAAATAGTAGGGCTTTATGGGTTGCTGCTGTTAATGGGAAAATAAGTGCTATGCGTTTCCTTTTGTCTCATGGAGCAAATCCGAATTCAGTTGAAAATTCACATACAAGTGATGCCGCCTCAGTGCTAACTGCTGCAGAATCTTGCAAGCAAGTATCGGCAGTGATATTACTAAAAAAATACGGGGCAAAGGAATTAAGAGTTCCTGCGCAAAGACATTGATTCTGTTACTCGGTGGCTTCTGGGACCTTATCCGCATAAAGTCAATTTAGTCCGAGAAAATATCGGTCTACGCGGAGAATATACCATGCTAGTGCTAGAAGACCGTGGCCTTCCGGAATTGCCAAATACAAAGTGGGAATATACAAGAGATAATCTAGGTTGGCATTTGTTTTGACCGATTGTCCTGGCTAGCCGGGGGCATCATTGACGCCTGCACGTTTACAAGACTATGTTAGTGTTTAATTGCGACAACAATCAAGGTGATGCTAACGCATCTTCAATCTAAAATGGGGCTGATATTTCTATCACTTAATAGTGCAATTAGGCGCTAATATTTAGCTGAATGGTTAATCGATGATACCGGTATAATTTGGTCATGATGTGTATTGCGTGAAACCCAGGGGCCAACCAATCGTTGATTGTTCGCCGTCCGATTTGTCGACCTTAACATGCTGTTCCGCCAGTCGTACGATGAAAGCGCATCCGGTTGAGTTCCCGCATTGTCCTTGCCTATATCCTAGGCGAGCAAGTTCAGGACGTTGCCTGAGAGGTTGTTGCCCGCCCCAATAACGTTATCAGTCGGCGGCATAGCTGTGTCGCCGAGAGAGACTTGCCGGCTTGCATGATCAGGCTGGCCCACATAAACCCAAGGTGTATCTTCTACTCAGAAAGGCTTTGTTAACCTGCCTCGGCACTGGGGCGTGGAACGAATCTTCGTGTGGCTCCCAAAGTACAGGAGCACGTCCACGTACTGTGTAGAAACGACGAAAAGTAACAAAAGTAGGTTGGTCGTAGTAGCCAGTTTTGGTTGGCAAGACGTCTCCGGCGGTCGTTCGGGCCAATCCAGAATGATACTCCACATCGATATTGACTCCGAGCGCGACGGATATGGCTGGGGCCCTCAATGCGAGTGTCTGCGCGAACCTCTCCGATTATATTCCTTACCTGTGGCGGCTTGGCAGTACAGTCAGCCATGTGACCGAGTCGGGCACTAAAGATGTGTCAGAACACGATCTCGTACGGTGTGAACACGTTGGAATAGGAGCCGATAACCAGTATGACAAACACTGTACATCGCTGGGAAGCAATTTACGACGTCCCCCTAGCCTCCGTTCCTAGCCACTACTCCGGGATGAGCGGTTCGCCCTTCATGATCCAGTATCTCACTGAAGTACTCCGCCGCACTCCGCGCTGCGGACGTGTTCTGGAGACGGGCGTGGGATCAGGTTATGGCTCCGTGTGGCTCTCGCTGCGCGGTATTCAGGCGGAGGGGATGGACTATTCGCCGGGGATCGTCGAGCGGGCGCGGCAGGTAAACTCGGTGCTGGGCGGGCAGGCGCAGTTTGCGCTGGGCGATTTGTTTAACCTGCACGACAAGAACCTGCGGCGCTACGATGCCATCCACCACCAGGGGGTACTGGAGCACTTTACCGGGCCGAAGATCCGGGCGGCGCTGGCGCAGCAGGTGGCGTGCGCCAATCACGTGGTGTTTAGCGTCCCGAGCGTCAACTATCCCTTCGAGCCGGAGTTCGGCGACGAGCGGCTGCTGCCTCTGGAGGAGTGGGCGCGAATCCTGGAGCCGTTCCAGGTGGAGGACCTGCGCTACTACGGAGACCCGAACCTGGGTGCGCGCGAGCAGATCCTGTGCGTGCTGCGCGGGCAGCCCGTGGATGAGGACCTGATGGCGCTGATGCATCCTGGGGCGCAGCCGTATCGGGAGGGTGTGTCGGCGATCGTCCATACGCGCAACGAGGCGGCGCGGATCGCGGAGTGCCTCCAGACGCTCGCAGGGTGGGCGGACGAGATCATCGTCTGCGACATGGAGAGCGACGACGACACGGTCGCCATCGCCTCGCAGTTCACGGATCAGATCGTGCGCCACCCGCGCATCCCCAACTTCGACCGCGCCCGCAACGTCAGCGCCATGCGGGCGCGGCACGCGTGGGTCTTCTTCCTGGACGCCGACGAGCGCGTGCCGGCGCGCCTCGGGCAGCAACTGCGGCGCATCGCGCTCTCCAATCCCGCTGAGTTCGACGCGATGCTGGTCCCGTTCCGGCACCACTTCGCCGGGCACTGGATGCGGTCCATGTATCCGGGCTACACGGCGCCGCGCCTGCTCAGGAACGGCAGCTTCGTATTCAACGCGCGCCTGCACTCGGGGGCGCAGGTAGACGGGCCGGTCATCGCCTTCCCGGCGGACGATCCCGATCTGGCGCTGGTCCACTACTCGTTCGACAGCTTCTCGCACTACCTCGGCAAGCTCAACGGCTACACGGATGGCGAGGCGCTCAACATGCACCGCGACGGCCAGGTCTTCCACTGGCAGAACGCGATCGCGCACTTCGTCCACGACTTCCAGAACTACTACGAGAAGGGCAACGCCCCCGTAGACGGCGTCCACGGCTTCCTGTATTCCTTCATGTCCGCCTTCTACCGCTTCGAGCAGCACGCCAAGCTCTTCGAGCGGCGCTGGGCGCAGGGGCAGGTGAGCGACTGGGAGCAGGCGATCCCCGCGAGCATGGAGGAGATGCTGGAGTACGCCTTGCGCCTGACCCGCGCCAAGCCCGCGCGGCAGGCCACGCCCGTGCGCGTGTCGGACGAGCCGGGGGCGGCGCGCTTCCTCTGGTCGGGGCCGGTGCGGGACCGCAGCGGCTACGGCGACGAGAGCCGGCAGATGCTGCTGGCGCTGGAGGGGGCGGGTGCCGCCGTGGCGGCGCAGTCGCTGCCGTGGGGCGAGCGGGACGCTGCGATGCCGGGGAACGACCTGGCGCGCCTGGAGAACATGGAAGGACGCGCCGCCGCGCCGGGCTTCACGCAGCTCTGCCACACGTTCGCCACTCAGTTCCAGCGGCACCCGCAGGCGGGCGTCTGCATCGGGCGGACCATCTTCGAGACGGACCGCCTGCCCAAGGAGTGGGTCGCGGCATGCAACAGGATGGACTTCGTCTGGGTGGCCACCGAGTTCAACCGGCAGACGTTCGCGCAGGCGGGCGTCGAGGCGGCAAAGCTGGTCGTCGTTCCCGAGTGCCTGGACGCCGCCCCGTACCGCAGCCTGCCGTCGCGCGAGGAAATCGCCGCCAATGCCGAGCTGCCGCAAGTGGTGCGGGAGATTGCGGCGGACGGCCGCTTCACGTTCCTCTCCGTCTTCGACTGGACCCGGCACAAGGGGTGGGACGTGCTGCTGCGCGCCTTCCTGGGCGAGTTCGCGGGGCGGGACGACGTGCGCCTCGCGTTCAAGGTCTGGTCCACCATGGGGTACGACCACGCCGAGATCCGGCGGCAGGCGTCCGAGCTGGCAAGCCGGGAACTCGGCGTCGACCTGGCGTCCGACCCACGCGTGCTGTTCATCGACGAGTATCTGCCCGACGAAGCGATGCGCTCCCTGTACATTGCCGCCGACGCCTATGTGCTGCCCAGCCGGGGCGAGGGGTGGGGGCGGCCCTACATGGAGGCGATGGCCTGCGGCCTGCCGGCGATCGCGACGGGCTGGAGCGGCAATACCGCCTTCATGACGCCGGAGAACAGCTACCTGGCGGAGTACGATCTCGTATCCGTCCCCGAGCAGGCGTGGCGGGAGGTCGCGACGTACAAGGGGCACCGCTGGGCGGAGCCGCGCCTGGAGCACGTGAAGTCCTTGATGCGCGGCGTCGTACTGGGCCGGGACGAGGCGAGGGCCGTGGGAGCGCGCGGCCGGGAGCACGTGCTGGCGCGGTTCAGCCGCGAGGCGGTCGGGCCTCTGATCCGGCGCGAGCTCGAACGCGCGGCTGAGGCCGGCCGGGCGTCGGGCGAGGCGCAGCCGGGGGCGAGCGCGGCCTCGGTGCGCTGGGAGGGCGCGATCTTCCGCCAGCACAGCCTGGGGCACGTCAACCGCGAGCTGTGCCTGGGGATGCTGGGAGGGGGCGTGGACCTCTCGCTCGTGCCGACGGAGCCGAACGACTTCTCGCCGGCCGACGAGCCGCGCCTCGCGGGCCTCGTCGGCCGGTGCTTCGCCCCCCTGGACAAGCCGGCGGACGTGCATGTCCGGCACGGCTTCCCGCCGCGCTTCGACGCTCCCGACGAGGGGCGGTTCGTCCTGATGCAGCCGTGGGAGTACGGCTACCTGCCCAGGCACTGGGTCGAGCCGATCCAGGATCGGGTGGCCGAGGTGTGGTGCAACAGCGGCTACGTGCGCGACGTCTATCTGAGCAGCGGCATCCCGCCGGAGAAGCTGGCGATGGTCCCGCTGGGCGCGGACGCCGACGTCTTCCACCCAGGCGCGCCGCCGTTCGTGCTGACGGACGAGCCGGGAGCCAGCCGCGCCTTCGGACGGGGGACGGAGCGCCCATTCATCTTCCTGTTCGTGGGCGGCACGCTGCACCGCAAGGGTTTCGACATTCTGCTGGAAGCGTATCTGAAGGCCTTCTCCGCGTACGACGACGTGCTGCTGCTGGTGAAGGACACGTGCACCAAGACCGTCTACCAGGGCCAGAACCACCGTGAGCGTCTGATCGAGCTGGCCGGGGACGCCAGCCGCCCGCGCATCGCCTACGTCGAGGACGACCTGACGGCGCACCAGCTCGCCGGCGTCTTCACGGCAGCGGACTGCCTCGTCGCTCCGTACCGGGGTGAGGGCTTCTGCCTGCCCGTGCTGGAGGCGATGTCCTGCGGCGTTCCGGCGATCGTCACGGGGGGCGGCCCGACCGACGACTTCGTGGACGAGACCGTGGGCTGGCGCCTGCCGGCGGCGAAGGTCCCGTTCGGCGACGGGAAGATCGGCGAGTGGGAGTGCGCGGGGCCGACCTGGATGTTCGAGGTCTCTGTGGACGACCTCGCGAAGCTGATGCGCCAGGTCTCCGGAAGCCGCAAGGAGACGCAGAAGCGCGGCAAGGCTGCGGCGAAGCGCGTGCGCTCCGGTTGGACGTGGGTACACGCGACGGCGCGCATCATGGACCGGCTGAAGGCGCTGCGGGCGATGCCGTCTATTGCAGCGGCACCAGCGGATACGATGGAAGCCCTAGGGACAACGGCTGTGAAGCCATCATTGCCCGCTTCGACCGGCGCGCCGACGATCTCGCTCTGCATGATCGTCAAGAACGAGGAGCGGGTGCTGGGAAATTGCCTCCAAAGCATCAGGGCCTGGGTGGATGAGATCATCGTCGTGGACACCGGCTCGACGGACCGCACGGTGGAGATCGCCGAGGAGCACGGCGCGCGCGTCTTCCACTTCCCCTGGACCGACAGCTTCTCGGAGGCGCGCAACGTCTCCCTGTCCCATGCGACGTGCGACTGGATCCTGTGGATGGACGCCGACGATACCATCCCCGAGCACTGCGGAGCCAAGCTTCGCGAGTTTGCGTTGCTGACGGAGGCCAAGGTAACAGGCCTGATCATGCAGGTGCGTATCCCACCGGCGCCCGGCGAGGTCGGACTGACCGTTGTAGACCATGTCAAGCTCTTCCGCAACCACATGGGGCTCCAGTTTGAGGGGAGGATCCACGAGCAAATCCTGGGGCCTATCTACAGCCTGGGAGGAATAGTTAAACGAACGGACGCCTACGTGGTGCACAGCGGATACGACTACAGCCCTGAGGGACAGGCAGGTAAGCGGAAGCGCGACCTCGCGCTCCTTGAAAAAGACCTAGCGGAACGCCCGGATCATCCCTTTGTCCTGTTCAACATCGGAATGACCGCCTACCATATGAAGGACTACCCCAAGGCTGTCTCCGCCCTGGAACGATGCCTAGCGGTGAGTCAGCCCCAAGAGTCGACGGTGCGCAAGGTCTACGCGATGCTGGCGGGATGCGCGTTGGAAACGAAGGACCTGATGGGGGCGCGTCGACTGATTGAAACCGGGCTCGCCCTCTTCCCCAAGGACCCGGAGCTTCTGTTCCGCGCCGGAATAGTCTACAAAGAAGTGGGAAGTCTGGACAAAGCTGAGGCGAGCTACCTTAAGCTTCTGAACGATCGTGAAACGGGACATATCGACAGTATTGACGAAACAATGGTTGGGTTCAAGGCTCATCACAACCTGGCCCTCGTTTACCTGGATATGTCGCGCTTCGATGACGCTGTGGTTTACTTCCGGCATGCGGTACAGCAAGAGCCGAGTTTCGTCCCCTCCCTGGTTGGGCTGGGCGACTTACTTATCAGTACAGGTCGTTTTTCGGAGGCTGAGAGAATAGTGGAAAACCTTGAGAGATTGGGCATTGGGGATGCGCTACGCATGCGGTATGCTCTGCAGGCCACAGCTGTTAGGGGCACATAGATGAGAGTCGATCGTACAGAAGAAACTCCAGGAGCGCCAAGCCCGGTGAGGCGACTTGCCGGCTGCGACGGTACGCCGGGGCAGGGGCCCTTCATGGCCGTCGTGATCGACGTAGAGGATGTCAGCGGCGTATTGAACGCTGAGGATATTAATATTATTGCATTGCATTTCCAGACATACGGCTGTCCTGCGGCGCGGGCATGTGGTGAGTTTGTGTCTGACTACTTAACGGGTAAACCGCTGTCTGCGGCCATACATCTGTCGGAAGAAGATTTCTTGCGGGAGATCGGACGAATGCCATTGGGACGGGAACATTGCCCAGGAATGACAATACGCGCGCTTCGGCTAGCGGTCGCGAGCGCCAGGGCGAACGAGGAAGACAGTCTCTAGGCGTGCTAATGCATTTTGCCAGTTAAATAGCGCAAAATAGTGGCTAAGTCCTACGTAGTGAAGCATGCTCGATATTGCATCAGCGTTTCTGCAATTTGATCCTGGCCTAAAAAACAGTAGGTCACGGAGCATCCATATACTGTACAGTTTCCGATCTGATCGGCGGCAAGTAGTTCAGGCGCGAGCCTGAACTACAGCTTACCTGGCATTTCGAAGAATAAGTTCTGGAGCCTGTAGCGGTGCTACAGGCTCTTTTCGGCTAGATTACAGCTTAATGAGATAATTGCGATTAATTTATTTGATTGTAAACGTCTTCTGCATTCGCAAGTTTCGGGCTTGGCTAGCACTCGGCGCCAAAAGAATCAACAGTGTTTTAACACGCTCTTAAAAATACGAAGTAAGGTGACGCCACTCTGAAGGGGCCGAAGGTGTACAACTCTGCCGAAAAAGTTTGGCGGATTCTCGAATAGCCATGGTATATTACCAAGGGACCATTCCGGAATAGTGTATTCCAATGTAGTGTTTAGGTGTTCCAAAAAATACAGAGCGTTCCGTGAAACGTATGGAGTACTAGTTGCCATTTCCTCGCCACGTAGATAACCTCCGGAAGAAAATTCCGGTAGCTTATTCTATTATCGCTATCTTATTCGGCACGGTGATCACACCGCAAGCCTTCGGAGCTAAGCCTCCTCTGCCCACCGTTGGTCCATCGACTTTGCTTGATGAAAGTGGACACCTCGCTCACCCCGTGTCTCAACAAAGCGTTGACGCCTGGAAGACCGAACTTCACCTCCTGAAGCCGTCGGCTAATCGATCGGCGGTGCTAAACATCTGGCTCGGAGAATATGAGCTGAGTAAAAATCTCAATCCGATCTCCGCGCGCAAACGATTCGCCTCCGTAAGCGCGCAACCAGACGTAAGCGCTGAATACAAAACTCTCGCATCCTACGATGACGCTATTACGCTTGAAGCAAAAGGCTCATATCAAGATTCCACGGAAGCGTTTCAGCGTTTGTTGCGGACGGCGAATGAACAGCCTGGCCTGAATACGCAAAATTGTACCCTGTGGCTCCGACACGCTCGCGCTTGCGCTGGATATCATGCCGAGCACTCAAAGCTTGGTATTCCCGAGCCTCCCAATCTTGATCCGCTCTGCGGAGCCGCCGCGTTGGCGGCATGCGTTCAATCTCTGCATCAGCCATTCGACAAAAAGACAATTCTTGCCGCTTGTAATGTGACCGGTATCGGCAGCACTGTGGACGATGTCATCAAGGCGGGACCACATCTCAAACTTGCTACACGAGCCGTTGTTGCGGATGAGGCCGGATTGATCGCGTTGCCTAAGCCTCTCGTGGCCTTCGTGGAGCATGACCATTTTGTCGCACTCATTCGAGCAGACAAATCCGGAATATCGTACCTTTGCTCTGACTGTGGATGCTGGCCAGGCGGCCGTGTCAATCTCACGTGGAAGCAGTGGCGCGCGATGGATCCAGGCCTCTACATTGCGGTGACCAAGCCAGGTTCCACGTCTGATAAAATAGTGGCTCACGCCTGTGAAAACACCAAGCCGACCGAGGGCGTGCAAATCAGCTCAATCGGATCGCTGGCGAGCCTGCACCTGAAAAAACAGCTGCTCGCCCATGTTTCCGTTCTGCCTGCGCTGCGCCATGTGGCCCGCTATACAGGGACCGCTACGCTTGGATGCGCCTCTGCCTCCTATTCGCTTCACTGCCCTCCCAACGTGACGTGTCCAATGGCGGACGGCGCCGGCGGTAACGGCGGATGTTCGGGTCCATCCAGCGGAGACCCTGTGAATTTGGCGACGGGTGAAGAGGAATACTCGCCTGCTGCGGATATCACAGTCTACAATCTCCATGGCCCGGCTGTGGTCTGGAACCGGATTTACAACAGCCTTCGACCGTGGAATATGGCGATCGCAGGCGGCGGCGTCGCCCAATTCAGCTACGAAGCGGATGATTTCGGCGCCGGATGGTCGCATCCTTATAACATCCTCGTTCAAGATTCGACGGCTACGGCTCCGTTTACTCCCGTTCCCCAAGGAGGATCAGGAGTTCCAATAGGAAATGGGACGGATCACTGCGCCTCGGGTGTCCTTTGGGATATTGTTTATGCCGGCTCAACGGTCGCGTCATCCAGCTCCCTTAACGGCTGGACGTTCGACCGGCAAAATGGAACCGTAACCGCGTCAAGCTCGGCTGCGGTCGGCCAAGGATATGAGGTTCGATGGGATGCGGGATATGGAGTGTTCTACTCCGCGTTCTTCGAAGTCGTCCCAAACGCCTCGGTCCCACAAGGAATGTCGGTTATCATTCCGCCCACGGGCGCGAACGCGGCCGCATCGGGGCTGCAATGGGACATCGTTCAGGGCTCCACGACGATCGCCACCAGCAACAGCCATTCGGGATGGAGTGTTGGATTGTATACGTATGGATTCCAAATCTCCGCTCCGATGGTCTCGACAGGAAACTACGAAGTTCGATTCGCTCAAGGCCCCTCAGCTACGTTTAGTGTGATCGACAGTCACTTCTCGGTGGGGTTGGGTGACAAATATATCCTGCTGGCAAATGGCGCCCGAATACGGTTCACGGCGGCTTCCGCACCAACTGCTGGCAACACAGTTGTACGTTGCTCGGTGCTTCCGACATATCATACACTTGTCGATTGGCATTACGATTCCAGCAATCCGTCTGGCTATTACACAATCACGCTTGGAAACCGGACGGTTATGCGGACCACGCCTCCAGTGGCTGCTTACGCGCTTGGCGACAATGCATTTATGGTGAGCTCGCTGGTCTCCCAAATTTCCAACGCGACCGGCAGCCCCCTAAACCTTGTTTACGGAGCGCAACGGTCCGTCAACGGTTTCCCCTTACTCTCGAGTATCAATGACGCCAGCAACGGGTCGGCCTTACTGACCATCGCCCGTGACTCTGATGGCAGCGGACATATCCATTCGGTATCGGATCCCCAAGGCCGGAGTGTTTATTATTCCAGCCAAGTTTATGTCGTTCCGCCATTTAACCATGCGAATGCAGCATTCCCGGAAGTTACTCAAGTGTCGCAAATCGTTCCCAGCGGGACAAGCAACCCGCCGATGCGCTACGCTTATGACTATCAGCGCGTCTATGCCGGATCGGGTCCGATGCTGCACACGATTACTGTCCCGAGTCCTACGGGAGTAGGCGTCAGCACCTCAACGATCAACTATAACGATCAGCCGGCCACAGTTTCAAGCACGGTGGATGGCAATGGAAACATGACGGCTTACACACCAGACAATCTTAATCACACACGCGTCACGACATACAACCCGTTGGGACAGGCAATCTACTCCTACGTTTATGGCTTTGATAACAACATGAGCCTTACAACGAAAACGGACGGCGCAGGCACCGTGGTTTATGCTGCGGCGTATTCCGATCCCAATAATCCGACGAAGGCATCCTCAGTCACGGATGGAAACGGTTACGGCACGATTGCGCCCGGAGGAACGCAAGCGTTAGACGCAGGAGGCACAGACGGCGCCACCGGAGGAATTCCCTGGGAAATAGTCGGCCCGACGGGAGCATTCGTCGCGTCGTCGGGCAGCCCGTTCGGTTGGACTGTCTCATTCACTGGTGGCTCGCTGACGGTTTCGGCGCCGTCGAATGCTGTGGCCGGCTCTCGCTATGAAGTTCGCGCCACATACTCATTGCATAGCTACTCGGCGTACTTCAACATTGGCGGCGCCCGAGGGACCAGTTACTACCGGTGGGATCAGTATGGCAATCTCACCTCAGCGACGTCGCCGCGAGGCGTCGTGACGAGCTTCACATGGGATTACTCAGCCTTTCCGTTTGGCGAACTCGTGGCCGCACAAGAAGGCGGAAAGACCCCGATTACGTACACGTATTGCGAACCTTCTGGACTCCTTCAGACATCAACCGGTCCAAGCCCGGCTGGCGGCCTGTCCATGGTTTCCTATACTTACGACTCGCTCGGTAATCCATTGACGATCGTCAGTCCGGGAAATAATACCGGCGCCACGATTACGTCTACATTTAATTACACGCTAGATCCAGGAGATTCAGCGCATGGTGTGGCTCCGTACAGCCAACCCGCAGCGCTTGGACAGGCGCTGACGATCACAAACGCACTTGGTCAAGTGATTCACATCCGATACAATGCGCTCGGTCAGGCGGCCACGACGATCGATCCCCTGGGGCACGCATTGAACATTGCGTATAACATTTCAGGACAGAAATGGAAAGTAATCTCACCCTTAGCCGGCCCGGCAAGCCCAGGCAGCCTGTACGAAGAGTTCGAGTACTTGTATCCAGGCAGCCAGCCGTCCAAAGTGAAAAAATACGATGAAGACGGCCATCTGATGCGCCAGGTGAATAGCAGTTACGGCCTAGAAGGCGAAACCGTGGGAACCAGCGGCGACACCCATCCCATCAACTATGAGTACGATGCGCTCTATCGCCTGAAAAAACTCACCGACAGCAACGGTCACTCGACGAAGTACTACTACAATCCCGCAGGTTACCTGTCAAGCGTCATCTATCCGGGAGGGGATACGACACAGATGACCTCTTACGACCTCAATGGTAATCCGCTGACACGTATCGATGGCCGGGGTGTCGAGACCGATTATGTGTATAACGACGTAGAAAGCTTGCTGACCGATGTCCTGTACCCGCTGCATACCGATAACAATGTTCACGTTACATTTGATGGCTACGGTCGTCGTGGCTCCGCTACCGATAACACCGGAACGCGAACCTATAATTACAATGACAATGACCTGACAACGTCGGCCACAACGGCTTATGTTGGGGCTCCGTCGAAGACGTTCGCCTACGCCTACTATCCAAACGGCAGCCGTAAGACGATGTCAACGCCCGCCGGCGACTTCAATTACTCCTATGATGCGGCAGGACGCCTGAAACAGGTCGGAAATCCGTTTTCGGAAACGGACACGATGTCCTACATGGATAACGGATGGCTGCAATCGCACCAGCTTGGCAACGGAGCAGTTACTTCCTACTCGTACAATGCCGTTGGACAATTGTTTGGCCAGTTGAATCAAGCGGCGGACGGTACTGTTCTTTCTCAATTTAGCAACATTACCTACGACGGAGCCGGCAATCGGCTCAGCATCACTTCAACCATGCCCGGCATGACGTCCTACAGCGGCGTCACTGACTATACGTACGACTCCCTTGACCAGCTCCTGGGAGAGCAGTCCAGCCGAAATGGCGGCTACACGCATGGTTTCGCATACGATGCCGTCGGTAATACGACGACGTTCCGAGGACAAGGTAATTCCTTCAACTCGAATAACCAGAATGGCGCATTTACCTTCGACGCCAACGGTAATCCCATCCAATATCATGGGGTTCCGCTTTCCTTTGACGAGGAGAACAGGCTGGTGACGAATGGTCACTAGCCGCTTAGGAACTAAAGACACACAGATGAAGAACGATCATTTGGGATGGCCGTGGGCCATTCCGTCCAACATATCGAAGCGCGGCCGCCGAGTGGTGGCTCCGCTGGCGGTCGCCATTGGGTTGGCGTGTGGACTGTCATCGTCAGGGGCGTTCGCCCAAACCGGCGGAGAGATCGTGGGCAGCGGAGCGACCTCGTCCGGCCCCGTGGATCTGACCGCCCTAGGGACATCCGATTGGGCACACTGGCCAGGTTACGATCACAAGGCGACCGGCGGTGGTAAGATCAGCAATTACACGTTGGTTGGAGGCGGTTCCTTGAACACCGCTGGAGGCGCAGCGACGACCGCCACATGGAGCGACGGGGCGCCAACCTCCAGTGACAGTGGCAACAGCGGAGATATTTGGACATTTAACACCGGAGCAGGATTCAATATCACGGCTCCGGCGGATACGACAACACGCACTCTGACGGTGTATTTGGGCGGATGGAAGTCTACTGGCTCCTTCACGGCTCATCTTTCCGATGGATCCGCTGTTGACTACACGGACGCGTCGTTCACGAACCAGACAGGGGTTTATTACTGCGCCTACACGCTGAACTACCATGCCGCTTCGGCCAATCAAACCCTCTCGGTGACTTGGAGCGTGCAAGAAGGGTTTGATTCGCCATACGCCAACGTAGCGATCCAAGCCGCAACACTTTCCGGAGCGGCTGTTTCCGCCCCCAGCGCCCCTGGAAGCTTGAGCGCGTCCGGCGGGAATGGTCAAGTCGGGCTGTCTTGGGGGGTGGTCACGGGAGCGACGGTCTACAAAGTCAAACGATCGACAACGTCGGGCGGGCCATACTCCCAAATCGGCGGAAACGTCTCTACCACCTCTTATACGGATAGCCAGGTCACCAATGGAACGCCGTATTATTACGTGGTGTCGGCGGCGAACGAAGGCGGCGAAAGCGCGAATTCCACGGAAGCGACTGCGAGTCCGGTTGGCCCGCCGGCTACACCAACCTCGTTAACGGCGACGCCCGGCTACAGTTTGTCCGCGTTGTCCTGGAACGCATCCGGCGGTGCGAGCAGCTATTCCATTCTCAGGGGTTCCGCACCCGGCGGTCCGTACAGTGGCGTTGGAACGAGCACTGCTACGACCTTTCGAGACACCAGCGTCAATGCGGGAACAACCTATTATTACGTCGTAAAGGCCAGCAGCGCCCAGGGAGACAGCAACAATTCAAACGAATCGAGTTGTGTTCCGCTGGCGTCGCCATCGGGCCCCACAGGGCTGGCCGTTACTCCCGGAAATGCTCAGGTTCATGTTGCGTGGGCTCCCGTGACCGACGCGATTGGCTACAACATTAAACGCGCCACGGCTAGTGAAGGTCCATATAGCACAATATCGCTGGGAAGTACCACGACATCGTTCAATGACTCGGCGGTCAGCAACGGGACGACCTATTATTATGTCGTGTCCGCGATCTTTAGCCAAGGGGAAACACTGCCATCCATCGATGCAGCCGCCACTCCGCTTGCTCCGGCGTCGTCCCTGGTGGCAAGTCCTTCCATGGAATACTCTTCCGATGGATTATTGACAAAAAAGGTTGCGGGGGGAAACACCACCTATCTCCTGTATGATGGGAGCAATCTCGTCTGCGAAATGAATAGCTCCGGCGCGATCGGCGCCGTAACAACGTCTACTAGTAATGGAGTTTCGTCTCGGCATACTGCCTCTGCATCCAGCTATTACATGTACGACCCACAGGGCAACACCGTACAGCGGCTCGATCAAAACAGTACGACCCTAGCATCGTACATGTACGATGCCTACGGCGCCCGGGCCGGCACGGACAACTCGGACGACCCATACAGCAACTTCGGCGGCCAGTGGGGATACTATTACGATAGTGCAAGCGGTCAGGAGATTGTGGGAAGTCGATTCTACTCACCGCAGGACGGTCGCTTCCTCACGCGCGACGGCATCGGTTACGCCGGAGGGATTAATCTCTACAGTTACGTAGGCAACAATCCGGTAAACAGAATAGATCCTACTGGGCACTTCTGGTGGATTGTGGCTGGCGCCGTACTCGGCGCGGGTGGTAACCTCGTCTATCAGATGTACACCAATCCCTGCGGCGATATCGATTGGGTACAAGTACTGAACTGGGGAGCCATGGGAGCAACCGCAGCTGCGGGATTACCCGAGGCGGATATATTGGCGGCGCCCGCCGCTGAAGGGGGCCTTGAGGCTGCTGGAGCTGATATGGCTCCTGGCCTAGAAAAGGCGTTAGGAAAAGATCTACCAGAACTTGCCGAAGGAACAGGATGCTTCGTCGCTGGAACGCCGGTACAGATGGCTGATGGTGGCTTCATGGCCATTGAGCAGGTTAAAATTGGTGATTTTGTTGTCAGTCGAGATAGGGCAACTGGCAAGACAGCTTCTCAGCGCGTTTCCGACACCATTGTTCATAAGAACGTTGCTACCATAGAACTGCGTTTCAGCAACGGCGAAACGCTAGTAACCACTGGGCCGCATCCTTTCTATGTTCAAGGCAGAGGTTTTATAAAAGCTGGCGACCTTGCGGTCGGGGATGTGATTGTTACTCGGTCGAAATCAAATACAATTATCAAAAGTATCAAGCGGCTTGCCAGGTCTACCGTTTATAACTTTACTGTCGAGAATTTCCATACATATTTTGTTGGAAAAGCTGATGGCGGGATATGGGTACATAATACAACTGCAGATTGTTTGAAACTCTATCGAGGAGGTGACTCGCTCGAAGTGCGTCCTAATGTTGATGTTCGAATTAATCGAGCCACAGGGATGGTCAAACCCGGTCGAGGAATGTCCGTTAATACTAATCCATTAAACAAAAATGTTGCAAACCGCGGAGCCCATATGCTTGGTGATATTCCCAAGGGGTTGAAGGCTATACAGCATGGCGATGATTTGGGGCACTACGAAATCGCCCCTGAAGTGGAAATGTCTCTGGAGCAATATCAGCAGCTTTTGAATATGATTGAATTAACACCATTGTAAATTCGTTTAGGATTTTATAAGCTTATGCCGGGCATCCGATTTAAAATTCCATATGTCCGGCATACAGAATCAACCGCTTCGCGAATAGGAGCTGTGCAATGACAGACGATAGCCGATACTCAGACATAAGAATACTGACACAAATAGACCAGCGAACTTTGGATGAAATGTCCACTCGTGGTTTCCTAGGCCCGTTATTAATCTCAATAGATGATTCAATTTACTCTCTGTTCTTTATAACACCAGAAAGAATAAAATCAGAACTTAAGGCATCTTTAGACTCTGGAGAAATATGGTTCAGTGAGCCGGGCTTAATAGTTATTCCTGACATTACGATGAAAAATATAGAAACCGCACTTGAAGATATGTGTCGGCAGAAATTTTTCGACTGTATCAAACCTATTGAGAACATCTAAATTAACGTGATGTGCAGGTTTTCTTTTATGCCTGCACGAGATGCTCGAATTGAAGCGGGGCGTTCCCCTGTTGCACATTGAGAATGATCGCCAGCCTGTGCGCCAGTACCTTGCGATAGATGCGGCTGTCCAAATGCCACAGATCTCGGGCGCGCACGCATTTGAATAAGTAACGGACATCACTATAGCGTCACTTCTTACCTTGCGCCGTATCGGGATCACGCTTGGCATGGCGGGCAGGCGGCGTCAACCGGTACTGTTGGTTGGCCGCCAGTTTTGCCTTGATCTCAGGAATGCAATAGTTGCGGTCTCCCAAGATGGGGCAGTCCATCGGAGCCGACTGCACCAATGGCAGCGTAATGGACTGCTCGGACTGATTAGCTGGAGCGAGAAAAAACTCCGTGATGAACGCAGGCCAAGTGATACGCGCATGCAGCCGGAATCCGTAAAATGTTTGCCGCCCGCTGTGGTCTTTTCCATTTGGCCGCTTGACGCACAAAGGTCGTTCGGTTGGTCTTCGCCAACGCGGGAAAGAAGTGGCTCCAATGGGGGCGAGGTAGGTAAGGAGATGCTTATCGGAGTCGATACCCAGGATTTCTCCCACGCATTCCATCGTGAGCACCTCCGCATCGGCGAGTTTAGGTTTCGGTCTTCGCAGCCGCAGCCGACTGACATACAGGCGTTGTTTTGCAATGTGCAATTCGTCGTCAATCAGGACAAACATGGATATGATAAACAAGGATATAATAAGCTCGTCTAGGTCCATCGGGAAAGTACCTCCCAGCGTTAGCACTTGAAAAGTACCTACACGAAGGGCCTAGATATTCTTATGTCCGAAACTTGCACATCGTGTTAATTATCCTCCTCTGCCGCTTCAAAAACCGCAGCAGCCTCGAACATTTGCTTCGGGACGCCACCCGCCCAATCGTCGACACCGCGTGTTCCGCGAGGAAAACGGCTCCCAGGGGACCATTTGGCTCAGCTTCCTGAGCCTGATCAAGTCGCCCTACTTCTGGAGGGGATGGCTGAGGACTGAGCCTCTCTCAGTGCCCTCCTCATTTGAGCACGCGGGCTTCGAGCGCCGCAGAATCTCCGCAGCCGCTGAGGCGCAGCATTTCGGCCGCGCGCGCCATGCGGTTTCGAAAGCGGGCATTCTCGCGGGCGCTTAGGAACGCGCCCGCGAGTTCGCCCGCCTCGTCAAAGCGTTTCCCGGCTGCCGCGACGGCGATTCTCGTTATGGCGACCTTAGACGCGAGCGGAGTTCGCGATCTCGCATGTATCAGCGATTGTGTCCACCCGCGTCCTATCGTCTCGTTCCACAGCCGCTGAGCATGGTCGGACTGGCCGGCGCCGAAACGGCATTCTATTTCGGTCAGCCTGGTCAGTAGCCAATGTTCCCGGAGCTCCTCTGGAGGGTCTTGCCCTCCGGCGTGGAATTCTGCCCCTTCTAGCGCTTCCCACGCCTGCTGCGCATATGCTTGCGCCTCGCGTCTGCCCGCTTGCTCAATGGCGAATCGGAGAAGAGGCTTGGCTTGATCGCGCAGGGCGCCGATGCGTCCAGGAATGTGGCTGCCTGTTCGCGCCAGAAGCTCTTCGGCCTCGCGGCCGTATGCGACAAGTTCCAGGGGCGGGAACGCGCCGAAGAGGCGGTAGGCGATACCCGCCCCGGTTAGAAACAGCCCTGCGGCGTCAATCAGAAGCGCCGATGAGGACCGGGAGGAAGCGACGGAGCGGCATACCCCTGAGAGCTCGCTGATGATCCGCTGGGTCCTTGACGTCTGGCCGCAGTGCCCGTCGTAGGCGACGAGCTGGCTGCCGACCCGGAGCAGGGCGTGCGTGCGAATAGGGTCGTCGGCGTGCGGCTGCGCATGGAGGGCTGTCCACGCCTTCTCCAGGTAGGGAACGGCGGTTTCCCACAGCCCCTGGTCGTACAGATCGACGCCCGCCATTCCCCAGTCTACCGCCTCGCGCGGCGCGCCGCGAGCAGCGAGCGGGTCGATCTCCCATCCTTGGAGAGCCATGACAGCCTTCTTGAAGAAATTCTCTAGCAGGACATAGCTGCCTATTTCTAGCCCGAGCGAAATTGCAACCGTTGGGATGTGCCGCGCGGCGAACGCGCCGCAGAGCCGGTAGTAAAGAACCTCGGAATCCCTGCCAGTAAGCGTGCTCGGGGAAAGATGGCGGGTGAAGCCGAGCGCCCGCGCGACCGCTAGCTTGCTGTGGCCGGAGCGATGTGCGAATTCCTCAATTGCGTCAACGAGACCGAAGACCCAGTCAGTGCTCATAGTTATCCTGTATATCCCAAGGTCGCTGATCTTACTATGGTCCGATTGGTTACGGCTTCGCCTTGATTTGGGCGATCATCCACCGGGCGGCAAACACAATCAGTCTCCCCGCCATCTTGCCGAGGAAGCCAATGCTGGCGACCGCCGTTCTGTGCAGCCCAGAGCGAACCGGCGGAGGCAGGAACAGGGAGAAGATGAAGAGCACTATTCCAATTCTGAGGAGGTGGACGGCCATTGCCTCGACCGGGCGCCCCGCTACGCGCCAAATCCCAGTCGCGGCGATAATAAACATGAGCACTGTAATCCCCGGGCCGACCCAGCCCAGCGGTATGAACGACGTGGGATCGCTCAGTGCCGTCCGGCGGCAGTGGACGCAGTAGCGCGCCGAGGGCGGGCTCAGGTGCCACTGGGAGCAGAGCCTGCCTCCGAACGAGCGTCCGCAGTGCCCGCAGAATGGGGCGCCCGCCGGGGCCATGTGGCGGCAGGTCAGGCAGAGCCGCATGCCGCTTCCTCCGTCTGCCCGTCGGAGACAAGGGACCTTGCGCACGGAGACCGCGCCGATCGCCAGATCGCGCCCAACGCCCCGTGTTCTTCCAGTTCTTCGAAGGTCGTGAACCACGCCAAGTCTTCGGCCTCCTTCCTGACCAGCGACAGCAGGTTGCTCAGTCTCCGCGCTCCCGTGGTGACTACGAGCGTGCGGAACTCCGAGCAGCCGAACCGCTCCTCGAACAGACCGCTCCGCAGGTAGCGCTCGTGGTCCGCGAGCTTGTTGCGGAACTGGCGCGAAGACGTGTGCCCGAGGTCGATCTCCAGGAAGTAGCTGCGGTATCCCTTGTCGCCGGCGTCGAGCCGGATGAAGCCGTCCGGCTTGAACACCTCCTTGCGCCACCGGTTCGCCGCGCCGGCCGCCGCCATCTCGTACTCATGGCGGCACCGGGCTTCCGGCAGCCAAAGCTCGATTTGCGCCTGCTCCGGGCCTTGGGTTGCCGCCCTTACCGCCAGGTAGAAGCGGACGATCTCAAGCGTATGCTCCAGAAATGCCGGCGTCCGGGCGCGGCATCGCCGCCGGACCTCTGCAGCGTCTGTTCCAAGAGCCGCCGCGATGACCGGAGCCGCGTTCCTGCCGACCGTGTAGATCGCCTGGGCTCCGTAGGGAGAGGCGGGATGGAAATAGCGCTGGACGTAGCCGTGGTCGAACAGCTGGCGCAGCCGGTCGTTGCAGCGCGCCACGGAGACGAAGTAGAGCGCTTGGATCTGGCCGCGCAGCATCGCCTGGTGGTGGTACAGGTCCACGAGCATCTCTCGGTCGCGCGGCCCCAGCGCCAGGCGGCGCTTGGGGGAGGCGACGAAGCGGCTGCGCGGGAGCGCGGCGACCCGGTCGCCGTCACCCGGATGGTCGGTGACGGTCACGGCTTCTTCTCTTTCGGGCTGAATTCCCCGGCGTCCTGCACGTGGCGGATAACGTACGTCGGGGCGGGAGAGGCAGCCTTGCGCCCCTTTGCCGGGGCTGGGTTTGCGCCGCCCGGCCTGCGCCCGCGCTTCTGCTGGTCTGCGCCGTCGTCGTCCTGCGACATCGCGAGTATGCGTTCCTCCTGCGCCGCGACCTGCCGCTCGACTTGCGCGCGCGCCGCGCCGTACGCGGACTTGGCGCAGTCGGCGACGGCGCTCTGGGCTGCGATGGAAACCACGGGGTCGGGGCAGGGGATGACAAGGATCTGGCATGGCGCCTGCCCCTTCCGCGCCAGGACCGCCTCGCCCACCTTCTGCGCCAGGAGGGCCGCCGTCACGGAACTCCGCAGCTTCCCTCCGCCCACGGCGACCTCCTTGGACAGCTCGCCGGCGTCGGACGCGCCGGTCTGGAAGAAGAGGCGCGTGTGGACGTTGTTGAGCACCATCTGCCTCAGGCCCGTCGGCAGCTGGGTGAGGTTCTGGTGGGAGAGCGTCAGGCCGAGGCCGAACCGCCTGCCTTCGGCGATGATCGCCTCGAAGCGCTGCGTCGCCATCGTCTCGAACTCGTCGACGTAGAGGTGCACCGGCACGCGCTGGTCCTCGGGCTGGTCCACCCGCGCCATGATGCTGTTCTGGAAGGCGCTGATGAACAGGCCGCCGACCAGGTTCGCAATCCCGTGCAGCCGGTCGACGGCGAGCGACACCAGGACGATCGCGCCCGGCTCGTGGTCGAGGATGCGCCTGAGCGGGATCGTCTCGGGGCGGCCAAGCATCAGTCGGATCTGCGGGATCGCCAGGAGCGGCGTTATCTTGTTGAAGACGGGGAGGTACCACGAGGACTGCCGGTCGTCGGACATCCGGCCGTACCGGTCGAAGAACGCCCGGACCCGGCTGTCCGTGACGCGCCCGAGCACCTCCTGCCGGAACGGGGCGCAGGTGAGGAGCGGCTCGACGTCGAGCAGCGACCCGCCCGCCTCCGCCAGCGCCAGCAGCGAGTTGCGCAGCGTCTCGTCCAGCTGCACGCCCCAGGATTCCAGCTGCTGCTTCAGTACTTCCAGCATGTGGAACGCGCGGTTGTACGGATCCCCGTCCCCCATGAGCGGGTTGAACGGGACGATTGTGTCCGCGTCGCGCAGGTCCAGCAGGAGGAGTCTCTTGCCGAGGGAGGCGGCCGTCTCGCTGTGCGCCAGCCGGAGCAGTACGCGGTCCACCAGGTCACCGCGCAGGTCAACCACGCAGAACGACCTCCGGGCGGCGATGTCCGCCTCGATCAGGCGCAGAAGCAGGTTGGTCTTGCCGCAGCCCGTGCTCCCGATGGCGTAGAGGTGGCGTCGCCTCGTCTCGTCTGCAATGGTAATGACACGCCGTGCGTCGCCTGCGCTTGGAGCGGCGGTGACATCTGGCGCGAGCCAGGGGGCTTTGTCGTCCTCGGCGTCTGCCGCAGGCGCGTCCGAAAAAATCCGCTCGCTGCCAGGGATTTCGTGGCCGAGGGCGGCTTCGCCGACGGCGAGGGGCGGTGGCTGAACAGCAGCGGCCGGAAGCGGCGCAGGAGGGCGCTTCCGGACGGAGTTGAAGGTTTGGATGAGGAATGATTCAATCAGACGAGACACCATATAATCAGGTTTCCAAATCTATCGATCTCAGGGTGATCCGCGCCCTTCCGTTCGAGCAACGTCACGCCAGCAACTGCTCGAACACCATCCGGGCTTCAGCGAGCATACGTACTGATGTTGTCGACTATCTCGAATGGTCTTCGTTCGCCCTGGAAAGCCGCAGCGCCCCTTGGCGGAGCGCGTCGTCCGCCTTGTCGTCGGACACGAGATCGCGCAAGGGAACGACCTCCACGGAGGGAAAGCGCAACGTGGCTCTGGCGGATACCGCTCCGCTCGCAGGGGCTGGGATGAGCCGCGCCATGTCGGGATCGAGCTTCTGGTCGATTTTCTCGCGGAAGCGGTCGATGCGCCGCCGCACGCGCCGCAGCTCGCATACCGCGTCATGCGGGCCAGCGGACACCACGACCGCCGTGCTGTAGTCCGCCTTCCCGCCGGATTCCCCGCCGGGAAGCGGGACGCCCTCGACAAGCACTTCGAACTCGCAGGGGCTGTCCGGAGTGGATACGCGGACGCCGTCCTCGGAACCGGCATTGATGGTCAGCAGGGCGCGGCCGTAGTCAACGCCGGTCACCCGGACCGAGAAGTCGGCGGCCCGGCTGATGTCCGAGGACAGCGTGTCGCATGCCGTGCGCGTCGCGATCGACGGGCAGCGGTTGACGGCGTTGCGCACGCCGCGCTGCAACTCGGCGGCGCCCGCGATGCCGAGTACGAGCCCGAGCAGCTTGGGAGCGTCGCCCTTCTGGCTCCCGAGGACGCCCAAGGCGATCAGGCCGGCGATCGTCTCTTTCGTGTAATCCGCTCCGGCGGTGGCTCCCACTTCTTTATCCCGCACGACGTACGTGGATGTGCGGGCGTCGAAGAGGCTGTACCGCAGGCCGGTGTCGCAGCGATACTTGAATGGAAGCGAGCCAATCAGAAAGTTCTCCTTCTTTTCCGTGAAGTCGGCTACCTCTCCCGTCAGGATCAGGTCGGCTTCGCCCTCCGATCCCACAATACGGACGGACGGCAGGCGCCGGAGACACGCTTCCATATCCTGCTTGCTGGACAGCGGAGTCCTCTCGCGGCCAAGGAAGCTCTTGACGAAAAGGCGCGCCGGCTCGCGCCGGACGAACGCCGTCGTTCCTTCGACGAGCAGCGGGGTAGGCCGGGCGATGTCGATCCACCGGACCTTGTCGTCATGAACGACCCGCAGGCCGCCGTCAAGGTATGAGGCTGCCTCAAATTGCGATGTGGCGCCGTTCACAGGTGTCTCAATATCCGCAGGGCCAAAGGCGGTTTGGACGCTTTGCCAGGAGTCGCCGACCGAAATGCCGCCGACGCCGCCGCCAGCAGCGCTCGTGAGGCGAATGCGCTCCGCGACCGTCGCGCCGGAGGCGATTTTGCGCATTCGGACGGACAGACCTCCCTTGCCGTAATCCCACCACTCGCCGCGGTCGTCCTCTTTCGAGACGCCGGCCCTCTTCTTGTCTCCGAGGGCCATCATAATTTCCGCTTGAGTATCGAGAACTCCGATGCCCCCCGTAATCTGACAGCGGTCGATGCGCGCCAGGCGCAACGGACCGGCTTGGACGACGTTGCTACTGTAGGGATCCGTTCCGTAGGATTCCACGGTCGTTTCAGCTTCTCCGCCGGGCAGAATACGTCCGACGCGAAGAGTAACGGGTCCGTCCGCAAGAGCCGCGACAGGGAGGCGCAGCGCTACGTGGCCAGTATCGCCTACTGGAAACTCCTGGTTCGGGAGCGCGGGTGTCGTCGCCGTGGCGCCTGGCGGCGCAGTGAGATCAAGATCGACCACAGTGCGTTCAAGCACGATAGGGGCGGCGTTGTCCTCGAAGACCATTACCTTACGTACAGTCCGCCGGAGAGGTCTCAAAAAAGGGCGGCTGGCGATCAAGCTGGCGACTCGCTCAGGCTTGGCGCTCGACGAATCGGAAGCCGCAACGGTATAGGTCGCGATGCGGCGTCCTATCCCGGTCGAGAGCCGGAACCGTGCGGCGTGCGGGTCTGAAAACTCCCACTCGGGCTCGGACACTGGATCTTGGGGATGCGACGCGCCTGTCGCTTGTTCACGGTCAAAGCTGACGGTGGCCGGCAGGGGGCCGACGCGCATCAGTCGAATGTGTCCGCCCAAATCCGTCGTCAGGCCCGAGACGACCCGGTCCGATCCCCGTGCTGGATGGATCATTGCTCGCATCGCCACGCCAGACACGCCCTGGCGTTGTGGGGTGACGAAGGTGAACGTGAGGTTTTGCAGAAAAGTGATGGGGACGTCTCTCTGTATTTGATCCTGGCGGCGAGTGCCGCTTTCGCGCCTGGACGCAAGTACGGAATGCTCCTGACTGCGGTGATGGATGAGCCATTCTTGGTCCTGCTGGCGATCCAGGGCCACCTGCCGCATGCGCTGGGCCTGACGGCGCCCCCGCTTATCCTGAGCACGGGCGGTTTGTAACTGGGCTCTGCGCAGTTCATAAGAACTTGCGACGCCTGCCAGGTCTGTGAGCGTGAAGTCGATATCCGTCTGAGCTAGAAGGCGAACGCCCGACAGGAGGGATGCCGCGAAGATGGCGGGACAGAGAAGCTCACCCAATGTAAAGACCCGGATCAATCTCATGCGCGTTTCCTTAGAGGTTTGGGATGTACTTCTCGTGCGACGATATGCTCCTCATCTGCTTTTTTCGCATCGCTTGAATGCGCATTCGCAATGTAGGCAGGTTGCTATTGCTTGGAAAAAGGCGAATGGCGGCATTGACGCGCGCCTCCGCCCCGTTGTAATCGCCAAGGTAGTAACGAGCGCGAGCGCTTAGTTCCCACGCTTCCTGGTCTTGCTGGTTCTGTCTAATGGCTCGCTGCATCAAATCGTCCGCTTGGCGCAGCCGTGGGCGAATGCTGCTCTGCGCCAACGCCGCCTCCGGCCGCGTAAGCGCTCCCAGCTCTGTTTTAGACTGAAGGACGATCAGGTGTTCTACTGCGTTATTGATGATATCGCGAGCCATCTGGTTATCCAGCGGAGTTGATTGATGCGGGGAGGGAACCGTTTGATGCACAGGCTTACCATCATTGATTGCATGAGTGCTCTGGTTGTACACAGAGACAGCTCCTAGGCTCGCGAGAGCGCATCCCAGCGCTACTGAAGTCGCGATTATCGGCCCCTTCCTTCCTGGCGCCATACGTACGAAACGCGCACTGCGGGAAACGAGGGCCGGCTTGCCGAGATTGGAGCGCGCAGGAGGTGTCGGCGTAGATCCTGTGGGGCTCAATGCAGCCATGGAGACCGTCACGGACGGGGGTGAATACTGCAGCGCCTGCAAATACGCACTAATCTGGGTGCTATCCCATATCTCCAGCGCCAGAGCCCAGGAAGCGACCGTCCAATTAGCGAGATCAACGTCAAGCCCGCGATGATCGTGCAGACGTTTAGACATCCGCGCGACCACGATTTCCATTGGCTCACCGGCATGCGCGCTCAAAAGCGCTGGAACGTGTTCCTCAACGGCGCTCACAAGAGCAAATATTTCACGACGGTACTGCTGCGCGTTCTGACCGCAAAAGTCGTTCAGGATCGCTCGCGTCTGCCCGGCGTCTTGAGCGATATCTTGACCAAAACGCGTCGTGATCTCGCAGAGCTTCTCACAGGGCACGGTGTTCAGCGTGTAAGTTTTCATAAGTCCTATTCATGCGGTCGCTTCGCCCCAATGGCCGTTGCCAGCTGCGACGGAAACGTTATGAATCCGAATCGCGGGGAGGCGCAATTGGACATAGCGCACTCGTTACAGCGCGTGCCGGAACGCTTCGTGTCACGCGTGGATTTGTCCCTCGGCCTTGCCAAAGTGCACCTTCGTCCCCGCAGCGAGAGTGATGCTCTTGCCTGGTTCGATATCTTTGATCTCGTTTGAGCCGGTAGTGGCGACCCACTTCGCGGTCCCGGTGTTTTTTAGCCCCCAGAGGGTTCGATTGCTTGGATGCCTAACCACTTCCCCTAGAGCGCCATTGAAGTTCATCTGCTTCGCGCCTAGATGATGGGGATAAATTTTAGAGTCGTGGTTGAGCATGATGATCGTATCTTGCCCAATCCGGAGCCGCGGTGGGAGCACCAGCGCCTGAGAGCACGACCAGCAGGATCCTGCCGACCGAGTTGCCTGAAGCGCGTCTCGATCGTAGAAGTTCTGCTTGCCGCACGAGCCGCAATAGAGGATCGAATCGATCAGGCGGCCCATTGCCGCCTGCCACTCAGTTTCGCGGACACGGCCATGTTCAGGATCGGTTAGCCCTACAGTAAATGATCGAACGAAGAGATCCCTCAAAAAGACGGGATAAATAAGCCAGTAGGCGAGCGCGTTCCCGCCGGCCTCGCAGAGGTCGTCCTCCGATTTAGGGACGGCTTCGTTAGACGAGTCATCAGGATCAAAGATGAAGAGCGGAGCATCTCCAAGGATTTTTCGATGAGCGGGTGGATCCCACACACGGATATGCAGTATCCTGCGCCCTTTCAAGGGGTGGTTCATACACAGTATGTAGAATAACAATAATGCGAGCGAGAATAGATCCGTTTGCGTGCTTGGCGTCGCCCTGCCGCTTACGATCTCCGGGGCCATGAACTCGGGGGTTCCGCCAATGAAACCTGGGCGCTTGTTGACGTCGACGTTGTCGTTGTCGCAGATACGGACCTCTCCCGATAAAGGGTCGAAAAAGATGTTGCCCATTGAGATATCTCGGTAGCACAAGCCCCGCGAATGCAAAGACATAAAGCTGCTGGCCACTTCCCAGCACGTGGTGGCGCGCGCTCGAAACGAAGGGTTGACGCGGCCACGTATCAGATCAGACATCCCTTTGAAACGCGCCTCGCGCAGCGGCATGATGTAGCCGAATGAATCGCTGCCCGTCATGTCCACCAGTTCCATTGGCCATAAAAAACGATCACTTGGCGCTCCGTTTTGGATGGAGACGCTAAGGCGTTCCCGGATATTCGGATCGTCGTTCAAATAGCTCGGGAAATACCATTTCACGGCGACCGACTGGTTCCGTATCTTGCCGCTATAGACCTCACCTTGCCCTCCTCCCCCAATAAATGAGGTAATCTCGCAAGGTAAGCCAGAAACAGTCGTGGTAATTACTTGCCCGTTACGCAACAATTCGCCCATAAGGAATTCCTCCGCCTAATCCTTCAAACGACGTTTCCATGCGCCAGCTTTAACGAGTTGGAATGGCGCGTGTTATTGTGCTTTCCCGCGAAGAAGCCATTACAAGGGAACAGATCGCGATTATAGAAATAAGGCTTATCGCTGCCAGTGCGAGGGCAACATTCGCCTTTCGATGGAAGCTGATCGCTTGGGCTTTGATGAGTCGCTTCGTTTCATCGAGCTGATCCGCCCCGGCTTCGTGAATATGCGTTTCTAGTTTTTCGACAGCGGTTTCTACTTTCTTCAGATCATCCGTTTTAGCCATTCGATCAATGCGTCGCGAAAGGGCATCCATGCCAGTCCGACTTCTCCTCTTGATAAGCCCCAGCGTGATATCGTCTCCACTGCCGCGCGCTGATGTATCCGCCAAGAAATCAGGCAAATGTTCTTCTATGTAGTCGAGGCCATGCTCATTCGCCATGCAATGATAATCCGAGCCGATTTTAAAGAAGTCTGCATCATCGGCGGGAAACGAATTCGAGTATCCGTCCGTGCTTATTAGGATCATCTCAGGAGACGCGTCAGACAATGGAGTGAGACGAGTGCGAAACTGCGCCCAGGCGTCCTGGTCGCAAAGCGACGTCGTTTCATTGCCCATTAGCCGTTCATCGACTGGAAGAGGGACGCTGACCTCTCCAGTTCCACTGACACAGAGGATGTCGCCGTCGCCGAGTTGGATGTAAAGGATAAACGATGGAGTGATGAGAACTCCTAGGATTGTCGACCCATAGGCCAGCATTGGGGATGCTTCTATAAGCTTGCGCACAGATGCTCCTTGCTTGCTCGCCAGTTGCTCCCATTCCGCTTCGACAAATGGATTGTCTCTCAAGTGTTCATTGACCTTGGATCGCCATCCTTTGACAATTTGATGCGGCAGACGCTCTTCGGCTTGGCGCTTTACCGAGGACATACTGATCTGTAAAGCGCAGTTTTGAAGGAAATTTGAAAACTCATCCATAAGGGTTTTCACGGCGATTTGTGACCCGACGCCGCTGCGGAAATGCTTATTGCCGCCATGGCCGTCAGCCACGGCCAGATACACCGAGGCTGATCCGCCCTCCTCGTTTGCAGACCAGGCGATGGCGTCTTGGTTCGGGAGACCGGACCGTACATGCGCGGAACCGATTTGGCTGGCCCCAGTAACCCTCCAGAGAAAATCTCCATTCTCGCATTGCGAGGAAACGGAATTCTGAATTTTGATTGGTTCGACAGACGGTGAGTTTCCGGCAATGGGGCTACCAGACATCTTCAGCGCCTCCGGAAGGTGCAGCGGTGGCTGTGGGTGATGTGACTAGGTTCGGCGCAGTCACAGCAGTAGGAGCGCTCCCAGAACTGAGAGAGCCAGGCTTCGGACTGCCGCCCTGGCTAGGTGGCCTTATCGAGTTGGACACCACCTGCGTTGAAGCAAACTTAATGTGCTTAACTAAGTCAGCGGAATTATGTGCTTCTAAGACGGTCCCTTCCGAATTACTCGCAAATCGACTCAGAACTGCTTTGTCAGCATCGCCGCCAATTGCAATCGCTACTCTGACCGCTTTTGCGCCCCATCCCTGACTTATCAATCGCTTCAGTCCCTGCTCAAAGTTATCCGACGGCATACCGTCGGATATGAGGACCAGAACCGGCGGAAGCCCTCGGGCCGGCATTTTGGAGACATCGAGTTGCGCCGCAACTAAGGACAGCGCCTCGCCCATTGCCGTCATTCCGTCCGCTTGCAAATCGAGCCATCGAAAATCTTCGATGCGGGTCGGCTGCGAGACATGCCATCGAGCGCTGTCCGAGAAAGCGACGACCCGAACCAATATCTCAGCCTCGTCGTGCAGTTTGGCGATTGCCTGCATCGCTGGGATCGCTTCTCGGATTGCGAAGTTGAGTACTTCTATTTTCTGACCCTCCATCGACAGCGAGCAGTCGCACATCCAGATGAAATGGAGGGGGCGTCCTTTGATCTGTCCCCCAGGTGTCTCGCTCATGCCTTCAATCCTCCCTTTGCGTGGCTTTTGCAGACCTTTAGTCCGGTATCCGTCAATTGTGTTTCGCGAGTTCTCGGTTGAAGCGGTAAAGCTCCTTGAGCGCCTCCGCGAAGTCAACGGCTGAATTGCCGTCGCGCTTCCCGGCGACGTAGTCGTGCAGGGTTCGTTCCGTCCGCATTACCAGGTCGTTCCAGTCATATAGTCGCTTGACGCGCGTCGGGAGAAGGATCGCAGGAATCTTCCCGTTGATTAGGGATTTCGAGACCGCATCGGCGTCTGGATCTTCCACAAGCCCATTGGACTCTCCGAGGCCTCCAAACTTCTGTCGTCGCTCTTCAAGCAGAACCTGGAACGGTTGCCAGAGTGGTTCTGCACGTATCAGGCGGTCCAGATTAGACTTGGTGATGTCGATCAACTTACCGACCTCGTCTATCTGCGAAGGGACAAGGTCAAAGTTCTTGCCGAACAGCGCTGACGAATACTTCCCATCATGGCGCTTCGTGCCTTCTTCGAAGATGTCTTTCAGAATCTCCTTGTCCGTCAGATCTGCGGCTAGGAACTCCTCCTTCCGGTACAGACTAGGTTGCGGCGTGGACGGATGCGGCAGATGTTCCGCAGGCTGGCCGGTTGCGTTTAGGGCGTGTTCTGGCACGGGGATGCGCTAATGTTTAGTCATCCCCAGGCTAGCACGTCTGATTGCGGCCAACAATCCGTCTGCGCCAATTGCGCGCTGACGAAAGTATTGTACGGCTTCGAGTAACCTTGCAGCAACTGACCGAACGGGTGGGAATGTACTAGGCTATGGGGTAGTTCAACGGGGCGAACGGGCGTTGAGCTTAGCCACTATGCTGGCGGTTTGGTGGCGACTGGTGATATTGAGCTTTTGAAAGATGTTTCTGCAGTGGAACTTGACGGCGTCAGCGCTGACATAGAGCTCGTCGGCGATCTGGCGGTTCGTGCGACCGAGGGCGAGCAGTCCCAGCACCTCACGTTCCCTCTCAGTAAGACTTCCGATTGCGGACGCTTCCAGGGATTGCGCAGAAGACGACGAAGATTTGCCAGTGAGCGGGAACATGCTGGCTTCCGTCTGGGCGCGGTAGCAGCACTGGGCAAGCTTTTGCGCTGCCCGCTTGAGCGGCTCCGCCGCGTCCGACGATAAGGATCGCACCATCTCTGCTTGCGCTCCAATTTCTCGGAGAGTGCACACGAATGAATCTGACATGTCGATTGCCTGTCGCCAGCGGTCGGCAGCAAGATCCTCCGAAGCCGCCAGTTGGCGCCTGAGATCGCTCTCATTGTGCGTTCGATCCATCGCCGCTCCCGCACGATCCGCCAGCCACTGGAGGTATGCGACCGCAAACGCGCCGTACACGCCCGGCGTGTACGATTGCGCCGACAGCACGCCGTATAGGGAGTCACCTGACCAGCGCATGATCGGGACGTGGATGGCGGACTGTGAGCAGCGCTCGGAATCTCCGAAGCTGACCCCGCCGTCTTGGACTCTGCGATCATCACATTCAAGGACGAACGGTTCACGGTTGCGGACCACCCACGACGTGGGGCCATTACCGAGGGGAATGTTCACAGGGCCGTCGTAGAGCTGGCCGTCGAAGTTATAGGGGAAGAACAGTCGCTGTTCATGGGCAGCGTAGAGGCAAATGTAAAACGCATCGGTGGGGAGCATCTGGGCGGATGCTTCGTGCAGCGATTGGTAGAGTTGAAACGGTTCGCTGGACGGAATGCGGGCGATTTCCGACTCCAATGTGCGCATCGCTTGAATGAGTGCGACAGCGTCTGGTGTACAAACCTCGGGCACTGGCGGTGGTCCTCTCATAGGGCAAAAGACTCTTTCCCGTGTTCCCCGACTACGCGAAACGTAAGATTATAGCCCATGATCGACGCGCAAGCGCGTTTTTTGCGGATCAATTTCCAATATTTGTGACAAACGAGACGATCGCGACAAAATATTTTGAACATGTGTTATATTACATTACCTGCACTTCCCATCCCGCTCTACGAGAGGCGTCCCTATGCCAAGTCGTGCCAATAGTGCTCAGGGGTTCACATTAATCGAGTTGCTCGTTGTCATCGCAATCGTCGTGATAATTGCGGCGGTCATATTTCCCGCGTTTGCTCATGCTCGGGAAAAGGCGCGGAGCGCCGCCTGTCTCTCCAATATGCGTCAGGTCGCCACCGCCATAATCGAGTACTCGGATGACTTCGACGGGCGATGTCCGTTGTACTATGCGGGGGTGAACGTCACGCCTGGAAGCCGCAGCCCAGGAGTACACGGTGACACCGGCTTCCCAGACATGTACTGGACCGAGCTTGTATCCCCTTACGTGCAGCGCCAAGACTCCCATGACTTCAACTCCGCCTCCAGGGTGTTCGTGTGCCCATCGGCTCCCTACGATGCGCCGACGATCAGAGCCCACGGCATATCAAACGTCTCTTCTTACGGGCTTTCCGACAACTGGGCCGACTGGTATTGCCCGGACGACTGCAACAACGGAACCGGCCAGTCGCACTCGTTTGCCGAAGCTGTTGCTCCTTCCGGCACGATACTGCTCGCTGAAACGTTAATCGATAACGACCAGGCGTACCCGGGCTTGAGCTTGGCACTGACGCCGGTTGACGGGGGAGACGCGGGCTATTTGTTCTCTGCCTGCGACCTTCGCGCGCAACCGGCGTTCAGCCCCGCGCGCATGCTGAATAATCTGTCATGGCGGCATACGGAGCGAAAGCCTGCCTGGTGCGTCCCACCGTCTGGATTCGCTCGCGTGAACGTCGCCTTCGCGGATGGGCACGTCGCCAGCCGCTCATCCGCCCAACTGCTGGACTTCAGGGAGTGGTCAGTATTACAAGGGGCGGGGGACGTCGGATGCAGAACGAGCACGAAGGGCGGTTACGGCTGTTGGTACCCGTAGAACGGTCAATCGGGCGCGTCGTCCTCGGATCGGCTCGGAGCTGCGCTAGATCATCGTGTTCGTGATGGGGCAGAGCCGCACGGAATGCGTACGGCGAGCAGGCGGCAGCCATCGGCTCATTTGCGAGCATAGTGAACGCCCTCGCTCCAGAATGCAGCGAGGGCGCCGAGACGGTGGCGCAGACGCCGATGTTCCGGCAGGCGTTCGCCCATTGCCGCTGCGTGGTCCCTGCAACCGGCTTCTACGAGTGGATGGGCGAGAAAGGAGGCAAGCTGCTCCTGCCGTTCTCCGTCACGGACCTGCCGGCGTTCGGGCTGCCGGGGATCTGGGACGAGTGGCGTACGCCAGACGGCGGCGTCCGACGCTCCTGCGCCGCCCTGACCTGCGACCCCAGCGGCGACGTCCGACCGTACCACGACCGCATGCCGGTGATCCTGGACCAGGACGGAGCGCGGTCGTGGCTTTCCAGCGACACAACCCCCAGGACCTTCAGGGCCTCCTCCGCCCGTATCCGGAAGGCGCTCTCCTGGCGTTCCCGGATCGAGCGTTCAGGCCACGATAGCGTTCTGAGGCCCGCTACGTTGCATTTGCGTTCGTCGGACCTCAAAGATGACCCTGATCACGCGTCTCGCCCGTCGAGCTCCGTCCAGTCCGCCTCTGGGCCGTCGAGGGCGATCTCCGCGAGGAGCGGGTACGGGACGGAGCCGTCGTCCTGCGGGCTTCGAAGCAGGACGGACATCCGCGCGCCGCCGTCCGGAGCGGCGTCGAACTGGTAGACGTAGCAGCAGCCCCACTCGCCCGCGTTCCGCTCGGTAACCGCAGGCGCGGAGCCGTCCTGGATGCCGTGGCCGCCTATGCCTGAGTGAGTGTCCAATGCCAGCCATGGGCCCTGGCGTCCGTCAATGACCGCCGCCAGCATCCGTTCCATGTTTCTCGCGAACGGGCCGTGGTAGAGCCGCCACAGGTCGCGTCCAACTCCGGATGGGTACCCGTCGAAGTGGACGAAGCGGCCGGAGAAGGTACTGTCGCCGGTCTTGCGGACGATTGCCGAACGTGTGCTCATGGCTGGCTGCCTACCTTTAAGTTACCGCCAGCATAAACGGCGTTGGGTAATGTGTCAATGCCACGAGGGTCGATACGCGCTGCTCACCGGTCGTCTCCCGGTTGGGTCCCCGGGTGAAGAAGGCGCTCAAGCATCTTCCGCGTCTTCGTGGCGCTGATCCTGCGGCGGGTCTCCTCGCTGCGCGGTCGCCCTTTCGCCCAGCCGCCAAGCTTGCCATTCTCGCGGGCGGCCTCCCGCTTGGCGGGCGTGCTGGCCGAGCCCATGCGCCGCGCGGCGTCCGGTGCGAGATGATGTTTCTGTAGAGAATCGGGTTGGATGTCTTCGTTAGGCATAGCGCCAGTATCGCTCCCTGGAGCGCGCGCGTCAATGCCGTTACCACGACCGTCAACGTATTGACACACTACCCAACGCTTGGTAGGATGGCGCTATCAAGCAATAGGCAACCACATCATGAAGGCAGCCATTCTGAAGCTGGTCGGTACGCTCGACGCCATCGCTCTGGACCATCCCGAGGTCTGGGACTCGGCGGTGCGCGAGCAGATCTATCTCGCCCTTGAGCGGGGCTACGCGGACGCCGACGAGACTTATGTCCTCCCCAAGCACTTCGCGATGTTCAGCCGGAAGGCCGACGCCAGGGTGCGGGAGGCGGTCTGCGCATTCATCCAGACCGCCCTCGCCGCGGCGGAGGCGGCGGGGCTGGAGGGCTCGGCGGCCCGCTGCCGGGCGCTCGACGAGGCGGGGGAGGGCGTCGTCTCCCGCCGGGGCCTGCGGTTCGTGGACTGCGTCGGCTGCCTGCGCACGACCGAGGTGAGGCGGCAGGGGGCGGAGGAGGGCGAGCGTAGCGCCCAGGAGCGGTCCCTGCGGGACGCGGCGGTGGCGGTGGACCAGGTACGGCTTCTCGCCACCCGGCGTCGGCTCGGCCAGAGGGCGTTCGATCTGCTCGACGAGCTCGACGGCCTCCTCCAGAGCTGACGCGGCGTGAGGTCCGGCCCGTTGGGGCTGCTTCTCTTGCCGTTGCCGGTCCGGAAGCGTGCCTGATCCCGCTGGGATGCGTCCGTATTTGAAGCTGCATCCGAATTTGAAAGGGCCGCTTCCGGTTATCGGGAGCGGCCTGGAATGTATCTCCTACGATCGAATGTACGCCCTACGGTCGCCCGAGGGCAAGATCCCGCAACTGCGCGTCGGACATCGAGAAGAAGCGTCCGCCGATCGCCTCGATCTCCGTGGCGCGGTCGTAGCTCGCCGCCTCCTGGGCCGCCGCCGTGACGGCGTTGCTCAGTCCCCAGAGCGAAAGGTCGACCCCCTCGATTAGGTGGGCCAGCACCCGGTCCTTCTCCGTGGCGCTGAGGCCAAGGCGCTGCGAGGCGCTTTCGACGACCGTCTCCACGCCTCCCTCGATCCGGATGCCCGCCGTCTCCTGCATCCGGGCGACCAGCGACCGGAAGCGCGCCTCGTCCAGCGCCTCGGCGACATGGTCCCGGATCCTCAGCAGCCTTGCCTGCGCGTCCGCGAGACGAGTGTCGTCCCGGTAGATCCCTCCTGCGTCGTCCGACTGGAGGGCGCGCCCGACGTGCCGCTGGCGGGTCGTCTCCTCCTGGATCCACAGGTTCGTGCAGAGAAGCTTGTACACCACCTGCCGTACCGACAGCGCTCCCTGGCCCGTCTCCGAGTTCGAGAGCACGAACCCCGCTTGCACCACCTGCGGCTCCCGGAGCATGCCGCTCCCTGCGTGCAGGTTCTCCGGCCGCACCGCCGCCTCCAGCTTCGGGCTCACCACCTTCAGGTACAGGCGCTTCTCCGTGACCTCGCAGGAGACGACGTGCTCCGGCCCCAGGCCCGCCCGCTCGATCGCGGCGGCCGCCATCCTGAAGATGTCGAAGTTATCGAGGTCGACGCAGTAGCTGTCCGACAGGAAGGCGCGGGCCTTCCCGTCCAGCGTTCGCACCAGCCGCCGTTCCCCCGATTTCTTCTTCAGCAGGTGGCTTACCAGCACGTCGAAGAGCGGCGTGTCCTCGAACATCTCCCAGTCACGAGCCACGTGCAGCAGCGACCGCATGTCGCCGTCTGCGCGCAGGCGGTCGTAGAAGAGCTTGGGGATGCCGGCATAATCGGCGATCTGCCCGTGGGCCAAGTCGCTGACCTCGTATCTTTCCGCCTCAGTGTTGCTCCCGAAGAGCGACAGGCGCGTCGTTCCGTCCGTCGTCAGGCGGATCTGCTCCGCCGGCGCGAGGATGTCCCGCTTCGCGTCCGCCTGCCGCCTCAGCTCCTCGGCAAGGTCCGGCAGGGTGCGTCCTTGTTTCATCGTCACAATCCTCCGTTGCAGTCAAGTAGGGCGGCGTGGTCTGGCTCCCCGGCCCGGGCGAGCCGCCGCCCCGCGCCACCGTATCCGACATCGCCCTAGCCTCGCACATGCGCTTACGCCGGCGCAATCTGTCTGGTCTGTCTCGGAAGAGTAGGCTAGAGAGGAGCGTAATTGCGTGTCTCGCTCAACACGGCCGGTACTGGGCCGTCTATGATGCAGCGGGAGATCTCGTCTGTCTGGCCGTCTTGAGGTAGTGCGGCGAGGGGCGAGACAAGAAAGGAAGGTGGGAATTGCTTGCCGATTCAACAAGCATTGCCATCGACGAGGCACGAAGGGATTATTTAAGCCCGACTTGGGAATGGAATTGGACGTGGCGTATTCCATCCAGATTACTCTTGAGACCCGGGGAGTAGTACGTGAGAGAGGAGCCGACCAGAGAGTCCGCGTGTGGGGTGTCTGGGTCTAGATACTGGGGCGACGACCTGGAGATGCTGGCGGACGACCTGGCAGCGGTTCTAAGACGGTTACACGCCGAAGTATGGCGCGGTGTCTAGGGCGGCCGAGCCCAAAGAGGAAATCTTCAAATCAAGCTGCATAGCATTAATCACAATCGTCTGGCGCCAGCATCCGTCTGCGCACGGAGGAAGCCAATCGGATTTCAAATTCTTGCCTCCGGCGCGGCTTCCGAAAGAGTGGAGCGGCAGGAAAGTGAAATATTGTAAGATCCTATGGCAACGAAGCAGGCACTTGAGGAATTACCCCAAATTCATGTCAGGCTTCGAGAGCCACCCAGATTTCATCGACGCCATATGTAAAGCGAAGTATGGATCATTGCTTCCTGGCATATTCCGCTGATTTCCTTGTACCATCTTGGTGGATGCCCCATCTCTGAAACAGTACTCCCCCTACAGATGTGCCCGATGTGACAAGTGTGGCAGTTACTTGTGCGAGATGACACGGATGCTCACGATTCCTCCTAAGGGTTCAGGATAAGCTTGGTGTCGTCAGCGCTAAGTCTAAGTTCGTGAGAGTCTATCGTGGTGGACAGGTTCATTGAGAAAATGAATCTGTCCACCACAATTAGAGGCGCATCCTTGCAGAATGGCTTGTGTTAAATTGTTCCTGATCGGAATCAAAGACCCTGTCCCACAATGTTGCCTATGTCCTGGTTGGTCCGTGCGTCATTGAAGTAGGCCGTGTGATACACGGAGCCGACATCATCGTAATTGTTCAACTGCCCCGGACCGCTGCCGCGCGGCCAATTGGTATCTGATGCAAGCTGGCTGCGGAGCGGCACGCATCCGTCGCCTGGGCCGAGTTCGGACGCTAATCCAGTGAGACCGGGGACGCCCATCTGCAGGATAAACGTTTCTTTGGGCCCCCACAGACCATCTAAGGTTGTCTGGTGCAAGTGCGGGATCGCCGCGCCATCACTGGCGACTATCGTGTAATAGTAGACTCCCGGGTCCAGTCCGTACGCGTTGAGATACTCAAGGAAGAAGTTCCGATAATCAGACGGTATGGTGCGGTCCCCGAGCGGATAATTCGAGTACCATGGAAACGTGGGACACATCTCGCGGGCGTTCTCGTCATCCCCTTCCAACATGCAGCGTCGGATACTCGCGAGAAAAGTCCGATGAACGTTGGGGATTAACGTGTCTGCAATGATTTGAGTAGGCAGCCAATTGCTCCCGCGAAGCGCCGCGATCGCCGTGGCTCCCTCTGAGGGCGAACCGACAAGAATCAGGCGGTTGACGAACCGGCCACTAAACTGGGTGATCATGTCGCGCGCAATGATGCCCCCCATGCTATGGGCCACGATGTTTACTTTTGCGGCGTACGTTCGAGGCAGCAATTCCGTCTGAATCCAGTTGCCGAACGATTGGCCGTCGTACGAGATCGGCTCTTTAAACGAGGGGTAATCGAAAGATACAAGCGTCGGATACTCGTTGGTCGTAAGCATATTGTGCGCAAAAAAGTCGCCGCTGTGGCCATCGTCCTCCTTATAGCTGGGGAACCGCTGTTTCAGCGAATCGAACAGCTTGTGAGGGACGCGGTCCGGGTCAAGATCGGTACACATGCCGTGAATGTGTACGACTGGCAGTGGTATTACGAGTTGGCTTTCAGTGACGCCCGAAGAGTATTTCTGGCCGCCCGATGTCGTGAACGCCTCGAAGATCACAAAGGTGTGAATATTCTCCTCAAAGCGGTTCACCCGACTTCCCTTTCCGTCCCAGTTGGTCAAGTCAATACGGATGATCTTTCGAACGGTCACGCCGTCAAAGCCTGTGAGGTTGATAATCGTCAGTTGTGGAGCAGTTTTGTAGTCAAAGGTCGTCCCATTGAGCTCGAACGCGAACCTAATCTGGCGTTGGTCCCCAAGCTGGAAGTTTGGAAAGCTGGCGGTGACTGCCAGTGTAAGTGTGTGTCCACCGGACATTCTCGATGAGACGAGCGTGACACTGGGCTTTTTAATCGAAGACGCTACTGGAGCGTCTGGCGTCGCATATGGGGCGGCGTGAAGGGGCGTAATTAAAGCACTAAAGAGAATGAGCGCCCACAAAATGGCGTTAAACTTCAGTAATAGGTAGGTCATTGTCGTCCTCCTGGACTATGAGCATGTGTTGAACGTCCGGAAAGTGAACCATGAAGTCCGATTGCTCCATACGCTGCATTATACTACCCACGTCAGGATTTGGGTGTCTGGCAGCATATCTTATTCATAACTTTGCCTACCGTACGCAATCAGGATTCCGCCCTTGGCATTGACGAGGGAGGCCTGTTAGCGTAGGCTGGGGGAACATATAACTGTCTGCCATGTCACTGCCCAAAATCAACCCGGGCTATCGCCCGCTCATCGCCGGCGCGGTGTTCTACGGCATTCTTATCGCATATGGCTGGTATGGGCTCGGGCCTTCGGGCTCTCTCCCGTATGCCGGGGAGGTGGAATCATTTATCTCCGGCTCATCTCTGATCGTCTGGCCCCTGATCTGCCTCTTCTCGCTTCAGATATTTTCCATGCAGAAGGATAGTGAGGGGACGAAGGGACGGCGCAACGTTGAGGGAATGTTGCTCTTTCTCCTCGCGATGGGCCTGCTTCTTGCCCTCGGGCTCAGTCTCCTTCTCGGAGAATGAGCAGCGCTTTCTTGAATTTGCGCGACACCCGTGAGAGCTGCGATGGCCTACTTGTTGGTCCGAGTGAGCCGCCGCCCACGCCACCATAGCCGACTGAAGCATCTCCTTGCACGCGAGATTGCACCCGCGCAACCCGTCTCGACTACTTGTGGGAGCCGGCCTAGGCTGGACAGGCGGCACGATCGTGTTCCGCAAATACCTGCGTGAAGAGGAGGATAGCTGTGCGTATCGAGCCGTACGGCCGCCACTGGGCGGTCTATGACGCGCGAGGAGATCTGGTCTGTCTCGCCGTCTATCGCAAGGGAGCCCAAGAAGTTATGCGGCGGCTAACAGAAATACAGATTTGGCTGGGCGCTTCCCGCAGACATAAGCGCCGGCGGCCGAGAATCCATGAGGGGACCATACCGGTCGCGTTCTGAGAAAGGATAGGTATATGGCGTATCCGACGGAAATTACGATCGAGACGGGAGGCGTCGTCCGCGAGGGTGGAGGCGACCAGAACGTCCGCGTATGCGTTACGTGGGCGCTGGAGCGCCATGACGACCTGGAGACATTAGCGGACAGTCTGTCGGCGGATCTCGAACGGGCGCATTCCGCCGTTTGGCGCGGCGTCCAAGGCGGCGGGTCGCTGCCAAATCCGGAAAAGCCACCGCTGGAGATGACTGATCTGGCTCAGCCGCGCGGCGAGCCGCAACGGGCGGAGCCTGAGCCGCCCAAGGCGGGCGCAGGGAACGGGCCTTCTGACGCTCCGGCGACCGCTCCGCAGGTCATCGCGCTGAGGTCCCATGCCTTCCGGGCGGGAAAGAGCCGCGCGGAACTGGACGCGCTGGCCGCCGAGCGGTTCGCCAGGGATTCCGTGGAGCTTCTGACGAAGATCGAGGCGGCGTCGTTCCTGATGTCCCTGCAAAGGGACGGATGGGGAGCGTCCGCCGCGCCCATCGCCTGACGGGCATACCATTTCAGCCCGCTTTTCGAAAGGAGAGCGGGCCTTCTTGTACATGGCGTCTCAGCATTCCTTGGGAGACAGTCGATCTGGGTCTATCGTCCGGCGCCGCCTCCGGTGGCGAGCCGAGGACGCGCCGCAGCATCTGCAGGGTCTTCGTCGCGCTGGTCTTCCGCTTCGTTGCCTCGCTCTTCGGACTGCCCTTCTTCCACCCGCCGCGCTTGCCGTTTTCCTGAGCCGCCCGTCGCTTCGCCGGAGAGCGCGCTGAACCCATCCGCCGGGCCGTCTCGGAGTCGAGGCCGGGTTCTCGGGGCTGATCGCCTGCTGGACTGTCGTCGGTGCGCATAGCCGCAGCATCGCCTAGTTTCGGCCGCCGGTCAACCGGAGCGGCGCGCCGATGGCATCGACCGTCGCGGTATTGACACCATACCCAACGCTTTATAGTGTGGAGGCACTGACAAGTAATCGCTCCGATATGAGCACCCGATCCGCGATCGCTCGCGCAACCGGCCCCGGCACGTTCGCCGGGCGCTACGTCCACTTCGACGGCTACCCGGCCGGCGTTGGCCAGGCCCTCTGGGACCTCTACCACGGCGAGTTCGACGGGGACCTCGACCGCATGCTCGAGGCCATCATCGACCGGCACCCGGCTGGCTGGTCGAGCATCGACGACTACCCCGACAGCTGCTACTGCCACGACCGGGGCGAGACGCGCCGGCTTACCGTCACCCAGAGAAACGCCTACCGGCTGTGCTGCGAGTTCGTATACGCGTTCGAGGCTCCCGAGCGCGGCGCGCCGACCATGCGTATTCTGGCGGCCCACGACGGGCGCGGCAGGCCCCGATGGGAGACCCTGGCGGAAGTCGCCCTTGATGGTCACGAGCCTGACTGGACATCCATGCATGGAACGGATACAAGCGCCGAACACGACGATTGATCACATGGGACCAACAGTCCTACCACGTCGTACTGCCTCAAGATTGCTATCCCCCTCTCCTCAGCAAAGGGTGGGGGATCATCACAGTAAGACGTGACATCGTGTCTCGTGGATCTTTCCGCAGGCGACCGCGGCTCTATGTGTTGATTGGTAGTGGGCTGGAGCCGGTCGGCCTGGCGCAGCCGGACGACGAGGGGCGGCACAGTGAGCTTAACGCGCCGCATACGGATAGCGGGGAGGCGGGGGCAACGGCCCCGCTGCGGCCGCGCTCAGGTCGTCGCGCCTCGTTCCTGCTGTCCCTGCTGAGGGATGGATGGTAACCGTCCGCGCCCGTCGCCTGACGGAACGCACCGTTTCAGCCCGCTTTCCGAGAGGAGAGCGGGCCTTCTGGAATACGTCGGGGGCATCCCGCTTGTGAGAGTGCTTCCGGGAGATCGAAAAAGCCCGCGAGCAATATGCTCGCGGGCGGGAAAGTCGTCTCAATACTCCGATGGGAGGAGCAAAGTCGTAACCGAGCGGTCGGCCTCCGTAATAATCCAAAGCGCAGCGCCGCCAGCCAGCCGGTAGCTGGATAGGAGGCGCAGCCCCTTCCGCGCGGCGGAGTCGTTCGCCGCCCAGTTCTCCGCGTCCGCCTCGCCCCAGTCGCACCTGCGGTGGCGTTCCAGGAGCTCTTCAGGCGACTGCTCCGCCCTCTCAAGGGCCTGGAGCGCTCCTGGGGTGGCCACGACCTGCCCCAGGGGGAACGGCGTGGGATTGTCCATAGCTCGCCTCCTATAGTGCAGAAGCGGTTTCCGGCGCGCCATCGACGCGCCGGAACACGGACGCTTCCGGGTCGACACGGAGGAACCCCGCCCGCCCGTCCAGCAGGATCAGGTCCTCCGGAATGGAGACGGTGGCCCGGTGGGCAGTTAGCCCCTGCTCCGACAGGAACGAGGCCACCTCCTCCCAAAGGCTGCGCCAGGCAGAGTGTACGTTTCGCCAGTCCGGGGCGACCGGTTCTCCGTGCAGGCGGGCGACCGATCCGGCGCTGACCCGGCAGTAAATGACGGCGTTCCGTTCGGCCAGCTGCATGCAGGCGACGACCAGTCGGTCCTGGCGCATGCCGCAGGACGTCCGGCCCGGTTCGATCAGCGGGGCGGCGAGCACCGGCCGGGACGGATCGACCGCCCGCGCCCAGTCCTCCAGGTAGCAGTAGCCGACGAACGTGGCCGGCTCACTCCGCAAAGTTCGTGACAGGGTCATTCGGATTCTCCTCTCAATTGTACGAGAAGCCTGGGTCGAAGGGCGGAGCCCGCTGCCTCCTTGCTTCTCCCATCAACCGTAACTCCACGGGCGGCAGCGTGCAAGGCGGCTTTTCCGCGTGAAATGACATCGGTTGCCCAATGGTAAATTTTTGTTAAAGTGAACGGACGGGATGGGCAGTTGGAAACCCGGAATTTAAATACCATCGCAATGACGCAGCCCCTGAGAAAGATCACTCCGAAATTTATGGCGGACGCGAAGAGATATCCGGCGTTTACCGCCGCCGTCCAGGCGGCGAAAGCCGGCGGCTTGCTTCCAGCGGTCGAAGTGTCGCTCGAGCAGTTCAACGACGACCCTTTCGGGCTCTACGCCTGCCTCTGGTACGCCTGGAGCGAGGGCGTTCGCGTGACGCTCGTTGCTCCAAAAGTAAGCGACTTGGACTGATCCTTGAAAATTCTGCTCCTCAAGCTCCTTTCCGAACCGCAAGTTCCTAAGTGTAGGGCGTCTCGTTGCGCCTCTTGGCGCATTGAGCTCTACTGGAGGAAACAGTTCGCCGGGGCGGGACCCGGCAGGAGGAACGCCTGAATACGACTGAGACCCTGCTGCCTGAGGCCGCCGAACCATCGGCGGCCTTTTGGTGTGCAGACCAGATGGCGATTTCCCGCGCGCAAGCGTGCTGGAGAGCGTCCGGGAATCCGTTCACGATGGCTTGGACGAACGAGCGACGCACACGGAAGAGCTACTAACCATTCGGAAAGGAGGGAGCATGGAAAGCCCCATGGGGCATCAGGAGCGAGAGCATGATCGGGCAGGGAGCAGGGTCCAAAACCGAGTCGCGGCGATCATGGCGCACACCACGCGCTACGCGTTCAAGGGCCAGTCCCGCCTGGCGAAGGACGCCGGGGCGTCCGAGGCCGCCGTCAGCCGCCTGGTCAACGGGTGCTCACACCCGTCCTACCGGCTGGTATACGCGGTGACGCGGGCGCTGGAGAGGGCGCTGGGCCGGCCGCTGTCGCCGGACGAGATCGTCTCCTACGGCGGCTCCTACCCGACGCCCTCCGTCTGCCGCCTCGCCGGCTGTCCCGGCTGCCTGCCGGACGAGGCCTATGACGAGGATGAGCGCCTGCGCCCCGAATTCCAGGGAGTGAAGCCGGGCGACTGGTCGCTGCCTGGGCTGTTTCTCCCCGCAACTTATTTGCAGCCTTTAATCGCAAACCAAAAGGAGGACCGATGAAAGCATCCCGATGCGCCTGCCCGCCGGCAGGCAAGCCCGAAGAGCCGAAGATCCTGCGCCGCGTCCGCGAGAGGCTGCTCGCCCTGAGCTATCCCGAGTTCCAGCGCTGCCTCCAGCAGCTGATGGAGGCGATGGGCTACGCGGACGTCGCGGCGACCGGCCGCACCCGGCGGCGGGGCCACAACTCAGACGGCGGGGCCGACCTGGTGGCGTGGCTCCAGGCGGGCGTTACGCGGTTCCGGATCGTCGCGCAGGCCAAGCAGCTGACGGAGCCGGTGCAGAAGCGCAGCGTGGACGAGCTGCGCGGAGCGGCCCTGAGGCTGGACGCTCGCCAGGGCCTGATCTTGACAACCGCCGGCGTCTCGCCGGTCGCCCGCGCCGCCGCCGCGTCCGTCCCTGCGACCCCCATCCGGCTGATCGACGGGACGGAGCTGGCGGGACTCATGGTCCGCCACGGCATAGGGGTTATTCGCGACGCGGGCGGCGCGGCCTTGGACGAAGGCTACTGGAAGAGCATCTCGTCCAGCCGGCAGGCATATGCCGCTGCGCCCACGAAAGCGGGCGAAGCGGAAGCCGGTCCCGACGGTCCGCCGGAACAAGCCGCCGGCCTTTGCGGGCAAGGAACACGGCCGGAGTTTCGCTTCCGCGTGACCGTCTCGCTGGTACGGGCGGACGAACCCAAGAGGGAAGGGGGCCAATGATGGGGCGCTCGCACGCGCTGGCCGGCGTCGCCTCCCTGTGGCTGCTCGCCGCCGTGCCGGGCGGGCTGTCTGGAAGCGGCCCTTTGGACGGCATCAGCGTTCTGGCGGCGATCGCCGCCTTCGGGGCGCTGCTTCCGGACCTCGACGCCTCCCGGTCCAAGCTGTCTGCCTGGGAAGTTGCCGGCGTGCGTCCGCTGGTCCCGCTCTCTGCCATGGTGCATCGCGCCTGGGGGCATCGCGGCCCGCTGCACTCGCTGTACGGTCTCATCCTGGTCGCCGGTGTCGGCGGCATGCTCATTCCTATATGGGGATGGCGTCCGGCGTCAGCCTTGTTGCTTGGGTACGCAAGCCACCTGGCCGCCGACGCCTGCACGCGCACCGGCATCCCGTTCCTGCCGTGGCGCAAGCGCCGCTGCTGGCTCCTGCCGCCATGGCTGCGCATCTCCACCGGCTCGCCGGCCGAGGACGCGCTTCTGCCGCTGCTCGCTGTTACCGCCCTGTCGGTCCTGCTCGTCCACGCCGTGATGTAGCCCGCACGACTTTCCGAACCCTAAACGAACCGCCATGGCCGAACGCCGCTATTCCCACCGACTGCCGAGGTCCGGCTGCCTGTCATCGCACCAGGATCAGCGCCACGCCGCTCCGCGCAACCAGCAGCTTGCCCTCCTCCTCCATCTCGCCCGGATGATGCTGCGGCTCGCCCGCCGGGTCCCGTGGTCCCGTCTCAGCGGACCGGACCAATCGGCCGCAATGGAAGCCGCAGACATACTGAAGGAGGCGCTCGGCGCGGTGCCTGCGCCGCCCGGCAGGTGAGGCCGGCGCGGACCCCTGACCGGCGCCATCGTGTATCCACTGATTGTCGCCATCGTAGACATTATCTCAGCATCCGCCCATGGACAGCAGCGAGACCCAAGCCCTATCGCCGTGGGAGGCGGCGCCGTTCGTCGTCGAGCACCTGAGGCTGGACCCTCAGCCGGACGGCAGCTTCCGGCCGGCCGCGTGCGTGCTCATTACGCCGGCTCTACGGACCTCAGGCCTGCTGGCGTCGCTGCCGGCGGCGGAGATGCAAAGCCTGCTCTTCCTGCTGAGCTTCGTCACGCCCAACGGCCGGTGCCTTCCCTCGGTCCAGGAGCTCGTGGCGGCGACGGGGGAGCCCGAGCGTAGCGTGCGCCAGCGCATGGAGCGCCTGGCCGGGGCGCAGTGGCGCGGGCAGCCGCTCGCGCACGAGGTCGAGCGGGAGAGCGGCATGGACGCGTTCGCGCCCGGGCGCGGGGTCCTGGCGGACGTTCTCCGCGAGCCCGAGCCCCCGTCGAACTCAGGGCAGGGGCTTCGGGAGGAGCCGCAGCGGAGCACCCGCGACGCCGCGATCGCCCACTCTCGCGCGCGCTACACGAGGCCGAGGGACGAGGTGGAGCGCGATATCGCCGAGTTCTACGGGTGGGAGCTTCCTGGCGGCAGCGGTTCGAACGCCGGGTCCACGGGCGGGGGGGCGGAAGATAGGGAGCGCGTCGAGTTGCGCCGCCGCCTGTTCAGCGTCGGCATCGGCGGGGACCAGGCGGAGGCGATCCTCGATGAGTTTCCAGCCGGGCGGATCCGCCGGCAGTTGGACTGGCTGCCGTACCGAAAGGCGCGGGAGAGATCCCGGCTGCTGATCGCCGCCATCGCGGAAGACTACGAGGAGCCGCCTGCGCTGCGTGGTAACAGAGCACAGAGTGGCGGCATCTCCCGGCGAGGCTAGATTTTAATGCCGCAACGGTTCAATTAAAAGGACGCTCTCCTGGAAGTGGCTGCGGCTTATTAAGGGTTTCAGTTCCGCCACGGTTCAATTAAAAGAAATCAAACGCTCCGCGCTTCGCAGCTATATCAATCTGTTTCAATACCGCAACGGTTCAATTAAAAGGCTGGGGCGACGGGTTCGCCGCTGGCCGTGAACGTGTATCCAGGTTTCAATTCCGCTACGGTTCAATTAAAAGAGAGCGGCAGGCATACGCAAAAGCTGAGCGCAAGCCTGTTTCAATTCCGCTACGGTTCAATTAAAAGGGGAAGAGTACGCGGAAATCCGGGACCGCATACATCATGTTTCAATTCCGCAACGGTTCAATTAAAAGAATTAAAAGCGGCCCTTGTCGAACAATGTGCGGACGACGTCGAAGATGTTTCAATTCCGCAACGGTTCAATTAAAAGTGGTCGCGCGGGAGGCAGGGTTATCTCTCGACCCAATTTTGTTTCAATTCCGCAACGGTTCAATTAAAAGACGAATGTGTACGGCGGTGTCGGGATGAGCGATAATCTGTTTCAATTCCGCAACGGTTCAATTAAAAGCAGTTAATCGTGAATTCTGAAAGATCCATTATTCGCCCTTGTTTCAATTCCGCAACGGTTCAATTAAAAGCGCCCTAAACAATGGGCGCATGTGATGAGCTGGAAACCGTTTCAATTCCGCAACGGTTCAATTAAAAGCGGCCGGGAATGTGTCATAGGTAGTAAACTGGGATCCAGCTTGGTTTCAATTCCGCAACGGTTCAATTAAAAGACGGGAACAACCACGGGATCCACCACGGGAACAACCAGTTTCAATTCCGCAACGGTTCAATTAAAAGGCCACATTTAGACTTCCGTCGAAGCCCTACGCCCATATGTAGAGGGCAAATATATTGTACCTCCGATCATTGCGTTCTGACAGGGCTGCCGATGGGGAAAATACCCGTCAAGAGTCGTCGGTCTCTACTGTGAAGAGAGGGTACCGGAGGCCGACGACGATGCGGAAGGGGGATTGGTCAGAAGAAATTGTCGACCGGCAGCTTTTCGACGCCCATGATCTGGCGGTCAACGAAATGGTCGTCGCGCATCACCCACAGCAGGACGGAGTCGCGGCCGGAGACGATGATCTTTTCCAGGCCGGCTTTCATCTTGGCGAGCTTGGAGTCCGAGAGTTCGCCTTCGAAGACCGAGTTCTGGATGCGTGGCAGGTAGCGGCGCATGTACTTGCAGACTTTGTGCACCCGCTCCTCCCCGATGTCGTATACGAGAATGATATACATGACGGTCCTTTCCCTCGTCGTCACCACCATGCGCGAAAGGCGCGGTAAGGTTCGACATCCGTCAGATGGCGGACGAGCTTGTAGCATTCCAGTCGGATCAGATGGCGGTACGTGACGTGGCGGCCGAGGCGGCGGTGCTTGATGATCGTGGCGAGGCGGTCTTCCAGGGAGCGCAGGAACAGGCGCTTGCCGGCGTCCGTGAGGAAGCAGCCGTCCATGCTCTTGTCGAAGTGCGAGGCGTCGAGCTGACCGGTGTTGATCAGCCGGAAGATGGCGCGGTCCACGATCAGCGGCTTGAACATCTCCGAGAGGTCGAGCGCCAGCGAGAAGCGGCGCGCGCCGGGCTCGTGCACGTAGGAGATGGTGGGGGTGAGCTGCGTCCGGTAGATCTCTCCCAGGCAGGTGGTGTAGAGGACGCTGTTGCCGAACGAGATCAGCGCGTTGACCTCGTTGTCGGGCGGGCGGCGCACGCGGCGCTCGAACAGCCACTCGCTGCTCAGGATATGCCGCCAGGCCTGGTAGTAGCGCTCGCGCATCTTGCCTTCGACGCCGCGCACGGCGTTGACGTGCGTCTGGGCGCCGATGAGAGCGGCCAGCGCGGTGACGGTGGCGCGGATCTGCCCGAGGGAGGGAGCGTCGTCGTTCAGCGTAAGAGAGGATTCGAGCGGGTCGAGATCGTCATCGGCCTGGAAGTTAGTATCGACGGACGGATCGTCCAGGGCGGCGTCAACGGCGGCTTCCGTTTCGGGATCGCCGGGGAGCTCGGCGTTCCCGATCTCCCCTTCGGGCTCACGCTCCGCAGCCGTTCCAGGGCGCCGCCGGTCGTAGTAGGCGATGTTGCGCAGGAGGGAGTGGGCGGAGCCGCGCACGATCTCGCGCGCCAGGGCCAGCCGCTTCTCGGCGTCCTGGTAGTGCTGGACCTGCTGGACGAGCAGGTATCCGGAGTGCAGGTACTCGCGCGGATAGTAGCTCCCGCTGTAGAAGCCGTGGTAGTTGAAGACGTGGAGCGGGATGCGCTTCTGGCTCAGGAAGTTCAGCAGCTTGGTGTTGATGTCCACCTCGCCGTAGACGTACAGGCTCTCGACGTCCTCCACCGGCAGCGGCTTTTTGGCGCCGTCGGCCGTCTCGATGTAAAGGGTGTTGGACTCGCGCCGCACCCGGCCGTTGGACAGGACGTAGTAGTTCTTCACGGAAGTTACCCCCAGCACAGGTCTTGATAGGCGCAGTTCTTGCAAAGCGGCATCGGCGCCGGGACATGCGGCGGCCGGGGCAGTTCCTTGACAGCCTGCGCCGCCGCGATGGCCTCCTCAACCTCCGATTCCCGCGCCGGCGTCAGCGTGATGTCCAGTCGCCGCCGCTCCTTGGGATAGTCGATGACGGCGGTCGTCACGACGCCCTTCTCGTGCTTGAGATACCAGAGATAATAAAGCACCTGCATCTGCGCCGCGCGCTCGCCGCCCCGGCTCTTCTTGATCTCGTGAATCTTGCCGTCCTCGGTGAAGTCGATCCGCAGCAGGCCATCGATCATGACCTCCCTCTGCCCGCGCCCGGCGTAACTGTCCCGGTGCAGCTGCGTCCCGATCTCCACATTCTCATGCCCGGTACCCCCGGTGACGTGCTCCTGCTCCATGCCGTGTGAGAACCACCAGAGCTTGCGCGGGCAGAGCGCGTAGTAGTGGACCTCGGTTCCGGTGAGGGGAGTGTTAGGGAAGGGAGGAATGGAGGTCATGATGTTTTCTTATCGCCAAGACTTAGCCCTGTTTCCACACAATAGCGCGCTGGCGGAACTGTCCAGATCTCTATCGTTTCCTCGCCGACCGTGAGCAGAACATGATCACGATCTTTGTTCAAAATCCCCGCTTTGATTGCGGCGTCAAGACGGTATTGCGGGCACTCTATTCCATGATCCAGTTGAAAACGGCGGAATCCATTCCACGTCATGGCGTCTAGCAGTCCGTCGCTCTCTACACCGCTGGCGTTGACTTCCGCATAGACTTTCGTTTGTGGGGCAATATCGCGGCTGCGCCAGTCCTTCGTCTCATCATCATCTTCGCGCGCCTCTGCTTTGGGAAGTATGAGCCAGTTGCCGACAATGCATGTTTCTAGTTCCCGGCAATTGTCGCGCACATGCGGAGCGATGGCGGAGATCGTAGGATAGACTTCGTTGACCAAATCCACGAATCGGTGTGCGGTATACTCGCCATCGACAACTAACTCTGCGGAGCGAGACAACGCCTCCCCGATTCTCCATCCGCTTCCCATCACGTAAGTTCCATAAGGCGCGGGATAAAAAATGGAATCGTCGTTGATATCTTGATAGGGATCGACAATGAATAATTCTCCCCGCTTCTCCTTGAGCTCTCCAACGCGATCCTTGTAGAAGCGGGCGAGGCGTCCGGCGCGCTGGGTAAGGCGGTCCACCGGGCAGAGGTCGCTGATCATAAGGTCCGCGCTGATATTGACGCTGAGTTCGCCAATCTGGGTAAGGATCGCTACCCCGGTTGGCGGCGCTTCCTGTTTCCAAGCTTCGCGCCCTAGCATCTGGTATAGCAGTTCTTCCTTTTGCGCCTTGTGATGTTCTAGAAAACGGCTATGGTAAAGCACTACGTGTTCGGGGCGAAGGTTATGCTCAGTGCGAATGCTTTTCTGGAACCAGTCGTAATACTCTTGCGCCCTGGCGACAGTATTCGTGTAGATAATGGTGGCTTCGCCGTCCAATGCCCTCTGTAGATGGGAAGCAATATCCTCGGGATGGCTAGATTTGCCGAGCCGAGTGAGGTGGCAGCGCACGCGATCATAATCCGTCAAATCCTCGTGGATTTTCTCGACTGTGAATCCTGAGAGCGAATAGAGGTGACGTGCGGAATCGGGAGCAGTGGCGCTCATCAACAATACAGGAACGTCGAATTGGCGCAGCGCGCGCAGCAGGGCGACGATGTTGTGCTGAGTGAAATCGTCGTAGAAATCCGCTTCGTCGATCACAACGCACGAATTCATCAAATTGAAGAAAATAGCGTGATGATCTTCACGCGTTCCCGTCAAGGAGATACACAAATGGTCGATTGTCGTGACGGTAACAGACGAATCGAGGGTACGAGCGAGATCCAGATCCTCACTCTGAGGCTTCAGCCAAGCTGTGGAGTGATACAAGCCGCACTGACTGAGCTGCTTTACATTGCTTGATGCCAATGCGCTTGCCGTGAAACGGGTTGGCATGGCGATGATCAAACGATCGGCAAGCCCTTTCTCGATTTTATGCTTTGCCCAGAGTAGTGCGGCGTCTGTCTTCCCAGAGCCTGTCGGCGCACGCAGGATTGCGAACGCTTCGTCCTTAAGTTCTTCGATCTTAGCTTGAACGCCGCGCTTCTCATTGTAAGGGAAGTTGTATTCGAAAGGTTTGATTGCGGCGACGGGAGATCCGCCTTCGATCGCGCTTGCGCGATGGTCGGCCAACTGGAGCAGGGATCGAGGGCCGGCATAACGGTAACGAGTCTCAAGGGCGCGCTCTATTTCATAGATACGAAACCCATCGGCGATAGCGGTAAATTCCTTCCAGAACTTACCGAACTCTGAACGCTCTTCTCCCCAGCGGTGCTCGTGCCGACGGCTCAATTTCCTATGGTGCGCGGCAATCGCAACACGCACGACATCAGGGAGAGCAATTCCTGCTTTATGGATGAATTCCAAGGATGCCAATTCATGGCGGATTTTTGCATTCCGAAGAACTGTTCCCTGCTTCTTGGTCAGTTGAAGATATTCATAATCGCGGCGGCAAGCATCTTGCCACGGCTTGCATTTTTTTCCCTCGTCGTGCCATTTGACCGCAAGCCGTGTGAGCGCTTCAAGATCGCCGCCGGTACGGCGGCGATACTTTTCACTCGTGAAGGAGCGGTTTGGAAAGATCACGTCGCATTGTGCCTCCAGGTCTGCGACGTGAACTTCCAAAGTAATTCCGCTGGGTTTCGCCAGATAGGTCACTTTCCCGCCTCAAACTGGGAAGTCGTGATAGGAGCGGCGCCATCGGTCGGATCGAAGAGGGAATTCTCATTGAGAAATTTCAGCGCCTTGACATAGGCGATGGAGACGCTGTCGCCTTCAGCCGAAGTATCGTCGCCGAAGAAATAGGTTGCGCCCCGATGCTCCAGCTCGTTCAGTATGTTCTTTCGTTCCGTGTCTTTCGCCCGGAAGTATCGGCTTGTCTTGCGGCTAAGCTTTGTGTCGAATACGATGAGAACTTGCTGCGGCTCGCCGCTGACGGCATTGCGCGCCTGATTGGCGTAATCGACGAGAGATCCGGTTGCTTCCAAGGCAAGCTGGACACGGCGCAGCCGCTCCGGTTCATCGACGTGCTTGACGTATTCCGTGGAGACATGCATATCCTTCTCGTAGCGATGCCGCTTGCGGATACTGACGGCGCCGATATCGATGAAGAAGTTCATCAGCATCAGATCGTCCTGGCTATATTCCCGTGTCGCCAGCGCCTGGCTGCGTTCGCTTTCCTTGTCCTGATTGACCTTAAGGCGAATAAGCAAATCTCGCCCGACACGGCTTTCCTCCAGAGCAACCGCCGGCGTGGCACTGAGCGGAGCTGTGCGCCGGCCGCTATAGCTTCCCTTATTGGTGTCCAAAAAGCCGCCGAGGTCCGCCCGTAGGTCATTCTCAACGATCGTCGTCACCCCATCTCCATTTGAGATATAGGTTTCACCGTGCTTCGGATCGGAGAAGTTCAGGCGATCCATAGCGCTGAAAAGGGCATGCCGCTGCTTCTGGCCCGAGATGTATACTCTGCCGTCGGGGCGCTGCTTGATCGAAGACGCGTTCCCTAAGATCTTATCGCCGGCGTTCGCGATATGGTCGCTCATGGGAGCGATCAGCGTTACCAGAATTCCTTTGATGATCATTTGCTTTTCCTGTTTCTTCAGTGAATATTAACCGTTCAAATCGTAGTCTGAGGCCGGGCTTATGTCGCTCTCTTTGTCTTTCGTGGCAGAGGAGCGAAGGCGCATATAGACCATCAATAAGTGCCGCGCTTGCTCTGCCGTGATGCCGCCATTTGCCGGGCCAATCATGGCGGCGTCTAGAAACGGCTTCGCTTCGTCGGGAACATCGCCTTGACCCAGGCGGCCAGCCTGCGAAATGACTTGTGAGATCATGGCGAGCGGATCGCGCGCACTCATCGCCACACTTTCGAAGGTGACAATGATCTTCGCCTTGGCCTTACGCACCTCTTTGTCGCGATCTGCTTTCTTCTCACTCACGTCGGCATAGGCGGCGAAGTAAGCGACGCGGTTGAGCCACTGCCCCAGGACGCCGGCGGCCTCAACAATGGAACGATCAATCAAAGGCCGGTCAGAAGCTTCATTCATAAAATACCTCTCGAATAAAATCTGCGTTTCCGCAGGATAGGCGGTCCTCATGGCAAGAAAGTCCCGAAAAGCCGGGAGGGTGAACAATTGAAGAAACCGGCTGGTTGCGAGATGGAAGAGCTGCCGTTTGGGATCAGACCAGAGCGGGCGGTCTTCATCAATTTCCTCTCCAAGACGAGTCTCATAAGCGAGTTTATTCACGATCTCTGACAGCTTGCCCTCACGAGCAAGGTCCGTGACATGATGGCTAAAGTGAACCTGTGAGATGCTGTCGTAACTAATGATATAGAGAGGTCGCCCTGCTAGATCGCTCAATACTTTGTCCGCCCAAGGAAGCTGATTGTAACGATGCGCCCAGTAACCGATCGCCCCCAAAAGCCCGACGGGGCCAAACGTCGCCGCATCCCGCTGAGGCGCGTAAGGATAGTTCCCGTGAAACATTGGAGGGCGCTGAAACTCCGACTTTTTCTCTGGTTTTGCGCGACGCGTATCGGTGCTTTTCGGCGCCGACGATGCCAGTAACTCTATGTTCTCGGTGGCGGCCATTTTTTCAAAGAGTTCGATAAAACCGCACAATTGCTCAATTTCCAAATCAGGAAGGATGACAGTGTTTCGCTGATTGATCCAGGCTGCGGGTTTTACAGGCGTCAGAGTAGTTATGACGGAGCATGCCGCTTCAAAGAGCGTGCTGCGGGGCGGAGACTGAGAGCGCTTGCCGTTATTGATCTTCGCCGTGGTGGGCGCATAAGACCGGCTTAAATCAATTGCAGTATCCAGTCCGCGTCCTGACTTCAAATCCTTTAAAATCGTGCTGGCGTTGTCGTAAGTGCCCTTTGCGTCTCCGTCGGTGGTGACAATCGTGGGGAACAGAAACACGCCGCGAGCGGCTAAGCCCGCAGATTGCACGAGCTTTGGCTCGTCCGTTAACTGCGTTGCCTTGATAGGGTGATATGTCATCGGCTGTCCAAGCCCAGGCATATCGTCCGTCTTCATTCGGAAATGTTCCAATCCGCGTTCAATCGCCTCAATAAGAAGTAGGCGCAGATCATCATCTTGCAGATCATTGAGACGATTGCTCTGATGATAGACGGCGGCGGCGAGGCCGTATTTGGGGTAGGGATGGACAATGTTTAGCATACGGGCAATCATTCCATTGTTCTCCATTCCGCATCCACCCACCCGTCATTCGATCCCAGATACAAAGGAGCCGCCGGGGCCAGGATCGCCTGCTCCAAAGCTTGCGCCATTGCAAGAGAAGTCTCGACACGATACATATATGGACCAAGTGGCAGTACGTACTCTCTGCGAGTCGGGCTGATATAATATTGCGGAAAAAGCGAACTCAGCACATTGAGATGAACGGTATCGCCGTCCTGAAAGTCTGTCAGCATCTTCGGGTCTTTACTTGCCTCGGCCCGATCATTGACGGTGACCTTTCCTCCGGCAATCGCGTCCATCAGCGGAATCGCTCTGGCGTCATAGGTTCGGCTGCCCCCGACGAACGATGGCCCGTTCAAATGCTGCGCCCACAAGTCCTCGAAATGAATCACAGCGGGCAGATGGGGTGTTGTGAAACGCACATGGTGCTGCAGCAAACTTCCAAAGCCGACTCCGGAAAAGCGCGGAGCGGCTCCATGAATCTTCTGCATGCGCTTCAGCAAAGCGCCCCGTGCTTCCGAAAAATGCCAGCCCAGGGCATTCTCCAGCATGCCGTAGAGCATATCATCCGACGGAGCCGGCTGACTGCGATAATATTTTCCCGGCATTTTGACAACCATCGAGAGGGGAGCGAGCGCATCGATCGTCAAAATACCGACAGACGAGAATTCCGGCTTCGCCTCAAGAAGGTGTAGATCTTGGATCATCGTATTAATGTCTCTCTTCGTACGCACAATTTTAATCCGAAGCGACCTGGGGAGCCAGAACGGAGGCTGCTTGGCCGAATTTGGCGGAGGGTTTATCTTGTATCGCTTCGACGTTTATCACGTCAGCGCGATCATCCCAAACCCGCTCGCATTCTTCTCCCCAAAGCCGCACTGATAACCCACCTCTATCAACTCTGCGGACCCCGTCACGGCAAACGGCGCGTAGACGCCGATGATGTCGATGCCGTGGGCGGTGACCTTTTTAGCCCCCGCGTACTTGTCGCGCTCGATAAAAGCGGGATCGAAGCGCACTTCGAGTCGGTCATCAAGGGGCGGCTTGCCGTGCAGGACCTGGTGCTTGCGCAGGAGGTTGGTGCGGACGGCTTGCGAGAACTCTCCCGGATCCGTGGCGCGCAGGTAGCGCGTGCCGCGTTCGTTGCGCACGGAGGCGACGATAGGCGACTGGCAGGTGAAGCGCATTGTTTCAAAAAATTGTGGAGGCGTCAGAGAGTCGATGGCCTGGATGCGCAGGGTTGCGGGGCCGACGCGCAGGGTTTCGGAGGCGAGTAGGCCGATGGCGATGTTTTGCAGGAACTGCTCGACGGGCGAGGCGATGATCCAGTCGATGACGCCCGGAGCGTAACGCAGCATTTGCGGGGGAGCGGGGGAGCATCGGCCGCGCAGCCAGGAGAAGCAGAACATTTTGAAGCGCCGCGCGCCATCGTCGGTAGGGTAGCCTTCGTCGTGGAGGAAGCGGGCGTAGTCGGCGTCGGACTTGTCCAGCAAACCGTACACAATCGCCGTTAGGTACTCCTGATAGTTGATCGGAATCATCACTGGCTCGGCTGCTTCAAGGGATACGCGCAATCTCATAAGGTTCTCCTGGAATAAGGATAGCACACCGAGAGTGCAATAAAGTTGCACTGGATTATGCGTCATAAATTTTTGAAAGTCTTTTTGCTTCGCAGGCGATTTCGTCACGCAAAGTGGCCGGCTCCAGCACCTCGACCTCGCCGCCGTAGCCAAGCAGCCAGCGCCGTACTTCGGCGACGCCGGCGACATGCAAGGTCAAGACGAGGCCGCCGTCGGGGAGATCTTCGATTGTCTGAGTGGGATGGTAGGAGCGCTCGCGGATCCAGCGCGCCTGGTAGGGGGTGAAGCGGGCCTTCACGAGGACGGTTTCCTCGCCGTGGCGCAGGTGCAGGCCGCGCCGGTAGTGGTTAATGTCGAAGTCAGGGTCCGGGAGGAATGCGTTTGCCGGACTGAGGACGGTCCATTCGCGGATGCGCCCGGCGTAGAACTGCCGGATGGCGGACCGCATTTCGCACCAGGCGACTAGGTGGTACTCGCCGAGGTGGTTGATGATGTGGTAGGGGCGGACAGTGCGTTCGCGCATTTCGTTTCGGTGGAGGCTATAGTAAAGGATGAGGACGCGCTGGCGTGTCTTTACCGCGCGCCGGCAGTCCTCCAGCAGTGCGTCGGGGATGCTCACGTTGTGCGACGGGCGGATGGCGCCGGTCACGGTTTCCAGGTGACGCTGATCCAGGTCGGGAAGAAAGCGTGTGCAGGATTGGAGCAGCAGACGCAGCGGCTCCGCGTCGCCTTTCCCCAGGAACTCCACGGCGGCGATCAGCGCCCGGCTCAGAGCGCCGGCTTCCTGGGTGGTAATCAGCAGGGTGGGAAAGACAAAGGACGTACTCGTATAGGTCCATCCGCCGCGTACGCGGTCGTGGACGATGGGGGCGTTCATTCGGTCGCGTAGGTATCGGATATCCCCGAACACGGTTCGGCGCGAGACCTCAAACCGCTGCTGGACAACCTTCACATTCGGAAACTGCTCAGCTCGGATCGCGGCGTCGATCCACTGTAATCGCTCGGGTTGACTCATAACGCCGGTGGTTTACAATATGTGCGAGAGCAGAAGCAAGGGGGCGAAATTCGTCTTCCCTCTCAGCGTGTTTTGGATCTCAATACCGCAACGGTTCAGTTAGCAGAAGTCCCGAGGGCGAAAGCGACGCGGGAAGCCGTCATACGTTTCAATACCCCTGCGGTTCGATTAAAAGATAGCGATTATCGAACCGCCGGAGATTTGCGCTTCAAAGTTTCAATACCGCTACGGTTCAATTAAAAGTTTGCCACGCGATGATTTCCGCCTCATTGGAGCCCTTGTTTCAATACCGCTACGGTTCAATTAAAAGCTGGACGGGCGCAAGGCGGAAGCGACGAGCTACGAGAGTTTCAATACCGCTACGGTTCAATTAAAAGCGGTCAAGAAATGCATCAGCATCATAGGCAATCTCCTGTTTCAATACCGCTACGGTTCAATTAAAAGTCCGTCCAGGCTGATGCCCATAGCCTATTTACATAGTTTCAATACCGCTACGGTTCAATTAAAAGGAGGTCCGCGATGGACGATTTCCTCGGCAGCGGACTGGGAGAGTTTCAATACCGCTACGGTTCAATTAAAAGGAGATCGGCTGTCCCGCTGTAGCCTCGTGCAGCCACTTGTTTCAATACCGCTACGGTTCAATTAAAAGCGGAACATTGACCTCGTAACTCCCGGAACGCGTGAGCTGGTTTCAATACCGCTACGGTTCAATTAAAAGCCTCGCGCCGCCGTTCGCTGATCTTCGAGGCGCAGAGGTTTCAATACCGCTACGGTTCAATTAAAAGGCCCAGTGCTTCAAGAGAACCTCCTATAGCGCCAAAGCGGTTTCAATACCGCTACGGTTCAATTAAAAGTTTTATTGTGCGCTATCGTCCTCGTTTTAGAGGTGTTTCAATACCGCTACGGTTCAATTAAAAGCCCACATCTTGACGTCCTCGGAAAACATACTCCCATATACAGTAGACGAATATATTGTACCCCCGATCATGGGGATCTGATAGGGTCGTCGGGGATGGAAATTTCCTTCAAGAGTCGTCGGCCTTTACTGTGAGAGGGGCTATCGGAGGCCGACGACACAAGCGAATTGGTATTGACGGAAGATAGTTCCTATGTCGTCACAGGAGATCATCGTGTTTACAACCATCCTGCCCTTGTTAGGCAAATAGTTGTTCAGCACGATGCCACGCGTTCCGACTTGTGCCGCATGGCTTCCTTCGCCTACTTGGTCCACTCCCGTTGCCGAGCCCGCCTGTACTCGTCCCAGCTTCGCTGTTCGATGGTGTTCATGCCGCCATTACTAACGGCGGATTCCCTCAAGGGGACGTGCGTTGCCTTCGCGCAAACGGGCTCGCGCCGGGCGATGGTGTGCGGTACAGTATGCCCGTACCTTGAGTGTTGTCGATCATAGGAAGCCACGAGAGGATTGCTTCCGCGAAAAGCTTCCAACTTACTCCAGGAAGGTCCACCAACCTATATTTAGGTGTGTCCAAAGAGGTTAAAACCTGGTATGGGAGCGACATTTCAGCGCTTCCAAAACCCGATTTTCGCCTGTACGTCAGAGGGCTGTCAAACAGCATTTGTGTGATCAGTCGCTTGTTGTGGGTATCCCCCGATTTCCAGGTCTGGTAGGGATCTTCCAGCAAGCAGACAACCCGGTCGAAGGCGCTTCCAACATCCACGTCCCCACGTGTCGCCTCGGCCGGTTTTTGTGTGAGAATAAGGCGCTTTCGCTCCAGTTCCACGATGCTTTCCTCAACCGCGCGGATCGCCGTCTCGTTGCTGAGGATGACAAGCTTCTGCGTCAATTCACGCACCTGACCCTGGATGCGGCCGGCCTCCATCTGCCGGGCTGCGGCTCGATTGTCCATGTCGCGGTACTCTTCTTCCCACGTCTCAACAACCATCTGCCGCGCCGCCTGTAGGACAGGACGTTTGAGGTGATACCTGCGGAGGAGCCCTTCGAACTCCCGCTCAAGGTCGTCCGCGCCCGTGGTCTTGCCGTACTCGGCGCATCCTTTGTGATAGCAATGATAATAGAGGTAGCGGCGTCCCTTGTTCGTTGTGCCGCTCCCGGTGAGTGGGTGACCGCATACGCCGCACGAGATGAGGCGGCGGAGCGGAAACTCGTCGTGATCGCTCGCCCGCTTGATCGGAGCCCTTCGCTCGGCGAGCTTGTCCTGGATCTTCTGGAACGTCTCCAGGCTGATCAGCGGCTCGTGCACGCCCCTGCAAAGTTGGATCCCCCACGGCTTGTACTCAAGGCACCCGGCGTACAGCATCTCGGTCATCATAGTGCGCACGCGGTTGAGTTCCACCGTCACGCTTCCGCGTCGTCCCGAGCCGAAGAATCCGTGCGCGCTCAGGAACCGCTGCACGTCCATCAGCGAGAAGAACCGGTTCGAGGCGAAGCCCGTCAGCGCTTCCCGGATCAGCTCTGCCCGCCCGCCGTCCGGCACCATTACCTTCCGGTGCGCGCCCGTCCTGCCCATGACGTATCCCGGCGGGCAGCGGAAGGCCCAGTGCCCCGTCTCAAGGCGCGCCTTCATTCGATTGAGCACCTGCTGGCGGTTCTGGTTGCGCTCCAGTTCCGCAGCGCCTGCCAGTACGGTCTCCATGAAGTTGCTCTCGGGGCTGTCCTCGAACCGGAAGGACGGGCTCTCCAGTCGGCTGCCGCACTTCGCTACCGCCGCCTTCAGCGCGATGTGGGTTTCGACGCTCCGGGCGAGGCGCTTGAGGTCGTCGATGATCAGGACGGTGGGCGAGGAGCGCTTCTGCAGGAACGTAAGCGCCTGGTGGATTGCCGGACGAAGCAGGGTGCCTCCGGAGACCCCCTCCTCCCGGAACACCTCGACTACCGAGTAGCCGTGCGCCTCCGCGTACGACCGGCAGCGCTGCTCCTGGCTCTCCAGGCCGCTTCCTTCCTGGATCTGCCTTGCTGAAGAGACGCGGCAATAGATGACGGCCTCCTCTGTTGTTGTCACCATGCGAATCGATTACTTATTGGTCGCCTTCGCGCATTCCGTCCCGCTCCTCCAGGCAGCGCCGGATCACCTGCCGCACGACCGTGCGCAGGCGCCGGACGAACTCGGCCTTGTTGGCTTCGGAGGCGGGGATGTCGCGAAGAATCAGAGCATACTCTGGCGGGAGCCCATCCGCAATATGCGGCCCAGATTCGGGAGAGTGCGCATTGTCGATCCCGTCGGGCCGTGTGCCGTTGTGCGGAGCCATATGCCGGAGTTAGCGCGAATAAGGGTTACCCCGACCGTTCGATGTATGCTTCGGGAGAGCCTCCTTATCCTCGCACGCGGCCAACCTCGGTTCAAAGCGGGTTGCTTTGTGGGAAGACAGGCAACCGGTGCTCCTCGGTATGTTCTCCAGTAGTTGCCCGAAGGAAAGCGTCGTCGCGGTATCCCGCTGGCTGGGAGATGATTCCCTCGCTACCAGCTAACCGCATACGCCATGGATAGACATGCCAACGATGCCTACGATCTGCGCAAGATGCGCACGTTCCCGGTGCCGCTCGGGATCTACGAGATGCTAGCAACGGCCAGCCGGGCCGAGTGCCTGGTCGTAATCGCCGTTGCCAGGTCCACCCTGGGCTGGCAGTCCGGCGAGCCGGGCCGGCGGAGGTCAACGGCGGCCCTGACCCACCGTCAGCTCAAAGCGGCGACGGGATGCCGCTCCTCGACGACGATCAGCGCCGCCATCGATGGCCTCGTGCGGCGCGGTCTGCTGGAGACGCTGTCGGACGGCGGCGCTATCCTCGCGACCTCGGAGCAGCGCCGCCACTACCACCGGGCGCTGCGGTTCCGGTTTCCCCGCCGCCTAGTCGAGACGAAGGCAGTATGATGGTGCCAATCAAAATGTGGATAATCCTGTGGATATCTTTGATCGACCTGGGATGGACTGTCACAGCCTATTGTGAAGCTGCATCCCACTATCGTGGGAAGCGTTAATAAAAGGAAGAAAATAAGATCGGAAATAAGAGGTGGGGGGCACGAAGACTGCTGCGGATTGCCTTGAACTGGTCGGGGCTGAAGCCGGAGGCGCTCCTCGTTGCGGCGGACGAACTCCAAGAGGAGGCCGCCGAGCGCCTCGCGGTGCCAGCGAAACTCCGTCATCGCGCCTTGCTTTATCGTTTCGCTACGGGCTACGTGGAGAACACCTAAATGTGAAAGACAGGTGGATCAAGACACAAAGAGGTGATCGATTTTGTTACCGCACGTCGCGACCCACGTGATCTGAGTAGCCAATTGAGAAATGAAAGGGATCAATAAGTAGCAAACAAAGGCGGGATATTGTGGAAGAACACGCTCACGCACGGGCATTGTCGTCGCTTTTCTGAAAGACGACAGGTTCGGGCGGTTCGCCCACCAAAAGCCAAACCACTGGGCAGCCCAGAGCCAGCGACAGCGCAAGCACCTCAAGGTCGGTCACCGTCCTACGCGCCTTCTCGATGCGGTAGATGTCGCGGCGGTCGGCGACCCAGGCCCCGCCGGTGACCTGAGCGAGCTTTGCGCAGAGCTCGTCTTGCGCAAGCCCAAGCCGTATCCGCCGGTCCTCCACTCGTGAGCCAACCTGGTTCATCGCCCCGTCTGTTGTCCGAAGCCGTGGGAAACCCCGAGGCATGTCTACCACCTGACTCCGTTACTTGCCTCCTCATTATCCAGAATAACGACAGTCCGAATGACCTTAAGTAGGGTCATTATGTGGTATACTCGCGGATATTCGTGAGGCGGGGAGGCGACAGGATGGGACATGACGCGCAGTACACCGTTGGGGAGGTCGCGGACGACGACGGCGTTTCAGCCGTCATAAGGATGTTTCACGAAATCGCCGACGAGCAGTCATGGCGGCCCGGCTCCCAACTGCTGGACTACGCTCGGGCCTCCGTCCACTTCGCGGCGCATGTCGGCGCATCCCTGGCCGGGGGACTGCAGCTCGTTCCGGGAAGCTCCTGCGAAAGCCTTCCCTGCGAGATGGTGTGGCCGGATGTCCTGATCCCAAGTAGAAGCGCGAGGGCGCACATCTCGATCATGGCCGTCCGTCCCGAGTACCGGGGAACGGCCCAGCTGCTCTGGCCGCTGTGTATTGAGATGTGGCGGTACTGCGCGGCGCACGCAATCGCCGACATTTCGCTCGAAGTCACGCCGAGCACCTACAAGCTGTACCTGCGCCTGGGCTGGCCGCTTGAGATCATCGGGGAACTGCGCCCGCATTGGGGCGAGGAGTGCTTCCTCGCGAAGATGGGCGTCACGGACGTGGCCGGCGCGATGGTCGTCAGGGCGATGCGCTCCCACAGCTACCGGCATATCGTCGCGATGATGGGCAGGCCGTTGGAACGCCCAAGTCCGTTGCAACGGACGGCGGATTTTGAGACAGTATTGGCGAAGGTCTCGTAGCCGCGCCCGCCTTTCCGGTCGGAGACCTCAATTACCGCCTAACTCCCGAAGCCATGACCCTCCTCACGGCGTCCCTCTACCTCCTCTGCCTCGCGTTCCTCCTCGGATCGGCGGTCTTCGTCCTTTCCCGGAATCCGGGATCGAGGCTTCACGGCTACTATTCTCTGCTCGCCATCGCCCTGCTGGGGTGGGTCGGGACGCTCTTCGTCTTCGGCAGCCTGCCCGAAGGCAGGACGCTGCTTTTGGTCGGAAGGGCGAACTTCGCCGCCGCCGCTCTCGTCGCCACAGCGAGCTATCTCTTCATGGCGGAACTCGCCGGGCGTGGAAGCAGGCTGTACGCCCGGCTGTGGCTTGAGACATCGTTCGTTGTCGCGGTCTCCGCCTTCACCCCGCTGATCGACGGCGCGGAAACCGTGCAGGCGGGCCAGCACCTGACGGCCTACGGCGTCCTGTTTCCACTGTACATCGCGCACGTGGTAGCCATGCTCGGAGGCGCGGTGGCCACCGCCTTGCGGCCAGGCGTCCGGCTGGCCGCAAGGGACCGCAATACCCTGAAGCTCATCGGGGCCGGCATCCTGGCTACGGCCTCGGTCGCGGTCACCACGAACATCGTCCTGCCGTACTGGTACGGCGACTTCCGCCTCATCAACGTCGGCACTCTCTCCACAATACTTCTCCTCGGCACTGTCGCCTACGCCGTGTTCGTCCAGCACCTCTTCAATATCCGGGTGATCGTTAGGACGACGGTGATCTACGCGGTCATCATATCCTTTGCGCTTGAAGTCTATCAGGCAGCCGTGGCGTTCCTGGCCGACCTCCTGCCGCTCGGCAACCCGACCGAGCGGCACTTCGCCGCCACCGCGATCGCGCTGATAATCAACGCGACCACCAACCGGGCGCTGAAGGACTGGCTGGAGCGGGTGGTCGATCACGTCGCGCGGAAGGGGAGGCCCATGCCAGCGGAGGGTAGGAGTTAGGGCGGCAGGGAATAGGCGGGGATCAGATACGCGGCGGCCGAGGGTGTAGTCTCGGAAGGGTCGGGGCTCCCCGGTAGCAGCGTACAGTTCCATCAGGGCCACCTTGCACCTCCGGTCGGCGTACCGGGCGTTCCGTGGGTCCGCAAGGAACGCTTCCGCCATACGGCCCAGCCCGTCCAAGCCGCCTTGCCCGCGAGAAGCGCCATGCGGGCGTGCTCCAGCTTCGACTTGAGAGGCACCTATCCCCTCCTTAATACGTTTCTCCACTCACTCCCTTTTCGTGCCGGAGCGGTCACGGCTGCATTTCGGTCGCCCCGGCCGGTTGCGCCCGAGGTCCGGGATCATCTGCGCCTGATCGGGTGGGGCATCCTGGCGACGGCCTCGGTCGCCCTCGTGAGTAACGCTTTAGTGCCGTACTGGATCGGAGACTTCCGATGGATTCACCTGGACACACCCTCGACCATCCTGCTTCTGATGACTTTAGGCGCGGCCATATTCTCACACCACTTTTTCGACGTCCAGGTGGTCGTCCGGGCCACGGTCGTCTACGCCGGGCTGACAACGCTGGCGCTAGAAGTGTACCGGTTAGCCCTTAACTTCCTGGCGCGCCTGCTTCTGTTGGGTAGCCCATCCGAACACGCCTTCGCCGCTACGGCGCTCGCGTCAGCCATTAACGCCTTTACCCAAGAGCTGGTGCGTCGCTGGCTGGAACGAGCCGTTGACCGCATGGGGCCGTAAAAGCGTCAGATACGTTGAACATGTCTTTGCTGGTGGACCCAATTATGGGGAAATCGAAGGCGCAGAAAGGCTTATAAAAGCGCTCCAGGAAGGGAATATGCAGAAAATTGAGCTTGCGTCAGCGATAGACGTCCGTGCGTGGGAGGAATCCAAGTTGCCGAAGCGAAAGGGCGTCACGGCTCCAGGCGGTCCCAGCGGCCTCCATCAGGACTGAGTGCCGCCTCCTGGTCGGTAAGATAGAGGCGGATCGAGGGCTCGGCGCCGGAGACCTAGCAGAGCGGGGAAGGCCCGCATCATCCCTAGGGAACTCGGGATCTAAAGGCGCAGAGTATGACTTCCTGCTTGGTGCCGCATCAGAGAAGCTATTCTCACCCTGGTAAAAGAAGGGCACTACTCCTTCGCCCCGCTAACGCCGTCGCCATGAGGCTTCGCCTGTTTCTTCTCCCACTCGATATGGGCCAGGCCGTAGGTGCCGAGGTAGAAGAGCTGGAGGAAGAGGGTCGCCCCCTCGCGGGCCTGCTCCCCATCCAGCCGGATTCCAAGCTCCCTCTCGTAGATGCCGGCGAACTCCTCAACCTCGGCGTCGGTGGGGACGGGCAGGTTCATGGGTTGGAACTAACGATAGACTCGACCGTTATAACAGGAGGCAAGTCGCCGCGCAAGGAGCATTCCAACCGATCACGTTCTTCGGGTGCGATCTAAGGTGCGCGGCCGCGTATACGGGGGCATAATCTATAAAATCCAACTAACATACCTATTCCGAGTTTAGCAGGGCACTTTCTACTGCGCTATGTATCTGTTCGCGAACTTCCGTGTCGGTGAGTTCCACGTGTTCTAACTCTATTTTGTCGAGTGCCGATTTTGTGCGCTCTCCTGCTATAATTACCAAATAGACCTATAGGTTCGTCGGCCAGCATGGTCAGATGGATATTGCACTATCTCCATCCGAACTTACACATATACACCATGCTGTCGGAGTGGAATAAATGCATTCAACTGAAGAAACCCGCGCTCCGTCTCTCATAAGACCACTTGCGCGCCACCGCGAGCCGCACGTCGCTGAGCAGCTGAAAAGCATCGAGCACCTGGACGCGGGCCGGTTGCTCGCGCTCGTACAAGGGCCACGATCGCATGAGATGTTGTCTGACGAAGCCCTGGTTACAGTGATTCGCTTTTTCATCGCCGTAGGAGACGACTACAGAGCAGGAAGGGCAATGAACGCTCTGTTCGTGCGACTACGTCCTTGGATCCGGAAGTACGTCGGTGCCACTGACAATATCCTCGAAGTGGAGCTCCCCGCCGAGGAGGTCTGGCGCGATATCTTCCAGCTCGTAGCTGCATCTGTGTGCGACCTGTCGGCCGAGCAGGAGTTTTGGGAATGCCGCTTTGGTGTCTGCCTAATACGGAAAGCCACGCAGATTGTTCGCCGGTACCGACAGCGCCTACGAACCGAAGAGGCTGCCCTGACGGTGGACAAAGACGGGGAAGAGGTCGATGCGTTCGACGGTATGCCGTCCTTGGCGCTGTCGCCCGTGCAGGAGGTCCTCGTCCGCGACGCGCTGTCGCGGCTGCCGAGGCATCCCAAGCCGATCTACCAGACTTTCTGGCTGGTGCATTATGTCAGCCTTCCGGTTTCCAGCGCGGATCCGGAAGAACCTACGGTCATGAAGCATCTTGACCTTAAAAGAAAGACCGTATACAACTACTTGGCAACAGCCGAGTCCATCTTAAGCGCCTGGCGCAAGGAGAAGCAAGATGCCGCAGTTTGATAGGCCGGACGGTACCGCAGGCATTCCCATCGGATCTTCTGACGGTGATGCCGTAGCGTATGCGTTCCTGGAGGATTTGGAGAAGAACGGTGATGACGAACGTACGTTGAAAGCCTGGTTCGCACGATATCCCGACCACGCTGAAGACCTGACGGAATTGGCGGTTTGTCGGCATCTGACGGAAGATACTGAGACGGACAGCGACGCGGAAGTGGAGGAACGCATTGGCGCGGTTGGTGATCAGGTGTTGGCCGTTTTTTTTCCTGGCTTCTCCCTTGCTATCCGTGCTGCCCGAAACGCCGTTCCGCCGCTCACTAACCTACTCGACCGCGCGCGGAGTCTCGGGATACAGCCAAGACAGCTGGCAGCAACCCTCAGGATCGACACGACCGTGCTCGCGAAGCTGAACCAACGTCGGATTGACTTGAACACAATCCCCATCATCCTCGTGGATAGGATAGCTGAGCAACTCGACTACGCTTCTGAGGCCATCGTCACCTATCTACGCTCTGATCCTCGCCTGTCAGCCCAGGCCTCCTACAAAGCACGATCCGCGCCCCGCGTCTCCGACTCGGCGCAGGAATCGTTTGCCGACGCACTCAGCACCGCCTCGTCGCTTACCGAAGCGGATCGCGAGTTCTGGACCAAGCAGTTGGAAGTTTAAGGCCAGGCGATCTGCTTGGGAGGGGGCAGCCGATGTCGTGGGAAGACAACATTCGACGGCAGGCCGTTGCGAAGCGTCGGGATCTCGGATTTCCGTCCGACGAGCCTATTAGGGCGGGTGATATCCTGGCCGCTCTGGCCGAGCGTACGCAGATACGGGTAACGCCGAGGCCGCACGGGGACGCACTCCTGAACGGTGCCGAAGCCGTGCTCGACCGAGAGATCTCGGAGATCTGGATCGACGAGAGTTTGCCAGCTGACGTGCAGCCCTCGCATGCCGCGCATGAGTACGCGCACAATGAGCTTCACCAGTGCGACTGCCACTGCCAGACGGACGACCTTGACGCAGACCACGACGCCGTTCCCGCTGGTCTCCGCCGCGTGGATGATTATTCGCCGCGACAGCGACGTGAGTCCGAGGCGAATGTGTTCGCGGCGGAACTGCTGCTGCCACGCTCGCTTGCCCGAAGGATGTTCAGGTACGGGGGGCTGAGCGCCGCACAGATTGCCGAGATGGTTGGCCTGTCCAGGCATGTTGTCCTGTCGCAGGTCGCTAACGCCGTTCTGCTCCCAGTTTCTCAGGACGGGCCGGTCGAGGCCCCGCCCGTGAGCGCAGACCTGGACCCCTCACAGAAAGACGCTGCGGAGTTCTCTGCGTTCCCTGTTCTAGTTGGGGCGGGACCAGGAACTGGCAAGACAAAGACGCTCGTAGGACGCTGCGCTCACCTTGTGCACTCGGTAGGTATCCCGTCCGAGAGCATCCTGGCCCTCACCTTTTCGAACAAGGCGGCCGAGGAGATGCGTGGACGCCTCGCGGCTGCGGACGTGGGAACGAGAGACGCAGGGCCGTGGGTCGGCACCTTCCACGGTTTTGGACTGGAGGTCCTGCGGCGGTATGGTGACCGTGTCGGCCTGCCCACCGACTTCAAGCTCTTAGACCGGCTGGACTGCATCACCCTTCTCGAAAACAACTTGTCCCTGCTGCCTCTGGACGCCTTGGCTAACCTATACAACCCCGCCCTCAAGCTTCCCGGCATTCTCAAGGCCATCTCGCGCGCCAAGGACGAACTGTGCCCAACCGACCACTACGCACAGCTCTGCGCGGACATGCGCGCCGGGGCGGAGGCCGCCGCCCGCACCCTGGCTGCTCGCACGGACAAGATCACCGCGCCCGAACGGGAAGCCGTCGAGCAGCAGATGGACCAAGCCATACGCGCCGGGGAAGTCAGCGCTTGCTATGCCGTGTACGAGGGCCTGCTGCGCCGGAACGGGTTTGTCGACTTCGGCGACCTGATTTACCTTGCGGTGCGGATTCTCGAGGAGCACCCGGCGTGCTTGCAGGAACTGCAACGCCAGTTTCCCCAGGTGCTGGCCGACGAGTACCAGGACGTCAACCGCGCCTGCACCCGCCTCCTACGCCTGCTGGCTGGGGAGGGGGCCACAGGCCTGTGGGTTGTCGGGGACCATCTGCAGAGCATCTACCGGTTTCGGGGAGCATCGGCAGCAAACGTTTCCTTGTTCACGACACTCTACGCGACAGGCCGACGAAAGGATCTGAAGCGGAACTACCGGTCGCGTGAGCCGATCGTCCGCCTCTTCAGCACCGCCGCGAGGGCGATGGGCGCACGCGGGGAGGAAGACGGCGGCTTCTCGGATTGGGAGGCACACCGGGGAACGACACCTGTTGGCTCACATGCGGCGGTTGCCATCGCGACGGCAGACGACGCGGCGGCGGAAGCAACCGGCATCGTGCGCATGGCGCAGTCCTTCTGCGCTGCGGGGTGGCTGTTTCGGGACCAGACCATCCTTTGCCGGTCGCACAATCAGGCAGAAGCGCTGGTCTCCGTCCTCAACGCTGCAGGCATACCGACCCTCTACCTGGGAGACCTCTTCGAGCGCACCGAGATAAAGGATCTGCTCAGCGTCATCTCCCTGTGCAGCGGCGGCAACGGGTACGAGATCTTACGGGTGGCCTCGATCCCCGAATATGCCATCCCCGCCTCCGACGCCCTCCTGATTGCCAGCCATATGGAAAAGCATCGACTGCGATTCCGCGCCGCCGCCGAGGACAGCCGCCTCGTGGACCAGCTTAGTCCGGCGGCGCTTCCCGGCGTCACCGCCTTGCAGCGGCACTTGCGATCCCTCGCGTCAGCGCTGGGAGAGCCCACCACGCTTCTCCGCAGGTACCTGTTCGAGGAAAGTGATTACCTGCGCAACTTCTGGGGCAGAGCAGACGACGAGTTCCAGTCCGCTCAGCAACTTATGGCCATCCATCAGTTGCTGCGTCTTGCGTCCAGTTTCGACCGACGCATCGTCGCGCCCGTCACCCACGGTGCCGCCGAAGGGCCAAGCGCCGATATGGAGGGGGAGGCAGGAAACGGCGCCGGGAACCAACCGCCGCGAACCAAGACGCGAGACTTCCTGAATCACCTTCAGAGGATGGTGGCAACGGGCGAGGGCCTCAAGGGGGAGGTGCCGGACGAGGCGCAGTCCTGGAACGCCATGCGCATCATGACCGTGCATGCGGCGAAAGGGCTCGAGTTCCCGATCGTCTACGTGCCGAACCTGGCTTCGGGCAGGTTTCCATCTAAGGGAACGCACGACGGCGTTCCTGAGCCGCCCGGACTGGGGGACGGGAACGACGCAGCAGTCGGCGAAGAGGCGTGTCTGTTCTTCGTGGCCCTGTCGCGTGCTCGCGAGCACATCGTGCTGTCCCATGCGCGGCAGTATGGCGTGGCAGGGAGGGCCGCGCTGCGGTCTCCCTTGGTGCAGTTGATCAACGACGCCCTCAACGATCCTCTGGTGGAACGACTGTCCTGGGCATCGGGGCAGTCCGCCAAACCTGCCGCTGCAGCCATGGCGGCGCGCCAAGGCGATCTCCCGCTGTATTTGGTGTCCGATCTTGACGCGTATCTCAAATGCTCACGACAGTACTACTACAGGCGCGTCGCCGGTGTAAGGGGGGCGTGGCTTGGGGCGGGGTACCAGCAGTTCCAGTCTTGCCTATACCAAGCGCTTGGATGGATTCAGTCCGAGCGGAAAGCGGGGCGACGCCCCGACGCGGTGCAGGCCGAGGCCATGCTGAGGGAAGCGTGGGTGTCCAGCGGTCCAGTCGGGCACGTCAACGAGCAGAAATACCTCACGGCTGCCGTGGAAATGGCCGAGCGGGCGCGATCCGGGGCTAAAGACGACGAAGTGGCGGCAGAGGGCATCGTCGCGATCGCCATGCTGGGAAACTGCCGCGTTTCCGTCGAGCCTGACGCAGCGTTCAACCGAAGCAGCGACGGAGCGCTCGTTCTCGCCAAGCTGTTCACCGGCAAGCCTCAAGAGCTAGACCCGAGCGCGAACCGCCGCCTCTCCATCCTGTATCGAGCGGCGTCAGACAGCTATCCAGACCGGCTGGTATCCGTGGAGGCCAGGTTCCTGGCGGACGGCTCCTCCAAGCGGTTCAAGCCGCAGGCGCATCACGACAAGGGCCGGATCGAGAAGTACGAGAACGCCGCCGTTGGGCTCGGGAGCGGCGTGTTCGCGCCTAACCCTGCCTCGGACCAAGCCTGCCAGCTCTGCGGATTCTCGCTGATCTGCCCCCAGCGGCCAAAGGATACGATCGAGGCTGCGTGAGTTCCATATGCTGGTCATGTTTCGTGACCTCCCCACCCGCAATCGGCGGGTGCGTTTCCAAGCCACAAAAATAATTTATCCCTTGCTTACACATACTGCATGCTCCCTTGTAGTGGATTAGTTAGAGGACGCAGAGCGGCCGGTCCCGGCACTTTGCTGTTCTTGCCGACTATGACCGCCTTGCGGAACTACAATACGAGATAGCGGTAGCAAGAGGAGACAAAACAATGTCCGAGCCAGTAACGATAAAGCTGTTCGTAGACAACGAACATGAGCACGGGTTTGGTCACGAGACCAAAGTCCGCGAAGTAATCGCCTTCCTTCTCGAAGGTGGGGAAGGCTTTCTCTTCCTGGAGGATGCCGAGGAGCCACTCGATATCGAGATCTCGCTGGGCGAGATCGGGATCAAGCACCATGGCAACGTGCACGTGGCACGCTGTCGCAAGATCCACGTGACTGTTGACTACGCCGCACGATCACACTCCCGCGAGTTTACGCCGAACAAGCAAGTCAAGGCCGTGAAAGACTGGGCCGTTTCGCTGGACTGGTCCCCTAACAATATCGATCCTGCAGAGCGGCCCAAGTTCGGCTTGTTCCTTCCCGACGACAAGGAGCCGCTTTCAGACTCGAGGCCGATTGGAACGCTCATTCCTAAAGGCGACTGCGAATGCAATGTCACCCTGGAACTTGCCCCTAGGGTGCGGCCCCAAGGATGAGCGACATGACGCCAGACGAACGGGCTCTCACGGCAGATCTTGCTCGTCCGCCGTTCCAGAGCCAGATAGACCGACGCTGGGGCGGGGCCAAGATCGCGTGGCCCTACCTGTACCTGTGGATCAGAGCCCGCCACACGCCCAGTGAGATTGAGCATTATTGGATGCGCATTGACTGTTCCGGCTATCCCCAGAAGGCCCCTACGGGTACCTTCTGGGATATGGAACATGATGTGCAGTTGGACAACGCCCGGCGTCCTTGGGGAGTTGGCGAAGTCGCGCACATTTTTCGTACCGATTGGCCTGGGCCTGATCGGGGCAGCCAAGGCAGCGCCCTGTACAGCCCCGTTGATCGCGTTGCTATCGAAACGCACGGCGACTGGCCAACCACGCACGCCGCCACGCTATGGAAACCAACCAGGGAGATCGTTTACTACCTTGATGAAGTCGCTCGCCACCTTGATTCGCCGGAGTATACGGGGCCTCGTGGCACCCAACCATGAACTCTCTATGCCCATCTCAGCCTGGAGCCATCTCGTTTCTGAGCTTGCCGCCCGTGGGGACGGTGTCAGGGAAAGCGGTGCCTTCCTCCTCGGGCAAACCGTAAAAGGGCGGAGGGAGGCAGTCCGATTCGCCTTCTACGACGACCTTGAGCCGGGGTGCCTTGAGGCCGGCTACATCATTTTCACCTCAGTGGGCTACAGAAAGCTCTGGAAGATACTGAAGGAATCCGGCCTGCAAGTCGTAGCGGATGTCCATACCCATCCCGGTCCCCCCTTCCAAAGCCCGCTGGACCGTGATAATCCCATGATGGCCTCCAGCGGCCACCTGGCCTTCATCGTCCCCAATTATGCGCAGGGGAGACCGCAGCCAGCGGACGTCGCGTACTACACGTTCTTGGGAAACCACCAGTGGAGCGAGGTCAAACCTGGGCCTTCCGCTCAAAAGCTATACGTAGGCCGTTGGAGCTGAAAGAATGCAACACAATCGCGAAAACCTAAACAGAGCAGCCAAGATCCTTATCGATCTCCAGCTTGCCCAATCCGTGGACGCAGCATACGCCATGCTCGGGCGATACGCCTTCACTATTGTCGTGGGGAAGGACGCCGTACGCACGGAATCCGGGCAGGTATGCCTCCTGACCATGGCAAATGCAGGGGCCAGGGCCTGTGCCGGCGGCGTTCGAATCGTGGGAGTTGACGGGGATGAAAGACTGGTGACGGGGCTCGGTAGCGGTCAAACGCTTGGGCAGGCAATTCAGCGGCTGGGCGGCCAGATCGCTGGCGAGGCGTTCAGCAACGCGCCGCTTGTTTTGCTCGGCGACTGCACATCCCAGGGGGCTGACGTCCCGGCCATACGGGTGACCTATGGCGGCTGGTCAGGCGGTGTGCTCCCGGCGGAAGACGGGTTCCGCCTGCCCGAGGATTCGATGTTTCCGCTGGCGGCAGTCTTGGCCGGTGCCTTAGCAGTATCGGAATGCTTCGCATATCTCCTGGGGCGGGATCGGTGGGCCGGACGTCGCAGCCTCGGGCTTTCACTCGCCATGCCCGGAACGGACTGGCGGCACGGAGAGGGGCTTGAGCCATATTATCTCCCGAGCGGCCTTTGGCTGCTCGGCCTGGGGCACCTTGGACAAGCCTACGCTTGGACACTGGCCGCGTTGCCGTATCCTGACAGCAAGGCGCTGGTGTGCCTGCAAGACGACGACCATGTGACGCTTTCAACCCCGAGCACCAGCGTTCTTACGTACCACAGGCATATCGGGCACCTAAAAACGAGAGTCGTTTCCCGCTGGCTCGAGGCGCGCGGCTTCGCCACGCGGCTTGTGGAGCGCCGGTTCGACGGGCGGCTACTTCTGGCCGATGCGGATCCCCGTATCCTTCTTGCTGGAGTCGACAACCTTTCTACCCGCCGTCTGCTCGAAAGCCCGGGCTTCGCATTGTCCATCGACGCAGGCTTGGGATCGACGGCTGCCGACTATGATGAGTTCTTCGTACAAACGTTCACTAACAGGGGCAAGGCGGCGGTTGCTTTTCCAGACGCTCGGAGGACACTTACCAGTGAGGAGAAGGTGGACAGGAACCGTGCCGCATACGAAGCGCTCGGCCTTGACCGATGCGGGATCGTCTTGGCGGCTGACGCCGCAGCCGGTGTGCCATTCGTTGGCCTTACGGTTTCCTGTCTCGTGATTGCAGAGGCCATTCGTGCCATTGCTGGCGGAAATCTGATTGACACGACCGTCGGCAGCCTGAGAAGCATTGTCGGCATCGATAGCTTTAGCCATGGAACAAAGATTAGCAATCCAGGATTTATCATTCCACGGTCCCCTCTCGGCGGTCCGCCACGTCCTGGGCCTCAGCGGCGCTGTCAGCGGTAAACGCCCCCTCCTCGCCAGGAAGGACTACGGTGAGGGTAAGCTCGCCGGCAGGGTATAGCTCTAGCCCCTTGATTCGCTCCTCAAAGCCCGCCTCGACGTGCTGGTGGGAGGGGCCGGACTGATGCTCTGGTTTATGATGCTCCATGCTCATAGGGAATATTGCGCTTATAGCTTACGGATCAAGCTTAGCAGGGCTCGCTGCGCATGAAAACATAGTGCCATTATCACCTTGCGGCTGCGAGGACTAGGGTGATTCCTCAATGTTCATTTAACCCGGGGAAATAGTAGTCCCCAGGCTGGGCGCCCCGTATGATCTTGAGCAGCTGAGGACTGGCCGAAAGGCCAGGCAAAAGGGTAGAGAGGGCAGGCATTGAAGTTGGGTCGAGGCGCTTACGGTTCCGGCCGTCGCTTCGGCCGCCGGTCGTCACGGGTTTATCGCCGCGAAGTACGCGTCGTCCATGATCGGAACTTGGTTCTTTATAAACGCCTTGTAGTAGGTGACCTTACCGGCCAAGCCGGGATCTGCCTGCACCCACTGCGAAAGCTGCTTGCTGCGGGAATTCACGAACATATACGAATAGGCCTCAGCCTTGTCCTCTCCGATTGTGGTTTCGGCGTACGGGGTGACAAACGACTGCCTGGGGTGGGCGGATACGTCAGAGGTCTTGCCATACGCAAAGCCCGTGGGATTGAATGCTGACCAGTCGCCGTCGGGACGGTCGGGGGATAGGCGTATGCCGAACTCTATCTCATGGTCGAATTCATGGTGTATAAGCCCTCGGTAGTAGTCCTCTGGATTGTTCGATCTCTCGAAGAGCTCGAGATTGTAAAGGATAATGCCATTCGGCTCTGCCACTCCTTCTTCCGCATTATTGCTAGTGGCGGTAAGTGCCCGGCCAAGAATAACGGCCTGAATATCGCTTGCCTTGATCCAGGCTTTTGGGTACTTGGACCACTCGTCGATCAGCCATGACCCGAAGGCCTTGGTGTCAGAAAGGTCGTTAGGACTGGTTGGACTCAGGCGTTGCCAAATGGCGTCGAGCTTTACGGTGGCGGGAAGTGTATCCTGGGTGGTGGAAATGCTTATTCCGTACTGGTCAAAAAAAGTGTTTAGGACAGCGGTAGCCCCACTCATTGTTGAAGTGTTTACAAGCTCTTGCCGGTACTTATCGCGGTCTGCATAGCGCAGGCCTCCTGAGGTTTGGAAGGTGGTTTCTTGGATTTGCGCTGGTGTGGACGAAGCTGCGGGTCCCTGGCGAGTGGAAGGAGGTGTTGTGGAGACTCTCGGAGATAGCAGCGGGGGTGGAAGGGCTACATAGGTTGTGACTCCTAAAATGACGGTTACCACTAAATAGGATAGTAGACGTCCCGTGGGCGTGGCGGGTCTCCTCATTTGGGCAGCGCTTACTGGCTTACGCTTATGGTAGCGAGGATGGATTTAAGTATTGCGATCTCATCTTTCTGCGGTCCAGGCGACATGATCGATGCGGAATAGCGTTTGCCATATGTGCTCGACCAGTATGCCTGAATGGTGCCTTGGAACTTATATGTATTGATCACAAGGGATCGGGCAACTATTGTGCCAGATGTTACCTCAATAGGGCTCCCGGAAGTCGTACAGCAGTCGGGCGCGCCGGCTTTCGTATGAGCCTCTGCCTCAACTGATGTCTCGTAAGGTGCTGCCGACAGCCAGACAAGCTCATAGCTGGACGGACGGTTTTCCAGATTAAATGCTCCCTGAGCATTTGCTATATTTATCCGTTGGGAAGCGCTGTCCTCGGACGCAAACCATCCGTTGGGATAAGTAAAGGTAAGCCCAATATCCGTTGCGTCATAGGTATTGGCATGGGAACCTGTTGCGGAGGGTGTAGGGACGGCTGAAGCAGGGGTTGGCATAGAATTGGAAGCGGGGCCTGCTGTTTGGCCGGATCTAAAATAAATGAAGGCCGCTGATGCGACTATTATAACAATTGCAACGCCGGTGATTGTGACTCTGATTTTTCTCATAGGCTCTTGGTATTCGCCCCTTGGCATACCTGCTTACCAACGGAATGTAAATATGATTGGTTGGCTATCAGAGCTATAAATAATTGTATTTAGATAATGAGAATGATATATTCCCTCCTGAGGTAATTGTACCTCGGCTCTCTTTCAGAAGGAAGGACATGAAAATGAGACAGGCTATAACTCAAGTAGCAATCATGGTGGCGCTATTGGCCGCCATGCTCACTGGCATGCCGATGTCAGCAGGGGCTCAAGGATGGGTTCCAGGCAACCCTTCTTATTACAATGGCGTGGCAGTTCAAGGTCAATGCGTCGTCTTTGCTGGGAACTACGCTGCCCAAGTTCTTGGGGAGCCAATTCCCAGTATTGGCCAATTCCATCCCTACAACGGCCATTCCGGCGACTCCCAGGCTTCTGATTCGGACGGCGCCCACTGGATCTGGGATGACCTAAGGCTCCAGCCAGCGCATACGCAAAGGATTGCGAATGACGGCACTAGCTATCCCCAAAGCCAGGATATTGTAGTATGGTCCTCCTCCGTTGGGTTGGGCTATGGCCATATAGCGATTGTATGTAATGATCCTACAAGCGCCACAACCGTTCAGGTGGTTGACTCGAACTGGAAAAGTGATGAGAAAGGCCTGCTCCACGCCTTGTCAGGCCTCAACAACGTCCTTGGATGGTTTAGACATTCGAGCCAAGGTGCGCCTCCCAACCCAACTTGCGCCTTCACTAACCCTGCGCAAGACGGCGTACAGGTTACCAGTCCGATAACGGTCAGCGGAACCGACGGAGACCCAGGATCTACGGTCGCGGGCGTCAAGCTGTTCCTTGACGGCGCAGGTACCCCCTTTGCGACCGTAAGCAATCCGGGACCCACCTGGAGCGCGTCGTTCAATCCTGCGGGCTATGCCGCCGGGACGCACACGGTCACCCTTACGGTCACCGACCAGGCTGGCGCGACCTTCAGCTGCAGCCGCGCGATCATGATAACCGGGAACCCTGCCGGAAGCATCGCCTCCCCGTCCTCGGACGGAGCGGTGGTCAGCGGGCTGACTACGATCTCCGGGACCGACGGCGACTCGAGGTCCGCGGTCGCGAGCGTCAAGCTGTTCCTCGACGGCGCTAGCAGTGCCTTTGCCACGATCAATTCGCCGGGCCCTGCCTGGAGCGTCCCGTTCAACCCCACGTACTGCCTGCCGGGTTCCCATGTAATCACACTTGCGGTTACCGACGCAGCCGGCACAACGTTCCAGGCGGCCCAGACCATCGCCATACGACATATCGTCTGCGACCTGGACGGGGGAGGGACCTACGACATGCTGGCCCAGAACTCGGCGACCGGCGAGATCGCCTACTGGCTCACCAACGGGTACCAGATAGTGACCGCAGGCACGATCGCCACCCAGTCCACCGACTGGAAGGTGGTCGGCAGTCCGGACCTGAACGGCGACTGCCACCCCGACATCCTCGTCCAGAACGCCGCGACAGGGGAGATCGCCTACTGGATCGTGCAGAACTACCAGATCGTCGCAGACGGCACGATCGCGATGGAGTCCACGGACTGGCAGGTCGTCGGGACCCCCGACCTGAATGGTGATGGAAAGCCCGACATTCTGGTGCAGAGCAAGACGACCGGCGAGGTGGCGTACTGGATCCTCCAGAACTGCCAGATCGTCGCCAACGGAACTATCGCCTTCGAGCCTACCAGCTGGCACATCGTCGGAACTCCCGACCTGAACGGGGACGGGCATTCGGACATCCTCGTCCAGAACGTGGGCACCGGCGAGATCGCCTACTGGATCCTTACCGGCACCACGATCACCGGCGACGGGACCATCGCCACCGAGCCGCTCCAGTGGCAGGTGGTGGGCGCGCCCGACATCGACGGCGACGGCAGGCCAGACATCCTGGTCCGCAACACCCAGAGCGGGGACATCGCCTACTGGCTGCTCACCGGCACCACTATTACCGGCGACGGGACGATCCTCGCCGGGGAGCCCCTCCAGTGGCAGATAGCCGGGATGCATTAGGCGCCAGCTCCTGCCTCATCTTCATCGAAGACATTCACAAAGGCCGTGTACGGATTTCCCGTACACGGCCTTTTTATTGTTACCTGCATAAGTCCTGCAACATAGAAAAGGGCCTCTGCAAAGAGGTCCTTTTCTTAACCTGTCAAGCCAGGTTGCTTCAAAGCAATTTGTGGTGCCGCATCAGGGACGCTGTTCTCACTCTGGTGAGGGAGGGGGACTACTCGTTCCCCAGGTTAAGCCCCGCATCGTGTGGGAGTGGTTTGACGGAGCCATAGTTAGTTGATGCTCGTATCCTCGGTTTGTGGATACTTAGATAAGCTGCAACGGCAGGCATAAGCGTAAATTTCTATAATAGAGCTGGTGCCAGCTCTATCTGCTGCTGGTCCCTTCGTGGCGTAAGAGCCGGCTGGAGCTATCGGCGGGTAACCAAAAGGTGTTATGTTTCGCCGCTGGATCGAAGCGCCGCCACTCGCACCCTCGATAACGACATAACAGTATCGAGTGAAGAGCGTTGTTGACTCTGCCGCCGGTCCCTGCTAGATTCGCCGTGGTCTTCCAACCCCTAACGTCAATCCATGTTCCAGCCATCATCTATTGATGAACCCTTTGTTCTTGCAGTCTCTGTAACCGAGGTGAAGCGCTCTCAGGATCGAAGCGAGGAGCTATTCGGCGTCAAGCCGGAGCTGCGCCTCATCCGTGAGATGTACGATTGCGCAAAAGGCATAGCGGGCCTGAAACGCCTCAGCGGGATATCGCATAATATCGATGAGGTGCTTGCTGGCTCAAACGACAAGGATCCCTGTATCCGCATGGAAGCGCCGGGCGGTCAAATCATAATTGCGACGCGGTTCGTGCGTGGCCCTCGACCTCACTACGATCTGCAAATATCGGGTTTGGCCTCGCTGCGGATGTTCGTGACCTCAGAACAGTTCGAGCTACGGTTGCAGGCAGCGTTTGACCAGATTGTTGTCCTGTTGGAGATGCAAGATATGCGGCAGTAGGGACAGGACATCAAAGCTCTGAAAGTCCAAGTTATGTCGTTTCGGTAGCAATGCCTGTTCGTCATTGTTTCATTTGGAATTCGCGACGGTCCGAGATACGAACGAAGCCGTACATATATTACGTTTTATTCCCTGAATTCGGGTTTCTTGCTGAGGAAGAAGGCTTGGCCACTTTCGTTGAGGCTTCGTTCTCAACTGTCCCATCTATCCCGGGAGGATGCGTGTCAGGCTTCCGTCCGATGCCACGCTCATAGTCTGCCTCCATCGGCCGGCGAGCCTGCGGCCATGAAGGCGGAAGAGGTTCAACTGACGTAGGCCGCAAGAACACAACAAGCCGCCTTCTTATGGAAGGCGGCTTGTTATGAATTACTGCTTCTGGCGAAGATGCCGCGATGTCCGCAGCATCCGGCTACATATCTGCTCTGCTTGAGGGATGCTTCGTTGTACGGCTTCCCGAGAAACCACTCATGGACTTAGGAATGTCCATCGCGCTCAGGTAATAAGCGGGCATGAAAACACAGCGAACAAATGTCGAGGTCTTGGGGCGCTCTGTCCGGCAGGCCTTCCTGATGGCCGCCGAGGGCAATCCGGATAGGAAGACAACCGGGGAACCGAAATCCCGTGGACGCCTGAGCCCGAAGGGCAGGAGATGGAACGGGGCCACTGCCATTCACCATTATACAGGCGCTTTTTCCAAATAGTCGGCAAAATTACCCGATTGACGCTTGCTATGTGAGACATTGCTTCTGTCCTCTTAGTGGGTGAGGAGGAAGCTGGCTCTGAAGATACACGATCAATTCCGTATATTTGATCTTCTGGAACGCCTTGATAGCGCCTGCCGCCACCATGTCGTCATTTGCATAAGTATCGGCGCTGAATCCAATTAAAATTGGAAACGGTGTGATGTCGCCCTTTAGTATCCGTCTCACGACGTTCGCGCCGTACCTGAGATCGCCGTCGTCCCTCGCCAGATAGCCGTCGATCAATATGGCGTGAGGTGTTGCGTTGTGTTGGTGATCTCGAAAGGCGTGCAGCGCCTCGGCTGCTGTGGGATATAGGTGGAACTCAGTCTGATCGCGCGGCGCACGTTCACGCCATAGAGCAACCAGGTCTCTGCAAAACTGAATGTCGTCGTCAATAATCCAGACACGGACTGTGGAAGAAGAAATGGCTTCATCAGACATAGCCACAATTAAAGCAAAATACATTAAAATAAATCTAAGATAATCGCGGACAGACTGAAATGCCGACATGTTGACTCTCTCGTACGGTCATGGTATCGTATCTTTGGCTCCGGCAATTTTGCCCCTGCTAGAAATCCTAGAAAAGGAGAACAATGGCAATGATTTTCATCAATGCCCCCGCTGTCGAGCGGCGTTTGGCTCAGGAGGCTCAACGCCATGGCGTTGAGCCGGCGGATTACGCGGTACAGATACTCACGAAGCATCTCGGGGCAGAGAATGGCGCTTCTGATCAATCGCCCCTGCCGTTTTACGCCACGGCGACGCCTGAGGAATGGAATCGGGAATTCAGCGGCTGGCTAGAAGGCCACGCACAGCGCAATCCGCTTCCTGCGGACGCGTTTGATCGCGAGTCGTTCTACGAGGGGCGCCCCTGATGGCGTACTGTCTTGACACGAATATCCTGCTGCGCTGGATCGAGCCTGGGACTCCAATGTGCGCGCAGGCTCGCGCGGCGGTGCAAATCCTTCGCTCTCAAGGCGAAGATCTCTATATTCTTCCTCAAAATATTGTCGAGTTCTGGAACGGTGCGACCCGACCCGCCAATGTCAACGGCCTCGGCCTTACGCCCGCCCAGGCCGACGCCGAGGTCGGCAAAATCGAGGCCCTGTTTCCACTCCTGGAAGATACGCCGGCTGTGCATACAGAGTGGCGAAAGCTCGTCGCTAATTGCAGCGTGAGTGGCGTCCAAGTGCATGACGCCCGAATTGCGGCCGCGATGCTGACGCATGGCGTCATGCATTTGCTTACATTTAACGTAAGACACTTCAACCGATTTGGTATTGTCGCCATTTCGCCCTCAGATCTTTTGCAGAAACCTTAATCCCCTTCCAATTCCTACCGTCCCATGCCGGGGCGGTCTTTTCTTGCTGCAAATTTCGTCGCCGTGAATTGTGCTCTGCATAAGACGTAGTTTCTCCTCGCTCTGGGCCAATCAGTCAGGGCAATCCAGAGTGTCGCTTATACCGGTCACTCCAAATATAGATGTAGCTGTAATTTTGGCATGCCCTTTCGCTGAAGACGACCTCGCGCAGATAGATATAACCTCCCTTTACTAAGATGCGCAGGGAGCGAAAGGGATTGGCGCCGTCGTGCGTCATTGCGGTAGGCGCGTTGGGCGCGATCCGTGCGTCTTCAATAGTGCTGGTAAGGGACGGGGCGAAGCGGGCCTTGGCGCATTTGTTATCCAGCATATTATCTCATTCCATCTGCGGAACGGCAGGAAGAGACTTGTCCTATCTCGTCACGGCCACCAGAGGCGGACAGTAGCGAAAACCACATAGAGGGTGATAATGATGGCCCGACGGGACAGATGCGATTTGAAGAACAGCAGGGATAGCGCCGTCAGTGTCAGCACCAGCAATCACCCAGGGTGGACGTAGCCTTTCCGCGCCCCAGGTCCAAGACCACATCAGAAGCAGCCAACTTTTACGAGGAGCCTATGAATGGAACGTATCTGTTGGCCTTTCGTAGTACGCCGTTGCATCTTCGATAGAAAGTAGAATCATAGTGCTCTCGCACCGCTTGATTTGTCGCGCATAGAAAACACCCGTCTTCAGGTCAGTCCCGAAGAAGCTGCTGGTAACTTTGACAATGGCGTAGTGATGCCCTTGAATTGTCACTTTGTTCATAAGGATGCGCAGTTCTGGTATATTCCATCGGCCTTGATGAACGCTATATACGGATTCCGCAACAAGGGGTGCTCCCATTGAGCTGCACGCCGTGCTATATGCTTGGTTGAACGCGCAAATATTGGCATTCTCATCCAGCACAAGAAGTGGATGGAGAATATTATCCAAAGTATTTTTGGGGAAGGTATGCCGAATATCGTCGCTCGCCTGGCTGGGCGACGAATTTTGTGGAGCTAAAAGCGCCTTGTCCCGAATGTCCATGCTGGCGATCCTCATAATATCGGCTCGCAATGCCTCAATGCAGTGAACCGATTTATTCGGTGCATTGGTGTGTCAATAAAGAGATACCCAGGATCTCAGTCTTTGAAAAATTGTATGACAAGACTTGTAAACGCCGTGGTTTATCCCAGTGCTCGCGTGCGTGATGGTTTGCAATTTCATACCTTGGGTATAGGTTTTTATTATCTTGTCATACAAGTTTGAGGCCGCCGATGGGACACGATGAATTGCCAGTACAAAGTTTCACACACATCATAAATATCGGCGATAGCGTCCGTGACCCCTTGCTAATCCTCGATACTAACCTCCGAGTCATATCCGCGAATCGCGCCTTCTATAAGACCTTTCAAGTAACAGCAGAAGAAACGGAAATGAAACTCCTCGTTGAACTCGGCAATGGTCATTGGAATATCCCTGAACTGATCGATCTTCTCAATAACATCCTTCTGGAACACAACTCATTCGACGATTTTGAAGTTGCCATCAATTTTCCGCAAATCGGTCCTCGTGTGATGCTCATCAATGCTCGCGAGTCGTTTGAAGCAGATGGCCGTGCGGCGCTTCTCGTAGTCGCTATCGAAGACATTACCGAGCGGGTGCGAGCGCGCGAGGCACTGATAATCTCAGAAACGCGGTACAGACGACTTTTTGAAGCGGCTCGCGATGGCATTTTGATTTTGGACAGTGAACATGGAAAGATCACCGACGCCAATCCGTTTATGACAGAGCTTCTTGGTTATTCTCATAAGGAACTCCTGGGCAAGGAACTGTGGGAGATTGGTCTCCTAAAAGACGAAACGGCCAGCCGGGACGCTTTCCAGCAGTTGAAAGAAAACGGCTATATCCGATACGAGGATCTACCGCTCGAAAGCGAAGGAGCTAATCAGCGCGAGGTAGAGTTCGTCAGCAATATTTACCAAGAAGGTAATGGCTCGGTCATTCAATGCAATATTCGCGATATCACTGAGCGTAAATTGTTGGAAGCCAAAACCGCCGCCGATCAGGAGCAAGACAAAAAGATTGCTGCTGACTTACAGCGTACGATGTTGTTTCGGCCAAACGAAGATGCCTTTTCTGGCCTCTTGGTCCATACGATCTATTCTACCGCCTCCGATGAGGCCCTTGTCGGAGGTGACTTCTGGGACACATTTGCGTTTGACCGAGGACACGTCGCTCTGGTCTGTGGCGACGTGATGGGGCATGGCCTGCATTCCGCCGTCTTTACCACGGAACTCAAGCACACTCTGCGGGCTTATGTCCGCGAGCATGAGCATCCATCACGTATTCTGCATCAGATGAACGAGTATATCTCACAGAGCAATCGACTGTTTTTGGAAGGCGTCAACACGGAAGGCGACGATACGCCTGTGTGCCTGTCACTCGCAGTAATTAATAGACAAACGGGAGCAGGGTTTCTCGCTGTTGCAGCAATGGAGTGCCCGTTGTTGGTCCGCGCCAGTGGCGCTATCGACGTTTTGAAGGCTTCGGGGCAGCCGCTGGGAATGAATATGCAGCCAAAGCCTACTTACAATCATGTGGAGTTCCAACTTGGGGCGGGAGATACGCTCGTGATGATGACGGATGGGATTACTGAAGCTCGGTATGGCAAAGATTTCCTGGGGGATGATGGTGTGAGGGAATTGGCGGTGAAGCATTGCGGCGAGACGCTGCAAAGCATGGGTGAGGCAATACTCCAGGGCGCTCTCGATTTTGCTCATGGAGAACTTCGTGATGATACCTGGTTGGTATTGGTGCGCAAAGACTGACTGTATGTTAGACACACTGATGCTGCTAGGAAAGTTACGGCACCACCCATGGACTCCCTGAGAATTTCGGAACTGCGGTACCGCCGACTGTTCGAGACGGCTCGCGATGGCATCCTCCTCCTGGACAGCGATCACGGCCGAATCACCGATGCTAACCCGTTCATGACGGAACTTCTGGGTTATTCGCATGAGGAGCTTTTGGGCAAGGAACTATGGGAGATTGGGCTTCTGCGCGATAAGGGGGCCAGCCAGGAGGCGTTCCTTAGACTAAAGCGGGAGGGCTACATCCGGTACGAGGACCTGCCGCTTGAGAACCGACGTGGGGAAAGCCGCCAGGTGGAGTTTGTCAGCAACCTCTATCCCGAGGGTGATCACACGGTCATTCAGTGTAACGTTCGTGACATTACCGAACGAAAGCGCGGGGAAGTGGAACTTGTTGCTGCCGCCGACAAGCATGGGCGTCAAGCCGCCGAGTTGGCCGTATTGGAGGAGCGCAGTCGGCTGGCGCGGGAGATCCATGACATGCTTGCACAGGGCTTTACCGGAATCGCCGCGCAGCTGGAAGCGGCGGATGCGGTTCTCTCCAGGGAGCCTGAGCCGATCTTGTCCGACACTCTTGCCGCCAGTCAGGCCCGCCTTGCTGTGTGTCAGACCCAATTAGGAAAGGTCCAAGTGCGCATCGGAAAAGCGCGCGACCTGGCCCATGAGAGCTTGAATGAGGCGAGGCGTTCCGTCGAGGCGTTGCGGTCGCCGACGCTGGAGGCGGCCCCCTTGAGCGAGGCGCTGGCTGATTTCCTGGCACAGCGGGTCCTGGGAACGGCGACTGCGGGCCGTTATCTGCTGGAAGGCATCCCTTACCCGTTACCGCCGTCAATCGAACATTTTCTGCTTCGGATCGGCCAGGAGGCCATTGGGAACGCCGTCATACACGCGCAGGCGCGGGAGATATTCGTAAAGCTGTCCTTTGAAGCGGGCGCCGTCCGGCTTTGCGTACACGATGACGGGCGCGGATTCGATCCCAGTCTGTCCGAAGCCGGGCGATTTGGCCTGATCGGTATGCGAGAGCGCGCAGAAAAAGCCCAGGGGACACTGTCCATCGTCAGTCATTCGAAACAGGGAACGGCGATTGACCTGATCGTGCCGATTTCCCCACAAACAAACCCAAATGGATATTAATACAGCACGCGTCGATTACGCTCGCAGCAGCGGCATGCACGACGATGTGTGTAAGATCCGCATCCTAATCGCGGACGATCACCCTGTCGTCCGTGACGGCCTGGCGGGAGTCATCGAAGAGCAGGACGATATGATCGTAGTCGGTCAGGCTAGCTCAGGCACGGAAGCGCTTTGTCTCTACCGAGAGCATCGCCCAGATGTGACGCTGATGGATTTGCGTATGCCGGGGATGAACGGTGTGGAAACTATCAGCGCCATCCGAACGCAGTCTCCGGCGGCCCGCGCGATTATCCTGAGCACCTACGACGCGGATGAAGACATTTATCGCGGGCTGCAGGCGGGGGCCAAAGCCTATCTTCTCAAGGATGTCGGCCGGCATGTTCTCGTGGATACGATCCGCGCTGTCCACGCTGGCCAAACCCCTGTCTCCTCTGAAGTGGGAGCGAAGCTCGCCAGCCGGATTATCTACGAGCAGCTGAGCGACAGGGAGCTGGAAGTGCTGCGGTTTATGGTCCGGGGCATGAGTAATCAGGAGATCGCCCGGGCGCTCTTCATCGCAGAAAGTACGGTCAAGTTCCATGTCGGTCACGTTCTGAGTAAGCTCAACGCGGGGGATCGCACCCAAGCGGTGATTACAGCGCTCAAACGCGGCCTGGCGAGCTTGGATTGATCCAGGATCATGGAAATCCCAACCAAAAGGACTGTCTTGAGACTGTCCTTTTGTATTGCTGATATCAGACCTGGGGATAGGCGACTGAAAGCCTAGAATGCTCCATACTGAATTATGGACAAGTTGTCATTGCCTATCAGCGACCGAGACCACTCTCAAGGACCAACAGAGGCGGTCGTCACTCTTCTGGAATACGGTGATTACGCGGACCCAAAGTGTGCCGACGCCCAGCCAAGGATCAGATCCTATCAGGCCCGGATGGGCTGCCGATTGCGGTTCGTATTCCGTCACTTTCCAACACCTGGCCTTCGCGCGCATGCCGCCGAAGCGGCGGAGGCGGCCGGTCGGCAGGGCAGGTTTTGGGAGATGCACGACACGCTCTTTGAGCATCAATCCGCGCTCGGCAGCGGACACATTGTCGAGTACGCGCGTGATCTGGGGCTAGATATGGACCAGTTTCTTCGTGACATGACAGGGCATGTTTCCGGCGAGCACGTCCGCCAGGATCGGGAGAGCGGCGTACACAGCGGCGTTACCGGCGCCCCCGCGTTCTTCATAAACGGCGCCCGCCGACTGGATGACTGGGAAGAGATCCCGCAGGACGACAACTGAACGTCACCGCGCATCTCGCATGTTTTCGCGGTATTCGTTCATCAGACCACCAAATTTTAAACCTACCTCAGGCGATGACCTAACCACGAGGTTAGGTCATCGCCTAATCTTCAGGACAGCCCAAGGGCTGTCCTTTTGTCTGGTTTACACCAGAACTAAGGGCGGGCGACAGAGCATCTTCCGCGCTCCATACTGTGTTTAAGTCCGTCGTGAGAGTAAGGAAGGATATCGCAACATGCTGAGGAGAGTTAAAGAACTGCACGGGGTGAAACTTCGCGCACGAGACGGAGAGATCGGCAGTGTCGATGAGATCCTGTTCGACGATAATCAGTGGATAGTCCGTTACCTGGTGGTGAACACCGGCGGCTGGCTCAATGAGCGTAAAGTGCTGATTGCGCCAAAGGCGTTCGGCGACATGAATTGGACTACACGCGAATGGCATGTCAACTTGACACATCACCAAGTGGAGGACAGTCCAGGAATCGATATGGACGCGCCCGTTTCACGCCAGATGGAAACGGAATACTACGACCATTACGGCTGGCCGTATTACTGGACTGGGATGGGGCTTGCTAACCGCGCGGGATTGTCGTGGGCAGCAGGGAATCCCGGCTCAGTGTACTCGGTCACAACCGCAATCAACGCAGCCTCGCCGCAGGCTCTGGAGGCGCGGGCGCGAGGCGGCGATAATCCGGACAAAAACGATGACATTCACCTGCGCAGCTCGCGCGAAGTAACCGGATACGGCATCGTTGCCGAGGACGGTCACATTGGGCATGTCGAAGACTTGATTATCGACGAGGTCAGTTGGTTGATCCGCTATCTCGCCGTTGACACACGAGATTGGTGGCCAGGTAAGAAAGTTCTCCTGCCACCCGAATGGATCATCAGCACCCAATGGCCGGACCGGTCCGTTAACGTTGGAGTAACACGCGTCCAGGTTCGTAATGGACCGAGTTGGAATGCGCATGAGCCGATCAGCCCAGCCTTCGAGTATGAACTTGCCGTCTACTATGGCGAGCAGCGCCTTGAGGTGGATGAACGGCCCGTCGCACACAGGAACGAACGGCAAGCGTCCGCCGGTCGGTCGTATTCGGAGAGACAATAACCATGGATAAAACTCTGAAAGAAATCACGGCGCCGGAAGTTGCGCTGACCGCCAACAGCCAGCGGCTTACGGTCATTCCATCGCCCTTGACGGAGCCTGGCGCTGGTTTCTGTGTATTGTGCGGTACGCTCAACCACATTTTAACCCTGGAATGTTACAACTGCGGATGGCGCGGCGCCTTATCGGAGAACAAAGTCGATGCGCCAGGAATCGGGCAACCGACTAAGTCAAGCACCCGTCGCGTCCTGCAATGGTGTCAATCCGTGACGAGATGGTTTTATCCTATCGGCGGCGTTGCTAATGAGTACAGCCCGGGACGATAACACTTGAGGCCCAAGCCGGCGTCGACTTGTCGCCAGCGGCAGATCAATGAAGGGCCATGCTGATGGCACCGGTGCGGTTACGCCTGAAGGACGCATTCCGAAAGTCAGTCACAAAAGATGTTCGCATAATCTCAAATCTCTAAACCTGATACTGACGGTCACCTGACCGTGAGATGGGGCCAGAGCCTGTCCTTAAGGACAGGCATCAGACCATCATTAGGTCGTGTTTACAGTCCTACCCTGGACGGGCGACATGGGGGGCGCCATGCTCCATACTGATTCCAATAGGCGCCTGTAAAATATGCGCAGGCTCCAGCAGCGGGCCGTACTCGCTCATCTTTCTCAGTGTTATCCCCCGGAGCAATACCGCCTCTCAAAGTCCACGTAACCGGGTGCGTCGCAGGAGTTAGTCGTACGAAATCAGCAAGTTAGTTGTCAGCATTAGCGGTCATCGTTATCTTAGGCGTGAGACTGAGTATTTCCTTCGCCATCGGCGGGCCGTCGCCTGGCTTGCCAAATATCACGGCTGGCGTACTGGCGTTTGTTTTAGCGTGTATTGTGTACTCGTCCCTCCAGGTCGCCAATCAGTGGGACAAGGCGGTGGTCCTGCGCCTGGGGCGCTTCCAGGCCTTGCGGGGACCGGGGCTGTTCTTCATCGTTCCCGTTGTGGATTTCATTGTGTACTGGATCGATACGCGGGTGATCACGATGTCGTTTAAGGCGGAAAAGACGCTGACGAAAGATACGGTGGACGTGGACGCAGTTCTCTTCTGGAAGGTTCTGGATCCTCAGAAGGCGGCCCTGGATGTGGCGGACTATCAGGCGGCGGTTGGCTGGGCGTGCCAGACGGCCCTGCGCGATGTTATCGGCAAGACGATGCTCGCCGATATGCTGGAGGGTAGGGACACGATCAGCGCTCGGTTACAGATGATCATCGACGACCGTACGGAGCCCTGGGGCATTACGGTGATCTCCGTGGAAGTCAAGGATGTCTTGATTCCGCCGTCGCTGGAGAGCGCGATGTCGATGCAAGCTCAAGTAGAACGGGAGCGTCAGGCGCGCGTTATCCTCGGCGACTCGGAGCGGCAGGTGCCCGAGAAGTTCGGTGAAGCGTCCAAGACCTACGCCAATAATCCCGTCGCGTTCCACTTGCGAGCGATGAACATGCTGTATGAAGGTCTGAAACAGAACTCGACCATCGTCATCGTTCCCAGCACGGCGGTCGAATCCATGCAGCTCGGCGGTCTTGCGGGTTTGACGGCATTGACGATGGGGATAGGGCAGGAGGGCGCAAAAGCCGCTCCGATGGAAACACCGGCTCCGGTGGCCGCAAACGGATTAGCGCACGCGAACGGAGTGACGCCCATAGCGGACGCCGAGCTTTTAGGAACGTCGCCAATGTAACCTGACGGAATCGGAGAATGCCTCAGTAAGAAAGGAAACACGATATGTTAATCCAAGTCAAAGATCTGCATGGAAATGCCCTTCGGGCGCTTGATGGGGAAATCGGAAAAATCGATGAAATCCTGTTCGATGAAGAGCAGTGGACGGTCCGTTACCTGATCGTGGACACGGGAGGGTGGCTTGATGGCCGTAAGGTACTGATCGCGCCTGCCGCGCTGGGTGTATTGGATTGGGATCTCCGCGTGCTCAACGTCAATTTAACTCGCGACCAGATTGAAAAGAGCCCGGGAATTGAAACGAATGAGCCCGTGTCGCGCCAATGGGAGACGGAGTATTACGACTATTACGCATGGCCATTCTATTGGGGCGGCATGGGCCTCACCGGCGGAACGGGCGTTCCGGGGGCGGTGATGGTGGCCAAAGAGAACGAAGCCGGCATGTCGCCGCAGGCCGAGAACGAGAGAGCAAGGGGCCACGAGTCGGCGCGTGACCGGGGTGATCCGCATCTTCGCAGCACCAAGGAAGTCAGTGGATATAAAATCGCTGCGCAGGACGGCCATATCGGCCATGTCGAGGACTTCATCGTCGATGATACCGTATGGAAACTGCGTTTCCTTGCGGTAGATACACGCGACTGGTGGCCAGGGAAAAAGGTTCTGCTTCCGCATGACTGGATCGGACTGACGATCTGGGTAGACCACACCGTGACGGTGGACATTACGTGCGATCAGGTTCGAAATGCGCCCGAGTGGGATTCCGGTAAGCCGATCAGCCCTCAATTCGAGGAGGAATTGCTCGCTTACTATACCCGGCAGCGCCGTGCGCCTTCGGAAATGTTGTCAGGCCGAATGACATCCGCTGTCGAAGTCGAAACAAGCAGCCGTTGACCATAAGATTTAGTCTCGTAAAGAAACCGACGAATCGAGCCAGGAGATACTAACAATGAACACCACACTCTCAAAAACACAACCTAACTAGTACAGCGAGGCGGTCATCGCCAGTTTTCGAACTCACGTCGAGGCAGAAGCCGCCGTCCGACGGCTCGCCGCAGACGGCATTCTCGTGGCCAGGATCTCGATTATCGGACGTAATTTTGAAACACGTGAGGATATCCAGGGCTTCTATAAGCCCTCGGACGCCGCGCTTGCGGGCGCACGGCAAGGCGCCTGGTTCGGCGGGATTTTTGGCTTGATGCTGGGGGCGATGGGTTTCTTCGTGTTCCCTGTGGTTGGCGCCTTATGGGTTATGGGACCTCTCTCCGGGTTCATCGCCGGCGCTGTTGGCGGAGCTGGAGTTGGCGCACTTATTGACGGGTTAATTGCCTCTGGAGTCGCGAGAGATCAAGCTCTAAAATATCGGGACCGCCTCCAGGCCGGCGAGTTTCTTGTGGTCGCCCATGGTGGCCTGGGCGACACTGCCCGGGCTCATGAAATCCTGAAAGGCACCGATCAAATGCATCTTGAGACACACACCGCAACTTAGAAAATTCTCATCATCGGCGATGCGTGGGTGTTCAGACAGAGCGCGCCGAATGTCGTGGTTCGGGCGGTGACCTTCTATACCAGCCGCAATCGAGCGGCAGAAAACAGAAATTTTGGCTATGATCGACCCGCCCACAATATCGAATGATCTGTCCTGCGGCGCGCCGTTTGCCTTGGACACCCACCCGACGCTGGCTACGGCGGAGACCAGCACGGATGCCTTGAAGGTCTCGGAACTGCGATACCGGCGTCTCTTTGAGGCGGCTCGCGACGGCATCCTGTTGCTAGAAGCCGATCATGGGCGGATTACCGACGCTAACCCCTTCATGACCGAGCTGCTAGGCTACTCTCATGATGAGCTGCTGGGCAAGGAACTCTGGGAGATCGGTCTGATCAAGGACCAGAAAGCCAGTCGAGACGCTTTTCAAAAATTGAAACAGCATGGTTCTATCCGGTACGAGAATTTGCCTCTGGTGTTTCGAGGATCTGAGACACGTCAAGTGGAGTTCGTTAGCAATCTCTACCAGGAAGGCAGCGAAACGGTAATTCAGTGCAATATCCGCGACATTACCCACCGAAAGAAGGCGGAAGCTGAACTCGTCGCCACCGCCACCAAAAACGAACGCATCGCCGCGACGCTGCAGCGCGCCATGCTGCAGTCGTCCCCATCAGGTAAGTTTCCCGGACTCTTGGTAGAGACGCTCTATGAGGCGGCGCTTCACGAAGCAGAGGTTGGCGGCGACTTTTTTGACGCCTTCGCCTTGAGTGAGTGCGAGGTCGCGCTGGTTGTCGGTGACGTGTCAGGCAAGGGGTTGTTCGCCGCTGGGCGCACGGCTGAGGTCAAATATGCACTGCGCGCTTTCCTGCATGAATATCATTCTCCGGAGATTGCCCTGGCCCATCTCAACGAAATCGTTCGCGAAACGCACCGGCTCGATAAGAATAACGAGGAAACGTTCATTATCCTGGCTCTGGTCGTCGTGAATATCGCCACCGGTGAAGCCCGATTCTCCTCAGCCGGCGCTGAGGCTACTCTGATCTTGCGGGCGAGCGGCGCGGTGGAGCAGATTGAGTGCCGAGGCATGCCTCTTGGCGTCAAGTCGGACGAGACATATATTTTGGCCAGTCGCCTGCTTGCGCCTAGGGAGACAGTTTTGATGGCGACCGATGGAATTACTGAGGCGCGGCGTGGACTTTCGTTTTTAGGTATCGCGGGGATGGCGGCGCTTGCGGAAAAGGGCGGACCGCACGCCTCATCACTCGACCTGATCCGATCCATTTATGACGGCGCACGGGAATTCGCCGGTGGCCACTTGCGCGACGATGTTTGTCTGTTGCTCGCCCGTCGTCAATAAATGACTTTTTATGGCGCGACCGAAATACGCTTCACTATGCAGGTTCAGAATGACCTGGACTGATTCCATCTCGTGCAGGACGTTCGGGAAGCGAATATCACGGTTGCATCGCCGCAGAACTAGTTGTGAGCTGTGAGACCAGCTTGACTCTGTCTAGCTATTAGGAGAACCGCATTGTCAATCTACACTTCGAAGCGTTTCGAGCTTGGAGACATCGAAACTACGATCACCGCTGGCACGCTTGCGCCTGCTGGATCCTATGTTGAAATAGAAACGGGAAGGCTGATCGTGCTGACGCGGGCCGATGTCCTGCCCGCCTCGCTTGACGGCCGCGTAGCCGTATACGCGCCGAAATCCCCGGCGTGGTCGGAACTTTCTGAACACGCATACCTCAGCGACAATGAGTTAAGCTAGCGCTTGGCGTCTCACAGACAGATAGGCCGGTGTCGTTTGTGCCGACACCAGCAGCGTGAATGAGATATAGGATCGTCGTCGGACGGATGTTTTAGCATAAGTAATAGGATAAACATGAACAACGATCAAACAGAAACCGGGCCTCAAAAGGTATTCGATTTCCTTAACCGGCATAGAACACTCATGGGATTCGAACTTGCCGCTCTCGTTGCGATATTATGTTACTTCGCTGGCGCGGTCCAAGGGCGAGGGGCGATGAACGCCCAGAAGTCCGCTTACGAGACTCAATTGCAATCAGTCCGAACGTAGCTCGTTGCGGCGGACAGCCGCGCTCATCTTATGGCTGCCCGTGGCTCGGTCTATCGCGCGGCAACGGATCTGGATAGCAGGAACTTCGGCACGGCGAATAGTGACATGCAGAAGGCTGCGAAATCCCTCAGTAGCGTGCATGCCGCGAGCGCGGGCCTTGACTCAACTGCTCTCGCCGGGCTGAAACAGGAAACCGCACAAGCCAAGATCGTAGTCGCAACCAACTTCTCCGATCAGCATGCCCTGATTATACAACTCGCCCTGAAGCTCGACCGAATGCTACTTGAAAATTCGGCGGGCTCCTCATAATGGGAAGGCGCGCACTTTGTGGTCAGGATAATCTCTTTACAGAGCAATACATCCGTTGCCGCGGAAAGGAGCGAGGCCAATGGCGAGTAAGACTCAGAACCTTGTCGCGACCAAGCCTCAGGCGCACGGGATGCGTTTGGTCTATCTTGCCACCGCTGTCGCGGCGCTTGGCGGCATGCTGTTTGGATACGACATCGGCGTAATCTCCGGAGCGATCCTGTTTATCAAGAAAGAATTCCATCTGTCCCCAGGGATGGAGGAGATCGTTGTCAGTTCGGTGTTACTGGGCTCACTTGTCGGCGCCGCTGGCGGAGGATTGCTAGCCGACCGACTTGGCCGGCGCAGACTGCTGATTGCCGCTGCTATCGTTTTCGCGATCGGTGCCGTCAGCGCGGCTCTGGCGCCAGGCGTCCTGTGGCTGATCGCCGCCCGACTCGTTGCCGGTGCCTCCATCGGCGTCGCGTCGTTTGTCGCGCCGCTTTACATCTCGGAGATCGCGCCGGTCGAAATCCGGGGCAGACTTGTCGCCATCAATCAGGTCGCTCTTACCGTCGGCATCGTCATCTCCTATGCCGTCGACTACGCGTTTGCGGCGGCAGAGGCGTGGCGGTGGATGTTTGCGCTGGCGGTCATCCCGGCCGCCGCGTTCGGCATCGGGCTTCTGTTTATTCCCAACAGTCCGCGATGGCTTGTCACGCGCGGACGCCTGGATGAGGCCCGCGATGTGCTCAAGCTAATCCGCAGGTCAGAACAGGTCGAGGGCGAACTCAGAGATATTCAGAAGAGTGTGGGACAGCAAAAGGCAAACTGGTCTGAGTTGCTCAGGCCACTCTTACGTTCGGCAATGATTGTGGGTATCGGACTGGCGGTTCTGCAGCAAATTACCGGCATCAACACAGTCATTTATTACGCCCCGACCATTTTTAAGTTCGCGGGGTTATCTTCGACTTCCATGGCGATTCTCGCAAGCGTCGGTGTGGGGATCGTCAACGTCATATTCACCGTCGTGGCGATGCAGCTCATCGACCGGGTTGGACGCCGTCCGCTCCTGCTGGTCAGCCTCGCGGGAATGACGCTCAGCCTCATCGCATTGGGACTAGCGTTTGCGCTTCCGAAGCTGTCCGGCTGCCTGGGATGGATCGCCGTGGTGAGCCTCATGGTGTACGTCGGTTCGTTCGCGGTAGGGCTGGGGCCGGTCTTCTGGCTGCTTCTCTCCGAGATTTATCCCCTAAATATCCGTGGCAGCGCGATGAGCGTTGGTACGGTCGCCAACTGGAGCGCCAACTTACTCGTCGCCGTGTCGTTTTTGACGCTCACCCACAGCCTTGGTAAACCGGCCACTTTCTGGCTGTTCGGCGGTATCAGCCTGGTTGCATGGTTCTTTGCATTTTATCTAGTGCCGGAGACGAAGGGCAAGACTCTCGAACAGATCGAAGCGCACTTTCGATCAGGAAAGTCGGCGCGGGCGTTATGATGACGGCGGTAAGGAGTGTAATACTGGCTCTGGATCGGCAAGCTAGTATTCCAATTGAATAGGACTTACATGTGAATGAAGATCAATTTATATCCGATCGCGAAGTTTTGAGGAAATCATAATGAACCAATGCAACACTGAATAAGGGAGTGTAAACTAAAGTGTGCTTTTGCCTAGACTTCAAATTTGCTTCATAATAGAGCAAGAAGGGCAGGCACACGATGGTAGACAAAGTTCCCAAACCCAAGCGCGTTACGAAGGCCGATCAGATTTATCAGAATAGTCTCTTTTCGAAGGATCAGGTCAAGCAGTTCATCCACGATGGCAATCTTCGGTTGGTCGAGGATGTTCAGTCCGCTTTGAAAGATTTGTTCGGTCAGGCGCTCCAGGCGATGCTCGAAGGCGAGATGGATCATCATCTGGGATACGAGAAAAATGGCAAATCCTCGCCCTGCAATGCTTCGATCGAGAATGAGCCGACAAAATCGGCTTCCAATCTTCTTGGCTCTAACAATCGCCGCAATGGTTATGGCGGCAAGAAAGTGCGCAGCGAATATGGCGACATTTCCCTGTCCGTGCCGCGCGACCGTGAAGCCGAGTTCGAGCCTGAGATCGTCAAGAAGCGGCAGAAAACGGTCACGGGCATCGAAGACCAAATCCTGGCGCTCTACGCCAAACGGATGAGCACCCGCGATACTCATGACCATTTGGAGCACCTCTACGGGATCGAAGTCTCGCCCACATTCATCAGTAATTTCACCGATAAAGTTCTATTGCTGATCCAGGTATGGCAGAGCCGCCCGCTCGCTCCTATCTATGCCCTGGTTTTTCTGGATGCGATCCACTTCAAGGTTCGCCAGGACGGACGGATCATTAGCAAAGCGGCTTACATTATGATCGGCGTCGATCTGGATGGCATGAAAGACGTGCTGGGCATCTGGATCGGTGAGGCGGAGAGCGCGAAGTTCTGGCTGTCCACTCTTTCCGAAATCCAGAGCCGTGGAACCGAAGACATCCTGATCTGTTGCACGGACAACCTGACGGGTTTCTCGGAAGCCATTGCGGCGGTCTATCCGAGCGCCCTGATCCAGAAGTGCATCGTCCATCAGGTGCGCAATAGTCTTCGCTACGTCTCCTACAAGGATGCTAAAGCGGTCGTGGCGTCGATGCGCGCGATCTATACTTCGGCTTCGCAAACGTTGGCTCTGGTCGCTTTGGGTCGGTTCGAGCAGGAGTGGGGCAAGACTTATCCGCTGGCCGTGGCTCCCTGGCGCAGGAATTGGGCGGAGCTTTCCACGTTCTTCGGGTTCGCTCCCGAGCTTCGCAAAGTGATGTACACGACGAACATGATCGAAGGCTACAACCGCCAGCTCCGCAAGGTGACCAAAGGCAAGAGCGTGTTTCCCACGGATCAGTCGCTGCTCAATATGCTGTTTCTGGTAACGCGCGACGTTCAGCGCAAATGGACGATGCGGATCGCCCACTGGGGGCAAATCCTGACGCAACTATCGATTGTTTTCGAGGGACGGGGCAAACTCAACGACTAATTCTCAAAGCAAAAGCATAGTTTACTTGACAGACCCGCGCTCGGCCAGGTGCTCGAACTCAGAGCCCGCAGCTGTACTGGCGGCACCATCAAAGCGCTGCTCGGCCTACCGCGTGGCGAGTGACTTTGGAAGGTGATGAAGATGTTGCGCTCAATCAGGTGAAAGTCGGGGATCTCCTGCGAGTTCTCCCCGGCGGCAAGACGCCCGTGGACGGCGTGGTCGTCGAAGGTCATTCCAGCGTGGAGGAGTCCATGGTCACCGGCGAACCGATCCCAGTGGAGAAGTCCGCCGGCGGGAAAGTGACCGGCGGCACGGTCAACGGCCTGGGAAGTTTCGTGATGCGCGCCGAGCGGGTCGGCAACGACACGATGCTTGGTCAGATCATGGGAATGGTTGCCCAGGCGCAGCGCAACCGCGCGCCTATTCAGGGAGTGGCCGACAAAGTCGCGGCCATCTTTGTCCCAGTCGTCCTGGCGATTGCGCTGCTCACCTTCGTCGCCTGGATGTGGCTTGGGCCGGAGCCGAAGCTCGCGCACGCCATGATCAATGCAGTCGCGGTTCTGATCGTCGCATGTCCGTGCGCGCTGGGGCTGGCGACACCCATGTCGATTATGATCGGTGTCGGGCGCGGGGCGAGGGAGGGCGTGCTCGTGAAAAACGCCGAAGTACTGGAACGTTTGGAAAAAGTCACCACGCTCGTTCTGGACAAAACAGGGACGCTCACGGAAGGTAAGCCCAGGCTCATGGATGTTCTGCCCGCCGATGGTTTCACGTCAGAATCTCTCCTTCAAATCGCCGCTTCCCTTGAGCAAAACAGCGAGCACCCGCTTGCCGACGCCATTGTGGAGGGCGCGATAGATCGAGGTCTCACACTGGACAGCGTAATGGACTTTCGTTCGGTGACGTCGGGCGGCGTCGCTGGAAGCGTCGCCAGCCGCATCGTCATGGTCGGTAAACCAGATTTTCTGCGCGCCGAAAAAGTCATGGGCTTGGAGCCGCTTGAAGCTCTGGTCACGAAACTTCAAGAGGATGGCAAGACCACGATTTTTGTCGCCATTGATGGCAAACCAGCGGGAATCCTCGCGGTCGCCGACCCGATCAAATCCAGCAGCGTCGAAGCCGTTCAGAGCCTTCACGCGCTTGGGTTAAAACTCATTATGCTTACGGGGGACAATCGCCGCACCGCCGACGCCGTCGCGAAGCAACTCGGCCTTGACGGGGTAGAGGCGGACCTTCAGCCTGCTGGGAAAGTGGCTTATATCAACAAACTTCTTTACGAAGGCGAACGTGTCGCGATGGCCGGCGACGGCGTCAATGACGCTCCCGCCCTCAGCGCGGCGGATGTTGGAATCGCCATGGGCGCGGGAGCCGAAGTGGCGATGGAAAGCGCGGGCGTCACACTTGTGCGAGGCGACCTCCGCGGCATTTCCCAGGCCATCCGGCTCGGGCTCGCCACCATGCGCAATATCCGGCAGAATTTGTTCTTTGCATTTCTCTAAAACGCCCTGGGAATTCCCATTGCGGCCGGGGTGCTTTATCCGTTCTTTGGCTGGCTGCTCAGTCCGGTCATCGCCGGCGCCGCGATGAGCTTGAGCTCCATCTCAGTCATTGGGAACGCATTAAGGTTAAAGAATGCAAAACTATAATTTTTAGTCCGCTGTCTGAAGATCAGTCTTCATACGCGCCTGGCGCTTCCAATTTTCGAGCTCCTCGCGTCGCGATCGAATCGGCGCCCTCTCGCCCAAATATGGCGTCCAGAGTCCAGTCCGCCAAAATCCGAGCCCGCTTGCCTAGTCCCGGCATCTTGGCCAGGTAAACGCACCGCCACATCGCCCAGGCCAGCGGCCCGGAGAATTGCAGGCCAAAGACGCGCGCCACACCCGTGTATCGGCCAACTAAGGCCATCTCCCCCATTGGCGTGTAAACGAATGGTTTGGTCGGCTCGCCGCGCAAGGCCGCCACAATGTTTCGCGCCGTCAAGGTTCCCTCTCGCATTGCGTTTTGTGCGGTCGGGGCGTATGTTCCCTTGCCATCCGGATGGGGGATTTCGGCGCAGTCGCCTAAAGCCCAGACGCCTGGGCGGCCCTGAGCGGCGCACGAACCGTCGACGATGATGCCGCCATGCCGGCCTTGCGTGATGTCAAGCGCCTCCACGATGGGACTAGGCTTTACCCCCGCCGCCCAGATCAACGTATGCGACGCAATTCTTTCGCCTCCCTTGATCTCCACATAACCGTCGCCCGCGCCGGTGATCCCGGTCTTCAGGCGCACGGCGACGCCGCGATGCTCCAGCTCGCGCTGCGCGTAAGATGCCAGTTTTTCGCCAAGCTCGGGCAGCAGCCGGTCGCCGAGATCCATGAGGATCGTCCGGGCCTGCGCCGGCTTCAGGGTGGGGTAGTCACGCATGCTGTCGCGCAGCAGGTCGTTCACCGCCGCCATGGTCTCGACCCCAGAGTAACCTCCACCGGCGACGACAATGGTGAGCAGCGCCCGGCGTATTTCCTCGTCCGGCTCGTCGGTTGCCCGCTCCAGCAGCGCCTCAATGCGGCCTCGAATCGCTGCGGCGTCGCCGACCGTCTTGACCGTTAGCGCGTGTTCCTGAACCCCGGGTGTGCCGCGAAAGTTGGAGCAGGAGCCCAAGGCGATCACCAGATGGTCCGCTTCGAGATCGCGCATCGCCGCAGGAATACCGTCTTCGCCCCCGACTTCGATCGTTACACGCTTTGTTTCCAGGTCTACGCTGGTCACGCGTCCCTGCTGGAAGCGAACGCCCGGCGCCATATTCCGGATACGCGCGACAATATGCTGCGCGTCGACGCTTCCGCCTGCTGTTTCCGTCAGCATTGGGGTAAATAGGAGAAAATCGTTTTGATCGACCAGCACGATGTCCGCGTTCTTCTCCGGCGGTATGAGCCGCATCAACTCCCGCGCCACATGAATGCCGGCGAATCCGGCTCCTAAAATCACGATCTTTGCGCCCTTCGGAATAGACTGAACCTCACGCCGTCGCTTTTGCATCCGCCCGTAACTGTAGGCCGCGCATGCGCCTGCCGCCAGCAGCGCGGCCAGCGCTGTGCCCGTTTTTTTGTGTTCCATAAATTCATGTCCCTGCTGTCTTGCGAGGTTTTGGCTTCCGGCCGGTTTCACTATGTCAAGTTTAAACTGTAGACGCCTGTTGGCAGGATGTCTCGCCATTGCCGGATCAGTTTACGGTACTCCTCGCCGACCGGACGTATTCTTCGGTCTAGATCGTACAGACCGACCGGGTTGACGCTGCCTTTGTCATCACGCAGCGCACTGTCCCAATCGACCTGATCCGTGAGGCTGTACCAGGTGAACCCGACGATCGGAACACCGTCCTGACGCAGCCGGAAAAGATTGGCCCATTCCTTGCGCAGCCAGCCCGGAGCGCGCTCGCTGTCCTGAAGATTCGTCTCGGTGTGCATCACTGGCAGGCGGTAACGCTGGTAGTACTGGTGCGTGATTACGTAGTAGCCGAAGATCTCTCCCGCCCCAGACGTGCTCCCATCTTCGTGTACCAGATGCTCATTGGTCACGTAATAATCGTTTCCCATCACGCAGTTGGCCTTCACGTGATGTTCTTTAAACCAGTGGTACTGCTCGCGAGTGAGGCCGTTGTCCATGAGATACTCGTACATGACTTCATTGACCGGGTGTCCGTAGGTCAGATCCAGAGAGAGAAATCGCTTTTCATTGAGGACATTCGCCTGCGCCAGAACACTTGGCCCCTCGGGGTGAAAGTATTCGGAGGATTCGCTTTGAATGACGACGGCGTCGCCCCGCGTTTCTAGGATCGCGCGCATCGCCAGCACGTTGGCCTTGCACAGGTTATGCAGAGCCTGGACGAAACTGCGGTCGCTTTGTCCGCGCTCGTTCCACCAGCCGAACTGGCCGGAGAACTCGGCGGCGGCGAAGATTTCGTTGACTGGAGTATAGTAGCGAACCCAGGGATATCGCTTGGTGAAAGCGCGCGCGTACTCCGCGAAATACTGCGGCCAATCGTTGTTGTCGAAGCCGCCGATCCAATCGGGCACGCCAAAGTGACAGAGGTCCGTGATTGGCTCGATGCCCATCTCACGCATGGCGTTGAACGTTTCGTCGACAAAGCTCCAGTCGTAGCGCCCCGGCCCGAGATGAACCTTGTAAAGGGAGGGCCGTAGCGCAAGTATCGGATCCCCATCTCTTTGACCAGCTGGAAATCCTCACGCCAGCGCTCGTAGTGGCCGCATTTCTCCATTTCGTCCACGCGCTTGACGCTTCCGTCCGGCAGCTTGATCGTAGGATAGCTGTTCTCAATTCCGGTCGCGAACATGAAAGTTGTCATGGCTGCCTCTTCCCGAATCATAGAATATCGAGACGTCCGCCATCCACGATCAGTGTCGTGCCGTTAACAAACTTCGCCTCGGAGGAGGCCATAAAACAGACGGCGCTCGCGATATCCTCAGGCTTGCCGACCGCGCCGGTGATCTTCTCCGCTCCGCTCTTGATATTGGGATTGTTCCAGAGCATGGGAGTATCTACGGAGCCGGGAGCGACGCAGTTGATGCGAATCTTTCGCGACACCAGTTCCTCCGAAAAGCCGCGCGTGAACGCCTCCATGGCGCCCTTGCTCGCTGCATACGGAACCACGTTCTTTGTGGTCTCATGGGCGTGGACTGAACTGATGTTTACGATCGCCGATCCTGGCCTCATGTGGGGAACCGCATATTTGCAGAAAAGAAAAACGGAGCGTACGTTGACCGCGAGGACTCTATCGAAATCTTCGTCCGGCAGGTCAACGATTGGAGTGAATGTCATCATCGCCGCGTCATTGACCACGACATCGATTTTGCCCCAATTATCCACAGCCGCCTGCACGGCCGCCTGAACCTGCCCAGAATGAGAAACATCCGTCTTAATGAAAATCGCTTCGCCGCCGTCCTTCTCGATATCCAGGACTGTCTGGGCGCCGTCATCGCTGATATCGGCGACGGCGACCTTGCCGCCCTCGCGCGCCATCTGCACGCACGTCGCCTTCCCAATACCTGATCCTCCGCCCGACACAATACACACTTTATCGGAAAATCTCATGTCTGCTTCTTTCCACCCGCCGCTCTTGACGCGGTGCGGGCGCTTCTTCTGGAACGGTTTACCACGAAATCCCATGGATCAAACCGTGGGCGCCGCGCATGTGGAATTTTGGTTGATTTGACCGAACATGGGGTAACCCGAATGTCGTGGCGCTCTTGAGCCTTTGGGAGGATCGTGACAATGACATCCGTGACAGCGAAACATAAAGCAAACGGCGTATTTCTCAGTGTGCGAGAGCAGGGGAGGGGAGACGCTCTCGCTCTGGTCTTTCTGCACTATTACGGCGGCTCTGGAAGGACCTGGGACTTGGTTGCGTCGTCTCTTGCGGACGAATTTCGGTGCATCGCGCCGGACTTGCGTGGGTGGGGAGACTCAGAGGCCCCGACGTCCGGCTATACGGTCGACGATATGGCGGACGACATCGAGGCTTTGGCGGCTGTCATGAAGATCGGGAGTTATGTTCTGGTCGGACACTCGATGGGAGGCAAGGCCGCGCAGGCACTGGCGTCGCGCCGGCCATTGGGGCTGCGAGCGCTCGTGCTGATCACGCCATCGCCGCCGACACCAGAACCGATGACCGCAACCGGTCGAACGCGGCTGGCGCAAAGCTACGGAGACCGCGATGCCGCGCGGGAGACTCTGCGCGAAATCACGGCTCTGCCTCTGACGCCGGCGCTCGCGGATCAGGTAATTGAAGACAATCTGCGCTGCTCACGCGCCGCCTGGATGGCCTGGCTGGAGATTGGAAGCTGGCGAAGATATCTCCGCACGCGTGTCGTCGATCGAATTTCCCACGCAGGTTGTCGCCGGCGGCGCCGATCCTGTCATGCACAAGGCCATGCTTGAGCGCGAAGTCGCCGCGCGTATCCCCGCCGCCTGCCTGAGCGTCATTCCGGCCACCGGGCATCTTTCACCTCTTGAAGCGCCGGACGCCGTTGCCCAAACGCTGAGGAAATTCATCGCGACGCTCGCTCCTGTTTCAGGAGCATAACGCTGGCGTCGCTCGCCGAAGCTTCACCGACCTGTGTTTAAAGGAATTGAATCTCGGATAAGAATATTCGTATGATCTAATTTGTATTAATTCTTACTTATTTGTGTTGCCGTCGATTTGGTCCTGCTCGGATCTCGTCGAACCTGACTGCCAAAGATGTGACGATACGCTCGCGGGACCGGAGACTCGTCCCAGGCGAAACCCCAAATCGAAACAGTCGCCAGCAACATTCTTGGGGTTATCCGTCTGGATAACGCTATCTCCTTGTTGCCGCTTAAGGTTCGCCAGCAGTGGCGAGCATCGAAATGACGTTCGGCTATCATTGAAGCCGATTTCGCAACAGAAAGGACTATTGCCATGACTACAACGGGAAATTTTCCGGAACAGCGCCAGGCCTGTATCGATGCCTGCGTGCGCTGCCTGCGTGCGCTGCGTGCGCTGCGCGCAGGCGTGTGAAGCCTGTCATGACGCTTGCTTGAGCGAACAGGAAGTCACGATGATGGCGGAGTGTGTTCGCCGGGATAAAGACTGCGCGGAGATCTGCTGGAGCGCCGCCGGTTTCCTGAGCCGGGGATCCCGGTTCGTGGAGGCAGTTTGCCGGGTGTGCGTTGCGATCTGCGCCGCCGAATGCGCGAAGCATGAAGCGGAGCATTGTCAGCGCTGCGTGCGGGAATGCCAACAGTGTGCTGACGAGTGCCGCCAGATGGCGGCGTAGCCTTTAGACGATTGTGTGGATTAACGTTCCTCTCGGAAGCAATAGGCATCCGGAAATGTGGTCAAGCGGTCGCTAGGCTTGGAGAAGATGATTGTAATCACCGTGTCGCGCCGGACTTGGTATACCTGCATCAACTGAGATACTAGGAGATCCGTCGCGGCGTTGGAAGCGTAATACTGATAGACAGTGGGATTATTTCCGGATCTGGAGCACAGCGCCTTCGCCGCGAGGTCATCGAGCCGCATTTCCGCTGATCCGGACTGAATGTATAGCCTGCCTGCGACACTCGCGGCAGTCCATGTCTGGCGTGCGTCCTCGCAAAGCAGTTGAAGTACATCCAGCTGTTCGACTGAGTTGATGTAATTACCGATAAATCGCTTGACATCGGGAGATAGGGATTCATTCGTCATGGGCAGTGTTTGATGCTCCAAGGGGTTTGCCACGCTGCCCGAACGGCCCCGAAGACGTTCCGATCAAGCTGTAAAAACTGTAATGTGCGCCAAAGCTTGCCGTTTGGCGCTGCGGCGACCCGATAGGTACGGAACCGGAGTAACCATCGAATTCCGTCTGTGTCCGCGTGAGGAGACTGCATGGCGTCAATGACGACAAACCTTGCACGCCGAGCGTGAAGACTATCGATGATATCCTCCGTGGGCACGGACTTGCCGTCTATTATGCTGGAATAACGAACGACCAGAACCCGCCCGACCGCCTGCAGTGTCACGGAATTCATGCGATAACCTTTCAGGGTGAGACGGCGCGTTGCGCCTGCCGGCGGGGCCTTATCCCTTGGAGTGGCTCCATTCTGGGGAATGGGGTGAACGGCAAGCGCGCCGTCAATCTGTGGATACTATGAATTGGAATGGCGATAATCCGGGTCTGTTTCCTTGCGGGCAGACGGAAGCCAGGAGCGATACGTTCATGCATATTCCCGTATTAGAATATTCTGAAACTTTTTTCATTATACCCTGGAAACTGAAAAAAGAGCGCTGTTATTATGGTGTAACAGTACTGAATTAGAATATTCGAAATATCTAATTCCTTCCTAACTATGGCGCTTTTGTGCGATTGATGAACAATCCCTACACGCTGAAGTCCAGCCCATTTCGGTGGAAAAAGCGCTGCCGCGTCAGGCGTCGGCTGTGGAGAGACACCCGGGCCTGCGTCTGCTGCGGATGGGATAGTTCGGCGCTTTCTGGTCAGTATTATTCTTCCGCCAATTCCGCAATCTCTGAAGTATCGTCAATGCCCCTTGCAGCGGGTATTCTAATGCAGAGAGGCGAGTTTCGCCAGAACGATGCGGCAGGAGATGAAAAGGATTTGAGTAAACAGGCGGATAGTATCGATACGAGTGCTCCGATGTCGGATGGTACGCTGGAATTTGCGGTGGAGTTATTTTCGTCGTTCTCAAATCCAACCCGTTTGAAGATTGTTGAATTGCTCACGGAACGGGAGCGTACCGTAGGGGAGATAGCGCATGATCTGGGACTGCTCCAGCCCAATGTCTCGCAACACCTGACAATCTTAAGCCGGGCGGGTGTTGTCAAGTCCACACGAGATGGAGCTTCCCACTGCTACTCCCTGCGCGGCCCGCGCATCGCTCAGATACTGAAGCTCGTCAACGAGTTCCAAGAGGTTCACCGAGCCCATCTCGAAAATCTTTCTGAGTGAGGTCGTTGGGTTGTTCATGCGGCAGCGGATATGTCAGTAAATATGAATTACCGGCTGATCCGCTACGCGTCCGCGCGGCGCCGTATAGGCGATGAGTGCGATCAGGATGGTTGCTGCGAAAAGCGCGGTGATGACCATCCATGTTTTCCTGTCTCCGAAATCGATACGGCGCATATTTTATCCTGTTATTTTTCTCTTGCATACGGGGCGTTTACCCTGGATGGCGTCCCTGGGTTTGCCATTTTTGAGTATTTCGTCCTGCATTTGTCTGCGCTACTCGGACGGCGGAGCAAGGGACAAAATCCCATGAACGCGCTAGTTCGTCGTATCTCCCTTTGTATTCCTGCTTCTTCCAGGCCATGAATGAAGCGCCAATGTAGTTGCCCACGTCCCATATTTTTTCCGATTCCAATTGGCCTTTAAACGCCGGCATGGCGCTTCCTGGTAAACCGTAAAGAACTGCGTAGTAAATCGCGCCGTTGTTCAGAGTGCTGACTTTGTTCTTGCTCGGGTTGAAATGGAAGCCGCGCTGCCCAGAACTCGGATTCGCTCCAGAGGCTTGAACCAGAGTGAAGTCCATGGGCGGAGGATTGAGATAAGGTTTCGCCGCGCCTCGCCCATCGCCGTAGGCCCCGTGGCAGCCGGTACAAAACGCCGCGTAGACGACGCGGCCGCGCTCGATCGAGCCGGGAGAAGCTGGGACGGGGTTGGGCATCTCCAGCCATTGTTTGGGAATCGTTTTATTCAGATAAGCAACGTTGTCGGCTGGGCCTTTCGCATAGTATGCGATGAGCCTGGGTTTGAGGCTTCCCTGCTCCTCCGCGCGGGACTCTCCTCGGCGGCCTCCCAAACACTGAACATAGGCGATGAGCGCCGATCGTTCGTGTCCTCGGATATACTTGAACGAAGGCATGATCGACTGTGGCCTCGTGTATCGGGGATTTTCAAAGTGCGCCCAGTGCCAATCGTCGGTATGATACCCACCCTCACGAAAGAGGTCCGGGCCGGTACGCGAACTGCCGATCAGGTGCGGGGAGTCATAGGCGTAGTCGCCTGGCTGCGCCGCCTCACCGCTTCCGACCCCCCAGTCCATCGGGCGCGTCTCCTGAGAATGACAGTAAACGCAGCCGTTCTTGACATACAATGCTCTCCCTTCCAGCTGCAGAGGCGTATAGGGCGCGGCGTTGGCGCTGGGAAGCGGCCGAAACACCCAGGACGGCGCCGCAATGTTCGCCAGAATGACGCCGAATAGGATCAGGGTGGAGCCCGTCACGATTACGAAGGGAGTCATCTTCATTCCGCCAAACCTCGCTCAGCGTTCATCATCGCCGCGCCTGTGGGAGATATCTCTTGTAAGTCTTTCAAGGAGCCGGCTCGTTCGATAGCCGCGCTCGGCGCGGGCGAGCGGAGCGTCATATAAAGGTTGGCGACCTGCAGGAGCGCTCCCACCCAGATCATGCCGCCAAACCAGGAGCGAAGGAAGAAATAGGGCTTTACCACGTCCAAGGCCTTGACGACTTGCTGGCCTTCGCCGATCCAAGAACTTGCCTGCGCCAAGCCGGCTGCGGTCAGCGACCAGAAAAAGCCTGTAAGGCCGAGCAACATCAGCCAGTATTGAGCATCCGCAAGATTGCGGCTCCAAAGCGGCCTGCGTGAGATCTGAGGGACCATGTAAAGCATGGCTCCCGAACTCAAGAAGCCAAATCCTCCTAGAAGCGCCAAATGCGCGTGAGCCACGACCCACTGCGTGAAATGCACGAAGCGGTTCACGACCATCAGCGACTGGATGGAGCCTTGAATGGAGACCGCGAGGTAAAAGAACGACCCGGTCAATACGAAGCGCAGCGGGATGTTCTCAATCATCGCCCCCCAAGCGCCTCGCATGGTCATAAAGATATTGGTGGATTGTGTGAAGACAGGAACGATCAGTCCGACGGAACCGATGATGGCGTAGACCTTGAGCCAGTTAGGGATCGGTCCTTGCAGGAGGTGGTGCTGTCCTGTGGGCGCGTACATCAGCACGATCGTCCAGAAACCGATCAGGGACATGGTGTGCGAGTAAATCGGACGCTTTACCAGCTTTGGGACAAGGTAGTAAACGATCCCGATGCCGCCGGTCGTGATGTACAAACCGAAAACGTTATGTCCGTAAAACCAGTTCCAAACCGCGTCGTCAAGGCCGGTCAGGCTGCCCGAATATTGGATTTGGCCGTTCGCTAAAGTCGTTGTAAATGGATGCCATATTACGTTTCCGATGGCATACATAATCGCGATCCACATGACGGTTCCGCCGATATACCACAAGGAGACGTACATCCTCGCCTCGCGGCGCGCGGCGATCGTTCGGTAGATGATCGCGATATTGCCGATCAGGAGAAGCTCGACGGCCCAGTCGATGTACCAGGGATATTCGGAGTATTCCTTTCCCTGGGTGTCGCCGGAAAGCAGAGCGATCGTTCCAGCGGCGATGGTAATGTTCCAAAGGAAGAGCAACAGATTTGCGCCCCGGTTGCCGCGCAGGCTTGTCTGACAAAGACGCGGCGTTAAGTAATACCAAGCGCCGAAGAACGTCGTAGAGAGAAACCCAAACAGCATCATGTTGACGTGCGCCGGCCGCAACCGACTGAAAACAAGGGGAGGGATCCCAGCAAAGAGATCGGGCAGCGTCAGTTCGTGGGACATGATCAGGCCGATGGTCGTTCCGATCACAAACCAGACCGACCCGCTGATCAGGCCGTGAAGCGCGGCGCTGTCGGGCCGGTCGAGCCAACGCCGGAGGAAACGGAAGATTCTACCGGGCATGGATCTGTCCTTTCCATCGATTGCGCCAGAGCTGAGTGGCCTCCAGGTTCCGGCGAATGACCATATCGTTGCCGGCTGCGGGAAGCTCTTTGAAAGGCTTGCTCGGGTCACCTGTCTCAAATCCGATGGAGCCGTAAACGGGGTAGTCTGTACGCCGCGCATCGGCTGGCGGCGCCCCGCCATTTTTCAGGCTGCGTACGTACGCCACCAGTGACCAGCGCTGCGCGGGCGTGGTCCAGTGACGAAATCCCGGCATCTTTCCTTGTCCCATGGTAATTTGCCAGAAGATCGCTCCGTCGGATCGCTTCTGTGTGATGGAAGCGGCAAGGTCCGGCGGAGGCGGGGCGAGATAGCCTCCGATTGGGCCCATCCCGTGTCCGCTGGCGTTATGGCATTGCACGCACCTATTCATAAAGATCGTCCTTCCTGAATGGATGACGGTGGATGACGTTACAAGCGGATTCCGAATGTTGTCCACGGAGCGTGGCGCGGCCATTTGACGCGCCATGTCGGAGAGATTAGGACCGGGGAGAACGGGTTCTTTCATGGCGGACCCGGCGGGATCGGTCTGCCCGGCATTGTCTCCGAACGCGGCGGTTCGTGGCGCGGCGTCCCACGAGGGCGGGCCAGGAGAAAATGGGATTGCGGCGGCGGGAGACGCCGCGCGCGGGGTGTCCAGGGGCTTGAACGCCGGCTGCCGCATCATCTGGTTTCCGCACCCAGCGAGAAGGATAAGCAATGGCGTGAGAAGCAGAAACTTCCTCATTCGAACCTCCGGGCATCGCGCACCACGTCGCCGGCTCCCTCTTCGCGCATAATGCTCTCCGCCAGCTTGACTTGTTGCTCCGTCGCGCAGTGCGCGGCGATGCCGATCAGCCCCTCGGAGATCCGGTCGTCGTACACCTTTGCCCGCCAGTCCGGAAGGCGTATTTCGTAGAGCGCGCGCAGGAAGACGCCCGTTAGGGCAAACGCCATCATCATCTCGTAGGCGATAATCGCCGTTGGCGGGCCGGGAACAATCGGCTTTCCGCCCTGTGGAATTGCATAAAGCAACGCTGTGCCGCCGGCGAGAAGAATGCCTGACACAACGCCAATCACCGAGCAGATCACCGTTGTGACCGGCAAGCGCGTCGGGGATTGATCCATCACCAGGACGCCTTCGGGAAAGGGAGCCGAGGAGATCACCATCAAGTCCCGCCAGTCGAAGCGCGCTTCGGTTTGCAGCCGCCGAAGCGCATTCGCGCTCGGGTCGATCCGTTCAAATAATGCAAGTACGGTAGTATCCGCCATAATCAGCCAATCGCCTCTTCCCGAACGGCCAGCGGGATCGAAGCTCCTCCGATGCTGGCGGCGTCTGTCATGCGCTCGCCTTCCTTAATCTCCCAAAGGGAGACCAGCGGGACGAATTTCGCCATCAGTGTGTACAGGAATCCGAACAGTCCTACGGCTCCCGCCGTGACCGAGACGCCCACCCAGGACGGAGTGTAGTTCCCCCAGGTAAGGAAATCGCGAGACGCCGGAGGAATCACAACGATGCACCGCTCGGAGAACATCGCGACGTTCACCGAAAGCCCCACGGCGAACATCACCCACGGCGCACGGCGCATCCTTTCAAACGGCAAAATGAGCATTGGCGCCGCGATGCCGCAGATGAACAGAGTTAAGAGGACCCATCGATACCCACCGAAGAGATAATGAAGCCAGTGGATGTGGCTGGGGTCGCGCGAGAACCAATCCGACCAGGCGTCTCCTGCAAAAAAGTAAAACCAGAGCAATGAAATCGCTAGCAACGCTTTGCCGATATTGTCGAAGTGCTTGGGAAGAATGTACTTTTCCAACCGATACGCGCGCCGCACCACGGCCATGATAATCAGCACGGAGCCTGTTCCCGAATAAAGCGCGCCGCAGACAAAGTAAGGAGCAAAAATCGTCTCATGCCAGCCTGGGACGATCGTCATGCCGAAATCCCAGCCTACGATGGTGTGCAGTGACACAAACACCGGAATAATCATGACCGTCAAGATTGCCGACAGGCCCCGCAGGCGCCGCCATTCGCGGTCCGTTCCGCGCCAGCCAAGCGCCAGCTTTGCGTAAAGCCGCCTTCTCCATCCGATTGCGCGATCCCGAATCAAGGCGAAGTCCGGAATCAGGCCGATATACCAGAAGATCGCGCTGGAAATCAGATACACCGAAATCGCAGTCGCGTCCCAAAGCAGAGGGCTTCGATAATTCGGCCAGAGCTGGCGCTCATTCGGATAAGGCAGCAGCCAAAAGAACGCCCAGTTACGTCCTAAGTGGATAATCGGAAACAGGCCCGCCACCATCAGCGCGCAGAGCGTGAGAGTTTCGGTCATTCGTGTCAGAGCCCGCCGCCAATCCGCGTGCAGCAGACGCAGGATCGCCGAAATCATCGTCCCGGAGAGGGCCACTCCCGCCCAGTAAACGAAGTTTATGATCGGAAGGCCCCAGTAGTTCGGACGCTGCATGCCATAGACATCGATTCCGTGAACGATTTGCCAGACGAAGCATCCAAACGCCCAGGCGGTGACGGTTCCGAAGAACAGTAGCGCCGCCCACCATGCTTTACCGGTCGTATAGACGCCTCGCAGGAGATCGGTGTTGATTTGGGCGCTCTCCGAACTTCCCACTTCGAAAAGATCAGCGCCCCGGCGATTCCGCATCTCTACGCTTTCCATATTGGAGCCTCCTCCAGCATGACCGTAAGACGGACGCCTCCCATTTCGAACTCCGAAGTTCTCATCCGGCTCTTCGCCATGCCCCAACGGGAGACGATGGGAACGTAACGGGCGGCGATGAGATACGTCAGCACGAACATCGCCGATATCCCCAGGAAAACGACGGAGGACGCGGCGGTGGGCGTCAAAGCCGAAAGCGGATAGTTTGGCGCGAAGGTCGGCACGGTATCGAGATAGCGCTCCACCGCAAGGCCGGCCAGCACGCAAGTGCTCACCGCGCAGAGGCCCCAGGCGGACGTTCGAATAGCCCGGAACATACCGCCGAACACGGGCGCGAAGAAGCACCCGAACGTCATAATCCCGGCGAGGATGGGGAAGGCGGCGACGCGGTTATTTTGCAGCGCCCACTCGACGGGAATCTTGCCGTACCACGCGGTCAAGTAGTCGCACCAGCGAAAGTAAAACCAGACCATCCCGAGCGCGATCATGAAGCGGCCGAGATTATCGTATTGGTCCGTTGTAAATAGACTGCTCCCAGGCAATACCCGCCCGGCGACGGTAATGACCAGCACGCTCAGCGCAAGACCCCCCAGCAGTGATCCTAGTGTGTAGAGCGGCGCGAAGATGCTCGAGTCCCAGTTTCGGGCGGCCGCCAGTTGAAAATCCCAGCCCAGCACTGTTTGCGAACCGACGAAGGCGGCCAAAACGCCGACGACGAGAATTCCCTCCGCCATGCGAAGCCGGTTCCACTGCTCTCGGGCGCCGATCCAGGACATCGCCAGGCGGCTGTAAAGGCGGCGCCTATTGCCGCCAGGCTCGGATTTGTCGCGAAGCGCGGCGAAGTCCGGCAGCGCGGTCAAATAAAGCAGCGCCCATCCGGCGATATAAGCCGCACCGATCGCCAGGCAATCATAGAAAGTCGGTCCCGCCATCCGCCAAACGTTGTTTTGGTACTTTGCCGCGCCCAGGGCGTAGATTTGGTCGCGGGCCGCCACCAGAAATGGCAGCAAAGCGCATGCCCAAAGCCCGAAGAGCGAGGAGAAGTCCATCAGCCGGTTCAGCGGGAACCGCCACGAAGCGTGGAAGATCCTCAGGATGGCGGAAATCGCCGCCATTCCCTGGGTCACGGAAATCCAGAAGAGAAGTGAAACCAGTGAGACATGCCAGAAGCCGGGATTATCTTTCTGGCTCGGGTAACCCCATAGCCAGACGATCAATCCCGCGACCACGACCAGCGCCGCGCAGACCGCGCTCGCGGCTGCGAGTCGGCCGTGCAGTTGTGGTGAGGGGCCCTGGCGGAGCCGTGCCGTCGGCGCGGCGACACCGGGCGCGCTCAAGGCGTCCAGGGGAGATTTGAGGAAGCTGAGGGGCTGGCCGTCGTCCATGGATGTTAGTCCTCATCGTTATCGATAGAGCGCAAATAGACAACGGACGGTTCCGTCCCTAGTTCCTCAAGGAGGCGAAAGCGTCGTGGGTCTTTCCAGAGTTTGGCGACTGCGGAAGCGTCGTCGTTCAGATCGCCCCAGGTGATTGCCTTCGGCGGGCAGGCCTGCGCGCACGCCGTGGTGAACTCATCGGTTTGGAGGGGGCGCCCTTCGGCGTCGGCGCGCTCCTCCGCCCGCCGAATTCGCTGAACGCAAAACGTGCATTTCTCCATGACGCCTTTTTCGCGGACAGTAACATCAGGATTCAACTGCTGGTTCAGCGGCTCAGCCCAAGATGGTTCCTCCCAATTGAAGACACGCACTGAGTAGGGACAGTTGTTTCCACAATATCTTGTCCCCACACAGCGGTTGTAAACCATAGCGTTCAGTCCCTCGGGGTTGTGATAGGTGGCGTAGACCGGACACACGGGCTCACAGGGCGCCTCCCCGCATTGCTGACAGAGGATCGGCATAAATCGCGCTTTGACGCTGGGGTAACTGCCTTCCCAGTATCGCTCGACGCGGATCCATTGGTGAGCGTGTCCCTTGTGACTCTGCTCCGGCCCGGTGACCGGAATGTTGTTTTCGGCGTAGCAGGCCGTTTCGCACCCATGGCATCCGGTACAGCGGTCCAGGTCGATGACCATGGCCCATCGATGCGCGCGTTTGTCCTTCGGAGTGCTCCCGGGCGTCTGATCTTCTGTATTTCTGATATCCGCCATGTATTTTCGCTTTCGCCCATCTAAGTGTTTGACTTTTGGCTTCGCAATTCGCGCGCCGTGGCGTGGATCAAGTCCTTGACCGCCTCCGGCTCCTGTCCTCCGGGCCGGTCCTGAAGAATGACCAAGGTATTTTCGCCGGGATCATATCCCGGCGCCGCATTGCGCACCTTGCTCAGTCGCACGGCGGCTCCGCTGTAAGAAAGCGCGCCTGTGATTTTATCCGTTGAGAGTGGGAGAAGAGCAAAGGGATTTGGCACGGAGTGCCCGGTCGCCTGAGAACCGCCAAAATCATAGCGGCCTTGGCCGATGGGAACGGCCAGAGCCTCCGGATGGATCGCGGGATACGGTATCGCGGGCAGTTCGATCTCGCCATGGTCCGTCGTCAGCCGCACGATGTCGCCGGTGCGGATCCCCAGGCGATGCGCGGTTTCCGCGTTGATTTCCACCCAGTTGTTCCAGACTGCCATAGTCATCGGATCGGGAATTTCCTGGAGCCATGGCGCGCTTGCGTTTCTTCCATCCGCCCAATAGAGATGCGGATAAAGTGTAAGCGTGAATTCTCCGGAAGGCAGAGGCGTGCGCGGGCCGGAGTAAGCAGGGAGGGCGGGCGTGGTCGGGAGGGCTCCCGCCGCCGGCTTTGAAACCCATGAGCCTCCGACGCCTACACGGTCTTCCCATGCGTTCGCTCCGCTGGCGCTCCAGAGCGCGCGCACAAAGCCCTCGCCGTCAGCAGCGGGCGCAGGTTTGCCCGAGACGCCCAAAATCGCCTTCGTCAGGTCGAATAGGCCTCTCGGCTCCATCCATGGCGCTGAGCCATTCTTCTCTTGGATATATTTTGTGTCGACAACCGGCTGCGAGAGGCTCGCCATCGATATGTCTCCAGGGATCGCGATGGGAAGATGGTCTCCCCACTCTTCCAGAAACGTCTTGGATGGCAGCAGCAGGTCCGCATACGCCGTCGTCTCGTCCGGAATCGGCGTGAATGCTGTCACGAAGGGAACTTGTTTGAGGGCGGCGGCAAAGCCGGCGGACGGTGGCGTGGTAAAGACGGGGTTCGGTTGACCGACGACAAGAAGCGCGTCAACCTCTCCTTTTTCGATGGAGATCTGGAGCCGCTGGATCTGCGCGTAATACGACTCTGAAGAAGCGGCAAGAGGAAACGCTGGGAAGCCAAATCCCGTGCGGCCTCTCCCGGCGACGGTGTTTAAGGCTTCAACGGCGATGATCGCCTCCGTGGCGTTCGGCAGCGCGGCCAGCCCGTCCCCTGGGAGCGCGATGGCGCGAGGACCGGCCGCCGCGAATTCCCGCGCGACGCGCGTGATCTGGGCTTCGGTCAAACCGGAGAGGGCGGCCGCCTTCACGACGGATAGTCCCGGCCTGCCCATCGCGCTCAGAATTCCCAGGGCAACCGCCATCTCCGTCCCGGGACGGCACGGAAGCCACCGGTCCGCTTTCGCGGCCGTCATACTCATCCTGGGACCGATATACACGAAGCGGCCGTGATCGCCGGCTTCTCGACGCGCGCCCTGCCGAAATTCTCCAAATGCTCGGCCGTAATAAACGGGCGAGGGCCATGTCTCCAGGAAATCGGAGTGAAACGCCAGCAGGTAATCAGCCTGATCGATTTGATAAAGCGGAACGCTGTCCTGCCCATGGGCCGTCTTCGCCGCAGCTCGCCACGGAGCGCTGTCCAGGAGTGAGTAATAAAAAATCGAAGCGCCGACGGCTTCTGAGAATCCGGAAAGCAGCTTTCCCGCCGAAGGGCTCTGCCCGTAAGAAAGCCCATCCGCCAGGATGGCGATTCTTCCCCGGCTCGCCTTGAGCCTGCCGGCTATTCTTGCCAGCGCCGTATCCCAGGAGATCGGCGCCGGCGCCGACGAGCGGACCGCGCGCTGCATGGGAGAGCGCAGACGGAGCGGATTATAGAGATGCTGAAGCGTCGACTGGCCGCGCGAGCAAATCTTGCCTTGGCTGATCGGATGCTCCGGATTTCCCTCGACTTTGGTCGCGCGGCCGCCCATCGTGCGGACGATCAGTCCGCAACCTGCGGGACACATCACGCATGTAGAGGCGAACCACTGAGAAACACCATCCACAAGATTCGACGGCTGGATGATATAGGGCTGTATGTGGCTCCGCGTGCCGCCATATTGTCCCGCCGCCTCTTCGCGACCGTTTTCGGACACGCCGCATCCTGCCACCAGTCCTGACGCGGCGCCAAGCATGGAAAGCTTGATAAATGTACGGCGGCTAATATCGCTCATTGGCGCCCCTTGGGAATCAGTAATGGCATGTATAGCAATCGACTGCAGCTTTCTTGGGATGAAACCGTTTTTCGTTGCTGCGGTGACAGGTGACGCACCAGCCCATGTTCATTTCGATCGGCTGAGACACAACGAGCATTTTTCCGACTTCCCCGTGGCACGTCGCGCAAGGAACGTTCGCGGAGACATGGGCGGTATGCGAGAAATGCACGTAATCCGGCTGCTGGTTAACGCGAACCCAGGGAATGGGCTGAGCCGAAAGGTAATATTTTCGGACTTTCGCGATTTCCGGATGCGTAATAGAGATGTTCTTGTGGCAGCCCCAGCAGGTTTCCACGGGCGGAATGTTAGCTTCCCGAGACGTCGCCGCCGTCCAGTGGCAGTAGGCGCAGGGAATGTGCAGTTCGCTTACATGCACCTGATGATAGAAGGCGACGGGTTGAGCGGGTCCTGGATTGCCGACCCAACCGGTCTTTCGCTCGTGCGTCGTTTGCGGGCGCGTCACCAAGGAACAGCCAAGCAGGATGATTAGAACGCCGGTAAATGTCGCTAACCGGGTACGCCATGTTTGTGTCAATCCCGGAAGTCCCATCTTTTTAGCGGCGATGATCGAGCGTTTGGCGAGTGGGTAAGATAGTATTCGCAATCATAGATGTATGCTCGCTGTTGGCCTATACCCGCCATGTCTTTGCTTCAAACCGACGCGCCGGTTCTGAATTGGCTCAATTCTGGGGAAACCGTTTGAGTGATAGGTCTGCGGGGAATGGTAATGTCATGACGCCGCAAGTCTCTCAAAGCCTTTTAAATCTCGCGATGGCTGTCGCTGGATTTGCCGCGCTGGTCTGGGCGTTCCGGAACCAGCATTTTGGCGATCCGGGCGACCGGGTTGCGTACGCTCCGCTAGGTGAGTCGGAGAACGAGAATTTCAACCATCCGCCCAATTCGCCCGAACCGGCTTTGAAACGAACTCTCGCTATCGTGGTGATCGCGCTCGTTTTCATATCATTTCTGGCGTCGATTATGATGACGATTCTGGTGGCGCGGAACGCCAGCGCGGGCGTATCGCTTACTCGCAATCAAGATTAGATAAAGCTGCGCCGTCGCACAAAGATATGGAGACAGCGTATGAATATCATGCAGGGGCAGGATAACTGGATTTGGTTGCTCGCCGAAGTTGCGACGACGATCTTCTCCGTCATCGCCGTTTGGTATGTGACAATCATCGGCAGGGATCGAGATCCGGCGAAACAGAAGCGTGGAGAAGAAGCTATCGTGAGTTACGGCGATATCGAGGAGGACCACGCTCCTCTGCCTAAGTTTCTGATCTGGACGTATGTGCTGTTTGGGGGATGGACGGCGGCTTATCTTGTCTGGACAGGGTTCCACGGATTGAATTGATCGCGAGGCGACGGATGTCATTGTCAGCGGCGCTTCGGGATATCTGGCGTTGGACTCGAAACCTCATCGTTTCTTATCCCAAGCCCCAGCGAGTGATTTCCCTCTATGGCGTGAATTGGATGAGAGGAACGGTCGCCGCTGCCGTCAGCGCCACAGTATGGTTTCTTCTCTATTACTCATCTTTACGATTGCTGCCGCCGACTTCCGTGATCGGCGCGAACGACTCATCCTATCCTGGAGGCAGATTTGATTTGGCCGACTTCCTAGGCTCTCTGCTCTGGCCACCGATACCAACACATCAAACGTGGCTGATCGGGATCATTGCGCTGGTATGCCTTTTGTCGGCTTCGGCGGTGGGATATTTCATCCTGCTTTCCTGGTCGCTTTCCCGCTCGACGGTCGAAAAGGGAATAGCGTATGGATTGGGAGTATTCGCGGTGACTGGATTAATGGTTTGGCTTGCGAACGGCTATCATCCGGCGGTGATGCGCGGCGCGCTTGCGGACACGGGATTTTATCTCCTCGGATGGAGTGGGTGGGCGACTCTGCAATTGTGCGCCACTTTTGTCGTCCATGGCGGAGTGCTGGGCTGGCTTTATCGGACAGATTCCTCGATGTCGCAGTGATCTGTCATGCTAAAGATAGCTATCGTAAATTTACCGCCGTATCGCTTCCTACAATAGATCCGACGAATGCAGTGACCGAAATTCATCCACAAGCCGCATGATTTGCGCGATGCGCGGCCCCCGCAGCGTGTAACGAATCACGGATCCTTCTTGTACGGACTTGGCGACGCCGGCGCGGTTCAAAATCCCCATATGCTGCGAGGCGCTGTTCGGAAGGATGCCAATCTCATCCGCCACTTCGCTGACTGATCGAGACTGATCGGTCAGTATCTCCACGATCTTCAGCCTGGTTGGATGGGCGAGCGCCACGAATAGCATTGCGGCGAAATTCGTCGTTGCATCGTCCATTCCCACGACATCCAAAGCCGGCTTTTTTGCTCCATCCACCTCGTTCATAGTCATCTCCCTATTCCGCCCGCCTATCGTTCCGTACGCCGGCGCTATTCAACGACAGTCTACCATAGGTTTAATTAAAGCGATATATTTGAATATTCTTATATGTGAATCTTATGAAATATACCTTAGGAGTAAACACATGACTAGCAATCTCAAGAAGACAGCAAATTTGGCGCGCATTGCAACTGACGGCGTCATGCTGTCGATCGGAACAGGAAGCGCCTCCGCGCAGGATGCGCTGAATACGCGACAAAACCTTCTTCCTACTAAAGAACACACGAGAGATTAATCTGGCCGGCAGCGTATTTCTCGACGGGGCCAAACCTTATGCCCTTTCCGGCTCGTACGGATTGTTCACATCTCCGAATATCGAGTTCGGCGCGACGGGTTCGGTGGCCGGCGCCCATGACAGCAAGACACTGACGACGATCGGCGGGTTTGCGAACTATTATTTCCGTGGCGGCGAATCCATTGAGAGCGTGACGCCTTTGCTTCCCTACGTTGGCGTGTTCGCGGGTTATTCTCACAAGGATGAAGGGGATGCGTCTCTCGGCGCTCAGGCGGCGGTTTGCAGAAATTGGTGACCAATACTCATGAAGTTCGACCCTTCCGTCGCCTGGACGAAGATTCTGATCCTGGCGAATAGTTTCATCGCGGCAATCCCGAACATCTTGATCGCCGCCCTCATTTTCGCGCTGTTCTACCATGCGGGCCGGCAGATCCGCGCGCTGGTCCGACGGGCCACGGAGAGCCATCGCCGGTCGCAAAGCGTTGGCTTAGTGCTGGGGCGGCTGTCTCAGGGTGTGATCGTGCTCGTCGGCGCGCTGGTCGCTCTGACCGTCGTCTTTCCGTCGTTCAACGTCAGCAACTTGATCAGCCTGCTCGGCATCTCCACCGTCGCCATCGGATTTGCCTTCAAGGATATCTTCCAGAACTTCCCCGCCGGAATTCTCTTATTGCTTGCCGAGCCGTTTCGCATCGGTGACCAGATCGTGGTAAAGGATTTTGAAGGCACGGTGCGCGACATTCAGACCCGCGCGACGACGATCGACACCTACGACGGCCGACGGATCGTGATCCCCAATACGGAGCTGTTCACCGAAGCGGTCACCGTCAATACGGCTTACGAAAAACGGCGCTGCCAGTGCGAAATCGGTGTCGGGCATAGCGACGATCCCGATGAGGCGAAGTCTGTCATTTTGAACGCGATTGGCGATTTAGAAGGCGTCATGACCGATCCCGCGCCGGAGGCCTTCGTTGTGGAGATCGCTGCTTCCAGCATCACCATTCGCATCTGGTGGTGGGTGCAGCCGCCGACGCGGCGTAATGTGCTTGTCGTTCAGGACTGCGTCTTGATCGCCGCCACAAAGGCACTAATGGAGAATGGGATCGACATTCCCTTCGCTACCCAAACGACTCTTTTCACAACGATCCTGAGAATATGGATGTGCGTGATCGCAACGGCAATGTTCTCAATGGCAGGAATTCACCTCTCGAATAGCCAATGGCGCCATAACGCCTTAATACATTTCTCCCTCTCATCGCCCCCACTAAATACCTGACTATGATTGCACACAATATTGAATATGTCTCGCTGCTGCTGCTGATCGCCGCAGTCGTTGCAATGCTTGCTCGAAGAGCCCATCTCCCATACACCGTGGGGCTGCTGGTAACGGGAGTCGGTTTGGCGCTTCTTCGGTCCGCGCCGGCAATCCATCTGACCAAAGACCTAATCTTTAACGCGTTCCTGCCTCCCCTGATCTTTGAAGCGGCGTTTTACCTGCCATGGCGGGCTTTGCGCCGGGATTTCCTCATTGTTGTTGTCCTCGCCACTGCCGGCGTGCTGCTCTCGACAGGCGTCACCGCGCTGGGCATGCACGCCGGAGCGGGATGGGCCTGGACTACGGCGTTGCTCTTCGGAGTGCTGATCTCCGCCACGGACCCGGTCTCCGTCATCGCCACATTTAAAGAAACGCCCGTTCCAGAACGTTTAAAGATACTCGTGGAGGCGGAAAGTCTCTTTAATGACGGAACGGCGGCGGTCGCCTTTACCGTGGCGCTGGCGGCCGTTCAAGGCGCGGGGATGACCGGATGGGGAATCACGTTAGCGTTTTGCGTCACGGTCCTGGGCGGAGCCGCCTGCGGGGCGGTGGTGGCGGGGGCGATGCTGCTGCTTGAGCGCGGAACGGACGACCATATGGTCGAACTGACGCTGACGACGGTCGCGGCATACGGCTCCTTTCTGCTGGCCGAACACTTCCATCTCTCCGGTGTGCTCGCGACGCTGACTGCTGGACTGATCGTGGGTAATGTCTGCTCGTTTACCCAGGAAGGCCGCGAATCTATCACGCGCTTCTGGGACTACATGGCGTTCCTGGCTAACTCGCTGATTTTTCTTCTGATCGGCCAGTCACTCGCAAGTCTCAATGTCCATCCGTTGCTGCGGACGGTCCTGATCGCCGTCGCGGTGGTACTGCTGGGGCGGGCGCTTTCGGTCTATCTGTGCAGTGCGCTGTTTCGGCGCACTCGCCGGCCTATCGAGATGCGCCATCAGCACGTGTTGTTCTGGGGTGGGTTGCGCGGCGCGCTGGCGCTTGCTCTCGTACTGGGCCTGCCGCAGGATATCCCGCAACGCCCGTTGCTGATTACGGTCGTCTTCGCCGTCGTAGCGTTCTCCATCATCGTGCAGGGACTCACCATGAAGCCCTTGCTGAGAAAGCTCAATCTTCTAGTATCGGAGCATGCCCTGGAAGGACAACCGAATGACGCCGCCAACCTCCCCGCCCATTGATGATGGGGCTGAGCGCAATGATGACCAGAAGAATGTTCGTGTTGAAGTCCGCGAGCAGATTGAGGCGAATTCCGGCCTAAGTGGAGCGTTCCTCCTGATGAACGGCCTAGCGGCGGTAATCGCTTCCTACGGGCTGCTTCAGGACAGCGGTGCCGTCGTTATCGGCGCCATGATCATCGCTATGCTGCTCGGGCCGATTACCGGTCTGGCGCTCGCTCTGGTGGATGGGAAGCAGGCGCTCTTTCGTAAGGCGATCCTTGCTGAATGCTGCGGCGCGCTGCTCGTTCTGGCCATCGGCTTCACGATCGGCAAGATCCATTCCGACCTTCCTCTGGGCCGTGAGATCACGGCGCGCACGGCGCCGAATATTTTAGACATGATCATCGCGCTGGCGGGCGGCGCGGCGGGAGCATACGCGGTTCTGTCGCCACGGATGAGCGGCAGCCTTGTCGGGGTCGCGGTGGCGACGGCTTTAGTGCCGCCCCTGTGCACCTGCGGTATCTGCCTTGCGCATGGTCTTTATCAGGCGAGCGGCGGCGCGTTCGTGCTTTTTCTGACGAACCTGGTGGCGATCCAGTCCGTCACGTCGCTGGTTCTCTGGATTCAGGGCTACCATAGTTTGTCTCATCTGGACCGTAAGGCTGTCGTGCGCCGATTTGGCCCCAGCGTTGCTTTGCTCGTGATTCTGGCGGGCTTCCTGATCCATAGCTTCCGACTGGCGCTGGAGCAGCAGACCCTGCATACAGCGGCGGAACGGTTCCTGCGCGCGCGGATCGAGAAGAACGGCGCCGCACGTCTGACGGATCTTCGCATACAAGGATATGGCGATCGTCCACAGCTCACCGCTGTGGTAAGCGCTCCCTGGGTCGTAACTCCAAATTCCTGCGCGGACTTGGAGGCGCAACTGAGGCGCACGACGGGGCGGCAAGACTTGAGCCTGCGCGTACGTACGATTATTACGCGCGAGTGCAGCAGCAAGGGATACCTCTGGACCACGGACCCGCAAGGCGCCGTCGCCTCATCGGGAACCCAGTAGACCGCCGGCCGCGTTCTTACTGTTTCGATCCCGAGCAGATGGAATTAGGGGCGCGCATCCTGGAGAACGGATCAAAATGTCACAAAGCTACTGGTCTGCCTTCCTCATTCCATTGCAAGCAACCCTGCATCGAATCGTTTCGTTTATTCCACGGTTTCTGGTGGCGCTGCTGCTTCTCCTGATGTTCTGGGGCGTGGCGAGCCTCGCCCGACGCCTTGCCCGGCAGGCGCTGGGCAAGATTCACCACATCCCTTGGGCCGTGCGGCTGCTGATCGTACGCTCCATTTACCTGGGAACTCTCTTCATCGGCATCCTGGTCGCTTTGAGCGCGGCCAACATCGACGTCACCACGCTGATCGCTAGCCTGGGCGTGGCGGGATTTGCCCTGGGCTTCGCGCTGAAAGACATTCTGGAGAACTTCATCGCCGGCGTTCTGCTGCTGTTTGCGCGGCCATTTGAGCTTAAGGACCAGGTCACGCTGGGCAATTACGAAGGAACGGTCACGGACATTCAGATCCGCACGACCAGCCTGCAAACCTACGGCGATGAACTCGTGATTATTCCCAACAGCGCGGTTTATACCAATCCCGTCGTCAATCACACGCGTCTTGGGAAGCGCCGTTACACCATTGATTTCGACACCAGCCTGACCGCAGACGCGTCGCTGGTAGAGCGGGAAGCGTTAGAGGCGGCCCAGCAAAATGAGGACATCGCCAAGGATCCGGCCCCGATCCTGCGTGTTCGCAGCGTGGATAGTGGGAACGATGTTCTTTCCTGGCGGCTCTACTACTGGGCCGATCCCATGAAGGCGACGGAGGTCAAAACGATATCCGAAATGCTTCGGAGCCTCAAGCAGGTTCTGTACGACGCCGGCGTTCCAACACCCACATCCACGTCGGCGACAATTTTGCGTCGCGAGACGCCGGAACCTGTGCCGCCATTCCGCGCCGCCCAGAACAACGCAGACATAGGAGATCAGTCATGAGCGAGTTCGAGGACCGAGTAAGGGCTGTGGAAGCTGGGGGATGGCTCTTCCGTCCACGCCCCTGGAAGCGGCATGGGACTTTCCTGGCCGACGCACGGCGGAGCGGATCAGCGATCTGGACACCGATCCTGTCAAGCTCACGCATCTGGACTCCGGCGTCATCCATAAGCTCGGCGTCTGGCGCTCGACGGCGATCTGCGGCAACGATATCACGTCGAGCTGCTTGTATGTGACGGCCATCGCCGCCTTCTACGCCGGTCCCTACGCGCCGATCGCGCTGGCCCTGGTGGCTGCGGTGCTGTTCCTGTTTCGCAATATCTACGCGGAAGTTGGGACGGCCTTGCCTTTGAATGGCGGCGCTTACAATGTCCTGCTCAACACCACTACCAAGGGGCAGGCTTCGGCCGCCGCCTGCCTGACCATCCTTTCTTATATCGCCACCGCCGTCATCAGTGCGCACGCCGCGATGAGTTACGCGCATAACCTTTACGCCGATCTGAACGTCTTCTGAGCGACCCTGGCTCTCCTCGCCGTCTTCGCCGCGCTGAACCTCTTCGGCATTGCCGAATCGTCGTCGATCGCGCTTGCAATTTTTGGGCTGCACATCCTAACGCTTTGTGTTCTTGTGGCCGTTTGCTGCAGCGGCGCTCATGTTTCCATGCTCGCCGCGAACTGGAGCCATCCGCTGCCGGGCGGCGTGTGGCGCGCCGTCTTTTTCGGCTTTTCGGCGGCCATGCTCGGCGTCAGCGGCTTCGAAAGTTCGGCCAACTTTATCGAGGAGCAAAAGCCGGGCGTATTTCCCAAGACGCTGCGGAATATGTGGGCCATTGTCGCCGTCTTCAATCCAGCCATCAGCCTGCTCGCGCTCTCGCTGTTTCCGCTCTCGACGATTACGAGCCACACGGAGGATCTGCTGGCCCATATGGGCTTTATCGCCGCCGGGCCCTGGCTCCGAACGGCGGTCAGCATTGATGCGGTGCTGGTGCTGTCTGGCGCCGTGCTGACGAGCTACGTCGGCGTGACTGGCCTGGTGCGGTGAATGAGTCTGGACCGCTGTCTGCCGCAGTTCCTGCTCCGCGAGAACAAGCGGCGCGAGACCAATCACTGGATCATCCTCGCCTTCTTTGCACTCTGTGCGTCGATCCTGGCGATTACGCAGGGGCGGCTTCTCGTGCTGGGCGGCGTTTACACCATTGCGTTTCTTGGGGTGATGTCGTTGTTTGCGGTCGGCAATATCCTGCTCAAGATCAAACGCGCGCGTCTGCCGCGCCAGATCCGGGCACCCTGGCCGACCGTGCTTCTTGCGCTCGCGGCGACGGTCGCGGCGCTGATTGGCAATGTCCTGCTCAGCCCACAGTACGTACAGGTCTTCCTCGTCTATTTCGCGATTGCGGAGGGAGTGGTCTGTCTGATGCTCCTGCGCGTCAGAATTCCGCGGCTGCTTCTGAGCATCTCCGAAGTGTTTTTGGAGGGGCTCCACGAGGCGAACAGCCGGTTCAGCCGGCGGATCCGTGGGGATATTCAGCGGATCAACCAGCAGGCCGTGATCTTCTTTACTGATGGAGACAGTCTGCCGCTGCTCAATGAAATGGCCCTCTATGTTCTGCAAAACGCGCAGAACAAATGGCTGCGGGTCGTGCATTGCTATACCGACAACGCCGCCGTTCCTGTCGATCTGGGGGCGAATGTCAGCATCATCGACTGGATTTATCCCGATCTGCGGATTGATTTGCTGCTCGTACAGGGCGAATTCTGCCCATCGCTGATTGAGCGGCTGTCCCAGCGCCTGGGAATTCCTAAGAACTACATGTTTATCGGAACGCCGAGCGACCGGTTCCCACACAGCCTGGATTCACTCGGCGGCGTTCGGCTGATCATGTGATCCATTGGGGCTTCTAAGCGGACGGAGGCGACTTTTTCCATCGCCGGACCCGGCGCAGCGAGTGGAGACGAGCCGCCACAGAGCCTGGACGGATTCGCACGCTGTCGCGGCCCAGACTGCCGATCGTCCCGCCCAGCGGAACATCCAGCCCGGCGGATTTGGAGAAGCCCAGCTTCTGGCTGGCGTAGACGCTTCGGTGGCCGACGATCAGATACGCCGTGCAGGCGCAAAGAGCGGCGTAGACCCCCACGGAGCCAGGCAGCATCTCGATGCCCATGACGGCGGCGGCGATTGGGGTATTGGCCGCCGCCGCAACGACCGCGACGAAGCCAAACGCCGCGAATGCGCCCGCCGGCAGATGAAACATGTGGGCGAACGCTAGCCCCGCCGTGCTGCCGATAAAGAACAGCGGCGTAATGATGCCGCCGCTTCCTCCGGTTTCCAGGGTCACCGCCGTGGTGACGATCTTAATCGCGACCCCAAGCAGCAAGAGATGAAGACTGCCGCTGAGCGCGCCTTCGATGGTCGTGCTTCCCAGCCCTGCGTAAGTGTCTCCAAACACATGGTAGATCACGGCGAGAAAAAGCCCGCCGGCGGCGGCGGTCGCGTAGGGATGCGCGGAGAACCGGTGGAGACCGCGCTCCAGCCCACGCATCGATTCGATCATCGTGAGCGCGATCAAGCCGCAGATCGCGCCGAAGCCGACCGACAGCAGAACGAGTTCCGTCGGGTTCAAGCGTCCAAAGTTGTCGTGCAGGACGGGGACGGGCGGGCTGACGCCGCAGACGAGATGCCCTACGATACTGGCGATCAGGCAGGGGAAGAGCACGGAGTATTCGATCCTACCCAGATACAGAACCTCGATGCCGAAGAGCGCACCGGAGATCGGGGTGCCGAAGACCGCGCCGAATCCAGCGCCGATCCCGCAGATCACAAGGCGGCGCCGGTCCTCGTCGCCGAGCCGCAGCAAATCGGCGAAGCCGCTCGTGATGGACGCGCCGATCTGCGCGCAAGGGCCTTCCTTGCCGACCGATCCGCCGAAGGCCAGCGTCAGCACCGTTGCGAGCAGCTTCACTGGAGCGACCGCGAGGTTGATCCGCCCGCTCCGTGTGTGAACGGCGGTGATGACGGCTTCGGTTCCGTGTCCTTTGGCGGTCGGCGCGAACGTGCGGACCAGCCATACGCAGAGCGGCAGGGCGAGCGGAAGCAGATCGTAATAGCGGAACACGCCGACCTTCAGCCGCAGCGCCTCGCCGGTCGCCCAAGCCAGCGCCCAGAGGAACGCCTTGGTCCCCAGGCCGACACACAATCCGGCGACCGCGCCCAGCAGCGCCCATTTCAGCGTGCTGACCAGGAGCGCCGTATGCTCGCTGTACCACCGGTACTCATCGGAGAGCTGCGGCGTGCTCTCCTCCGGCGCGGGATTGAGATCCCTATCTTTCATATGCTGTCCAATCCATTTCCTAGGGACAGTCCGGCGCTCTCTCCATCGGGCGCGTCTGTCCACTCACCGTGAGTTTTCTCTTCAGAAACTCCATACAGTTCGTGCGTCTCACAAAATTCTTCCATTAGCGCCAAGATCTGACCAACTCTGGGGCCGCGCACCCGGTAAACCCGGGTCGCGCCGTGCGCCTCTAAGACGAGCAGGCCGGCGTGCGTCAGGATCGCCAGATGCTGCGACGTTCCGGATTGTGAGAAATTGATTTCTCGCGCAATCTCATTGACGCTCTTTTCGCCGACGCAAAGCAGCTCGACGATTTTCAAGCGCTTTGGATGCGAGAGGGCGCCAAACTGTTGTGCGGCGCGCTGCCGGGTCGCGGATTTCATGCAGTCCTCCTGGTAACGCCATGGATTAGATTTTTGCGGTATTCGTGCATTCGAACATTATAATACCATAATATAACGCTGTAAGAATTAAGTTTAATAATATTTTAATATTGGAATATACTAATATAATAAGGAAGATGAATCCATGTCGCCTATCTGGCTCTCGCTCTTAGCTGATATTTCTCTTTCGCTTTCCGTGCTCTGCGCCTTGGTCGTTGCGGTGGACGTGTCCGCTCATCCGCAGAAGATGGTGATCATGAATTTTGTATGATCGATTACATCTTTGTGTCTTGGAATCTTTGGGCTCTGGGCATACTTTGCGCTTGGGCGTTCGGAGCCCAAGAGAAATATGGGAGATATCGCGGACGAAGGCGCCAGCCGGAGCCAAGCCGAGCCGCCGCGGCGCAGTGTTTTTATCGGCGTCACCCACTGCGGAGCCGGATGCGCTCTGGGCGACATCATCGCGGAACGGGCGATGCGCTCCTCGGGTTGGACCATCGCTGGAGACACGTTTTGGGCGGCGGTCGCAGCCGACTTTCTGCTGGCGTATTTCCTGGGTATCGTGTTCCAATATTTTTCCATCGTTCCCATGCGCGGCCTGGGCTTCCGGCAGGGGATCATCGCCGCCGTGAAGGCGGATACTCTTTCCATCGTGGCTTACGAGGCCGGCATGCTCGCCTGGATGGGGCTGATCCACTTCGTTCTCTTCCAGCCTCCCTTGAACTCTACGATGTCGGCTTACTGGTTCATGATGCAGATCGCCATGGTTGTGGGATTCGCCGCGAGCTATCCCATTAATCGCTGGCTTATCAAGAAAGGTTTGACGGAAGCGATGTAGCGGAATATCGAAGGCAGTTTAACTTGTTGTCAAAGAAACATTAGCAGTACAAGTATAAGGTTGTCTCTCCATGTGAGAGAAAGGAAGCATAAAATGGCGGAAACCGTATCGGATGTCTTCATCGAAACGATTATGGGCTGGGGCGTTGACACAATCTTCGGAATCCCGGGAGACGGCGTCAATGGAGTGATAGAAGCGCTGCGCACACGTCAGGATAAGATCAAGTTCGTTCAGGTGCGTCACGAAGAGGCGGCGGCATTCATGGCGTGCGCCTACGCCAAATATACCGGAAAGCTCGGATGCTGTTTGGCGACATCCGGTCCGGGAGCGATCCACCTGCTCAATGGCCTTTATGACGCCAAGTGCGACCAGGCTCCCGTGCTTGCGATCCTGGGGCAGACATTCAGCGACCTCAAGGGCAGCCACTTTCAGCAGGACGTCAATCTGGCGCGTCTGTTTGACGATGTCAGCGTCTACGTGCAGGAACTCGCCAACCCTAATCAGATCGAAATGCTCGCCAACGAGGCGTGCCGGCACTCGCTCAACCATCGCGGCGTCTCTGCCGTCATTATGCCGATCGATTACCAGCTGGCGGAGCCATCCGGCAAGTATTCGATGCATAAGGGCCGGGAAAACACGACTTCCAATTGGACGCGTCCCGTGCTGGTCCCCGCCGCCGGTGAATTGCAGAAGGCTGCGACCATACTGAACGCCGCGAAGAAGCCGGTGATGCTGGTCGGCCAGGGGGCGCTCGGGGCGGGTGATGAGGTGATCGCACTGGCGGAGAAGCTGGGCTCGCCAGTCGTCAAAGCCCTGCTTGGCAAGGCGGTGATCCCGGATGACAGTCCCTACACGACGTGCGGTCTGGGACTTCTTGGCACGGCGCCGTCCGAGGACGTCATGAAGGAGTGCGATGCGATCTTGTTCGTCGGGACATCGTTCCCCTATATGGAGTTCCTTCCCAAGCACGACAAGTGCCCAGGCGTACAGATCGACGATATGCCGGACCGGATTGGCCTGCGATATCCGGTGGAAGTCGGCTTGGTCGGCGACGCCAAGGCGACCCTTGCCGCGCTGACGGAGCTGATCGATCGTAAAGATGAGCGTCCTCTGCTGGAGTCGGCTCAGAAGGGCATGAAGGATTGGTGGGAGCTCATGGAGCAGCGGGCGATGCGCGATCGCACGCCGATCGTACCGCAGCGCGTCGCCTGGGAGCTTGGGAAGCTGGCGGCGGATAACGCCATTGTTTCCGGAGACTCCGGCACGAACACGACGTGGGTCGCGCGCCAGTTCAAGATCCGCAAGGACCAGAAATTCTCCTGCTCGGGAACCCTCGCGACGATGGCTCCCGGCTTGCCGTATTCTATCGCCGCGAAAGTGGCGTTTCCGGATCGGCAAAGTATTGCATTCGTTGGCGACGGTGGTTTCACCATGCTGATGGGCGAATTCGCCACTGCCGTCAAATATGGCCTGGACATCACAGTCGTCATGATCAAGAACAATGTTCTGGGGCAGATCAAGTGGGAGCAGATCGTCTTCCTCGGAGTTCCCGAGTATGCCGTGGAACTGCACGATATTGACTTCGCCAAGTTCGCGGAAGCTTGCGGCGGCGTTGGAATTACGGTGCGAGATCCGAACGATCTTAAGCCGGCGCTGGAGCGGGCTCTGAGCTGTGGGAAAGCCGCGCTGGTCGAAGTTTACGTGGATCCGAACGAGCCGCCGATGCCCGGGCATGTCACGATGAGCCAGGCGCGCAAGTTCGGCGAAGCGCTGGTCAAGGGCCAGCCGCAGGGAGCGCGGATCGCGCTCACCGCCTTTCGGGACAAGATCAGCGAACTCATCTGATGTCCTATTTCCTTGAGGAGCCATTGAGAAAGCAGGGCGGCATGCGCGCGCATGAGTTTCCAGTCACACGGGTCGATGTGTCGGCGTATACGATCCCGACGGACGCCCGGGAAGGGGACGGCACTTTCGCCTGGGATAAGACCACTCTCGTGGTCGCCGAAGTGACGGCGGGCAATCAAACGGGAATTGGTTATACCTATGCCGATGAGGCCACGGCGCTCGTCATCCGCGAGACCCTGGCGAACGAGATCGTGGGGAGCGACGCGCTGGATATTCCGGGATCATGGATGACGATGAACCACGCGATCCGTAATCTGGGGCGTCCCGGTATCGACTCGATGGCGATCAGCGCTGTGGATATCGCGCTCTGGGACCTCAAAGCCAGACTGCTTGGTTTGCCGCTGGCGTCGCTGCTCGGCCAGGCGCGTGACGGCGCTCCTGTCTACGGCAGCGGCGGCTTCACCACCTATTCCAGAGAGCAGTTGCAGACGCAGCTAAGCAGCTGGGCGGCGATGGGGATCCCGCGAGTAAAAATCAAGGTCGGATCCCATCCCGAGGACGACGTGGAGCGGGTGCGGCAGGCTCGGGAGGCCATCGGACCCGGCGTCGAACTATTCGTGGACGCCAACGGCGCCTATACGCGCAAGCAGGCGCTGAAGTTCGCCGAGGAATATGCCGCGCTGGGCGTGGTCTGGTTTGAGGAGCCTCGCCCGTCGGACGATCTAGAGGGGCTGCGGCTGCTGCGCGACCGAGGGCCGGCGGGCATGGACATCGCCGCCGGAGAGTATGGATATTCGCTGAGCTATTTCCAGAGGATGCTCGCCGCCGGAGCGGTGGACGTTCTCCAGGCCGATGCGTCTCGCTGTGCGGGGATCACCGGGTTTCTCGGCGCCGCCGCGCTCTGCCACGCAAATCACGCGCCGATTTCGGCGCACTGCGCGCCTTCCCTGCACGTGGCGCCCGGATGTGCGGTCGTCGGGTTTGTCCATCTGGAGTATTTTCACGATCACGCGCGCATTGAGGGCATGTTGTTTGACGGCGTGCTGACGCCGAAGGGTGGCGTTCTTTATCCCGATTTATCCCGTCCTGGAATGGGAATGGAGTTCAAGCGCGCGGACGCGGAGCGATACCGGATTTGAATATGCATGCGGCTGCGCCAAGCGGCCGCGTTTTTTTATGATGTATTGATAAAGAGGTGACTATGTCTGAGATGCCAACATCCAATCTGATTTCCAGGGATGATATCAAACGCCGTGGCGGAGGCCGCGCACCGAACGTCAACGCCAAAGGGCTGGAGGCGGCGCTTCGAAAATCGGTTCTGGGCGAAGTGCGGTTTGACGATGGAAGCCGCGCCCTTTACGCCACGGATGGATCCAACTATCGCCAGGTTCCCATCGGAGTGGTTGTGCCTAAGACGATCGATGATGTGATCGCGACGGTCGCCGCCTGCCGCGCATTCCAAGCCCCCGTGCTGTCGCGCGGCGGCGGAACGAGCCTTGCCGGTGAGTGCTGCAACGTCGCCGTAGTCATTGACTGGTCCAAATATCTCAACAAAGTCCTCTCGATCGACGCTGAGAATAGAATTGGCGCCGTGGAGCCGGGCTGTGTCCTCGACGACCTGCGGGATGAGGCGCGTAAGCAGGGGATCACTTTTGGGCCGGACCCGGCGACGCACTCGCACAATACCCTGGGAGGGATGATCGGCAATGATTCCTGCGGCGTCCACTCCATCATGGCTGCTCATGCGGGTACCGGCGCGCGAACGGCGGACAATATCGATTCGATGGATATTCTGCTTTACGACGGTACGCGCATGACGGTCGGCAAAACGTCGGAGACCGAGCTTACGCAGATCATTGAGGCTGGGGGACGCAAGGGTGAGATTTATGGCGGAATGCGTGACTTGCGTGACAAATACGCGGATCTCATCCGTGAAAAGTATCCGAATATCCCGCGCCGCGTCTCGGGATACAATCTGGCAGAACTGCTTCCAGAGAAAGGCTTCAACGTTGCCGCCGCTCTGGTTGGCTCGGAAGGCACGCTCGTCACCGTTCTGGAGGCTCGCTGTAAACTCATTCCCTTCCCGAAGTTTCACACGCTGATTGTTCTTGGGTTCCCTGACGTCGCCGACGCCGGGGACGCCGCGCCGAAGGTGATGAAGCACATGCCCATCGGCCTGGAAGGGCTGGATGAACTGCTGATCGACTGGATGAAGAAGAAAGGACTGCACCCGAGTGATCTCAAGCTCCTGCCCGACGGCAAGGGATGGCTTCTGTGTGAGTTTGGCGGAGACAATAAAGAAGAGGCCGACGCGAAGGCGAGGAAATTGCTCGAAGAGGTCCAGACATGGGATCTGAATCCGTCTCACAAGCTCTTTGACGATCCTGATGAGGAGAAGCTGATCTGGGAGATCCGCGAGTCCGGCCTAGGCGCCACCGCTGATGTTCCCGGCAAGCCGTCCATGTGGCCCGGCTGGGAAGACAGCGCCGTTCCTCCCGACAAGGTCGGACCGTACCTGCGCGATCTGCGCGCCCTGTTCAAGAAATACGAATATAACACGTCGCTCTACGGCCATTTCGGGCAGGGGTGCATCCATTGCCGGGTTCCGTTCGACCTCAAAACACAGACGGGGATCGACAAGTGGAAAAGATTTCTCGTCGAGGCGGCCCATCTGGTGGTCGGATACGGCGGGTCGCTTTCCGGAGAGCATGGGGATGGACAGGCGCGCGCCCAGCTGCTGCCCATCATGTTCGGCGACGAACTTCTGGACGCCATGCGGCAGTTCAAGCGCCTGTGGGATCCGGACTGGAAGATGAATCCCGGCAAGGTAATCGATGCCTACGCGGTGGACGAAAATCTGCGGCTCGGCGCCGATTACGACCCGCCGCGCGTCGATACCTACTTTAAATATCTAGACGATGGCGCTTCCTTTGCGGAGGCTACGCTGCGCTGCGTCGGCGTTGGAAAGTGCCGCCGGCACGAAGGCGGCGTCATGTGTCCCTCGTACATGGTGACGCGCGAAGAGAAGAACTCCACTCGCGGTCGCGCTCATCTGCTCTTCGAAATGCTGCAAGGGGAGCCGCTGCACAAGGGCTGGAAGAACGACGCCGTCTACGAAGCGCTCGACCTGTGCCTCGCCTGCAAGGGCTGCACGGCCCAATGCCCGGTCAACGTGGACATGCCCACCTACAAAGCAGAGTTCCGGGCGCACTATTTCGAGGGGCGCCTGCACCCGCGCAGTCACTATGCGTTCGGCTTCATCCATACCTGGGCGCGTCTGGTCAGCCGCGTTCCGGGGCTGGCGACCCTCGCCAATGTCGTGACCTCTACGCCTGTTCTGAGCGCGGCCGCCAAGCGACTGGCCGATATCGAGCCTTCACGCACGATCCCGCCTTTTGCTGAGGAGCCGTTCACGCGCTGGTGGGCGCGGCGCGAGCCCCGAAATCAAGACAAGCCAAAGGTCGTGCTGTTTCCAGACACGTTCAACAACTACTTCCATCCCGAAGCCGCCAAGGCCGCCGTCGAAGTTCTTGAGGCGGCCGGACGGTGCGTGGTGGTTCCAACGCAGGACATCTGCTGCGGACGACCTCTCTACGACTATGGCTTCATGGATGCCGCCACGCGCTGGATGATGAACATCCTGAACACTCTTCGAAACGAAATTCAGGCCGACCTTCCGTTTGTCTTTCTGGAGCCGTCGTGCTGTTCCGTCTTCCGGGACGAGTTAGGCAAATTAATGCCGGAGCAGGAGAACGGTCAGCGGCTCGCCAAGCTCTCATTTATGCTCAGCGAGTTTCTGGAGAAGGAGTGCCCGAATTTTGCCGCCGGGCTTCCGCTGAAGCGCGAAGCGCTGGTTCACGGCCACTGCCACCACAAAACGGTGCTTGACTTTGATTCAGAGAAGAAAACATTGGACAAGATGGGGCTAAACGTTACCGCCCCCGAGGATGGATGCTGCGGCATGGCGGGCGCCTTCGGCTTCGAAACCGGAGCGCACTTCGATGTGGCGCAGAAATGCGGCGATCGTGTTCTGCTTCCCAAAGTCATGTCAGCCGACGATGAGACACTGCTGGTCGCTGACGGGTTCTCCTGCCGCGAGATGATCTCGCAGAACACGGGACGCCACGCGATGCACCTGTCGGAAGTGCTCCGTATGGCGCTCCGAGAGGGGCCTGCTGGCACGCCGGGGCCTTATCCCGAGCGGACTAACATTACCGATCCCGATCCCGCCGCCAAAGTTCGTCCTTTCATCTGGGCTGCCGCCGTTCTGGCGGCCGGGGCTGCAATTTGTGTTCTGGTCCGCCGGAAACAAAAGTAGTTGGGCCAGGGCTAAAACGCCGCTTAAAGGATAAGTGAATGTCATGAATAGCAAATCGGAAGTGGTCGTCGTCACCGGCGCGGGGCTGGGGCGGGCGATCGCCTGCGCCTTCGCCAAACGAGGCGCGAAGGTGGGACTGATCGCCAGAGGCGGAGCGGGCATGGCGGGATTGGAAGGGGCGAAACGCGATGTCGAGCGCTTCGGCGGCACGGCGCTGATACTGCCCTGCGATGTGGCCGATGCCAGCCAGGTTGAGGAGGCGGCTCGCAAGGCGGAACTCGAGCTCGGGCCGATCGATATCTGGGTCAACAACGCCATGGCCTCCGTCTTTGGTCCTGTCCAAGACAGCGAAGCGGCGGATTTCAAGCGCGTCACCGAAGTGACGTATCTGGGCCAGGTGTATGGAGCCATGAGCTCGCTGCGGCGCATGAGGACGCGCGATCGCGGGCGCATCGTATTGGTGGGTAGCGCACTCGCTTACCGGGGCATTCCGCTGCAGAGCGCCTACTGCGGGGCGAAGCATGGAATTCAGGGCTTCGCCGACTCCCTGCGCGCCGAGCTACTTCACGAGAAAAGCGGAGTCAAACTCTGCATGGTACAGATGCCGGCCATGAACACGCCGCAGTTCGACTGGGTTAAAAACTTACTGCCCAATAAGGCGCAGCCTGTACCGCCAATCTATCAGCCGGAGGTCGCCGCAGAAGCCGTGTACTGGGCGGCGCGCCATGGCCGTCGCGAGATCTTCGTCGGCGCCTCCACCGTGATCGCTATCTTGGGTAACAAATTATTCCCCCAGGTCGGAGACTGGTATCTGGGCCGGACGGGATTTAAGTCGCAGCAGCGTCTGGGACAGCCGAAGGACGGGAGTGCCCCGAATAATCTCTGGGAAGCACTTCCTGGCGATCGAGGCGCACACGGGGATTTTGACGCTCAGGCCAAAAGCTTCACTCCTCAGCTTTGGCTGTCGCTGAACCGAAAGTGGCTGGCCTTGGCGGCTCTGTCGGTGGTTGGGGCGGTGATGCTGGGCCGGACAGTCATGGGATATCGGAAGTAACCGAAAGGCAAGCCATGAAGATCAGTCCTCTTTTATTCCTTGCACTCGCGCTTCTCGCAGTCACCGAAGCGGAACCGGTCCGAGCGCAGCGGACGTCCATGACGACAGACGAGGTGATCTGCCTGGGAGGAAAGCAGATTATGGATATTCGGGTTGGCATCGACGGCTGCTCGCCGCATCAGCGCGCCGATCGCGTTCGAAGGCGGCTCAGTCCGATCCTCGGTATCGCGGACTTACGGCCTTCCGATGTTGTTGTCCGCCGGTCCAGACATGGCCGAGATGTGAGCATATCCGTACACCGTCATCTGTTGGTCATCGTGGACAACGCCCTGGCCCGTGCGAACGGCATGAAGCCCCGAGTTTTGGCCGCCCATTGGGCGGCCACTCTTAGCGTCGTGCTTCCGCAGGTCTGCGTCCAAGGCAGACGTCGCGGAGATTGAATGTCGAAACAAGATCAAGATCGAAAGACAAGGGGAATTTATGTCACCGGAAGAATTAGGTCGCGCTCTTCGCGAGGATGATGGGCCATTTCTGAAAAATCGTCGGTGGATCGTCACCCTCTCTCTTTTCAACGTCGCCGTCATGGGGATTATTTCACTTTTTCAAATGGGCATTCTGAAACACGTCCCGGAAATTCCCCTGCCTGGCGAGGACGGGGACAAGATCAATGGCTCACCGCAGGCTTATGAGTTACTACAGACGCCCGATGCCGTGCTCGCCGTGGGATCCTATGCCGCCACCGCTGGTCTGGCGGCAATGGGCCCGCCCGACCGCGCGAAGGCTCTGCCGCTGGCGGCCTTCTTTATGGGCGTGAAGGCGATTGCGGATGCGGCGTTCGCGATTAAACTCCTGATCGATCAGCCGGTGAAGTACAGTGCCTACTGCGCCTTGTGCGTTACCGGCGCACTTGGGACACTCGCGGCGGCGCCTCTGGCCTGGCCCGAAGCCCGCGCGGCATGGGACCATATTCGAGAAAGTAAATCCAATGAATAACAATATTGCTCCCGGTAAACCTGGCATGGCGCCGCGATGGACATCCAGCGCCAAATCGGGAGTCGGCGCCGCTCTATCGAACGCCAGCCGCGTCTGGTTCACCATTTCGCACGGGATCGTGGACGAGGTCTATCATCCTTCCGTGGATCAGGCCAACACACGCGACTTCGGCCTGCTGGTGACGGATAAGGACGGTTTCTTCTCGGAAGAAAAGCGGGATACGGACCACGCGATCCGGCCGCTCGGACGGGGAATTCCGGGATACGTAATGACGAACACCTGTCGCCAGAGACGTTACCGCATCACGAAAACTATTATCACGGATCCCCGCAGAGACGTACTCCTACAGAAGGTGACATTCGAAGCGCTGAAAGGGGAGCTATCCGACTACCAAGTCTACGCGCTGCTGGCGCCGCATTTGGCGAATTGCGGTTCGGGGAATGACGGGTGGACCGGCGACTACAAAGGCGTCCCGATGCTGTTCGCCCGGCGAGGAGGCGTTGCGCTCGCCCTGGCCTGCTCCGCTCCGTGGCTGGGCCGTTCCTGCGGCTACGTCGGCGCATCGGACGGCTGGCGGGACATTGAGGCGCATAAAAAGATGATGCATTTTTACGGAGACGCGTCCGGCGGCAACATCGCCCTGACCGGGCAGATCGATCTGGAAACGTGTGGCGGCGAGTTCGTGCTTGCTCTGGGCTTCGACCAGGACTGGAGCGGCGCGGGGCAGCAGGCGCGCACGTCGCTGCTGACTGGCTTCACGGACGCCGAGATGGAATATTCCCGCGAATGGCGTGAGTTCCACGGAGAATGTCTGGCGATGGAGGCGCCTGGGCGAGACGGCTTCGATGCGTATCACACCAGCCTCAGCGTACTTCGGGTTCACGACGGAAAGCGGTTTCCGGGCGGCGTGATCGCCAGTCTTTCCATTCCCTGGGGATTTGCGCATGGCGATAACGATCTGGCGGGTTATCATGTCGTCTGGCCGCGCGATCAGGTGGAGGCGGCGGGCGCGATGCTGGCTGCGGGAAACCCGCGCGCCGCGCGCGAAACGATGCTCTACTTGATGGCGACTCAGGAAGGGGATGGGCACTGGCCGCAGAACATGCATATGAATGGCGCCGGCGTATGGACAGGCGTTCAGCTGGACGAGACCGCCCTCCCGATTTTGCTTGCCGATATGCTTCGCCGCAATGACGCGCTGGACGGGCTGGATCCCTGGCTGGCTATCCGAGCCGCCGCCGCCTTTCTCGTTCAGAACGGCCCGTCCACCCCGATGGACCGCTGGGAAGAGAACGCGGGATTCACGGCGTTCACGCTCGCGGTGACGATCGCCGCGCTGCTGGCGGCCGCCGACTTCGCTGACGCGGCGAGCGATCCGTGCGCCTCATTCCTGCGCGAAACCGCCGACTGCTGGAACGAGAACATTGAACGCTGGACCTATGTCACGGATACGGAACTCGCAAGGGAGAATGGCGTGGCCGGCTACTACGTCCGCATCGCACCGCCGGAAGTCGGCGTCAGCGGCGATGTCCGCGCCGCATCTGTCGAGATCAAGAACTTGCCGCCGTCAGAGAACCGGTTTCCCGCCGATTGCATCGTCAGTCCAGACGCCCTGTCCCTGGTGCGTTATGGATTGCGAGCGGCGGACGATCCGCGTATCGTCAGCACGGTTCAAGTCATCGACGCGACGCTCAAAGCGGAAACGGCGACCGGGACGGCCTGGCGCCGCTACACGCACGACGGATACGGTGAGACGGGAAGCGGCGGCCCATACGAAGGCGTTGGGGTGGGGCGCTGCTGGCCGCTGCTGGCCGGGGAGCGAGCACAGTACGCGCTGGCTCTGGGGAATGAGGACGAGGCGCGTCGACTCTTGAATGTGATGACGCGTCAAACGAGCCCCGGCGGCCTGCTGCCGGAACAGATCTGGGACGGGGAGGATATCCCGGAGCGCGAACTATATAATGGCCTTCCTTCGGGATCGGGAATGCCACTCGTCTGGGCGCACGCCGAACTCGTAAAACTCGTCCGCTCCTTGTGCGACGGGGCAGTCTTCGACATGCCGCCTCAGACCGTTCAGCGCTATCTGAAAGAACACGTCGTTTCGCCGCTCATTCCATGGACCTTCGATGCGCAAACGCAGTCGCTGCCGGCTGGGAAAACACTTCGAGTGCAGGTAGAAGCCGCCGCAGTCATTCGCTGGAGCTCCGATTCTTGGAAAACAATACGGGAGGTCTCCACCACGGATAGCGGTTTAGGCGTATATTATGCGGACCTAACTACCGGAGATATGGCGACAGACGGAAGCCTCGCCTTCACGTTCTGCTGGAGCAAAGCTAATCACTGGGAAGGGCAAAATTTCACTACGGTTATCATCGGAAGCGCATAGTTTCCTCAGGTTACCACCCTGGGAAAATAACCCCGCGCGGCAGAAGATCCGGTCCATCGTCTCTGACTAAAAGGTGACGATTTCGTGATCTCGCTGTGACAATTACCGGTTATACTATTGAAGCATCAATCCGTTCTCGAAGGCTCGGGATGTACCGGACACTTTCGATTTTGCGATATTTTTGGAAAACAGAATGAAACAAACCGCGCCTGCCAATGTGCTCATCGTCGAGGATGACCGGGATATCTCGCATCTCGTGGAGCTTCATCTGAGAGATGCTGGCTATAACGTGGATATCGCTTACGATGGAGCCGATGGCTTGGAGCGGGCCTTAACAAAAGCTTACGATCTGGCGATCCTCGACCTAAATCTGCCGGGCGTCGAGGGATTGGAGATCTGCCGCCGCCTCCGTGCGAAGCCCAGCTATCCTCTTATCTTGATGCTGACGGCCCGTTCCTCCGAGCTGGATCGGGTATTGGGATTGGAGATCGGCGCAGACGACTATCTCATCAAGCCGTTCGGCATCCGGGAACTGCTCGCTCGGGTCAAAGCCCTGCTCCGGCGCATGGAGGCGCGAAGTACATCATCTGATCTCTGTCCCGAAGAGGAAAAGGTGATTCGAGGCGGTCCATTGGTCATTGACGCAGACAAGCGTCAGGTCACTCTCTCAGGCCAGGATGTAAACTTAACAGCGAAAGAATTCGATTTGCTGTTTCTGCTGGCTTGCCATCCCGCACGCGTTTATACGCGCGCCCAACTGCTAGATCTGGTCTGGGGAATGGGATACGAAGGGTACGAGCATACTGTCAACTCCCATATCAACCGGCTTCGATCGAAGATTGAGAAGAACTCGGCGCATCCTCACTACCTGCTGACGGCTTGGGGAGTCGGCTACAAATTCGCATCCCGCGATACCTGGGGAGACAATTGACGTGCTCCTTAAGACGCTTCACGGGCGACTTACTCTAATTCTGCTCGTTCTACTGTGTTTGATCGGCTGTCTGTCCGTCCCGCTGACGCTGTTCACCACGCAAAACTACCAGCAGGAGGTTGCCCAGAACCTCAACCGCCCTTTGGCGTCAAGTCTCGCGGCCCACTTGACCGAGACGAATCTGTTCTCCCATGCCCCGGCGCGTCTTAGCAAGGCTCGATCCGAGATCAAGTATCTGATGGTCATTAACCCGGATATCGATGTCTATCTCCTGGACACGCGGGGAACGATTTTGGCGTATTCCGGCGCACCTAGCGATATTCGTCGGGACCGAGTGCCTCTCGCGCCACTTCAGCGCTTCCTGACGAAGTCCGTGCGGCTGCCTATTCTGAACGACGACCCGCGCTCGTCTGCCGATCGGAAAGTCTTCTCAGCCGCCCCGATCTACGCCAGCGGGCAACATCCGCCAAATTCTCCCCAAGGCTACGTCTATGTGATCCTCGGAGGGCAGCATTATGATTCCGTGGCCGGACTTCTGCGAAGGAGTTACATTCTGCGGTCGAGTCTATGGGGACTGGGCGTCCTTCTGGCGTCCGTTTCCGTCGCCGGTTTGTTTCTCTTCCGTCTACTGACCCAACGACTGCGCCGTCTAACAGTGGCGATGGAGACTTTTCGGGATCTGGACTTCCTCGAAGCCAATTCCGTGCAGTCTACTCGCCTCTTCGCTCCTTGGCGTGGGATAGTTTCTCCGCGCGACGAGCTCGACCGTCTCGGGACGGTCTGCCTCCAGATGTCCGATCGTATTCAAGGGCAAATTCAGGAGTTGGCCCTGGCGGATACCCACCGCCGCGAGATGGTCAGCAACGCCTCCCATGACCTGCGCACGCCGCTGGCCGCGCTGCAAGGCTATCTGGAGACGCTGCTGATGAAGGAAGGGAGGATGACGCCCGAGGAGCAGCGCGGATATCTGCAAGTCGCCATTCGGCACAGTGACCGGCTGGCGAAGCTAATTGGCGAGCTGTTCGAGCTGGCTCAGCTGGACGCGCGGGAAGTCAGTCTCAACTCCGAGGCGTTTTCGCTGAGCGAGCTTGTGCAGGACGTGGTGCAGCAGCACCAGCTGACCGCTGAGCAGAAACAGATTCGGCTTCATGCCTCTCTGCCGGAAAACCTGCCGTTCGTGCGCGCGGACATTGGCCTGATCGAGCGGGTGCTGGAGAACCTTCTGGAGAACGCTCTGCGATATACGCCGGAGGGCGGTATGGTCGCCGTCAGCCTCGCTCTGGAAGCGGAAAGCATCGGCGTTCGTGTCACTGATACCGGCTGCGGCATCTCTCCTGCGGACCTCGCCCACATCTTCGAGCGGTTTTACCGAGCGCCGGGGCAATCTGAGAAGCCGGGCTGCGCCGGCCTTGGGCTTGCGATCGCCAAGCGCATCCTGGAGCTTCACGGCAGCAGCATTACGGTAGAGAGTGTTCTCGATCAGGGAACGGCCTTCACATTTCATCTGCCAATTGAGAAAGCCCAAGGCTGAACGCTGCGTCCTCGTGACCGAAATGTGATAAAGACGTGACGTTCGCGTGATGGGTAATCTTCCATACTTAAGGAGACTGATGTGGGACCTTCCCGCACATATCGCTCCCGCCGTGAGGCGGGAAGGAGACGACCATGAAACTACGCCTAATCGCAGTGACCGCTGCCCTCGCTGTCCTGTCCGCATCGGCCGGCGTCGCTCAGAGCGCGATGATGCATCACGGTAAGATGTCGCATGGGAAAATGATGCACGGCAAGATGTCCGACAAGATGATGCATAAGATGATGATGGGTATGTCTTCATCGGAAAAGAAGATGATGATGGACCATATGTCCTCCATGTCGCCTTCCGAGAAAAGGGCGATGATGATGAAAATGTCCCACATGTCCATGGCGCACAAGAAAATGATGATGCACAAGATGATGATGGACCACGGCAAGATGTAGTCTGGCTCAGACGCCGCTTCGGCTCTGGACTGAGGCGGCGTCCATACCTTTCCAAATTGAACCTGTCATGAGCAGAAACAGCAGCACACCCACTACGGATCTGGATGCCCTCACAGTACCGGCGCGCGAGGCGTTTACGCGGCTGGTCTTGCAGCGGCAGGATGACCTTTTGCGCTTCGCACGCCACTTGTGCCACGGCAATGAAGACCGCGCGCAAGATTTTGTACAAGACACTCTTGTGAGCGCCTACCGGGCATGCTTGCGCGGTCAGCTCCAATCACATCAAAACGCGCGCGCCTGGCTTTTTCGCACCCTGCTAAATCTCTACATCAACGATTACCGCCATCGGCGGCGCTGGGAAGCGGGCACCGGACTGGGGACAAGCGCGGTCTGCGGCAAGATGAACGAGATGGCCCAGATAGCATCTCGGAGTGATACGCCCGCCGCCCGTCTGATGGCCGGAATCTTGGATGAGCCCTTGGAGCAAGCGCTGACCGCTCTGCCGGAGAAGCTGAAGCTGTGCGTGATCCTGGTGGACCTGGAAGGGGAGGAGTACGCGCAAGCTGCTCTGTCTCTTGGCGTTCCAATCGGTACGGTGCGTTCTCGTCTATCGCGAGCCCGCCTGCTGCTCAGGCCACTGCTTTGGGATTACGCCCAGGAGCATCGGCGCGTTCCCGTCTGAAATCAAGGATATGCCTCAGCCGAAAGGGAAGTTACTCATGCGAACACAAATTTCAGCGGCCCAGGTGCGAAAATGCGTGTGCCTGGCCGCTGTGTGCCTAACTGCCGGATCGTCCGTATATCCTGCGCAAACTCAGGCCGCGTCCGCGCCGTCAGGGAATCCCGTCATCGTGGAGCTATTCACTTCGGAAGGCTGCTCCAGCTGTCCGCCCGCGGACAAAGTCTTGTCCGGGCTGGAGCGCGAGCAGCCGGTTCGCCGAGCGCATATTATCGTGCTTGGGGAGCATGTCGACTACTGGGACCACAATGGCTGGAAGGATCGATATTCCAATTACGCGTTTAGCGTGCGACAGAATGGCTATGCTAAGCAATTTCATAGCGACAGCGTGTACACGCCGCAGATGGTCGTGGACGGAGACGTCGAGTTTGTCGGCAGTGATCGGGACAAGGCGATTCATGCGATCTCCCGCGCCGCTGCATCGCCTAAAGCAACTGTGCGCGTCACGATGTCAGGAGCGGCGGACGCGGCGGACATCAAGGCAAATGTTGATAATCTTCCCGACGTCGGCGCGGGCGATACCGCCCAGGTAATCATGGCGATCACAGAAGATAATCTACAATCGAGCGTCGCAGGCGGTGAAAACGAGGGGCGCATGCTGTCCCATAGCGCGGTCGTGCGTGAGATGCGTCTGTTAGGCGTGGCGGCGGCGCATCCTACCGCGTTCTCCGCCCGCATAAAGCTGCCGGCCGCATGGCGTCGCGAAAATCTGCGTGTGGCGGTCTTCGTACAGGAGCAGTCCAGCCGGCGCATTCTTGGCGCGGCCGAGACGAAGCTTGATCCGATCCGCTCAAACTAATCGACCTCAAGACTTCGTGACGGAAAAGTGATCTTTGCGTGAGATGCGTGTGAACTTAGCCCGTCATAATTTTGGTGTTCAAGAAGAACTCAAAGGGAAATCAGACATGCAAAAACGATTACTATTGACCTGCGTCGCCGGCTCGCTGCTGGCTCTCGCGGCCGCTCAGCCTGGGTTCGCCCAGACCGGCAAGAGCGGTGTGACAATGGCGGGAGATCCGCGCTATCTGCCGGAACAGTATTTCACCATCACGAGCGCTCTGCACGTGGACATGATGAACAATTCGGGAACTCTGCCGCTGCACAAGGGAACCTGCAATGGTCAGACGGTCTGGTATGTCATCACGGACGTCTCGGACGCCGGCGCGGCGCGCGATCTCGGCGTCAACTTTGCGCCGCCGATTGCCAACCTTCTGGATTCCCCCGGTCAGGTTCAGACCGTGACGACCTCCTCTCTGCCTTTAGGACGAACGGGAGTCGAATTTGCGGGGCAGCCCGATTTCTCGCCGATGCGCCGACTCTTGCCGAGCGAGAAGGGATTCCCGCCTCTCGGCGCTTCTCCTGGCAGCATGGGCGATATCCATTACAGCTCATTTGTGAAGATCGGTAATGGTCGTGTTGTCTACAACGCCCCCATCGTCGCCACGGGGGATGGGCCGTTCGACGTCAAGACGCACAAGAATACTCAGGACCGCGTGACAGCGATCGACACCGACAAAATGACCGTGGATCTGCTGTTCGTGCGTGGATTCGCCGATGGCGAGCCCGTGCTGTATCTTTCCTTCGACGATTCGGACGCCGGATCTTCCGTCATTGAGCGCGCGAACTTCGCGCCTGGACTGAACACATCCCCTTCACCCAACGGAGGCAAGGACCCGTCCATGTCGGCGCGCGCCGCCCTCTTTACCTTCGTCAATGGCCAGACGCATAAAGCCAGTCCGCCGGCTCAGGGTCTGAACCATGTCATCATCGACGGCCACAACGACGAAGACGCCAGCCTGGACAACTCCGGTCTAATGGAGTCGCTGCGCATGGGCGGCGACGCCCGCAACGTGCTGGAGAACTTCCCCACGCTGAGCGATCCTAAGATGCGCGCCCAGTACACGCCGCTTTGGGACGTCCATGTCGGTGAGTGGAGCCCACAAGCTGTCGCTCGCGAATTGAACGTCGCCCAGATGGACGCCAACCAGGTTCGTCATCTGGCGAAAAAAGGGTGGGTGACGGCGCCCGGCGGCTCGCCGCTCGGATCGGCCAATATCGTGGTCAACTGTCCGGCGCTTGCCTTTACCGATCAAAAGCCGCTCGCTCCGCAAGCGCCCAAGCCAAAGAACATCCCGTAATTGGCTTTGATGACAAAATGACGGCAGATCAAGGGACATTGATGCTCGTCGCCAAAGCGTAATTGGCCATACCGCGAGCATTGATGCCTCTCAACTCATGATGTGCGCAGTTTATACTTAAAACCACTATTTTGTGAGGATCGACACACGATTCCATGGCATCAGTTTTAAGAGTGACATCATCGGGCAAAGCCCCAGAATGCCCGTGAAAGCGAGCATAAAACCGATCAATGCGGACCCATAGAAAAATGTAAAGTTAACAAAGAACCCTAACAAAGAGAAGCCAAATACGAGCGCGCCCGCGACAATCCGTACTTGCCGCTCCAGCGGCATCGCCGCCTCCTGTTTTTCAACGGGAAGACCAGCGTGTTCCCACGCCGCCATTCCGCCCTGGACATCGACGATATTGACCATTCCCAGAGAGAGCAGACGCTCCGCCGCCATTGCGCTCCGATTTCCTGAACGGCAAATAACAAACACCGTGCGATCCGTTGCGATTTCCCCGCACGCCGCTCCAAAGCCGCAAGGGGGATACATTTCGCCTGCGGAGCATGTCCCGCCGCAAACTCGTCAAATCCGCGCACGTCGATGAGCGAAGCTCCATCGACCAGTATGTTCGCCTGAGCCTCCTGCGGCGTTATGACATCCATTGTTTTGAATTCTCCTAAATGCTCATTGGACTTGATGCTCGCGGATACAGTCGAGCAGAAGAAGGACGCTGCTGTCGGCGATATCATAGCGCATATAATTGCCTTCGCGTCGCGCGGACAGAACGCCTTGATCCTTGAGGATACGGAGCTGCTGGCTGACCAGCGCCTGTCCGATGCCCGCCGCCTCCATAATTTGTGTCACGGTACATGGCTGCCCCTGCTGCCGCAAAAAGTCCAGGATACGAAGCCGAATCGGATGTGCCGCGTTGCGAATGATCGGAGCCACACGCTCCAGCGTTTCCATGTCGATGAGTTCTTGATCTTGTGTTTTATTGTTTATCACAATATAGCTATACCTCTATATTAAGGCGTTTATACACAATTCCTTAGAAGTTTTTCCGCGTCGCCCGTAGGTACAATGCTATTGATCTGCGATGTTGAGGACGAGGAGAAAATTCTCATGCCATGGAATCTGCTGGCCTACGCCGCGCTGTGCGTTTGCGTTCCCGCAATCTGGGGGGTGATCGTCTACTGGATTTCCAGCAAGATTGAACGACGGGTGTTAAGCCCGCATTCGTCCGTAAGCGAACGCGACGGCGAAGCCCCGACGCTTCCACTCGACTATCACATTTGAGGAAACCAGACGATGCTGTTGGTTCGTCTTGGAGCGGGGATCGGTCACGCCGTTTCTCTTCCCGCACTGGCTGCGGTTGGTTTGCTGATCGGATACATCGCGGGTATGTTCGGCGTTGGCGGCGGCTTTCTGCTCACGCCGATGCTCATCTATGTTTTCGGCGTTCCTGCTCCCGTGGCTGTCGGTTCGGCGCTGGCGCAGAAGTGTGGCACGTCTATCAGTTCGTTTCTCAAATACCGCCAGATGAAACGCGGAGAACCTCGCATCGATTTGGTGATGATGGGCGGCAGCTTGATGGGCGTCGACGCCGGCACTCGGCTGCTTGCCTACCTGACGTCGCTTGGCTCATGGAGGATCGGCGGCGGAGGAAGCGTTCCCGCCGTGCAGGTCGTGCTCGATTTGCTCTTCATCGTCCTGCTGTCTTTTACCGCCTTCTATAAATTCCGTGACGCCTGGCAGGCGCGCAACGCGGCGCCGCGCGGCGACCTGACGATTCCTGGCCCGCTCGTGTCGAAAGTACGCATTCCTCCATACATCGATCTGCCCGGCGTACAGCTGACGCAAGTCTCCGTGCTGATGCTGAGCTATCTCGGGTTTGTCCTGGGACTGGCGTCGGGCCTGATGGGCATCGGTGGCGGCGTTCTGTTCATGCCCATTTTGCTCTACGGAATTGGCCTTTCCGTACGCAACGCCGCAGGCACCGGCGTGCTGCTGCTGTTCGTGACGGTTGCCCTCGGAACCGTGGAACAGGCGCTCCATGGGTACGTAAGTTTGAAGCTGGCCATGGCAATCCTGATTGGCTCTTCCATAGGCGCGCAACTTGGAGCGCTTACTACGCATTACTTGGCAAATCGCGTGCTGCGTCTTCTGTTCGCCATTCTTGTTGCAGGAACGGTGATTATGATTGGGTGGGATCTGCTCCGGCTCGTGCGGTGAAAAGGGAGGTGCGATTTCGGACCTCAATGCGGGTTGCTTTAACTGTACAGAACACCCGGCTGAGTCTATGACCCGCACGGAGCCTACTACATCATGACCGACATCGCCGGCCTCGGCTGGGACAACGACATCGCATTCGCCCACTGGCTCATCGAAAACCACGGCGTCGCCGTCGTCCCCGGCGGCAGCTTCAATAGCGATCACAAACTCGGGCGGATGAAAGTGCGGTTTTGCTAATGTAAGAATCCCGAGACGCTGGAGACGGCGGCGGGGTTGCTGCGTGGCTTGCGGGGTGTGTGAGGGAATGGATAAGATTATCAACGAGAATAATTGTCTAACCTCATTACATTGAGAACGCCTCTGACATACTGCTATGTCGTTTTGTTGACGCTCGTATGCGGTCATGGCATCTTGTCTTTGGCTGCGGCAATTTTGCCAATACCTAAAATCCTAGATACGCTCTAGGGTGATGGTGGCTTTTGGATTGTCCTGGTCGCCCTATTATACAGCCATGGCGTTGAGCAGCATTGCTTGTATGCCTAGATGCTTGAGATCAATCCAGAGGCCAATGCATTTAGATGGAGAGGTAGGAGGCGAATGCTTTCTACTCCTCGCTTCTTTCCTATCTTCTGTTAACCTCTGGGGGCGTGGCTTTGAAATCGCTTGGTCCAGATACGATGTGCGTCGGTGCCAGGCGCACATAGCGTGCATTGCTCCTCTCTACGGTAGGGTTTTGAGCCATTCCAAGGCGAGGCCGGCGTCACGAATTGAAACGTTGCGCGATTTCTTATATCGTTTAGCGGCAGAGGGCTATGGAGCAGTTCTTTAATGGTTTCTGCCGCCAATAAAGCACCGGCCATCACTGAGACGAATCCGACTGCGAAGCGATCGGGGCCATCGTCGGCATGACGTAAATATCCCAAAATCCGGTCGCCTGTTTCACCACAAGTTGCATTTTGAGCCCATGCGTGAACTTCAGCTACTGAGATATGGAGGCTCTTTGATACCTCTAAGGCTAACTCCGGATCCTGTCGTAGTTGGGCCTGCATCTCGGAATCGGGGGCGGCTGTTTCCAACGGGTTAAAGCACCCTAGGCATGCTCCAACACCTGGAGGGCCGCACCGCATGATTTCAGCGCGAAGGTCGTTTGTAGAGCCAGATAGAATGCGATCAGGATATAGACACTGAATAGCCTGGCGGACTGAATTCCGATCAACTGCTGATACGAGCAAGCCATGACGAGCGGAGATACGCTCGATGCCAACGTCATTCGGAAGCCAAACGATAGGTGAGGCTGAGGCTGTGCGAGCAGCTTCCGTTGCTTTGGGCTGGCCTATTGAGGTTTTACCAAAGAAACTGTATCGATTGATGTTGGTTACATCAACGCCTTTCTGGTCGTTGTCGGATAATATGACTTGCCCGGTCAGGCAATCGAGCGCCCAGATGGCATGGAGCCAGGCGCTTCCAACTGCTCCCACGCCAGCTAATGTGCAGTCGATTTGGAGGTCTCCGATAACGGACGGGCCGCTATCGGTTGCAGCGCCGACTGTGTGTTCCCAGGCGCTGTAAGTCACATGCTGAATCTCGCTTCGCATCTCAGGGCTCATACGAACCAGCTTGAAAACTTCAGCCACCGCCATACATGCAGAAATGTAGGGGCCGAACGGCAGCGGTGAATCCGCAGCGCCTTCATATACACCTGGAGCTATACCACCCGTCCAGCCGTTTCCATGTGCTCGGAGCCACGCTCCATTGGCTGATCCAGGTCCTACTGATATGCACACACTGTCTGGCAGCTTGCCGTCACTGACGGGTACTACCCCAATTGCTGCGGCTCCTCTTAGGAGGGCTTCCATGAAGTTTGTGGATGGCGTTCCAAGCGGAACAATACGTCCGGCTTGGAACACCTGCTCGTCAGCGAGAATGCCTACACGAGCTACCACGCCTTCCAGCCTGGCTAACAAATTGACGATCATCCATGCTGTGTGTTGAACGCTCGCTTGGTTAGCAAACTCAGGCTCAATTTCGACGGTAACATCTACCGGGGTAACTTCAGAAAACGGTGAAAGAATCCCGCTAGCATCGCCTTCGTGGCGGCTCGATACTCGCTCCATGTGATTGTCTCCTCAGATGCCAAAGATTCGGGACTGCGAAAGTCGAGAACTGATGGAATGATCAAAAACGTCGCGTCTACCTCGTCGGTATCAAGACGCCGCCATCCATGCTCCTCACGGATGTGTATCCCTGATTCGCTCGGCATAGGAGCCTCACGCCCATGTCGTGGCAGCACGATCGACAAAGCGCCTGGCATTTGTGAGTAGGCCTGAGAACTGTCCTTGCCAGAATGATTAACCCAATCTCCGTCGTGCGTATGTATCTGGGCTAAGCGCTCGATCTGGAAGCGGCGAAGATGTTTCCCGGCTTGGCTCATTGCTGCTGGCGTTACGTCATATGATCCGGGAGCTAGGATAGCATCTGGGAGAGTGACGGTCGTCACAAAACCGATGCCGCCGCGCCGAGGCCCATCAAGGAACGCGACGCGCTCGACGTTGCCCTTCGTGCGAGCCAGCTCCTTAAGCATTGTCTGCCAGGTTGATTCTGAGATATATATCATATATCGGATCTCCCGGCATAATAAGGGGGGCGCAAAATTTCGGCAACTCGGTTTACGGTCATGGCAAGCGTGTGCCTACCTTGCTTCCATACAGTGTGTTCTTCCGGAGCATGGTTAGTCTGGTAGTACTGAGCACAATGGGTGAAGCAGAGGAGTGGCCGCTGTGAACCATCTCGGTAAGGGTAGCTCGCATGCAGGCCGAACCAAGTTGGCGTCGTCGCCAGCTTCGGCCACCATTGCGATCCAGGATCTGCCTGGGACCAATCATTGGGCTTGACGAACCAGGCGAGTGGTGGCCAGGAATCGTAAAAATTAGCTCCAAGCTTGAGATAGTAGTCTTCGCGTACGCCGTCGCTTCGGACGGCGTACAGTTTTATTACTACATTGAGATCGTCAATACGATATAATTCCCAGTCGGATCGGTCTGCGCGAAGCCCTTGCCAAAAAGCGTCCAGGTGGCGGCTAAATGTCGCTGCCGCCACCTCTGGGTCAACCGGCGTCGGTTCACTCAGCATTCCTGTGCGCCTCCGGTGCCGCCAACGAAGAGCCATTCCAGTTTATGACACTGTCCTGCCGCAATATACTCCTTCAGTGTCATGGCGCGAAACACAAGCACGTCTTGCCCGGTCGCCTCGCAACTCAAACGGTCATCGTCCTTTGGGGTGATATGAAATTTCTCGTACATCTCCGCGATGACCATATTGATCGTTGTATCATCCGTTGCGAGGATCTCAATGTTGCTCCCATTTTCTTCATTGTGAACACGGACGTGATGATGGGCAGTCCGCTGATGCGCCACGAGAACAAGTCTCAGGTCGCATCCGGGCGCTTCGTGGATCTGGCCGATATGTTGGTGCGGATCAAGGTGTGGAGCATGCTCGCTCTGAGCGAGAGCGGCTTCCTCATCGCCTGGAAGGTTGAAGGCTTTGATCGCCCACTGGAGAAGCTCGGCGACGCGCACATTCGGCTTGAAATGCTGCGAATGCTGGCGACCTTTGTAATCGACAGTTACATGGATATTGCGACATCCGTGGACAAAGACGGTGCCGCCGTCACGGATGCCGAGATCGGCGATGAGGATTTCCCGCACATCAATTTCATCATCCCGAGACTCAAGGAACACGAAGAGTTCTTGATCGTCACTTCGCTTGTAGCCACAATCAATATGCGCTTCAGTGATGATATCTTTGAGCAAAGCCGACAGGAGAGGGGTTATAGAGCGGTTTCCGGTGATTCCCTCGCCGCGAAGGATAAGCTGAATGGTGTCTACTTGTGTCATAATTATGTCCTGTTGGATCACACTTCTGACGGCTGTGGTGACCCGCTGTTGTTTTTCGCCGTCATGAGTTAGTGATCGCAGATCGTCAGAATTGCCGTGACAATAATTTTTTTTTCATGGCAAAAGCAAGCCTTATTTGCCACTAACTGCTTGAACCGTATCATTGGGGATCAGAATACGACATGGTCAGAATGCGCGACGCCGATCCGGATGAAGCGGTCGTAGCTCAATTAAGGGAGGGACTCCAACCGGACCGGGAGGAGTTTCGCATCCTTATGGGCAAGGTGCGTGGGTTTATTTGCAAGGATCTGACGAATATTCCACTGACCGTTGACGAAGTGTTGTCTGGCGCAATGTTGCGCGCCGTACAGAAGATTGACACATTTCGTGGCGATAGTACGTTTTACACGTGGCTATGTGGTATAGCTCGAAATGTTTGGCGTGAGCAGGTACGGGCTGATTGTCGGCATCGCACTGACGATATTGAGCTACAGCCGGAGCCATCTGCGGAAGATGATCCGCAGGAAGAGGCGTATCGGCGTCTTGTAGTAGATGAGGTGGTGTCTTGTCTTGAGGAAGCCGAGCGTGAGTTCATTCATCTTCGATTTTGGGAGCGCCTATCAGTACGCGAATGTGCTGAGCGCCTTGCGATGACGCCAGCTGATGCGGAAAGCTTCCAAAAGCGGATAATGCGTAAAGCTTATCAGAGGCGCCGTGATGAAGGGGTATAGCACGGCACTCAAGCGAAGCGCTGATACTGTGAATTGGCGAGGATTATTGTGAGTAAAGAACGTCCAGAGACACGAGCCGCACAGCTGCTTGACGAGTATATCGATAGTCGCCTTTCCGGACGGATGGCGCCAAAGCCCGATGAGTTTGCTGCTCGATGTCCTCAGACCGAACGTGAAGGGCTCATGGAGGCAATCTATGGTGTTGAGAATGTCGTAGCGTATCATTGCGACGATCATATCTCGGATAAGCTCCTGGATGACACACTTGCCAAGATTTCACAAGTGCTGGTAAGACGTCGATTAGTGCTCCGAATAAACGAACTTATTAGTACTGAGTGGGCGACGATGTCCTCAGATTTCGTCCATGGAGCCGAAAAGATAATCGCGACGCTCGGACCGGCATCCTGGGCGCCATCAAAACCTTTTTTAGGCAGTGCTGTGATGAACCGTGGATCTGGACTTACGGTAACATCGAAAGCATTGCTTTACACAAATGAGGCAAATTTAAAGCTTCTGGAAAGCACCTTAGAGAAAAAAATTGGTGAAACAATCGCCCTGATGGACGATCTTAGCGCTCCAGTAGATCTGAGCGTTCTTGCCCAGCGACTTTGCCTCATTGTTCAAAACGTTCCTCTCGACCCATTAGACGGCTGTCTTATAACCAATGGAGAAGCCGGGATCATATTGTTGAACTCATCTGTCTTAGATGAGCGCCGCCGGCGATTCACCTTCGGACATGAGATTGGGCATGCCGTGCTTCATTCCGGGCAGGCGCTCTACAAGGATAGTAGTAGCCAGCTTGACGACTTCGATGCTGGAGCCGAAATGCAGGCAAATGTGTTCAGCTCGTTGCTCTTGATGCCGTCTGCACTTCTGCCGAGTAACTTTGGCGCGACGCTTCCCTCGCTTGCGGCGGCGGATGAGCTCTGTGAGGAATATGAAGTCTCATTGCTTGCATCTCTTCGCCGGTTAGTAAGAGCATCGAATTGGGGATGTGCACTCGTTGTGTCGAAGTTGGGAGCCATACAATGGACGGTAAGATCTCCATTCTTTCAAGCCTTCATTCCAAAACAACTACATCCTGATTCATTGGCTTCCCAATTGTTTGCAAATGAAGAATGGCCATGTCAGTCGAAAGCTGAATGGCCAGCAGAGATGTGGTGTGAGGGTATAGACGATGAATCGACGATTGTGGAAGAAAGCCGGCGTGTGTCCAACGAGTATGTATACACTCTACTTTTACTTGTTTGGAAGGATTAGAATAAGCAAGCTTGATTCTAGTCGTGTTGGCATAAGGAGATAAATTGAGCCTTATTTCCCTGTGTATGCTCTAATCAAGGATCTAGTAGTGGGGTAGATTTCATTTAAAGTCGATTGAGGATGTACTTTGTGACTTGCCGTTTTCGTAATATTTGATTTGTATGCCACGTAGGGAGGATTATTGGTAACGATGGTCCTCCCTGCAGGGCTGCTAATCTTATGAGAGGTCAAGGGTGGCTCGGGGTAGAACTTCAACGTGCGTTTCTTTAACTGTACATAACATCTGGTTGATCGCGCCGCCCGAAGCCACCAACGCCATCCGCAAAGTCCACGACTTCCTCACCGTCGGCGCCGCCGCGCCCCTGCAAGAAGGCGCCGCCCTCGCCCTGACCTTCCCCGACGAGTACTACGCTCGCCTCACCAACCTCTACCGAGAAAAGCGCGACTTCCTGGCAAACGTCCTGCGCGAAACCGGCTTCCGCGTCTACGACCCGCACGGTGCCTACTACATCATGACCGACATCGCCGGCCTCGACTGGGACAACGACATCGCCTTCACCCACTGGCTGATCGAAGAACACGGCGTCGCCGTCGTCCCCGGCAGCAGCTTCTACCGCGATCCGACGCTCGGTCGTACTAAGGTGAGATTTTGTTATTGCAAGAAGCCGGAGACGCTGGAGACGGCCGCGAGGCTGCTGCGCGGCTTGCGGGGCAGATAATTCGTCTGAAACTATGATGGCCCCATAAATTTAGACACGAATCGAGTTGTCGGACGGGGGTGATTGATCGTCTCACGTTCTAGGTGGATAACCATGATATTTGGCGAACTTACGCGCTGAAGGGGACAGCCGAACAATGACCACATACACGATAGAACCAACGCGGGAAACTTTACACGGCGCGTTCTCGCGTGATTTTGCGCCCGTCCTGATCATTGAACCGGGCGATACGGTCCTGTACCGCACGCTGGATGCTGCCTGGAACGTGGAGCCACGACGTTCCACCAACATCAGCGAAAGGCCGCGCAAGTTTGAGTCGCGCCGCACAGACGGTTCTGACAATGGTCACTGTCTCTGCGGCCCTATTGCCATACGCGGCGCACGGCCCGGCATGACATTGGAAGTTGGAATCCAAGAGGTATCCGTCGGCGCATGGGGTTGGACTTCTGCGACCGGCTGGCCTCATCCGGTCAACCAGAGATTAGGTTTGGCCGACGGGGAAGAAATCATGCATCTTTGGGCGCTGGACGGAGACAACATGACCGGCCGCAACCAATATGGGCATGAAGTCAAACTCCGTCCCTTCATGGGCGTGATGGGGATGCCGCCCGATGAACCGGGGCTCCATTCCACTTCACCGCCCCGCACGACTGGCGGTAATCTGGACTGCAAGGAACTGACGGCGGGAAGCACTCTGTATTTGCCAATTGCCGTGGATGGTGGTTTGTTCTCTGTCGGGGACGGGTACGCGGTGCAAGGGGACGGGGAAGTGTGTGTCACGGCCATTGAGTGTCCAATGGAACGAGTCACACTCACGTTCAACATTCGGGACGATTTGCGGATAACGACGCCCCGTGCTCGCACTCCAGAGGCGTTCATTACCCTTGGTTTACATGAGGATTTAGATGAAGCGGGGTTCCACGCCTTAGAAGCGATGTTAGAAGTGATGATGGAACAGTATGGACTCGAACGGCGGGACGCGCTGGCGCTCGCGAGTCTGGTTGTTGACATGAGAGTGACCCAAATAGTAAATGGGGTGCAAGGGATACACGCGGTCTTGCCGCACAACGCTCTCATCATCAACCCGCAATAACAAAAACGCCCGGCCCTCCACAGTGGGAAGGCCGGGCGTCGCCGCGTCGCCGTCATCCCCGGCAGCAGCTTCTACCGCGATCCGGCGTTTGGGCGCACGAAGGTGAGGTTTTGCTATTGCAAGAAGCCAGAGACGCTGGAGACGGCGGCGGAGTTGTTGCGCGGCTTGCCGCGCGGGTAAGGATGTCAAGGGACGACGCTTTTAAAACGGAAGACTTATGGAAATAGCGGACGAATATGAACGCGATGCTGAAAAGAATTTTCTCTTAAGACTGCGCCACACGAGTCAGGGAACTTTGCATGAGGCAACGATGACTGTCGAGCCGGCGACATGGCACATTTTTCAGACATGCCGGGAGTTAATGTCGGAGGACGAACGAGCAACGGCGCACTACTTGGCGATGCTGCAATACGCTTATAGTTTTACCGTGAAGCGTGAGCGCATCAAGGGAGAAAACCGAGCAAAACGACTGCTTCAGCCAGCGATCGAAGAGATGCTTAAAGACGGAGACAGCGCCTTCCTTGCGAGAGTGAAAGATCGGTTATTGCAGAAGCATGGGCAGAAGCTCTTAAATCTCTGTCCAAAATGCGGCGCTCTGGCGCGAACGCCGCAGTCGCGTCAATGTTCGAAATGTTTGCATTCATGGCATGATGCCTGAAATGCTGAAATCGACGGGCTGCTGCGCGGAATCCGGTAAATCCTATGTTTCTCAATTCGACATTACAAGATTTGGATGGTACAGTTTGGGGAGAGCCGACTTACCCAAGCCATCTTGTGACGGAATGCCATCGCTTGCGTACGGTGCCTTTGAAGGATTTCACCGTTGAAAACTTGCGCGTTTTGATCGGACAGAAGATCAGCCTGGATTATCTTGTTCCCTTGGCGTTGATGCTGCTGATTGATGAGCCATTTGCCGAAGGCGACTACTATGCCGGCGATCTTTTGGGAAACGTCCTTTCTCTGCCGCAGATGTTTTGGGTGGAGCATCAAGAACTCCGTAAAACCATGGATATTGTCGTGCTCAAAGCCGAGAATCTGCTCGCCGCCGATGAAGAGCTACGTGAATTCGTAGTCGATAAGGTTGTCACTGACTTGCAGAGGTATCAACGGAATCGATAGTCGGTTGAACCGTGGAGCTTTGCGGAGTTAAGGAATTGCAAACAATGTATCCATTTCAAGGTCCGTCGTCCAAAAAGTTGACGAAGCCGCAGATTAGCGCCATGATTACGAGAAACTGCGCCATCGGCGCGGTCAGCTGGGCCGTCGTATCCGCATTTTCGTTTAGCGCGCATCATTGGACGCTCGGGTTCGTGTTCGCCGCTTGCGCTTTTATAACCGCGATCTTATTTGTCGTGATGCTTGTGGTCACTCGACGTTAATGATATGAACTGGAGCGCTGGCGCGAAGGCCTCAATCAAAGCAGTGCCCAAAGTGTTTCTATTCATGGCATGACGTGCTCCCCAACGATCCCCAGAATGCATCCGATTTTTGTTAACCGGGCGGCTTTTTGTCCCACAAGTGAAGCTTGTGGGAAGCATGGATGAGATGCGGCAGAGAGGGATTGAGGCGTATGCCGGAGGCGATGGGCAAAGCCATGCAAAAGAATGCGAATTCTCTTTGGAGTGTTTACGATGGGTGGGATGGATATCAGACCAGCCTGGTGAACGCTGTCTCGCCGCTGACGCGGGAGCAGCTTGTTTGGCGGCCGATGCCGGGTCTGCGTTCGCTTGGCGAAGTCGCGGAGCATATCAGCTTTGGGCGGATCGATTGGTTTTTGAGGATGGATGCGCCCCGCAGCGCGGAGCTGGATCGTCTGCGTCCATCGGTCGGGAGCTTGGCCGAGGATGCGGCGGCGCTATCGCGGTGGCTGGAGATGACCTGGGGAATGGTTGAGGAGACTCTGAGCATCTGGACCGTGGAGGATCTGGCGAAGAGTTATCCGCACACGTATTGGGGCAAAACGTACGCCGTTTCCCATCAGTGGACGATCTGGCGGATCTTGTCGCACGATATCCATCATGGCGGGCAGCTAAGCCTGATGCTGGCGGCGCAGGGGATTTCCGCGCCGGAGCTGTGTGATTTGGGCGGCCATTTGACGGAGCCGCCGCTCGCCGACTTGTGAAGTCGCTGAAATTGGCAATGGATCGGCGGGATCAGAAATCAGAGTAGGCGCTTAGCGCTTACTCTGATTTTTTGTTTGCTCGCCTGTTAGCTTTGATTTGTTAATGGGTATGAATTAGCCAGCACCTCGCAGTCGTTTTTTGAAGAAAACGATGGCGATAGATCAGGAGGATCGGGTGGCGGTGACACAGACAAGTTTGGCGAACGGAGCCCGCAGGATTGATCGTGCGGCGTCCGGTATTGTGGGGTTGGACGATGTGCTGGGGGGCGGCTTTCCGCGCAATCGTCTCTATTTATTGCAGGGCGATCCCGGGGTCGGTAAGACGACGCTGGCGATGCAGTTCTTGCTCGAAGGCGCGCGGCGCGGAGAGCGGGTGCTGTATGTGACGCTGTCCGAGAGCCTGGAGGAGATTCAGGACGTCGTGCAGTCGCACGGCTGGTCTCTCGACGGCGTGGATATCCACGAGTTCAGCCAGGAAGACCAGCTTTCGGCGCAGACGCAAAGCACTGTCTTTCATCCCGCCGAGCTAGAGCTGGGCGAAACGATGCGTACGCTGCTGGGCATTGTCGAGCGCGTGCAGCCTTCTCGCGTCGTCTTCGACAGCCTTTCGGAACTGCGTCTGCTGGCGGCAGATTCGCTGCGCTATCGGCGCGAAATCCTTTCCCTGAAGCACTATTTTGTCGGACGCAAGAGCACGGTGCTGCTTCTGGATGACCGGACCACGGACGCCGGGGACCGCCAGCTGCAAAGCCTTTGCCACGGCGTTGTCGCGCTGGACAATACGGTCCCGGAGTATGGAGTCGAGCGCTACCGGGTTCGTATCACCAAGATGCGCGGCGTGCGGTTTCGCGGCGGCTATCACGACTATGTGATCCGAACGGGCGGGCTGGACGTATATCCCCGATTGGTGGCGGCGGAGCATAAGTCGGAGTTCATCAATGAGCCGATTTCGAGCGGCGTTAAGGCGCTCGATGATCTGCTGGGCGGCGGCCTGGATCGTGGGGCCAGCATCGCGCTCATGGGGCCGTCGGGCTGCGGCAAGTCCACTATCGCGACGCGATATATTGTCTCGGCGGCGCAGCGGGGGGAAAACGCCGCCATGTTTCTCTTTGAGGAAACGCCGGCGACGCTGTTTCAGCGTTCGCGCCTGCTGCATATGGACTTGAAGCCGTATGTGGACAACGGATGCGTCGCCATTCACTCCATCGATCCCGCCGAGCTTGCCCCCAACGAGTTTATCCAGCGCGTGCGGGACGCCGTGGAAAAGGGCGGCGCGCGGATCGTGCTGATCGACAGTTTGAACGGCTATCTCAACGCCATGCCGGGCGAGCGTTATCTGATCCTCCAGCTGCATGAACTGCTGACGTATCTTTCCCAGCAGGGCGTCACCACGCTGCTGATCACGGCGCAGGCGGGAATGATGGCGGCGGCGGCTGTGCCGGGGCTCGATATCAGCTACATTGCCGACACGGCGCTACTCTTCCGCTACTTTGAGTATGGCGGCGCGATCAAGAAGGCGCTGTCGGTGTTCAAGCGGCGAAGCGGGCAGCATGAACAGACAATCCGTGAGCTAATTTTAGGCGGCGAGCCGGGGATCTGTATCAGTGAGCCTTTGACGCAGTTCCGTGGCCTCTTGACTGGCGTTCCGACGCTGGATCGCGGCGGGGATACCCAGAAGACCGGGGCTTTCGCGTGAGCGCCAACATCCATGCCCCGCATCTGCGGGACGAGCGCGTGCTGGTGCTGACGCCCACGGGGCGGGACGCCGCCACCACATGCGCGGTCTTGCAGGAGGCGGGCTTCCATGCCGAGTCCTGTCCGGATATGGTCTCCTTGTGCGCCTCGATCGCCGAGGGCGCCGGCGCGGCGCTGCTGGCCGAGGAAGCGCTAACGCCGCCGGCGCTCAGCGCCCTTTCCGCCATCGTGACCGCGCAGCCGACCTGGTCGGATTTTCCCATCGTCATCCTGTCCTCCAGCGGACGAGATACGATGGAGAGCCGGCGCATTCTGGCGGAGATCGACGTGTTCACCAACGCGGCCATTCTGGAGCGCCCCCTGCGAAAGGCGACGCTTATCAGCGCCCTGCGCGTGTCGCTTCGTTCGCGCAGACGGCAGTATGAGATGCGGTCCTACCTTCGGGACCTTGCCTTGCTGGAGCAGGAGCGCGAGGATCTGCTGGACCAGCAGCGCCGGATCGCGGAGACGCTCCAGCGATCGCTGCTCAAAGCGCCCGCGCCGGATGCGTTCCCCAATCTGGAAGTCGTGACGCAATACGCGCCGGCGTGGACAGAGGCGATGATCGGCGGCGATTTCTTCGATGTCTTCGCGGTCGGAGACAAAGTGGCGCTCGTGGTTGGGGATGTGGTCGGCAAAGGGTTGCGGGCGGCGTCGCAGATGGCGGAAGTGAAGTTCGCATTGCGCGCGATCGTGCTTCAGGAGCCCGACCCGGCGCTGGCGATGGCTCAGCTCAATCGTTACGTCATGGCCGCCGGTCCCGACGAGATCAACGACGACCCGCGTTTGGTTGCGGTGCTGCTGGCCGTCGTCAATATCCAGACAGGACATGCGGAAATTGCCGTGGCGGGCGCCGAGCCGCCGATTTTGATCCGGCGCGGCCGCAAGGCGGAGCCTGTGGACGCGAATGGAGTCCCCATTGGCGTCATGGAAAAAGTATCCTACGAAATGCGGCGCGTCACGCTGTCCACGGGCGATGTGCTTCTGCTCGCGACCGACGGCGTTACCGAGGCGCGGCAGGGCGGCGAGTTCTTCGGCCCCGAAGGGCTTATGGCCGCCGCCGACTCCGCCCCTTTGGAAACTTCCCTGGCGGACTCCGGCGAGGCGATCATCGCCGTCGCGCGCGCTTATTCCGGAGGAACGTTCCGGGACGACGTTTGTCTGCTGCTCGCGCGATGGGGCGGGTGACTGGCGCGTGAGCGATCTGCACCGCTCCGGTCGGCTCCTTTCTTCGTTCGCTCCACGTTCTTCTCATTTGGTCTCCTCTTACTTGCGAATGTTTTGCGCCAGCAGCTGCAGCGCGGCGTGCAGGCTGTGGTCAATGTTGTCCGGCAGTCGAATCTCCCGATCTTCGCTCCATTCGATCTGGCTGTCCAGCAGCGTCAGTCCGGGCAGGATTTTGTGCGCTCCCAGGTCCGTCAGCACCGGCTTGATTGCCGCCTCGAAGTCGCCGATCTGCGAGAGCGTCGCCGCGCTCGAGATCGGCAGCACGGCCTTTCCCGCAAAAATCCCATCAGGCAGCAAATCCAAATAAGTCTTCAGGACGCCAGAAAACGAAGATCGGAACGTTGGCGAGCCCACGATGATTCCTCCGGCGTGGGCGAGCAGTTCTGTCTGGCCGCGCACCGCCGTGCTTTCGGCCTGGGCGTGCAAGAGATCCTTCAGCGGCAGGTCTCGAACGGAAATCAAATGCGTGGAAAGCGCGTGGCTCTCCAGGATGCGCCGTGTGTAGCCAAGAACGCCATGGGAATTGGACGCATTCGAGGGGCTGCCTGAGATGATTACGATGTCGTACATAATCGTCGTGTCCTCCAGAAATACGCGAGGCTGCGAGCGTTTCCGATAGAACGCCCGCAGCCTCAAGTCGCCTCGTCAGCTTGATTTATGGATATTCACCAGTAATAGAATGGTAAATATTGTTTTATGCAATTATCCCGATCGCGGCGGGCATTGTCAAGGAGTACGAGAAATTTTTGGTCAATCATCCTCATCTTCCAAATCCACGGCGGATTGATGATGACGCACGGCGGCGATCGCCGCTCCCGCAATCGCCAGAGCTCCCACGCCGGTTTTCCATGCGCGCACGTCGCCTCGGTGCAATCTCTTCAATGTTCTGGCTCATCCCGCGTCCTCCTTAACTTTCCGGAGTTGTCTTGAGGAGTATATATCCAGTCCGCTTACGTGTCACACCGGCCAAGCGAGTTTATGCGTCATAATAGAGAAATGTTGAGACCGAGCCAGGGTTGATGCACAGCGCATACTTCAGGCGATCGAGTTCTTCAGCGAGCAAACTCATGGCGCGCCGCAACTATGTCCGCCGAAGGCGTCAACCTCGGTGAGCCATTCCGCTGGCGTATCTTTGTCAGCAACTTCGCCACCGCCGAGACGCAAGAATACGGCGACCCGAACGCGGCGTCCAATCACTAAATTGGTAAGAATGTGTGAATTACTCCCCGCGAAGCGCGGTGCGGATGTCCATGAGGATCTTGCCCAGCATGTTCTTGCCGGTTCCGTCCTTGCCGCAGCCCCAGTAGAAATCGCCGGGGGCGTTTTCGATGATCTCTTCGTCGCCGGTCGAGAGCAATCGTTCGCGAAGCTCCGGGTGCGTTTCGAACTTCTTGAGCACGCAGGCGTACATGATATCGTCTTTCACGTCTTCCCAATCCGGGCGCAGGGGGACGCGGCGGCTGCGGCCGAGTTCGGCGGCGCGTTTGGGCGTGTCGGCGTTGCGAATCTGGGTACGGTAATCGGGATCGACGAACTTCTGTGCTTGGAAGTAATGCTCGGTGGTCGGCCACCATTCGCCGTCCATTTTGACGCCGTATTTTGCGAAGTTCGAGAACTCTCCGTAGAGCATTCGCTGGGAATAGAAGTAGATAGGCATAGTCTTGTCACAGTCCTTGTCACAGATGTGACAAGACTTTACCCGAAGCGGAGCCGCAGCCGCACAAAATCGCCGGCGAGCATTCGCCTAGATGGAAAATACTGTGACACTGTCACACTTAGAGTTGCCCGAGCGCCGCCCGCGATTGACGGCGGCGCAGCGGATGCTGCAAATCGAGACGATCTATTACGAGCCCGCTGCTATCGAAAGAGCGCGGGGCCGGGAAGTGCTGGATCGGTTTCCCGGAGCGCGCAAAATCGAAGTCGCGTCCCATCGCGACATTCCCGGCCTCTATGGGAACGAGGGCCGGGTGCGGGAGTGGGTGAGGACCAAGCGCAGTACGCTCGTGCTGGGCATTCGCAAGACGCTTCCCGTCCGCGTGAACGGTCGCAGCGCGGACTTTATCGCGCCGGGGCAGGCGAGCGGCTGCGCGATGGCCTGCGCGTACTGTTATGTCCCCCGGCATAAAGGCTTCGCCAATCCCATCACCTTGTTTGTGAACGTCGACGAAATCAATGCGGCAATCGCGAAGCACTCGGTGGCGCAGGGGTTCAAGTGGGAGCCCAGCCAGACCGATCCCGAGCTCTGGGTCTATGATATCGGGGAAAACAGCGACTGCTCCGTCGATGCGCTGCTTTCGGACAACATCAAGGATCAAGTCGCCTTCTTCCGCACGCTGCCCGGGGCCAAAGCGACCTGGGCCACCAAGTTCATCAACCGCGCGCTTTTGGATTATGACCCGCAGGGCAAAACGCGCATCCGTTTCAGCCTGATGCCGGCGTCGGTCGCCAGGGTGGTGGACGTGCGCACCTCGCCTATGGCGGAGCGGATCGCCGCCGTGAATGATTTCGTGGAGGCAGGGTACGAAGTCCATCTCAACCTCTCCCCGGTGATCGTCACGGAGAACTGGCTTGCGCTCTACGCCGAGCTGTTCGAAGAAATCGACGCCGCGCTTTCGCCGCGCGCCAAGGCCCAGCTAGCCGCCGAATGCATCTTCCTGACTCACAACGAAGGACTGCATCGCGTCAATCTGGGCTGGCATCCGAGGGGTGAGGACTTGCTCTGGCGTCCCGACCTTCAGGAGCCGAAACGCTCGGAGATGGGCGGGATCAATGTGCGTTACCGGACCGGAATGAAGGGGCGGATGGTGAGCGATTTCGCGGCGCTCTTAGCCGCGAAATTGCCGTATTGCCGTTTGCGGTATGCGTTTTGAATGAGGGCAATATGTCTCATCAGATCTTTCTGATTTTGCACGGCCGGGGCGGCAGCGGTCCGGGGCATTGGCAATCGCATCTCGCGCAGGACCTGACTAATGCGGGCGCGGATGTCCGATATCCGCAGTTTCCCACGCCGGACGATCCCGATCTTACCGAGTGGCTGCGTATGCTGCGCGGCGTCTTGGAGCAAATCCCCGCCGATGCGAAGCTGACGGTTTTCGCGCATTCGCTGGGAAGCATTTTGTGGATGCATCACGCGGCGGCGTTCGCGGAGAACGATGGGCCGAAGGCGGATCGAGTGCTGCTGGTCGCGCCGCCGTATATCGTGCGGGAGATTCCATTGGCGGGGCAGCCGACAGGAACGACGCGGTTTTATCCGCCGCCGATGAGCGCAGGCGGGATTGCGGCGGCGGGGCGTGAAACGGCGATCGTGGCGTCGGATACGGATGACTTCGCGACATTCGCGCAGACCCAGGCATACGCCGCCGCGCTCGATATTCCAATTCATTTGCTTTGCGGCGCCGGGCATATCTCGCCATTTTATGGCTACGGCGCGTGGCCCTGGGTGCTGGATTGGGCGTTGGGTCGCGCGGCTTTGCCGCCGTTGCCAAATACGAACGAGTGAATCTGGGGCGGGCATTGGGTATGCTGGACGCGGGATGGAAACCATCGGCGAATCTTTGGCCTTTCGAAAGGGTATCGATACTATGAGCGACGTCTTTCTCGTACTGCACGGCTGGGGAGGCAACAAGCCTGAGCACTGGCAGGAGCACCTTGTCCTGGGACTCAAGAACGCGGGCGCCGATGTCCGGTATCCCACATTACCCGACCCCAAGAACCCGGACCTGGACGCCTGGATGACCGCGCTGCACGCCGTGCTGGATGAAATCCCGGCGGACTCCGCGCTGACAGTCCTGGCCCATTCGCTAGGCGCGATCTTGTGGATACACCATGCGGCGATGTCGGAGACGCTTTCCCATGGTCCGCAGGCGGCGCGCGTGCTGCTGGTCGCGCCGCCATATGTGATCCGTGAGATCCCGCCGCTGGATGCGCCGCCCGGAGCCGCGAACTTCTTCCCGCCTCCGCTCAGCAAAGCGGGGATTGCGACGATCGGCAAGGAGACCGTTATCATCGCCTCCGACACCGATGACTATGCGACCTTCGACCAGACATCCGCTTACGCCGGCGGTCTGGATGTCCCGATCGAAAAACTTTCGGGCGCCGGCCACATCTCCCCCTATTACGGCTACGGCGAGTGGCCCTGGGCGCTGGAGTGGGCGCTGGGCCGCGCAGAACTGCCGCCGCTGACGAACAAATAAGCCGCGCGGCCTCCTCGCGAAGACCGCGAGGAGGCCGTTTGTATGAAAAATATGGGCAGAAATGTCGCAAGTGCGGCAAATGCAACCTGGCAAGCGTGAAGAATCCGTGATACAATAGAAGCAGATCGCGACGGAGCTCCGTTTATCCCCATCACTCCGTAAGAACGATACTCGCCTAACATCACGCCACGCACGAAAGGTTGTTTGCCTTGCTCACGGAACAAAGCGCGGCTCCCACGCAGCAGGATGTCCTCAGCACATTTGTCAATGTCAAGTTTGGTATTGTCGGACGCACGGTCTCCACGAAGAACGATCCCAACACCTCCGGACGATTTCATTTCTGGCTCTCTCGTCACGCCGTCGAAGTCGGGACGATTGAGATCGGCAGCATCATCGCCGCCTACTCCGATGACGGGCGAGAGCTCACCTTCGGCACGGTTCAGGAGATGCGCTCTTACAGCGAGGCCGACAGCTTCAGCGCGGACTTCGCGATCCATAACTATGGCGAGCCTTACGCCATTGTCGGAGGCGATCAGGCGGAAGTCGTTGTCGCCACCTGCGCCGTGATTCGCAACCTTTCCTCGCGCACGCGTCCCATCGGGCGCTGCCGGGTTTACTTCCCGAGCCCGCGCGGCATTCAATTCGCCTTCGGCATCGTGGACGCGCAGGGACGCTGGGCGTCCAGCGGCGCCGCTATCCCCATCGGCATCTTCGAGAACGGCGACGGCACCATCGCGCCGGTCAGCGTGGATGAGGACTTCCTCGTCGGTCCGGAAGCCGCCCATCTCAGCGTCTCGGGCATCTCGGGCCTGGCCTGTAAGACCAGCGCTCTCCAGTTTGCGTTGAAATCCCTCCAGCGGCACACGCGCAAAAAGATCGCCGTCGTGGTCATGAACGTCAAAAGCAAGGACTTGCTTTACGTCGATCAGATCAACACGCGGCTCCAGCAGGACCGATGGTCGCAGCAGGTTTATGAAAACCTGGACATCCCGATCCAGGCGTTTGTCGACGCGCGGTTCTTCGCGCCGTCGCATCCCAAAAACCGCAATATGACTCAGAGCCTGCGCACGCTCCCCACGGAGAGCTATCGCTGGGATCTGAAGATGCTCTACGACGATATCCCGTCGCTCTTCCATGCGTCCGAGTGGGACGATAATATCGAAGGCGCCTGGTACGTGATCCGTGAGGAGATCGAACGCGGCCGCATTCTCACCTACTCGGATATGCTCACCTGGATCGACAAGCTGCTTTCGACATCCGGTCTAACCGAGTGGCCGCGCGGATACACATCGGCGACCTGGTTCAAGCTTAAGGGGCATTTGAAGCGCTTTACGCTGATGTACCGGGGATTGATCGAGACGGAGAGCGACGGACGGGATATCCCCTGGAGCCGCATCGGCCACGGCGATATGTACGTAGTCGATATCCAGATGCTCTCGCAGGGTGGTCAGAAGCTGGTGTTCAGCCGGACGATCCAGGCGATCACGCATCAGCTGGAAACGCGCAAGGGCGAACTGGATGCGGTGGTGGTGTTCGTGGACGAGTTGAATAAGTTCGCGCCGGCGGCGCTGGATCGCACTCCGCTGAAGACGAAGCTTGTCGAGGTGACGGCGCGGGGCCGCAGTCTGGGACTCGTCCTGTTCGGCGCGCAGCAGTTCGCGTCTTCCGTCGAAAAGGAGATCGTGGAGAACAGCTCCACCTTCATGTTCGGCCGTACGGAAAGCACCGAGATGCGGATGCCCAATTACTCCGGCTTCAGCGACGAGATCAAAACCAAACTGACGATGCTTCCCCAGGGACAGCTTCTGGTGAAGTTCCCAAAGTTCCCGCAGCCGATCTTCGTCAAATTCCCGTATCCGCCCGCGCTGCCCGGCGACGATTACGTGGAGCCGATGGGATAGCTTCTCAGGACTTCAGAGTGGGGGCGCGGCGGTCAAATCGACCGCCGCGCCCCCGATTTTTGTCAGCGGGATGCTTACGCGGCGCCCCGGGTGAGGAATCGCTTGAGGGCGATCTCCGTTCCCCAGGATCCGCCATGCTCGCTGCTGATTTGAACCATCCCGTCCGCCGTGGAAGTTCGCGCCCAATCGCGCTGCAGCTCACACAGCACGCCAATCCAACTGACCGGCTGAGCTCCCGCCTGATAGACTCGCTGCAAGGCGGTTTCATGCGCCGCGATCGACGTGCCTCCCACAGCATCGGCGACCGCGAATACTTCAAATCCCTCTTTCAAGGCGTCCAGTGCTGGAAACGCCAGGCAGACTTCCGTCCAAAGCGCCCCCATGATCAGCTTCTTGCGGCCGGTCGCTCGCACGGCGGCGACGAATTGCGCATCCTCCCAGGCATTGATACTCGTTCGGTCGATCGATGGAACGCCCGGCAGGGCCTCCAAAAGCGTAGGTACAGTGTCCGGGTTGGCTCCGCTCGCGACGCCGACCGTCGAGAGAACGATGGGCAGTCCGAAGAGCTTCGCCGTTTTGGCGAGCGCCACGACATTCGCGAGCAGCAGTCCGCTGTCCATGGAGCGCACGGTATTAAACTGGGGCGCTTGATAGTCGATCAGAACGAGCGCCGCGTTTTCCGGGGTGAGAAGGGCGTCCGTGGCCGGATCGCGCCGAATCTGGCTTGCCATAATAGTTTTCCTTAGTGTTCCGCGGAATGATGGGGCGAGGGGATGTTCGCGTTTGTTGCGTACGTGACTCCGGAAGGACCGTAGCCGGTAATTTCGACGATCACCGGGCCGCGCGTCATGGCGAAGTGGTTGGCGCCGGCTGGCTCAGCGTAGACGCTTCCGGCGGGGAGCTGCTTGAGTTTGGCGGTGTCGAACTTGGGACCGTAGCCAAAGTACCAGACGCCGGAAAGAACTGTCGCCATCCGATCGTCGGGGTGGCGATGTGCGGCGATTCGCGTATTGGGGCCGACTTTCAGAAGGATCGTGTAGAGGCCCGGCTTTGCAGGATCGCCGTGAATGACGATCTCCCGCACCGACGATGCTCCTGACGACCCTGTTTCGGACGGCAGCAGAGAATGCGCCGACTTCACTTCCTCCGGTGTCAGCCGCAGCTGGCCCAGCGAGGAGAGAGGGTGGGCGAATCCTCCAAGAGAAGATAACGTGAGGGCCGCCAGCAGGATGGACGGTCCAAACCAAGCGGCGCGGCGCTCATGAGTTCGACGAAGCATGGTGTTCTCCGGATCGCGAGTTCGTATTCGATGGTCAGGCTTGAAGTTTCAAGCTTGACGATTATCGCCGGAGGAGCATTATGGAGGCATTAGGGATTGGAGGGGAAAACGTTCCCACGGTTTGGGTGGTCGCGGATCGGCGGGGAGGAAGAGAAAAGGCTCGGATACCATGTGGTGTCCGAGCCTTTGTACTGCTTTGACGACGCTGCTTGAGCGGATTATCCGCCCAGCGCGCGGACGACCAGCGCCAGCGCGTCCGGAGGCAGATCCAGCTTGAGCGCCGCCTCGTGGCCGGCGTCGCTCATCTTCTTCCAGGTCTTTTGGACGATGTCGATCACCTTCTCGTCGTCGTGCTTGGCGGCGAAGTCGGCGAAGTAATGCTGAAGAAAGACGAGGCAGATGACGTCTTCGAGGGTCTTCATCTCGGGGTCGGTGGTGAGGCTCTCTTTACGGAGAAGGCTTTGCACCCGGGCGACGGTCGCTTCGTCGTAGCCGACTTCCGCGAGGATGACGCCGGCAAGTTCGGCGTGGCGCTTTTTGAGGTCGGTGCGCCAGCGCAGGTAGCCGGTGCGGTCCATGGGGTAGCTCGCGCGGGGGCTGGCCCAGCGCTGGATGTGCTGGCTGCGCGCGGCAAGTTTGAGGGCGGTGGAGGCGTCGGGGGCGAAGCGGTCGAGCTCTCGCGTCATTCGCTGCGCGTACAGAAGCTCGCGCGGATGCTCCACGCCGTTCACAATGTCGTGATTCGGATCTTCGGCGTTCACGGCGTCGAAGCGCTCGAACGCGGCCGTCAGGCGTTCGTTGTCGGTCATAATATCTCTCCCGCACTCTTATTCCGCGTCCGCCCAGCGCTCTCCTGCATGAGAAGGCGCGGGACGGACGCGGCGGCGTGAGAGATTACTTGACTCCGGCGTCGATATCGTAGACCACGGTGACGTCGGCCGTCACGACGATCTCCTGCGGGACAACCGGGGTGGTGTCCGACGTATCGGCCGCCATGGCGCGCGATTTGAACATGACCGGCTCAAACGTCGGGGCCGTTCCTTCGTCGAGACTGATCAGGCGTCCGAGGCTGACTCCGGAGGCGCCGGCCATCAGATCCGCCTTGCTGCGCGCGTTGGCGACGGCGGCGACGAGCGCGGCGCCCTCGGCCTTTTTGCGGTCCGAGAGATCGAACGTCAGGTCGTTGACGTCGGTCGCGCCGGCCTTGGTCGCTTGATCGATGATCACGCCGCCCTTGGTGAGATCGCGGACCGTGACCTGGATCGAGTTGCTGACTTGATATCCCGTGAGAACCGCCGGAGACTTCTTGTAGTCATATTGCGGCTGGACGGTATAATATTGTGTCTGGATGTCTTTGTCGGCGACGCCGCCGCTATGCAGCGCGGCCAGAACCGCCTTGGCGCGCGTCGCGTTCGCGCTCACCGCGTCCGCCTGGCTGCGGGAAATCGTGGTGACGCCGAGAGTGGCCTTCAGGATATCCGGCTTGACCTTCGTTTCTGCGTGTCCATGGGCGGTGATGCCCTCGCTTTGCATGACCAGACGATCGCCGCCGCGAATGGGGGCCGCCGACGCCCCAAGGCCGGTCGTCATGACCGCCGCCGCGCCGAAAAACGCGGAAATATGTGAAACTCGCACTCGCTTCTCCTTCAGTGATCCGAAAAATTGTCCTGCATCTCATGAGACGCTGGAACGAACCGAATGGTTCCCTCGTTCATATAAAAACTGATTGTTACGCGCCGGCGCCGCCCGGCAGCAGGTCCGCGAAGACGAAGCCGTCGCGCTCGACCACTTCGCCTAACATCGTCTCGATCGGAGAACGGAACATGGGACCGGCGAAGGCGAACGAGTGAAACTCGCCCGATTCTCCGCATGGATCGACATCGTCCGGCAGCGCCGCCAGCAGTTCCAGATCGAATGTCCGCCCGGCGTAGTCGGCGGGCAGGCGACGCGGATCGACACACGTCAGCCGCGCCTGGAGCCCGGAGGCGATCATCTCCTCGGCGAGCGCGCGTGTCGGCCGGCCCCAAATCGGGAAGACCGGCGTCAGGCCCGTGTCCGCGAGAGACGCTTCCCGGTAAGCGCGCACGTCTTCCAGGTAAAGGTCGCCGAACGCGATATGCGTGACGCCCCAATCGTCACGCGCCGTTTGCAGCGCCGCCGCCATGGCCGCTTCGTACTCGGCGTTCGCGCAGGGCCATGGGATGGGAACGATGAGCAGCGGCAGCCCCGCGGCTTCGGCCTGCGCTTCCAGCAGTGCGCGCCGGACGGCGTGCATGGCGACTCGGTCGAATTCGGAGTTGATCGTCGTGAGCAGACCCGCGATCTCGTACTCCTGAGACTGCTGGAGCGTATGCAGGCACCATGCGGCGTCCTTGCCGCTGCTCCAGGATAGCAGGAGGCGGGGCCAGGAGCGCCGCGGCTGAAAATTGGGCATCGTCGTGGCTCCTTGATGATTGCGAACAGATTGTATCGGAACGACCGCCGTTGTGTCAACGGTGTTTTTGGGAGAGAAGAATGCTGCACCTGTCTGATATCGAAAAAGCCGCCGCCGTGGTGCGCCCGGTGATCCATCACACCCCCGTGATGACCTGCCATACGATCGAGGAGCGTCTGGCCGACGGCGTAGCGCTGCGGCTGAAAGCCGAGAACTTTCAGCGGACCGGGGCGTTCAAGATCCGAGGCGCGTATTACCGGCTGTCCCAGTTGACGGACGCGGAGAAACGATGCGGCGTGGCGGCGGTCAGCGCCGGAAACCACGCGCAGGGAGTGGCCCTCGCCGCGCAGCTTCTGGGCGTTCAGGCGACGATCTTTATGCCCGAGACGGCGAGCATCGCCAAGATCAAAGCGACCGAGGGATACGGCGCCGAAGTGGTCCTTGCGGGCAAGAACTTCGACGAATCCGCGATCGCGTGCCATCGGTATGTCGCCGAAAACGACGCCGTCTATATCTCGCCGTATGACGACGATGGGGTGATCGCGGGGCAGGGGACACTGGGCCTGGAGCTGCTGGACGACCTGCCGAACGTGGAGACCGTCATGGTTCCGATCGGCGGCGGCGGCCTGTTCGCGGGCGTGGCGCTGGCGATCAAGGAAAGCCGACCGAACGTGCGCATCATCGGCGTACAAGCCGAGGGGGCCGACACGGCGGCGCGTTCGTTTCACGCCGGACATCTGCTGCCGCGTGAGGAGCCGGTCAGCACGATCTGCGACGGGATCGCCGTGAAGTCGCCGGCGGCGCGGACATTCGATTATATCCGCAAGTACGCCGACGATGTGGTGACCGTTTCGGACTTCGCCGTGGCGGAAGCGATGCTTTTGCTGGCGGAGCGGGCAAAGCTCGTCGTGGAGCCGAGCGGCGCGGCGGGATTGGCGGCGCTGCTGGCGGGCAAGGCCGACGCGCGCGGCGAAACGGCCGTGATTCTCTGCGGCGGCAACATCGACGCGCTGCGCCTCGCGGATATCGCCCAGCGCGAAATGCTGCGCGCCGACCGATACCTGCATCTGTTCACCGCCTGCGACGACCGGCCTGGATCGCTGGCGCGGCTGCTGGAGATTGTCGCCGTCGAGCGCGGCAACGTCATTACCGTCAGCCATAATCGCCTGAGCCCGCACATTTCGCTCGGCAAAACGCGCATCGAGCTGCTGATCGAAGTGCGGGACCGCGCCCATCGCGAACGGATCCTCACAGCCCTGCGCGGCGATGGTTATCCGGTGGAGACCCTGCTGTAACTTCGCCGTCCATGGGGCGGCTCCATGGACGGAATGCGATTGGTTTACGGTATGCGACTGGCTTAATGCCCGTCGTCCACGCCCATGACGCGGTAAGTGTTCTTTTCTTTGATCAACCGGTAACGGGCGGAAACATGGCGCCCGTTCGCGCCGGTCAGGTCCACACGAATGGCGAGCAGGCGTCCGCTTCCGTCCGTGAAGGCGCGCCCATAGTCGACCTTCCGCGCATTGCTGAACTCCGGGTAGAAATGGATGATCATATTCCGAAACTGCGTCGCCGACCGAAATTGTGGCCGCAGGATCTCGCTCTGATAAGAGATGGCCTTGGGGTAATCGTCCTTTCGGAATGCGTCCAATTGCCCGTCGACGCACGCCATCGCCGCCTTGCGCTCCTCCGGCCTTGCCTCCCGCCAGTTGCCCGCCCCGCCGCGCCAGTCGCGTCCGTCCCTTCCATCGCGAAAATCACGATCCTGCATGCCCGGCAGACGAGGCGGATGTTTGACCTGCCACTGGCGCAGAACGTAGCCGCCGCAAATCAGCATCACGGCCACAAACGCCGCTGCGGCGATTGCTCGCGGTTTCATACTTGCTCACCCCCGCGCCTCATTGCTGGAGTACGCGCTTTCCCCGTAAATATCCCTGTATTTCTTCGACTGCTCATGGAACAATGAGAACGGTCGGGCGCCACCGTCAGTGGCTCCCGACGATTCTGTTTCAGCCGTCTTGACCGATCGGATCTTCCGCGGAGTCATGGCGGTCCCGCATTCAAGGGGGATGATCGCCATTATGTCTTCCGCCGTTCAGAGCGCTCCTAACCCATCCCGGCGCTCGGGAATGCCCTGGGTTATTCCTCTGCTTCTGCTGGGCGTCGCCTACAGCCTGCTCTGGCTGACGCTGACGCGGCAGCTCAGCCACAACGAAATCATGCAGCGATGCGTGCTCGTGAATCCCAACCTCGCGCGGATCTGGAGCGTGGGGCATATCGAGATCGGTCTCGCGTACGCCGGCGTCTTCGCCAGCATGACCTATCACATCGTGCGCGCCGCCGCCTCGGACACCACCCATCGCCGCGACCTGCTTTACGGCGCCGTATACGTAATCGCGTCGTTCCTGCTGGACTTCTTTTGCGTCTACCACTTTCAGCCCTTTGTGGCGCTGCTGGTTGGAGACGCCATCGTCATGACCTTTACTCTCGTCGTTTCGCGTCAAGTCTGGTTTCAGCGTCTCCTAGGCATCTTCGTTCCTTTTATCTTCTTTTCCTGCGCGGTCGGGCACTTTCTTGAAGGAGTTTCGTATTGGAAGCTCACGTATCCGCTGAATGTTCCCTGGACAATGGTCACGGCGGACGTCGGTTTTGCGGTGCTGGTGAATGCATCGCGCTTTCCCGCCTTCATTAAGGGGCAGGATATTACGGATGGACTGGCCGGAATGCGCGAGGATGCGGCGGCCAAGCATCAGTTTCTGCGCGATATGCTGCTCAGCGCCACCCGCAACCGGCTGAACCTCTGCGATACGCTGGACGATCTGCCCAGGCCCCTGCCGCTGGTCGAGCCGCCGATCTCGCTTTCGCGCGAAACGCTCGCCCACGCGCGCCGCCGCGCGGTGGAGGCGGGGCGCGACCGGCGCTTCAGCGACGAAGCCCTGGACGCCGTTCAAACCGCGGTTGGCGAAGCCGCCATGAACGCGATCGTGCACGGCTCCGACGGCGAGCTGACGCTGCGGGCCGACAGCTCCACGCTGCAAATCTGGGTGGTCGATCATGGGGAAGGCGTTCGCCTTTCGCAATTGCCGCGCACGGCGCTGGCGCAAGGTTACAGCACGGCGGGGGCGGAAGGCCAGGGCTTTTCGCTGATGCTGAATATGGCCAGCCGTCTCGATCTGCTGACCAGCCGCTCCGGAACCACGATCGTGCTCACGATCCAGCCCGCCCAGGTCCCGGCCGAACCCGTCGCCGTTTAATTGCATCCGGCGGCGTTAACGCGCCGCCGGATCCGCGATCGCCTCGCGCCGCTGGCTTATCCGGCGGCGCCTGCTTATTTCCAAACAACCGAACTTTTGCGTGCTTGGCTGCGCTGTATCGTTCATTGGGCCCGCCACACCGGGCCAATCGATGCGCTCTAACGCCTCTCTCGTCAAAAGGAACCGCCATGACTACAATCGATCCCGAAGCCGCTTCGAACAGTGACGGACCGCTCATGCACGCCGCCGGAGTGTTCGAACACCTGCGATTGCCACACTTTACGCACGATCATCCTCCTGTCAAGAACGCCAATACGGAGCATGAGAACGCGCTCAGCCCTTTGGATAAGCTCGCCATCAAGATCACCGACAAGGTCGGCTCCATGGGCTTCTTCATGGTTATCTTCACGTGGACGGTGCTGTGGACAGGGTACAACATACTGGCCTCGGAAGTCTCATCCCTGCACTGGAAAGCGTTCGATCCCTTTCCCGCGTTCGTCGCTTACTTGCTCATCAGCAACGTCATTCAGATTTTGCTCATGCCGCTGATCATGGTTGGTCAGAACATTCAAGGGCGACACAGTGAGACGCGCGCGGAGCTGGACTTTGAGATCAATCAAAAGGCCGAGAAGGAAGTTATGGCGGTCCTGCGGCATTTGGAGCACAACACGGATCTGATTCTTCAACTGATGAAGCACCTCGAGTGCCGCGTTTCAGACGAGGAGATGAGAGCGATTAAAGCGGAAATCGGCTTAGCCGATCGACTTGCCTCGCTGGACCCTAAAACCGATGGAGGCGAGAATATCTAGAATCGCTGCTCGGACGATTGATTTTAGGAAAGGACAATTATGCCGGAGGAAATCGAGCTTCCTATGGATGAAGTCCGCGAAAAGGTTCACGAGCTGCACAATGAGCATGCCGAAAAGAAGCGCGAGGAGGGGGAGGAGCATGAGAAGTCCTGGACGCGCCTGGTGGCGCTGAGCACCGCGATCCTCGCCGCCATCGCGGCTGTGGGAGCGCTGGAGTCCGGATTTCTGGTCAACGAGTCTCTTCTTCAGAAAAATGAGCAGATCGGCAAGCTCACCCAGGCTTCGGACCAGTGGAACTATTATCAGGCCGAAGGGCTGAAGTCCCTAATCTACCAAACCGCGGCGCAGCGGCTTCCCGTGGGATCTCCGGCGACGGCCCAGGATCAGGCGCAGGCGGATCACTATCAGCAAAAGCAAGCGGGCATCAAGGCGGATGCGGAAAAGCTGATCAAGGAGGCAGAAACGTCGAGCACGATGTCTGAGCGCTACCTCGCTCGGCATCATATCTTCGCTTTCTCCGTCAGTCTCTGCCAGATCGCTATCGCGCTCTCCGCCGTGGCTGCGCTGACGAAGCGGCGGCGGGTTTGGTTTATCGGTCTTGCGGCTGGCGCCGCCGGCGCGGGCATGCTGATCTATGGCTTCTTGAGGCCATAGCGTGTCGCGCCACCTCTGGTTTCAGCGGCTCCTGCGCGTATTCGTGCCGATCATTTTTGTCGCTTGCTCCTCCGGGCGCTTCATGGAGGGGCTTTCCTACTGGCGTCTGACGTATCCCCTGAACGTTCCCTGGACGATGGTGACCGCCGATTGCGGCTTCGCCGTTCTTGTCAACTCGTCCCGATTTCCTGGCCTCATTCGCGGTGAGGATGTGCTGGAACAGCTCAATATCGAAAAGATGCGGCGCGAGACGCTGGAGCGGGAAATCGCGGGACGGGAGCTTGCGGAGACGTCGCTGCGCAAAGAGATCGGCGAAGTCACCCAGCGGCTCGCCTTCAGCGCGTCACGCCAAATCGATCTCATCTCGTCGGTTTCCGAAGCGATGATGAACGCGATCGTGCATGGAAATGGCGGGACGGTGAATGTCAGTCACGATGACGATACGATCCAGGTTCAAGTGATTGACAATGGGACCGGGCTGAAGTGGGAATCGATTCCCTAAATGACTCTCCAAAACGGCTGGGCAGCAAAGGAACGCTCGGGATGGGATCACGCTAATGGCCCTCGTCGATACCGTCGATATCCTGACGGGACCAAAGGGGACGACGCTCATCCTGACGATGTCGCGCACCGAGCCTATCAGCGAACGGTTTGGCTGAACCGCCGAATATGTCCATCACGCCCTCCAGCGTCTGACTCGGTTCGTGCGTCGGACGCGCTCCTTTGTTTATTCACAGCGGGATGTCAATACCCCGAAGCTTGCTTCGTACCCTGCTTTGTCCGTAGGTGCGCTTCAGCGCGCCTGCGGCTCTTAGGCTCTCAATACTTCGCAGCTTGCTGCGGGGCAGTTTATTGATGTGAACTAGTCTGTCCGCAACTTGCCCATCATCCGCAGCTCATATTCATCAAGCGTTCTACGAGTTTCTTGGCTCATGACTGTCTCAGCATCCCCCACAGCTTCCCACAACCGATCTTTCTCTAAATCGTCAGCATCGGCCATGGCGTCAAACGCCGCCACCATTGCCTTTTTCGCCGCAAGTATAATCTCGGAATCCCCGCCGCCAATGCGTCTGTCATTGTCAGGGCTGAAGATCACCCAATAGCGCTTGAAGTTCTCACGAGCCACCACTAAAGAGTAATGGCTATTCGGTCCCCCCAGACTTCATCGGCGTGTGGATCGTCTTGCCCGTCATCATGCCAGCTACAGAGACCGCAGATATCCTGCCATCCGCGCCTGGGCAGGGTGGGGTAGCCGCAGCAAGGGCAAGGGTATCTCACATCTGGCTGCGCGGCCTTCCAAGGACCACTGGTGACATGGCCGTTTTTGATGCGAATCAAGCCGCTTGGAAGATCGTCTTTTGTATTTATAGTGTTTGCTTCTTCGCATCTTCTGCAGATGCTGCCGTGACCGCTGCCCGCACTTGATCAATGGACCGCGCCCACCACTCGCGCAGTACGGTCCTTTCGATCATTTCTTCGTGGTTTATAAAGCTTTCTGGGTCGAACGAACTCCAATGCAGCAACGCTGTGGGAAGCGGCGCAAAGGCTCGCGCAATCTGAGTGCTGGCGATAATGGCCCGCTCACCATCTTTGATCACAGAGGCGTCAGGCATCTGCCATTCCACAGGTTCTGAGGAGATGTTGTTTAAGAAACGCATGGATAAGCAAGCGTCTAGGAACAGGGCCATAAATGCGTCAAAAACGACGGGTGGAGCCAAATCCAAATTCGATAGATCAGCATGCAAACCAAGCTCGGCGTGGTCCTGCATAGGCGTGAAAATCTCATCCCAAATCGTAAGAAGATATTCGGGCGCACCATCGGCCCGAAAGCGACTAGCCCACGATCCAAAGAACTCACTCGACCGCTCTTTCCAATCGGCCTTGACTCCTCGGTAGTGACTGAGGTTCATAGGAGTGTGATGAAGGACATTGGCGGCATGCCCAGTGAGTAAAATACCGCCATAATCCTCGGCGTCCAGAAACTTCTGGGATTCGCGGAAGAATCGCGAGAAGACTGCCAAGTAGCGTATCAATACGTCAGGCGGCGCGATATTTATGTCTGCCTTTTCCATATCTCAGATCACCTTCACCACGCCTTTGCCGTGCCGAAATGACCAGCCTTCATTTCCCATTGTGTCGCCGCCGATCACCAGCGTTTGCCTGTTCGAGAAAGAGATCGAAAGCGCAGGCTCAAGCGAGCCATCGTCATTTTCGCATTCCGTGGCGGCGATATCCGTGACCGTTCCCGTGAGCAGGTTCAGGAGAGGCGCCAGTTCGCGTGGATTAAAGTGTTTGCCCATCAGAGCGCCCTTGAGCAATGTTTCGTCTGCGCCGCGAACGAGCTTGACCATCCCCACAATTGCGATCTCGGAGAGCTGGTTGTCCCCGCTGAGGAAGATGAGGCGAGCGGCGCTGCCGCCAGCGGCGAATCGCACTTGATGGACCTCATGGCCGATAATGTCCATGATGGGATGCCGATATGATGTCGCCATAGTTTCTTTTATCCCCGATAACCTGTTCCTGGCGTGCGGCGCTCAAACTCGGGACAGAGGATAGGATATCTGTTCCAAGATTGTCCTGATAAGAATTGCCTATATTTTGCTCTCATCTTTAACTTGATCTTCGCCCTGTGCGCGCAACTTTCTCTGACGCTGGCTGCTAGCCCATTCTACTTCGAGGCCACAGTACAGGCCGATCCATGTCGTTACGATCAGCCCAAATATAATATACAGCCATAGTGTATAGTTGTATCCGCCAGGGTCTGTTCGATTCTCCCATGGCATCACGATAAACTTCACCGTAGCAGCGCCAATCAGAAACCCAACCCCCATACCAACGAACGCTGCGATGAATTTTCTTAGCATCGTTTTTAAACCCCGCCCTGCGCCGTCAGGATCAGCCAGTGGTAAATGCTCGCGTTGGTTGGCTCGGCCAGATCGTCATGAGCATCCATGCCGTCGATGTGATAAATACCTTCTTTGTTCGGCTTGACCAGCACGAAGCCATGCTCGCGGCTTGTCCTAAAACATCGTCGCGAAAAGCCGTGGCATGTTCGGCTTCGGTACTTTTTCCTAGTCAGCAGCGGGGGAGCCACGTAACCAAGAATTGCACGCCAGTAAGACCAAGGCCGAACCTGTCGCCGCAATCAGCAATGCGAACTCGCGAATGGATATCTCAAGTCTGCCTGCCGACGTATCTGAGTATGGCCCTGAGTACCTGTAAGGTGTCGGACATGCTAAATGCTCGGCGTTTAATGCCGCATATCCTTCAGCAGCCAATAATACTCCACCGATCATAAGCACAACAATGTAGCGATTGTTCATTGATCTTTCCTCCCGCAAGAGAACCACAGTCAAGTCTCGCAATCTCAATCCGTGTCTGTCGCCGCGAGGACCGCCAGCGTGCGCCCATCAGCCCTGAGCACCGCGATCTAAAATCCTTTGGACAAATTCCGTCCGTCCTTGCAGCGCCGCACGGCTTCACTCATGGTCGATCTTCGTCCTTCTTACTATAATCCCACGTCTTTGCCCACTCAGGCGCGGCCATCTGCTCGGGCTTTGCGTCATTAAATTCCGCCAACTCGATTGACTCCCCCGCGAGCGTGAACTCGAACAGCTTTCCATCGCGCGCATAAACCAATCGCCCTTGCTGATCCCAGTCGGCCCATTCTGCTTTTTCGATCTGCTGTTCATGGCCATGGTTGTCTCGGACAGAGTAGACGTTGAGGAAGGGAAATCCATCCGAATACAGACTTTCGCCCCGTGTCTTTGTGATTGTGAGCGTGGAAGTCTGACTGGAATTCTGCTTCTCCTTAATCCCAGGAGCGTAATCCACATAATGCATAGAGCCATCGTCTACAGGCAGGTTCCCATACGCTTCTCGATACCATTCCTGATATTCTGGCTCTCCGAACACTTTTCTGCCTTCAAGAACTTCCATCATCATCAAGCCGATCGCATGCTGCCGAGGGCTAGGAATATGTTCGCCGTGCCACTCTTGAATTTGTCGCCATCCATCGCGCTCAAAGCGCTGGGATTCCCGCGCAAATCCGTAACCATCAAACTCCACCTGTCCGAACCCGTGCATGACAGGTTCCGTGTACGTTACACGCAACCCTTTTGACTGGTGCTTCTCATGCGCTGCCATATGTGACGGAGGATGATGGACCACAACTTCCTCGTTCGATTGAAACATCCCGCCGCCGCCTGGGTTTTCTCCTAGTGGCCAGAGCGCTAGCGCGGTCAGATATGGCGGCTTGCTAATTGCAGTCCATGTGTGCGTATACTCGGTATCCCTGCGCGTCTTCCAAGTGTCCTTCACCGCGTGATAGATCATTAGTTTTCCGTCAGGGGAGAGATCGCTGCGCCGTGATTGGATGTCTCCATGGAACCATTGCCCTGGCGTGAAGGTGTCGGTTGCTGTATCCCAGTGAATGATCTGAGTCCAATCGCTTGGGCCTTGGCGAAAGATCACGCCAACAGACGCTTCGCGCGCTAGGATGACATAGAGGCGGGCAGGGGATGTGGTTGGTGATTTTGGCATGGTTGTCAGAGCGGAATTGAGAACTGATCGGGAAAAGTGCGGGAATCAATGCTTCGCGATATTGACACAGCGCCTGTGCGAGCTTGGCAAACTTGTATGGTCCTCCGAACTGCGGCTGCTGAGCCCGACGATGCCCTGGCGCGTTCGATCGTCACTTCCCGAGGCTCATCGCCAGTGACGGTGACGTGAAGAAAGTCGCCATGTCCGTGAAACCGTAGATGCTTGCGTGCTCGAATATCAGCCGCAAATCCTGCATCTGGTTTCCGAATAGCGCGTTCCACTCCCGTAAGCATGGAAGCGCCAGCTGTGCGCCCTCACGGTTGGCGAAATACCCCAGCGAGACGTGCGGCGTGTACCCTTCCGAGGCGCCGATACCGAATTTCTCCCGAAACGAGGCGTTCAGGTCACGGCGCTCCGCGACGAATCGTTCAAACGCGTTCTGGCCGGCGTTGGTCGGGGCCAGCCGCGCCACCATGACTACGCCGCCCCAGATCACGAGTTCGTCGAACTGGAACTCGACGCCCCAGTCTCGCCTGCGAACGAGGGGAGACGCCAGCGCCATGTCGGTCATCTCATGCGGCCTTACGGCGGCGTCGGGCAGGGCCGCGAGGTAATCCTCTAGCTTCGGGCGCTGTTCAGCCAACATCCGCGCGACATTCCCCTGGTTGCCTCCGTCCCAGACAGTGACATGGTAAGAGGACGGCGGGAGCGGGCAGAAGGAATAGGTGGTTGTGAGGAGATCGGGGTTCAGTCGGGCCAGGCTGTCCCGCAGACTCTTGTAGAAGCCGAGATTGGGATCGCCATCCACATCGCAGGTCAGGTCGAGAAGTCCGCCGCGGGGGCTCAGGCAATCGCCTGGGCTGTCGAAGAGGATCGAGAACCCGCGAAATTCGGCCCATCGCGGAACGAAGCCTGCGACCTTCTCGTTGGTGATGGATAACACTGGGATGCCTGCCTTTCTGGGCCTGAACTCGCCGGACGACGTTCGGGCGAAGTCTTACGATGATATCGGGTTTTATCCCTGCCTGCCAGGGGCGTAATACCAGTTGGCGGCGGGGGGGGGCAAGCCGCAGCCAATCAGTAGCTCAGGGAGTGGTGTGTCGGGGTACACTTTTTGTGAACTTGCCAGCGGCATAGCGCCGAGGAAGGACGCCCATCCTGATGTCAGATTCACCACCGTCGATCTTGATCGATCTTCCGTCTGAGATTGTAAGCCAGCGCCTGCTCATTAGAGTAAAGATCAATGAAACGTAACATCATCTGCGCTGTAGTCCTCTGCGCCGCGATGTTTTCCATCGCGCCTCTGTCCAGCTCTGCCGCTCCTGACAAGGATGCGCTGATGCTCTCCGTGACGCTGGACTCGGTGCTCAATCATCATTTTCAAGTGGTCATCCCCGTGACAGTCGGCAAGCCTTTCAAAACTGTGAGCGACAATGGCGATGTCACAAACACGATCTCTGGGACGATCAGCGCGTCTGTGAACGGTAAGTATCCAGCGCCGCTATACGTCAATGAGAAGGCAAGTCGAGGCGGAAATGTGGGCGGTGTGAGCAATTATCTTTTGGAGCTTGATAAGGCGCAGAGCGGAGGGCCTGTAGCGTCTTTTGTGTATTTGCGCACGGTCAAGCTGACGCGAATGGCGGAGTGACTGTCTTTGATGCTTCACCGATCATTGCTTTCAGCGCCGTTTCATACTGCTCGCGATCAAAGCGGAATGGGCCGAAGATGTCGTAATTCCAATGCTTCACGCGGCTTGACGCATACTTCTTCCGTCGATACGGCTGCTCAAACTTCTTCCACACGACGATCGTCTTCTTGACTTCGATACGCGCCAGTAGTGGCCAGCACCCCGACACGCCGCAGTCGCCGCATTCGAGAAGGTTTGTCTTGGCGCGATAGTAAAACTCGGATTCCGCTGTGCCGTGGAAATGCTCCCATGGGCCGTGGAGCCAGTTAAGGCGCAGCCAAGCGTAATTCCCGGCATCGGTTGTTCTTCCTTCGGCTTCGGCGAACGGCAATTCGATTTCGCGCGCCAGATCGATTAAGCTACGGCCATTGACGAAGATAGCAACCGCAGGGGAGGGGGCTTTATCGGCATAAATTTCGGAGTCTTTTACGAGCTTGAATTCGATGGTGTCCATAAGTGCGTTTTGTCCGTGTCGAGCTGAGAAGGGAGAACTAAGTCCTCTTTATATCAGCTTCCGCTTTGCGGAGGATTTCCACGATCTCAATGCGCCCGTTTTTGATGGCGCGTCCCAGCGCCGTCCAGCCATGATGGTCGGGGCTGGCACAGGCATCCGCTCCCTTTCTGAGCAGCGCGATCACCGTGGCTGTGTGTCCCCTGTCTGCCGCCAAAACAAGGGCTGTTTTGCTTCGCTCCGCTTTGAGATCGGGATCAGCGCCGTGCGCCAAAAGAAGTCGCACAATCTTCTCATATCCTCGGTTGGCGGCGTACGCCAGCGCCGTCCAGCCATAGTAGGTCGCCTGCGCGTTTACGTCGGCCTCTCGGTCAAGCAGGGCTTCTACCGTCTCCGTATTGCCTCTCTTTGCGGCCACCATGAGCGCGGTCATTCCTACAGAGTCGCGCGCGTTTATATCGATCCCGCTTTTCAGTAGAGACAGCATTCGATCCGTATGTCCCTTAGCCACGGCGTCGAAGAAAGCTTCGTTCATCATCGTTTTTCATTCATTACGAATCCTGACCGCAGTCAGCCACCATAACCTTTGTCAAAGAATTCCTTTGCAGGCATCATCCGAATGTCGCTTGCGCCAGCATCCATCGCCGCATCTCTAATTCTTAGCGCCAACGGCTCTGTGCTGGTGAAGTCGAAGATACCGCAATCAACGAGGTTTGGATCGTCATAGCCGAAGTGCGGATTGTCGTACGCGTCGGGAATGTACACGCGCAAGAGAAAATCACGGTGCTTGCTGAAGATAGCGATGCGCACGTAGGTCTCGCCAGTGCTCAGACCTTTAAGCGCATCTGTTGAGATCAGGTAAGACTGAAGCTCGTTCCATGAACTAGGGGTAGCCTCGTTAACATAACCGTCATGCTCATGCCAGTCCGATAAATTAAAGAGTTCAGCGTTTGGGCTCTGTTCACGCAAAATGTTGAACACAGCGTTCAACGTATATCGCAATTCGGCCAGAGGTGCGCAGCCCGCAGAATAGATCGTGACGCCATCGAACGGTGTGGCGGCCGCTCGCCATCGTTGATCGAAATCTTGGTCCATGGTTGTCCTGTTTTTTACATCCAGTCCCGGTACGGCGCGATCACGCATCAGCATTTGCCGCTCCACAAGCGGAAACTCCTCGCCGTAGTACTCCAGCGTAACCTCGGTTTGTGTTACCACATCATCTGGGAATTAAAATCAGCGGATGAAATCAGTTTACCTCGTAGAAGCGACGCCACTGGTATGCAGAAATCGTTAGCGACTTGCGACAGTGGAATACCCCAAGCCAGGACTGCGTTTCTCCTTGCCCGAAAGACGCTTCAAAATCGATAATGAAACCATAACCATCGCCATCCGCCTCTTGACATCCATGGCGAGCGCCCAGTATAATAAGCCCATCGTAATCGCTCTTGGGCGATTAGCTTAGTGGTAGAGCGCCTCGTTCACATCGAGGAGGTCGGGGGTTCGAATCCCTCATCGCCCACCAAGATCGATCTTGCAAGGTATGAATCACTCTATTCATACCTTGCAAGTCAATTCTCCCACACTCAACGCTTCCATCTTGCGTGATTTCGTGTTCGGCTGTTTCACTCCACTCTCGGAAGGAATCAGCGTTACATGAAACTGCAAGACGCCGTCTCAGATTATCTCAACTACATTTCTGTCGAAAAGGGCCATGCCAAGGCTACTTGCAAATCATACGCAGCATGGCTGCGTCACATGCTGGCTTGGCTGAATGAGAACGGGTATCCCGATCCCGACCTTTCCGTCTTCGACCCTACTGTGTTGCGACGCTACCAGTACACTCTGAGTGGCAGGGGATGTCGCCCGCGAACAATCCGTGGAGCTTTCGCACCTATCAAGGCACTGGGGCATTTTCTCGTGGCGAACGGCGCGATCCAATCGAATCCCACAGCCACACTGACCATGCCAAAGAGAGATGCCGCTCAACGTCTTACTGTTTCCACAGAGGAGGTCGAACGACTGTTACAGGCTGTAGAGCGCATTAGACATCCACGCAAGAAGGCGTTGAACCGAGCTTTGCTGTCGGTTTTGATCTATTCTGGACTGCGCGCTCAGGAACTTCTGGATTTGGAGGTGGGGCACGTCAATATCGCCAACAAATCGTTACTCGTCGCCTCAGGGAAGGGCAGTAAGTCGCGCCAGCTCTTTCCTCCAGCGGAATGCATCGCAGCTCTCTCTGAGTGGTTGGCATTGCGTGAACCTGACTGCAAATTACCGTTTCTCTTCATGTACGACCGTGGCCGACGCATTGGATATCAAAGTCTATGTAAGACAGTTGAGGAAATCAAGGCTCTTGCAGACCTTGCCGATCAGCCAAATATTAAGTGCCATAGCCTGCGCCATGCCTTCGCAACACGTATGATGGAGAATGGCGCGCCGATCAAGGCTATACAGTCGGCGCTCGGCCACAGCATCACGGAAACTACGTTTCGATATCTGCACCACGGCGAAGTTCAGAATAAATTGATGTCGAAATACGCAGCGCTGAGTAGCCATACGGATCAAGAGCCTCAGGCTGCCACGAAACCAACAGGGCAGCGGGCTGAATTTATGGTAAATCGCCGACGATCAAGTAGGCGAAGGCAACAATAGGCCATGGGAGAGACCTCGACGACCATTATCAGCATCAATCAGGCACGTTGGTTGTCGAGGTCTGTGTCAGTCAGGCTTGTGTATCATGGCTACGGCAGAGCCCGTCTATATCTGTCGTAGCACGATAAATTTAGCGGATGGGCCACGGGGTGATTCCGTTCGAATTCGTCATATGCGGTCCCTGAGCTTTTTTTGCTTCTTCATCCCAATACTTGAACGCTTCAATTAAATCTACAGCGCCCTGTGCGTTGAAATGAGGTGATTGACGGACAGCATCATCTTTAAATCGATGAACGCTCATTTTCGGGGCGTTCCAAGGGTCTGGCGTAATAGTAGGCGGGATGTACTGAGCTACATATCCATCTTTATCCACTTTAGAACAGATGAAGCCCATCGCATCTAGTGACGGACCAAGACGATCATAACTCATGTGTATTTCGCCAGGACGTATCATCATGGCACGTTTTTCTGCTAATTCCCTCGTACGCGTCGCCTCGTCGCGCCTGCCATAAATTAAGACATAATTTGGCCGCATAATGCGCTTTTCTCGGAAATAATCAGGCAAATGGTAGTATTCGGCAAATTGAGCCTTGTTGAGCGGGTTTTCGAACCATGCCATCCAAGTTGATATTTGATCATATGCTTGGGTGAAATCAGCAGTCGGAGTGCCGTCCAGATTAAACCATTTCTTCTTAGGTGATTCTAACTCTATTAGAGTAGGATGAACGAAATCACTATTGGACGTGATCCACATGAAGTCTGGGACTTTTTTCGTAAATGACGGTAAAACAGGCTGAGTGATTACAGCGAACGGGTATGGACCGTGATTATTCGGCCCACTTGTTCCGAAAGGACACGGTATAAGACAGGGATATTTCTCTAGGAAATTTTGAACATTCCTTTCATCGTCAAAATCAGGGTTGTTTTTGAATGCTTCCCACTCCGTATTGACGATATCGAGGTATGCTTCCCGACTCATTCCTTTATATGTTGGCTTGTTTGACATGGCATTATTGTACCTGTCGTTGGCATTACACGCTACAGTCGTTCGTAAATTGAATACTGTGGGCGATGGCGCAGCGCAATCGCATCCACGATGCCTTGTGAATCGCGCGACGCGAATACCCACATGTTTGCGTTTGACATAGTGCGGCGATTGATCTCCCCAACAACATCAGGCTTTGCTATGAGATATCCCTCAGGCAAGTCCTGATGCCATGAGCAATATATCGCCACCGTTTTTGAGACTGGAAAAGTCAATTCCGCTTGCGAATGCCACAGTGGAACATTTCGCAGGCAAGCGACAGGACTGTCGCTTGTTACAAACACCGAGCCTGACGGAACCATCAAATACGTCCATCTCATTCTTCGAAATAACTTCGTGTTGAAATGAATGTTGTTGACGATATTTGATGTACGTACGAAATCGGGCAGTGAATCTCCAGATAATCCGTCGGAAAATTGCAAGAAATCAGCAACAGTGCCAGGAGGTAATCCGCGAATTATCATTAGTTCATTGCTCAATGTGTTGTAGCTTGGACCCTTATGGCCAATACTATGCCTGTGCTTCTCGAACTCTAATATTAGGTGGTCGAATCTGCCTGACGGATCAATATTTTTTTCCGTGATAAAATCACGCATTTCGGCCATAGCGCTGCGGTGCTGCTCAAAGGCCGTTTGTAGATGGTTCTCTCGCCAGAGTTGCTCGCCCATTGCTCTTCCATGAGGTGTTCGAAAAACCATAAGATTAATGTAAACGGAAAACGTGGCTTTTTGGTAGATCGATAGTGGAGATAGCGAGCGCTTATTGGTCGAATTCCGCTGGCCCTGAAGAATTTTGACGATAGTTGTGCTGTAATCTTCGAGCCGTGCCAGGCGCTCTTCGACTTTTGAAAGATTGACCGTGCCGTCAACATTTGTGAAGCTGTATTCGTCGCGAATAATCCCCGCTGCGCCCTTGATCGACAAATGCTGCGGGTTTTTGTCATATTGTCTACCGAGCCTAGTGGGAGGTGAGTAGGTTTTCTCCGTGGAGTATTCATAAATATATTTCCCACGTTCGTCCTCACAAAATCCTGCTAAATATAAGCGGGGTACCACATGATGATTGCGTGCTTCAGTCATACAAGCAATTCTACACCATACGTCGCATGTTCGTACCGAATTGACAACACGATTACCATTCGAAAAATAAAGCTATGTGAGCAATAGGTCCCGCGCCCGCCGCCTCAGAAGAAATCTCCACGCGAGCACAATCGCGAGGAGAAATTGGATGAAAACACGACTTGGGCGGAAGAGTATGGGGATCGATGGCGGAGGCGAAGCGCGCCGCCGAAATATTGCTGGATGAAGATGGATTTGTTGAGCGCGATGAATTAACGGGTTTTGCGGCGCGGCTCGTCGCCGACCTGATGCGCCACCATACACATGCGGAATGGTTTTACAGCCACGGCGAGGTCGCGCGCCTTACCACCGAGACCCAAGGCAGCCATCGAGTTTTTGCCGCGTACGTCGGCCCCGAAGACAAACGATTTTATTTCGGCCTAGCCAATTGCCATTGATCTGCCAAAACCGAGCACCGTAAGCTTTCCGATACTGCCCGTTCCAAAGTCGGCGATCAGATGTATCATTTCCGCTGCATCACCCCCATGCCCACCCATTGCGCGATCTGCGATCAGGCCATCGTGCCTGGCCAGTTGCTCCATGTCGACCACGTAGACCCCTTCTGCCGCCTCCTGGCGTCATTCCGCTCTATCCATCCCGATCCAATCGATCCAGTCCAGCCCGACGACGCCTGGTTACTGCCTGGCAAGCTTATCACAACGAACATGCGGTCCTGCGCGGTGTGCATACCAAATGCAACCTCGACCGCGGGTGCCCGAACGCCTGATCTGGACACGTCTCAAAAAGGGCTGTTTTCGGGTTTTTACTCTAAAAGTGTCGCCTCATAATCACTAATCGTCGGCGAATCGACAGCTCATAATCACTAATAAAATCGTGTTGCCGCAAATGCAATATTGATGGCAATCTCGGGCCGAATTCGCCCATTTTCGCTCCCATGAGCGCGAATCTGTTGGCTGAATATCACTAATAATGGTCGAATCAACAGCGCATAATCACTAATCGCCCCGAAAATGGGCGTGTAGGCGCGATAACGAGCTTCGTGGACCAACCTTGTAGGCGCAAGGCTGCCGATTAGTGATTTTCACCCGACAGTTTGCTTCCCGATTAGTGATTATCAGCTGTCGTTTTTAGAGTAGAAACGCGAATTAGTGTCTCTGTGAGCCTGTTGGCCTCGTATCAGCTTCGGCAGCGCCGATTAGTGATATTCAGCCGACAGTTTTAGAGTAGATGGGGCCTCCACGCCCGCCGCTTCACGACGAAGATCACAATCCGTTTCGCAGAAACTCAATGGATAACTTCGGCCATGGTGATTTCGTATTAGAGAACGCCCCCCCCCGTTAATTGCGAGGTCAAAATTAATCGACTCTACATCCCTCGAAATTCAAAAATTCCATATAATATAATTTTCAAAAACGGCCTCTCCATCCCAAGAATCGATAAAATCCAAGACCACCCCCTACTAAAATTCAAAAACGCAGACATCTGCCTCTCCCAGACACCCATTAAGGCATCCATACCCCGTCACGCAACCAATTCCTTAGTAGTACCTTTTTCAACGACCCACCCCCTCGTTATCTGTCAAAATTCCGTACGTATGGGACCCATAGGTGTAACGGCTTCAAATGGCAATGACACAAAATTTCTCATCCGCATCAGCCAAAACGAATTCCTGCGCGCCCACGCCTCCAAGGTATAATCCTATCACCAATCAACCTCGAAGAACCAAACGATGATCCTCAAAGACCCCGATCCCTCAACCGCTACCGACGCCCTCTCCAAAGCTGGTCGTCGCGCTGAAGAACAAATGGCGTTTTACCTGCGCCGCGCTTTCGCCGAAGCCCCCGATGTCCTGGTCTTCAACGATCTTCGCGTGGAGCGCAACGGCGAAATCGCGCAGATCGATCACTTGATCCTGCACCGCTGGGGCATGGTCATTATCGAGAGTAAGAGTGTCACGAGTCGCGTGAAGATCAATGAGCGCGAGGAATGGAGCCGATATTGGGATGGGCGAGACCGAGGGATGGCGTCGCCAGTGCTTCAGGCGAAGCGCCAGGCTGATCTTCTCCGAAGACTCTTGGACGATCATGCCCCAGACCTTGTTGGCAAAATCCTCGGTCTGCTGCAGGTGCGGTTCGGCGCGATGCCTATCGATTTGTTGGTCGCTATCTCTGATGAAGGTGTGATTCAGCGTACCAAGAAAAATCCGCTGCCAGAAGTAATGAAAGCTGATCAAATCTCGGAGCGCGTGAAGCAACTTGTCGCACAGCATCGCAAAGATTCAAGCCCACTCAATTTCAAATCCGACACGTCCTACACGCTGTCAGTCGCCGATGTCGATAGGATTAGGATTTTCCTGCTGGCGAAGCACAAGCCAGGCGCGACCAATCCCGAGCCTGTGCCAGTAGAAGCGCAAGCAGTGGAATATTCCATGCCGACGACGGCGGTGACGGTGGCGACGCCACCAACGGACATGGCAGCAGCGGCCAGCGGCCATGCCTGTCGGCATTGCGCCTCCGCCGATATCACAGTTGAATATGGGCGATATGGTTACTATTTCAAGTGCGGAGGATGCGAAGGCAACACGCCGATCAAGGTCATATGCTCAGCTTGTGGAAGTAAGGCCAAGCTCAGGAAGAGTGGGCCGAAATTCTGGGCGGATTGTGGTGAATGCGACGGATCGCTTCTGTTTTTTGAGAACAGGGTGGGGTAGGAGAATGACCGAGCAAACGTCACAACCATCCCAGAACCAACGCGCACTTTTCACCGAGATGTTGAGCCTGGCGCTTATCGCGATACGTCACTTGGATGGAATAGGGCAAGCTCGCCAGGCGGCTGACTTGGCGGATGTCTTCCACGAAGTTCCTCGCGAAGTGCTCGTCAGAGGGGTTTTTAGCTGGGAGCGGCTGTATGGAGCTGCCAAACGGTACCGAGCCAATTATCAGTGGGAGATGTTCGCATTCGACCATGTGAAGATGTTCGATGAGATTAAGAGAAGAGTCGTAAGCGATAATTTGGTGGTGTGTGGAAATTGAGGAGAATACATTGAAATCTAGCGGATATAAGGACTGGGCGTCATTTGAGCAGGTCGGATCGGACACATTCAGATATGACACGCGTGTGTATCTTGATCCCATTGGCGCGCCAAGCCAACAGGATGTGTGTATTGGCGCTGTTGTTGGGAAGAACCCAGGTTCTGCTCGCCCGCTATACGCTTCCAAGAGCGGGTTGCAGCCAATTGACCTCGGTGGCGACAAGCTAATTCCGAATGTAAGGAGCATTGTTCGAAAAGCATACGTTTTAGCCGCAAAAACGCCTCCCGCGAATGCTTATATTCAAATATTAAATCTCTTCTATCTATGCAACCCTGATCTTGAGATGGCGATTAAACGAATTAAAATCCATTCTACCGCCAAAGTTTGTCCTTCGGAGACTAATATATTTCCATGGATTTGGTACGTATGGGGATCACATTCGGACGATTTGTCCCTATTCAAAGGGCGCTTTGCAACACTTATGTCAAATACACACTTCTTCGTAAATACTGCAAGTGGGCTGGTTGTTCACAGTCGGGCTACCGAAGATTCGTCCGCTAGACACACACAGGGACTAAGTCACGACCTGATTGTTCCAGCTTTAAGGCGTATAGTTTAAACTAGCGCTAACTATCTTATGCGATCCACAAAGATACTATCTTGGAATATTCGCCAAGGTGGAAGGGCAAACGCCGCCAACATTGCGACGGCAGTGCTTGCCCACTCGCCAGACCTCATCTTGCTGTCAGAGTATCGGCCTACGAATGATACCATTGCGCCTGCGCTGTACGAGGCGGGCTTTCCTCACCAACATACTACGAACACCCTCGATTTCGCAAACGACATTGTAGTAGCTTCGCGGTATCCATTAAAGCTTCACGCTGTTCCCATCTATGCCGAAACCCTTTCCCACCGCTGGGTCAGCTTCACTATTGATGGCATGGACTTTGGAGTTCTGTGCGTTCATGTTGTCGGTGGCGGGGCAAGCGCCAGGTCACCCGAAACGCAGGCGAAACGCGCGTTTTGGGAGGCGGTGATCAAGTATGCACACGACCACGCGAACACAAAATACCTTCTGATCGGCGACTTGAATACGGGGTTCAAATCGGACGCTCAGGGAACGCCATTCGCGTGCCCTGAAATGATGACAAAGGTGACAGAAGTAGGCTGGATTGATGCGTGGCATAATAAGCATCCACAGGATCAGGAATACACTTGGTACAGCCGCGTCGCGAACGGCTTTCGGATCGACCACGCTTTCTGTACGCCTCATTTGTTGCCTTCCATTGCGGCGGTTGACTACAATCATCATGAGCGCGTTGCGGGGATATCAGATCATTCCATCGTCATCGTTGAGATTGCCATCCTTCATAGGACGTTTCCAGTCCTACGATAATGATACTAAGCCTACTATCGGCGGGAGGGTTCGCGTTTGATTAATTGAGTATGTTGGATCGAATAATAGAGCCTGCCGTGAATTATAAAGTTGCACGCTGAAAATCCTGCTTTGCGATATCGAAATGCTTTATAATATATTGTATAGCCTCGCTAATTGAAAGGCTCTCTGTTCTCGGTCCCGTCCGTACGTAAAACTCTTCTTCTTTACCCTTGTCGCTGCGTCGCTTATATTTTAAATAGACGGGTACTTCACTACGGCCACATTCCACCACATATATCGGCTTATTGCAGATTTCCTCAAAATATGTCTTAATGTCATTACTAGCGGTTTTGCCGAGTGCCTCATGTAATAGTCCCCAAAAATGTCTCTCAAAACTGTCCCGTCCACCAAATTCCTCCACTCGTACACCTAGAACTGTTTTGTCGTCATGTACGCCTATCAGTAGAGTCCCTCCATCAGAGTTTAGAAAAGCAGCCACTGTCTTTAGGCAACTGTGTTGAAGATCGTATCCATCATTTGCTTCTGGTCGTCCTCGTAATACAGCTTTAAATTCGCACCAACCACTTTCGCCGCCATGTATCAATTCTCTGGCTTTGCTGTCCGCAAACCCAAGATACAACTTCTTGTAGCTCATCAGGGAAACACACGCGCATTGCTCCATATCAGCCTGATCAACAATATTATATTGAGTTGGAAGTACGTTACTAAGTTTCTTCAACTCTTCTGCGGTCGTTAATATTGCGTGAGGCGAAATATCGCAGCCAAACCATCGTCGGTTTAACGAGTGAGCCGCAATCAGAGCCGCTCCTGTTCCGCAGAATGGGTCGACGATTACATCATTTTCATCAGTTGACATCGAAACGATCCGCTCCAACAAGGCGACGGGCTGCTGTGTCGAGGCCATACTCTGCGGCGTTCCTGAAGTACCGAGATCATACCAAATGCTTTCTATTTCCACGGTTGCGTCGTTTTTGAGATAAACCTTATGCTTTGGTAGACGACCTGATGTCGAGAAATCGATAAGTCCCGATTCATCCAGCCTGTTCATGGCGTCTTCATTGTAGCGCCAGGATCGCGTTGGAGGTGGTGTGAAGCCTCGCCATGAGAATTGGAATTGTGGACGCTCAACATGCATTGTCAAGTCAGTAAGCCGATATGGGCCATTATTGTCAGCATATGGAAAATGATCTTGGAGCTCATGAGTTTTCAAAGCTCGTGTTGGCGAGCGATAAATGAATGTATCGGATTTCGAATAAACATGTATCGTATCGTGCTGCTGAACAACTTCTGACGACCTTAGATTTTTGATGCGGCGGGGCCAAATAATATCAGCACGGAAGTTCTTCCGCCCGAATACCTGATCAAGGATCGTTCGTGTGACTCCTGTCATTGATGGCAATGAGTGAAAGTACAGGCATCCCGTATCTTTTAGAACGCGCTGAGTTTGTTGGACGATCTTTGAAAGATGCTCCAGGAAAGCCCGTTCGGTAGCTTCCCCCTCTGGCAATTCGGGATGCCATGGCGGATCGCAATACGCAAGTGTAACAGTTTCTGACTCTAATCGTTGGAGCATAACGAGACTATCACATTGTGCGAGAATGTTCGGTTGCAAAGAAATATCGTTCATGTCGTTAGAATTGATTGCACACATTTTCGGAATTGCTATCCTGTCGATAAAATGGACTAATTACGCGTAAGCAGCATATGCGCTTCGCCCTTCACCGTAATACGATTCATAGACATGCTGATAAACCTGCTCGCACTTGAGATTGTACATGTCGGCGGTGAATGCTTCAGGGAGTTGGTCGAGCACGCTTTCAATGGTGAGTTTTACGCCAGCTCGTGATTGTTGACGTTTCCGCCAGTCAAGGACCAGTTTCTCTCGTTTTAGTGTTTCGAGCAAGTCTTTTGCTGTCTTCTTGATTTGTTTGACTTCATTTTCGCTCATGTCGATGGAGGGCTTCATGAGCAGGTCGAAAATCGCCAGTTCTTCCTCAGTGAGATTTTCCGAGATGTGGCGGGTGGCTTCTTTGGTCAGGCCATCCATGAAGTCGAGAAGCATTTGGAATTGCTCGTCGGCGTTTTGGCTGCCTGTGTTGTATTCTGCGATCATCGCCTGGAATTTTTCCATGTAGTCCATGCGCGTTTTGTTCATGGCGACGAGGCGATCAAGCTCCTTCTTCAGGATAGCCTGCAGCTTCTGAGTCTGGGTATGCTTTTGACCTTGTTCAAATCGCGCGCGAAGCTTGTCTACGTCGATCTTGCTCAGATCGTATCGTTTCATGCCTGCGGGTCGTTCTTTGATCAGATAGCTTTCGGCCTCTACGGAATCGTCGAGAAGTGCATCTACTTGGGTGAGGATGTCCGTAATATTCGCGTCGGGATCGTCATTGACGCGAATTGTATCCGCCAGTTTCACGAAGAGGGTGCGGGCTGGTCCGTGATCGTTCACAGAGGCGTCGGGCAGGATGGCGCGGAATGTTCTATCCACAGCGGACGCCATGGACAGGAACTTGAGCTTGTGCTCTTTTGTGGTGATGATTAATTCCACGGCGCTGTTGATCAGGTTGACGCGGTTGAATCCTTGGGCGAGTTGGATCGCGGCGGTATCTACTCCGATGCTGGAGCAAAATTTGTTGGTTTCGTCGATCAGTTCGGCAAGAGCGGCCACGAGCTGGGATTTGTCGGCCACGGGGCTATCTTCGTCGCCTTCGAACGCGGATGACTTAGCCTTAGAGGCCCCATACATCGCCAGCGCCTTTTGCAGATTTCGGAAGACGCCGACATAATCCACGATGAGACCGTTGCTTTTGTTTGGGAACACACGATTGGCTCGCGCAATTGTTTGCATAAGCGTGTGGTTCTTCATCGGCTTGTCGAGATAGACCGTTGAGCACGAAGGAACGTCGAAACCAGTAATCCACATGGCGCAGACGAATACGATGCGGAGCGGATCGTTGGGATTTTTGAACTTGGTGGCCAGGTCTTCCTTTTGCATGCGAAGACGGTGCGGCATGATGTCGATGCCCTTCTTCGCCATATCCTCGACTTCGTTCTGCGACTGAGATACGATCAGCGCCATGTCCGTTTCGGCCATGTACGCGATCTCGGCCTCCAGCGCCGTTCGCTCCTCTTTCGGTACGGTCTTGAGCTTCGCGCGCAGCGCGTTCAGGCGGCTTTCCCAGTAGCCGCGAACTTTGTGATACATACGCGCTGCGGTGACTTTGTCCACCGAAATCATCATGGCTTTGCCCTCGAAGCCGCGTCCCATGAAGTGGGAGACGATATCGTCGGCAATGGTGTTGAGGCGCTCGTCTCGGGTCAGCAGATGGTATTCGCGGGAGAACTCTTTTTCAAGTTTTCGCTCCTGTGCTTCATCAAGAACAGCATCGTCGAGGAGCGCCTCCATGTCTTCATTCAAATCATCATTCGTGAGCTGCAGCTCGGGAATGCGGTTTTCATAGTAGAGTGGCACGGTCGCGCCGTCTTCCACGGACTGCTGGAAATTGTAAACAGAGACGTAGTCACCAAACACCGACTTCGTGAGTTCTTCGCCGCTGAGCAGCGGCGTGCCCGTGAAGCCGATAAACGCCGCTTCGGGAAGCGCGTTTCGCATGTTCTGGGCGAAGATGTCGTACTGGCTCCGATGAGCTTCGTCTGTCATCACGATGATATCCGAGCGATCAGAAAGCATCGGGTATGTCTGACCGTTTTCCACGTGGAATTTCTGGATCAGCGTGAACAAATAGCGGTGGTCTTCTTTCAAGAAGCGCTTGAGTTGTTCGCCACTGCCAGCCCTCACACGTTCTTCGGATTCCGTGACTGCACCCACGGTAGCGAAGTTCTTATAAATTTGGTCGTCGAGCTCCGTGCGATCCGTGACGATGACAAATGTGTGGTTGCCAATGAGCTTGCGGAGAACCTTCTGTGCGAAGAACGCCATGCTGTATGTCTTGCCGCTGCCCTGCGTGTGCCAGAACACGCCGAGCTTACCCTGGTTGGCCTTGATTGCCTTCACGGCCTCAAACGCATTGTTCACGCCCAGGAATTGATGGTTCTTCGCGACAAGCTTCACCAGGCCGCCGCTCTCTTCGCTGTAGAGGATGAAATTCTCTACAAGATCACCGAGCTTGTCGGGGGCGCAAGTCCCACGGAGGATCGTTTCGAGGCTCACGACGCCTGTCTCGCCTTCGGAATTGATCTTGGTCCAATCGGCGAAGTGCTCCCAGTTGGCGGTCATGCTGCCAATTTTGCTCTGTCTACCGTTGGAGAGAATGATCAGGGCGTTGTACCAGAAGAGCTGTGGGATGGTGTTCTTGTAGTCGCGCAGGTTATCGTTGTAGGCGTCTTTGAGCTGCTTATGGTTGGCCTTCAGCTCGATGAACACGAGGGGGATGCCGTTCACAAAGCCGATGAGGTCGGTGCGGCGCTTATAGACCTCGCCCGTGACCCAGAGCTGGGAGGTGAGCAGATAATCGTTCTTAGACGGATCGTTCCAGTCGATAACCTTCAGGGTCGTCGTGACGCGCTCTTCGTGCTCGTCTCGATATTCGACCTTCACGCCATCGCGCAGGAGCTGATAGACCTCGTGGTTTGCTCTCACGGGAATCATCGCGCTTCGATCACGAGTGATGATTTCAACTGCCGAATCCAGAGCTTCGTTTGGAGTTTCAGGATTGAGTATCGCCAAGGATTCACGCAGCCGCCGTGTCAGCACCACTTCCTGGCGGCTTTTGCGTCCAAGGGTCCCCGCTGCCCCCATTGCCTCTTGATAGCAGTCGATAGTGCTCCAGCCGATCTCATGGAATAGCTGGATGGCGGGCTGCTCAATTAACGCATCTTCGGAATAGTCGCTCATGGTTTTTTGCTCTAACTGTTGGGACGCGGCGGGTTCTTTAAAGATTGATCTTAGAGATTTTCATCTTTGGGCAGCGCCTGTATAACCAGCGCCATTACGTCATCGAGCTGCGCTTCTGTTTTCAGGTCCACCACGGATATTCCATGCGCCCATGGTTGGTTATATGTCTTTGTAGCGTCCGAAGCCATGTTTTTAGGATCGATGACCTGGTCGTGGACGATGTTCGTGACTAACCGAAGGCGTGTCTGTTTTGGAGAGACATTGTAGATGAAATGGCCTGGCAAATCATAGCTCACGTAATATCGGAAGTACGTTTCTTCAATATTGGGATCAAGCGCTAGGGTGCGCTCTCGCAGCTCATCGAATAGCTCAAAGAAATCGCCCATCAGCTCTTCGGCGTAGTTGTCATAGGTATAGGTCGTGGACGCTGTCGACTTGGACACGTTCTGACGGTATTTGTCGAGAACACTGGCGGAGAGGGCAGGGGGCTTCCAGATCGTCGCGGCCTTACTCGCAAGCGAGGCGGCGCGTTTTTTGATCTCATTCTCGTTCCAATGATCGAGATTCGCAAGCTCTTGATTGAGATGAAGCGGGCTATGCGCGAAACCACACGCCTGTCCATTTTTGTCTTTGAGGTCTCGTTTTTCAAGAAACGGGCGGTCGCTGTATTCCGAGTTGTAGCGTGTGAGCGTGAGATTGCCCAGGGTGTGAAGGTAAGTGTCCTGAACGTGTTTCCAGTTGCCGCCAAGGTCGGTCAGCCAAGCGGTAGACAAGTTTTCATTCTGGGGCATGATGTGCTCAATGGTGAACTCATCCACGTTCATGGGTTCTTTGCGCCCATCGTTTTCGAGCTTATCCAGCAGATAGTTTCGGTTGCGGAAGTTATATACATCTTTCACCAGCAGGCGCGCGACGAATTCGTCGTCACTCGGAAAACGGCGGTACGAATCCTTGACCAGCAGCGCCGCTTCCAGGCTTTCCAAATAAGAATCGGAAGAGATCAGTTTCCGAAGGCCCGCGAAGGTCTTGTTCAGAGAATTGGTCGGTATCTCGCAAATGGCGCGGCGAAACACATAGCTCTCCACCAGCGCAAGCACATGCAGAAAGTCCGATTCCGATATCACCTGCTCTTCAAAATCTCGGTACGCCTCCATGAGAAAAGGGTAGGCGACATCGACTTTCAGGCGATTGATATTATCGATGGCGGCATTGATGGATTTCTCCTGCGCTTTGGAAAACGCCAGGATCACGAACAGCCGTGCATAGGCGCTGACATCCTTCACCACATCTTCAATACTGAGACTGGACTGGGTCTGGACATACCCTTTGAACTCGGTGTAAACCTCGTCCATATTCGGGATACGTCCCATCTTGATTGTCAGGTAATCGCGCATAAAGCGGTCAAACAAGCCCGAAGCGTCGCTTTGCCCAAAGCTTCGCTCCATAGGATACCAATAATCCTGATACAAGTCCGTTTGCTTCGTCGGCTCCTGGCCCATGAGAACGAAGTTACGGATTAAGTCTGCCTGAGACAAATCCAGCCCCGTAGAGTTCAGGCTCTCAAAGATCAGCTGCGGGTTGTCATGGCTGCGATCCAAGGAAATATCGACCAGCATCAGCTTGCGCACGCCAAGGAACAGCGTGTCCAGGTCCAGCGGCGAAGACTGAATCTGATGTCGAAAGAACCGATAGTTCTCCACAACCCGTAGCGACGGCGTCGCGGGCAATGGCCTCTCATCGATCAATGCCGCCAGCGTGTCTTTATCTGTCTGTGTCAGCACCAGCTTGTGGCGCAGATCGCCTGTGCCATATTTGTTGATTAGATAATCACCCACTTCATCAGGATTAACTTGGGAAGTGCCGCCAGATGCTTTTAATGCTTCCCGTAACGCAATAATGAGAAGAGAAAGTGTCGTGAGACGCTGCTGACCGTCGATAACGAGCATCTGCGGCGTGGTGGTAATCGGCGTGTCATACGGACTAGCCTTGATATAAACCACAGAGCCAATGAAATGCGCAGGAATCGTGGCGTCCTGCGCAGTCCTCACGATATCCGCCCACAACTGCCGACATTGCTTCTCAGACCAGCTATAAGTCCGTTGGTAGATAGGAATGATGAACTGTTTTTTGCCATCCAAGAGAGTCAGCAGATTAGCTTGCACGGCGAGCATTTAGTTAAGTTCTCCCATTACAATCTCTAAATCTGACACATCGATCTCTCTCAATATAAGTTTTGGGATTACGAGATCGCGTGTTTGACGAAGTAAACGGTTCTTCATTGATAAATTCTCTATTTGGGCTACAAAGTCCATAATAATATTATTGAATCGAGATAGAGATGGCTGAGACGGAACAACCACAGGGAATTTCTTAAGGACATCCCAGTTAGCTCTGGGCATTTTTGTGCCTTGTGAAGTCTGTGTTGCTTCGAGAATAAATTCGTCACTAGAGACGCAACAAAGAGTTAATGCATAATGCTCTGGTTTTTTTGGTTTGATTACAATTGCATCGGATGAGCATACGCCCGCAATTGGAGCGATACTTACCTTGTGAAAATAAGGGCGTATTTTTCCAAACAAGATGTCACCTTTGTCAAATCGCAGTTTCATGCTCTGTACATCTTTTGCGCTTCCCCAATCATATAAAGCAATTGATCTACGCGGTATGTGTTCAAGTCCAACATACGCAGTGTTAGGATCGATTTGACTAATATTGATGCTTCGTCGGCTTTCATAGGCAATTTCACCTAAAGATTTAATGTTCCAACCGTCAGGGACATTAATCTGAGATGAACTAGCGATTTCTTTGGCGATTCGTTTATGGTAGAATATTCGCAACGCATCCTCTAAAATTCGAATGCGGTTTGTGTTGTTTTCAATTAAATCATCGTAAGCTGAAATGAAAGCAGAAATCTTCTGCTGAGTTTTTATCGGTGGTAAAGGAATAGATAAATCATTAAGTATGGTAAGAGTCAAAAACTTAGTTGCTGATCCTGTAGATATTCTTCGCAAATGATCAAGTTGGAATTGTAAAGCGTAGTACAAAAAACGGTTGTTAAGACGCTCGGTATTGAGTGATTGAATAACATAAGTTCTTTGATATGCATCAAATTTTCCTTTGAAGAATTTAATCGGATATATACCATTAGCATTATTACCTGCCAATAAAACGCATTCTGTATCGAACGAGAATGTGTCTGTGCGATATGTCTCTCGGGAGCATGTGAAAAAAGGATATGCTCCATGAGACGTTGCTGCGTTTGAATCTAATTTACCTGTCTTAAACGATACCAAGGTGCCAAGTTTTTCAGTCTGCCAACGGCTAAGAATCATAACGCTGACCCTTCTAGCAGGTGCATTATGTTCCTAGCAATATTGTCTTCTAATTCTCGTGCCTCAGCATTTAGCACTTCTAACTCTTCGTTCAACTCTTCCAGACGTTCCACAAATACGAATTCATCCGCCACTCGTGCTGTCACGCCCACATAGCGACCAGGATTAAGGCTCCAGCCCTGTTCCTCTACTTTAGAAATTGTTTCCAGCTTGCATAGACCAAGAACATCGGCATAGTCGCCACTTGGGAAGTGTTGCTTTATAAGTTGCTCACTGCCATTTTCAGTTTCGAGCTCCTCATTACGATACAAGCGAACAATATTGGCCAGAAATTCAATCTCTTCTGGCCTGAAGTCACGATGGGCACGGTCGATCTGGTTGTAGATATGTCGTGCGTCAATAAATAGCACTTTCTCTTTGCGCTCGTTACGTTCCTTGGCTCGATCAAAGAACCAGAGAGTACAGGGAAGCGTGACGGTGTAGAAGAAGTTGGAGCTGATGGAGACAATCACGTCCACAGCACCTGTCTGGATGAGGTGTTTACGGATTTCAAGCTCGGTGCCGCGAGCATCACTCGCGGAGTTGGCCATGACGAAGCCTGCGCGGCCAGTTTCGTTCAGGGCGCTGTAGAAGTTCTCGATCCAGAGGTAGTTAGCGTTGTCGGCCTTAGGGATGCCGAAGGGGTAGCGTGGGTCGTCTTTGATGCGTTCCTTATCCACGCTATTTGCATTGAATGGTGGATTTGCCATGACAAAGTCGAACTTGCCGACACAGCGATGCACATCTTCATAGTAGGTGTTCGACTGACGGATATCGCCAGACAGCCCATGAACCGCCAAGTTCATCTTACCGAGACGAACTGTCTCCATAACCTTTTCTTGGCCGTAGATACTAATCTTAGAGTCTGGGCTGCTTTTGTGTCTCGCCACGAAATTCGCGCTCTGAACAAACATACCGCCTGATCCGCAAGCAGGATCAAGGATACGACCTTCATATGGTTCAATAATTTCAACGATAAGTTTGACCAATGATGTTGGGGTGAAGAACTCACCTCCCTTTTGCCCTTCGGAAAGAGCAAATCGCGCGAGAAAGTATTCGTAAATCTTTCCGAAAGCGTCTCCTTCGATATCTAGCGGCACGGAGTTGAAACTGCGGAGAAGCGTGACGAGCATCGAGTTGTCGAGACGATTATATGTTTTGGGCAGCACGTCCCTGAGTTCTTCGTTTTCATTCTCGATAGCTTTCATGGCTTCATTGATCGCTTTAGCTATATCTTCTCCCTCGGGCAAAGTGAGAAGCCGCGAAAAGCGAGCTTCAGCAGGCAAAAATAAGACACCACGCGCTTGATAATCGATTTTCCCGACCACGCGACGGCTACTTGCGTTAGCCTTTAGTTCTTGTTCGGCCTTCTGAAACTTGCTATCTGCGTATTTGAGAAAGATCAAGCCTAGGACAGGAACAGAATATTCAAATGACCTAAGGTCCGAATTGGCGCGAAATTCATCGGCGGCGTCCCAGAGGCGCTTCTCGATTTCGGTGGTATTGGCTGGCATACGTACTCATTACTTTCAAATCTAAAATTGCTTGATAGGGTTAACCAACTGAGCGTGGAATTCCTCTGTATTTCGTCGTGCCCAGTGATGATGGGCTGCGAGGCTGTAGTTAGCGACTTGATGCTATTCGTTCGTTGCTTTGTCAGGGCTCGGGATGGTCATACAGCATATTTTGAGGACGACAAACCAGAAGTACCAGCACAATGGACCGTTGAGTTCGCCGTCCGTAGCAAGGCCATGCATTGCGCGATGGCGAAGGTTGCCGCCAAAGCGCTCAACCAGAATGACGCGAAGTGTAAAAACGATCTCTTCACCCAGTACGCTTGACAGCATCTCCGCATAGGCAGGCTCTTGAAGGGCCTGTGGAAGCGAAGGCGCTTCAGGGTCGGACAGCATCTGGCCATGTGCTTTCGTTAGATGAATGTCGGAACTGATCAAATTACGAATGGCGATGCGAGACGCGTGTTCGATTTGTGGGGCGAGAAGGTGTACCGCCATGGAAACATCGTACCTGAATCCTGCAAGCAGACCCTTGATGAAAAATAGTGCGCGACCATCTGGAATAAAATAACTGCCTTGCACAACGGAAGCAACATCGTCTATGATTATCGCGTGATTCCTTATTGTATGATCGATAATAGGACCCAGATATTCGTTAAATTCATCTTCATAAGATTCTACGGCAACACTGCATACCCATGGCCATGTTATGCTATTCGCTGTTGTATCTTTCGTTTGCGCTGCAATATGTCCATTATGCTCCCTAACAACAGGACCGAAGTGTGAAAACATTGGGTCTCTAGTAACCATTTCGCCTACTATTTGCTCAAAGTCATCTTTGGAGCGTAGCGGCACCGCTGCCAAGGTCGAAATTGCATCTAATTTGGATATTCCTTCAAATCTTGCCAACATTGGGCCAGCATCATATGCATTTGACTTATAGCTTGGAACAAATGCCGCCATACCCCTTTGCTGATAATCAAGATGCTGGCGACGTACTTTATCTATACGTTCTTCGAGACGAGATTCATCTTGGAGAAAGCCATACTCTTTTGCGATCCCATTGGCGGTCTTGAGTGCTCGGATAGCGTCCATCAATCTGTCTTCGGCTATGATATATAAATGGGGCAATGTGGGATTGCGCGCTACAAAGTTTTTCGCTTCTTCTATTGAAGAATCTGCACTGCGCTCTCGTGTTGTCAGTTCACGCTCGCGGTTTCTTGCACGTCGATAATATTTTGATGCGATTTCAAGATATTCGCGCTCTAGTTCTCGATGTTGGCCTTGTCGCATGCCATAAGCGTACTGTTCGGCCAGAGGACCATATCGATCAGGGGTGCCTTCCTTTGAACGAAACATGAGGTCCATGAGCACAATGGGATAGCGAGAGAGGATATCGATTTTGATGTTCGCCGCCAAAGTTTCAAGGCTCGGTACACCATCAGGTTGTATTTGTGGGAAAATCGTGCTTTCAATATGGGCGATGATTTCTTGCTTCAAGGCAGCATCGCGAATTTCATTAGCGATACCGAGAGAGCGCTCGATCCGTTTGAAGGCTGGTGTCCAATGCAATCTATATGTCTGGTGACGGGATGCTTCAAGCAGGTAAGAACGGATAGCTATTCTTGCGGCGTCAATGTCTCGTCTGCCCCGAGTGTCGATGCTGCGCTGATAGAGCAAATCCGCCGCACGGCCTCGTGTCTCGTCGTCAGAAATTTGCGTGAGCACTTGAGCCAGAAAGGAGAAGACCGTTTCATCGAACTCATATGTTTCCAAATGATCTGTTTCTTCGGCTGGAGTTCTACGCGTCTCCCACTGCGGCCTTGAAGCTAACAACGCATATAAGACGCGACAGACTTTGACGGTTTGCTCATCGTCTTCACCTGTTGCGTCCGCCATCCGTCCATTTAAAGCTCCCAAGTAATCACTGATCCAGTGTCGTGGGCTACTTGAAATTGCCTCGTTGCAGCCTGAGCGCACAAAGTCTTCTTGAGTTAGCCCCGTAGCTGTTATCACGATCTTCATTCTGGCTGGACGCCTTCCCCAGAACCCCCGTCCTGATTATTGTGGTCTTCAGTAGGCGCGTCGGACGTATCTGCTACTTGCTCGCTTTGTTGACGTAGGGCCGTTATTACAGGCATACAGCAAAGTCGAAGTGTCAGCCACCAAAAGTATAAGCAAGGGTAGGAGTAGAAACTGCTGTAATCAAGCAGGCCATGGGCAGTATCGTTTCGCAAGTTTGCTCCATGCCGCTCGATCAGAAGACCCCGTAGGTCAAACACAAGGTCTTCGCCTAATGTGGCCATCAAGGGGCCAGCGAACTCGGGAAGTCGAAGTGTGCGATTGAGGTCTCGCTCATCCTGAATTCCCTCATGATCTAGGCCCGACGTAATCACTCCTTGTTGTTCAAGGACATATCTTATCGAATTCTCCACTTGCGGTATAAGCAAATGAATCGCTGTAGCGAAATCGCTTCTAAAACCCGCCTGTAGGCCACGAGCGAAAAACTTTTCGCGGCCAGGCGGTATGAATGGATTATTCTGTACGATGGCCATCAAGTCATCGAAGCGAACGGTGTGTTCGCGGAGTATTTGCAATCGAGCGGGCTCGATCAGTGCTTGCGCATTTATGGACCGCCCCTGGTTAGCGCAATGGTACATTTCCAGGCGTAGGTTTGCCTCATCGTGGCTCTCACCATCCTCGGGAGGATCATTTCGAGCCACAGTCCGTCCCATTGCATTTATATGTCTCATCGGGATCAGACTTGCGATGGAATTGACACGTTGCCATTGCGCTTGTTCCTTCAGGGTTTCCACCGATGGAGAGCGTGCGATGAGAGCCAAGGCAAAAATCGCGTCATAAAGAGATTTATCTGCGACGCGGCTCATGGCCAGTGTGACTATTTCGGTGGCGTCCTCTTCGAAGGAGACTGTTCCCATCTCAGAAACGGCATGTTCTTGATGATCGAGAAGGCGACGATGCAACTCGGCAATTCGCTCCTGCTGACCCCCAACGGCGCGGAGGGCATGAATTGCCTTCTCCATAAAATGCGCGCCAATCATGTGGCTTTGAGACTCGCCGCTGGCTATCCTTGCCTCTGCTTCGACCACGAACGTCTCAGCGCTATGCAAACGAGCCGAATGCGCCCTTTCATCATCTTGGGCGATGCCATACCAGTTCGCTTGAATGTCCCAGTATGCACGGGCGCTGTGCCAGTCGCCGCGACTTTCAGCAGCAAGCGCGAATGTTTCCGCAAGAGCAGCGTATTGACCTGGATCACCTGCTTTCCGTTTCTGGAGTAACTTCATCAAACACGCTGGAATGTCGGAAGCCTCAGTTCCATCAAACGTTGTTAATCCTGTCTCAATGTGTTTGGTGATGTCTGCTAATAAATCGTGGTGATTTGCGCGTGCGGCAAGATCAATGGCTCGTTCAAGACGAGAAATCGGATCGACGCCGCCACGGTCAGCGTCAATTTCTGCGGCATTCATATATGCTATGGACGCTTCACGTCCCACTTTATAGTCACGCTTGCACAGCCAAATCACATCCGCAATTCGCGCCTTGAGCTCAGGATCATTGACATGCGGAAGAATGGAAGTTAGATAATCCGATGCAGAGGCAAAATTTGTGGTGACATGACTGTTTACGCTGTTCGAGTTCCAGAGTGGTTTCAGAGGATCGGAGGCATCATCAGTGTCGATCCACATAGAAGTCAAGGCACTTAACATAGCGAATAAGTCGCGTCGCTTTTCGTCGCCAGCAGCCTGAGCCTCGTCGGCTTTTATACTGAAGGCGAAGGTATAGTCAGCGCAGTCACGGTTCTTCGCTTCGACGACCACTTCGCGCCATCTTGAATTAGTGAAATCTTCTATTGTTAAGCTGTCGACGGAGATTGGCATGATGGTTCCTTAATCTATAGTGGTACTCGATTTTAGACGGCCGTTTTGTGTTTTAAAGATCATCTACGCTCACGATGCCGCCATACTCCTCCGAGTACACCTGCCGCCCATCTTCCAAATCCTGCGCCAACTGCGCTATCCACTCCCCGAAACTCCGAGCAACTACTTCGCGCTCAGGCGCGTCATGCCACATTGTGATGATCTGGCCAACGATCCCGCCTGGCGCAGGATCGAGGTCCATACAATAGTGGTCGCCAGAGCCGTTGCTGGTGAGCGGAATCCACTTGGCGTTCCACCAATCGGTTTTGATCCCAGGAGATGGATCGCTATCAATGTCATCAAAGGTGCCAGCGACAAGTAAGTTATTCCACACACGCCAGTCCATAGCGATGCCGTTGAGAGGCAGCAGATCGTGATAGTCGTACAGTGGGCCTCCGATGGCAATGTAGTTCTTGTCGCGTATCTGACCATTGTGGCGCTTATAGGATTCGCGGATATCGTCTGGAAACTCCACACCCAGCACTTTTTCCGCTGCATCGATTTCAGCGTCCGTTGCGCCTGAAGCCAAGCCAGCGAGGATGTCGGGGGCGTTTTGGCCGAGCCAAGCTTCGATACGTTCCCAGGAGGTGTTAATGGTGGTCATGGTGATCTTTTTGGTGAACCGTAATATCGATGTTAATCATTAGTTCCCGCAATTACGGTGCCGTTTGAGAGAACGTCACCAAGACAGAACTCTAGCACTCCACTTTGAGCAAATCCGTCGCAATATAATTGATATTGCATGCTGAGGTTAGTCTGGGATATTAGCTCGGGTGCCAGTAGATTAGCTTCGTATATTAGGGTCGTGATTTCTCGAACGGTTCCCGCGTGAATTACGTCGCTTATCCCACCAGCGAAGTATTGTGATGCTCCTTGACTTCCAGAGTCCTTTACCCTCGGCAATCCATGATGGCCATTGCCGTCAATACCGTATTTCCAAAATTGTAAAGGCGATAATGGTTGGATTCTAATCGATGGATATACGGCTAACCCACGACCGTTATTCTCTATTCCAATCACTAATTTATATTCTCTTGTGTGCTTGCCACCGCTTCGCATTTCCATTCCGACATAGACGCGCGCGTGTAGATTTAACTGTGGCGAAGGTCGTCTCCCAAAACGATCTGCAACCATGTAGGCTTCCATCTTTATGAAAGAAGCTCCGCTTCGCAGGAAATAACAGTATTGATCCTTCTTCTTGGCGATAGCCATATGCGGCATACCATCCGATTTTGGAACATATGTTACCGCGTAGCCGCTATCCTGTGAACGATCTTCCAGAATGATAAAGTGTTCGATCCCGATAGGCGCAGGAGAGACGACTTGTGGAGTGTAAGAATTTAAGTCCGATAGCCATCTGGAGATATTGCCTATTGGTTTTTTAGATTGGGCAATATCTGGGTCATCAGGATGGGGCCCTTTCCTACAATCTACGCCCCATACAATAATACCGCCATCAGAATTCGCAAAGCCACTGATAGCTTCCGCAAGGGTTTTACGGTCGTCTTCGAGCATTGGTGCTTTATTTTCACGCGCGGCCTTAAAATCGAGAATGAGTGATTCCTGGGTGCCTTCGTCAATCAACTCGTCAACCAACGCCTGTCCACGCACTTTGAACTGTTCAAACAATGTCTGTGCTGCATCCATTTTATAACCTCGTTTTAAAGTCTATCCGATGTTTTGGCTTTCAAAGCGACCTAATATTCTCTAATGATTGACAATTGAGTTCCGACCTCACGCTCATCAAAATCTTCCCCAACTCGTTCCGCCCCTTCTACTTGCCATCTTTCCCCTTGATACATCCCCAAGTCGTGTCCCACCAGGTATTTCCTTCCAAAAGCTCCCGATCCCCAGTGGTCAAGAGCTTCGCCGCCAACTCAGGATCAGCAAACTTTGCCCGCACCACCTGCTCCATAATTTCAAAGCTCACGGTCTCCCATCCCACACGTAGCGTCACACGCTTACCCTGGCTCTTGGCCGACGCTGGCGTGGTGGCGGTGCAGACCTTTTCGCGTTCGGCGGCGTCAAAAGTTTTCAACGCCTGGAACGCGTGCTCATTGGTGGGGTAGGTCTCACCTTCGGGTGTGATCGTGGTGGCGGAAGAAGTTGGAGAGGAAGGCGTATTCGCCGCTAAAGGACGTGATCGGATCGGATTCGCTCATAGAGATGCTCCCGTGGTCGAGGATACTACATCATACCAGCAGGCGAGCGGGGTGGGGTAGGAGAAACGGGGTTGGCGTTGATGATCTTCGTGAATTCTCGTGTGATGAGAGTTTAGGCTGCCGATCTGTGAGAGCTGTCGGTGCTGGGGGAGGTTGGATGGGAGAATGCTCACTTAGCCATGCGGAAGACCGAGTGTCAATGCGAAGCTGCGTGCGTGGATGCGCGAAGCCAAGCGTATCTGGAAGGATCGTACGGAAATAGCTTGTGGAGGCTCAGGGGATTCCCTCACCTCCACAGGCAGATGCTGCTACGATTCTCTGCCTTTCAATAGTTCATCAAGTTCCTCTTTCACCACCTCCGAATATTCCCTTTCAAACATCAGGTTACTGTACAAATTCCCAGAGGTCTTCGCCGCCCATGCAGCAACCGTTGCTGATCCACCCATGCGATATACAGGTAGGGCATAATGCTCCCAAACGGCACGCAAGGTTTGTTCCCCGCAGAAACCGCCCTGTGCCTGATAAGCGCGCAGCCATGACCAGTACCAGCGGCGAGATGGTTCGGTAGTTCTCATTTTTTTGCTCCTTCGCTCTGGGCGGTAGCGTGGTCGCCTAGGACCGCTGCTAGAGTCTTGCGTGGGATGCAAAGTGCTGCATCCGAGAACCAATCACCTGTTCCAGGCACGGAGTTGTCGTCACAGCCAATATAGTTCTCAGCGGCGGTCGCGTGCTCGCTTTTTGCGGCCTGCACATCAAAGGCGAAACGCAAATTGTCCGAATCCGTGGATACCCAGATGAAAACATTATCCAGCAGGCGGTATGTGTAATGCTCCAAGACGCCACCAGCCAGAACCGATTTGATTTCTGTGTCCATCGGTATCGCGTAGACCGATGATTGAATGTCATTGATCTTGATGGTTGCTCGCAGGGCATATGAATTGAATGCGTCTCTGATTAGCTCCATGCCAAAAATGTTGTCCTCAAGGCCAAAATATACTTGTTCCGCCATTGTCGTCTCCATATCAAGGTTGAAATCATAGGTCAGCATTGCGCTGCTAGGTTGTAGATCAAGCAGCGTTTCATCGCCCTACTGACCATATATTCGTGCTGTTTTGAGTAGAAGCGCACCGAGGTTTCGAATTATTTTAGAAACAGTTTTTGGCGGACTTAGGAATGGGGGACGGACCATCGGCTTAAGGCTTAGAAAGATGTTTCCAGATTTTGATCCTGGATAACAATCGTGTAGAACGGATGCAATGCGCCTAAGGCGCAACATCAGATCGCCAGGGTAAAATAGCTCTATGTGCAATCGATACAATATCTCCGTGAGCGCCAAGGATGTGGCCGACTACTTCGGCATTCAGTTGGTCCTCGGCGAAGCGGCGAACTCGATGCCGAACTATAATGTGGCTCCGACGCAGACCATAGCCACGGTCCTGCAGCGCGACGGAGATCGCGTCATGGACGCCATGCGTTGGGGATTTATCCCGAGCTGGGCCAAGATGCAGAGCAAGGTGGTCGCTACAAACGCGATCAGCGAGGAGATCGCAGGCAAGCCGTTGTATCGGAGCGCCTGGAAAGCACGCCAGCGGTGCCTCGTGCCCGCAACTGGCTTTTTCGAGTGGCGCGGCGAAAAGGGAGCCAAGGAACCGATCAACTTCAAAGTCAAGGACCAAGAGCTGTTTGGTTTGGCGGGCGTCTACGACCGCTGGATCGATCCTGTGACCAATCAGGCTATCCTGTCGTGCGCGATCCTGACGGTGGCCCCCAACGATCTCGTGTCTCACGTCCACAACCGTATGCCTGTGATCGTCCACCGCGACGAGGAGAATGACTGGCTCAGTCAGGACACCACCGCTGATCAGGCGCTCTCGATCTGCCGTCCCTATGAAGCCGACGGAATGTATGGGGTCCTGGTGGACAAGAAGATGGGAAACTCGCGGTGGAATACGGATGAGTGCATCGTGAGCGTGGGGGCGTTGTGAATTTTCAATATTTCTTGCAGAGGATATTGTAACGGCATTGATGAACAGGTCGTTGGTTTACCTGCACTTCGAACCAATCCAAATCGAAGGATACAACGATGTCATTTCACGTGCTAATTGCCACAAAACTGGAAGGGCCAGCAGATTCGCCAAATGACGATGAAGAAATCCCGATCTTCATCAATAATCTTGTCACCACGGGATGGGAGCAAAGTGAAACTGTTCCATCAGTATTCACAAAGAAGTATGAGGAATCCCTTTCTCACGCCGAGCGTGAAGGCGTCAAGGAAGTAGAAGCAGCCGCACTGGACGCCGATGTAAAAATTCCTTACGTTATGGTTGTGACTGAGGGCAGAATAATCTCAGGAACGGCAAAATTGTAATGACCGCGCGATAAACACTAATGGATTTTGAATGTCTTTGAACGCGGTTTGTTTAAGATGCACCGCGTTCAAAGGCACTGTGGCAAATTTAGATAGGTTGAAACAAATAACGGAAGTCCATAATGTTTCAGCGGAGAAAAAGAATGCCTAAGACGACATTACCACTCGATGTGGCGCGAATCTTCGCGGCAAAGAAAGAGTGGCACAAGAAGCAGGCCAGAAAACCTCTTAAAGAGAAGGTTGCGGATTTGCTTGCCATGCAGCGCAATTACTATCCGCTCCTGAAAAAGAACGGGAAACTTAAACCTTGGGAACAGCCCTGGGACATAGAGCCGTAATCAGGCGACGAAAATGCGAAGCTTCTGGGTTTACAATCCCAGGAGCGTGATCACCTATAGCTCCTCGCCCCACTCCGCGCCACCTCGACCAATTCCTGACGGCTCTCAACGCTCTCCGCTGGGCGGAAATCCCGAATGCTCAGCGGCCACGCCCTTTCAACCTCCATTGAACATCCGTAGCCCTTACGGATCATCCTTCCTCTCACGATCACGGCTGGACTGAGCAGAATCGTCGCCATATTGTCGTCGATGTTCGTGCCGTAAAAAGCGCTCTGCATGTACGCGCTCTCGTCCTCGATTGTACAAAACAGATGTCTGCCGCCCGACTTCGACGGTGGCCTGTGCGGTCGGATGTTCAACCCCGCTACGGTCGCCCTGAACCCCGTCTTGAGCTGCATCGCCTCATGCGCCGTGATGATGCCCCGCGCCGCCAGCGACTGTCTCAGGTGGGCAAATGGGTGACAACTCGTGGTCACGGAGACGATCCTCCACTCCCAAAGCAGTTTATCCCAGTCGCTAAAATCCTCTATTTCCCAGGCAATCGGTGTCGCGTTCGCACCGATCAAATGAATATCCAAGCGCTTTTGTGAACTGCTTACGGTATCGGCGCGGATGGCTTGGGCTTTGGCGAGAGTCTCGTTCAAACGCCAGATGAGACCGCGGCGGTTAAAGTCATGAAGAGCGTCAAAAGCGCCACATAAGATGAGGCTTTCGAGTAGGTCGCGCCTAAGGGGGAGGCGCACGCAGAAATCGAGCAAGCTGCGATACTCGCCGTTCGCACGCTCGGCCAAGATCGCTTCAACATCTTCGTTTCGGATGCCACTTACAAGGCAATATCCAATACGGATCGAGGTCGCTTCGTCGTCCGTGGTGCAAGCCAATTCGCTTACATTGATGTCCAATGGGAGGATTTGCCCTCCGCGCCGCCTGGCTTCGGCAGCAATGGATTGAGGATCATAAAATCCGCACGGCTGATTGCTCATCAGGGCGGCGTAGTATTGGATCGGATTGTGGCAGATCATGTAGGCGGTCTTTTGGGCAGTCAAGGCGAAAGACGCTGAATGCCCCTCGACAAACCCGAGCGACGCCCATCCCTCCAGTTCGTCCATGATTTTGTTGGAATTTTCCACTGAAAGATCGCGGTGGACCTGACAAGATCGCTTCACGAAGCTCGCCCGTGCCTGTCCCATCGTTCCGAACCGCGCGTGTTTGGCAAGCTGTTTCCGCCATGTATCGGCCTGGGCGTCGTTGATGTTCAGCATGGCCGAGATGATGTAGCTGACTTGCTCTTGGAAGCAGCATACGCCGTAGGTCCTTCCGAGGATAGGCTTCAGTGATGGATGGAGGTATTCGATCCGTGAGTATCCATTACGCGCCGCGATATACTTCTTCACCGCTCTGGCTTTAATCGGTCCTGGACGTATTAATGCGCAGCTTCGTACGAGGTCTTCGAAGTCGCGCGGATGGAGTTGCGTGGCGAGTGCGGCCTGAGCAGGGGACCCAAGTTGAAACGCGCCACAATTATTTCCTGACCAGAGCATTCGGTAAGTCGCCTGGTCTTCACGAGGGATGTTGTCGTAAGAGAAATCTGCATCGGAGCGCTGTATGTCGTGCTCTGAATCCTTGACGACAGAAAGGATCGGGAGAGAAAGAATATCCAGCTTCACGGAACCCATTGTTTCAACATCATCTTTGTCCAACATCACGATGGGCAAAACGCCGCGCGCCGACGGGGTAACTACATTCAAGGTGGAGAGAGGAAGGCCACTGAGCACTAGCCCCGATGAGTGGCTTCCAAGGTGCCTTGGATGTCCTGCGATCTTGCCGCAGAGATCAAAAAGCTGCTCGAACCGTTGTGTCAAAGAAGAATAAGCACGAAGCTCGGCATTGCGTGCGAATGCCTCGGCGATCTTGCCAGCGTCGGAGAATCCGCTCATATGCTTAGTGAACCACGCCAGCGCCTGCGGCGGCAGCGCCAAAGCTCTTCCGATGTCTCTGAGAGCGCCTTTGGCCCAATAGGTGGTATAGGTGCAACAGAGCGCCACGTTTTCTTCGCCATAAGTCTTGGAAACCCAGCGGAACACATCATCTCGCCGCCGCGCTTCGAAGTCGATATCTATGTCGGGGTTTTTGCCTGGCGCGACCCATCTCGCCACAGGAAGGTTTCTCTCCAGCACGTCGATGTCCGTGAGGCCCAAGCAGTAACAAACTTCGCTGTCGGCTCCACTCCCACGGCCCGTGACCATTATCCCTTCACCCCGCGCCCAGCGCACGATCCGCGCGGCGTGAAGAACAAAATCCGTGTAGCCCAGTTCGGCCAGAAGCTTCAATTCGTAGTCGAGGCGCTCTTTCCCCTGACGCGTGAAGTTCCCTCGCCGTCGCCGCGCGCCTTCGTACGCCAGTGTGCGCAAATGCTCCACCGCCGATTCCCCATTGGCAGTCGGATAATCAGGCGTAAATTCCTCGCCCAGCGGCATAATTCCGTCGCCACTGCACTGTTCGGCGATCAGCATCGTGTTGGCGACCGCCTCTGGACACCACGAAAACAGATCACACATCTCTTTGGCTGATTTCAACCGCCGCTCGGTGTTGAACGGCCTGGCAATGTGATGCTCGGCGGTCGTAATCCCCATGGCGATGCATCGTTTTACGTCGTGAGCGATCATTCCGTCGCTGGTAGCATAATGCACGTTGTTGGTCGCGACGCACCGTGCGCCAATCCTCCGCGCCAGAAGAACAAGCTCATGGCAAACCCGCGCGGCGTGAGGAGTCAGGTCGTCTTGCAATTCAATGAACAGATCGTCGCCGAAGATATCTTTGAGTTGCTGCGCTACGATTAGTGCTTCGAGGTGACGATGATCGCGAATGAGCGAACTGATTTTTCCTTGTCTGCATCCCGTGAGGCAAATCACACCAGCGGCGTGTAATGGGAGCTGATCCCAAGGAAGTGCGGGCATGAGACGACCACCGATAGCATAGGAGGTGGAGAGCAGTCGGCAGATATTTCCGTAGCCCGTGCGGGACTTGGCGAGTAGGGTCAGGTGACTGCCGTCGCTCATTGTGACTTCGGTTCCGTAGATCGGCTTTATGCCGTACTGCTCGCAAACTTCGTGAAACTTGACTGCGGCGGTGAGCGTGTTGTGATCGGTGATTGCCAGAGCAGGCATGCCAAACAGCGCCGCCTGACGGACCAGCTCTTCAATTGTAGAAGCGCCATCGAGGAATGAATATGGCGAATGGCAGTGCAGTTCTATATACAAATTGCCTCCCTAATCCGCCATTGCACGCAGCCGCCACTCAGAGCCTATCCGATGCAACTCGAACGTCCCATCAGGTTCCGTCATCACCCGATAGGCGTCGACCTCGGCAATCTTGCCCCAGGACCAGGTTGACGACCGCCATTGATCGATCACTCGCGTGATTTCGTAACGCCCGCTGTCGTACGTTGAGCGTTCTGATCGACTGTATCGGACGGGGATGCCGAATTGATCTGTGGATACGCGGACCCGCTCATCGCGGCGCTTCGTTAAAGCGTGGGTCCAGAGATTCACTTTTGATGACTTGAGTAGCAGTGAACCTGACACGACCGAGGCTGGTCCATACCGTTTGCGGAGGGTTCGCATTTCAGCCTCAAGGCTGATGCGGCGTTCGTGAGCGAAACAGTCGGAATTGCCAACAGTATCCAAAAGCGTGAGTTGTACGCTTTCGCCAGCATCGATCCCCATTACTGCTAGAGAAATCTCGACCACAGGTTTCTGCAACCGAAGGCGTGCCAGAAGTCGTTTGGCGGTTCGCAGCAGGGTGACCGCATCGTGGGATGGCGAATAGAGGTGCTCGCTTTCGAAGACGAACGATTGATCATCGGCTTTGATTGTGAGCGCGACCGTGCGGCAGTATTTCCCAGTGCGTTGAAGGTCGAAGGCGATCTTGACCACACACGCCTGCAACGCTTGGGCGATGATCTCATCATGGCGAACTTCGTCATCGAAGGCATGACGCGCCTCAATCCGTTGCTGCGGCCACAGAGCCTGCACTGGATCACTGTCCTCACCGATGGCAAGGCGTCGCAGTTTTAGAGACATCTGCTTGTTGACTTGCCTTTCCAGTTCGCTGACTGGGATTTTGCGGATGTTGCCGATGGCCGTTATGCCGAGCTTCCCGAGCCGCTGGACGAGCTTGGCGTCCAGACCAGGAAGAAAACCCACGGGAAACTGGGCGAGGACATAAGGTTCATGACCCTGCTCGATCACCTCGACATGAACCTGGGCATCGCGGTCCTTGGTTCTGACCAGTGCCGCTGCGCGCGCGACCAGCTTCGAGCTTCCCAGCCCGACCGAAATTGGCACGCCGATCTTGTCAGCGATGGTCACGGCGAGATGCTGCACGCGCCCCACGACATCTGGTCCGTCGAACTCGGCGTAACAAAGTTCGGGATCGATCGGTTCAACTGAGTTTGTCTCTACAGCGACGACATCCCAAATCGCTTCAGCGGTTTCTGCATAGGAAGCCTGGTCATATGGTAGCACGATCAGGCCCTGGCAGAGCGCGCTGGCGGTAGATGTCGATAAACCTTTGGATATCCCCATCGACCTTGCCTCCGCCGATGCGTACCTTACGGCTCCGTCCGCCGTCGCCAAGACAATCGGCTGTCCAATAAGGTGCGGAAGCCGCGCTCGTTCACACGCGATCCCGATAGCTTCCGTGCGGATACATACGATCATTTCTATAACCCTCCATGTCCTGTGGCTCTCAAATGGTGGTAGACAAGTGATTTTTATGATTATAGTAGACGCTTTGTGCATTTGTCAAACATTTGTTCGTATTGTGAGGCAAATGACGCTAGTAGTGGAGAGTGGTTGACAGTTGATGATGGTTCTGGAGAAGCTGCGGAAGTGCGAGCAGGAGAATTGAAACAGAATTTGCCCCCGAGATTGAGCATGAACTCAAATCCCTGGAGCAATTTTCCGAACGATAAGGGGTGAATTCGATGGGCGGTGAGCTAGGAAAAACTATGCATCTTCGTCGTCTTCTTCATCGAGATTGTCGAAGAAGCCTTCAAAGTTTTGTATATAATCGCGCTCTTCATCTTGAAGATCGATATTTTGGCCCTTACGTGCTCTTTGAGCCATGCGTTTGATCTGATCGGCTATCTGATCAGCGTCATCAGGGCTGTAGGCTTCCAAAAACATGAGCGGCGGTTTCTGGCCTGGCTCAGAAGGCACGCCCGAGAGCGTGAGAATAACCCTACGCTTGTGTGGTTTTAGCATGAAACTGCCCACGGACTTCACTATGCCATCCATCGAGTCCAGTTCATCCTCCCACTCAGGGCCGAACAGGTTGCCGATGTGTGTAGGGGCGTCCGTCGTGATAGTCTCGCTCATGAATGTCCTTCTCCTTGATAATGCCGTGTAGGGTCATTATATTTCACGATCCTGATTTTGTCAAACAAATGTTCGCAACCATGGATAGTAGCAAGTACGGGAGATTTCACGACATTTAGCGGCGGATCGCGAAGTTGACAATTGGGTCGAAAATTGTTACAGTGTGATCGCTTGTTCATCACATTTGCAGCGAAGGAAACTCGCCATGATCAAACGCCTGCCAATCCTGCTTCTCGCTCTCATGATGGCGCTGCCATCGGTCGGCCACGCCGCCGCCCACCATAAGCGCCACGTCCATCACAAGGTGATCCACAGGGCGACGGCAGATAACTCAGTCAAGGTCTGGGTCAACACCAACACTGGAATTTTCCATTTCCCTGGGCAACACTGGTACGGAAATACGGCGCAGGGACAGTAAATGACGGAGAATGAGGCGATCAAGGCTGGGTTCCGCCCGACGCACAATGGACAGTAGACTTTTATTTTGTACTCAAGAGTTATACTCTTATTTGCTTATTGATGTATGAGGTTACCATGAGCAGTTCATCCCAATACGATAAGATGGTTGATAATTACTTAGACATCGACACCACCAAATCTGGCACGCGATATGAAATATTGACTGCGCTAGTATCGAAGGCACTCTACGAAAACACAAAAGTGACTCACGACGCTAAGCTTATTGGCGCAAGTGGCGCACCACATCAAATTGATGTGACGATTGAAACGGAAGGGAGATTGAAGCGCATTGTCATAGAATGCAAAGACTTTGATGTTTCGCAAGGTAAAGTTGGCATAAGTATTGTCCAAAGTTTTATTACTGTAGCGAACATGACAAAAGCGGATCGTGCCATCATTGTAACTCCTGTAGGCTTCACAAGGGACGCAATCAAACTTGCAAAGTACAATAATATTGAGTTGATAGTTCTTAGAGAATTCTTGGATACAGATTGGGGGAATTTCATTCGTCAAATAGTTATCGAGGCTAACGCCTGGTATCCTGAGATTAAGTCATTAAGTTATACTTGGCCGAACCCACAGATTGACCCTGATCTTGACAGAGACTTAAAGGATAATAATCTTTCATTGAGCCAAATATCGCAAGACGATGAAATTTATGTTTATGTGGAAGACGTGAGATTTCAAATTATAGAGATTGTTCAGAAACACATCGACGGCATTCTATTTGACCTTAAATCCCCCAGTCCTATAGTAATCCCAATCTCCATACCAACCAACAGTCTTCAAGTATCAGGAAGCAAAAAATATCCCCTGAGTAGCCTTGAATTGGAAGTGGAATTCCGACTTGCAGTTACTAACACAGTAACGAAAAATGTCGACAGGTTAGCTAAGTTGTTAGTTAGTCAAGTCGATGCCGATTATATAGTATGGGATGATGAATTGAAAAAATATACAATTGATAAAGATACAGGTGAAATAATTCCCAGTCCATAGTCGGAACGTGTTTGATTTAAAATGCATTCCAACGCAACATGTTATGGAGTAGACATGAAGAAACTATCCGAATTTATCCCAGCGTCGATTAGTCACCCATTTGAAAAGCTATCTTCTGCATTTTACACCTCAGACGTGGTAATCGATCAGCCTGGCCGCTTTCACATTGCAAAGTATGGGCGTAATTCTATCGAGAAAGTATTCGAAGATGTTCGTGTAGGACTGATTGAGCGCGATAGAAAACCAGCGGAATATATAGACGACGAAGTATTCTATGCTCTGGGTAGAATTAAAGAGTATTTGGATGATGAAGTTCCTGCCGCAGACAAGATTGACGAAAAAACGGGCGCCATATTTGTCGCTTATCTTCGCAATCAATACGATGAAATGCGGGAATTCGTGAAAGACTTCGATGCATCAGAAGCCTCGAATAGCGATTGAGTTCATGATCGGCATCGCTCTCGCTTCTAACTTCCAACCCCGAACGTTGGCGAGCCGTGGGTTTGCAAAGCCCGTGGCTTCGCTACGCCCACGAAGCCCGATCTGCCCCTGATTATCGCACATCTCATCCAACAGTTCCAACATGTCTGTATATCTGTGGATCATATGCGCCCTTGGTGTATTGCGCGACCAGCCCAGGAGCAGAGTTGCGATCCCAACGATGATCGGCGTGGCCTGACTGGTCGCCGACAGCAATGCGAATTGATTATTGAGCCAGGTGCTGCAGATCGAGACGCCAGGAGCCGACCGCGATCTAATCTCCGCGCTATTTGATCCTCTTCACAATCAAAGTTCGGCTCTACCAGCGTTTGTTCTTATCTCTCTGGCAACTCCTCCCCCGTCCCAACTCACACTTCCATCCGCCCACCAACACATCACCCGAAAGGGCCGAATCACATCCTCAATCAGCTGCGGGATCGGCATCCCCAAGGGCTTCTCCGCCAACCGCTTGGCCTTCCGCACAACCCCGCTGCTGGCCGACACACGCCGCGCCCAAGCGTTTCGGTGTTCATTGATGACATCCAACGCCACGGCGATCTGGGCGGGTGTGGCAGTGTACAGTTCGGTTTCGTTACTGAAGCCGCGCGGAGAAATCTCGATGTATGCAGTCATAGCATTCCCTGTGCTGCTCTTGGCTATAGTAAGACTCTATGCTCTTGTTTGCAGAGGGAAGGGAGTTGTAGTCAGGGAGAGACAAGGGCAGCAATCAACCTATATGATGGGAAGACCTGACCAACAAGAGGACCACTGAGCTTAATGCGCACATCACGTTAGACAGCAAGACCACCATGGCCATAATCCCTGGGAGAAACCCTGGAAATGGCCTGGGGCCAATAAATACCCAAAGGCCGAATGAGCCGACAGAAGCCAGTATCCCCCAGAAATGGCCGCATCGTGCTGTAACAATCCAGGGAACTGCGATACAGACGATAAACAGGAGGAATAGGCTGATAGCCTGAGTCCAGAACATGATCTGTCCAAACACTGTTGGCGGGGTGGACTCTCTATCGTGATTATCCTCGGGGGTGGACATCAGAAACTCCATGCGCCATGAAATTCTATCTTGGACATATTCCAGGGGCGCTAAGTTACAAAACTGGATGTGGAGATTTTGGTTTCGTGACGGGGTTAGAGGATATGGAAAGTAAAGGCAACTCGTGGCGAAAAGAACTTTGCGCCGCGAGCTGGCCAAATCAAATAGCCTTGACCGCTATGGAGTGGTCGCCGCTAAGTATTCTCTCCACGCCTTCTTGTGCAATCTCCCGAACACCATCATGCTCATCCAGGGCCAGCATCTTCAAATAAGGCAAAATACCTGGATCATCGTGTTGCGCCAACAGGGACGCGACCACATACCGAACGTGCGGATTTGGATCATCCACCACGAGTGTGAACGCAGTAACCACACGCGGGTCCGTGAACTTTTGCAAGGCTTCGGCTGCGCGGAGACGCAAAGTGTGGCGGACTTCGGTCAGCAACACTTCGATGAGCGGCTCTACGGCCCGAGGGTCGCCAATTGCAGCCAGAGCTTCAAACACGTGGCCTTTGACATAAAAGGATCGGTCGGCGAACATTTCGAGTAATGCACCGACAGCGCCTGGATCGGCTATCTTCCCCAGCGCTTGAGCGGCCTGGGCGCGGTGATTTTCGCTGGAGTGAGAAAGAAAGGGTAAGATCGCTGCCATGGCTTGCTTATCCTTTAGAGTAACAAGGGATTTCAGCGCGCCATATGTCACATCGTCGTCGGTGTCTTTCAGCGTCTCGATCAAAGGGCTAAGAGCCAGAGCATTATGTTGATTACCCAAAGCCAACGCAGCGGCAGCGCGTACCTCGGCGCTGGCATCACTGAGCGCGTGGATCAGCGGTTCTACACTCTCTGGAACCTCACGTTCGCCCAAGGCCGATGCCGCAGTGCTCCGCACCAAAGGATCATGATCGTGGAGAGCGGCTATGAGTGCGGCATCCACATCGGGGCTATCGATCTGTCTCAAGGCTCCCATTATCGCGTCGCGGCCATAAAGAGTTTCATCTCCCAATGCTTCCAATAAATGGTCGGCAGCCCCTGGAGCTTCCAAATACCACAATACTTGCGCGGCACGCTCTCTGTCTGTTTCATTTGGTGAACGAAGCAGTTCCAGGACTTTCGGAACGGCGGGATCACCCACGATGCGAAGCGCGTCAGTGGCATAAGACGATAAATCCTCTTCTCGATCTATAAGCGCCGAGATTAAACCCTCAATGGTGTGCTCACCGCCGATGCGTGCCAGCGCCCAGGTCACGTTACGCGGAACCCAGCTTGGCCCCGAATGGAGTAGGGCAAGGAGTGGTTCGACACTCCTGGGATCGGCCAAAGTTGCCAACGACTCCGTGGCGGCGTCGAGAACATTTGGATCATCGTGGGACAGCAGTTTGATCAGGGGGGCCACGACACTTGGATCGCCGATCTTACCCAGGGCACGCGCAGCCGCCGCCTGAACTGGAGCGGAGCCTGTTTCAGTAAGTTTGATCAGTGGCTCCAGGGCGATGGAAATCTTCAATTCCCCAAGTGCATGCGCAGCGGCTATTATGACCACATCATCGGGATCGTTGAGTGAAGCCATGAATAAGGGAATGGCTTCTAAGGTTTTACGGCGTTCGAGAACGTGAATTAGCCGAGCACGCACGGCGGGGCTGCGGCGATAGCGCAGTTCCTCCAACAATCGTGTATCGGCATGGGAACTTTGGTTTATGAGCCCGTCTTTGGCTGATTTTCGAACCGTGGTACTCACATCGCCCAGGACGACGAAGAGTGGTGGTAATGATGATAGATCGTTGATCTCTCCAAGCGCCCTGGTCACCACATCTCGGAATGTGCGGCTTTTTGTTTGGAGTAGTTTTGAAAGTGCTTCCACGGCACGCGCATCTTGGAGGCGTCCCAGGGAAATGGTGGCTGCCCACTGGACGACGCTCTCCGTGTCGGCAAGAGCAGAGATCAGCGGCTCAACAGCTCTCGCGTCCCCAAATCGTCCAAGCACTGATGCCGCCGTATGCCGTAGCCGTTTGTTGTCGGATCGGAGACCGAGAACGATTGCGGGAACAGCCACAGGTCCGATCTGACGCAACACTCTCTCGGCGGCTTGTTGCACTGGAGTGTTTTGGTATCCAAGCGCCACGACAAGGGCTTCCACTGCTTCTTCTCCGCGCTCGGCGAGCTGAACCATGGCCTTTGTGCGGTTTGCGTTGAAGAGTTGATGTACGAGGGTTTTAATATCGTCCATATGGAAAGAGTAGTCTCGATTAATTTATTGTGGCCCGAGATGGTAGGCGGTATGTGAGGGCTGCACTACAGTCTATCTCGATAAAAGCACAGGGTTTGGTAAGTATGAAATGGGAAGATGAGGAATGGAGAAGAAATGTGGGAGGACAAGGGGAGGGGAATTAGAATACAGCGAGAAACCTCTACATCGGAGTAACCCATCTCTTGACTATCGACCCGCCCTGCACGTCAATGATATAATGGTAGTTGCCGCCTCGTGTGTCCCAATCGAAGGCGATGTTTATAGTTTTGAAATCCTGATTAATCCGATGATTCCTTGGATGCTTACCGTTAATCGATATATAATCCTCAGTGGCAAGATGCAGCGCCTCATTTTTGGTAATGGCTATCTTCACGCCAAATATTTTACGAATGCACGTGATGATGTCTTCAATATCCATGGCAGTGGTTGTAGGGCCAGCTCACGGCGAAAAGTTCTTTCCACCGCGAGCTGGCCCAAGAACTATCTATTCGGCAGAAACTTCTGCCGCTGCCATCTCCGCCTTGGTGCGCCGACGACGCTTCGGTGCGCCAGTGCTCGCCAAGGAAGCGATCAAAATTCCATCAGCCTCTTCAAAGCTGCCTTCGATTCCGCCTTCAACAGGAGTAATTCCAAAACGCTGGAACAGCTTCTTTGCCGTGATCTGCTGCTGGGTGCCACGTCCGCGCCGAGAAATCTTGAATGCGGTTTTGTCGCCATCTGTTGCGGGTGCGATGGCAATCACATTACGTTCGGCGTCATAGCCGAGTTTGACAGCGGCTCCATCAGGAAGTTTTCCTTGACCCTGCTCAGAGAGCACTATGGTCGATTTTGAGATTTTATAATCTGTCTGTTGGGCTGTGGGAGCGGCTGCTGTGGCATACCATTCGATTGGCATATGGTTATACATCCTTACATTTGGGTTTGAACTTGCGTGGTTAAAGCGCTGTCGGCTATTATACCGCGTGAAATTCATAAGATTGGCCTTTGAAGAATGAAAAATCAATGCCTTATGACATTCTTTTTCACGCGAGCATCACTTCAGGGAGGAATGTAGAGATTTAAAATGGAACGTATGTTTCATCGTAGATGGGCGACATGTGCAATCACAACAATAAAAAGGAAACTTTAGAGAAGAATAATGGCTCGTATTATCGCACGTATCTACGCTGAAGGAAGCCCCTGAATCAGATTGAGTCAGAAATCCGCCGTGCTCTCATTCAGGCCAACGTCGTTCAGGTGGAATGGACTTATATTTCAGAAGCCATCATTAATAAACCGCATGAAGATAAAGAAGCCGTGGCGAATTGGGCGGATATCACGTTTCCAAAGCGGTGGACATTTTTAAACGATGATATTATTATCGATCAGAGATAATCATGATCGTGTGTGTTGATAGTGCCCTCACAGATAATATGATAGTCATTGAACATAGGCCATAGGACACAGTTCGATGTCCACAGAAATTTCACGTATAAAATCAAACAAAGGCGCTACGCGCTCTAAAGGAAACTCAACCATGGCATTTTCAGCAAAGAGCAAGAAATCAGGCATCGAATACTTTCTTCACGCGCGCACAGCCGCGAACGGCAAGACGAATCTCTATTTCTTCGCCAAGAAAGTGAAGGACGGGGCTATCGATGCGCTGCCAGAGGGCTATGAGGTTTCGGAGAATGCTCTCACGGGGTTGCCAATGTTGAAGAAGAAGACTTTGTAAGCGTAGGGGATATTGCGGAGAACGACAGCGTGGCGGCGTGGGCAATCTGTCCGCGCCGCTTTTTGATTTGAGACGTTCAGCTTGTTCCTATATACAGTCCATCATGTGGGTACAACCAAAACATGGCACCCCAGACCGAGAACCACCACACTGTCATTCCGAAAAAATCGGAAACCCGCTCCATGCGCGCCCAGTTTGCGCTGGCAATCCTCCCGACTTTAACTGTTCTCGTGGTTTTCGCTCTGGTCGAAGCGTGGAGCCGCCAGCGTCTACTCTTTGCCTCTCTCGCCTCCAGCTCATTTCTCATCTATCTCGATCCCGAGCATAAAACCAACAGTACACGGACCCTAATGCTCGCGCAGGGCTTAGCGGGAATCGTGGGCTTTGGGACACACATGATTTTTGGCCCAAGCTACTGGGCGGCGGGCGGAGCGATGGTGATCGTCATTTTTGGCATGATCATCATGCAGGCTATGCATCCGCCTGCGGTCTCCACGGTGCTTTCCTTTGCCTTCAGTGCGGGAAAGGGAGGTGGCTTGGCGCTGTTCGGTCTGTGCATAGGACTGATCATCATGTTGGTGGCTCTCCAGCGGGCGTCCGTATGGTTGTTCAGGCGAACGCTGGCGTGGGAGGAGCGATAACCAATGGAGATCATGCATTTGAACGCGGAGGGCGGGGTTCGCTTATTGGTCCAGTGGTTGCGCCTGGGAGTCGAGACGCTCGGGGCTTTGATTGTGGGAATGGGGGTGCTGCTGGCCGCGATCCTATTTCTCAAGGCGCTTCTTGCTCGCGAGACCGCCAACTTCAACGCGATCCGATTGTTGCTGGCGCGGTACCTGGCGTTGGCTTTGGAGTTTCAGCTAGGCGCGGATATTCTGTCGACTGCTGTCGCGCCAAGCTGGACAGAGATCGGGAAGCTGGGCGCAATTGCCGTGATTCGCACAACGTTGAACTATTTTCTGTCCAAGGAGATGAAAGAGGAGCGGGGAGGGGATATGACTGGAGCGGAGATCGAGGTGGAAGCGAAAGCGGTGGGGAAGTGATCGCGTGTGGCGGCAGCGGAGTCGTAATTTATGACTTGGTTGCTCGATTGTTGTTTGATTTGAATGCTACCACGGTATGTATCAATAGCTGAAAACGTGTTGTGTGCGCACACCACGGGGCGGATAGTGATTACTCAAGCCTTCAATCATGCATTGATGTCTGTCTACATTGAGATGGAAGAATGTGCGAAGCGTTGCTGCGCCTGTGCAAAACTTGTTCCGCCAGTGTCGATCTCATGTCGCGGCACATCCAGATTTACAAAAAGATTTTGGCTCTGTGCGCGAAATCTTGCCGCGCATGTGTCGAAGAATGTGAGAAATACTCACAACAGGAGTGCCAGCGCTGCGCGGAGGCATGTCGCCGCTACGCAGATGAGTGCGAGTCAGCGATAGCAATCACGGTATAGTCGATGCGCCATTCACCCCCTAATGTTTATCGACGAACTGAGTGAACGTCATGGATCGATCTATAACCACTCAATCGTCGGAGTTTCTCGCTCCTGCTCAAGCACAATAGTCGTACCGCTGGGGCCAGTGAGAAGGTAGATGCGATCACACGTCTCCAGCATCATCTTGAGGCCGTGGCCGAGTGTTCCCTGAGTGCTGTATCCGCGCGACAGGGTCGCTTTTGGCAGATTCATCGTCGCAATCCCCGCCCCCTGATCTTCAACCCAAACTTGAATCTGTCCTTGATCGCTCATGCGAACGGTCGCCGTCCCGCCGCCCGCGTGCACCAGGGCATTCATGCCTGCTTCGCTCCCCGCTGTCATCAAATCGAACGTTCGCGCCTCGGTGTGCCCCGCCAGCTTCGACGCCTTCTCACAGAGGCGCCGAAGGTCGTGCAAGCCCGCAGAAGTCGTCAGACAAATAGCTTCACCCACGAGCGCTGCGGGGGATGGCGTCTCCGAGCGGCTATTGATCAGATTCAGCTTTCCTTCCGTAACGCTGGACAGCACATCACGAAGAATAATTCGCTCGCGCACGGCGGCGTGCGCCGCCTCGACCGCTCCGCGTGTCTGCGAGACGGTGGTCTCGACAAGCGAAATCTCCTGATCCGTCCACTGGCGAGGTTCGCTCGCCATCGCCACGACTAACACCGTCATTTGACCTTCTTGCTGGATTGGAGCCCGCACAACGGCTCGCAGCCCCAGTGTTCGGGCGACGGTGCTATCGGGAAGCTGGAAGGCGTCTTCAATGACATTCGTTTGTCCTGCAAGATAGTTTTTATCGCGGTTCGGACTATAGTCCGATGTCCGATGCTCGCCCGAGATGGAAGGGACACCTTCGCGTCTCCATTCAGGACCGACGATACTTCGGTCGCGCTGGAGATCGTAGGTGACGTAATAGCAGCGATCCGCATCCAAAGTCTCGCCGAGAGCCGCCGTTGTCATTTCCATGATGGCCTGCGGATCGGCGGCGCTTCGAACCGCGCGACCAATATTGCTGACCAGCACGAGCCGATTGTATGCGGCGATCATATGATCTTGAGCTTCACGTAGCGCGGTATCATCCGTGATGAAGAGCATCACGCCACGAATGGCCCCAGAATCGTCTTTGTCAGGAATAAGCGTGGTGCGAACGAAACGGCGTCCCGCGCTGGCGTAATTCATCGGAATATTGTCGTTGACGACTTCCCCAGACAGCGCGGCTTGCAAGTGATGCTTAACAGCTTGGTAAGCGACTTCTCCAATGACTTCCTTGATTTCCTTTCCGTGAATGCCCGCAGTGTCCACGCCAAACCAGTCCGTGTATGTGTGATTGTTGAAGAGGTATCGCCCGTCCATATCGACATAACCAATCAGCAAGGGCGCGTTATCCGCGAGGCGACGCAGTCGCTCACTGGCAATATCGCCATCGGTGTTTTGAGATGATTTTTCTTGCGCGTCTTTGCCTTGCATCGTGCGTCCTTACTAATGTGTCGTACTGGTATTTATACCATGGTATCGACGGGCCCGAAATAATTTCATCGCTGCTGACAAGCGTTTGTGGGCAGCTTGCTCCAACACAAATGAGCGCTACCAGGTTGTCTTGTCAATATTGAGTTATTAATGTCGAGATATTGCGGCGCGTCGATTCCGATGGCCAGGCATTTGATAAGGAGATTATTTGGGCGGTAAATGACGATTTGTGCAATGATTGGAGAATCAATTATGTTCGTGAACGCCTGCTTATGTCCGTGGGCCACTGTTTATGTGTGAATGTCGCCGCGTTCCTCACGAGGCCCTACGTCTTCAATGGAGAGCAGAACCATCAAGCGTCCATTGCGGATAAGCTTTCGAGCGTAGAACACGAAAATCTTTGCGCCCAGCTCAGCATATTGGTCGGAAATTTCGGCGATGGAGTAGGGGATGTCTTCCTTCGTCGCCGCCTGGAGAAGTGCTCGCAGTCGAGGTATATTCCAAATGTGTTCGTGGATGTCATAGATAGACTTTTTGAGTATGGACGCTTGGGTCGCTCCCAGCATAGCACTGTAAGCGCAGTTGCAGGCGCAGATATGCGCCTCCTCATCCAGTACCAAAAGCGGGTGGTCGATGGTGTCCAGAATTCGATATAGAAATCGACTCGCGCTGTGTTGCTTGCCCCCTTCTAAGGGACTGTTTCTCGCACGGGACGATACGGTATCCAGAACATCTTCCACGATGTACGCGCCCTTCTGTAAGTTTACCAGTACAGCGACCATCGCTGTTTTAGGGGAGTATTCGTTCCCACGGGTTGGCATGAAATACGGTCCACATATCGATTCTTATGTCTGGACTCATAATGCTGTTTCTGGTATTATAGCTGTAATCGCTATCATGTAAACTTAAGAAGCTCGTGTCAACGCAAGAAATATACCGCCAAGGAACATTCGTAAAGTTGTTACTGGACGATTCGCCTGGATGGTAAAGATTGACCAACAGGCGGAGGTCGCGAATGAACGGCAGTTCCGAACCTGATCCCACTCCCCGCATCAATATCCTCTCCCCCCCAGATAACGGCGCCCATAGGTTTGCTTTACCGCCGAGGATATGCCACAACGGTCGCATTTGCATCTGGGTATTGGGCTGTATATTCAAGGGAATACAATGGAAGACATACGCAGCGCCGTGGCGTGACATGGGAGTGCTACTTCACGGATCGATACATCGCGAAGCGCTTGGCGTCAGTAAGGAAGAGTTGCTCGCCGCCTGGAAGCAATCGTTCTGAGAGAGGAAAGGACTGTCGTGTTGCCCGCATCAATCGTCGCTCGGTACGGAAGAATTTCATGATGGCGTTATGGAACGAAATTATAATCAAGCGATAGCGAACATGCTTCCATCGCATTGTTAACGACAAATCGTTACTCAACGGAATGTTGTTGTCTCACCAATTTAGCTGATGTTAAATTTGTTTCTAAATGGGGTAATATGCCAGCAGGTTAGGTAAGTCTTCTCTTGGCCTTGCTTCCTCTCACACGATATTCCCAATTTGGAAAGGGGTGTCTATGACGCGCAAAATTAACTGCCATGAGAGCCTAATAGTCAACATATTATGTCATGGCACGGAAGCTGCTCTGTCTCTTGAAGACCGCAAATCCGCCCAGTATGAGACGTTGTCGGCAGCAATCGAGGCTCCCAATATCGTATCCCACGTTCCAGTGTATGGGGCGAAAGAAGATGTGCCTTGGCTGACCTGCAGTTACGGCGCACCCGCCGATTCTTCCGCTTATACTGTCGTTGCGTTACTCGCGAACTTGAACGTGGGCCTAAGAAACGTGGGGCTAAGAGTGGAATGTCGCAATCAGATCGACAAGCCCGCCAAACGACACTTCTGTTTCCTATGCGGAGGATACTACTGCGCGTCTCACGCCGACCCAATCACCCATGGCTGTACCGCTATCGTCGATCACGCCTGAAATCTTGGCATACAATGTCGTGAATTGGCAATTTTGTTTTAGTGTGTTTATTATGACTAATCGCTATAATTATTATTTAAGAATTGCTCTGTGAAGTGCTGGCGTTGCGCCGAGATTTACGACACAACGTGAAAGGCAAGTGTTCCCCCGTGACAAATGACCCTTACGCCACAACCTTTCGCGGACAAACCAGTTCCAGCAAATCAATCCCGTTGCCTGCCGAGGATCGCCTACGCTTGATCGAAGCGAATGTGCGTGACTGTGCGATCATCATCATGGACATCAATGGCGCGATTGTAAATTGGAACTTAGGCGCCGAGTGCATTATGGGCTGGTCGGAGGACGAAGTTTTGGGGCTTTACGCCGAAATCTACTTTACGACCGAGGATAGACTTCAACGTGTCTGCGCTCGTGGCTTGGCTCGGGCTGCGCTTAAAGCGGAGTGTGAGGACAATCGCTGGCACGTCCGAAAGGACGGCTCACGGTTTTGGGGAACTGGAACCATTCACTCCCTCCGCGAGCGCGACGGAAGGCTGCGTGGATTCGTCGAGATCATGCATGACACTACGGAACACAAGCGGGCGGAGACGGAGCTTGCGGCAGCGCTGGGAAGAGAACGGCGCAACGCCGAGATACTTCAGCGGTCGATCTTGCTGGGCAACCCTCGTCGAATCCATGCGGGGCTGGAGCTGACTGCTCAGTATGTGCCAGCCTCAGCCGATCTGCTGGTGGGAGGTGACTTCTTCGACATGTTCCCGCTCTCCGATGGGCGTGTTGCCATTGTGCTGGGAGATGTGGTGGGCAAGGGTCTCGAAGCGGCGGTGCATACGACCCAGATCAAGTTCGCGCTGCGGGCCTTTATGAGAGAACATGCAAAGCCCGAAGTCGCCGTGAAGTGCCTGAATGAGTTTCTGTGTGAATCCGAGCGCCTGGATGCGGAGCGCGGTGCGGCGGAAGACCGTTTGACCCGATTTGCTGTTCTTTCTACTGGGGTCATCGACCCCATCACGGGAGAAGCAAGTTTCGCGGGCGGGGGAGCTGAGCCACCCATTATTTTGACAAGAAGTGGGAAATCGCAGCAGATCGATCTCGGAGGAATGCCTCTTGGCGTTATCCCCGAAACGGATTACGAAGCGACGAAAGTGCATCTCAGTGGCGGAGATTTGATCGTGCTGGCAACCGATGGTCTCACGGAATCCAGGAGGGGCGACGATTTCCTTGGCTGCGATGGTCTGATCCGCCTCGCTGAGAACGCTATGTCTCTTGGGGCGGTGGATCATATTGCCCAGGCGGTTTTGGAAGGCGCACGCGAATACGGCGGCGAGTTCCGCGATGATGTCTGTTTACTACTTGCTCGCATGGCTTAACGATCATTCTCTCCATCGATCTCTCCTTGTTATGTTGGTCTTCACTCGCATTTGTACGGCTGATCCTCGGGTATAATCGATACACTATCCTGTTCGTAGGTTTTCGAGGTGGCCATGAGACGCGCCGATTTAGTCCGCCAGGACGCTGCTGCGTACGTCCGAAATATCGGCGACACGATCCGTGACGCTTTGTTGGTCCTCGACACCGACCTCCGAGTTTTAGCCGCGAACGCCCTCTTCCACACTACCTTCCGCATGGCAGCAGATGAGATTAAGAATCAGTTCTTTGCCAACCTAGGCGATGGGCAGTGGCATATTCCAGAACTCCTCGCCCTTCTCGCTGATGTTTCTCCTAAGATGCCCACGTTCGATGATTTTGAGGTCTCTGGTGATTTTCCAGAACTCGGCCAGCGAGTGATACGGATCAGTGCACGAGAACTCATTGGTCATGACAGCCATGCGGCGCTCATTGTTCTTTTTATCGAAGATGTTAGCGACCAGAAGCGCGCGTCACAGGCGTTGCTTGTTTCGGAACTGCGGTATCGTCGATTATTCGAAACGGCTCGTGACGGCATCCTGATTCTTAGCAGTGAGCATGGAAAGATCACGGACGCTAATCCGTACATGACGGAACTCCTGGGTTATCCTCATGATGAACTTGTGGGCAAGGAGCTTTGGGAAATCTGTCTGCTCAAAGATGAAGAGGCCAGTCGCGATGCTTTTCGCCAATTGAAGGAACAAGGCTATATCCGATATGAAGACTTGCCACTCGCAAGTAAGGGAGACAAGAAACGCGAAGTGGAGTTCGTCAGTAATATTTACCAGGAAGGCAATACTCAGGTCATTCAATGCAATATCCGTGATGTGACGGAGCGTAAACTGTTGGAGGCCAAAGTTGCTGTAGAACACAAGCGGGACAAGAAAATCGCGACCGTCCTACAGCGTACAATGCTGTTTCAGCCGAATGAGGATGCCTTTTCTGGATTGTCAGTTCAGACCGTATATTCTACTGCTTCGGACGAAGCGCTCGTTGGCGGCGACTTTTGGGACACATTTGCTTTTGACAATGGGCATGTTGCCTTGGTCTGCGGTGATGTGATGGGACATGGCCTTTCATCCGCCGTGTTTACCACGGAACTCAAGCATACCCTACGAGCATACATACGTGAGCATGTGCAGCCATCACGCATTCTGCAGCAGATGAACGATTATCTTTCTGAGAGCAACCGTCTTTTTTTAAAAGGAATCAACACGGAGGGTGGTGATATGCCCGTGTGTCTGTCGCTTGCGATTATTGACCGACAAACGGGTATGGGAACTGTTTCAGTGGCGGCAATGGAAGGACCGTTGTTGATCCGCACAAATGGCGTCACGGAAGTTTTGAAAGCGTCAGGGACGCCACTCGGCATGAACATCGAGCCGAAGAGCCGATATCACCAGGTGGATTTCCAACTCGGGGTTGGAGATACGCTGGTAATGACCACGGATGGCGTCACGGAAGCGCGGCATGGCAAGGAGTTTCTTGGAGACGATGGACTGGCGAAGCTGGCGGTGAAGCACCGCCACGGAACGCTGAAAGACATGGGCGAGGCAATCTTGACTGGCGCCGTAGATTTTGCTCACGGTGATTTACGCGATGATGCCTGCCTGGTGCTGGTTCGCAAAAAGTGATGGCTTTCGTGTGCTAAAGCGAGCTTTCTATCATTGTCCTGTCCATTCCACTATTTCGCCCATTTTGCTCCATCCGCCACGCCGCTATGTTCCAGAACCACTGTTGAACGGTGTGGCCCCGTGAGGAGGGAAACGCGATCCACGGTTTGCAGCGTCAGTGTAATTTGGTTTGTGCGATTGTACCCTGGATATAGAGCTGCTATTACCTTTGCCAAGATTTGTGACAACTCCATGAGACGCGCCCATCATGGGATGCTGCTTAATCGCCGCAAACTCCTCTTCCATCAAGCGCCCAGGCTTGCGAAGCACCGCGTCGGGGACGCCGATCTTGCCGACATCATGAAGAAGCGCGGCGATAGCGATGGTGCGTAGCTGGTCTTCCGACAGACCCAGTTCCAAAGTATGTAAATCATTACGTCTTCAGAATGCTTACAAGTGTGACGATCTTTGTTCTCCGCTGCCTATAAATCTGTAAGGAAGGCGAATCCTTCACGTTGCCGCTTTTCGCTGGGTATACGAATTCTTTCCCATTCTGCCGATAATGATGATTAATGCCCTTGTCATATTACTGTGCTTTAGATTGATTGGGATTAGACTATGAACGCTCCACTGCCAACCAATGAACAAGAGAGACTTGCCTTTCTGCGAGAGGCGCGCATTCTCGATACGCCCGTAGAAGTCGCGTTTGATGATATCACCCAGCTCGCCGCACAAATCTGCGGTGTTCCCATCGCCGCCGTCAGTCTCATTGATGAAGAGCGTCAGTGGTTCAAGTCCATCATCGGTTTGGATGTCACCGAGACTCCGAGAGACCAGGCATTCTGCGCGCACGCCATTCTGCAATCCGAGACACTCATCGTTCCGAACGCACTGGTGGATGAACGCTTCGCCGACAATCCGCTGGTCACCACCGATCCCAACATTCGTTTTTACGCGGGTGCTCCGCTCCTCACTTCCGATGGCGTCGCGTTGGGTTCTTTGTGCGTCATTGATCGCGTTGCCCGTGAATTGACTGAAGAGCAGCAGGCGGTTCTGGAGATGCTGGCCAGACAGGTCGCGGGGCGAATCGAACTTCAGCGGCGTGTGGAATTGCAAAAAGAAATGATGGCCGAATATCAGCAGACACAAGAAGCATTAAGAGAAAGCGAAGCGCGGTTACGGCTCGCTCTGGAGAGTGGTTATTTTGGTACATGGGGATTTGATTTGAAAACAGGGCAAAGCCATAATGCCTCGACGCAAACAAAAGCCCTGTTTGGCTTACCTCCTGATGCACCGTTTTCGCAGACGGAATTTTTCAAAGCAGTAGTTCGCGAGGATCGAGCGTTGGTGCGCGAATCTGCCCAGCGGGCTATTGAAAGTCATGGACGCTCCCAAGTCGAATTCCGCATCGTGTGGCCTGATGGTTCTATACACTGGCTCTGCGCGCATGCCACTCCTCAATATGACACCTGCGGCGATCCCGTGGCAGTCATGGGAATCACGCAGGACATCACGGTGCGCAAGGCGCGCGAGGCAGAGCAAGAGAGACTTTTGAAACAAGCGCAGGAGCAAGCGGATCACGATCCTCTCACGGGGCTTTGGAACCATCGCGCCTTTCATTTTCGGCTTCAAGAAGAAACCGCTCGTGCGGAGCGAGAAGGATCACTGTTGGCGGTTGTGATGATCGATCTGAATAACTTCAAATTTTTCAACGATGTTTATGGTCATGCTATGGGAGACCATGTTTTGCGGCAAATGGCCAATAAGTTATTAACGGTCTGCCGCGCTTATGATACTGTGGCTCGATTTGGCGGGGATGAATTCGCATTACTTCTACCCGCGATTGATGATTTCAGCCAGTTGGACCTTGAGGCCAGACTTCGCTCAGAATTAGTAGGAATTAGCTTTCGACCCATGGGGGCAGTAACGGATATTCCCATTACCGTCTCCATCGGCGCCGCCGTATTGTCAGCTTTGACCATGGATCAGCACGACGTGCTGCAACGAGCTGATGAGCGTCTGCGTCGCGCTAAAATGGGAGGAGCGGTCGAATCGGAGGCGGATCTGATACGCGCCTCCATGTCTGGAAGCGTGCAGGGCTTCTCTATAATGGATGCCCTTGTTATCGCGGTGGATAACAAGGATCGCTATACGCGGACGCATTCGGAAGATGTGATGGTTTATAGTTTGATGATCGCTGACCAGCTTGGCTTGGACGAAAAGATACATCGCACGGTGGCGGTGTCCGCTCTTCTTCATGATGTCGGGAAAATCGGTGTTCCTGACGCCGTGTTGCGTAAACCAGGCAAGCTGTCAGAGGCGGAATTCGAAACTATAAAGCAACATCCCGTGATGGGCGTCATTATGGTAGGGGCCATTCCAGGGTTGGAAGATACATTGGACGCGGTGCGCCATCATCATGAGCGCTGGGATGGTGATGGATATCCAGATGGCTTAAGTGGGGAGGCTATACCACTGATCGCACGCATTATGGCTGTGGCGGATGCATTCTCCGCGATGACCACGGATCGTCCGTATCGGAGTGGAATGGACCATGAGCACGCCCTAAAGATCCTGGTGGAAGGGCAGGGCATTCAATGGGATGAAACATGTGTTCAGGCGTTTTTAAAAGCTCAGCAGAGGGTGACGCGATAGCTATCCTCTTCTGGCTTCTGTACGAATGGACCAAGTAATAAAGCCAAGTGTGAAATATCCGACAGCTATACGCAATACTCATGCTTCTATAATCACGCAGTTACGCCCAGCCGCTTTTGCCTGATAAAGTGCCTTATCCGCTCTTGCGATGATGTCCGCGCCACAAATGTTTTTATGTTTTAATACCGCAACGCCAAAGGAAGCTGTAACAGGACGCACAGGCCAGCGATTGTCTTCGATAGAGGCGCGTAAGCGTTCTGCAAAAGCACATGCGCCTTCCATCTCTGTCTCGGGCAGGATAATTACAAACTCTTCGCCGCCATATCTTGCGGTTATATCAGTGTCGCGGGCGCTTTTTCGAAGGAAATGCGCCACAGTTTTCAGGACTACATCGCCTGCTGGATGCCCGTGGGCATCATTGAATTGTTTGAAGTTATCGACATCCATGAGCACCAGGGATAATGCCTGCCCATACCGCGATGCGCGGTTAACCTCTTCGGTCAGACATTCCTGGAACGCCCGATGATTCTTTAGACCCGTGAGACCATCAGTAGTCGCTAGTGCCTCCAGCTCCGTATTGGCCTTTTCCAGCTCATTTCTCTGAAATTCCAGCACCACCATATATTCTTGAAGGCGCTGCTCGGACTCCCTGCGCGCGGTGATGTTGTTGACTGTGGCCTGAGTGCCAACGATCTCGCCGCAAGCGTTGCGATATGGGATGGCGCGTACCTCAAGCCAAACCGCGCTGCCATCCTTGTGAACGCACTTGATTTCATAAATTGCGGAATTACCTCCTGCACGGTCGTTATTATGGGCTGCCATAGCCGCTCTGTCTTTAGGCGCAAGGAGCAAGTCCATAGCTCGTTGTCCGATCAACTCCTCGGGGCTATACCCCGTAATTTGTCTCATATATGGATTGGCGTATGTAACGATATCGTTGAGATCTGTCATGATGATGCCTGTCCCCAAGCCCTGCGCGAGAGCATGGAACCGCTCACGTTCCAGGTGCAGAATCTCCCGCGTGTGCATCATCTCGGAAATGTCCTCCATCACAACTACAAAGCTAAGGAGACTTCCTGCGTCATTGCGGATTGAGGAAATGCTCATCTTAACCCACAAGAAGGATTCATCCTTGTGAATCAAGCGATTCTCAATAACGAACGTATGGCTCTCACCTGACAGAATGCGTTCAAAGTCGTTCTCGGTTGCTATGCGGTCGTCGGGATGCATAATTAATAAGAAATCGTGGCAGAGAAGTTCTTTCTGCGTATACCCTATGAGTGAGGAAAAGGCGGGGTTGGCGGCGATAATACACCCATCCAGGTCTATCATTCCCATACCAGCGGTGGCGTGGTGGAAGGCGGCGTGGTAGTCTCCTTCTTTACTGGACGGTCTGTTTGCCTGCCCACGGAGAGGTGTACAGGTGGATTGCGAGGCAGACATAAAGATTCCTAACTCTTGAACGGGCGTCTGATCGAGCGACGAAAGACTGAGATCGAATTAATTATCGGCATGACGAAAATGATTTTGCAGAGGATATGAGCAGCGGGGAAATGAATAGCTCAGTCCCAGCTTGTATCAGGCGCGGTGCTTGCTACAACCATGCAGGTATTGGAGCTTCGCGTTCCTGTTCCAAAACAACAGTAGTTCCTTTTGGACCTGTCAGGAGATAAACGCGGTCACTGGTCTCCAGCATCATCTTAATCCCGTGACCAAGCGTACCCTGAGTGCTGTATCCACGGGCGAGCGCTGCTCTGGGCAAATCCACCGTCGCAATGCCCTTTCCGTGATCTTCGATCCAAATTTGCACCATGCCCTTCTCAGTCAACTGCACCCAAGCGTCCCCACCACCTGCATGAACGATAGCGTTCATTCCCGCTTCGCTCGCTGCTGTGATTAAATCGTTTTGACGCTCGTCGGAGTGACCTGCGTGCAGAGCCGCCTGCCGCGCAAGATGGCGCAGACCACGCAACCCTTCCGTGGGCGTCAACGACATACTAGTATCGACTCTCTGGCCCACGGGAGTTGGCAGCTCAGTACGGTCGAACACGAGATTGAGCTTGCCCCCCGTCACGCTCGCAAGAACATCACGAAGGATTGCCCGTTCCCGCTGGCGTGCATGCGCGGCCTCGACCGCTCCGCGTGTTTGAGAAGCTGTGGTTTCCACAAGAGCAACTTCCTGCTCCGTCCAAATGCGCGCCTCAGTCGCCATCGCCACCACAAGGGCTGTCGTTTGGCCATCCTGCTGGATTGGCGCACGTATGACCGCGCGGACGCCGAGTTTCTTGGAGACATCACTGTCTGCGAGGAGGAATGCATCTTCGATGACGTTTGTCTGGCCTAAGAAATATGCTGGATTTCGGTTGGGGCTGAAATCGGAAATACGATGCGTCCCTGCGACAGAGGATACGCCGTTGCGTCGCCATTCGGGGCCAACGAAGCTATCGCCGCGTTGTAAGTCATAAGTAACATAGTAACAACGATCCGCGTTCAGCGCTTCTCCCAATGCTGCCGTCGTGGTTTCTATAATCTCCTGCGGATCGGCAGAGCTTCGCACCGCTCGTCCGATCTCACTGGTCAGCAGCAGACGATTATACGCGGACGTGATCTGGGCCTGCGCATCGTGAAGGTTACTGTCGTCGCTCACGAACAGCATAAACCCTAACACAGCTCCCGTGGCGTCTTTTTCAGGGACGAGTGTGGTTCGAACGAAGCGGCGTCCCGCATTGGCGTATTGCACCATCATATCGTAGGTCACGATATTCCCTGCAAGCGCAGCTTCCAAATGATGTTGGATCGTGAGATAGGCTGCTTCACCGATAACTTCTTTGACTTCTTTACCACGAAGATCAGGCGCGTGAAGGCCAAACCACTTATTGTATGTGTCGTTGTTGAATTGGTAGCGGCCATCCGCGCCAACAAATGCAACCAGCAACGGCGTATTGTTTGCGATGAGGAGTAAGCGTTCCCTGGAGATGTCGCCATCATCGGCGTGACTGCGTTCTGATTCGTCGATCCCGTCCATCTTGCTACCTTGCTAAAAATGCGGATTCATAAGTATGCATGCCATGATAATGAGCGCTTGTAGGGGTGAAGGTTCTGAAAGAACAGATGATCATTGCCGTCGCGCCAGTAGAACAGCTACGTCGTCACTGAACGCGCCATTGGCGTAAGCGCTGGCTTCCGCAACAATTGTCTCTGCCTGTTGCTGAGCATTCGTATCCGTTCGTAACGCGTCCAGCAGACGGATTAGTCCATCCGTCCCAAGTAGATCGCGGCGGCTTGGACCCGCCTCGCTGACGCCATCCGTGTACAGCAGAAGTGCATCCCCTGAAGCCAATGTTATGACGCAATCACTATAGTGTGCGTTGGCTGTAACTCCCAACGGCGGAGTAGATGTTTCCAACGTTTGGATGGTGCCGTTCGCTCGCCGTATCAATGCAGGCTCGTGTCCACAGGAGCAATAGGTAATCTGTCCTGTCGCAGCGTCATACACGCCGACCCAGGCGGTCACAAAGCCAATGAGTAGATCATGAGAAGTAACAGTGCTGTTCAAGGTCGTTGCGGCTACAGCAGGAGAATTGTGCTGATAAAGAGCCATGCGCAAGCTGTTTCTGATCAGAGCGAGTTGCTGGGCAGCAGCGAGACCTTTTCCTGACACATCGCCAATCACCAGCGCAAACAATCCCTTATCCAGTGCAAACACATCCATGAAGTCGCCGCCGACCGACGCTTCATCGAGCGCAGGGCGCGTGAAGGAGCCTACCTCCAAGCCAGGAATGCTTTGGGGTACTATGGGCTGGAGGGCAGACTGAAGCTGCTCTGCGATATTGTGCTCGCGGTGCAGCAGTCGCGCCGCTTCCAGCGCCGTTTGGGTCTGGGTCGCCACCGTCTCCACCAGAGATATCTCCTCTGGGGTCCAGGCACGCGCATCGTTCGACATTGCCGCTGAGAGAGCAGTCTTCACCGCTCCAGACACTAAAGGCACTCGAACCAGTGAACGGATACCCAGGTTAAGCATTGCGAGGTCTGGACTTGTATCCGTCATGACCTGAGTTCTTCCCGCCTGAAAGATTGGATCGTGATTTACGGCAAAATCCAACATCGGATACTGACCAGAAATAGGGGACAAGCCTGCTGCGCTCCAATCAGGACCGATTGTGGCGACGTTAGTATTCTGATCGTAAGAGGCATAATAACATCGGTCTGCGCTTAGCGCCTGCCCAAGCTCTCTAACAGCCGTCTCCAAGATAGTCTGAGGATCGAGTGAGACACGCAGTGCATGCCCAATGCGGTTGAGTAGCGCTTCGCGTTCGGCGCGACGCTTTATCGCTTCCTCGTTTGCCTTGCGAGTAGCGATATCGATGGTAATCCCGTCAAAGCGCTTGGGAGTTCCATCTTCGTGATATTGGAAACGGCCCACGGCGTTCACCCAGCGCGTGCGTCCGTCAGGGGCGAGCGTGCGGTATTCAACATTGTATTCAACTTGATTTGCCATTGCTTGCTCAATGGCGAGGCGCGTCGGCTCACGGTCGGCAGGATGAAGAAGTGAGTAAAACAGCTTGATGTCAACGTCAGCGTTCGGAGAAAGAAAGAAGTGCTCTTTGCAGGTCTCGTTCCAAATGATTTTGTCCAGGGGCCATTCACAATAGAAGGTTCCGAGGCGAGCCGCGCTAACGGAGAACTGTAAGTCTTCCTGACTACGGATCAGTAGCTCCTCAGTTTGCTTGCGCTCCTCAATGTCGGTTGCTGTGCCAACCCACGCTTTGATTTCACCCGCCGTGTCTTTCACGGGTTGCGAACGCCCCAGATGCCAACGGTAAAGTCCATCCGCGTGGCGAAGACGATATTCCACCTCGGAGTCCACTCCCGATTCGACAGCCGTGCGCCATACGCTGTCTGCTCGCTTCAGGTCATCTGGATGAATGACCGCCTCCCAGCTCCAATCTTGTGTCTCTTGTTGTGTCAATCCAGAGTATTCGTACCATCGCTGATTATAGTAGTTTACCGACCCGTCTGGCTCTGTAATCCATGCGACATGGGGAATGGCGTCGATCATCTGCCGTGAGCGCTGTTCGCTTTCGCGCAGAGCATCCAGGATCGCTTGCTTTTCGCGCTGAGCCTGGCGAAAGATCAGCGCCGCGCGGACGGAGTGCGCCACGAGATCAGGATGGAGCTTTTCCTTTGGCAGGTAGTCCAGTGCTCCCGCATTCATGACTTCGACAATCGTTTGTTGATTGCGCTCGCCCGTTAGAACGATGATAGGCGTCGAGAGACCCTGGGAGCGAACTTCCGTCAAAAGGTCCAACGACGTACCATCAGGCAAATCATGGTCAAGAAAGACGCATGCGAAATCTTCGTGCTGCAGAACCTCACGCGCGCTTGCAATGGTGTCGGATTCGACCACATCCACTTCAATTCCGTCCATATGGGCGGTCTGTCGCAGCGCATCTATGACGGCATGGCGATCTTGAGCATCGTCGTCTACAATAAGGATTCGATGGCGTTCATGCACATTAATACCGACTTTCTGAGGTTAGCGTAAGGATCGCTCGCATGATAATAGCACATCCCCATCCCGATTTTTATTACGACTGTAGATCAACGATGCGGCATGCCGCTATTCTTCAATCCGAATATCCATAAACGTGTTGAATCGGTCTAACTTTAAAACCCGCTCAGGCTGAGATTTGGGACGTGCAATGACATGCATTTTACCATCAATATAGGTCACTTTATGGAAATAAAGCAGAACAGCCAGACCCGCGCTGTCAATAAAATGCACGTTTCGAATATCGACGATGATCGTTTCTGCGGAAGTGCTCGCCGCAGTTTGAGTAACACTCTGTTGAATGGACTGGGCGTTGGTAAGATCGAGATCACCTTCGATGGTGAATTTGAGTATACGGCCCTCATCGAGCACGTCTTGGGTAAGGTTGATGTGCTGCATTTCAATTGGAGTTCCTAGGTGAAGGGGAGCTTTATAACATACCCAAGAACGACAAGTGTTACCCAAGAACGCCGTTGATGCTTTAGGATGCCGTTCAACTTGGCAATGCGGGCCATCCATCCTTCTCGATCGAGTAGACGACGCGCGACAGACTGGCGCTCGTACCTGGAACCATTGGCATCAGCACGGCCTCTTATGGACATGTCCTGGTCTACGCTGAACTACATGACGCCGAGCCGCCGCTGGGCCTAACCGAACGGGATCATATGACCGAGGCAAGCCTGGAAATCAAGAGCGGCGTGCTGCGCGTGATCGGATGCTTGGACGACACGGGTGAGGATTTCGATGTGGCTCCAGGCTCATATCGTGTCCGCTGTTGCCACGATAACCTCGCTGGCGGCAACGATGTAGGCGACGGCGGCGACTGGTACGTGGTGCAGTTTTGGCCAGCGCCGATGGCTGAGGCTGTGGTGCTGAAGCGGTGGGAAGAGAGCATATATGAGAATACACTTGTAACTAGCACTGTAAAATAATCCTTATCTGCTTCACACTGCCTTCTGCAAACAACGAATTAGAATCGTAGCGTGATGCTTTGCCTGACTATCAATGGCTTCAAAATCTGTTTCTCCATTCAGTATTTCACTTTGAATATTATTCAAAATCCTTTCTATTTCTTTAAGAGAATCTTCAAATTGTGTCCTTGAAAAATCCAGAACTGATCTTGCTTCTAAGGCTTTTTGGCGATCAATATGGGCAATGCGTTTGTTCCGTTCATCAATAATTGATTTTAAATTCGACTTCAAATTTTTTAAACGCAATTTTATATCTGTGACAAACGCTTGATTCTCATAATCACTAAGCAAATCGATTATAGCGGGGAGCGTTAGGTTTGCCTTCGATCTGTCACCCATGCTGAACGCAGGATCGAATAATCGAGAAAGTCCTAGTATTACATGATCTACAAGGCGGCCTTGCTCAACGCCGAAAAACTCAGGTGCTGTGCCATTCAAAATTTCAACAGACTTTGCATCTCCATAGAGAGATACAAAAGTTATCCAGTCGTAACGTAATTGCCATGCAACTTTAGATACAGCCTCAAAAGTTTGTTCAAATTCTTCTGTCATTATAGTTAATTCCTTGTTGTGAATGCTAGTCTCATTTCTATGTTCTAGAAATGAATAGATACTTGAGTGTTCTGCATGATCACCCTTAGTTAGTAATAAATTTTTGAAAACTGGCGCGATGGAATATATTCTAATCTTGATAGACGTTCACATTAGGAAAGGCTATAGCAGTTAGTCCAATCTGAGCATTGAGAGTTTAGTTATCTGTCGGGACGCTAGCTGTTCATTTGGCGCAGTTGTGTGCAAAGTTTCTGTAAGTCAATTAAACGTTCAACCGTACTGTGTTCTTTAACGAGCAAATGACCGCCGTGGGCGACTTTGTTGCGTAAGTTAATTAGGTCTTCCGCCTGGACTTCTGTTAACGTTTCTGTCGAAGATAAGCGAGCAAAATCATGACGCCTAGCAATCTTCAAGATATCACGCAGACCTAACACATCCCAAAAAGTAGTGTCAGAGCGATTTTGGTTCGCCGCTTCTAGATAATGTCGAATCTGATTAATACGAAACACTGAGAGTTCATTCCTTGCTTGATCCTCGGTGACGGAATGCCGCAACGTGGAAAGCAGATGTCGCTCTGTGGCCTCCAGCAATATAAAGAACGGTGTTCGCATCAACGGCTTGTTTAGGTCAGAGAAATGAACGTAGCCACTAATCTGTGTCCCGTGTAGAGCGAAGAAGAACTCTCGCTCTGCCAGAAGCGATAAGAGGTCCAGAAGGCTCGTATCACAACTCACGAGGTCGGATGGCGTGAGTAACGCAAACGATTTTCCTTGGTAGAAGTATCCTTTAATTGTACCCGTACTGGGATAAGAGATTACATCAAAACCGTGTCGCTCATGTTTGCCAAGAGCTTCCTGCAAGCTGTCAGCGCCAATTAGGTCTGATCTGGGAGTCATCAAATTACGCACTGTAAACGCTGTGGAAAATTGGGCAAGTATAGCTTCTGCGGAATCTGTTGGAACGAGATTGTCAGGCATTTATTGGTCCTGTTCGGAAAAGGAAATCGAGCAAATTGAATGGTTATTTGCAATAAAATAGTTTTAAACGAATTTATTTTTAGCTGAAAACTCAGTGGCAATTCTGAATTTACACTTGATCAGTGTGGCTTAAACACTATGTAGATACTCTAAGCAACTGTCTTATACGAGCCTTCTTTGCTTGGATCGCTGCTGCTACAAATTCATCAATAGATTCTTCTGGATAATAAGTGTTGTCGTAGGACGTTCCAAATTCGTCATCTTTGGTGTCCTGCATGTCTATCCAGTGCTGGTCAGCATATGACAAATAAAATGTTGGTTTTATATGAGCGTAGAGTGCTCGTAGTTCAGCCATCTCTTGCTCTAGATTGAACTCTTTTTGTGAAGAGTATTCAGTCTCAATACGCCGATTCAAAATAGTCTGGAGTTCATCATAGTTAGCAATTACCGATGCCGTGCCACGCCGAACATAAATTTGCAGTCTTATGTCATCACCACTTTCTTTGTTTGGAATAAATGGTGCATAACGCGCTCTGTCTGGAATAAATATGACTTGAAATAATTTGTCACCAATTTTCGGGTAAGCCTCTTCAGTGTAAGTGAAATTCTCGACATTAAAATGTAATTGATGAGGGATGTATTTGCGTAACCCATGATCTACGTCAACAGGATCATGTAATTTCGGTATACCCTTAGGAATGACTTCACCTGTATCTTTAATTTGATCAACGCCAACTATTATCATTCCACCTTGAGTGTTTGCAATAGCCAATACATGCTGGGCAAGTTTCGGCCAATCTATCCATTCAGACTTGAAATCTATTTGATTTGTCTCTCCCAGATTTTTTCGTAGAATAACTTGAAGGTTTTCCTTGGTAGGAGTTTCTATGAACGTCGTAAATTCGTCATGTAGTGTGCGGTGTGTTGCTGTTTTTGTTTGAATATTCTGCATATATACCTGTATTTTTTGTTCATATATTAATTTTTAATTACTTTGCTCAAAACTTCTGGCGAATGCGTTCATCCTTTTCATATGGCCTGTCTTTTTCAACACGGCCTGCATAGAATGCGAAACTGGAAATTCAACCAGAAAATTTTTCCCGAAGCGCTGCATAAGAGCAGGCCATAATTTAACAAGTCGTGATTTTCCTCGAATGAATGGATGAAACCACGCCCAATTAAGTATCCAATATGGTTTAGATTTGTGAAATATTCGGCGAAATCCAATTGCCCCTAACGCATAGTAACCATATTGTTCATCAAAAATTAAAACTACACGAACGTCTTCTAATCCTTCTGATGAGCAAAATGGTCGAAAATCCCATGGCGTCTCGGACATAAAATAACTCACAATACGCTCTACGGCTTTAACATCCCTTCGACTCGAACCAGGCCCAACTATTCGTGTGCGTGGAGGCGGCCACCCAATACCCCCGTCAAGGTCCTCAGACTTCTGCAGTTGGGGGGAAATATGCTGATCTACAGCAGGTGGACGCAGGATATAATCGTTAGGCGGATATCGCAGCATGGGAAGTGTTTTGGTAAGTCTATCTGCTTTCATACATTTGGCTCTGTAATTTTCTATCGTATCAATCCGTATCTGTTGCCGCCAAGATCGCCAACATGCATCCATCTGCTCCGAGCGCCGCGATACCTATTTTCGAAAAGACATAGTTTCCCGACAGCCGTCTTCTGCGTGCATATCAAAACCGCGATCCAAAATCCTCTGGACAAATTGTGTCCGTCCTTGCTGCGCCGCGCGGCGCAAGGCTTCACTCATGGTCGATCTTCTTCCTTCTTACTCCCATCCCACGTCTTAGCCCATTCAGGCGCAACCATCTGCTCAGGCGTGGCGTCATTAAAATCCGCCAGTTCTATCGAATCGCCAGCGAGCGTAAACTCGAACAGCTTTCCGTCACGCGCATAAACCAGTCGCCCCTGCTGATCCCAGTCGGCCCATTCCGCTTTCTCGATCTGAAGTTCTTGGCCATGGTTGTCTCTGATGGAGAAGGCAAAGCCATAGGGAATTGCGTCTCCGCCACCGCGCGTCTTCTTCATTACCAGTGTTGCGGTCTGATCAAGGTTTGGCCGTTCGTGAATCCCAGGAGCATGATCGACATAGTGGGAGGGGAAATCCTCCTGCGGCAAATTCCAATACCATTCGCTGGAGAAAGTTATACCTGCGTAAATCCGTTCATCGTTCGCCTTATCCCGATTGCTCTTGATGTACTCGCCCTGCCAATCCTGGATACGTCGCCAGCCGTTGCGTTCTAGTCGCTGATAAACTTGTTCTTCCTCGCCAATGGTTGACTCCACGTGTGTCAAGGTCAGGCCCTGTGGTTTATGTTTCTCGTGTGGAGTTAAGCATGCAGGTGGATGGTTGAGCCAAACTTCGTCGTTTTCAAGAAACATTCCGCCTCCGCCCCAGGATTGGCCCAGCGGCCACAATGCGAGAGCCGTGAGGTAGGGTGGCTTGCTGATTGCCGTCCATGAATAAATGAATTCTTCACGCTTGGGCGTGATCCGATTTTCCTGCACGGCGAAATAGATCATGAGCTTGCCGTTAGGGGAAATGTCGCTGCGTCGTTCGTGTAGGCGCGCATGAAGCCATTGGCCTGGCGTGAAGGTGTCTGTCGCCGTGTCCCAGTGGATGACCTGGACCCACCTGCTCGGTCCTCGGCGGAAGATCACGCCAACAGGCGCTTCGCGCGCTAGGATGACATAAAGGCGGGCAGGGGATGTGGTCATAGTTTCAGAACGCTTAGTGAAAACTGATTGGAAAGTGTTGCGAACCGAGTTCCGTACAGTAGGTGAAACCTACACCTCTGTAGGAGATAGTGTACGGAGTTCGGCGGGCTTTAGCTCGCTGCATCAGGATGATGGATCGACCGCATTATAGCGCGGCTTTCCGCAAACGCTTCGTCAGCAGCCTTGTGATCATCAGCGGCAATCAAAGCTTCGCCATAGTGACGAAGCGCCTGTGCGAGCCAAGCGAACTTGTATAGTCCATCGAGTTGCGGCTGCTGAGAGACCACACGCCGATACTCCACCGACGTACCCCATGCCTTAGCTGCATCTGTATGATTGCCACGGATGGAAAGCAAACGCGCCGTTGCCTGCCAAAGTGAGGCCATCCCACTTTGAACACCCGCAAACATCTGAATGTCCAACATCGGGCTGAATAGAGATAGAGCGGCATCGAGGTCAGCCTGAGCGGACACGAGCTCTCCTAATTCGGTAAAACACGAGGCTCGTAAAACCAGCGCGCGAGCGCGCTGAGTGGCGTTCATTTTCGAGTGCGGAATCATCCGCAGTATTTCCTCCGCAAGCGCCAAGGCTTGCATCAGACTCCCCATTTTTAAGTCATTTCGCGCCTGGTTTTCCAGTGCCCTAACAAGAAGCGGCTGCATGTCAGCGCGCCGTGCAGCTTCTGTGGCAGCGCTGGCCGCATTGGATGCCAGTTCCGTTTTCCCAAGGAAACTGTAGAAGCCGTGGAGATTATCGTTTGCCTTCCATTCGCCCATGGCATTACCTTCGGCAATTGCGATGGCAAGTAGCTGGTGATAGATTTCCTCGGCTCGAAGCCATTCTCCATCGGTCTCAGAAAGAGTCGCCTCTTGTCTCAGCAACAGCTCTGGATTGGGGTTGCGCTGCATTTCTTCAACCGCATGAGCCATGAAGAGAAAGGCATTGTGTTCCGCTTGTTCCGTGTCATCGTTATTTATGGCGCGCTGATAGGCGTTCAGGAGAGCTTCCGCTTCTTTGTTCGTTGGGTCGAGATCATCGGCTTCGCTAGGGGTTTGATCGGCCATAGGATTCTCCGTGCGCGCATTTGGTATCTGATTTTAACATAACTGCAATGAATTCTCTCACAATGGTGTGTTTCCGTCCACGTTCCTAAGCTGCGACCGCATACATGTCGCAGTTGTGCAATTTTCCAATCAACCCTGGGTCAAAAACATTTAACAAGCTCCGAGAGGCCGCCAGTCAATGATCCATGGAACCGTCACCGTCCAACGCCCACCCCTCGAACTCACGGATCGACTTCAGCTCCTTCTGCAGCGAAACTATTCCATCTGAACGTTGTCCTAATGAGTGGATCGACCGAAAGGCATGTTTGTTCGAACGGCCAATGTGCCGATTGGGACACACGCGCCATGTTTTTCATGGCTTAGCGCGAGAATTTGCTTGCTAATTTTCAGAAGTGAAGAAAGTCGATATGAACTTCGTTAAGATCGTTCTCCTGGCCATATGTCTCATCGCATTCATTACTGGGAGAGGTCAGGCCGATGGATTGTGGGATTGGACAAAACGCGCCGATATCGTATGCGTCGCATCCTATGTCTCGCAGAAGCCACTGAAGACGAGAATAAACCCTGCGAACTCATCGGAAGTGCTCGTGACCGTTGCTGTGACGATGAAGGTCACGGCGTTATGGAAGGGCAAGCTGCCCCAATCCTCGCTTGTGCTGCGTGAAACGCAGGTGTTGAGGGAGGGCAAGGTGGTGGACTTAAACCTCAACCATCCGTTCGCTTCGAAAACATATTCTCCATGGTCTCTCGATTTGAACCCTGACTGGCTCATCTTCGCCGTACGTCAGAAGGGGAGTGAGATTTTCGCGCCGATGAGTTCGTTCCCGAATGATGTCGGCTTCAGGAGCGCCATCCCAGTTGGCCCTTTATTACCAGGCATCACGGACGACATGTCGTTGATGTCGAAGGCGACACGATTGGTAGTCAATAGTCTTTATGACCCCGAGCCCACCATCGCCCGTGCGGCGCTGTCAGAATTAAGTGACTTTGAGGGGCTTTTTATTTCAGGCTTACGGCCCGAGCGTTTTCTGCCGCCAGGGACTGATGTTGCGGCGCTCAAGTCTCTGCTCGTTGCCCGCGCCATTCCAGCGATAAAAAGACTGACCCAAGTCAAGGACGAAGAGACACGCTTCGGCGCACTGCGTTTGGCGGCGCACTTTCAGCAGACATGGGCCATTCCCGCGATAGCTGAGATGGCCCAGAGCCACTCTCGACGCGCCGATGGCGCTGCTGTCCTCCTTTGGCATTATGGGAACAGCACTGCTGTGGCCCCTCTGATCCAGCAACTAAAGAATACCAACTATCTGGCGCGGATTTTTACCATTGAAGCTTTCGAAACTTTGAAGGACAAGCGAACGATGCCGTTCCTGATTGATGCGCTGCGCGATCCCAATAGTAAAGTCCGAGCGCGCGCCCTGTACATGCTCTATCTGATCACAAATCTGCCGACGAACTATCATTTTCGCTTGTCTCCAAAGGAAACTCAAGACACAATTCGATATTGGGAAAGGTGGGGGCGAGAACATAGCGCAGAAATCGAGCGGTGGAAAAAATCGGCTGCAAAGTGAAGATGTTGACGCCAAAGAATACAATTCTCGTTCTCTCCGTTTGGGCGATGCTGGCATACGCCAACGACGCACATGCTGGCGTTGCGCCAAAGAAAACGACTGCCAGTTCCAACGCAGCTCAGCCACTACGAGCCACGTTAACGCTGAAAACAATACACCCGTCATTTTATGCCGATGAGCCTGTCGTTGTCGATGCTACTGTGAAGAACATCAGCAGGTCTCCCGTAAGCGTTCAGATCACGGGCCCTGCTGACGCTTATGAGATCACGGTGGTTCAGCATCCAGGAAACGAATCACGAAAATCATTGTATTATGATGATCTCTCAAATCGACATGAACTTCTTAGTATTCGTATTCAGCCTTTGAAGCTTGGTGAGCAGTACACCGAGCGAATGAATTTGAGCAGGCTCTACGATCTGACGCTTAACGGGAAATATCAGGTCCAGATGAACTGGAAAGTGTCATTCGCAGAGGATGCTTCCACTGTAGATCATCTGTCGTCAGATACACAGTTCTTTGTAGCAAACGACAATAAGCCGACCGCAGAAAAATAAAGATGATCTACGAATATGAAGTGCAAACACTGGGCGGCTCAGCGTTCGACAACCTGGAAGCAATCGGAGATCGGCTCCAGGGATTGCTTAACGGCGACGATACGGCGTCTCGCATAGCGGCGGGGTGGGAAACGTGGCAGGTCAATACGCTCAATGATCATCAGGGTGTGAATGGCTTGGTAGTGGTTTATCGGCGCGAGAAGAGATAAGGTTTAACGCTGGTTGGCCGTCGACTGGGTTGGATTAAACGGCTTTTAATATTAGCGAAGAACGAACGAAAATGAAAATTAGGAATAAGGCTTGGAAGAGCTATTTTACTATCTTCATGATGTTGTTTAGCGGTGCATTAGGGTCGTTCATACACAATCATACTATGCCTATAATACAAAAGGTTGGTTACGCAATCGTGATCGGATTGGTGTTGATGCCAGTTGGCATATTGCTCGCCGTGATGTGTGCGCGACTATTCGGACTTAACGCTCCAAAGACTATTGCCTCGAAGCGGCACAACTCGAATGATGAATGACAAGCTGTAGTTTTATTGACTCAGCGGTGGGTTAGGGACTTTTACATCAGGCTCGGCATCGAAGAAGCGGCGGTATCTGATGCGGAAGCTGTCGGGGTAGAGGTGGGGTAACTATGAGTCATCGTAACGATATGCTACTAAACGTTACGCAGAGGCAATGGTTTTTATCGTGAGAAAAAAGATTATTTTACAGCGCGGTGCTGTATCCTTAATAGTTGCAGTAATTTTTTATTTGGGATTTAGTTCCATTCTCTTCCAGCCTCTCCAGGAAGCATATTACCGTCAACTAATTGGTCGCAATACACCTGTTGGTTCAAGTGCTAGCAAAGTCATTAGTTTTCTTAAATTTCATAATATGGAGCATTCGGATGCAATTATCGATAGCACGTGCCTAACATGTAATGGTCCCGTGATATATGCTGCGGTTAGAAATACGAGTTCCTCATTCATAGAACAAACGGACACATTAATTAGATTTTACTTTGATGGAAACAACAAATTGATCCGATTCGAGGTTACGCGTGGATCAACTGGACCATGATCGGTACGATTGAGCAAGTCCCCCTGCTTGGGCGCTGTCTTGGGCCAGCAATCTCGTGGGAACCGAAATTCGCTCCATCGCTCAGGTGCGGAGCAATGAAGTCAATCAGGTATTGCGTTTCTGCTTCGAATATGACGAATATTTCGTAAAGATCGGGCCTGATCTGGGGCGCGAATACCAGGGGCTGCAGTGGCTGGCTGGCCGATTGCCTGCCCCACGCCCTCTGGGAGTGAAGCGCCAGGGATCAGTGGTCGCTCTCCCCATGTCCGCCATGAAAGGTGAAGACTTAGCGAACCTGTCAGCGTCCCTGCACGCGCAGACTGTGGTCATGAGACTGTCGGCGGCTCTGAAAGCTATTCACACGACAGTCATTGATGGCTGGCCTTTTGGCGGACCTGGAACGACACTCGTTCATGGCGACGCCTGCCTGCCGAACTTTCTCTTTGTCGATGATCGGCTGAGCGGCTATATCGATGTGGGCGACTTGGCTATCGGCGATCCTGAGATTGACCTATCCACCGCCATCTGGAGCCTCCAGTATAACCTCGGCCCAGGATATGGCCTGGCGTTTCTGGGTGAATATGATTTGGCTGATGCGGACGAAGGGCTGGTCGAGCGTCTGCGGCTCAGATATGAGATGGATTCTTGCTGATGCGAGGAGAAGTTAAGACTGAGTGCGAATCAAAATGACACAGTCTCTTATAATACAGCTAGCCCAGCCACCCGACGCAGACGCGATCCTCTCGATCCTGAACGAAGCCTGCGACTGGCTCACAGCCAAGGGCATCGATCAGTGGACGCCACGACGATTTTCGCACGAGCGGACCGTGGCGGCGATTGAGCGCGGTGAAGTCTATGTCGCAAAGATCGGTACGGAAACTGTCGGAACGCTGCGCCTCACCTGGGAAGATGAAACTTTATGGAGCGAGTGGCCAGAGACAGCGGGATATGTGCATCTTCTGGCTGTCGGAAGAGCTTAGGTGGGAAACGGCATTGGTGTGGCGATGCTGCGATGGGCGGAACACGAGGTCGGACAGGCTAGGCGGCAGTATCTGCGCTTGGACTGCCTGGCGGCGAACGGTGCGTTGCGTGATTATTATCTGCGGGCTGGCTTTACATATGTCGGCGAGGCGAGTAGTGGTGATTTCCATGCGGCGCTGTTTGAGCGCGAGATCGGTAAAACAACGACCATGACCATCGGGTTCACAGCCGTGGAGCGCTTCGGGCGCGGCCACGCTGGATGGGAAGGATACGAGGTGTTTTCTGGGTTTCATCAAGTCGATGAACTCGTGACACTCGACAGTCCGCTTTGTCCGAATGTCCTGAAGAGCTTAATCGACGAAGACTGGAACCATAATCTGAAATACGATGGTATGCCATTTTGCTTTCACAGCCTCGATTATCTCCTGTCTCGTATCACGTTGACTTCCAATTGCCAGGTCTTAGCCGTTATGAAGAATCCTATTGCGCAGCCGAATTTTCACGATCCCCGTTTTGATTTCATTGGATATGATCTGGTCGAAGAATATGTCAACATCAGTGCGATCACGAATTGCGGCGGCTTTGACAATGCGTTTCGAGCCGATGAGTTGTCCATTCATGGGCTGATCCCAACCTTTGATGACGCCATAAGAATCGATGCCTTGTTGCGCCAGAACAATCCTGATGAACCGCATGCATTTTGCGATATGTTTGCTGTGTGGAGGATGGTTTCAGTTGCATGAGGGCCATTGTAGAAAGCTAACCAAACGATGACCGTACAAGAACATTTGGATCGCGCCGATAGATTGGCGTGGGGCGATCAAGAGCCAGTTGAGGCGAAGAGGGAATATGAAGCCGCCATCGCGTGTGATCCTTCGATGGTCGAGCCGCATGTCCGATTATCAGGTTTGTATCAAGTCCATTTTCGCGACTTAGGGTCCGCATTGGCTGAAATCCGCACAGCCATCACGCTTGCCCCTAATTGGGTCGATCTGCGCTTGAGTTGCGCAAATCTCTTGCATCAACTCGGACGCAGTGACGATGCAATCGCGTGTTATGGCGAAGCGATTTTACTCGATCCCAAAGACCGTCGCGCTAAAACTAATCTCGCCTATTGCTTCTATGAGTTGCTGCGATATCAGGATGCAATTCTGGCGTTTCATCAGTGCATCAACATGAAATCCTCGAAAGGCTATTATGGCGACCGTTTCTTTCTCGCCGACGCTTATTGCGCCAATGGGCAGATTGAGGAAGCCATTAAACAGTGGAAGATCGTGGCGAAATGGGAGCCACGAGATGCTGATGCAAACTCCATGCCCGTGGAAGCGCGCAAAATGCTGGCGAAATACGCACAGTAAAATGAAGATTGGTCCAGGCAAGGACATTGAAGAACTTGCGTCCAAAGACCGTGCAATTGTCTGAGTGGAAGACAATCGTATTTGCTCGGGCCCGTTGAGAAGAAACCTATGGCATCTGTGATAGGGAACTAGTGCTGGCACGACAAAATAGAGATCGGAGAAACATCAATGAAACGAAATACCATGCTCATCACGGGCTTATGCGCCGTGATCCTGTCCACGACTTTAAAGCAAAGTTCAGCAGCCTCTGACCATAACCAGAAAACGCTGATGGTCTCGGTGACGATCGACTCGATATACAACCATCAATTTCAGATCATCATTCCCGTGACAATCAATAAGCACTTCGATATTGGCTCCGATAACGGTGATGTGAGAAATAGGATATCTGGGATAAAATATAAACCAATAGGCGGGAAATATGCAGCTAATTTGTACATCAACGAAAAGACAAATCGAGGAGTTAATATTGGCGGCGCGCGGAGCTATAGTCTCGAATTGAATAAACTGGTAGGATGGGGAATAGCATCATCCACCGCATCCGTTGCATCCACGCGCATGGTTAAGCTAATGCAATCTTCACGCTGATTCGCATCTTTGATGCTAAACTTGGCTCCGACACAGGTCGCTCTGATGGAGAGGAAATACTTGCATTTGGACTTCTTGGCCGCGAATGCTCCACTGCGGGACAATTACCTGGGGGCTGGATTTAAGTTAGTCGGAGAGGCGAGTCGCTGTTTAAGTGGGAGGTTTTCACGATCAAATAATCCGCACACATTCTGTGTCCTATCGCTCTATTTAATCTTTAGGACTTATTCAAAAATAAATGCTTCAATTTTGATGGCCCTCTGAGATGGGGAAGACAGCCAGAATCGAAGCGGTTATTTTGGCGTAAGTCCTTAGCATTGCGCAGAATCTTCAGCTTGAGATTTGCCGACGTGACAATATTCTGTTGTTTCTCATGGACTGTTCCCGTCGATTTGACAAATGTTACTCCCAAAGTGCGGGTGCAATGGACAATATACGAGCCTGGCTTTTCGATCTTAAACCATTCGGCAAGATAAATATGAAGCAGGGAAGTCTTGCCAGGCGCAACCGTGACAGGCTGACTGAATCCGCTCACGATCATGCCGCCTTCTGGAGGGCTGACCAATCGCCCCTTTGAGTCGGTCGCCGTGAATTGAAATTCCCACCAAGGATTAACATCATCAATCTGCGAACTCTACACAACAGTCCAGTCAACGAAAGCACGGCAGACCATTATCGATAGTAGCTGTCGCGGTTGTGATGATATGTGGAACCGTGACGTGGGTGCTATACAAAGCCAGAGGGATTGTTCGGTGAATTCGCTGTGTCGGCGTAAAATATTCCACTACACGCTTTCAGAACGACCGCGCCGCAAGGCAACTACAACTCCAAGGATGGCGATCAATCCTGCCGTTGTAAAACCAAGGGCCAATCCCAAGGCAATATCCGCTGCATGAGCATCGGGGCCAACGCCGTTAACGCGAAGCCCCCTCCAGCACCCAGGGCTATCCCAGCGGCCAGGATCGCGGCGGCAGTGCTTTGGCGGTCACGACGCCTCGCGGCGCGATGAATGGCCAGCGCGAGCAACGGAACCAATACGGTGAGGATGCCGCGAAAGATGTAAGGGGCGTGGAAAATCAAGTCCATCGTTTTCTCCTTGAAGTGGAGAACGCTGGCAACTCCTTGGGTTTGAGCAGAGGCACCCCGAACTAATCTCAGTCCTGCCTCTTCCAACTGACTTTCATCGTCAGAATCGTGATGACGATAATCAGCAGCGGTATCAATAATTCTAAAATCAGCCTCCCCCATTGAATATCCAAGAGGTAATCGCCAAACAAAAATGGGTAGATCGTGTGGATTCCTACGCCGATTTCAGATACTGTGTCGGGCGGATGCAGCATCATAAGAATAGCCGCCAGCGCGCTCAACCAGATAATTGCGTTGGATAGGATTTTGATGTGCATTCTGAAATGGATGGTATCTTTATCTTCGGAGCGCTTCGTCAAATTCGACGGATGTCGGATCAATACCGTCTTCAATGGAACGAGCCGCGCGCTTCAATCGACGCATGTATGATTCAGAGAAAGGTTTTGATTTTATGGATTCAACGGTGTGCGTTGACATGAATATCGCATCGCTAAAGAGACAGGGGTTCTTACTGAGGTACAACTTCCATCTCCCATTTTGATTACGCCAACCAAGGTGCTATTCGGTACGTCAAAGCCGTTTGTGACCTCGACATTGCAGTCCACATAGTATTCATCTCTGTCATGGCTGTATAAACTCGGTAGCTGTCCAGAGATGTTCCACGGATATTTCGTACCATTCTTGCCGATGAAACACGCAGACAGTAACTGGGGGCCGCTCTTGCCGCGAGTGACGGTGAGCGTTTGACCAATAATTTCTCCGTCATCCTGGCCCCACCATGCGGGTTTCTGAGCCTTATATCCGACAAATATTTCAATCTGGTAAGCATGGAAGCCCCGAACGTTCATTTCTGACGCGACTTTCCTCATGCGTACTTGTTCGACGAAGGGCGTGAAGTGTTGAAGTGACGGCCCAGCATACGTGCGCCACGCGATAAGACCTATCGCCGCTGCAATAGGGAAAGTGAATATCCATATGATGTATTTTTTCATATTGCCTCAGTTTGCCACGGATGGCGCCTAATATAACATATGTCGCGTCTCTGGTTTGATCTCTTCAGTGTCGATCCAGTCTGCGCCTGGCGGCGCAGATACTCTTTCGTCGCGAGTACCGATGCGCGGGGAGCGTCGTAGCATTTCAGCACATTGGCCTTGATGTCTTCGGGTGCATCAGGCTGATCGAGAATTTCACGGTCGCGGAGGTCATAGCTGAATCCATACGCACATTCGCCGACCGACCTGATAGAGTACACGTAGGGTTTTGTGAAGTACCTGAGGACAGGGAGACTTTGCTCATACAGGGTTTCGACCTGAAACACGGGAGAAGCGGGACTATATTCGATCAGCGGCAGTGGCTCGTCGGCGGCGACGAAGACTTTTAGGCACATGGGTAGTTTTTCATTTTGGCGCGCGGAGTTTGCAGTTTTGCTGGAGATGTGATTCTACCAGTTGAACCTATTCATATCGACCAACGAATTCCCACGTGTTGGCGATAGCCTTTGCATCGGCGCTTCGGGAAAAAATCTTTTGCCTAAGCGCCGATGCTCTAATGAAGATATCAGAGTTTATACCGTAGACCATGGGCGAGATCACTCCTTATCCTCCTCCACAATCCGCATTTGTCGCCCTTTCTTCCGCTGCTCCAACTCACGCTGGATGCGCTCCAAGATCAACTCCCGTCGTTCGGCCATCCACTGTGGCGTCTGGAGTCGCCACACGAGCTGGCTCGGCACTGTGAGGATGTCGGGAGCTGAGCCATTGCTTTTTCTGCCCTGGAAGAAGTGCTGCTTCTCGCCTTCATGATACACCACGGCGAACTGGTTATCGTCGCCTCGGAGCACGCCCGCGCTCAGAAATTCTAGCCAGTATCCGTCATTTTGTCGTTGCCGCTGCTGTTGAATGACTGTTCGGAGACGCATCAGCGCTGCCACAGCAATAACGACAAGGCCCCATGGGAAGCGACACCAGAGCCAGACAGCGGTATTTATTATCGCCGCTAGCAAGTAAATCCGCCAGAACCATTTCGCGAAGGTGCTGTTCATTGGACTATCCTTAATAGTTTGGTAAGGCTAAACTCGTCATGGTTACCTCGCCAGATCATAAACCACCACCGCCACGCCTTTGCTCACCAAATCCACTTCAATAATCGGCTCGATCTTGTCCCAAGTTCCACCCGACAGGCCGCAGCCGATCCTCGGCATATGAACTGTGGCGTAATGGGTACGAGCAAAGTCCGCCACGCGGCCCAGCCCTTCCGCCACGGCTTCATAACGGATCGGCGGGACGCCATTTTTGCGTCTGATCCCGTACTGCCCGAGCAAGTTGGCAACCCAGAGCTGGTCTTCGACCTTGACGAATTGGACCTGGCCCAGCTCATGCGGCAGTGTCGAACCTCCTTTAAACTAAGCCCGAGCTTCTTTCTCGGGTTGCTTCCAGCGCTTCGAGATCGCCATGACAAATCCTTTGCCCCAGGCCCCGATGTCATTGCACACATGAACGATGATGCCTGGCTCGTCGCGTGGTGGATCGGTCGCGTCGCCGATGGTGTAGGTGATGCTCATAATGTTCACCCTGAGTTCTGAAAAGTTAGTGTTTTTACTACATTATGTATAGGAGTGGCGAAGCTGTCAAGAGTTAGGTGTGGAAGGGCAATCATTTAGACGGTTACTTGTCGGGAATTAGCCGTATTGCTAAAGGCGCGATCTCCTACAGCGTGGAAAATGAAAATATGAACGATCTCTCATTCACCAATACCGTCTCCTTCGCCTCAGTCACAGCCCCATCACCTCCGCCGTCCGCCCCTACCTACGCTGCGATCACGGCCAACAGCGTGACATTGACCAACGTACCAGCATTGTCCTCGGGCTCTATAGGGACAAATGCCGTTGTGTCCACCACAGGGACCGTGGGATACGCGGGCACATATCTGTTGGCGGGGATTTACAACGGCCAGAATTATTATCGTTTCGACGCCACGCACTATTTGTGGTACAACGGCTCGGCCTGGTGTCTTTCCAGCGGCCTCGGTGCGGTTCCGCCCCCATATTACGTATTTAGTTCTGCGTCGGTCCCTCCGCGAAATGGCTGGACCAATACGTCGGGGAGCAGCCCATTTCCCACGGTCACGTTTCCATCTGTAGATGCAGCTACATCCGTGGATGTCCAGCGCGCCTTGGACAGTGCGTTTACCAGCAGTCTTGTCACGTTCGCCAATGTCGCGCCATCGACGACCTATGTGGACAGCACAGTGGTCGGAGGCACGACCTACTATTATCGCTACGACGAGGTCAATTCTGGTGGCTCAGCTCCTGGGCCATATTCGTCGCTAATCACGGGAATGCCGACCATCACAAAGGGCGGAGCGGCGGTGATCGTGCCTGTTACCACGGCGGGAGCGGGACCAGGAAATACGCAAGTCTTTACTCTCGGGGTTGTTCAAATTGTGGATGCCAACGGGGTAGTTGTCTTGGCGACTGCTGGGCCTTCGGGGGCGGTGACGGTCAATGACATCACAATTACCAAATTATCGCAGACCACGACTGTCGAGGGCAACAATTTCGCCCTTTACAGCTTGCAGATCGCGGCGGACGCGCCGATTGCAGCGGGGATGGGGTATGCGCTGGAGGAAGTGATGAGCGTGCCGCCCTTTGGCAAGGCATTTGGATTGTTTGATGTGGTCAGTGGCGGCCAAGAAAACTCCGCGCCGTCGATCACAGGAATATTTTCGATCACGGGGATCCAGTCGATCACTTTCTAAGTCGTGGTATTGGCGGCCGCAGGCCTTCGGTAGGACCTGTCAAGCCATAAAGCCTTCCTGCCTCACAGTGCGGTAGTGCAAAACCCAACGCTTTAATGTATAGCTACTCCAGAAAAATTCCATACGGTGTCGCTGAATCTAAATTTGGTACCAATTCAATGGAGGCGTGGAGCAGAATCGATATCGCTCCTGAGGTAATGCACCAATTTAGTTCCGTCTGTTCGACCTGAATTTGGTTCCATCACTGATAAGCTATCTTGTATCGCAATACATGATCAGACAAGAAATAATAGTGATCTATGACTATAATCGCAATATAAGTGATAGTTGCAAGTAACAACGAAAAAAAATATGAATTTGAATTAGGAAGATTGCTTTGAAGGAAAATGTGATATAATGGCTCCATATTGTCAGGTAGCAAAGATAAAGGTGCCATGTGCATGAAAATGGTTCCTTTTGTGGTACCAACTGTCAAGACGGCGTATCGTCAAGACAGTACGGGGTCTCGGTGCGGTGTCTGCTGTACAAGTAAATTAGTATGAAATGGGCGTAGCGCGGGCCTCATGATCGTTTATACAGCACGCATCGACTTTCAAGTGCGTTTCATAAGAAAAAGTAAATATTTAACAGCACCAGATGAAGCTTAATAAATTGCCATTCAAAATCTTCTGTTATTCCATCAATAGTCTATGTTTTATAATGCACAATGGGCGCTATTATAACCGTGCCATATAAATCAACAGATGTACGGCGATTAAATTCATTGTCGAGTAAACTACCATTATTGATAGCGGTAGTCATAAGTATGCCTGTTTTCTTGCCTGGTTTACAGATATACGTTTGGAAGTTATTTTTCTATTTGTTCGGTAGAATAAGCGATTTGTCAATATCTGTTATATTGGTACTAATGCTAACTTCGTCGACAATTGTAATTTTTCCAAGTAAAAGATCGGTCCTTAGCAAATCTTCTTGGCTATCTATTTCCTTATTTTTGTTTTCGTATATTTTTTCTGCCTCTAGGAATTCTATAGAATTCGGCAATGGCGGTTTTGCGTTGGAAATCTCCATTCCATTGACATTCGGTGTGCTTTGTACAGCATTAATTAGCAACACCGCAAATATTGGATTGTGGTTTTTGATACTGTCGGTATCCGAAGCGGTGGTGGCGTTAGTTCTATGGTTCTTTGGCAAAAATAGCATCGTATCAGGCTCGCTGGTAAGAGCAGGCGGAACATTCAACGACCCGAATAGCTTGTATCTTACTCTATTAATTGCATTGCCTCTTTGTGTGACATATTTAGAAGGTGCGCCAAAGCAATTCAAATCGCTTTTTTTGGCAATGCTTGTTATTATAAGTACAGCCGTGATCGCTGCAGGATCTCGCGCTGGCGCTGTTGGTCTGTCAGGATCACTGTTGTGTTACATTTGGCTTACAAGAGATAAATACAAAAAATGGATTCCCGTATCTATTATAATATTTGCCGTCAATCTTGCAGTGTTTTCTCTTCGTGTTCGTGATCCTATCAGTAAGATTTCAACAAGTCGATCAAACGTTTCGCGAACTAAGTCTTGGCGCATTGCATCACAAATGTACCACGATCATGAATTAATGGGAGTTGGTCCTGGTAATTATAATATAAAATACCCCGCATATGGAAAATTAGGTGTAATGACAGATCCGAAGAACATGCTGTTACTTATGCTATGCGAATACGGCATTGTCGGAGGAATAGCGTATGTAGGATTCATTGCCGTGGTTTGTAAAGTATCGATCTCAGATAGATGTTTAGATACAGTACGCTTTACGTCTATTTCCGCCGCTCTGTTTGCCGTTGGCTGGGTTGACTGCTGGGCGTTGTTTCCAGGTCGTACTTGTGGTACTTTTTTCTTTGGCGCACTCGCAGGATCTGTTTGTTTGTATATTAGAGATGCTCCTCGCTACTCCAATTTAACTTTTTGTGGGAGATATTTGGCGCGAAGAAAGGAAATGTCGTGAAATGTTTTCTTGCAAAGGGCCAAATGGTCCTTGAGGCAATCGCAACAGCGGGAGCGAAATTTGCATGGCTTCAGTTGGGATATTGATGGCTGAAAGTGATGTGCTAAGGTGCGAATGCCTCAGGGGAAATAGTCATCGTTTCGCATAGTTTAGACCATAGGATGTCGACTATTAGAATAGTGCATCAATAAGTTGGTGTTGTTACTGCAATCTGTTTCATTAGGAGTGAATTTAGTTCTGATGCTAGCAAACTATACTACGATGAATAGACTTTTCTATAGCTATAAGAGTCGCGTTAAACAGATCGGTTCATCTAGAGATGTTTTTCTATGGGGGCTTTTGGTAATATTTGTGGTTATTCCATGTGTTCCGCAAACAAGGGGCTTCGTACAAGGCCTAATCGAACGGAAGCCTGTATATATTTCTCCCGTGGAGATAACAAACGGTCCTGTTTTTATTACTAAATACTCTAGCCATAATACTTACTATGTGACTTTCCGAGTATATAATTTTCAAAAATCTACTCTACATGTTCATGCCATACCAACTTGCGGATGTATACGTTCTTTTCACACAGATCTATCAATTAAGCCTTTTACCTGGAAGTCATATAGTGCGCGAATGGTTATAGATGATATTTCGGATATAGATGGAAAAGCTGTGGTGCTGAATACAAATAGCCCTTCTGTTAAAGAAATTCCAGTATTCCTTAGAAATTGACAGAATAATCTTCGCTGTGAGCGATGCTGAGATTTTTTATAATTTTGTGTTTATTCTATCAAAATTCTGGTTTAAATTTGACAATGTATCGATACCGCGCGGAGTAGAAAGTCAAATAGCTCGGCATCAATCGCTGATCGGCTAGCGTCGCGTCGTGTGCTTTTTCTTGCAACTTTCGAAGTTAATGATTTAAATTTGACTAGGTAATGATTTCACATGTATTAAACAATCGTGATCTAAGCAACAAGCTTTGCATCTATCGGTGATCGGTCAGCGTCACGTCGTGCGCTTTGTCCAGCAATTTGCGGACTTGATCCAGAATGGAATTACAGTAGCCCGCCAAAATGAGAACCTTTCCAGAGTGGCCATAAAAACTCAATCGGGTTGAGTTCGTGTGCGTATGCAGGGAACCGTACGATTTCCAGCCAGTAGCTGTTGTCCAGAGCAGAGTCACGCGCCACGATGCTGCGATGATCGGCAGATTTATCCCGTCACAAAGTGACGGAGCCCTTGCTTCGGGAAATCCGCAGGTTTGAGGATCTGCCAGGATTTTCTCCCGTATCTGCGGCTTCTGTTCTGAGTTCAAGTGATCTTTTCCGCCCGAGCGTTGGACTTCCCGAGCCTGTGTTACGCCGCGTTCGTGAGAGGTATGGCATTGGCTTACGGTTTTCGACTGACTCCCAGTCGTTGCCCGATTTCGGTAAGAGTAAAGATCAGGCTGATGCTCGAACATTTCTATGGCGGCTTGTCGATGATGCATCTGGTTGCAAACATACGCCGCAATCGAAGTACGAGATCAAGCACTAGAACATTACCTTATTGGATTTAGAGCAATATATAGAATAAATGCAAATCAACTATTACTATGAGAAATGGGAGGTGCAATAGCAAAATTCAATATCGTCGGTGTGTCGCTAATTAGGAGCTGAAGTTGAAAAAAATATTATTTGCGTTGATATGCGCTGTATCTCTTTGGAGCCTTGCTCCCCGAGTGTATGCTTGGTGTTACACATGTCAAAGCTGTCAATCAAAAGGTAATGTAGGACCGACGCAAGTCGATCAATGTACTCTCCCAACTTATGGTTGCCATACCCCTTGTTCATATGTACAACATTCAAAGGGGCGGGAGTGTGCTACAGACCATACAGATCTTCTTTCATGTGAAGGAGTTGGAAATAAGGTATATCCTCTGCAGTATCAGTCTGTTGCCTGTGAAGAAGTCGAAAGCATTGGAGATCAGGCTGTACACGCTTGTTCATGCCCTGCAGCATCTGACACGGCTTGGACAAATGATCCAGATCCAACTCATGGATTCAATGGAACTGAATGTATAACCTGGAAGAGCGTAGCTTAACTGTATAGGAAACCTGTCCAGCAGGAATTTTACTATCTTACTAATTTCCTGCTGGGCTATGTTGATGGATTCCTGTTGAATATAATCGTTTTAGTGCTATTGGAATCGTTTGCTTGGTCGATGATTATATTGCGAGGTTTATACAGTAGTTTCGTACAAATTTAAGAAGTGATTTACAATGAAAATGTCGTTGGGTATAATGCCGCCCGAATCAATGAATCATAGCGTTAAGTTAATATATAACAATAAAATATAATTAATCTTCTCCTCGTTGAGAAATTAAATAGATATTTTTATACTTGAAATCTTGGAATTATGAATTTATGACTGGTCGTCTAATTATCGGCAGACACCCTATAGAATTTATAGCGTGGGTGCATGATCTACTGCACTGGGAATTAGGTCCTTGAATGTGTAATAGCTCAAAATATTAAAAGACAATCTCCTAGACAAGATGAGAGGATACTATATGTTCAAGTTTACGATGTTCAGCACCATATTGGCAATAACTGCTTGTGGCTGCTTGTCTGCCAATCCAATTCCGCAAGTCTCTGATTCTAATTTGTGGAAAACATTAATTGTTAAGAATTCTTCCATTAAGAAGAGCTGTATATACTGGAAACTTGATCGTCATGAATATGCATATCCAGAGTTAGATCCAAATAAGAGTGCTGCGTATGCATATGCAGCAGAAATACATGCGGGAAGTTCCGAGACTCTTGCTCGTGCAGTTTCAGAGGCAATTCTTCGACGAAATCAGGACTTGCTACGAGGAATACACACTACAGGGATTGCTCACTTTGAATTTAATGGCAAAACGCTTTTGTCCGACGTACAATATAAAGCAGAGAAGTTGGCTAGTTCCAGCAATCTTCCATATCATTTAGAAGTTAGGGAGATTATTGATGACAAGTATCGTATCTCGATTCGTAGATCTGTCAAGAGCAATTACACCGAACTTTCTGGCTGGGAAGGTGAATTGCGCACTGATCCTAATAATGCTGGAACTAGTACATTTGGAGCATTTGCAGGAAACCTTCGAGGCGGTGCAAATGTACTAGTTGGTACTCCATTATCTCAAATTTATCCGATTCCCGCATCAACAGCTTCTTTGGCTTATCCTCATGATATATTGCTTCAACGTCAAGTTAATCAGGGGAAGTTACCTCTTCTTGTTCGATGCCATGTTTCCGATAAATATTCTCGACCAATAATGATAGAGATCGTTGATGGAACCAATGGAAAAACAAGAAATAAATATACTGCAGATGGATATAAATTATATAATGATTCGATTTGGTTTCCATCACATGTACAAATTTTGCAAATGACTGAATCGGGAGCAGTTCTTCAAGATGAAGAGTATAATCTAATAAGCGCCAAATTTAATGCTTTGGCGAAAACTGACCTGATTTCTAACGGTCTACCAATCGGTACGCACTTAGATGATTATCGGTTTGATAAGAATATTCCTGTATCATATGCAGCAAATCATGGGATTCCTAGTGATCAAAAAGTCTTTAGTATTCGTCCAATAAAGGACGATAAACTTACAACTAAACCTCGACGCAGTGCAGTAGGTGTATATGTGGTATGTGGGGTAATGATCGCGTTTGTCGCTATTTTATTATGGAGAAGGCGGCGCTAGGCGATTTTTATTGTCGCGTTTCGTATTGTCGATGCCTCCGCATCAGTTCTATATTGTGCATGAGGTCTTAGGAACTAATGGATAAAACATTGATTTAACTTTAATTCACCTCATCAAGACCGTTAAATGCAGGGATTCTATGCATCTCGGGGCTTTTCGTCCGATGCAAGTAAAAGATAAGAAGAATTTACGAAAATGAGGGTGGAGATTGTCTCCAAATAAACTAAATTTAAGAGTATGTACTTAAAATCTATCCGTATATATTGTTTTTTGCAAACTGTCGTGACAAAAATTGCGTTGAGGGAATTACGCTAATCTCGCACTAATTTTCGCCACAACCATTCCCAATATTGTTACGGAATACTTCATTCATGTCGATGATGTGAGGAAAACAAGTCAAAATATCTCAGACTAAGCTTTATCCCATTGCATCGGATATAGGAGAGGTCTCTCTACGATCGATGGGTTGGAGAATAAGCTTTGATTCAATAGGGAACAATACCTGTGCCACGTTCACAAGAAGCATTAGAACAAAAGGCTGATTGCCTCCATGGTATAGTAAATAGATTAGGGCTGTGCCTGAACTGGAAAGGGGCAATTAGTGCTACTTTTGAAATAGGATTTGCAGTTTGCCTTATATTGGTCATAAAAGACGCTCTTTTTTCTAGCGCAAGCCCATATCCCTATATCGCTTTCCTCCAGACCTTGTTTGCCGTGTTCGCGCCATGGATGTTATATCGATATTTTTCGAAATTTTACCGCATTCAAGGAAAGCGCAATCTCGAACGAAAGGAAATAAGCTCTTTCATTTTCAATTTGATTCTCTTAATAGCTGCTGGATTCATAATTCTTTTATCACTTTGTGCTATACGTATTTTTATCCTGTATCCAACTCCTGTATCTTCGTCTCTTGCTAATTCTATTTGGCTGGGGGAGGGAATCAGAGCGAAAGGCATCGCCTCTGGCATATCACCTGCCCAATTTCTATGTGAAGAACTAGGATGGAGTATTTTGCCTGTTCTTCTTACCTCGCTTATCGCTTCATTGTTTCTTGGCTGGAGTGCATTATTCACTAATCTGAGCCGTAAAAGTGATTTGGAGTTTATATATATAAGTTGTGCTCTGTTTTTTGTTCCTGCTTGCATACTGCTATCAATATTTTTATGTGGCGTGCGAGCAAGGATAAGTCTGCAAGAACCCTTTGGCTTATGTCTGTTTTTCCTATCAATAGCTATTTTAAGTGGCTCAGATTTACCGCCTAATAAGATATTATCTAGAACACGCAAGAGACGACATCCATTTTTTTTTATGACTGTCCTTCTCATTCTGACTGGCGTACTTATCTCTTTTGACCACTTACTTGAATGGAGAGTATTGCCATACAGCCATTATTCAGCTACAAAGGCAGATTTCGTCTATTTAGAAAATATCTCACCATCAATGCAGGATGCCACCATTGCCATGGAAGACCATGCCTTCTACAGACACCATGGCTTCGATTGGATCGCCATGCACCATGCCCTACGTGTTGATCTAAGTGAAGGACAGGTCAAAGAGGGGGGCAGCACAATCACCCAGCAGCTTGCCAAGAATCTGTTCCTTACGAGTGATCGAACTATATGGCGCAAGATTGAGGAGGCGGCCTACACCTTGGAGCTGGAGCGCATGCTGCCCAAGTCGCGTATTCTTGAGCTATATTTGAACACGATTGACTATGGAATGGGGCAGCGGGGGCTTAAAGCCGCAGCGCAATATTATTTCCATAAAACGCCAGATAAACTGACCCTAGCGGAAAGCGCAATTCTTGTCGGGATTGTGTCCGACCCCATGCAAAAGCAGGTCGATCCCCAGAGGCTAATAGTAGGCCAGCACACAGCTTTCAGTCGTATTCGATACTTCTTCCCCAATCGATATTCTCAAGAACAATGCGATCTGGCTTCGGGGTATCCGCTCAACATGCTGGTCTATCCTAATAAGGACGCCTGGGATCGAGGAGCGACATGCGAAATACCAGCCGATTGGCATGGCGTGAAGTTCTATTTTTTTGAGAATCCATATGAGCCGCTGCCCATCGATAATGCGTCGCTTTCTTTAAAGGTTCGCCTCGCGGGATTTCTAGTTGAGGCGCATCAGCATTTGCATGTGGTGGGGATCGACCACCTGGGTGTATATAACGACCGAAGCACGCGCCAGGAGGAGAAAGTCATTTCGTCGCACGCATATGGACAAGCCATTGATATCTCTGGCTTTCGATTCGCGGATGGCTCGCGAGTGAGTGTCAAGGATCATAACAATCCGAAGGTGATGGCGCGTCTCGCGCCGTTGGAGGCGATGCTCAATCGCCACTTCGACGCCGTGGTGGATTGGAATGACGACCCTAAGCGCCATCAGACACACTTTCACACCGAAGTGAAGGGGCCACGCTCAACAACTCCACGTCCTGTGCAAGATCCTCCTGCCAAATCCGTCGAAGAAACGATGGCGGAGATACATCAGACTAAACACTTACCTGCCCGTATTGCCACATGGCTAAGTGGGACGTTCGTTCGGCAAACAACGGGCCACTCGTGCGGAGAGGCTTGTGTTGCGGCGATCCTGTCCGATTATCTCAAGAAACCGACCAGTGAACTTCAACTTATGCATCTGTTGGACACAGGAGGTGCTCGCTGCACTAGGAGTGACGAATTGATTCGGGCATTCAAAGCGCATGGAGTGCAAACGGTCGACACTGTCGCGACTTCGGATGAACTTTTGGACGATATCGCTACAACTGGGATACCAGCCATTGTCACCTTGACCCGTCCTACGGAACATTGGATCGTCGTGGTGGGCGAGTGGGGAGATTATCTCCTGGTGTCCGATCCGCAGCGAGGAAATCTGCTCCTGCCGAAGAATGAGTTCTATGCGCGATCTGATGGTGAGAGTGTTTGTGTCGAGAAGGCAAACCTATGAGCACTCGGATTTCAATAGTGCTTCTGATCGCCGTTTCGTTGCTTTTTGGAGTCGGCATTGCCTTTAAAATGCGTGGCCATGAAAAGCCTGCGGTGGAAGTCGCAGGAGGAACCGTTTATGACGTAGGGACCATTCCTGCTGACCATCCGCTAACCCACGCCTTTCGACTGAGCAATCCTCATTCATTTCCTGTGGGCCTGTCGATTGTCACGACAGGATGCGAATGTACGACCGCCAGCGTGTCTGCTCCCGTTATTCCTCCACACGGACAGGCGGACGTGACGCTGAATGTGAAGCTTGAAGATACGAAGGAGATTTCATCTGGTGGGTGTTTCGCGACGACGCATGGAGACCAGAAAGTTGAAACGTGGCTCTTGCTTACTGGGCATGTGGGCACAGAACAAAAAATCCTGAATTCAGGGCAAAAATAATCAGGATTAGTATTTGCCGAGGATGGTTTAATGCGACATTCGACAGAGAGCGCTGGTCAACAGACAAGCGATCCGCCCCGCTCGCCAAACATTTTCAAAGCCTTATGGTCGCGCCTCAATCGGCCTTTGGACGCAAATGATATCCAGAAGCTCGCGCAGCCTCTGAATCAGCCGTTGGGGGCTGACACATTTCGTGTGTGGGGGAAAGAACTACGATCAGTAATGCGGGATGGCGTTCGGCGCCTCCGAGCGGCGGATTTTGCCGCGTTGCTGGGCGTCACCAGTATTCTAAGTTTCCTGGTTCTCATGACGTTCAGCCAATCGAGTCTGGCGTTATGGTTGCGAGAGAATGGCCTCTATCCAATGCTTGCCATCATCGCACTCAGTCTGTCCTGGGCGTCGATTTTGGGATCGGCGCAGGGGCAATCGGCGTCTCGCGCCCATAATCAGCTCCATCTGATCGTCGTCGCGACATCGTTGTTCACATTGTGTTTCTTCCCCCAAGAAGATGAAGGAGCGGCGCTTTTACGACAAAATGTCGGCATGACGGCGTTGCCACAGTGGGGTGTGCTTGTAGTGCTCATCTTGGGCGCGTCCAGCCTCGCTTCCTGGCGTCTCTCCCCTGAAGACAACTGGATATTGGAATCGCAGGAGCGACAGATTTCGATTGTGATTCCCAATGCTTTTCTTGGAACAGCTCGTTTCGTTCTGCTTATGATGGGGTTGGGAGCAGTGACGATCTCCGTCATTTTTGCGGCAGGCGGTTTAATACGCTTTCTTTTATTGCTGGTCTTGTGTGCGACGGGCTGTGGAGTTTACAGATGTCTTCCTGGGCGAGAGAAATGGCGAGCAGCCACATTCCTGATCGACGGTAATCAGGATCAGATAGGTAGGATAAATCTCTTTGCAGGAGCAGCAGGTGCGCTATATGGGTTGCTCGGGTATTGCCAGGCTGCAACTGTCCTTACATATAACAACACAGGAGCGCGGATATGGTGGTTTGCTTTCGCGGCGGGAACTTTGGCGATTCTTGCTTATTCATTCGTGGGTATGTGCGAGCGACAGCATGTCGCCGTGGATCCACAATCACTGACGAGCGTCAAGGTTCGCTTGCGGCAGCGTTTAGAGCCAGTCTCCTTGGTCGCAGCATTGCCGCGAATCAACTCGTTGTGGCGCAGACCCATTGCGATCTTCCGATGGTTACGTCGGAAAATCCATAGTGGTACTCTCCAGTCTTCTCAGCAGCAGAGACGCGCTTTTCAAGTCTTTGTATTCCGCGATGTCGCTATTCCGCACTCCACAGTCCAGCCTTTAGACGGGTCTGCGGCGAAGGAGAGTTCGCGAACTTCGAGAACGGATAAGACAGCAATTCTTGGGAGAATAGCGTTCGGGGGCGCCCTGGTCTGGCTGTGCTTGAAGGATTGGCTGACATCAAATGTACGAGACTATCCTTATAGCAGCTCGCTGGGCGTGAGCCTCGCCGTTCTTGCTGCCGTAGTTGCCGTCCGCACGGTGCGCAGACCCGCAGCCTGGCGGGATCTACTTCTTGCCGTGGCGACATGTTCCTTGATCGGATTGCACGCTCAGGCGGGCCTCCCAGCGGTCGCCGTGTTGTCGCTTGCTCTGCCTTCGCTCTTTACCGAAAGTGACCGCCTCACCAGCGGTTCCGTGTCGAGGCTTTCTTACTTACCTTACGCTCTGGCGGCGCTGGCTGGCGGCGCGGCGATCATACTCGATCCAGCGGTCGAAATTTCTGGCGGGGCGGGATGGACCAGCATTGCGCTGGTCGCATGCTGTCTAGGAGCTATGTTGTGGTCAGGGAGAGCATTTGGACAACGCATCACGCCGCCCTATTGGGGAACTATCGCGGTATTCGTGCTTTGCGGTGCGCTATATGTCTTCCGTACATACCTTGCCGCCGAGGCGTGGAATACGGATCAGAGTGTCCGAGAGATGCTTGCTGGAACGGGTCTGAGAACTTCGGGAGGTTCGCCTGGGTCCATTTCCTCCTTCATTGCTCAGGAGGGATGGATTTTCTGGGGGATCCTTGGCCTGCTGCTTGTGGATGCACTGTGCCGAAGCTGGGATGCCCTGATGAAGGCGTCATGTGACGCGCGCCTGACTGCGGGGGCTGATACTCGTCGCCCCGATCAGCGCTTACGCGCCAACCACGACGCCCAGGCTCTTGCAGCCAGCGCAGTCACGACGCTCGTTGCGCTGCTGGCGTTCGGGCGGATCGCGAACAACACTTCAGGTGTGTGGGTGCTGGCGTTGTGCATCGCCTCGCTGGCGATCTCTGGCGTTACTTCGAGGCAGTCATCGGCGCGGGCCTTTCGTGTCTTATTCCCCATTCCTTTCCGAAAGCCTCATTTGGCGATTGGCGCGATTTGCGTTCTGGCGCCTGTCGTCTGGTTTTGCGCTTTGTGGGGGATCGCGTGGTCGATGACTGGCTCTGGCTCCCCAATCGGCGTCGCCGCATTCGTCCCGTGGAGCTCAATGCCTGGAACGCTGCAAAACGCGCTGCCAAGTGGCATGCCCGCTGCTGTGTCCCGTCAAGATGAGCACGATATTTTTCGCCAGGCTTTTGGATCGCGTATTCAAATGTCGCCGCGAATGGCTGTTACGATTGCGCGGCGAGTCGTCGGAGGTGATCGACGGCGGAATCCGTTCACAATAATATCATCAACAGTTCTGGCTTCCATGATCAGCACCCTCATTCCCGAAGCGCGCATCAAAGAGCTGTATTTAAACGACCGTGATTATGGAGCGCCAACAGGCGGTCTCGAACAAGCAAGCCAATATTACTTCCACAAGCGGCCAGAGGCGCTCTCCACGTCGGACGCGCTTTTTCTCCTGGGGCGTCAGCCGCTGGATACGGATTCCTCTCCAAGGTTTCAGCGCAGATGGGAGGCGTCGGCGTACACTTCCGCTGAAGCGACGCAATATCAATGTCAGGTATTCAATCCAATTCCCGACATGCAGTTTATGATACATGACGGAGGAATCAATCAGCAAGGATTGGTCGCTTCGTATGTGGTGACCCACAGCAACACGCGGCCCTATCTCTGGAGAAATGGGCGATTTGAGATGCTGGAGACGTTGACTCGCGAAGGGAATGGCGCGGCGGTTAAGGTGAATGACGCAGGTCAGGCTGTCGGCTGGTCTAACCCTGAGAATGGGGCAGACCACGCCGCCCTTTGGGATAGGAATGGCGCGGTTCGTGACCTGGGAACGCTGCCAGGATTTACGAATAGCCGTGCTGAGGCGATCAACGACAAAGGACAGGTCGTTGGCTACGCTTTCAACAGTACGGCGGAAGCAGACTCGCCAATTGAAAACTCTTCCCGCGCGGTCCTCTGGGAAGATGGTCATATGAAAGACCTTGGGGTTTTACCGAACTGCGTCAGCAGCCGAGCCTATGCCATTAACGATGCTGGTCAGATCGCAGGCTGGGTACTAACCGTCGATGGCCGAACACATGCGATGGTGTGGGAGGATGGCGTCATGAACGATATCGGTGTGTTCGGGGATGGGCATGTGAGCGTCGCGAATGCAATGAATAACGCTGGACAGGTGGTTGGATCCGCCGACCACGCTGACGGCTCCGTCACGGCGTTTCTTTGGGAGAATGGCGTTCTGCACGATTTGGGAGCGCTTCCTGGTGATGTCTACTCCCGAGCCCTGGGAGTGAACGACGCTGGACAGGTGATCGGCGAGAGCCGCCCCGACAACCAGATCGCCTACCCTGGCGGCAGACCCTTTCTATGGGACAGCGCTCATGGCATGCGAGACTTGATCCCCTTGCTGGTCGTGGATCCCGCGCGTCAGAAGAAGATGGCCCACTCTTGCTTGGCGCTGTCAATTAACAATAGCGGCGAGGTTCTTGGGCTCAACAGAGAGAGTGAGCGTGGACAATGCCAGTTTGTCCTCTCGCCAATCACGGCGCCCGCATCGCGATCTTTATCGCATCCCGCCAATCCGCTGAAGATCACGCCGAAGAGTCATTCCCAGAAGAAGTGAGCGCCTTTTTAGCGTGAGCCATATTGCATCAAGGAATAGAAATCATGTCCACAAATTCTCGGCGCGGATCGCATACCGCCGAAGTCGGTTTTACTCTCATCCATACCCTGATCTCCGTCGCCGCCGTTTCGGTTCTCGGCGCTATTCTCCTCGCGCGTTTGAAGCCTTCTCCGCAGATCACCTGCGCCTCCAATATGCGCCGCCTCGGGCTGGGGTTGGCGCAGTATGTTCAGGACAATGACCAATGCTTTCCACCAAAGTTTTTTGAGGGGCCGCAGGGCTGGGCTGGACGTATTTACCCTTACGTGAAATCTGCCGCGCCTTACAAGTGTCCCGACGACCTCGGGCTTGCTAGTGGAGGCGCCGTTCCTGTCTCTTATGGGATCAATGCGAATCTGATCGACCAGTTCTCCAAGCTCAAGGCGCCCGCCAGCACGGTCATGCTGTTTGAGGTCGGCGGCGTACAGGTTGATGTGAGAAAGGCCGATGAAGGCAGCAATCAGTGGAAGGTCCAGCCCGCCAGCAAAATGCTCTCGCCGTGCGGATTTGGGCTGCTCGCCAGCAATCAAGGGCGTCCCTACGGCCAGTGGGGGGAGGGAGCCCACATCACCTACGCCACGGGCAATTTGGGCGAACGCAAAGGGATCGATTCTGGAGCCGACAATACTCCCCGCCACGGCGGCGGCTCGAATTTCTTGGGAGCGGATGGACATGTGTCGTACCTTCTTGGCGGGCAGGTTTCCAGCGGTACGGACGGAAGGTCGGGGAATGCTCAAGATCATCTGAAGGCTGATCAGGCGGCAGCAACGGATCAGATGTATCTCTCCGATGGCGCGACACCTGTGCAGATGACGTTCAGCACTCAATGATTTTACGGGGATTTTGCTATGAAGACATCGCCTCGAAGATCACGTTTCGGCGAAGCGCGCCCGCGATATGACGTTACGACGACTCCAAAAGAGGGAGTCGAACAGCCGCCTCTGCCAGGCAAACCCAAGCCGTCTTCCCCGAAGACCGTTCTTGGAGAGGCGCTGGCGTGGATTCTGCGGCCATTCGTGTTCGTACTGACTCTGGCCTGGCTCTGGATACGCAAACCCATCATCCTTCTTGTTCTGTTTATCTGCGGAGGTGTGTATGTGATGATACGACTGCGTCCACCGACAATTGACGGTCCCGCCCTGCCGATGACAGGCTGGAAGGCGACTGCCTATCCCTCCTCCGACATGGCACATGGCGCGATTGACGGAAAGTCACAGGCTCCTTGGACAACGCAGGGCGCTCAGGGGCCAACGAACTGGTTTGCCGTGGATATGAAACGCCCGCAGAAGTTTCATCAGATCGTGCTGGATACGGGGGGTGACGCCAATGCGTATCCGCGCGGCTATGCCGTCTATCTCTCAGCTGACGGCGACCATTGGGGAAGCTCAGTGGTTCGTGGCGAGGGTCAGGCCCCGATCACGATCATCGCACTCGGCCCCCAAACGGCCCGCTACGTCAAAGTGGTGCAAACGCGCCAGGGTGTCACCGATCCTTGGACACTCTCGTCGTTCACGCTCCATTAAGATCGATTGGCGTCGAAGAAGCTACGGCTGCCGATGCAGGAATTAGGGAAAGATATGTCTCCGCAAATTACCGTCTCACGCATTCCGCCCAAGCAGACGCCGAATGGCGCTCGGAATACACGTCGGGGCCGCACTTTCGGTTTTACGCTGATCGAACTGCTCGTTGTGATCTCTGTCATCGCGATTCTCGCTGGCCTGCTCTTTCCAGCCTTTGTTAAGGCGCGCGAAAAGGCTCGCCAGATGGCGTGTATGTCGAACATGAGACAGTTGGGAATCGCCGTGATGCAATACGTGCAGGATAGCGACGAGGAAATGCCCGCCGCTGCGGACAACACCTGGGGCGCGAATATACACGGCGGATGGATCTTCTACAAGGCGTATCCCGCGACAACGCCAGGAGCCTACGATCCATCGCAGGGGAGCTTGTACCCCTATGTGCGCAATAAGGGAGTCTTCATCTGCACTGATGACACCGTAGGGCAGAAGTCTGGGGATTCTTATGCCATCAACGCCTGTGTTGATAAGGGGAAGGTCGTCAATGGATTAAGAATTGGCCGACATCTCTCCGCTTTCGACAATCCTTCTTCATGGATGCTATTTGGAGAAGAGAACTTTGGAGATGATGGCGCTGGGGATAATACTGCGGGATCAACCAACGATGGCTATTTCGATTGGATGACTGACGGTCTCTCCCAGCGCCACTCCGAAGGTCAGAACATTAATTATATCGATGGTCATGCGAAATGGCATCTGGTGTCCGATATCATCGCGAACCAAATGGTTACTGGCGGGAGTGATCCTACGATCACGTGTACGCTGGACGATCACCAGTAATAAGAGAACACAACAGCCACTCGTTAACTTGAGTGGCTGATCCCTGTCCGAGTGAATAGATGGCGTCCATGATTTGTCGCTGTCGGCGTATGGCAAAACGTAGATATTGGATGACCAGGAAGATAAAGCTGGCGAGGCCACCGAAAAAATACAGGATAATGAGAATGGGCAGCATTTCGAAATTATTCTATCGGGATTTGACCTGGCGAGCCGACGAACAGTACTTGCCGATCTCACCTTCACTCATACCACAGCAACTCATCCTCCAGTTCCTGGCGCATATTTTCAGGCGTAACCGTGGCGCCAGCGCTGCTAGGCGTCAAGAAAACCACGACAAGCCGCCCATCCCGCTCCAAGCCAGGTATCCATTTCTCCAACCATTCGTCTAGGTCAATGGCGCGTGGTGTATGACCAGCCCATTCATCAATGGCGCATGCCGCTGCATATCGTTCGTGCGGCCATACTGGAACGACTTCATGCCTGTCGTTGTCTGCGGCCAATACCCAGCCATCGTTCCATAGGCTCCAAAGGTGTTCATGGTCGGCAACGCGCTTGATGAAATGCGCGTAGCGCTCCTGGAAGGGGAGAGCTGAAACTGTTTCAAATTCCTTGTCATGCATAGGTGATCTCGATCCCTCACGATAACTGCCAGTCGCTGTAGCCCTTATTCCAAGTCATCAACGACGAACTTCTGACCCAGGCCATTCACGTGCCAGAACAGATAATTCAGCAAGTCTTTGAAAACGTCGCGGCTCCCGTATTCGCATAAATACACGCCCCATTCTCTCACCGCCATCACTGCGTCAGGCATTTTGTTGAAGTCGCCATGTTCAGGCGTGCGGTATTCGTAATTGCCGTACTGCTCTTCGTAGCGTGCGAAATGAGGCGCGCAGCGGAGTACCTGATCAATTGGTTTTCTTCAACCGTGCGTGAATTCGACGCGATATTCTAATCCTATGATAATTTCCATTTCGCTGCAACAAGTAAAGGCAAACCCATTCAGCATTTATATCGCACGGCCTGGCCTGAAGCCCTCCAGCCATGTTACGGCGGCAGAACCAAATTCTCGATCACCTGCTTCTGGCGTCGTTGAGCCGAACTTTATGTGCGAGATCACATCCCAATCCACGGAGTCTATGAACCGATCCAGCGCCGCGCGCATGGTTTCAATGAGCACTTCATACGCCGCTTTTGGGATCGGCTCAATGTCAAAATCGCATCCGAGGGCAACGACAGGGAATTTACCCATCCATTCGGCCTCAATAGATTCAATGGCATAGCCAGGCGGCGGGGTGAAGACAGTGCGGAGAAACGATGCGCAAACATCCCTGAAATAGGCACGCTGCTCGTTGTTTGCTTGATCCCACTCAAAATTGGTGCTTTCGATGAAGTCCCAAGATTTCCCGATTGGGTTTTTGTTCATTGCTTTCTGTTTCAGGGGCACGACGTGCTGTTTTTCGACGCACGATACTTTTAGGATACTACAGCCACTGTCGATATTCTTCTCTAAAACCATCATCCCACATTCGCTGCATCATCGGTGTGATGGGAAACGTCTCCTTCAGATCGCTTTCGCCTAGCAACGCCCAATGGCGCACCGTGTGAAAGTGAAGCACAAAATCTGCCCGCAGAAGTTCTTCGATCCGCGCCACGGACCCCGTGTCGCCAGCAATTTCGCCGTCGCGCCCTCCATCGTCCAGGGAGACAAGGATCACCAGCATCAAAGCGAATTTCGTGTCTGAGTCCAGGTCGCCGCGCTCGTAGAGATCACAAAATTCGTAGAGACGATTTGGATCGGTAACGATCAAGTCCCAGTCCTGGGAGTATTCGCCAGTGCCGTTGCCAGCGAAAAGGAGACGGTCAAGGGTGGCTATCGCGGATTGGGATTCGCAGTGGGGTGGGGACGGTGGATTGGGCATACGGTCATTTGGCCTTTGAAGTGAGCTCGCTGCTGAGGACGAGTAATCCCACAGAAATATTTTACCTGGCAGAATGGGTTCGCCAAAGCATATCCGACCAGTGGAATATTCCACTGAGGTTCGTTTGAAGACGGATGCCCAATCTATACCTCACCGCCCATCCATGACTCGACAATCTCCTGACCTGAGGCTTTCATTTCGTTCATCTCATTCGCCAGAGCATTCAATCTGTATAAGGTAGTCGAGACAGGGTCAGCAGTGCTGCGGGCTACCTGTCATTTCAAATCGCGAATTGAGAGCATGATGAACGAACCTGTGGTGACCGCTGCAACATTCACCAACCACCCCGCCGCTACCAACCATTACAACTCGCTTCCGCCGACAGTTGCCGAATTTTTCGCGGGTATCGGCTTAATGCGCATGGGGCTGGAGCGAGCGGGCTGGTCTGTAGAATTCGCCAACGATATCGACCCGAAGAAGTGGCAAATGTATGCTACCAATTACCCTGCAAATCATTTTGTGCTCGGAGACATCCATCTGATTGATCCCGCAACCGTGCCGACGGTTACTCTCGCCACAGCGTCTTTTCCCTGTACGGATTTGTCGCTGGCTGGCGGGCGCGCAGGGCTTGCGGGGGCCCAGTCGGGAGCCTTCTGGGGATTTTTGAATATCCTGAAGGGAATGGAAACCCGAAGGCCGCCGATTGTGCTGCTGGAAAACGTCCCGAGCTTCCTGACCTCCCATGGAGGCCAAGACTTCCATCGCGCTATGTGCGCGCTCAACGATCTTGGCTACGCTGTGGACGCCGTGATTATTGACGCAGCATGGTTCGTTCCGCAATCGCGCCAGCGCCTCTTCGTAATAGCGGTTCAGCAGGAATTGCCCATTGAAGTCAAAACCGACACCTTCTTGAGTAAGCTGAGACCGAAGGCGCTGACCTCCTTTATCTCCAGCCACCTCGACATCAATTGGCGGTTGCGAGTGCTGCCTGAGCTACCGAGTGGATCGGCGACGCTGGACGAAATATTGGAAGACCTGCCAGCTAATGCGAGCGAGTGGTGGGACGAGAAGCGCTCGATGTATCTGCTGAGCCAGATGAGTGATCGCCATCGCGAGGTTGCCGAAAAAATGATCGCAAACGACAAATTGAGCTACGGCACAGTGTTTCGGCGCACGAGAAATGGCGTGTATGTGGCGGAACTTCGATCCGATGGCATCGCGGGCTGTTTGCGCACTCCCAAAGGCGGCAGCTCTCAGCAGATACTGATCAAGGCGGGATTTGGCACGGTTTCGGTTCGCAATCTCACGCCGCGCGAGTGCGCACGACTAATGGGAGCCGAAGAATATGTTATTGATGTTCCGCGGAATCAGGCCCTATTTGGCTTTGGAGACGCGGTGTGTGTGCCAGTGGTGGAGTGGATCAGTCGAAATTATTTGATGCCGTTGTTGGTGGAAATGAATGATGGGTGAGTAGTGTGCCTGGGAGCAGACGTAGCCTCAGTGGAATATTCCACTGAGGCCAGAGCGGGATCATGTTCAGGGCACTCCAGTTTCAAACGAGACCGCCTTTTGTGACGTGTCACACCTCAATGGTCATGACCAACCTACTTGGGGCTTTAGAATCGCTAATTTGGCCGATTGCGGGCTGACCTGTAAATCGCAGTGGAATATTCTACTGGCACAACCGTTAGAAACGTCCTCAACTTAGTGTCGCCTTACAAAACACTTGCCATCGATTGATCGTGGATACATTCTGGACCTTGTGGCGTTAGCCGTCGGCAATAGACATACTCACAATAGATCGAGTCCTTCCCAGAGCGTGAACTTGTTACACGTCCTACTCGGTGTTTATCATCAGAATCAATATCATCGGGCCTAGCCGAACTTGTTACACATCCTACTCTTTGTTTATCATTAGAGTCTAACTCCAAGATCACCAACCTCTATTCCCTCCAATTGGCGATCTCTCGGTTGTGAGCTTGCGAGCGCCGAGGGAGCGCCGCTTGGGGAGGGGAGCGAGCCTGGCGAGCCCAATCCCCAAGCAAATTTATCTACCATCGACTACATCGAGTATGGCAATAAAGTCATTTCCAAGCGCATACCGAATCGGATCGAATTTGGAAGTCGGCATCTCCTTTACCCTCAAAGCCTGAAACAAGCATCTCTCCCCTTCCACAATCCACTCCATTTGGCGAGACACATCCATGGCGCTTGTGGCATGTTCTGGCCAGCGATCCTTTATCGCCGCATCCAGGGTCCGAAACGACAGATCGATCAATCCATCATCAGTGATCCGACAGGCGAGTTGCATTAGTTCCAGGATATGCCGAATCGTGACGAGCGCCTGGGGTTGAAAAGTTTTCGTGCGGCAACTTGAAGCTTTCCGAAGTCCAGGAAGGAACGCCACGATCTGATTCGCTAAAAGGGTCTCTTCCGCCAATACCTCACCCGCCAAATCTTTGGATTTCTTGGCGACCACTTGCTTCTGGAGGCGCTCATAGGTGTTATTCTTATAAATTAGTCGCCCAATCAAACCAAGTCGATCAGAGATCGCTCTCTCCGTGGACCCAGGTATACTTCGCGCCTGATCCTCTAGCCACTCTCTCGCCAGATCACAGTTCCCACCAAATGCGGTGATCGCACACCCAATTGCGTCTTTGCCACGGACACCAGCAAACGTTTGATTGGTGTAATATGCATAGCTCTCGCCAGGCTCAAATCCCGCGTTTAATATCTGCCACGCCTTGGTTTTATTAATCGGCGCGCCATGCGGGCGGGGAATATGTTTTATGCTTGCCTTAGAATCCTCGCGCGTTGAGATTTGCTGAATGACTTGGCTAGGTTGAGCGTATATACTGGATTCATCTTTGCAATACAGCGACTTAGCGCGCCTCCACGCTTCGATGAGTGGGTGTGCTGGCATCTCGTAGGCAAGCGCTGCGAGGATGTCGGAGGCGGATGTGTTGTGTCGTTGTTTTGCGATAATTTCCGTAATGTTGTGGGTCCATGTATCATCGAGATCGCCATTTCGCCCGAAAGCACTCTGGACGGCATTGATCTGCTCTTCGAGCGGCAAAATTGATCCATCGTCACCAAGCATCCACGATATTGATTTACTCCAGGCGTGCCTACCAAGAGGCAGGCGCAAAATGCCGTCCAGATTGCTCTGAAAGTCTTTGGCGATCCAATAGCGTGAAGCACTACGCAGCACTGATTGGATGGCTTCGACCAACACTGCGGCTATTTGCAACGGCAGAGGTCGGATCGGTGCGGTAACTTGTATTCCTCGATTACCCGTGCGCATCACATGAGCTTCTAAGGCAAATTCGGCAAAAATGCATTTTACCAGCTGAATCTCACTGCGGAGTGCTTCGATATCGTCCCGCTCAAAGACCCGATCAAGGTCAATATCAATCCGAATATGTCGGACCTTGTAATGGGTGAGATCACGATCCCATCTATCAATGTTTCCGATGCTACAGTGATCGGGATCAGCAAGAGTCTTAATGACATCAAGCAACTTCATCGGTTGCTGCGGAAATCCACGTTTGCCATTCTTGCCGTCAATCCATTTACCTGCAATAATGGTCTTCCACGATACATCCTGCAGCGAACGCCCTGCATCATCGAATTTCGATGGCTTGTCCGTAACGAGATGCTTACCCCATACACTTGGATCGACGACTGATTCAAAAATGGCCATTGCTGCTGTATACGTCATTGGCATTTGTTGGGCGTAATCTGCCGTAGTGCGCCGTTTCTTTGTTTGCATGATCTCGTAGCCTTCAGGCTCCAACACGGCCCCGAAAGGTTCTTGATGCCATGCAAATGGATCAGGACTCCAGGTCGGGGGGACGTAGATAGGAGTATTGGGGGGCATATAAATCGGCTGCACTATTTCAACGAAATTAGGATCGTCTTCTAGCACCCAATCGGGCCAATCTAAGAAATCTATTGACATAGGACGACAACAAAACACCGCGCGATGAGGGAGGATACAGCTCTCTCACCACACGGTGTTTTTCGTCAGTCGCGCTGTCAGACACGACATTGATAATCATCGGTGCAGCCTGTATCGCCACTCCGATGATAAATACTGAGCATTCTGTGACTGACAGATCACAGGTCGCTGATGTGTATTACTGGGGCAGGGGAATTCCATCCTGGCCCTAATTCTTTTTCGTGCGTTTTCGAGCAGAATCGCACCAGGCCATGAAAAATAATTGCGGTGCGATATTGGCCCAAAAGGCACGATAAAAGAAGGAGAGTAAATTGATGTGAAACTGAAAGATGAGATTGATGACCCAGACGAGAAGCGACCGTGTCGAATTTGAACAGCCAGGTAAGTCTTACTGCACATCACCCACGAGCTCCGCCTGCGCCATGCATCACGGCGGCGCGGTCCTGGACACAGTGTTCGGAGAGCTGTGGGCGCGGGTGGATGACAAAAATCAGCGGGTGGGGGATGGGAATGGCTGCGAGGCGATCAGTTTTGAAGTGTCGTGCGACGCTGGAATCTTGCTTCGAGCGACGGTTTCCGTTGCCGCCGCAGATAGGCGCATTGATGAGAGAGTCGAGATCGGTAGCGAGGACATCGTCTGCGGCGCGGCGGGCGGGGAAGTCGAGGAAATGATGATTCTGCGTAGGCCGCTACGATATGACATCGCTATGTCGATGATGTGCTGCGCCAAAGATTCCAGAATCCGCGCGTGGATTATTGGTCCCGATCCTGATCGGTCGGATGTGGCTGTCTATTTGAGGAGGAAGATGCTCCGAGAGCTGGTGAGGGAGTTGGGCTGGCACATTGCTGGGGTGTGGTTTAAGTGACGCTACGGTGGTGCGCAGAATTGCAGGCGTCGCTAAGAAGGCTGCGGGATTTACGCCTCTGGCGTCGAATCTCTGATGCCTACCTCGAACCGACGCACAAATTCCTCCAGTGAAGTTTCTGCAGCAGCGCAATACTGCCGCAGTTCCATGAGGTCAAGCTGACGTTCGCCGCGCTCATAGTCGGAGATGCGGCTCTGAGCCACCTCCAGGCGGTCTGCAATTTCCTGCTGACTGAGGCCAGCATTCTGGCGAATTTGTCTTAACAGGCCCAGAAACACTTTTTGCTCGGCGGAGTACAACGTCTTTTTCACCCCATGAGTATAAGATACCCTTGACATTTATATGTATTCCAGATATTATATGGAATAACGATATTTAGACATGTTGATAGTCAAGCCACTGTATAGATTTGGCTGATCAGCTGGGCCATGGCGGCAAAACGGATGGTGCGTTCACCTTGCGTGGCGTTAGCTAATATGGTTGAGCGTTGCTGCGTCCGCAGCATGTATTTAGACTGTTGGCGTGCCCCCGAATCAGAATGTCCACATGGGCCGAGCGAAACCTGTCTCTTCCTCCTCGGTACCTTCGCCAATTAGGAGCCATTGTGGCGTGGTTTCCAATGAGATTGTCAAAGCAATGAGTTCAGCGTCGGAAACTTTTCGGGTTCCTCGCTCAACCCTGTGAATGTCTCGTCGGTCACCATTCCATATTCCGTGAGTTACTGTGGCCAATCGGCCACACAATTCACTTTGGGTGAGTTGCAGCTCTTCACGGCGCAACTTTACCCGCTCCCCGCAGACGTTCATACGCCCTCGTATGCGGATTAACGCTTTTGGACTTCCTGTGGAATGTGCTTCATGGGTACTCAATGTCTCCAATTATAAAAAAATGGAAGGTATTGTGTGCTACGGTCTAGGCAACAGGTATAATATGTATATGCTAGTACGGTCGTTTTAGGAGGGGCTCTTGCCAACAACAGAGAGGCATACAATTGAACAAATTTAAGAGCACGAGACTTCGGCTGTCCATACCGATGGTAATTAGCCTGATCGTTTTTGTCTTCTCTGTATGTGCGGTGGGATGCGGGACGGTGTCGGTGGCGACGCTTCATGGTGTTTATATTGAAGGCTCGACAGGGTCATCAATGGCCATGTCATTTGATCGCCTGGGAGCTAACGTTTTTCTAAACGCGAGTTACGACAAGGCCAAAAATACGACCTATGGCGACTGCATTTTGAGAAGGGCGAAATTTACTTTGATCGGTGACACGGTGCGTTTGGAAGGTGGCGAGGCGACTCCGCTTGGACGAGGACTTTCTACATTATCACCTTCCAATGACAACGGAGAGGTTATGCTACTGAAACTCACCGACAATGGGCAATCCCTCTCCTACACTAACCGCAGTGGTACTATTGTGAAATTTATCAGGCAGTAGGAAAAGCTGGATTGACCCTGGGGAAATCGATCTATGGTCTATTTTTATTGCGCTCAGTGTGGGCAGACCCTCATGCCTGGATTGCAAATGTGTCAAAAGTGCGGGCAGGTTTTCCAACACCCTGTTCCTCCCGCAGGCGAGGAAGGCGAAAACCGAACAGAATACTGGCCGCCACGCGCTCCGACCCAGCAGGAACAGGCGATCCGACAGGCGACCAGCAAATGGAACGGCGCAAATCCAGCGTCCAAAGCCTCGATTTTTGCGATACTTGCCATATTTCTCATCGGGTTTGCAATCACGTCTCAGTTGCACTACACACGTTCATTGGCGCAATCACTCCCGCATGCCGAGTCGTCGTCCTATACTGCCCCCACGTCGTCGCAGGTGTCTCCACGCACGCCACAAGCTGCATATCAGCCAGTGCCTCAGCCAGCGTCCGTCCAATTGGCGGCCAAGGCGGAAGTTGGCTACAACCAGATGCGCGGTGATCGAGGAATGACACTGGTGATTACCAACCAGAACAACTACGCATGGAGCAATATACGAGTAACAATTAATCCCAATGGCGGCTTGCCTTTTAGCGGTCGAGGTACTGGACTGGCAGCGGGTTATGTTCTCACCGTGCCGTTGTCGGAATTTACTGCCGCCACTGGGCTGCGCTTTGATGTCAACAATCTCAAGGTCAACAATGTTCAGATTTCAGCAGACACGCCGACTGGGCCTGGAACCATCACCGTTTCTGCGATGCCAGAAGGTGCGGATGCGCCGCCGCCGCCAAATATTTTTCGGACTCCAGTTGCAAATACCCCCGATGGATACGGTCAGGCCGACACGACGATACCATCGCCCACGCCGCCCCAATTTAACCCTGACGGGAGTATCGCAACGAATTAGGTGCGGGCTCGCCTAACAGCATGCAAAGACTTTATGAATATCAACAACTCGTCGATCACTGGCCTGATCCTACGCGAAGGCCGCATCCGCTCAATTACCATCTCCGCTTGGCCGCTCCTTATTTTTGACGCTAAAAGCCTCGCGCGGGCTTGGGCAGATAAAATGGCCGCCGAAGCGACTGCGGCGGGGCTTACTGGCGATTCTAACACGGCAGTAACATTGGCGCGTGCAGGGGCGGAACTGGTCACATGGCTGCGTGATCCCGCCGCGCCGACTCCGAGCTGGCCAGAGATTGCAGTACGGCAACAACTGCGCCCATTGGTTGTTGGTCGTGAGGAGCTGTCTCGATATATGGACGCTATGTGGGAGTGGTCGAAATCAACAGAGGTGGGGCAGGGTGATCCATTTGGGAAGGTCGATTTTCTGCTCGATGTTGATGCAACGACTATAAGCGCCACGCGTAAAAATCGGGTCATCCTGCGCCACGCGGGAGACATTCGCGCTCATGAGGTCAGCAGACTCGAGCTCGAAAATCAAATAGCTACGGCTATGATTATGTGCGCTCCAGAACTCAAAGGCGATTGGGATGATGTTGGGGATTTCGATCCTGATGAGCAGCATTCCGAGTTATCTGGTGCCTTCGATAGTTTCTCCGCTTGTCCATCGAGTGCGGCCAACACAATCGCCAATACCTTCGAGGCGAACACTGTGGCGAAACTCGGGCGCGCTCTTTCTGAAGCTCTTCCTCAAATGAACGTATCAACCGAGACGCAGATTGGCGATCCGCACGACAATATCTACGCCGACCTAACGATCCCCGAAGCTCGCCTCATGATCGAGGTAAAAAACTGGTCGGGCAACGATGCCGCTCGCCTCGCTGGCGACGCCATACTTGCACTTCGCCCAGCAGACTGGCGCGGAATGCTGATCGATGGCAGAGAGATCGAGGAGCATTTGGGTGATGTCGTCGAGCGGATAGTGGGGCTGTGCGTGGGGTAAGGTGCCGCGTATTCTTTCTTTTTTAGAAGGAACATCCGTTCACCTAAGATCGTTACTACGCTAGAAAATAGTAGACGATCCTGCGTGACACGCGCCGATTCTTCCAGTGGAATATTCCAGTGGGGTGTGATCGGCAGACTGAGAGGCTTGCCTCAACACTTGGCACTTATCCTCAAATAGTTAAAAGCTGCCGCTATGAAAATGTTGAACGAAAATAATGTGCCAATCGCAAAAAGGAAAACCAAGCTATGACCACGGACCAGCCCATCGAAGAGCGCCCAAGTGACCAATTGACAGCCCAAGATATCCTGCACCTACTGGACGCAGCCGCCGCAACGCAACAGCGCGGCGAACCAGATATGGGGGAAACAATTGACCTCATCCGCCTGCCGAGCGGGCGCGTTGTTCAGCGAGATAAAAAAATATTGGCTAGTTCGCGTGGGCTTGTTACCCAACTGGATGTTGCGCTGTATAGACTGCTAACGGCCCGTTTGGTTGAGGATGGCCACAACGGCAAGGGAGTAATTGTCGATCTCGCGGATTTAGCGGCGATCCCAAGCTGGCCTGTGGCGGATTGGACATACGAATCGCTTCGTGCTTCCTTGTATCGTATTCACGGATCGGTTTTGGACCTCACGGTATCGGATGCAACTACGAAGACGGTTATCGTCGAGTCGATGTCACGTATGATCGACACTGTTCAAATGAGTGGACGGGTGCGTTACGGTGATGGTGCTGAGGACACTATCTGCACTGTCGATTGGAGCGACGGTACTGTTGCGGGACTGCGTGGCAACACGCCTATCAATTGAGTGATAGCGTGGCGAGGAAGTCGGTCGGATTTCTCGTATTGATGATCCTATGGCAACCGTAGTTGCGGCGCACGTTGAGGTACAGGAAAACGACGTGCGCCGCAGACACATACTAGCTCGGCGCAAAACCATTGGGCTTGCCATTTTCGCCGTAATCACGAATTGCATCAGACATAACATCTTGCGGAATCGAATTATCTTCCAGATGACCTTTCAGTGCGCTAATCCCGTTGTTGGCATCCCCCCATGCTCTGCAGCGCGCCAAAAACAGCTCGCGTGTGGTGCCGTTATCAGAGTACCAGTCGCCCGATTGCTGCTGTTGTGGGCGAGGTGAAAGACCCTCCGCGGGCTTAGTTTGCGAGGCGATGGGATAATCGTACTGACTGTTATGTGCATATTGCTGTGCCTGATAATTGGCTGCGTACCCGCTTGCAACCCCTTCCTCAAATTGGCCGAGATAGTTTTCGAGAATGGCGATCTGCGACAATTGAGAGCGTTCCAGCACTGGATTCACGTTGCCCAGGATTTGCTCGGTCAGGGTCTTCAAACTATCGATCATCCCCTCAAGCCCTGAAATATCCCCAACTCCGCCATATCGTATGCGCCTTAGTGTCCGAACTCGCCCCGCAGAGCGACGCTGTACGTAGGGGGCGATCTGTTGCGCCATCTGATCAAGGACTGCGCACATCGATCGGATCAGTTCGCGCGGAAGTTGATTGGCGTTCTGGGCTACGTCCTGTCGGAAGCCGACGATTCTCTCTGACAGCATCTGGATGTTGCGCTGATTGTTGTGCAGGACCGCCTGATTCGTCCATGCGCCTACCTTGTTGTTCAAATCGGTCCACAGGCTACCCATAAAATTGCTCGTAGGCGGGTAATTGGCGGCAGATGGATATGCCGTTGTCGGCTGTTGCTGAGACTGCGCCGCGGGTGGTGCATTTACCTGGGCTATGCTAATACGCGGTGCAGAGGCGATCCTGCGGTCAACTGTGTCGGCGGCTGCGTGCTTGCCGCAGATGTCGAGGTTTCGGGCTTTGGCGACGAGTTGGATTATTTGGTCGATTAGGTCTGTATCGTTCATGGTGGGGCGCTCTCTTGCTGATCTTCGGTTTCCTCGTGATGGTAATATTTTCCGCAATGGTTATGAAGCCCCCTTGCTCGGAATATGATGAATATAGTCTTGGTTCAGCGGCCACCCGTTATTGAGTGTGTGTGCCCTGGTGCTATGACTGGATCGGCAATCGATAAGACATTAGAGTTGTGGCGGAAACGATTCACGACTTCCCGCGACATGTATCGACGAGAATACACGTGAACGCCTGCTCCACCGAATAAAGTGCTTATTGTTCGAAGATTCATGTTTCTATGAGGAACACGGTGACGATTTGTCAAGCGTTGTGTTCCTAGATAACCCGAAATTTTGACCAGTTAAACGAATTAATTTTCGTGCTAATTGATTAATGTTCGCTACAAATTCCGCAGTTACGAAAATTAATCCTGCCTCGCCATCGATGTGGAGCCTGAAGGCGAGATAACAATCATCAGGAGTAGCCGTTTGCTGACTGGCGCGTCACGCGGTGATTCGAGTGGAATATTCCAACGACGAATGCATGTCAAGTCGTACTCATCATACTTTGCCATCGCTTGGTTGAGTAGGTCAGACCTCAATATCAGCCTCTCAAAGATCATTCTTAGGTAGATTTTGCGAATTAAGTCGAATCGAAGCGACAAATTCCGCCAAGGTAGGGGGTCAATTGTTTCTAAAATGGTTGCGTCTAACACTTTTAAAAAGCAGCTTAAAACGCTCAACGAAAAATTACCAGGATTGACGATGAAGAAAAATTTGGAAAGCGGTAAGTTAAAGATATGGAAGGGGAAATGATCGGCGGCACAGCTGGATCGGGCACTTGTCTAGCCCTCAGGGGCTGAACTTGAGCTTATCGTCGCCCAAAGCGTAGGGGCCGCTGCTGCGCAGATGGACCTGCGGTTCGAGTTAGGCGTGATTGTAATTTGGTGAGCCGCCGAAAAAAAGTTTTGAAAATCCCGTGAAGAAAAGTACGAAAAGCGCTATGTTAGATTCGTAGGGCGAAAATAAGAGGAGGATGAAAATGACTGATGTGCAGCAGAGGCAGCGGGAAGAAGCCGCTGAAAGACTTGGGGTGGTCATGGAGTGATCGCGATTATTGCTATACAGATCATGAAGTATTAGACGGTAAATGTCCCATGGCTGGGATGCTTACGGCCATGGTCGCAGACAAGAAAAAGCCGATGTCTGCTAGGACATCGGCTCAATCCTGCGGCCAATTTTGAATCGAATCAAGAAAGGCGCTATTTACGTGTTAGCGACCGTTTACTCCGCTTGGACAGAGATGTCAAGCGATATCAAAAATTTTTTTGGATTAGTCGGCTTATTGACTGAAAACGAGTACGGATACTGCTATGCGCTTAATCCATACCTAGCCGAAAAATATGGCATTAATCGCCGCACCATCCCCCGCTGGAACGCTACGCTGACGGCGGCGGGCTTGGTTCGCGTCGAAATTTTGCGCGGCAAACCCCGTCCTCGCCGTATCCACCTGACGGAAGCTGGCAGGGCTCTGCATGCCGCCATCAAAAACGCGCGTAAATCGGTCGCCCAATGTCCCACCGATGTCCCACCGATGTCGCATCCCGAGGTGACTAATGTCCCACCGATGTCGCACATAATCTTAGACTCTGTCTGTGAAACTAAGAATCTAATTACAACAACAGAAAGCGGACGCCGCGCGGCGTCTCCACCGCGTCCAGCGTCACCGATGGCTAAAAATTCTTCTGTTGTTTCGGTTCAGGCTGATTTGGATTCGGAGCAGAGGGAGCTTCTCGCCGCGCTCACCGCCGAAGGCGTGGATAGTAAACAGGCGACGCAGATGGTCCAAGAAGCCCCAGAGATCGTGAAGCACAATTTGGCGGCGCTCAAGGCGCTCAGGACGCAGAAGAAGACATTCCGAAACGTCGGTGGCTGGCTGGCGTCGATGATCCGCAACAATGTCAAACACCCCTGGCTCGCCGAAATTGAGCAGAAGAAGGCCGCAGACACAAAGCGCGCAGCCAAGGCCGATGATGCAGTGGCGCGACAGCGAGAGGATGCTGATGCCACCTGGGCCATGATCGAGGGCCTGCCACAGCAGCAACAGGATGACCTACGTGTTCGCGGCGCACTCTTCTACGGCGTGGGGAAAGACCCCAGCGAACGCCTTATCCGCGCTGGGATGATCAGGATATACAATGAGTCGTAGGAGGCAAAGATGCTCCAGATCAACGGTAGCCGACGGCGAGGATTATAATGGTCCTATAAATTAGGACAGCAAATCGGGCACAATTAAGGTGGATTCACCACCATGCCAAACACTCGAAAACAGTATTCCGCCACCTTCAAAGCGCAGGTCGTTTTGGAGGCGCTCAAAGAAACGAAAACCGTCGCCCAGCTCGCTTCCGAGCACCAGATTCATCCGAACCTGCTGACCAAATGGAAGCAGGAAGCTGTCACGGACTTGGCTCTGGTCTTCGAGCGCAAAAACTCGCAGGCCAATGTTCAGGAAGCCCAGGAGCAAAAAGTCGAGCAGCTTTATCAGGAAATCGGTCGCCTTACAACGCAGGTGAACTGGCTGAAAACTAGAAGCTTATTAAAATCTGGTCTCAAACCTGACGCCTGACGAACGATTAGCTCTGGTCGAACGCGAAGACTGCGACGCTCTCCCTCTGCTCTGGCAGGCGGAACTTTTATATCTCTCTCGCGCAGCCGTTTGTATTATGAGCCACGTCCCGCACGCGATGCGGAGATCGCCATCAAGCATAGGCTCGACGAATGGTATACGGATCGGCCATGTCTTGGAACACGTAAACTCGTGACGCTTCTAGCGCGGGAAGGCATCCTCGTTAGTCGGCACACCATCCGTCGCTATCGCGCGGAGATGGGCCTATTTACTCTGTATTCGGCTCCGAATCTGTCCAAACCGAGTGGTCCAGGCCACAAGGTCTATCCGTATTTACTGCGCGGCTTGTCCATTGATCGGCCCAATCAGGTCTGGGGCGTGGACATCACGTACATTCGGCTTCGCGGCGGCTTCCTTTATCTGGTCGCGTTTTTGGACTGGTTTTCCAGACACGTCGTCGCCTGTGAACTGTCCGATACTCTGGAGATGCCGTTCGTTCTCACTTGTATAGAAACGGCCTTGGGCCATGCTGTGCCTGAAATTGTCAACTCGGATCAGGGCAGCCACTTTACGAGCGCGCGATTTACTAGCCGATTTCTGGCGGCGGGAGCGCGCATCTCGATGGATAGTCGCGGACGCTATGTGGATAACATTTTCACGGAGCGCCTGTGGCGCAGTGTCAAACAAGAGGAAGTTTACCTGGCGAATTATGAAACGCCGCGTGAGGCCCGCCAAGGTCTTACGTCTTATTTGAAGTTTTACAATGAGGTTCGGCCACACCAGTCGTTGGGCAATCTGACGCCTGCGCTCGTCCATGCCGAACCGCACCGATTGGCTAGAAAATGATCGAAAACGAAAGGACAAAGTCCACCTTAAAAAAGGCCGTCAGACTGTCTTGACAAATTGGACCACCTTACCTGATCGAGTCGCATCACCAGCAAGTCGCGCTCATGTGCGCAATTCCCGACCTGCATCCGCCGCCAGTCGAGAAGTAAGACGCTTTGGTAATTCTTTCGGCCAGCGGAGCCGCGGCTTGCAAACCATATATCGCTGGTCACTACATCGGCAAGGGCTGCAAGTTGTGCCGTGAAAGGTGACGCCGTAGCGGCGTCACGAATGCTCTGTCCTGCGCCAACATGCCCCTCACGTGCGACTACATCTGCTGAAATATAGTTTTGCATTTTTCAACTCCTCTATTGGCCACCATAGCATATCACGAACGCCAAAAGCCCCAAGGATTCCTAAGAGAAAATCCTTGGGGCTTCTTTGTTACGCGGTTTGGCAAGAATGTCGCCGTAGGGTAAGGGCTGAAGGCTCTGCGTTGCGCTCTTGCCCCAAATATCGCGCTGGTCATTACATCCTCAGAGGCGCTTCAACTCCCAGAGATAGCTCCAAGGCGATTGACGCAACGAAACTTCTACTTCGTCTCGTGCTTGCAATACCTGGGCTGCAACCAATGAAAGTGATGAAATCGCTGCAAGCGGAGCAATTGGTGTTATAGCGAGCAATGATGCAAGCGCTGTCGCGACGGCGGGTGGAGCCCAAGACAGTCCCATTGCCTTCCCAACATACTCGATTTTGGCCTTCCGCATCATCACTTCCAGATTTTGATATTCCTCAGCCACTGTCTTCTCGGTAAGACGCAAGACACGAGTCAATTCTTCAACATCCCTCGCCGCGCCGAAAGATGCGATAAGTTCGTCCGCAACGGACATAAAGCGCGCGCGCCGCAATTCGTTCTCGCCACGGAAATCTACGATTTGAGTTCTTGACAATTTTTCTGGATGTGCTGGCACAAACGTTTCAACCGCAGACATGATGGTGCCTTCGGTCTGCATGTTCCAAACATGGCCGTAGAAATCAATTTCTGGATGGAACTCCTCCACTTTCTTGAGCGTATGGATAATCGCTCCGAGAAAGCCTGCGTCGGGATCAGAACTCGTAGCCTGCGCCTGCTCGCGCGTAACGCCACTGAGCAGCGTACTCATGTATGGCTCAGTCACGCCTCCTAGCGACTCGATGAACTCCTGGAACTCCAAGTTCTTCATCAATTCATCGCGTGAATCACGATGGAAGGTGGGATCATTGAGCTGTGCCCGAATCTCTGCAGCAGGTTCTACCAGAACCTTATCATATAGCAGGACGGCTTTCGAGAGCCACTCCGCGCTCGGGACGCCTCCCCAAAAGTGGGCTTTACGGATCATCAAATTTGCCATAACAATTAGACACGTGACAGTTTAGAAAAGTTGCACAGCGGCGCAATCTATTTTTTGTCGGTTTTCTTGGCTGGCGACCAGAACATGCCCGCCTTCTCTTTGACCGCAAGGATTTTTGCGATGTGCTCGGTTCCAATCACGTGGTAGAGATCATGCACATCTTCGGATTTGTGACCAACCATCAGTTTCGCCACGTCGCGGTCCAATATGTTCAGATTAGTCGATCCTGCGCCGAAAGGCGCGGTTCGAAATATGGCGTGACAGATTTTGCGCCTGGACGCCCCCAATCAGAAAAATAATTTCGCCTCTCCAGTGCGGTTACGCCGCAACCAGCACGATAACAGATGCAGAGGACGATTTGGCCTCAGAGCCGCGACGGCAAAACCGCGGAATCACATCTGGGAAGGAAACTTAGGATGGCGAAAATTACAACCGTAACTGTCTCGTATAGGGTCAAAATGAGTTACGACTATCAGACAGTCGAGGGGGGAGCTGAGATGACGATACAGCTTGAAGAGGGGGAACTTGCCTCCACGACTATTGTTGAGTATCGGCGCGGCCTGCGTGTGTTGGTTAACGCGGATGTGAAGAAAGAGCTCCGCGCAGCTGTGCGAGAGTCCAAAGCGCTTTTTCGTGAATAAATCAGCTCAATTTCGGTTTATTTCTTGGCGATCTGGACAGTATGATCGGTGACTCCAACTCTGCAAATTGTCAAAATATAGGCTATAATGCTATCGAACAGCCGAAAATGATGCAAGTCTCGCGAGATTTCGTTAAGAGTTTTGGTAAATTGTAGTCTTGGGTACTGTAACTGGGTAATGAGCGCCTCGTTCACATCGAGGAGGTCGGGGGTTCGAATCCCTCATCGCCCACCAAGATCTCAAACCCGCCTGTTTCGATATTTGTATATCGAAGCAAGCGGGTTTTTTGCGCCTGGCGGTCATAAGGATCTGTGTGAGTAAGAAAATTGACGCTCATATCCGCGCGGTCTTATTCGATCTCGACGGTACGCTCGCGGATTCGGAAATCTGGTGGGCGCAAATTGATGCTGCGTTTCTTGGCGAATTTGGGATCGTCTACGATGGCGAGCATCATCAGGCGCTTGTGGGCGTCGCTGCGCGCAGCGCGATGCATTTCTTTAAAGGCGCTTACAATCTTGCTTTAGATCCGGACGAGATGCTGGCGCGCTACCATGAGATCGCCGTGGACTACTACGCTGCGCGCATCGATCTGTTTCCCAACGCGTCGGAGGTCCTCACGAGTGTCCGTGCGATGGAGCTGCCAGTAGGGCTGGTGACAAGCTCCGCCCGCCGGCTCGTTGTTCCATTCCTGAAGCGGCATGATCTTGCCGCGAAATTCGATGTTGTGGTCACAGGGGAGGAAGTCAAGCACGCCAAGCCTGCGCCCGATATCTATCTGCTTGCCGCCCGCCGGCTGAAGCTGCCTCCCCGCCAATGCCTTGCGGTGGAAGATTCGCTCACGGGAGTCCGGGCGGGCAGGGCGGCGGGAATGACCGTGGTCGCGATCCCGGATAAACGGTGGTCCGATCGGCGGCATTTTCAGGACGAGGCGCATGGCATGGCGGAAGATTTGCAAGAAGTCGTAGGCATGCTGCGTCGCCGCCGACAGGAAACAAGGCGCGCGGAAAGCAGGAATTCGCGGAATTCCGATGTACCTATGAACGACATCGAGGCGCGGGAGTAACCCAATGGCGATGGAAGACGACTGGCGTTTGAACGGCCAGGAATCGTATTTGCGTGGCGCGCATTGGACGCTGACGGTTTATCGTCTTGGCTTTCCAGGGCATGATCATAACCATTGTGAGTTCTGCGAGAGTAATAGAGGAACGTGAGAGTATTATGACGGGTGTGGCTTTTGTATTTTGTCGCGCGGAGGATGTTCCGCTGCCGTTTGGTTATGCGGGGCATGTCGGCTGGGGCTTTTACCTTCCGGAAGACGGAGGCTTTTACTGTGGATCGACGGAGAACCCCTCAGGATCGCCGATTGTTTTTCCAGGAGGCGACAATGGCTGGTGGGGCGAGCGAGTGGACAGTCTCGCCGCGATGGTCGATGCGATGCAGCTTCGCGCCTACGATTCTTACAAGTTTGAAGGCGTGGCCGACGCTCACCCGGACGCCGCGCTCGAAGTCGCGAAGGCGACCGCGCTGCGGGGCTATTTCGTGGCGACAGACAACTGCCTGGATCACACGCGAGATGTGCTCACCGCCTACGGCGTCCAGAACTTGCCTTCGACCGACGAGCATCCCTTTCCCAACAGCTGGTTCGCGATCTTCGACGGCGAACTGCGCAGTCTCATTCCCGTGGAGCAAAGCGTCTGATGACGGAGTTGTTGTCACAGGAAGAAAAAGCGATCCTGCTGCGCCAGTTGCATCAGGGGCCGAAGATCTTAGTCTTGCCCAACGCTTGGGACGCCGCGAGCGCGCGGATTTTTGAGGAGGCGGGATTTGGCGCGATCGCCTCGACGAGCGCGGGGATTGCGTTTGCATTGGGGTATCCCGACGGGCAGGTGATTCCGCGCGACGAGATGCTGTTTATGCTGCGGCGTATCGTCGCGACCGTGCGCGTTCCCGTCACTGCGGATATTGAGGCCGGCTATGGCGCGGATTCCGTGGATGAGGTTCTCACGACCGTACGTGGAGTTCTGGCGGCGGGCGCGGTGGGGATCAATTTAGAAGATTTGGCGGAGGGCGGCGCGGCGCTGGCGGACGCCGATCTTCAGTCGGAGAAGATCCGGACGATTCGAGCGCTGGCGGATACTCACGGGATACCGCTGGTGATCAACGCGCGCACGGACATCTTCTCTCTCGCGAGTATCAGCGCTGAGGAGAAGCTTGACCGAGCCATTCGGCGCGGCAATCGTTATCTGGATTCTGGCGCGGACTGCGTGTTCGTCCCGTTTGTCAAAGACGAGCCAACGATATCCGCACTGGCGCAGGGCATTCGTGGGCCGCTCAATATTCTCGCATTGCCGGGAAGCCCCTCGGTCTCGGAATTGGAAGCGCTGGGCGTACGGCGCGTGAGTGTCGGGGGCGGCCCCGCGCGGGCTGCGATGTCGTTTACGCGTTCGGTGGCGGCGGAACTGCATGATTTGGGGACCTACACGCGCTTCACGGAGCAAGTGATGACCTACGCCGAAGCCAATCAGCTCTTCACGAAAAATAATTTCTGATGGGATGCCGCCGGTAGGGTTGACGGCGGCATATTCTTGCAGTATAATCACAGACAATAGTTATCCGTAATTTGAAAAGCCGTCAGAAAGTCAAATGATACAAAAGGGCGTGGCGTTTGGGGTAGGGGTGGAGTACGCTCTGCACTGCCTGGTCAACTTGATCGATCCGCCGGCGGGACGCCATTTGGGTGTCGCGGAGCTGGCGGAATATCAGGGCATCTCGCCGTCCTATCTTTCTAAAATCTTTGTGCGCTTGAAGAAGGCGGGCGTGGTGCGTTCGGCGCCTGGCGTCAAAGGCGGATACGAGCTGGCGAAGCCGGCCGACCAAATCACGTTTCTGGAAGTGGTCGAAGCGGTCGAAGGCCCAGTCCAGTTGTTTCAATGCCGCAGTATCATCGACGGCTGTATTCTGGATGCGGGAAAACCCAAACAGCCGAACTCGACCGTCTGCGCCATCCACGCCGTGATGATGGAGGCGGAGGAAAAGGTGCGCGGACACCTGCGTACGCGGACGCTGGGCGACATCGACCGCGAGCTGGACGGGGTGCTGTCTGTGGAGCGGCGCGACGCCACACGCCGCTGGTTCGAGAACGCCCTGAAGCTGAGCGAAGCATAATGCTCAGCATTTATTTTTGCGGTCAATCACGGATAATAGTTATCCGGAATTCAGAGGAGAAAAAACATGCCGAGAATCCAATACGACCAAATCGCCCCAGGAACTGTCAAAGCCTTGTATGGAGTGCATGCCTATGTTGAGAAGGGAAAGATCAATGAGCACCTGCGTACGCTGGTGACGCTGCGGGTGTCGCAAGTCAATGGCTGCGGTTTCTGCGTGGACATGCATACACAGGAACTGCGCAAGCTGGGCGAGACTCAGCAGCGCATCGATTGCCTTGTCGCCTGGAGCGAGACCGATCTCTATACGCCGCGCGAGCAGACCGCATTCAAATTCGCCGAGGCGGTGACGCTCATCTCGCAGACCCATGTCCCGGATGATATCTTCGCTCTCGCGCGGACAGAATTTACGGACGAAGAGATTGTCGATCTGGCGATGGCCGTCGTCGACATCAACTCCTGGAACCGCATGGCGATCACCTTCCGCAAGTTCCCTGCGCGCCGCGATTCTTAACTCTACGCCTTGGAGGAGCTCAGAAGGGTAGGTTTTCTCCCGCAGGCGTTGAACCCGAGTATAAAACTCGGGCCTTGGGAGTCGCTTCGCGACTAACCACCCAAAGGGTACCCGCGTGCCGGACGCAAATGCCAGTGATCGCATACAGGTTCCTCGTCCGGAACGGACGTCTAGCCGAAGGCTCCCAAGACCCGGCTTTTATAGCCGGGGAACGTGTGAGTAAACGGTTGCGAGAAACCTACCCGTCTGAGCTCCTCCATGGGGATCGCGACGCGAAATCGACAAAATGCAAAACCGCCGACCCCATCGGATGCTTGCTTTTACAACTCCATCATAACTTATTTGCCACCACCAGCACGTCAATCCCGCGCACCAGCCGAATCAGCTTGTTGATGATCGATCCCATCAGAAACTCCTGCCACGCCGTGCGTCCCGAATGGCCGATGATGATCTCGGTGACTTGATGGCTGCGTGCGTATTCGGCGAGCGTGTGGGCGATGTCTCGGCTGGTGACTTGCTCCATGCGGATGCTCAGACTGGACGCGAGGGCGAAATCGGCGTCCAGGATTTGCTGCTGGCGGGGTGTGATCGTTTCCGAGGCGACGTACACGGCTACGAGGTCGGCGCGGAGGCGGCGGGCGATGCGCCAGCCTCGGCGCAGCAGGCGGTCGGAGGGTTGGTCAGGGGAGATGCAGATCATGATCTTTTCTTGAGTGCGCCAGGGTTCGGTGACGTCGTGCTCCTCGCGGTAGATCTGGACGGACCGATCGACTTCGCCCGCCACCTCGCGCAGAGCGATCTCTCGCAGGGCGCATAAGTTGCCCTCGCTGAAGAAGTTCGCGAGCGCCTGCGGGACTTTCTCCTTGGGGTACACATCGCCGCGCTCCAATCTGTGTATCAGAGCACGGGGCGTAATGTCGATGCTGACGATCTCCCCGGCTTCTCCCAACACCCAATCTGGAACGGTCTCACGAACTTTGACGCCCGTAATTTGTTGGATCGTGTCGTTCAGCGACTCCAAATGCTGTACGTTCATCGCCGAAAGCACATTGATCCCGGCGGCGAGGATATCCAAGACATCTTCATAGCGCTTGGCGTGCGCGCCGCCGGGGACATTCGTGTGCGCCAGTTCATCCACCACGACCCACTGGGGCTTGCGTCCGATGATCGCGGCGGTGTCCATCTCCTCGAACGCCGATCCCTTGTACTCGACCTGCTTGCGCGGAATGATCTCCAGATCGCCGATCTGCCCCTCGGTGTCCTTACGCCCATGGGTGACGACGTAGCCGATCACGACATCCTGCCCGCGCTCACCTTTGCGCCGGTTCGCCTCATTCAGCATTTCGTACGTTTTGCCGACGCCCGCCGCAAAGCCGAGAAAGAGCTTGAGGCGTCCCCGGCCCGCCTGGCGCTCATCGCGGTGCAGGCGGGCCAGAAGCTCCTCGGGAGTCGGCCGCTTGTTGTCTTCGGAGTAAGACATAGACGTTATTTCGCCGCCTTCGGATACTGCTTGTCGAGCGCCAGGTTGAGTTGAAGCACATTCACGCGCGGCTCGCCGAACAACCCCAGATCTCGCCCCTGGGTATTGGCGTCCACCAGACGATCGATCTCCTCGCCGCCGACGCCGCGCGCCTTCGCCACCCGCGCCGCCTGCACTTTGGCGTTCGCGACGCTGATGTCGGGATCCAGACCCGACGCCGAGCGCGTGACGGCGTCGACGGGAACCGGCGCGCCAGCCGGCAGGCTATTCTCCGTTCGATACTGCGCCGCGAGATCCTTCACGCCGTCGAAGTTGGAAGGATCATCCTTGCCGTCCGCCGTCTTTTTGTGGATCCCGTTGATCAGCTTGTCGCTGGTCGGCCCCAGGTTCGTCCCGCTGCTCGCGGTGGCGTCATAGCCATTGCCCGCCGCCGATGGGCGCGGGTGGAAGTACTCGGGCTTGGTGAAGCCCTGCGCGAGCAGGGCGGAGCCAACGACTTTTCCCTGCGCGTCTTTCGTGAGACTGCCGTTCGCCTGATGGGCGAACGCGGCTTGCGAGAGGCCCCAGACGATAAGGGGGTAGACGCCGCTGACAATCAGCAGCAGGACGAGAGTGATTCTGATGGATGTGAGTATTTGTTTTAGCATTGTTTTGGCTTTCGTGATTGGGAGCCCGGGTTATTGCCCCAGCAAACCTACATTGGCGCTTCGGGTGACTCCCTTGCAAACCCACCCCCGGCCTTCGGCCGACCCCTCCCGCCGACGGGAAGGGTGAGTAAGATTGCCTCTTATGAAAGTCGCCTGCGATAAGACACTCTGAAATAACCCTTCCCGTCGGCGGGAGGGGTGGCGCGAAGCGCCGGGGTGGGTTATTGAGCCGGCGCGCAGTGCAGCAGCACCAGTATCTGGTCGAGCAGCCAGATGAACGGGAACGGGACCAATATTCCTCCCAGGCCCCAAACGGCCAGGTTGCGGCGCAGGACTTGCGCGGCGCCCATTGGGCGATACGGCACGCCGCGCAGGGCGACGGGGATCAGGGCGATGATGACCAGCGCGTTGAAGATCACCGCTGCGAGCACCGCCGAGTAGGGCGAGTGCAGGTGCATGAAGTTCAAAGCCCAGAGCGGTCCGTGTGTTTGGCCGGCGCCGATGTAGAGCGTGGCGAACATCGCGGGGATGATCGCGAAGTATTTGGCGACGTCGTTGGCGATGGAGAACGTGGTCAGCGCGCCGCGCGTCATCAGGAGCTGTTTGCCGATTTCGACGATCTCGATCAGCTTGGTGGGGTTGGAATCTAAGTCCACCATATTGCCGGCCTCTTTGGCGGCCTGCGTGCCCGAGTTCATCGCGACGCCCACGTCGGCTTGGGCCAGGGCGGGCGCGTCGTTGGTGCCGTCGCCGGTCATCGCGACGAGGCGTCCCTCGGCCTGTTCTTTCTTGATCAGCGCCATCTTGTCTTCGGGCTTGGCTTGTGCGAGGAAGTCGTCCACGCCGGCTTCCTGGGCGATGGCCGCCGCCGTCAGCGGGTTGTCGCCGGTGATCATGATCGTTTTGATGCCCATGGCGCGCAGGTGATCGAACCGCTCGCGCATGCCGCCCTTCACAACGTCTTTCAGATAGATAATCCCGAGAGGCCGCTCGTTCAGGGCGACGGCGAGCGGCGTGCCGCCTCGGCGGGAGATATCGTCGGCGATATTTTGCAGTTCGGCCGGAACCGAGGATCCGTTGCTCTTCACGTAATCGATCACCGCCTGCACCGCGCCCTTGCGGACGCGCTGGCCGGGGATGTTGACGCCGGACATGCGCGTTTGGGCAGTGAACGGAATGAACTCGGTCGTTTTCTCGTCGAGGTGGCGGCCGCGCAGGCCGTATTGCTCTTTCGCCAGGACGACGATGGAGCGGCCTTCGGGAGTCTCGTCGGCGAGACTGGAAAGCTGGGCGGCGTCGGCCAATTCCTGAACGCTGACGCCCGGAAGCGGCAGGAACTCCGCCGCCTGGCGGTTGCCGAGCGTGATGGTGCCGGTTTTATCCAGCAGCAGCACGTCCACGTCGCCCGCCGCTTCGACGGCTTTGCCGGACATCGCCAGCACGTTGTACTGCATCACCCGGTCCATTCCCGCGATGCCGATGGCCGATAGCAGGCCGCCGATGGTTGTTGGGATCAAACACACGAGCAGAGCGATCAGGACCGTGATCGAGATGTTGACGCCGGCGTAACGGCCGAAGGGCAGCAGCGTCACGGTCGCCAGAAGAAAAATGATCGTCAGGCCCGCGATCAGAATATTGAGCGCGATCTCATTGGGCGTCTTCTGCCGCGCGGCGCCTTCGACCAATCCGATCATACGGTCGATAAAGGTCTCGCCAGGGTTCGCCGTGATCTCGACTTTGATTCCGTCCGAGATGACCTTGGTGCCGCCGGTGACCGCCGAGCGGTCGCCGCCCGCCTCACGGATGACCGGCGCGGATTCTCCAGTGATCGCCGATTCGTCGACGCTGGCGATGCCTTCGATGACCGTGCCGTCGCTTGGGATGATGTCGCCGACATCGCAGATCACGATGTCGCCCCGGCGAAGCGTAGACGCGCCGACGTTCTCAATGTCCCCTTTGGCGCCCAGCTTTTTGGCGAGCGTGGTTGTGCGCGTCTTGCGCAGTTCATCCGCCTGCGCCTTGCCGCGTCCCTCGGCGATGGCTTCGGCGAAGCCGGCGAAGAGGACGGTGAACCAGAGCCAGAGGGCGATCTGGCCGACAAAGGCTGTCTCCCAGCCGCCGACATGCGTCATCAAATCCTGTAGAAACAGGATAGTGGAGACGAAACTGCCGACCCACACCACGAACATAACCGGGTTCTTCGCCTGGACTCGGGGATCGAGTTTCCGGAAGGCGTCGCCCAGAGCACGCCGCACGATGGGCGGGTCAAAGAGCGGCCGCGCGCGTTTGAGCTGCGGGCCGGATGGGTCCGAGGGCGGCGTGATGGGAGCCGTTGGGCTATTCGAGTTATTGACGATGGTCGCCATGAAAGTTCTCCTAGAAGGTGCGTCCGCCGTGCATCAAGTAATGCTCCACGACGGGGCCGAGCGAGACGGCGGGGAAGTAGGCCAGCGCGCCGACGATGACGACGGTGCCCACCAGCAGTCCCGCAAAGAGCGCGTTGTCGGTAGGGAATGTCCCCGAGCTTGCCGCCACGCGCTTTTTCCGCGCCATGCTGCCGGCGATGGCGAGCAATGGGATGATCATCAGAAACCGTCCGACGAGCATCGCGATCCCGAGTGCGAGATTCCAGAACGGCGTGTTCACGGAGATGCCCGCGAAGGCGCTGCCGTTGTTGCCCGTCGCCGAGTCGAAGGCGTAAAAGATCTCCGAGAAGCCATGGGGGCCGCTGTTGTTCACGTTGGCCGCCACCAGGTCGTTGGCCGTTCCGCCGACCGTGTTCCAATACGCCGGGTTCGCCACATGCGCTACGCTGCCGATGGCCGTGCCGCCTAAGATGGAGCCGGCGAGGATCAGTGCGGCGAGCATCGCCATCTTGACCTCATACGCCTCGACCTTCTTGCCCAGGTATTCGGGTGTGCGTCCGACCATCAGTCCGGCGATAAAGACCGCCAGGATCGCGTACATCAACATGCCGTAGAGTCCTGCGCCGACGCCGCCGAAGATGACTTCGCCCGACAGGATATTCGCCATCGGGACCAGGCCGCCGAGCGGCGTGAACGAATCGTGCATCGCGTTGACCGCGCCGCAGGAGGCATCGGTGGTGACGGTCGCGAAGAGCGTCGCCCCTGCCTGTCCAAAGCGAACTTCCTTGCCTTCCATGTTGCCGCCGAGATCGCCCATCGTCCGCGTGGTTGCATCTACGCCCTGCGCGGCGATCATGGGATTGCCCTTCGCCTCCTGCACGTAAGCGACCGATACGCCGAGTAGAAATAGGAACGACATCGCTCCAAAGAGCGCCCAGCCCTGGCGCGTGTTGCCGACATAGATCCCGAAGGCGTATGTCATGCCCGCGCCGATGGCGAAGATCATCAGCATCTGAAGGAAGTTGGTGAACGGGGTGGGGTTCTCGAACGGGTGTGCGGAGTTGGCGTTGAAGAAGCCGCCGCCGTTCGTCCCCAGCTCCTTGATCGCCTCCTGCGAGGCCGCCGGGCCGCCGGGAATAATCTGGCTGCCGCCCTCCATCGTCGTTACCGTCTGGTAAGGATGGAAGTTCTGGATCACGCCCTGCTGCACAAAGACCATCGCGAAGACGAGGCAGAGCGGCAGCAGAATATAAAGCGTCGAGCGGGTGATATCCACCCAGAAGTTGCCTACGCCCGCCGCCGAGCGCCGGGCCAGTCCGCGCACCAGAGCGATTGCCACCGCGATGCCCGCCGCCGCCGAGAAAAAGTTATGCGAGGCGAGCGAGACCATCTGGCTAAAGTACGACATTGTGCTTTCGCCCGAATACGCCTGCCAGTTGGTGTTGGTCGTGAACGAGACGGCGGTGTTGAACGCCAGGTCCGGCGTCATCTCCTTCGCGCCAAAGTGCTGTGGATCGAACGGCAGCATCGCCTGAAGGCGCAGCAGGCCGAACGTAATTACCAGCGTCACCAGGCTGAAGGCGAGCAGCGCGGCGGCGTAGACCGTCCACGGCATGTCTTCATCCTTGTTGACGCCGCCGATTTTGTAGATCCATCGCTCGATGGGGCCAAGCACGGGCGTCAGCCACGTTCGTTCGCCTTCCATCACGCGATGCAAAAAGATACCGATGGGTTTCGTGATCAGTATCAATATCAGAAAGTAGGCTGCGATCTGCAGCCAGCCAATGGTCGTCATGGTCGATTCCCTAGAACCTTTCGGGCCGCAGCAGAGCGTACATCAGATAGACAAACAACCCCGCCGCCGCCACCCCCGCCAAACAATTTGCAAATAACATCGGTCTTCTCCTTGGGCGGCCGCGTCACAGCTTGGCGCAGCCGCGCGCCATTCCCAGCGCCAAAATGAAAAAGAGGATGGAGATCCCCAAAAACGAAATGTCCTGCATGTCTCTCTCCTTGATCTACTCGCGGTGAACGCTGGAAACGGCGTCCACCTGAAAACAAAGCGTGACGTTGGCGCTCTCCAAATCAATATCCATCTGGCGGCATCGCGCCGGAGCGCCAGCGATGCGTCCTACAATCGATTCCATCGCCGAACGATTGGCCTTGTAGAGAACGGAATAAACGCATCGCAGCGCCTCGGCGCCCTGCGCGTCCTGAGAAATGATCAAGCCGATCGGCGTCAGCGCCCGCGTCAGATGGACCTTGAGATCGTCGCCGCAAAGCTCTGCGTGCGCTTCGCCCGGCGTCAGCCCGAACTCCCGTTTCACGAACTCCGTCAATCGAAACGCGCTTTCCAGCTCCAGCCATTGCTTGCGGCGTGTCATGGCGTTACTCATGAGCCCACGCCGCCATCGTCACGATGTAAAGCGTCGCCGCGAACATCAGACGCTGTAGGAACGGATCCTGAAATATCTTCATCGACGACTCCTTCGCCACTGCTCAGTGACAAGGAGAGTGTGCCATTTTGCGTATAACGCGGGTGTAAAGGCCGGGGAGGGGAGTGTAAAGAAAGTGTAAAGATTGGGGAGTGGAGCCTCATCCCCTCAACTCGCTTTGGCTCGATGGGGGATGGGGCGCAGGCGGGGATGCGGCTTCTACAGCCGCCGGAGCGTCTCGCTGTCCGTCTGTCCGCCGAAGTACTTCTCCAGCACGCGGGTAAACACCGAATCGGGGCCATCGGCCTGCGCGAACAAGGTCATCGACGACTGGAGCTTGACGTCATCGGGTGAGCCGAAGATCTGCGACGCCGACCGGTCTTCGACGGCCAGCACCGCTTCCGCGCACTCGCGCAGATTTTCGCCCAGCTCGGGGTGGTCGAGGTAGGCCCGCGCTTCCTCCAGGCCATGGATCGCGTATTGCTTGGACGTGGCGCTGTATCCCAGTCCCGCAATCTGCGGGAAGATGTACCACATCCAGTGCGTTCGCTTGCGGCCCTGTTTCAGCTCGGAAAGCGCGTCATCGTAGACTGACTCCTGCGCGACGGTAAACCGGCCCAAATTAAACGGGTCCTCATTCTCATCGAAACTGCTCATACGTACCCTTTTGCCTCCGTCGAAACTCAATCGGCTGTTCTGATATGATATCCTACCCCCGGATCGGTCACGATCATACGCGGCCGGCCGGGCGTGTCCTCGACCTTGCGGCGCAGATGGCCGACGTGGACGCGGAGGAGCTGGGTGTCTTCGGCGTACTCGGCGCCCCAGACGTTGGAGAGCAATTGGCGGTGGGTGACGACGCGGTCGGCGTTCTGGGTGAGGAATCGAAGGATGTCGTATTCGAGGGGGGTGAGTTTGACTTCGGTTCCAGACTTGGTGACGAGACGGCGGGCGTAGTCGAGGGTGACGTCGCCCCAGGCGAAGTTGGCGGGTTCGGGGGTGGGGGCGGCGGCGCGCCGGCGGCGGAGGGCGGCGCGGACGCGGGCGGTGAGTTCGTCCATGCCGAAGGGTTTGGTGAGGTAGTCGTCGGCGCCCATGTCTAAGGCGGCGACTTTCTGGCGCTCCTGGCCGAGGGCGGAGAGCATGAGGATCGGGACATCGCTCCACTCGCGGATGCGGCGGCAGACTTCGAGGCCGTCGATGTCGCCGGGGAGCATGACGTCGAGAATGACCAGATCGGGCGCGGCGGCGGAGGCGGAGCGCAGGGCATCCTCGCCGTTCATGGCGGATTGGACGTCGTAGCCCTGCGCGAGCAGCCCCGCGCGGACGGCGCGCAGGATCTCCGGTTCATCGTCGACGACGAGAATGGTCGCCTTGTCGGTGTTTCTGGACAACGAATATTTATCCCTTCGGCAAGAAAAATGAGAAGATCGCGCCGTCTGGCTCGCCCGGGGGCGCGTTCGCGGCCCAGATGCGTCCGCCATGGGCGCGGATGACCGCCTGGCAGAGCGCGAGGCCGAGCCCCGTGCCGTGGACGGCGCCGCCCTGGTGTTTGGCTCCGCGATAGAAACGGTCAAAGAGGCGTTCTTCATCGCCCAGCGCAAACCCATGGCCGAAGTCTCGGACGGTCACAAGGACGCCGTCTTGTCCCGAATTCGTACGGTCGTTCTCGGCGCGCATTGTCACCTGGATCGGACTGCCGCTCGGAGTATACTTGATCGCGTTTTCCATCAAATTGGTCAGCACCAGGGCAATCTGCGTGTAGTCGGCCTGGACGAGAGGGAGATTGTCCTGTGTCTCCAAGGCAACGCGGGAGGCTTCGGCCGGCGGCAGGCGGTCCAGCGCGGTGCCGGCGACTTCGGCGAGGTCGCACCAGTCTTTGCGGGGCAGCCAGGCGCCCGCCTCCAGCCGCGACAGATCCAGCAGATTGTTGACGACGCCGCTCAACCGGTCGGCCTCGCCGTCGATGGCGACGAGGGCTTCCTGGCGAGCGTCCGGGTCCCACACGGCGCCCGGCTGCAGCAGCCCGCTGACCGAGGCTTTGATGGCGGCGAGCGGCGTTCGCAGCTCGTGCGACACCAGGGACACCAAGGCGTCCTTGAGCGTGTCGGCCTCGCGCAGCGCCGTGGCCTCCGCCGCCTGCTGAGTGAGCCGGTCACGGGCGATCACGACGGCGGCGTGGTTCGCCAGCGTCAGGATCAGCCGCTCCTCCAGCGCGGAGTAAGGGCGGCTGTCGCCGCGCGGCCCGACGTGCAGGACTCCCACCAGCGCGTCGGCGGCGTGGAGCGGAATGTAGACGCCGATTCGGGCGCCGTCGCCGCCGAGCGAGGCGTCCGTGTCCGTGACCGCTTTTGCCCAGAGATGCTGGCTCGCGCCGAGGCCGATCACCCGGTCGTTGGCGCAGGCGGCTTCAGCCAGACTGGCGATCCGCCCGAGCGTCTGCGCGTCGATAGGAACCTCGTTGGCGCCGTCTGGAGCCAGCTGGAGCGCCACGCCTGGTCCCAGGCGGCGGAAGACCAGGCAGCGGGTCGCGCCGCAGAGCGTTTGAAGCTGGTCCGCGAGAGCGGCCAGAACCCGGTCGGCGCGGATCACGCGGCTCACCGTCTCGCTCGCTTCAAAGAGTGTTTCGATCTCACTTTCCCGCGTGCGCGCTTCCTGCGTCTGCGCGCGCGCCTGCGCCGCCAGGCGCGCCGTCACCACGGCGGCGAGGAGGAAGATCGCAAGCGAGAGCCAGTCCTTGGGATCGTCCACGGCAAGCGTGTAAAAGGGCGGCAGAAAGAAGAGATCCCAGCAGAGGAAACTGAGCAGCGCGCCCAAAATCGCCGGCCCAAAGCCAAATCGAACGGCGCAGGCCAGAACGATCGGCAGATAGAGAAGGGACGCCTGGCCTTTGTCCACATAGGGGCGAAGCAGGGAAAAACAACCCGTCGCCGCCGCGACGCTCAGGACCGGCCATAAATAAGACCGCGTCACGGACGCCGCCGCGCGCAAGCCGTGTCCGCGCTCCGATCCGTTTGCGGCGCGGCGATGATCCGTCGAAAGTAATGACACCTCGCACTGTTCACGGCGAAGCGCCCGATCTCCTGCCGATTCCGCCTTCCAGAGTGCGCATGACTGCGGCAACCGGTTGTTTGTTTTGGCGCACGCGTGAAGTTTTTCATGAGGATTCGACAATAATTGTGGTACAGGGAAAGAGGGATCATCACCTCCCGGGCTCCTGCGGCCGGCGCCAGAATGAATTCCACAAGGAGCCAGATCGACAATGAAGGCCGCACTACCCAACAACGAAGGAGCAAGAATCGCCGCGCTTTACTCCTACGGAATCCTGGATACTCCCTCAGACCCTCGTTATGACGATATTACGCGCCTCGCCGCTTTCATTTGCGGCGCGGATATCGCAGTCATCTCCTTTGTCGATACCCAGCGCCTCTGGCCGAAATCCGTCTTTGGCGGCGTCGCCAGCGAGCAGTCGCGCGAGGCTACCCTTTGCTCGCACGCGATCCTCGGGACGGATCTGATGATCATCCCCGACACCACGCTGGATGCGCGCTTTGCCGATAACCCGTTCGTCACGAAAGACCCCAGCGTACGGTTTTACGCGGCTGCGCCCCTGATCACGTCCACCGGTTACGCGCTCGGCGCGCTGTGCGTCATTGGCTTTGCGCCAAAACAGCTCTCCGAGGACCAGGCGTCGGCGCTGCGCATGCTGTCCCATCAGATCACGGACCTGCTGGAGCTGCGCCGGCGCGTCGCCGAGCAGGAACAGCTGGTCAGCGAGCGGCAGGGCGCCGAAGACTCGCTGCGCCAGGAACGTCAGCGCTTTCGCTCGTTCGCGGAAAGTCTGGGCGCGGGCCTGCTGCTCACCGATCTCGACGACGTGATCCAATACGCGAATCCGCGAATGGCCGAGATTACGGGATACGAAATCTCGGAGATTATGGGGCGGCGGGCGCTGGATCTCTTTTTGTCTCCAGAAGACCGGGAAACGATGCGCGGCAATAACCGCGAGCGATCGAGCGGCGCGTCAGGACGGTATGAAATCGAGATCGTGCGCAAAGATGGGGAGCGCCGCTGGGTAGAGGTCGACGTCGTTCCGTACCGCGATGAGAAGCAGCAGATCGTGGGCACGCTCGCCACGAATACGGATATCAGCGCGCGCAAGGCGCTGGAGCGGGACCGAGACCTCGCCCTCAAAGACGCCGAGGAGCGCGCGGACCGCGATCCGCTCACCAATCTGCTGAACCACCGGACATTTTACAAGCGTTTGGACGAAGAGGCGAACCGCGCCCAGCGCGACGGCTCCACCCTCGCCGTCGTGATGATGGACATCGACAACTTCAAGTTCTTCAACGACACTTACGGCCACGCGACCGGCGACGACGTGCTGCGCCATGTCGCCACTCGCCTCCAGGCTCTTTGCCGCCAATACGACTGCGTGGCGCGCTTTGGCGGCGACGAGTTCGCTCTGCTGCTGCCGCGCGTCGGGACGAACACCGCCGGAGAGATCGAAGCGCGCCTTCGCGCGGGGCTGGAGAATATCACGCACCTTCTGCCGAACCGCCAGGCCGCCGTCCCGATCACCGTCTCGCTCGGCGCCTCGCTGCTGCCCCATAATGCGGCCGACCGGCGCGGCGTCGTGCGTCAGGCCGACGAGCGCCTGCGCCGGGTCAAGACCGGCGGCGCCATCGAAGCCGAAGCCGACCAGGTCCGCGCCTCCATGACGGGACGAGTCGACGGCTTCTCCATGCTGGACGCGCTCGTCACCGCCGTGGACAATAAAGACCGCTATACGCGCAAGCACTCCGAAGATGTGATGTGGTACAGCCTGATGATCGCCGAAGAACTGGGATTGGAGGAAAAGACGCGCCACACCGTCGCGGTCTCCGCGCTGCTGCACGATGTCGGCAAGATCGGCATCCCGGACGCCGTCCTGCGCAAGCCGGGCAAGCTGACGCCGGAAGAGTATGAGACGGTCAAGCAGCATCCCATGATGGGCGCCATCATGGTCGGCGCGATCGCGGGCCTCGAAGACACCCTCGACGCCGTGCGCCATCACCACGAACGCTGGGACGGCGACGGCTACCCCTTCGGCCTGCGCGGCGCCGAAACCCCGCTCATCGCCCGCCTCATGGCCGTCGCCGACGCCCTCTCCGCCATGACCACCGACCGCCCCTACCGCAAAGGCATGGAGCGCGACAGAGCCCTCGAAATTCTCAGGAATGGAAAAGGAACCCAGTGGGACCCCGCCTGCGTCGACGCCCTCCTGCGGCGGATGGCGGCGTCTGCATCGGCAATGGACGATGCTGTGGCTGCTTAGGTAGCGTTTAGCGCGGAGCGCGGTTCGTTGTGTGGGCGTGCAGTCCGGTCGCTAAATATCCGAATGGATCCGATTTACCCGGGCGATAACCACTGTCCTATCATCGATCGTCTTGGTGGCGGGATATTCCTTGCATCGATCCGGGTCCCGCCGTGTCACTTCCAGATATCGCTGCTCCCATTCTTCAATCGACGCCCCCGCCGGAGCCTCGGGATAACCATCCGTAAATATCTCGACCCATCGAACATCCGATAAGGCGATGGCCGTTGTCGTGACGAATTTTTCCGGCGTCGCTCCGCCGTCGATCACTCCGTATCCCAGAGGGTGGACGGCGTTGTTTCGATACTGTGACTGCGCTTGCAGCAATGGCAGGATGAACTCGCGGCCGCCCTGCGCGTCGCCTGTCAGGTGAATGTATTGCGCTCGCGCCGAGGAAGTCAGGGTGTCGATCAGCGCCGGCTTCAAATACAGGTCGCGCCCGTTGATCCGGACGCCGACATCACCGACCTGGGTGATGAGAAGTTCGTCGCCGTGAACGCGCAGGCAGGCGAAGACGCATGCCGGCTGTGGACTCGCGGCGGCGTTCATCCCCAGAGGATAGAAATGGGACGCCACATCTGCGTTCAACTCCGACACGAGCGCCGCGCCGTTGTTCGAGGATGAAATCGCCGCGTCCACAACTCTGCGTGCGATCTGCGCTCCCGTGATATGGCCGCAGGAAGGTTGGGCAGTTTTGGTCGTGACGCCATCCGCCGCCACCAGGCACATGGGCGTCACTGACGCTGCGTCCTCGTTGAGAGAGCCTGGCGACTTTGGTATGGAGGAAACTTGCGCATCCTCGAAGCGATAAGAGGGATTTGAGACGTCACTCATGGCTCAGACTCGCAAATCGTCCGTCGCCCACGCGGGCAGGGGGGCGACGCTGTCCTGCTCCAGCACGAGGGTGGTTCCGCTGGGGCCGGTGAGAAGATAGACGCGGTCGATGGTTTGCAGCATCAGCCAGAAGCCGTGGCCGAGGCTGCCGGCGGTGGTCCAGCCGCGCTCTAGGGTGGCGCGGGGCAGGTTGTCCACGGCGATTCCTTTGCCGGTGTCCGTGATCCAGATCTGGACGGTCTTATCGGGGTCGGCGCAGACATGCGATTCGCCGCCGCCGGCGTGGACGATGGCGTTCATGGCGGCTTCGGAGACGCCGGTCACGAGATTTTGCCAGCGCAGGTCGCTGAAGCCCCGCGCCAGCGCCGCTTGCTTGGCGGCGTCGCGCAGGACGCGCATGTCACTGGAGATAGTCAGCAGGATCGGATCGCAGGCGGCGGGAAGCTTGGGCGGCAGTCCCGAGGCGTCGTCGATCAGGCGCAGCTTGCCTTCGGTGACGCTCGCGAGGACATCGGAGAGGAACGTGCGCATCCGGGCTTCGGCGGCTAAGCGCAGCTTCTCGGATTTGGCGCGCGCTTCCTCGGCCTCCTTCCGAGCATCGATCTCAATCTGAAGCTCCTCCGCGCGAGTTTTGACGATCGCCAGCTCCGCGACAACATCCTCGCCGCGAATAAAGGCGGGGAACCGGCTGGCGTTCACCAGGACCGCGAAGCCGACGTCGGCGGTCACCATCGTCCAGGGCGTGTTGACATTGTAGGTCAACTGCCAGTAGGAGAGCCCTTCGAGGAAGTGCCCGACGGCGCAGGTCAGAAAGATGATCGGCACGAACACGCCGAGCAGACGCTGAAACCATGTCTGACGCGACACCATCACGGTGAACGTCATCACGGCGGCGTCGCCCACCAGCAGCGCCATAAACGGGTGGAACGTTTGAACGCAGAAATAATCCAGCGCGAACGATCCCACCAGGTACACGAGCGCCAGCGCCAGATCCCAGAGGTGCTGGCGGCTGCGTGAGTACATCCTCAGGAAATAAAACACCATCCCGAAGAAGACGCCAAAGTAGGCCAGGCCGATCTCGACATTGCCGACGCTCCAGATCCGGGCGCGGTTGGGATCCACCAGCACGCAGCGCTTCATAATCTCGGCATGCGACAGCTGCTCCGTGAGTGACAGGCCAAGCAGGCAGTAGGCGACGACCAGCACAAAAACAGGCATGATCCAGGGAAGAAGCCGCTGTGGTAAACCTGGCCCTGCGTTGTACGCAGGCTGAGCCGAACGGTCAAAGGTCATACTTCGATCGCTCCTACTAATAAACATTGGTCGTCGCGGACGCCGCCGCGCGCATAGGCGTTCACCTCATCGATGAGGCTGCGCACCAGCGCTTCGGAGTCGCCCGAAAGGCTCGTTTCCTGGAGCAGCGCGCTGACGCCGGCGACGCCGAGCATGTTCGCGCGCGTCGGCCCCACTTCGGTCAAACCATCCGTAAACACCGCCAGAACATCTCCCGCCATGAGCTGCACGTCGCGCTCGTCGTACACGGCGTCGTCATGCATCGCCAGCACTGGCCCGGTCGGAGACAGTTCGAGCACTTCCCCCGAGGCGCGCCGGACCAGCCCCGGCTCCTGCCCGCAGTTGACATACGACAGCCGGTGCGTCTCTGAGTCCCAGCGCCCGACGAACAGCGTGGCGAATCCCGTCAGCAGATCGTTTTGCGAGAGCGTCCGGCCGACGCTCGTGACGGCCGCGCCCAGATCGTCCTCGTTGTAAAGCGCAAACCGGAGCATGTTGCGCACGGTCGCCACTTGCGACGCCGCCGCCAGTCCCTTGCCGCTGAGATCGCCGACCACCAGGAACGTTACCCCGGGCGACGAGGAGAAGACATCGTAGAAATCGCCGCCGACGCCCGCTTCGTCCAGCGCGGGCTTGTAATGCAGCCGGATATCCAGGCCGGACACGCTGCTTGGCGGCTTCGGCTGGAGCGCCGCCTGGAGCTGTTCGGCGATCAAGTGCTCGCGCTGCTGCACCCGCGCCATCTCCACGGCGGACCGCATTTGCGTGGCGACCGTTTCGATCAGCTGCACTTCGTCCGGAGTCCAGTCGCGCGGAGCGTCGGACATCGCGGCGGTCAGCGTTCCCATGGAGTTTTCGCTGTCGTACAGCGCCACCGAAACACGTGAGCGCAGGCGCAGCTCCTCGATATTGGCGCGGGTCTGGGCGGACAGCCCGGACTTTTGCGTATCGGGCTCCACAGATGTCGGGCCGTCTTTGTAGAGCTCCTGGAACATCTCTCGCGTGTTGGAATAGGGATGGACGCCGGCGATCGGCTCCAGGTCCTTCCGTCGCCACTCGTTGGTGACGGTCACCATGCTGTTCGCGAAATCGTAGACCCCGAAATAGCATCGGTCGGCGCCGAGGGCTTCGCCGAGCTGGGTCACGGCGACTTCCTGGATGGAGTTGGGATCGTTCGCGGCGCGGATGGCGACGCCGATCCGGTTGATCAAAGTCTCTCGCTCGGCGCTCGACTGCGTGTCGGCCAGCAGGCGGGCCGCCTCCGCCGTGGAGCGCAGCTGGGCGGCGACAGCTTCGACAAACCGGATCTCCTCGATGCTCCATACGCGCGGCGCGTCGGCCATGTAAACGCCCAGAACGCCCACCACTTCCCCGTCGCTGGACATCGGCACATCGAGCAGCGCGCGGATGCCCATGTTGGTGAGCAGATCGGCGGACTTTTCGGAAAACTGGCCGGAGCGCACATCCGCGCATGTCAGCGGGGCGGACGCCGGGAAGATTTCATCCAACTGGACATCGAAGGAGGAGAGCGAGTATTCGCCGCGCAGATCGGGCAGGTCCGGGCGGCGCCATTCGGCGACGAAGCTCACATAGTCGCGTTTGCGGTCGAGGACGATGGACAGGCAGCGGTCGACGCCCAGCGCCTCCGCGAGCATTTCCAGCGCCACATCTTGAACCTGCCAGGGATCCGTGGTCTGGCGGATCGCTTCGCTGACCCGGTTCAGCATGGATTCGCGCCGCAGAGCCGCCTCCGCCTCGGCCTCGGCCTTTTTGCGGTCGGTGATGTCGGAAAGATAGGCGACATGGCCCCACGAACCCGAAAGCGGCATGACGACCAGTTCGATGGGGAACTCTTCCCCGGTGCGGCGCATCGCGATGGCTTCGGTTCGCCGGCCAAGAACGGATTCGCCCTCCGGCGCCGAGTAGTGTTCGAAGCCGTGACGCCCCTGAACTCGGCGCGTGGGAGGAACGAGTGTTTCGCCGATCTGTTTTCCCAGCACCTCATTGCGCGAATAACCGAACATTTTTTCCGCCGCCGGATTGAACTCATGGATCCGGCCGGCCTTGTCGATCGTGATAATGCCATCCATCGCCACCTGGAGGATGGTTGACTTCAGCGCCTCGCTTTGTTCCGTCAGCCGACGGGCGCGCTGCTGCGTATGCCCCATGGCGGACACGGCGGCGCTCACCGCGACGAATAAGATCAGCGATCGCTGGTTTGTCGGATCGTTGAGATCCGCGTGTGTCGCGGGGAGGATGACCATCGTGACGATCGCCAGCGCCAGCGACATCGCGAAGAGGCCGCCGGTGGCGCCCAGAACCCAGGCGCTATAGACGACGGCCGGAAAAAACGTCACGAAGGGCGCGGCGGGGCCGAGCACATGATGCAGCGGCAGACGCACCAGGGCGGCGATGATGATGCTGGTGACAACACCGGCGTATCGAATAAGGTCGCGCCGCCAGGGGGCGGACTCCGCTATCTCGGTTTTTGGCTCTGTCGAGGAAAAATTTGGACCAAGAGTCATGGGTAAAGTATAGCATGCATCGGGCGACAGGCGCATCGTTGCGTCATCGGGGCGTGCTTTTCCTGTACTGCTATCCTTCCATATTTTCGGGCTGATATCCTTCGGCTTTGTATTTTAGTTGTGAGAGCGCGCAGTCCGAGGGAGAAAGATCGTCGCGCTCGCCCAGATATGCGGGCTGATACAAGGAGCCGCCTTTGTAGGCGTAGAGGTACCGAATCTCCACAAGCGCGCCGGCGGCGGGAACGGTTTTGTTGACGGGAATGGTGACATTGCCGACCGGAACGGCTTCGCCGCCTTCGTCAAAGAGACGCAGACGCACACTGCGCTGATCGTTCACCGCCGCGACCTCGCAGGTGCAGGTGGCGTAAAATTTGCACTTCACCTGTGAGCCGCCCGACGCCGGCCGGCCGGCGACGCTCACGCCGTCCGCCTTTTTGAACACTACGCCCTCGCCGGCGCGCGCCGCGATGGCGTCGTACATCGCCTGCTTCCCCGTGGCGTCCCACGCCGTTTCCGCCACGACCACCCGGTCCGCGTTTTCCACGGCCGCGCTCAGGGCTTCAAAACGCTCTCGGTAGGGGCGGGAGCGCAGATCGTCGCCTCCCAGAGACAGCAGATCGAAAACGACGTATTTGTCTCCGAGCAGCTCGCCATCCAGAACACAGTCCGAAAGAGCGGCCAGGGCGTCGCTGATCTCCTGCGGCATGGAGACGCACAGGCCCTTACGGTTCGATCCCGTCACCGCGCCGCTCGTCACGGCCGACATGATGCGCTTGCCGTCGAACTTTTCCTGAAGGCACCAGGCGTCATCCTCGATATGTTTCCGCGCATGAGCCTCCTCGATCGAGTTCAGCAGCTGTGGAACCAGACCGGAGACGCGCTCCGCGCTGTCGGTCATGGCGAACAAAGCGCCCGATCCATCCGGCGTATAGCCCTTCGACGTCTTCTCTGCGATCAATTTATCATAGATTTGCCGGGCCTTTTCGAGCGTCACCGGCGCGTTCGTCTTCGTTCCCGCCGACAGCGCGCTGCCGCGACGGCCGTAGGCGAATGTGACGGTGTAGCCGCCGTCGGCTTCGTTGATCGCCGCGTGATACTCTTTGTCGGAGGATCCGTCACGGTAAAAGAGGCGAGAGCTGGTATGGATGGTCGGGGCGGTGGTTGTCATCATCTGGCTCCTTTGGCGCAATGAGTGTACCGCAGGCGTGGGGGAAAGCAAGAGGTCATAATCTCAAAGCCGCGACGAGAATATGGGAATTCTCGCGACATGAGATATTCTCGGCCGTCTGACCTATCCCCGGCGGACCGCCGGGGATAGGTCAAACGGCTTTAGGTTCGCGAATTAGCGATCCCAGCGCCTGCCGGGGCGATTGGGCCGATCGTTCCATTGGAGAACGAAATCGTAGTGATTGCGGCCGGGATCTTTGTCCGTGATGCGCACGACCGCCGTATAGCCGTTGCGTTCGCTGGGCTGCTGCGCCAGACGCACGCCTCCGCGCCCATCCGCTTCCCGCAACGTCACGATCACCGGCCGGCTGGGCAGAGCGCCGCCCCGGAAGTCAAAGCGATCGTTGCGAACACCCTCGGCGTTCGCGTGAACCCGGACGTCGTTCCCCGAAACTTTAATGACCGCGGTATCGTCCACGTCTCCGCTCCAGCGCAGACTCGCGGCGTTCGCCTGAACCGACATTGTTCCGGCTGCGATCGTCAGCGCCAGCGCCAGACCCGCGCGTTTTCCTGTATTCCACATCTTGTTAAGCTCCCTGTCTTCGAATTCTCCGCATGGATCTTCCCATGCGGGTGATGTGTGTAGTGACGCAGCGAATTGCGTGGAAGTTCCAATTTATTTGACGACTTTCAACCTTCGTGTTATACTTTGCGCATGAGCGCAATCTTCACCCCACTGGAAGTCCGCACGCTTCGCGCCGCGATCAACCAAATTATTCCCCCGGACGATTTCCCCGGCGGCTGGGACGCCGGCGTCGGCGATTATTTGGAGCGGCTGCTGGGAAGCGATTTTAAACTGTTATCGATATATCGACAAGGGCTTCATGGAATGGACTCCGCCGCCAAGGACGCATACGGCAAGGAGTTTGAGTTCTTATCCCCAGAAGAACAGTACGGTTTCCTGAACCGCGTGGCGCAGGGACAAATCCCCGGTCAGTGGGAAATCGCCCCGGAGGAATTTTTCCCCATGCTGGTCGGGCATGTGATGGAAGGGTATTACGCCGATCCCGGCAACGGCGGCAACAAAGACGGCGTCGTATGGCGCATGATGGGCTATGAGGTGACGGTATGACGGATCGCGCCATCCACAAGTACGATGTGATTGTTATCGGCGCCGGCGCCGGTGGCGGCGTGGCCGCCGCCCTGCTCGCGGAAGCCGGCAAAACGGTTTTGCTGCTGGAGCGAGGCCGCCGCATGACGTTCGCCGATGTGGGGCGCGACCACCTGCGCAACCAGCGGCTTTCGCAGCACGGCGTGAACGCCGGACCGAATCTGGCGGACAATCCGCGCGTGTTTGTCGATCCGCAGGGACGCTCGCGCATCATCGACGCCACCGACGGCGCTTACCAGAACAACGCGGCGGCGGTCGGCGGCGGCACTCAAGTTTATGGCGCGCAGGCCTGGCGCTATCTGCCCGACGACTTTCGCATGGCGTCCAAGTACGGCGTCCCCGCCGGATCGGGACTGGCCGACTGGCCGATCTCCTACGAAGAGCTCGCGCCGTACTACGAGCGCGCCGAATGGGAACTGGGCGTGGCGGGCGACGAAGCGGACGCCGGCCGGAACCGCCCGCGCCACAAAGAGTATCCCATGCCGCCGCTGCCGCTGAACATTCAGGGCCGCGTGCTGCGCGCCGGCGCGCAGGCGCTGGGCTGGGACACGCAGCATGTGCCGCTGCTGATCAACAGCGTCCCGCGCCAGGGGCGCGACGCCTGCGCGCACTGCCAGCAGTGCGTCGGCTTCGCCTGTCCGACGGACGCAAAGAATGGGACGCACAATACGATGATCCCGCGCGCCCTCGCCACCGGCCTCTGCACCCTGGAGACCGAGGCGATGACCGAGCGCGTAATCGCCGATGGCGCGGGACGCGCCACGGGCGTCGTCTACTGGAACAGCGCCGGCGAGCAGATCACGGCGACGTCGGAAGTCGTCGTGCTGTCCGGCGGCGCGGTCGAGACCGCGCGTTTGATGCTCAACTCCAAAACGGACGCGCATCCGAATGGCCTGGGCAACGATCACGATATGGTCGGCCGCAATTTCCAGGGACACTTCTACGCCGGCGCCGTCGGCTGGATGGACGATTCCGTGTGGGACGGCGTTGGGCCGGGACCGACCACGGCGACCATTCGCTTCAACCACGACAACGACGGCATTGTCGGGGGCGGAATGCTCTGCGATGACTTTATCATGCAGCCGATCAACTTCGTCAAAGGAAGCGTTCCGCGCGGTGTCCCTCGCTGGGGCAAAGAACACAAAGAGTGGGTGCGTCACAATTACACGCGCATGCTGCGGGTGTTCGGCCCCGTCCATGACATTCCCAGCCCGGACGCGCGGATTTCGGTCGATCCGGACGTGCGCGACCGCTGGGGAATTCCCGTCGTGCGGATTTCCGGCGCGACCCATCCCGAGACCCTTCGCGTCCACGCCTTTATGAACGCCCGCGCGGAGGAGTGGCTGCGCGCAAGCGGCGCCAAAAATATCCACAGCGACGCGGCGACGCTGAGTCTGAGCGGAGGGCAGCATCAGGCAGGGACTTGCCGGATGGGCCACGATCCGAAGACGTCGGTCACGGACACCTGGGGCCGCGTGCACGGTTTTGACAACCTTTACATTGCCGACGGGTCTCTGCACGTCACCAACGGCGGCTTCAACCCCGTCCTCACGATTCTGGCGCTTGCGTTCCGCGTCGCCGGCCACATCGCCGAATCCTGGTGAGCAATGCTTGCCAGGATTTGACCCCTCTCCAGTCTCCGTGCTATACTTTCCCTCTATGACGAATGGCTCTTTCGATCTGTTTGGCCTTGCGCCGGGCGACGCCGTATTCCCGGCGTCCATTACCGAGATTCAGGATATCGTGCGCGAGGCGCCCGCCGGCGCGGCGATTGTCCCGTGGGGCGGGGGAACCCGGCAGCATTTGGGCTATGCGCCCGAGCGCTACGACCTCGCGCTTTCGACGCGAAACCTCAATCGCGTGGTCGATTATCAGCCGGCGGATATGACTGTTACGGTGGAAGCCGGGATCACGGTCGCCGCTTTGCAGTCCCTGCTTGGCGAGCAGGGACAGTTCCTGGCCCTCGATGTCGCCGAGCCCGAACGCCGCACCGTCGGCGGAATCATCGCGGCCCGCGCGGACAGCCTGCGCCGCTTCCAATACGGGAGCGTGCGTGATTCCCTGATCGGCGTCAGCGTCATCGACGCCCGCGCGGAACTGGTCAAAGGCGGCGGCCGTGTGGTCAAGAACGTCTCAGGTTACGATCTCCCCAAGATGTACTGCGGCTCTCTGGGCACGCTGGGCCTGATCGTCGAAGCCTCGTTCAAAGTTTCGCCCCTGCCGCAAGCCTCGGCCACCGTGCTGCTGCCGCTGGAGGCCGAACACAACAGCGAGGACGCGCTCGATTCCCTGCTCGCCTCGGAGCTGGTTCCATCCTTTTTATATCTTCTCAGCCCGCAGGCGGCGCGCGTTCTTCTCGAAATTCCGGACGGCGTCGAACCCACACAGTTCCTGATCGTCGGCTTCGACGGCGATGAAGAATCGGTCGCCTGGCAAGTCGAGACTCTCGGCGCGGGCGCGCTCGATTCCGAGACAGCAGGTACAATAAGAGACCGGCTGCGCGATTTCGCGCACGCGCCGTCGCCGATGACCTGTGCGTTCCATATCCTTTCCTCCCAGGTCGGCGCCTTCTCGCGCATGCTGGAATGGACCGCCCGCCGCGCGGGCTTTGTCGCCCAGGTCGCCACCGACGCCGCGCTAGGAATGATGTGGGCGCACTTCGCCCCAGCGTCAGAAGCATCCGACTGGAGCACGCTTTGGCCCGACCTCTTCGACAAAGCCAGCCGCTGCGGCGGCAGCTTCATCGTAGAGCGCATGCCGGACGAGCTTCGGGCAGAAGACAAACCTATCTGGTTCCCACTGCTGTCGGACTTCGCGCTGATGCGGGGATTGAAAGAGAAATTGGATCCGGGACGGCTTTGGAACCCGGGGCGGTTTGTGGGGCGGTTGTAGAGAGGCCCTCACCCCCTCCCGGTCCTACCTACCCCCGGCCGTCGGCCGACCCCTCCCGCCGACGGGAAGGGTTATTTTAGAGTGTGTTATCGCAAGCGACTTTCGTAAGAGGCAATCCTATCAACCCTTCCCGTCGGCGGGAGGGGTGGCGCGAAGCGCCGGGGTGGGTTTACTAGAGGGCCGGCCGAAGGCCGGAAGTAGGTCTGGATAGGATAAGTATGATCGACGACGCCTACACAAACGATTTAATGACCTGTGTCCACTGCGGCCTCTGCCTCAACGCCTGTCCCACCTATCTGGAGACGGGCAGCGAGGCGGATAGCCCGCGTGGGCGGATCGTGCTGATGCGCGCCCTGCATGAAGGACGCCTGTCGCCGAAGGACGAAGACCTGCGCCAGCATATCGACGCCTGTCTGGGCTGCCGCGCCTGCGAGACTGCGTGTCCGTCCGCCGTGCCGTACGGGCATCTGGTCGAAGTCGCGCGTGGGAGAATCAACCATGAAGGCGATCGGCCGGTGTCGGAGACGCTGGGTCGCAAGGCGCTGTTGGGGACGCTGACGCACCCGTCGCGCATGGCGGCGGCGATGACCGTGGCGCGGCGCGTGACGGATGGGGACGTTCCCGCGCTCGCGCTCAAGATGCTATCGGGCGACGCCGGCGCGAAGACGCAGCATGTCGCGCTGCCGGCCAAAATCAATCCGCCGCTGCCGCCGGCTTATACGCCGGCCGTGGGCAAAAAACGCGCGCGAGTGGGCGTGCTCGCCGGATGCGTGATGCGCGTGCTGTACGGCGACACCAACGCGAATACCGTGCGGGTGCTGGCCGCGAACGGGTGCGAGGTTTTGGTGAACCGACGCCAGGGCTGCTGCGGCGCGCTGCACGCGCACAACGGCGCGCTGGAAGAGGCCCGGGGACTCGCGCGCCAGCTGATCGACGCCTTCACGCCGATGGACGGCCTGGACGCCATCATCGTCAACTCCGCCGGTTGCGGCAGCACGATGAAGGATTACGAGACGCTGTTCGCGGACGATCCAAGTTACCGAGAAAAGGCGTGCGCCTTCGCCGCCAAAGTGCGCGATATCAGCGAGTTTCTGGACGATCTGGGGTGGGGGGCGCCTCTTCAGCCCCTGTCTTCGGAGCCGCTGACGCTGACTTACCATGACGCCTGTCATCTCGCGCACGGGCAGGGAGTGCGCGACGCGCCCCGCGCGCTGCTGGGGCTTATTCCCGGCGCTAAGTTGGTTTCGCTCAAAGAAAGTGAGATCTGCTGCGGTTCGGCGGGAATCTATAACTTGACCGAGCCCGAGATGGCGACTCGTCTGCGTGAGCGCAAAATCGCCCATATCCGGGCGACCGGGGCGAGCATTGTCGCCACCGGCAACCCTGGCTGTCTGTCCTGGATCAACTCCGGATTGGCCGCCGATTCTGAAAATGTCATCCGCGTGGCCCATCCGGTCACGCTGCTTGCGGAGGCGCTTTGTCCAGCACCACTCTCGGAGTAACCTTAGAAGGCCATGTCGCCCAATTGAAGCGCGACTTGGACGGAATCCTCGTCCACGAAGCCGCGCTGAGCGGCCTCGCGGCCGCCCTCCTGGCGTCGTTCGCGCAGGGCGGCAAGATGCTCACCTGCGGCAACGGCGGCTCCGCCGCCGAAGCCGCGCATCTCGCCGAGGAACTGACCGGCCGCTTTTACCGCGAGCGTAAATCCCTGCCGGGCATGTGCCTGTCCATCGACGGCACATTACTCACCTGCATCGGCAACGACTACGGCTTTGAGGAGATCTTCGCGCGCCAGGTCGAATCCCTCGGGCGCCCCGGCGACGTGCTGATCGGCTTCACCACCAGCGGCAACTCCGAAAATGTCCTGCGCGCAATCCAGAGAGCGAAGGAGCGCGGCCTCATCACCGCTGTCTTCTCCGGCAAAACCGGCGGCAAGATGAAGGGACTCTGCGATTACGAATTTATCGTCCAGAGCGAACATCCTTCGGCGATGCGCGTTCAAGAGTGCCACCAGTTGATGCTGCATGTGCTGTGCGAGAAAATCGAGCGGGTTGTGCTGGGGATTGAGTGAGGAGAGGCTGGGGCTGAGCAAACTCGCACCGTCTCACCTCTCTCCTGCAAACCCACCCCCGGCCTTCGGCCTACCCCTCCGGGGCAAACCCACCCCGGCGCTTCGCGCCACCCCTCCCGCCGACGGGAAGGTTTGGTAAGATTGCCTCTGACGAAGCCGCCTGCGATAACACACTCTGAAATAACCCTTCCCGTCGGCGGGAGGGGTGGCGCGAAGCGCCGGGGTGGGTTTGCAAGAGAGGCTCGCCCGGAGCCGTGAACGATCTGCAAGAAGAATAAAAATTGAGTGATACGATGCCGTTTATCGAGAAATTAAAGGCGAAGACGCCGACACTGTCCTATGAGTTTTTCCCGCCCAAGAATTCGGGCGGGTGGGGGACGCTGTATTCGTCGCTTGGCGCGATCGCCCGCCAGGCGCCGGACTTTGTGTCCGTGACCTATGGCGCGGGCGGCTCCACGCGTCAGAAAACGGTGGAGCTGGTCGGGCGTATTCAAAGCGAGCTGGGGATCGAGACGGTGGCGCATCTGACGTGCGTCGGCCATTCTCAAGGCGAATTGCGCGGTATTCTCGAACAGCTGGAGGCGGCCGGCGTGAAGACCGTGCTGGCGCTGCGCGGCGACCGGCCCAAGAATGATCCGGCGTTTGTGGCGCACCCCGAAGGCTTCGGACGCGGCTGCGATCTGGTCGACTTCATCCACCGGGACTTCAATTTTCACATCGGATGCGCGTTCTACCCCGAGAAGCACCCGGAGTCGAGCACCATGGATCTGGACATTGAGATCCTGAAGGCCAAGCAGGATGTCGGCGCGGACTTCGCCGTTTCCCAGCTCTTTTTCGACAACGACACATTCTATCAGTTCCGCGACCGCGCCCACGCCGCCGGCGTCACGCTGCCGCTGATCGCCGGGATCATGCCCGTGACCTCGCTCAGCCAGCTCCCGCGCTTCTCCGAACTTGGCGGCTCCCAGATTCCCGCCAAGCTCACGGATTTCCTCGGACAAGGCTCCGACGAAGAGATCGTCCCGCGCGGCGTCGAATACGCCGCCGCCCAATGCCGCGACTTAATCGACAACGGCGTCGCCGGCGTGCATCTCTACACACTCAACAAATCCGTCTCCTCGGTCAAAGTCACGCAGGCGCTGCGCGCGTCTGGGCATTTGCCCAAGGCGGCGCCGGGGAAGTAGCTTGGAAAATATTGCTGCGGATTGGACTTCTCTCCCTGAAGGAATATCGTCCGAGTCTCTGTGGGTGACTCTGCATGATGGGCATCTGGAAAGCATTGTCTCCGATCTGGCTGCGGGATCTATCACGCTGACGTTTCTTGTCGAATATGTCGCTCGTTTTCATCAGCTTCCAGGTGGTACGCGGTTCATCCTGCGATTCGAAGGCGTATCCTCTGTTCGGGCCATTTCCTCGTTTCCCTTTCCTGCCGAACCGATTATTCCAGCAATAGCGACAAAAGAAGAAGCGCGTCAACTGCGCCAGAAGTACGATCCTAAGTGGCGGGAGCAGTCCGTCGATTGGGGCGCCCTAGAGGAGCAACTGCGCATTTACGAAGAGTCCATCGATATTTACAATGTGGAGTTGGCGCGGGACTCCGATCAAGTCGCCATGAAGTTGGATGGGATGCTGTGGGATGAAAAAGCCTATCGAGAAGCATTCTATCGTCTTTTCATTCGCGCCAACACCGTGCAATTTTCCGATACGAATGGCGGCGATTACGATCTCGATCAATTTCAGGAACTTGGCGGACGGTATTGGGAAGCGTTTGGCAAGCGAGCGCCGAACGATGCGCACTGATTTGCTCTTGAGATCCTGAGGGTGGAATTCTGAGGCGTTTCTTATTTTAGACAATCAAAGCGTCAAAACGTGGGTAGATTAGGAACTTGATCGTTTGCGGAAGTGATATTGTCCTCTTTGCATGGCCTTTGGACAGTGAAATAGGAGAATTTGGATGGCACAGCTGAGCGCGCCGGTAACGGATCAGGACTTTAGCCGAGGCCCGCAGGACGCTGCGGTGACTCTCGTGGAGTACGGCGACTACGATTGCCCCCACTGCCGTCAGGCGTATGCGATTATCGAGGGCATCGAGCGTCAGCTGGGAGATCGGCTGCGCTTTGTGTATCGGCCGTTTCCGCGTGAAACGCGAAATTCGCCCGGAATGCGGGCCGCCGAGGCGGCGCTGGCGGCAGGCGCGCAGGGACGTTTCTGGGACATCCATCGACTGCTGCTGGCTCCTGAAGCATCGCTTGCCGAAGCCGATCTTCTGCGGATGCCGCTGCTTTATCCTCATGTGCTCAAACTCGACGAAGATCGGTTCGTGCGCGATATGACCGATGGGGTCTACGCCGAGCGCGTGCGGGAATACGTGCATTTCGGAGTAGAAGACGGCGTGCGCAGCACACCGACATTCTTCATCAACGGCCGTCGCCACGATGATTACTGGGACGCCGAAACCCTCCTCGCCGCAATCGAACAGGCCCCGGCCGTTGTCTGATTTCTAAAAACCCTAGTCGGCCTGCCATACCCGAATATACTTCACCGCCAGCTCCGCCGGAAATTCGTCCGCGCTTTGCGGCGGGCCGGGCCAGGAGCCGCCGACGGCGAGGTTGAGGAGGACGTGGGCGGGGCCGCCGTCGGATCCGTCGTCGTGGGTCCAGGAGAAGCGGCGATGGGCGACGCGGACGCCGTCGACGTAGTGGTCCACCATGTCGGGGGTCCAGAGGACGGCGAAGGTGTGGAAGTCGTCGGAGTAGTCGAAGCCGGGGCGGTAGGTTCCCCATTTGTCGAGTTTCGTTTCCAGGTCGGCGTTGTCTTTGTTCTTGCCGTGGACGTAATGGAATGAGTTCGTTGTAGAGTCGCGGCCGTTGTCCACGATCTCCAGGACGTCGATTTCGGGTGGCCAGCCGACCTGCGGGTTGATCCAGAAGGCCGGCCACATGCCCCGGCCTTTCGGGACCTTCATGCAGCATTCGTAATAGCCGTATTTCCCAGTCCACTTGGAGCGCAGCATGCCGCTCTCGATCCCGCCGGACTTCAAGCCATCCACCGCGCGCGCGGTGAGTTTTAATTCTCCATCGGCGAAGACGTGGTTGTTATTGTCGCGATATCTCTCCCATTCGTCGTTCAGCGTATCGAGTTTGCCGTCGTTGTAGATAAAACGGGTGAAGAACTCGGCGTCCAGCTGCGCTCGATTGGTGATCGCGCTCCCAAAATCCCAGTTCTTGACGAGATGGTAGCGCTGCCCCGCGATGGGCGCTGGCTCCTTGACGCGCTTGGGCTTCGCCGAAACGCCATGGGATGTGGAAAAGAGCAGGACGGTGGCGACGCCCACTTGGAAAAGCGTCAATGCTGTCGGACGTTTTGTGCGCAATTTATGCTTCCCCAATCTTGATTCGCAGACCTGTGCGTGCGCTTTGCGCGATGGCGTCGACGACGCGGGCGTTGGCGAGGGAGTTTTCGATGGGAAGGATCGGCGTGTCCTCGCCAAGAAGCTTGCGCGAAAAGCAGTCGATCTCGATCTCGTAGGTGTCCGTGGCGGCGACTGAGTGTGTTTCCCACGTTTCGTCGGGGCGCGTCAATGTCCAGACGCACGTTTCCTCGGCGCCGAGAAGAAACTTCGGCACGCAGATGGCGCCCTCGCTGCCGACGATCTCGTAGGTCGAACGGCTGTAAAGCGTGAAGGAGCTGTCCAGCAGAGTGGTGGCGCCGCCCGCGAACTCCAGCAGCGCGGTCGTGGTGGTGTCGATTCCCAGATTGGGATCGACGACCGCGCTGGCGCTGGCGGCGAGCGGCTCGGAGCCCCAGACCTGGCGCGCGATGTGGACGCCGTGGGCGCCGCAGTCCAGCAGCGCGCCGCCGCCGAGCGTGCGGCTGCGGCGATAGTCGTTCCACTCGCTTTGCAGGAAGGATACGGAGACGCGGACGAGTTTGATGGCTCCGATCGCGCCGCTCTGCACCGCCTTCGCGACTTCCCGCTGCAGCGGATGATACCAGTAGCTGAAGCTTTCGCTGATCAAAACGCCGTTGTCCTGCGCGGTCTCCCGCATTTCTTCGGCTTCCGCGCCGGTGACCGTCAGCGGCTGCTCGCACAGGACATTCTTGCCGTGGTTCATCGCTTCGACGGCCCAGCCGACGTGCAGGCTGTTCGGCAGAGGGATGTAAATGGCGTCGATGCGGTCGTCGGCGATCAAGGCGTCGTAGTTCGCGTACGCCTTGCAGTCTGGACCGACGCCGGCCGCCACTTCCGCCGCATGGCCGGCGTCGCGCGAGGCCACCGCGACGAGCTCCGCATGCTCGCTGCGCATCAATGCCGGGATCGCCGATTCCCGAGCCACGCGCGATGTCGTACCGATCACGCCCCAGCGCACTTTTCGTTTGTCGCTCATTGCTGATCCCTCATTGCCGGCGGTCAACTGATGCAGGAGTCTTGCCTGCTGGCCGCGTATTTTACTCCCATGGAGTATCGTCCGATTGTTTTCGCCGTCGCCGCCGCGCTTCTCGCGGGCGGCTGTCATGACGCTAGTTCGCCGGCGCCGGGGAATTCCCCTCCGCCGTCCGCTGCGGAAGCCGCCAATCAGCAGTTTTTGAACCGTGGGACATACGATCCCTGGATCCTGAAATCGCCCGGCGGATCCGGCGTCGCCCCACTGTATCTGTCCGATGGACGCAAGGCTTACCTGGTGGACAGCGGCGGCAAGCCGAACCAGAAGTTCGTCGCCGGCGGCTACGTCAACAATGCCCTGCAGGGCGGCGCGCCGGAGAAGGAAGCCGCCGCGCAGGGCCAGGCGGGATCGTTTGTGCAGACGCTCAATCTGCGCACGGGCGCGCTGACGACGCAGACGCCGTCCGGGGCCGTGACGCTGTCTTTGCCCGGCTTTCAGCCGCGCGACTGGGCCGGCGTATGGGACCAGTCGGACATCGCGATTGACGGAGACCCGGAGGCGCAGCAGGTCGTCCATTCGAACCTGTTTTATCTGCTCTCCTCAACGTACCCAGGCAGCGACCATTCCATACCCCCGATGGGATTGTCCAGCAGTGTCTATCAAGGGCATATCTTCTGGGACGCGGAGATCTGGATGTTCCCCGCGCTGATCGCGCAGCATCCGGACCTGGCGAAGTCGGTGATCAACTACCGCTTCGCGCGTTTAGAGCAGGCGCGCAAGAACGCCGCGCATCACAAGTTCGCGGGCGCGGAGTATCCGTGGGAAAGCGCGGTGAGCGGAGAGGAAGTGGCGCCGGAGGAGTTTTCACACGAGCGGCATATTACCGCCGATGTGGCGTACGCCGCATGGCAGTACTATCTTTGGACCGGAGATAAGAACTATCTGCGCGAAGAAGGCTGGCCGATCTTGCAGGCGACCGCGCAGTATTGGGCGTCGCGCGTGACCAAGGACGGAGACGGCAGCTATCACATTCGCCAGGTGATGCCGCCGGATGAAACGGCGGGAGTGGTGGATGACGATGCTTACACCAACGGGGCCGCGCGCTACAATCTCAACGCCGCGACGGCCGCCGCCGGGGCGCTGGGCCTGAGCGCCGACCCGAAATGGGCGGATATCGCCGACGCGCTGATCACGCTGTCGGACGCGGACCGGGGTATTCCGGCGGAGCATGCGGGCGACATCACGGACCGTTTCTCCGCCAAGCAGGCCGATACGCTGCTGCTGGTGCATCCGCTGAATGAAAAGTTTGACGCCGCCACGACCGGCAAGATGCTCGATTTCTACGCCACGCACACCATCAAGACCGGCCCGGCGATGACCTCCTGCATCCACAGCATCGTCGCGTCCGAGCTGGACCGGGGCTCCGAAGCCCTGGAGTATTTCCGAGAATCGTATCGCCCGTTCATGCGCGGGCCGTGGAACGCTTTCTCTGAAAAACGCACCACGAACAATGTCTACTTCCATACCGGCATGGGAGGATCGCTGCAGGCGGTTCTCTACGGTTTCGCCGGCTTGCAGGTTCGGACAAAGGGCCAGGGCGGCCCTGGGATACGATTGGCGGGTGACAACGACGTCTCGCTTTGCGCAAATCCGCATCTGCCTCCGGGCTGGACGCACTTGACTATCAAGGGCGTTCGGTTCCACGGCCAGATGCTGGATATTGATATCAACAGCAAAAACGAGGCGTCGGTCACCCGCCGGAACACTTGAAGCGAAACAACCTTTATCCCAAACTGACGGACATGCTCCGCAACCCGTTCGTGCGTCTGCGCCTGGCGCTCTTTGTCGGCGCGCTCCTCGGTGCGTTCGGCACGGCGGGGTACATGGGAATCGAGCACTACGGGTTTCTGGACGCCGTGTACATGACCGTGATCACGCTGAGCAGCGTGGGGTACGGCACGGTGCGTCCATTGGACATCGCCGGCGAAATCTTTACGATTTTCCTGATCGTCGTTGGTCTCGGCACCGCCGCCTGGGTCTTCTCCACGGTGATTGAAGTTTTCGTCAGCGAGCAATCGCTGGCTATCCTCACACAAAGGCGGATGAAGCGCGTGGTCGACAGCCTCAACAACCATTACATCATTTGCGGCTACGGCCGCATCGGCCAGGAAATCTCCCTCAACTACTCACAGAACAACGTTCCGCATCTGGTGATGGAGCGCGATCCCGGCCGCGTGGAGATGCTGCGCGAGAATTCGGTCCCCTTCATCGAAGGCGACGCCGCGGACGACGAAACGCTCAAGCGCGCGGGGATCGACCGCGCCGCCGCGCTGATCGCCGTAACGCCCACCGACGCCGTCAACACATTTATTGTTTTGAGCGCCCGGGGCCTGCGTCCCGATCTCTACATCGTCGCCCGCGCCGACAGCTCCTCCAACGAAGCCAAGCTCTATCGCGCCGGCGCCAGCAAAGTCGTCTCCCCGCACATCCTCGGCGGCCGCTGGATGGGCATTACCGCGATCAACCCCGCCGTCACGGACTTCATCACCGCGATGACCGACGCCGACCACGACAAATTTCAGGTTCGGGAGTTCGTCGTCCTCTCCGAAAGTGAATTCGCCCACAAGACCTTCGGCGAAAGCCGCCTGCACGACCGCAGCGGCGCCCTCGTCGTCGCCGTCCGCCGCGTCGGCAAAGGCGGCCATTTTCTGCCCAACCCCGCCGATAGCCTCGTCCTCGGCCCCGGAGACGTTCTGATCGCGATCGGATCGCCTGACCAGCTCAAAAAACTCGGCGCGCTGATTGGGGCGTAGAACTGCGGCCCTCACCCCCGGCCCCCTCTCCCAATTCTGGGAGAGGGGGAGTCGGAATAAGAGTTAGGATTTTATATTTGAGATCTTAAAACTCAAAACTCTGACTCCCCTTCTCCCAGAATTGGGAGAGGGGGCCGGGGGTGAGGGCCGCTCTTAATACCGTCCCAGCAGTGCGTTTCCTACGGACGCCAGCCATTCGCGTTCGGCTTCGCCGGTAAATTCTCCGATTTCGATTTCCTCGCCTACGGAGCGCAGCGCGAGTGTGCTGCCCCACATGCCTTGCGGGTCGCGGCGCAGGAGAAATCCGCGCAGGTTTTCTCGCAGCAGGAGGCTGCGCTTGCGGGAGAAGGGGACGGCGCGGGTGATGGCGACGCCTTCGCGGCTGATGCGCAGGGTTTCGGTGGTGAAGAACGGGCGCATGACCAGGTACACAGTGCCCCAGCCAATGGCTTCGAAGGCGAGCCAGACGGGGAGCAACCAGTAGATGTAATGGTTGAGGTATCGGGAGATGTGGCCGTGGTCCATGTTCAGCTCCGGGCCGATGATCAGGCGCTTGGAGATGAAAAAGACCAGACCGACGTAGAAAAACGTGAAGAGGGAGAAGACGTACAGGGTGGTCGGGATCTTATCGATCCATGTCGCTCGGCGTGGCGGAATCGTGATCTCGGCGGCGTCCCGCTCCTGCGTTACCTGGATATTGCAGCCGGCGGGACGCTCGATCGCGCCGGGGATTTCTTGCAGCAGCATGGCGATACCGCCGTCACAATTCTAAGCGGTCGAAACGACCCTGCTGTACGCCGAGCGCATCCTGCAGAATCCGATAGGCGTCCTCAATGCGGGAGAGGATGCGCCGCGCTTCCGCCTGCTCCGGCGAGCCCGCCGGGAACTTGTCCGGCGCGCAGCGTTCGCGCAGTTTGACGACCGCCTTTTCCACGGTGGGGAAGGCGGAGCCTAAGGGAACGCCGATGATTTTGTAGGCGTTCTCGACCAGGCTTGCCGTTTTGGGTGCCGCCGGCGTTTCGTCCTCGGACGGCGTGCTGAAGTTGTAGCGCTCCGGCGTGATCTCGCGCCGGGCGGCGGCGGCGTTTCGGGCGGCCGCGATCTTGGCGGCGGCGCGCTCCATGGGATCGTCGCTGGCGGCGGGAATGGAGCGGCCGTAGTCGGTGTTTTCGCGCGGCAGAGCGCGGCGCAGTTCCTCCTGCGCCGCGGCGTCGATATCTTCCAGACGTCCACGGGCGGCGTCGAGGTAGGCTTTGGCGACCTTATAGAGACGGTCGGGCATCGAACTCATGAATCGCTTCTTCTCACGTCCAATAGATTAGGAGGCGGACGGACCGGTTCCGTTGCCGCCCACACGCGCTTCCAGTTCCTGAAGCTGCCGGTCGATCTCGCTGGTTGATGTCACGTGGCCCGGCGTCGTCGAAGTCGTGGCGGGCGTGGACGCCGGACGCAGGCCCAGCTTCTCTTCCATCTTCGCCAACTCCGCGTCGGCGGCGGTGCTTGCGCCGAGGTCGTCCAGAGCGGCGATCTTGTTTTCCAGCCGTCCCTTAGCCAGTTCCGTGCGCGCCGCGCTTTCGCTGCGGGCGTTGCTGATCTTGGACTGGGCGCGTTCGAAGGCGGCGTCGGTGCCGTCGGTGGTCATGCCGTCGAGCGCCTTGTTGATGGACGTCTCAATCTGCGCTTGCTTCCACTGCGCCTTCATCGCCAGCGCCTGTGCGGTTTTGGCGCGGATACGCTCTTCCTCGCGGCGGATCGCGACCTTGATCGCTTCCGTCGTCTCAACGACGTTCTCCAGCGACGCCTTGGTGCTAGTCAGAGTCGTCTCGTACTGCCCCTTCTCCACCAGAAGCTGCCGGGCAAGATCGCGGTCGCCGTTTTTCAGCGCCAGCTCTGCTTTGGCCTGCAAGTTGGCGATCGTCTTTTCCGTCTGATCGACCAGATTTTGCAAGTTATTCTTCTGAGTGATCGCCTGAACGGCGCGCTCACGGTTCTTTGCCTGCGCCTCGCGCATTTCCTGCTGCGCCTGCTGGAGCAGAATTTCCGGATCCTCAATTTGATCCAGCTTGAAGCCGAGTACGGCCTTGATATAGCGCCAAATCCTGCCGAACATAAAAGACTTCCCCTTTCAGCGCAATACTCTCACTGGATGAGACGCGCCGGCGGTCAAAAAGTTGCAGTGGGTAACTGGGAACATTATATCCCACTGGAGGAGGTTTTACAACGTGGAGACACGCGCGGCGCATACGGAAGCCCCCTCTTGACACTGGAGCCCAGGTATAATCCTCAGGTGACACCTTCTTTAGACGATACGATCTGTAGTCTCGCCACGCCTCCGGGCGTCGGCGGCATCGGCGTGATCCGCATCAGCGGCCCGGCGGCGTTCGCCGTGGCCGACGCCGTGACGCGGCGGCCACGGAGCGTTCCAAGCGCTTCTTTCGCGGGACATACCCTGCATCGCGCGGACGTGCTGGCGCAGGACGGCTCGGTGATCGACGACGTTTTGCTCGCGATTTTCCACGCTCCCCGCTCCTATACCGGCGAAAACGTCGTGGAAGTTTCCGCCCACGGCGGTCCGGTCCCGCTTCGACGCATCCTGAGCCGCTTGCTCACCCACGGCGCGCGCCTGGCGCAGCCGGGCGAGTTCACGCAGCGCGCCTTTCTTAACGGCAAGATGGATCTGGCGCAGGCGGAGGCCGTCGGAGATATCATCGCCGCACGGACCGATGAGGCGCTGGCGCTGGCGCGCAGCCAGCAATCGGGGCGGCTGAGTTCGGAGGTCGCCGAAATCCGTCATGTGATCCTGGGAGTGATGGCGCGGATCGAAGCGTCAATCGACTTTCCCGAGGATGTCGGGGAGCTGGATACGGATCTCTGTGAGCGCGAGATCCAGGACGCGCAGGCGCGCATCGCTCGCCTGCTCGCCACGGCGGATCGCGGCATCCTGGTGCGGGAAGGCTTGAAGATGGTTCTCGCCGGGCGCCCCAACGTCGGCAAATCGTCGCTGCTGAACGCCCTGCTGCGGGTTTCCCGCGCCATCGTCACTCCGATACCCGGCACGACGCGCGATACGCTGGAGGAAAGCGTCAACATCCGGGGCATCCCCGTGCGCGCCGTGGATACCGCCGGCGTCCGGGACACCGACGACCTGGTCGAGAAGCTCGGCGTCGAGAGATCCATGGAAAGCCTGCGCGGCGCCGACCTCGTGCTGCTCATTCTGGACGCCGCCGTAGGCGAAACCGACGAGGACCGCGCCTTGCGCGCGCAGCTCGGAAGCACGCCGCACGTCATTGTCTGGAACAAGTGTGATCTTCAGACTCCGGAAAACGCCGGCCCGGACGACGCCCGCGTTTCGGCTTCGACAGGCGAGGGGATCGAAGCGCTCGAAGAAACCATCGCCCATCGCGCCCTTTCCGGCGGCGTGATCGACACCGGCTCGGCGGGAGCCGTGATCTCGCACTCGCGCCACCGCCATGCCCTGGAAGCCGCGCAGGCGCGCCTGGACGACGCGCTGGCGACCCTGCGCGGCCACATGCCCGCCGACTTCATTTCAATCGACGTGCGCGGAGCGCTGCTGTCCCTCGGCGAAGTGACGGGCGAGACCGCGACGGAAGACATCATCCACGAAATCTTCTCGCGCTTTTGCATTGGGAAGTGAATTTAGTACACCCCCGTCGGCGTTGTCGCGATCAAGTGGATGTGCGGCGATCCGGTTCCCGTGGTGTTGTTGACGGTCCAGTACCAGGTGGTGTTGTCGGTGGGGCCGGTGGTGTAGTACGCCGTCCAGTTTCCGCCGGTGTATGAACCTGAGGGGAAGTAGACGGTGTTGGACGGGGTGGACGCCTGCGCGACGCCCCGGTTCTGCGGTCCCGGATCCGACCAGATCCCATTTCCCGTTCCGGCGCTGGTGGTGGGCAGAATCCCGATGAACTTCACTCCAGGGTACTTGTCGCACATGTAATAGATCCCAGAGGCTCCCGAGTCTTCATCGAAGCCGTAGAAGGTGATCCGTGTGTCTCCCGACGTGTTGGCCGGGGCGTAGCCAAAGTAAATCTGGATCACGGCGCTGGAGCTGACGCGGTTGCAGTTGAACGAATTGTACGTCTTCTCCCCCATCGTCGTCCCATTTTTGATCGCGTTGCCATTGGCGTCCACATTCGGCGATTCGGCGCCTGAGCCGTACAGATTCTCCCAGAGCTGATCGACCGTCAGGCCGTGATTGGCGGAGTTCGCCGGATCCCAGGTATCGGTTTGGTAGGGATCGGAGAGATCCGGGCGCGCCTGTCCGGTGTTGACGTCGGTGACGTGGTTGAGCGCGGGGTGGGGCGGGCCGGCGCGGAGCAGGAAGCCGTTTTCGTCCAATCCGGTCCCCGGATTGCCGCTGCCGTCGTCGCTGCGGACGTTCACCGTGAACGTTCCATTGGGATACTGGCTGGCGTCGAACTGGAAGCCGCTTGGCGTTACCCATTTGTCATTGGTGTTGACCTGGTCGGCGTCGCCTTCGCCATACACCTTCGTCGCGATCTGCGTTTGGACATCCTGCCCGTTGATATATTGATCGCTGTAAAGGGTGTAGCGCCACTTTTCCGACGTCGTATTGGAATTGGTTTCGTCATAACGCCCGTGGGTGTTCGCGCCCTCATAGGTGTCCGGGTCGTAAATCTCCACGTCCACCTGCGACGTTCCGTTGCGCATCGCGTAGTCGGGAGGGACGTTCAGTTGATAGTCGAGACCGTGGGCCGCGTAGAGCGGATTGGTCGTTTTGGTGAACGTGCCGTCAATCGCGGTCCACTTCACATCGACGGCGTCGCCGCGCGTCGCGCCGTTGTCGGGGCCGTAAGCGGCGTAGTTGCCGAAGCCGCCGACACGTCCATACCAGGTCGGGTCCTGCTGCTGCCAGAGAAATGAATCGTAGGCGGCGGTCCCGGAAGCGCCGATCGGCTCCTGTGTGTTGTGAAACAGATAGCCGAAGAACATCGGCTCGGCGCGGGAAACGTGGACGTGGACGTGATGCGGATCGCCGCCGTAGGCCGTGTCCACCGTCACGTTCGAATAGTGATTCTGATTGGCCATCTGTGTCGCGGCGGCGACCGCCGCCGCCGTGCTGCCGCCGTGGGCCAGTTGCCAGGCGCCGGCCAGAGCGGCCGTGTCGGCGGCCTTCTGGGCGTCGGTCGTACGCGAATACAGATAGCTCACGTCGATCGCCCAGCCGGCGAACGCGATAATCGCCACCAGCGCCAGCACCGTATAGACCACGACGACCCCGCGCTGCCGGGAATGTCGATTGCGTATCGTTTGCCTCATCATTGCGTTTGCCGCACCATTCCTCTATTTCACGGATCTATTCGATCAGTTCCGTTGTCGTTCTCGTAATGTAGACCGGCCCCGAGCTTGTTCCCGGAATAAAGTCCTTCATGAAGTACTTCTGGCTGATATCATATTGAATGCTGACCGTGATCGGAGAACCGGCCGCGCGGGTGGGGCTGGACTGGGCAGGGGAGATGGTGACCTGATTGATCTGCGCGTAACTGATCGTCGTATTCGAGCACGCGGTTTGGATATAGTTGCGGATACTGCCGGCGGTCGTCGCCGGCTGATCGGCGGTTGACTCCATGGAATGCACCGCCGCGAAGCGCGCTCCCTCGCGACTCAGATGACTCAGCGTGTTTGTCGCGTTCAGGATCACCGCATACTGGATGATGCCAAAAAGCATAACCGTCAGAAACGTGATGACGACCGCGAACTCAACAATCACTGCGCCGCGAGTGGAGCGGCGCCGCCGGCCCTTCATCGTCTTGTCCTCATAACCTCGTCGTCTTCTCATGGGCGTTTCGCGTTCCTGGCCGGCGAGTCGGATTGATTTTGAGAGTGTTTGCCGGCGCTTCATGGAGATTATAAATCGAAGTCTCGGCGAACGAGTTCGTCTCGGGATACGCCGCGCATTTCCGGGGATGAATGGGACAAAAACACGGATGAAAATCGGCGTCGAAAATCGCGAAAATCCACCGCCGCCAAGCAGCCGGGAATATGCTAGAATCCTCTGTGCGCCACGTTCTCACCCTCCTCAACGCGTTTATCGAAGACACCAGCGTGATCGTGATGGTCGCGTATCTTCTGACGCGTTCTCCGGCGGCCCTGGAGCTGCTGGAGCAGCGCCGGCGCACTCCTTTTGAGACGGTGCGCCTGGGGGTGATCTTTGGGATCGCGGCGCTGACGGAGATCGTATTTCCCGGCGCGCGCTATCCCTATGTGACGGATACGCTGATCATTACGTTCGTGGCGCTGACGGTTGGTATCCGGGTCGCGCTGGTGTGCGTGGCGTTTGTTGTTCTGGGCGCGCTGTCCTTAGAGGAGCCGGTCGTGGCCGCCGAAAGCATCTTTGCGGCGTTCGCGTGCGTTCTCGTCACTTATCCGCTGCGCATGCTGACACAACAGCGGTTTGTGTGGACCGGGCTGCTGGCCGGCGTGCTGACCCAGGCATGGACGCTGGCGTTCTCCATGCTGCTGGACCCGCTCCGGGGCGTGCTGTCTAGCGGCCACGCCGCCATCAGCGTGGCCGCGAATGGCTTCGGCGTCCTCTTGCTGATGCTGGTCACCGGGGACGCGCGCACCCGGGCGCGCAGCGAGCGGCACCGTCTGCAAGCCGAGCGCGCCGAAGCCCTGTCCGTGCGCTCGCGGCTGGCGGCGCTCCAGGCGCGCCTTCGCCCGCACTTTCTGTTCAACACGCTGACGGCGATCGCGGCGCTCTGCCGCGTGGCGCCGGAGCAGGCCGAAGAAGCGGTGATGGATCTCAGCGCGCTGATGCGCCAGAACTTGCGCGGGGATGAGAACGCGCTCGTCCCGATCCATCAGGATCTGGAGACCGCGCGAGTTTACGCGCGCATCGCCGAAAAACGATTTGGAGAACGTCTGACCATTCACTGGCGTCTCGCCGCCGACGATGGCGCCGCGCTGATGGTTCCGGCATTCACCGTCCAGACTCTCCTGGAAAACGCCATCGTCCATGGGGTGGAGCCGAAGATGGAGCCTGGGACGGTCGTCGTGTCCCTTCGAGGTGGACGCGGGCGCGCGATCCTTGCGGTTCAGGATGATGGGGCGGGGATGGCGCGGGACGCGCGCCGCACGGCTTTGGAAGGATCGGGACCCGCGCAGCACGGGCTTCAGATCCTGACGCGGCAGATGAGACTTTTGTATGGGGAGCGTTCCCGCGTGCGTTTGTACAGCAATGAAGACGCCGGAACATTGGCGGTATTGATGGTTCCCGACGGCCGCAATGGAGGAGCAAAACGATGATCCGAGCCGTGATTGCCGATGACGAGCCGCTCGCGCGCCTGCACCTGCGAAAACTTTTGGAGGATCAAGCGGTCGAGGTCGTGGGGGAGGCCGGCGATTCGTCGCTGGCGCTCCAAATGGCGGAAGACCTGCGTCCCGACTTGCTGATGCTCGATATCCGCATGCCCGGCCTCTCGGGCCTTCAGACGGCCGAGGCGCTGACACATCTGGATGCGCCGCCGCTGATCGTGTTCGTCACCGGCTACTCCGAATACGCCGCGGACGCCTTCGAGCGAGACGCGCTCGATTACCTTCTCAAGCCCGTTTCGCCCGCGCGCCTGGCGAAGACACTGACACGGGCGCGCGGACGTCTCACGGACCAGCAGGCGCGCCAGGACGCCGCGCAGGCGATCGATCGGCGCGCAATCGCGGAAGCCGAGCCGTTGCGCCGTCTCCCGATCCGCGGCGACTTCGCGGTGCGCCTGATCCGCGTCGAGGAGATCCTGTGCGCCGTCGCGCGGGAAAAGCGCGTTTATGTCCGCACCAAGGACGGCGGCGAGCACCGCACCTACTACACGCTTGCCTATCTCGAATCCGTTCTCCCCGCCACGGACTTTCTCCGCATCCATGATTCGTGTCTTGTGCAGCTTGGAGAAGTGGAAGAACTGCTCTTTTTAGGCAGCCACGCCTATGAAGTGCGTCTGTCCGACACGCAGCGCCTGCCCGTAAGCCGCACGCGCTATTCGGACCTTCAGCGTCGGCTAGGGCTGGACGTGCTAAAACCCGCGTAAAAGAATTTTTTTGTTTGGAGTTTAGAACGAAACGCTCTTGGGGATTTTACTGGTGAATTGAAAAACCTAAGCGCGCTGGGAGGATGATATTCTTCTCCCGGGCCAGTCGCGGCCGGCGTGGAGCCATCGACGGTAACCCAATCGTCCATGTCTGCGATGAGCCGGATCGCGCGGCGGCCTCACGTTTGGGAACAGTCTCACTGACAACTGAATATCGACGTCATGGCGGTCGCCGGAATATACCGGAGGCCGCTTTGTCATTTATGGAGACCCTAAGGCAGGCGCTCGTTGATGTTGTTATTCGGGTCGTGAACTTCTAAATAGGCCGGGGCGACCAAACGATCAATCAATACAGCCAAACAAAAGCTTCCAGGAACACGTGCGGATTCGTACCAAATTGCTTGGAAGACGCCGCTGTCATAGACTGCTTGCCCAAGAATCTGCGTGGCCGCAACATGTCCGCGCTTTTGTGCTTGGCGCCAGTGCCCTGTGAGTTCCGAAGTACTGGTTCCGAGTGCGGACTGAACTGTGGGATCGCTGATATCCAAAACGCTTTCCAATCGATAGAGGATGGAGGCGTATCCTCCCGGCGGCGTTGGCGGCGCCAGCCCAGGATCCGTCTGTCTCAAAATGGCCTGCACCGGGTTAGCTTCATCGAACGCCGTCGCCAAATCATTCGCAATATAAATGGCCTGAGGTCCCCCCTTTGACGTAAAACGTGCTCCCGCCGCAGGAGCGCCCAGGCCATACAAATAGCGATTTGGATGAAGAGGCGGAGAAGCCGCCAAATATTTATAGTCGATGATTCGGTAGGCATGCCCGTGCATGGAGAGGCGAGGCAATGTGGGCAAAATCCAGGCAAGATCCGTGATTGTGTGCATCAGCCTGGCTGCCCCGCAAGCGCATCTTCCAGCAACTCCGCAATGATCTCCTGCTCGCCCATTTCAATCGCCGACATCGGTGTTTGGTTATTTTCCAGGTCTGGGTTCGGCGTGTTGAGCCAGATCCGAGTTCCTGCCGGCGATCCGGCGAGGCGTGATAGGGCGGAAGCAATCCTTAAAAAAACTTTGAGCTTGCTCTGAACGGCGACAGAATCGGGTGTCTTGTGAACGGTTGCGTATCCACGTCCCAATAGCCCGGCGAGCGTCTTGAGAGGCATCCCGAACCACTCCGCGATCCGCGCCGAATCCAATCTTCCACTCTCTTGATTGTGCAGCTCAGGCATCACATGCATCCAGGGCGACTGCTTTTGAGATTTTGATATGTCAAATGAGAGAGTCGCCTTTTGTGGCCGCTCGATGAGTTTTGCCTGGTTACGCCGGTGAGATTCTTGTATTAGTTCAGCCACGCCGCGTACGCGGAGTCTTAATTCCCGGTCGCTCGCCGTGCTGCTGACCCAGGTGACGCCCGGCTGGGAAAGCGCAGTCAGCGTACGCTTCGGTACATTGCCCATAATATCCACCACATACACAAAACCCAGATCTGGCTGCGCTTTACGCAAGCGAACAGCTTCCTGGAGTGTCGGAGCGCCGGGAGTTTCCAAATTGAACACCACGACGTCTCCCGGCGTATATTCGTGCGCATGAGCGGCGTAGTCTCGCCATGTCGTACTCTGCTGGTTTGGTGAATTCTCTTTCGGTTCCGCGCCGGCGCGCATGCGCCGAACAGGCCAAAAACGCTGAGATAATTTCCCCTCGTCATCCACGATTAAAATATTGCTCATCGTTTCCTCCTTCGAGAAGATTGTACCCTGAACACTCGTGACTATCAAGCAGAAATCGATAGAGAATCAACTGAAAATCAACTTTTCTGTTCACTTGTTTATCGTGGATTGCGATAAGCCATGGAGAATGCGCGATCTAATCGCTGTTCTGCTCGGCCACAGTTTCCGGATCTGTTTTCTCTTCTTCTTTGGGAAGGCGCTTGCTCTCGGCGTCTTCCAGAACCACGGAGCCGTAGCAGGCGGTGGGGCTGCCGACGCGCAGGGCCCAGCCCTGGTCGCCGTAGCTCCAGTGCCACCATTCGCCGACGTAGTTGGTCAGGCCGGCGTCTTCCATCGCGCGGATCAACATGATTCGGTTTTCGCGGGCGTGGTCGGGGAGGGTGTGAAGGTAGGTGGGGGCGGTCGCCCAGAAATCGTCGCTGGCGGTGAAGTCCATCGGCGTTCCGTCGGGGTTGAGGACGCCGACATCCAGAGCGGCGCCGGTGGTGTGGGGCGGGGGAGACTTGAGCTCCAGCGGCGCGACCATCCGGTTGACATTGCGCTGCAAGGCGGCGGCGCTCCATTCGGGGTGCTTCTCGCGCATGGACGCTTCGACGTTCGTTCGGATCTCCGTCTGCATCTCCCAGGTGCGCAGGCCCGTGCCGACGGCGAGTTTGCATCCGGTCGGCAGCGCCGCCTGGACTTCGTTTACCATCGCGGCGACGGTTTTGCGCAGGAACGGGAGGCAGCCGGGACGCAGGACGACATCGGGGCAGGCGTCGCGCAGGTCTACCAGCGGCTCGCCGTTGTCGACGATTGGGATCGCGCGCAGGCGGCTCAGAGGTTCTCCGAAGGATCGACGGTCAAAGCGGACATCAAATGAATGGAGGATGAGGGGTTTCGGGTAGCGCGGCGCCGGCTCAATCAATGGTAATCTCTCCCTCAAATACAACATCGGCGGGGCCGGTCATGGCGATCGCCGCGCCTTCGCCCGCCCAGGCGATGCGCAGAACGCCGCCTTTCGATCGGATATCGATGGACTCGGCGTCCATCGGGACAACGCCCTGCCGCTTCGCGGCGACTGCGACGGCGCAGGCGCCGGTCCCGCAGCCCAGCGTCTCGCCGACCCCGCGCTCCCAGATACGCACTTCGATCGCACAGTCGCCATTTGGAACGGCCCACTGCACGCTGGTGCGTTCGGGAAAGAGGGGGTGCTCCTCAATGATCGGCGAAAAGCGCGTGAACCGCGCGTCGTCCGCCTCGTCTCCGAAGATCACGGTGTGCGTGCTGCCCGTGTTGACGCTGTGGATGGAGAACGTCTCGCCGTCAATCGTCAGTGGAAAATTCCGCACGGGCGCGCCGGTCGGCCCGCAGAATGGGATCTCTTCCGAGGCGAATCGCGGCAGGCCCATGTCCACCGTCAGTTGACCGTGACGGGCTTCGGCGTCGGATTCCAGAACGCGCACATTGCGTACACCTTCTTTGGTCGCCACGGAAAACTCGCGCTCGCCGGCCGTCCAGCCCCGCGCGAACGCCCAGAGGCCGGCGCAGCGCAGGCCGTTTCCGCACATATCCTCGGAGCCGTCGGGATTGAACATCCGCATCGTGACGGGAGTCGCCTTCGAATTGCTCTGTCCCACCACCAGAAGGCCATCGGCGCCAATGCCGAATCGGCGTTCGCATACCTGCAGCGACAGCGCCGCCAGGTCCCCGTCTTGCGGAAACGCGCTGGCGTCAATCACCACGAAGTCGTTGCCGACGCCCTGCATCTTAGTAAATCGCATGCCATGTCCAACAAGGGACCGCGCGGCGCGGTTCCCAAAGACGCCAAGGTTTCCCGGGGGGTCAGCCTTCGGGATAAGATCCCAGCACGTTCACATAGATGGAATGCTTGCGCAGTTCGGCGAGGGCGCGCTGTACGGGCTCGTCCTTTTCGTGTCCCTGGAAGTCGGCGAACTGGACATATTCCCAGGAAACGTTGCGCGTGGGCCGGGAGGCGATCATGCTGAGGTTGACGTTGTGGTCTTCGAAGGCGCGCAGGGCGCGTCCCAGGGAGCCAGGCTCGTTCTTCACGGCGAACAGCACGCTGGTTTTGTCCCGGCCGGTCTGCGGCGGCTCATTGCGCCCGATGACCAGGAAGCGGGTGCGGTTGTTCGCGTTGTCCTCGATATGGGGCTGCAGGATCGGGACGCCGTAAATCTCGGCGGCTTTTTCGGTGGAGATGCCGGCGCCTTCGGGATCCTCGGAGGCGCGCTCGGCGGCGCGCGACGTCGGCATCGTCTCGACAATCGGGACGTTCGGCAGATGCGTTTCCACCCACTGCTTGCACTGACCGAGCGGCTGGCTGAACGTGTACAGCCGCTTAATGTCCGCGATTGACTTTGCCTGGCTGACCAGCTGATGCGCGATGTTGATGTAGATCTCCGCGCAGATCTTCAGCTCCGTCTCGTGGAACATGTCCAGCGTGTAGTTAACGACGCCCTCCGTGGAGTTCTCGACGGGAACGACGCCGAAGTCCGCCAGCCCGCGCTCGACTTCACCGAAGATCGATGGGATATTGGAGGCGTCGTGGAACTGCGCCGACGATCCGAACCGCTGCAATGCGGCCATGTGCGTGAATGTTCCGGGCGGTCCCCAGTAGGCGACCGTGATCGGCCGCTGCAGCGCGATGCTGGCGGAGATGATCTCCCGATAGATCGCCACCAGCGCGTCCTTGGGCAGCGCGCCGTCGCTGTGCAGCGCAAGAACGCGCTGGATGACGTCGCGCTCGCGCTCGGGAGCAAAGATGCGTACGTTGGGTTCGCCGGCTTTTTGCTTGCCGACTTGCAGAGAAATCTCGGCGCGTCGATTGAGAAGAGAGACCAGTTCGCTATCAATAGCGTCGATCTGCTCGCGTAAATTTGTCAGACTCATGATGGGGCCTGATTCGCCGTGCAAGGGGGGGATTCCTGCCATGAGCGCGCCTCGCCACGCGCTTGACTTCAATTTGGCCACATGCTACAATACCAAACGCATTTTTTCGGCGGCTGGCGGGGAGTTTTTGAGTGGTTTTGCTGGAAATCCTCCCTCTGGCCGCCCTCTTTGGGAGCACCGATTGACCGAGATCGACAATTCAACGGAGACGATACGCCGGCTGCTCGCTTTGGTTGTGGAGCACGGGCTCTCCGATCTGGAGATTGAGCAGGAAGGGATCGCGATTCGGATCAAGGGCGTGAGCGCGGAGGCGCCGCCTGTTTTCGCCGCGCCGCAGATGTGGCCGGCGGCCGTTCCTCAGGTTTCCGCGCCGGTTTCCTCCCCCGCGGCGGCCCCGGCCGCGCCCGCAAAATCCACGACGCGCGTCGCGCTGGAGTCCCCGATGGTGGGCGTGTTCTATCGCTCGCCGACACCGGACGATCCTCCGTTTATTAATGTGGGCGATTATGTCGCCGTCGATCAGACGATTGGTCTGATCGAAGCCATGAAGACGTACAGCGAAGTGCCGGCGGAGAAGTCGGGACGCGTCGTCGAGATCGTGGCGGAAAACGGCAAGCTCGTGCAGATGGGACAGCCTCTGTTCTATGTGGAGCCATCGTGAGTAAAGATCATATCAATGTCGGATTGATCGGCTTTGGCGTCGTCGGAGGCGGAACGGCCCGCATCCTGGCGGAGAACGCGGAGACGATCGCCAAGCGCGTCGGTGCGCCGATCACCGTGAAGCGGATCGCCGTGCGCAGCCTGGACCGAGCGCGGGATTTCGCGGTCGATCCTGCGATCCTCACCACGCGCCCCGAGGACGTTACGGACGATCCCGAGATCGACATCGTCTGTGAACTGGTCGGCGGCATGGATCCGGCGTATGACCTGGTCATGCGCGCGATCAAAAACGGCAAGAATATCGTCACCGCGAACAAAGAGATGATGGCGAAGTCCGGCAACGCGCTGCTGCATGCGGCGGAGCAGAACGGACTGGACTTCAGCTTCGAAGGCAGCGTCGCCGGTGGCATCCCGATCATCCAGCCGCTCAAGCAGGCGCTCGCCGGCAACAAATTCCGCAAGGTCGCTGGGATCGTCAACGGCACCACCAACTATATCCTCTCGAAAATGACGAGCGATGACGCCGATTTCGCCGACGTGCTGGCCGAAGCGCAGGCGAAGGGCTACGCGGAAGCGGATCCGACGGCCGATGTCGGCGGCTTCGACGCGCAGTACAAAACGGCGATCCTCGCGAGCATTGCTTTCAACTCCCGCATCAATCTCGCCGATATCTCGGTCGAGGGCATCACCAAGATCGCCAAGCGCGATATCGAGGTCGCCAAGGATCTTGGTTACGTGATCAAGCTGCTGGGCATCGGCGAGGATCTGGGCGGCGCGGTCTCCGTGCGCGTCCATCCCGTATTGCTGCCGAAGTCGCACCCGCTGGCCTCGGTCAACGATGTGTATAATGCGGTCTTCGTGCAGGGCGACGCCGTGGGCGACGTGATGTTCTACGGACGCGGCGCCGGCAGCATGCCGACCGGTTCGGCGATTGTCGGCGATATTATCGAAACGGCGCGCAATATCCGCAGCGGTTCGACCGGCCGCATGGGCTGCACCTGCTTCGACAGCAAACCCGCCGTCGGCGTCGATCAACTGGAAGCCAAGTTTTACGTCCGCCTCGTCGCGCACGATCGTCCCAAGGTTCTCGCCAGCATCGCCAGCGTCTTCGGCGATTTCGACGTCAGCATCGAAAGCGTCGTCCAGCGCGCGCTTCCGGACGGCGACGCCGAGATCGTCTGGATCACGCACAAAGCCATCGAAGCCAACCTGCGCTCGGCGCTGGACGTAATCGGCCGCTTGAAATTCGTCGCCGGCGTTCAGAACTCGATCCGGGTCGAGGAGTGAGTTCGGGCGGCGTGTTGATTGTCATTTTTGCCGAATGTCGAAGACGTTCGGTGTTATATGAACCTGGCGAATGAATTCGCGGCTAAAAGTACGGTCACCCGCCTTCGCGGGTTCAGATTTAGCGCCGCAGGCGCTTCTCTAAACGCCGTAGGCTCCGAAGTCCGCGAAGGCGGACGGCCGTACTTATAGGCGCGAATTCATTCGCCGGCTATCTTATTTGAGGGGACTGCGGTTTTTTATGTACCTGCCGGCGGATCAGATTCCCCGTGACTTGAATGGCCGGCTCTGGGCGCAGCTCATCGCGCCGCGCCCACTGGCGCTCGTTTCGACGCAAGACGGCGATGGCGTGAAGAACATCGCCCCGTTCAGCTCGTACGCCGCCCTCTCCAACTACCCGCCGCTGCTCGGTCTTTCCTTCGGGCTCCGGCCCGATGGGAGCGAGAAGCGCACGCTTCAGAACATCCGCGCGAACGGTGAATTTGTGGTCAACCTTGTGCCGCGCTATCTGGCGGAGATCATGACGCAGTCCGCGTCGCATGGCGAACCCGAGGATGATTTCGAGCGTTTGAACGTGAACCCCGCGAAATCCGAAACCGTCGCGCCACCGCGTATCGTCGAATGTCCCGCCGCGCTGGAGTGCCGCCTGCTGCAAATCGTGGCGCTGCCGCCCAGCAAATGCGAATTCGTGGTCGCCCAGGTGACCGGCGTTTACCTGCGCGATGAATTTGCCTCGGAAAACGGCTTCGATCCTCTGGCCGCCGATCTGCTGGCGAGCGTGGGGGTGGAAGACTATCTCTCGCTCAACGGAGAGGTGCTGACGCTGCCGAAGACTTGGGAGTGAGGCGCGCGGAGCCCTCACCCGGCCCTCCGGGCCACCCTCTCCCAATTCTGGGAGAGGGTTAAGATTTCGGATTTTTGATCCGAAAGATCTTATCACTATAAACTCTGGCTCCCCTTCTCCCAAAATTGGGAGAAGGGGCTGGGGATGAGGGCCGTCAATAAGACGGCTCATCGGGAATCAACACTTATGCTGCGACAAGGAATCATCAACAAATATCGAGCTTACTTACCGGTGACGGAGTCGACGCCGGTGATTTCGCTTGCTGAGGGCGATACGCCGCTGATCGAGGCGCCCAGGCTGGCGGCGGCGATCGCGCCGAATATCAAGCTTTATTTGAAGTTCGAGGGAATGAACCCCACGGGATCGTTCAAGGACCGGGGCATGACGCTCGCCGTGACCAAAGCGGTGGAGGAGGGGGCGACCGCGATCATGTGCGCCTCCACCGGCAACACCAGCGCCGCCGCCGCCGCGTATGCGGCGCGGGCGGGGATCGACTGCGTGGTGCTGCTGCCCAACACGGATGTCGCGCTGGGGAAACTCTCCCAGGCGCTGATCCATGGCGCGAAGGTCATCGCGATTGAGGGGACGTTTGACGACGCGCTGCGATTGGTGCGCGAGATCACGGCGAAGTACCCGCTGGCGCTGGTCAACTCCGTCAACCCGTTTCGCATCGAGGGGCAAAAGACCGGGGCGTTTGAGATTTGCGACGACCTGGGATTTGCGCCCGATTACCATGCGATTCCGGTTGGAAACGCCGGTAACATTACGGCTTACTGGAAAGGGTATCAAGAGTACCATAAACTGGGTAAAGTATCGGGACTGCCCAAAATGCTTGGTTTCCAGGCGGCCGGGGCGGCGCCTCTCGTCGATGGCGCGCCTGTCGCAAAGCCGCACACGATCGCGACCGCCATTCGTATCGGCGATCCCGCATCTGCGGAATCCGCGCTTGCCGCACGCGATCAGTCCCATGGATTGATCGACAAAGTGACCGACGAAGAGATTCTTGAAGCCTACGCCATGACGGCGACGCTGGAAGGCGTTTTCGCCGAGCCCGCAAGCGTCGCGCCCATCGCCGGACTGCGAAAGCTTGCCGCTCAAGGCTATTTCGGCGGCGAGCCCGTTTCTATCGCCGTGACCCTCACCGGTCATGGATTGAAAGACCCGGATCGCGCCATCAAGAGTGCGCCGCACCCGATTACCGTCCCCGCCTCGCTCGAAGCTGTCGTCCAAGCTTTAGGATTGTGAGGTTCAATTGATCCCGAATGAGTATCGCCCTAGGACGTTCGCATGTTAATTCCGCCTATACACAGGAGGCGGATAGCATGCGCTCTTTGAGGAAACGAGAGTGGTTCGTGCTGAGCATTCTGCTCGCCGCCGCTCTCTACGCTTATTTCAATTTTCAGCGCGTCGTGGTCAGCGGCGTCTCGATGCAGCCGACATTCCATACGGGACAAACGGTGTTTGTTTGGAAGCACGCGCCGCTCGACCAGCTCAAAATCGGCGATGTGATCGTATTCCGCACCGACGACGGTACGGAAGTCATCAAGCGCATCGCTTATATTCGGGAGAAGGACGGACTGCCGAAGCCGCCCAAGCAAGTCTGGACGCCTCAGGGTTACAAGTCCTTCGACGATATGTTCGTGGACTTTGCCGCATCGCCCAAAGGCGACCTACTCAAGAAGCCTCAGTTGGGTAAGATTACGATTTTTGTCCTCGGCGACAATTACGAACACTCCGAAGACAGCCGCGATTACGGCCCGGTGGACACGAACCAGATCCTCGGCAAGGTTGTCTTCTAACATCCGCATTTTAACACACAAAGGTACTCACGAAACTCATGCCGGAACCAGTAATCAGCACGGATATTCCCGGACTGCAAAAGTTCGTCACGGGCAAGGTCCGGGACGTTTATGACCTGGGCGATGCGCTGCTGCTCGTCGCCACAGATCGTATCTCGGCTTTCGACGTCGTCCTTCCCACCGGCATTCCGGACAAGGGCCGCGTTCTGACTCAGATGTCCGTGTTCTGGTTCGAATTGACCAAGGATCTCCTGCCGAACCATCTGATCGCGACGGACATGGATACGATCGGCCAGCGCCTGCGTGACGCCGGCGCAACCGAGATCACCTCCGAGCTTGTCTCGCAGCTCGAAGGGCGCTCGCTGCTCGTGAAGAAGTGCAAGGCGTTCCCCGTCGAATGCGTCGTGCGCGGATATCTCGCGGGATCGGCGTACAACGACTATAAGACGATGTTCGGCCATGGCGGGACCGTGAACCTGTACGGCATCCCCGTTCCCGTCGGTCTGCGCGAATCGGACCTCTTCCCCGAACCGCTGTTCACGCCGGCCAGCAAGTCGCATAGCGGTCACGATGAGAATATCACGCAGGCGCGCGCCGCCGAGATCGTGGGGCAGGCGGCCTTTGAGGAGCTGAAGGCTAAGAGTATCGCGCTCTATACGACGGCGCGGGACTACGCCGCCCAGCATGGGATTATCATCGCGGACACCAAGTTTGAATTTGGCGAGATCGACGGTCAGATCATCTTGATCGACGAGGCTCTGACGCCTGATTCCTCGCGCTTCTGGGAGGCGTCGGACTACAAGCCGGGCCGCGCGCAGCTTTCGTTTGATAAGCAGTTTGTCCGCGACTATCTGCTGACTCTGGACTGGGACAAAACGGCCCCCGGACCGGCGCTGCCGGCGGAGATCGTCGAAAAGACCGCCGAGAAGTACCGGGACGCCTATCGCCGCCTGACGGGCCGAGAACTCCATGAGGGAGCACAGCAATGAAGTATATCCAATTGATCCCCGACGGCATGGCCGACCTGCCGATGCCCGAACTCGACGGCAAGACGCCGATGCAGGCCGCCCACACGCCGAACTTTGACGCGCTCGCCGAGCAGTCGCTCGTCGGCTCGGTGCTGACGGTCCCCGCCGGGATGTATCCCGGCAGCGATGTCGCCAATATGTGCCTCCTCGGTTACGATCCGCGCCAGTACTACACGGGGCGCGGCCCGATCGAAGCTGTCGCCATGGGCGTTCCGCTGGATCGCCACGACGTCGCCTTCCGGTGCTCGCTCGTCACCTCCGACGGAACCACGCTGCTGGATTACTCCAGCGGCCACATCACCACCGAAGAATCGCGTCCGCTGATCGAGCTGATCGATAAGAAGCTCGGCGGCGGCAAGCTGAAGTTCTATCCCGGCGTCGGCTATCGGCACATCATGGCGTGGCGCGACGGCAAGACCAACATGGAGACCACGCCGCCGCACGACTTTGCCGGGCAGGAACTGGCGAAGTACTGGCCGAAGGGCGATGGCGAGGATTTCTTGCAGCAGCTCATGCTGGATTCGCTGGAGATTCTGAACGATCATCCGATCAATCAGCGCCGCCGTGAAGAGGGTAAGGCGCCGGGCAACATGATCTGGCTCTGGGGGCAGGGTTATGCGCCGTCCATGCCGCAGTTTTTGCAGACGCACGGCAAGACCGGCGGCGTCATCACGGCGGTCGACGTCGTGCGCGGCCTCGGCCGCGCCACCGGCATGCGGATCATCGATGTCCCCGGCGCCACAGGCTATATCGACACCGATTACACCGCGAAGGCCAATTACGCGCTGGCCGCCCTGGACAGTCTGGATTTCATCTATCTGCACATCGAATCGCCCGATGAATCCGGTCACGAGGGCAACCTCGAGCACAAGCTGCGCAGCATCGAAGACATCGACAAAAAGGTCGTCAGCGTTCTGCGCAAGGGTATGGAGAAGCGCGGCGACTACCGCCTGCTGATCGTTCCCGACCATGCGACGCCCCTGGCTTTGAAGACGCACAAAGAGGGGCCGGTCCCGTTCCTGCTTTACGACTCCAGCCGCCCGCATACGCAGTCGCACTATCCGTTCGACGAGCGCGCGGTGGAAGAGGCGAAGACCCAGGTGGAAGACGGCACGCAGCTGATCAAAATGCTGCTGGGAGAGAAGTAAGGGTAAATCTCTTAAGTGGAATGCCGGCGAATTCGTTCGCCGGCATTTTGTGTTTCGGCGTGAGGAGAGTACGTTTGCAATATTTCACGAACCGATCCCGTATGCGTCGCCAGTGCGTCCCGTACATCACGTTTCTGCTCATCGCCGGAATCCTGAGCGCCATGACATTACACTCCGCCTCCGCGCAGGTTCGACTCGAAACTCCGATCGTTCCCAGCAAGAGCTTACAGGGCAATCCGCTGAACGATCCCTCCAATCGAAAGATCGCCGTATTTCTGCCGCCGCAGTACGATAACGCCGCGGTTTTGCCCGTCGTCTACTACCTCCCCGGCTTCGGCGGCTCACCGGATGACGCGATCCGCGACGCCGACATCTGGAAGAACTCGGTGCAGAACCTTGTGGACGCCGCCGCGCCGGTGGTGATCGTTGTGATCGACGGGCGCACCCGATGGTCATGCAGTCAGTATATCAATTCGCCGGCGCAGGGGAAGTACGCGGATTACATCGCCAAGGATGTCGTCGCCTTCGTCGAAAGCCACTATCGCGTCGCCCATGGCCCGGCCAATCGGATCATCGCCGGCCACTCCAGCGGCGGCTTCGGCGCTCTGCGACTGGGATACGCCTATCCCAAGATCTTCGGCCACGTCGTCGCGCTCGCCCCGGACTGTGATTTCAATATCTCCCAGCTGCCGCTCGTTTCCGGCGACGACGCCAAGCTCTATCCGCTCGATAAAGTCCGCGCTTTGACTCCGATCCAGAGCGGTCCCACCTACGCCATGGCGCTCGCCGCCGCTTATTCGCCTCTCGGCAAAAAACATCCCGGTCAGGTCGATTGGCTCTACGACGCCCAGCACCAGTTCCGCCCAACCGTCTGGCGGCGCTGGATGGCGAACGACCCCCTGGAGATCGTCCGCAAGCATCACGCCGCGTTCAAGCACACCCGCAACGTGTACCTCGACGGCGGAGTCCACGACGAATTCCACGCCAACATCGGCGCGCAAAAAATCGCGAACGTCCTCCAGGGCCGCAGCGTTCGCAGCTTCTTCTACGAAGCGCCCGGCGGGCATATGGATTTCTTGATGGATCGGATTGAGCGCGGGGTGACGTGGGCGCTGAGGAATTAGAGGCCCCCTCCCCTCAACTCGCTTTGGCTCGTTTGTCCCCTTTCCCGGCTTCGGCCCTGGCGCCCTCTGGGTGGACGCGCTAAAGCGCGGGGGGACGGGGCGCCGCCAGGGTCACGAGATCCTCGGTCCCGCCCCGGCAATCTCCGCCGACACTTCCCCAAACTTTTGGAAGTTCTCCGCAAATCGCTGCGCGAGCTTCTGCGCTGCTGTGTCGTACTCGGACTTGCTGCTCCATGTCTGGCTGGGCTGCAAGATCTCGTCGGGCACGCCGTCGATATGTGTGGGGATTTGGAGGCCGAAGACGGGATCGATGACCGTCTGTGCGTCGCGCAGAGCGCCGGAGAGGGCGGCGTGGATCATGGCGCGGGTGTAGGTGAGTTTCATGCGGGAGCCGACGCCGTAGGGGCCGCCGGTCCAGCCGGTGTTTACGAGATAGCAGACGGCGTTGTGGGTGTCCAAACGGTTGCCGAGCATCTGGGCGTAGTGCGCGGGCGGCAGCGGCCAGAAGGGGGCGCCGAAGCAGGAGCTGAAGTTGGGTTCGGGTTCGGTGACGCCGCGCTCGGTGCCGGCGAGCTTACTCGTGTAGCCGCTCATGAAGTGGTACATCGCCTGATCGCGCGTCAGGCGTGAGATCGGCGGCAGGACGCCGAAGGCGTCGGCGGTGAGGAAGAAGATTGTGTCGGGGTGGCCGCCGACGCCGGGGATTACCGCGCTCGGGATGAAATCGACGGGGTAGGCGGCGCGCGTGTTCTCGGTGAGCGAGACATCGTCGTAATCCGCCGCACGCGTTTCGGGGTCGAGGACAACGTTTTCCAGGACAGAACCGAACTTGATGGCGTCCCAGATCTGCGGCTCGCCTTCGGCGCTCAGCCGAATGCATTTGGCGTAGCAGCCGCCTTCGAAGTTGAACACGCCGGCGCCGGACCAGCCGTGTTCGTCGTCGCCGATAAGCTTACGGTCGGGATCGGCGGAGAGCGTGGTCTTACCCGTTCCCGATAAGCCGAAGAAGAGGGAGACGCCGCCGTCCGGGCCGGTGTTGGCCGAGCAGTGCATCGGGAAGACGTCCTGCTGGGGCAGCAAGAAATTCAGGACAGTGAAGATGCTCTTTTTGATCTCGCCGGCGTACTCCGTGCCGCAGATGAGACCAATGCGGCTTTCGAAGTTGAGCGTGATCACCGTTTCGGAGCGCGTATGGTCGCGCACGGGATCGGCGTGGAAGCCGGGCAGATCGACCAGCAAGAACTCCGGGACGAAGTTCTCCAATTGGGATGGAGTAGGGCGGACGAAAAGCTGGTGCGCGAAGAGCGAATGCCAGGCGTACTGTGTGACGACGCGGATCGGGAGGCGGTATTCGGGCGACGCGCCCGCGAAGCCGTCGAAGACGAAGAGTTCTTTGCCGGCGGCGAACTCTTCCATTCGAGCGCGCAGGTTCTCGAAGTCTTCGGGGGCGAGTGGCTGATTGACTTTTCCCCAATCAACGAGGTCGTGTGTCGCGGCGTTATCCACCAGGAATTTGTCTTGCGGCGAGCGCCCCGTGTACTTGCCGGTGACGGCGCGCAGGGCGCCGGTCTCGGAGACCTGGGCTTCGCCGCGATGGATGGCGGCCTCAAACAAAAGCGGCACGCTCAGGCTGCGATGCAGCCTGTGAGCGTGCCGCTCCAATGCGGCGAAAAAACGGACGGAGTGTTCCGTAGGCATTGTTTGTCGATATCCTTTGACGGGTGTCAGCGTGGCTCCGCCTCGTTCATAAAGCGCTTTAGCTGCTGCAGGGCGCGGTTTTGCAGTCGTGAGACGTGCATCTGTGAGATGTTGAGCTGCTTGGCGACTTCGGCCTGCGACATATCCTTGAAGAAGCGGTGGACGATGATGGCGCGCTCCCGGGGATCCAGGCACTCGATAGCCTTGTCCAGATCGCCGTACTCTTCCAGGGCTTGCAGGGATTCATCCTCGGCGCCGACGAACTCCGCGAGCGACAGCGGAGCGCTGTCCGAATCGGACATCATCTTGCTGTCAAGCGAAACGGTGTCGTAGGCGTTCCCTAGTTCGATCGCTTCGAGGGTTTCTTCTTCCGTGGCGCCGATGCGCGCGGCGACTTCCTGGATCGTGGGCGGCCGGCCGAGTTTGCTGCTCAGGTCTTCCTGCGCCTTCGCGGCGGCCTGGTTGAGCTCCTGAAGCCGGCGAGGAACTTTGAGGCTCCAGGCCTTGTCGCGGAAGTATCGGCGGATCTCCCCGACGATCGTGGGAGTGGCGTAGGTCGAGAACTTCGTGCCGCGATCGGAATCGAAGCGGTCGATGGCGTTGATGAGGCCAATCGTGCCGACCTGGATGAGATCGTCGAGCGGCTCGCCGCGATTGACGAACTTGCTGGCGAGATATCGCACCAGGTTTTGGTGAAGAACGACGAGCCGATCGCGCAGGGCGGGATCACGTGTCCGGATATAACGTGCGAACAGCGTGTCCGTATCGGCCTGGGTCCAGTCGCTGCTGGCCTTTTTGAGTGTCATAGTAGGGTTAGATCTATTCGCGCCAGGAAGCGACGCTGCTAAAAAAGAAGCGCCGTTGCTTTATTCGGGAGCAAACTTCGTCAGGCGAACGCTGGTGCCGGTTTCGGACGACGTGATTTTGACCTCATCCACGAGGATCTCCATCAGCAGCGCGCCCAGGCCCTGCTGGTCCACTCCGGCGGCTTCCAGAAGCTGCGCGTCCTCGGACTGGACGACCGGCTCCGTGCCGACAGGTACGTCGTCGATCACTTCGATGACCAGGGCGACGGAGTCGATGGTGCTGACGATCTTGATCTGCGCGGACGTGTCGCCGGCGCGCTCGACGGCGTGGGTGCAGGCCTCGCCCACGGCGAGGCGGACATCTTCCACTTCGTCATAGGAGAACGGCATGCGGCTGGCAATGCCCAGCACGGCGAGTCGCGCAACACCGACATATTCCGGACGGCAGGGGATCACGAGTTCTACGGTGTCGCAAAGAGTCTGAGTCACAAAGACACTCCTTCTTTGGCCGCTGCGTCTTCTTCGGTCGCGTAGATGTCGAAAATCTTATCCAGGCCGGTGATCTCGAAGATGCGCAGGATGCGCAGCGCCGGTCCCACGAGGACGAGGTTGCCTTCGGCTTCGCGCAGCCGCTTCAGTCCGCCGATCAGCACGCCGAGGCCGGTGCTGTCGAGATATTCCACCTTGGAGAGGTTAATGATCAGGTGCTTGACGCCGCCTTCGGCCAGCTTGACAATCTCTTGCTTGAGCTGCGGCGAAGTGTAGACATCGATTTCGCCCTCGATCTCAAGGATCCGGGTCGTTTCATTCGGAGTTCGGCTATTAATCGTCAAGTTCAATGGAATTCTCCTTCTGTTCCCTGCCCGTCCGTGGTCTTACCGGATCTCCGCATGGGTGTTGGTCGCGCCGTTATGATGATTGCTTTGGGGCGCCGCCGCATGATTGGCGGCGTCACTGTCTGCGTCTTCCAGAATTTGGCGGCTCTTCTCCACCAGATCGGTCACATTATCCGATAGCTCTTGCAGCACATGCTGAGCCTTCGTGCGCAGCTCATCGACGGTTTCGGTGATCTCATCGCTGGTCCGCTGCGCATTGCGACGCCCCAGCAGCAGCCCGACCGCGACGCCCGTCAGCACGCCGACGCCGATCCCCGCGAGAATAATGATCCCCGCGCCATTTTGTTCTTCTTTTGCCATAATTTACTCGGAGCGGCCCTCACCCGGCGCTTCGCGCCACCCTCTCCCAATTCTAGGATAGGGTTAAGAGTTGGATCAAAGATCCAAATAAAAATCCCTCTGACTCCCCCTCTCCCAAAATTGGGAGAGGGGGCTGGGGGTGAGGGCCTCTTACTTAAACGCCTGCTGGATCGTCCCCCCGCCGATGACGGAGTCGCCGTTGTCTTCGTACATGACGAGCGACTGGCCGGGCGTCACGGCGCGCTGCGCTTGATCGAATTTCAGAATTAGCGAGCCATTCTCGCCAGGAGAAACAACGGCGGGAACGGCGTCCATGTTGTAGCGGATCTTCGCCATGATCGGCAGCGGGCCGTCGATGCCGGCGAGACCGATCCAGTTGACGTCGTCGGCGATCAGGCCCTCTTCCAGAAGATCGTCATTGCCGCCGACCGTGATCGTGTTGGTTTTTGCGTCGATACCGACCACGTAGAGCGGGATCGGGGAGCCGACGTTTACGCGCTTGCGCTGGCCGATCGTGTAGAACGCGATGCCGTCATGCGAGCCGCGCCGTTTGCCGGTGGTGTCCACGATATCGCCTGGCTGCACCGTTTCCGGCGCGGCGTCGGCGAGGAAGTCCGTGTAAGAGCCGCCCTGCACGAAGCAGATTTCCTGGGAATCGGGCTTGTTGCTGACCAGCAGGCCCAGCTCTTCGGCGATGGCGCGGGTTTCGGCCTTGTTCGTCACCAGGCCCAGCGGCATGAGCGTATGCTCCAACTCCGGCTGCGTGAAGTGGTACAGGGCGTACGTCTGATCCTTGTCGTGATCCAGCGCGCGTCGCAGCGTCCAGCGGCGGCGGTCTTCGTGGAACTCCACACGGGCGTAATGACCGGTCGCTAAATACTCCGCGCCCAGATCCTGCGCTTTGGACAAAAGGGCGTCGAACTTGACGTAGCGATTGCAGTTGACGCACGGGTTCGGGGTGCGTCCGTTCTTGTATTCCGAGATGAAGTTGTCGATGACCTTCTCGGCGAAGAACTCGCGGAAGTTCATGACGTAATGCGGGATGCCGAGCTTGGCGGCGACGCGGCGCGCGTCCTCCACGGCTCCCAGGCTGCAGCAGCCGGCGCCTTTGGTCTGCGTCGTGCTTTCCTGCCAGATCTGCATCGTAATGCCAAGGACGTTGTAGCCTTGACGCAGCAGAAGGCCCGCAGCGACCGAGGAATCGACTCCGCCGCTCATCGCGACCACAACTGTTGGCTTCGTACTCATAAATTTCGCCTTGCGCCGGCTCGGCGCGGTCTCACTCGTGGGTTAGCCGTTCGCCAGGCGGACAATCGCCTTGGCGTAAATCTTCGCCGAACGAATCAGGTGATCGACCGGCCATCGCTCGTCCGATTGGTGAATGCCGGTCGCGAAGCCCGGGAACCCAGGGCCGAACGCCACGCCCTTTTTCATGGCGCGCGCATAGGTGCCGCCGCCCATGGTCAGCGGAGCGCTCATGTCGCCGGTCTCGTCGCGATAGACTTTCAGCAGCGTGGCGACCAGCGGATCGTCCGTCGGAATATAGATCGCATCCTGGTTGTGGACGTCCGCCAGCGTAAACTCGCTCTCGGCAAGCGCCGGCGCGATCTTCGCCTTGACGGCGTCCAGCCCCCACGTAACCGGGTATCGGAAGTTAAAGGTCAGGGTCAGCTTGCCGTCTTGAAACATCGTCACGCCGAGGTTGGAAGTCAGCGGTCCCGCAACTTCATCCTCGCCCGCGACTCCCAGGGCCGCGCCCGTGGTGTCCGCGCCCCAGCGCTCAACAATCTCTACGAGATTGCGCGTTGGCGCGTTCCAGCCATCCAGGGTCAGCAGGGCCTTCGCCAGGACCGCAACGGCGTTGCGCCCCTCGTCGGGCGTGCTGCCATGGGCGGAGATTCCAACCGCCTTCACGCTCAGCGTATCGCCCTGAAGATCCGCCGTCACATCATCGATCGCATTCAGCGTCGCCGCCGCGCTTTCCAGGTCCGCCGCCGGTCCCGTCACGACGGCCGTGGCGGAGTCCGGGACCATATTGGAGCGTAGGCCGCCGCTCAGACTCTCCAGAATCCAACCGCTTTCCGGTCGCGAAAGTTCCTTGGTCACGATGAAGTTCGCGATGCCCTTTTCGGCGTACACGAGCGGGAAGGCCGCGTCGGGCGTGAACCCGGTCGCCGGCATCTCTTCCTGCGCAAAGTAGTGCTTGACGCAGCCGAAGCCGCTTTCTTCATCGGCGCCCAAAATCACGCGCACGCGGTGGGTCGCCGGCGCGCCGACGGCGTGCGCCGCGAGCACGGCGAACAGTCCCGCCATCGCCGGGCCTTTGTCATCGGCCACGCCGCGCGCGTAAATAATTCCGTCTTCAAGCTCCGCGCCGTAGGGCTCATGCTTCCAGCCGTCACCGGCGGGAACCACGTCCACATGCGCCAGAACGCCGACGATCGGCGCATCTTCGGCCACGCCCGGCGCGCGCCATTCGGCGTGTCCCGCATACCCGTCGAGATTGCGAATCGTCAGGCCCTGCGTCTGTGCGTAACCCAGCGCGAAGTCGAGAGCGCGCCGCGTTTCGGCTCCAAACGGCGCTCCGTCGGCCGGCTCGCCTTTGACGCTCGGGATCCTCAGCAGACCTCGGGTGACTTCGATAATTTCCTCGGAATGCGCATCGATCCAGGCCGACAACTGCTCGTCAATCTTCTCGTATTGGGTCACGCTTACTTCTCTCCATCGGACGACAATATACCCAGCTTATTATCCATATAAACAAAGAGGGCGTCAATCAAGCGGGCGGACGGGAATTGGAGAGCCCTCACCCCCCGGCCCCCTCTCCCAAAATTGGGAGAGGGGGAGTCAGAGGGGATTTTCTGATTTGGATCGAAGATCCAAAATCTTACTCTTAACCCTCTCCTAGAATTGGGAGAGGGTGGCCCGAAGGGCCGGGTGAGGGCCTCTTCTATTCTTCGCTCTCCGCCGCCGTCCCCCGCAACCGCGCCAGCCGCTCGCGGATTCGGATTTCGTGTCCCCTGTCTGTCGGCTCGTAATACGGCTGAGTTTGAATGCCCTCGGGCATATACTGCTGATCGGCGTAGCCGTTTGGCTGGTCGTGCGGATAGACGTAGGGAATATCTTCCGTCTTCGGCCTTCCTGTGCCGCTGCGTGGGTCGCGCAGGTGCTTGGGGACGGCGCGCTGCTGGGCCGCTTCCAGGTCTTGCATCGCGCGGTTCAGTCCGACATAGGAGGCGTTGGACTTGGGGGCGGACGCGAGATAGGTGACGGCCTGGGCGAGGTTGATCCGCGCTTCGGGCAGGCCGACGTACTCCACGGCGTGCGCGGCGGCGTTCGCGACGACCAGCGCCATCGGGTCGGCGTTGCCGATGTCCTCGGAGGCGAGGACGACGAGGCGGCGGGCGATGAAGCGGGCGTCTTCGCCGGCTTTGAGCATCTTGGCGAGGTAGTGCAGGGCGGCGTCGGGATCGGTGCCGCGCAGGGATTTGATGAAGGCGGAGATCGTGTCGTAGTGGTTGTCGCCGCCTTTGTCGTAGGCGAGGGCGCGCTGCTGGAGGGCGTCCTCGGCGACGGCGCGCGTGATGCGGCGCACCGCGTCCGCCTTGCGCGATTCCGGCCGCGTCGTGACCGCCGCAAGCTCCAGGGCGTTCAGCGCCGTGCGCGCGTCGCCCTGCGCGCGGTCGATGATATGCTCGCGGGCGTCGGGCTCCAATTCGATGCGCAGATCGCCCAGGCCGACTTTGGTGTCCGAAACGGCGCGGTCGATCAGGCCGCCGATCTGCTCGTTCGTCAGCGACTCGAACGTGAAGACGCGTGCGCGCGAGAGCAGGGGCGCGTTGACTTCAAAATAAGGGTTCTCGGTGGTCGCGCCGATCAGCACCACGGTGCCGTTTTCCACATGCGGCAGCAGGGCGTCCTGCTGGGACTTATTGAAGCGATGGATTTCGTCGATGAACAGCACGGTCTTCGTGCCGTAAAGCTTGCGGCGCATCGCGGCGGCTTCGATTACTTTGCGCAGATCGGGCACGCCCTGCGTGACCGCCGAGAAATTCTCGAAGTTCGCCTTGGTTGTGTTGGCGATCACGCCCGCGAGCGTGCTCTTGCCGACTCCGGGCGGGCCATAAAAGAGCACCGACGTCAGCGCGTCGTTTTCAATCGCGCGCCGCAGCAAAGAGTTCTCACCGATGATATGATCCTGGCCGACAAACTCTTCCAGCGTACGCGGCCGCATGCGCGCCGCCAGCGGCGTATTGGGGGCCGCCGCCGCGGAAGGCGCGCTTTTGCCGATATCAGGGCCATCGTCAAACAGATCCATGGGGCCATTGTACCCCTAATACAGATGTTCGCATGAGGTGGGATTGTTCGTCGGGAGTTTCGTGTGAGCGGTATAATCAAAAACGAAAGAGCAGCCTTGCCGGGCTGCTCTTTCTAACGTCGCAGAAAGGAGGTATCTTTTATGCGTCGTACAAATCGACGATTCCGCTACACCGGGATTGCGAAGCGGGCGGCAGTTCGTAGCTGCTGCCCGTTTTGCTTTTTAGGCGCCTCATCTCCTAGGCTCCATGGCGGCTTACGAAGTCCGAAAACTGATCGCACGCAGCCAATTTAATTCGACCATAAAAGTGACAACTCCACGCTCATAATTGTTTGGCTCGCGAATCTCTCACAGTAGATTTTAAATCCCGGATACGATCAGCCCGTGATAAACCGCCCCTTTCAGGCGATGCTGACGCACCGCCACATAGGCGGGGCTGTCATACCAGGCTTTGGCGGCTTCCATACTGGGAAACTCGGCGATGACGGTTCCTTCGGTTGGAGCGCCTTCCAGGTCCTCCTGCGGACCGTAAGACGCAAGCAACTTTACCTCATGGCCGGCAAACGTCGCTCCGATCTCTTCCCAATAGATAGCCAGTTCCGCCGGATCCAGCGTCCTTTCGCGGGTGAAAACCAAATATGCGCTCATATATTTCTTTATTCACTGACCATTTCTTGCCTGCAGATCCAGTCGCCCGACTGTGTGGATGATCGACTGAGCTGGCTGCGCGCCTGACCGTCCAGGATTGTAAATGTGAAGGAGGATCCCCGCGAGAGCCGTGCGCCAAGCAGGTTTTTGAACCCGTCGTTTAACGGGCTGGGTTTCGCCGGCGGGCTTACGCGATTCCCGGATCGCCAGGACGAGCCGAAGCTGATCCTGGCCGAGACAGCGGGCTGCCACTTGTCCACGCCTATAACGTCACCCATAAAGTATGCGCGTCGGCTCAAAACCATGCCGACGTCACGCGAACCGCAGGGACTTCTCTATTGTAGCACGGATCACCAATCCCGGCAAGTCGTTAATTGCCGGCTTGAGCGCCTTGAATCTTCTTGAGACGCTTTGTGGGTGTTTTGCGGCCCCGGAAGTCAGGTATCCTACCAATAGAAATCTTCGGAATAATGGAAGACCCAATTGACTGTCCAATTTCCTTTCGACAACACCTACTCGCGGCTGCCGGAGCGGTTCTTCACGCGCACCGCTCCGACCCCGGTCGCCGCGCCGCGGCTGATCCGGGTGAATACGTCTCTCGCGTTGCGCCTTGGCCTTGATCCTGACTGGCTCACCAGTGAGGAGGGGGTGGAAGTGCTTTCAGGCAGGCGTGTCTCCGAGACCGCCGAGCCCATCGCCATGGCGTATGCGGGGCACCAGTTTGGCGGATTCGTCCCACAGCTTGGAGATGGGCGCGCAATCCTGCTTGGCGAGGTCGTCGACCAGGACGGCGCGCGGCGTGACATTCAGCTGAAAGGCGCCGGCCCCACTCCCTTCTCACGCCGAGGCGATGGAAGGGCTGCGCTGGGACCGGTTCTGCGCGAATACATCGTCAGCGAGGCGATGGCGGCGCTGGGCGTTCCCACCACGCGCTCGCTCGCCGCAGTGACGACAGGAGAATGGGTGAGGCGGGAAACCATACTCCCCGGAGCCGTGCTGACGCGTGTGGCTTCCAGTCATATCCGCGTCGGAACGTTTGAATTCTTTGCGCGCCACGGCGACGTGGAGGGAACGCGCCTGCTCGCGGACTACGTCATTGCCCGTCACTACCCCGAAGCGGACCAGGCCGAGCGGCCTTACCGCGTGCTGCTCGATTCGGTGATCGGGGCGCAGGCGAGGCTCATCGCGCGGTGGCTGAATATTGGATTCATTCATGGGGTTATGAACACGGACAACATGTCCGTATCCGGAGAAACGATCGATTACGGCCCATGCGCTTTTCTTGATCGGTACGATCCGGAGGCGGCGTTCAGCGCGATCGATGTCCAGGGGCGCTACGCCTACCGGAACCAGCCCGCCATTGGCCACTGGAACTTGACGAGGCTTGCCGAGTGTCTCCTTCCGCTCCTGTCCGAGGATGAGGATGCGGCCGTCGCGGAGGCGATGGAAGCGCTTGGCGGGTACGCGTCGTCGTTCGAGGACGCGTACGAGTCGGGATTGCGGCGCAAGCTGGGTCTTTTGACGGTGCGTGAAGGGGACGCCGATCTCGGCCGCGATCTGCTGGACGCCATGGAGGCGAACGGCGCCGACTTCACGCTCACGTTCCGCCGTCTCAGCGACGCCGCGCTGGACTCAGATAGCGATTCGGGCGTGTCGGCTCTCTTTACCGACCCCTCGGCTTTCCACGCGTGGGCGGCTCGGTGGCGAGAGCGTCTGGCCCAGGAGCCAATGGACGCCGTCGCGCGTCGCGCGGCGATGCAGTCGGTGAACCCGGCCTTCATTCCAAGGAACCATCGCGTGGAAGCAGTCATCCAGGCGGCCGTGGAGGAGAACGACTTCGGCCTGTTCGAGGAACTGCTGACCGTTCTGGCGAACCCGTTCGAAGATCAGCCGGCCTTTACGCATTATGCGGACCCGCCGCAAGACTCTGAGCGTGTGTATCAGACGTTCTGCGGGACATAATGGGGCCGGAGAGGATCCCAAGGGAAGCCGCCCTTGCCCGCCGCCCTTGAGAAGGGGCGGCGGGCGGAAATGGCGGCTTTACTGCACGAACTGGAAGGTCCAGTGTTCGTCGGCGCCGCTGTTGTCTGTTTTCTGGATGATGGGGCTGCCGGGGCTGGGCGAGGCGTTGGTGTCGTCGAGCAGCAGGCCGCTGTTGCGGTTGACGACTTTGTAGGTCCCATCGCCGACGGCGGCGACGCTCCATTGCTGGTTGTTGCCGCCGTTCCAGGCGTATTGCTGGACGGTCGCGCCGGACGCCGTGCTCTGCCCCTTCACGTCGACCGCCAGCCCGCTCTTGACGCTCGTAAACTTCCAATATCCGCCGGTGAGCGCGGTGGCGAGCCAGACCTGGTTTGTCCCGCCGTTGGCGCCCCATTGCTCCAGCGGGGTGGTGGTGGTCGCGGCGCCGGTCACGTCGAGCACGAGGCCGCTGGACTTGTTGACGAACCGGTAGGTGTGGCCGCTGACGATGGGGCTGGAGCCGGCGGGGATCAGGCCGTACACCGCGAGGACATTCGAGAAGGTGGCGGCGTAGACCTTGCCGTTCGCCACGGTTGGGGGCGTATATTTGGCGAGATTGCCGATGGCGTCCCGCGCGGAGTTCTGGTTGCTGTCCCAGAGCTCCTTGCTCAGATCGCTGGCGTCGAACGCTCGGAGGATCCCCGTCACCGTGTTATGCTGCGCGTCGCCGTTATAAGGCGTGGACGCCCAGACGATGCCCGTGCCGGCGGCGGTCCCGTTCGCGGAGATCGAGAGGAAGCCGCCCGGCATTCCGGAGTTGATCTGCGGCGCCAGCATCGTGCTCTTGGAGGACGCGGTGGTGTTGAATGTGGCGCCGTTGAACGCGAACGCGCGCAGGTAATCGTTCTCGCCCCAGACGTAGATATGGGCGCCGCCCGGACCGACGTAATAGATCGGGTTTCCATGCACGTGGTGGGAGCCGGATTGCGAAGTGTTGATCGCCTGCCATTCCTGGACGACATTATCGCCCCCGGAGTTGAAATGCCCCATGTTGTTGGTGTTGAGCAGGTACAGGATGCCCTGCTTGCCGCCGCTGATGATGAGGTTGGAGCCGGGGATCCCAAGGACGCCGGACGCGCCAAGATCCGTGTCGCCGGCGTTGAGCGAGTCCGCGTTGGAGGGCATGAAGAAATCCAGCGGCGCCAGCGCATGGCTGAGTTTGACGAACGATTCCCCGTATCCGTCGCCGCCGCTCTTGGCCGTATCCGCGCCGTTTCCCGTCAAGCAGTACAAGTTGCCGGAGGCGTCTTCGGTCAGCCCTTCGCCCGCCATCCATAAGCCGCCCTCGTCGCCGTTGGGCGTCGTGTTGAAGACGCTGGCCCGCGTGAGGTTGGAGGCGTTGTAGCCGATGACCCAACCGTGGTAGGGGTTCGTATCCGCGAAGGACGCGGACGCCACGTACACCACGCCGCCCGAAAGTGTCAGCGCCGGTCGCAGGTTTTGCAGCGTCGGATTGAATGTGACCACGCCTCCCACGCTCCCGTCGCCCGCGCCGGGGACGCTGGCCGCGATCTCAATGGGGCCGCCGAGCTTCTCCGCGCCGGTCGCGATGTCCAGCGCATGCAGCTTCCAATGGTATGGGCCCGTGGAGCTGTCCTGCGTGTAGGCGGCGATATAGATCGTATTCGTCGCCGGATCGATCACGGGTGTCGCCAGCACGCCGATTTCGACGCGGATATCGGCGTACGCGCCGTAACGCGTGTTGAACCCGGACGGCCTTGGCGTTCCCAGGGAGACTTGCCAGAGCGGCGCCGACGCGGTGGGGCTGTCCGCATCGAAGGCGTAGACGCTGTCGTGCATCGTGGCGACAAAGACGATATTGTGCGTTCCCTGTCCGGGGACGGCGACATTCGGGACGTAGAGGGGCTGCGCGTAGATCTGCCCGTCGACGCTGCGCGTGAAGAGCTTGCCGAACGTATTGGCGTTGACATTGGTTGTGTTGAGCGTCGTCTCGCTCAGGTTGGCGCCGGTGCGCGAGTTGTCGTTGTGGTGGGTCAGCACCGAGACCTGACTCCAGCTTGGCGCGGACGCCGTCAGTAGGGCGGGAATCGCGAGCAGGGCTGGGATCGCGGCGGTTATCCGGAAACGGAACGGCTTTGTGGTGGGTTTGCGCGGCATAAAGTTATTCCTTACCTTGGCGGACTGGGAGGGAACGCGGGCTGGCGATCGGGGTCAGCAGCAGCGCATGGCTTGGCTCGCCCCGTTTGCCCGCGATGCAGACGATTTGTCCGGCGTTGTTGATAGCGCATCCTGCGGTGAGAGTCCATCCGGTGTTTTGGGCGATTAAGTCGTTGAGATCATCCATCCGGCCTTTGCGCCAGAGGAACGCGTGACGCGCGCTCGCCGAAACGTTTGAGGTTCCGACGACGTCGTCGCTGTCGTTGAGACCGTTCGCGGCGCTCGGATCGAATTTGAGGACGCCCAGATTTCGCATGCGGCCACGGCTGTAGAGAAATGCATGGACGCCGTCCTTCGTCTCGGAATATCCTGCGGCGTCGCCGCGCGCATTGATCGCGAGCGCGCATCCGGAATCGCCTCCGGGCAGCGTCCCAAGATCGTGGATCTTGCCCTTGCGCCAGCAAACAGGGTGACTGATCTGCCCGGGAGTATCCGCCACTCCGGCCGCGTCGCCCGCCGCGTTGACGGCGTAGGCGGCGCTGAAGCGCCCGCCGGGCAGCGCGCCCAGGTCCTTGAGCGCGCCGCCACCGTCAGAGACGAATGCGTGCCGCGTCCGATCGTCGAGATTCGACACGCCGACGATCCGTCCGGAGTCATTGACGCCGAGGGCCCGGCTGTCGCGTCCGCCCAGCGTTCCCAGCACGCGCATTCCGTGTCCGTCATTCACAAACGCCCGCGTGGCCGCCATGCTGTCCACGGGATTGTCGCTGGTATTGGTCCAGCCCACAACCGTGTTGTGACCGTTCAAAGCGTGGGGGACGCCGTTCGGGTAGCCTGGAGCGTCTCCCAAATCCCTCAGCCGCCCATGGCTCCAAAGCGCCGCATGGACATGCTGGCCCGACACGATATCCAGCGACACGTCGCCCGCATTGTTAAGACTGACCGTCGCTTCGTCCGCGACATCCGCAAGGCCACCCAAATCCGTGATGGAATAGGAGGGTGCGTTCGATGTGGGAACGGCGGCGCCGTTTGAGACACATAATGGGAATGTCCCGGCGCACAGAAGAGAAATGGCGAGGGCCGTGGAGAGCCGTCTCCCGCTATTATTGCATTTTTGGGACCAAATAGAAGCCATGAGGAAAATTTCTGGGTCCAAAACCCTGGTAGTCATTCCCCAAATGAAGGTGGATGAAACCGCGAATTTTGAGTTGGGGGTATTTCGGAAATATGTCGCTTATCGGAGCCGCGATGGCGTCGCGTTATCCGTGGCCGGTTGCGCCTGAGGATTTGATGACGTATGTGGCGCCCCTGGCGGCTAAGACCTTGGAGAGAGCGGAGGCGTCGCGCGGCTGGGCGGCCGTGATCTGAAACTCAACCCCCGCGAATTCGTCGGTGCAGCCGAATCCCGGCGCGGCGACCATGGGAACGCCCTCCGCATTCCGGGGATTTCCGGCGGAGTTGTCGTACTTCAGCGTCACCGTGATCCGTGTCCCCGCCGGCAGATCCACCGGCGACCGGTATCGCAGCGGCTCCGCCCAGTCCAGGTTGAACTGCGGGATTGACAGCAGCGGCGTGACGGCGCCTGTGGGCAAAGTCGCATCCGCCGTGATGGAGCGGCACATCATCTCCGCGTGCGGACTGACGGCGTGGATCCGCGCCGCGACCGGCAGGGTGAACGAGTCGGTGACGGCGGCGACTTCGTTCGGGCGCAAATTGACCCAGGCGTTTCCGAGCGCGACCGATTCGGGAGCGTCCGCTGGAGAGGAGGCAAAGTACAGCGCGATTTCCGAACGTTCCTGCACTTGCCGCCCGTCCGGCTGAAAACGAAGCTGCAATACCAGATCGTCCTTCCGCTTCAGCAGCGCGGCGGTCCCTTTCGGAAATCGACTGGGTTCACGCCCGACCGCCCACTCCCCAATCCGGCGCCGCTCCGGCCCGGCGCTTCCCGAAAAGTCCGTCCATCCGACCGCGCCGCTTTGCTGCTGGAGCCTGCGCGCCTTGTCCGAGCCGTCAATAAACAGAGAGGCGTGGCGCACGACGCCGGGCGCGCCGGTTCGAAAATCCACGGCCCTGAGATATCGATCCTGGGTGAGCCGTTTGGGCAGCAGAAAACTGCGGCACTGCGCCTCATCGGCGGCGCCGAATGAAAACGGCTGGGCCATACGCACGATCAGGTCCGGCGGACCGAGCGGCCAGTCTTTGGGGGACGGAGGGGTAGGGGTGAGCGATCGGGGACCTTCGGGAGCGCCCGCTTTGACCCAGTCCGCGATTTTGCGAATTTGCGCGTCGGTCAGGCGCCGGTCGCCGGCAAAGTCGCCATGGCCCGGCTCCGGCAGCCATGGCGGCATATAACGGATTCGCGTGAGCTCCGCGATCTGCGCCGCCCGCTTTTGCGCGTCATGAGGCGTGAGCAGTGAAAACGGCGCCGAAGCGCCGGGACGGTGGCAGGAGGCGCAGGAGTGAAGGAGAATCGGCGCGATATCGCGCGTGTAATTGGGCGACGCGTCGGCCACCGCGCGGCTCGCGTGAATGGGCGGAGCCGAATGGACCGGCGCCGTCCGCGTCGTGAGCGCAAAGATACTCGCGATCAGAACGACCGTCGCCGACATCGGATAGAACATCGAGCGGGAAGACAGGGCGTCGCTCATGGCGTGGAGATCGCGCAGCCGACTGGAGGCTTCCAAGGCCGCGCCGCCGCCTGCCCATTTTGTATCGCCGTCAGCGCGTCCCGCAGATCGTGGACATTGGGCATATGCATGACGCTCCATCCCAGCATGCGATTGTCGATTCGGCCTCGGTACAAAACTTTCCGGTCCGGCGAAAGAACCACCGCCTCCGGGGCCGTCACGGCGCCGGTGAACTTGACCAACCGGCGCTGCGGATCCAGCAGTACGGGGCACGTAAACCGGCGCTCCAGGGCGTGCTTCTTCGCCTCGGCCCGCGAGAGGTCGTTTTCCACATAAACAATATGGAACGCGATGCCCGATGTCTGGTAATCTTGAGAGATACGGTTGATCTCCGGGGCGTAAGTGTTGCAGATAGGGCAGTCGTGGATGATGAAAAAATACACCGAAGCGACGCGCGCGGCGTCATCAAACGCCGGAGCCGCGCGCCCCTCCAGATCCTGAAGCAGAATCTGCGCCTTGCCTGTCGATGGAGCAGCGCCGAACGCGCGAGGCTGCGGAGCCGGGGGAGCGAGAGCCAGAACCAGGGTGAAGACCGAACAAAAAATCGCGGATCGCTTCATTGCTGCGTTACCCTCTCCAGCTCCGATTTTCGATATTATACCTCCGGCAACGCGACACGGGTGGAATTTCATGGAATAAGCGCAGGTGACGGCAGAGGTTTGAGTTTGACAAGATTACCGGGTTTCTGTCATACTAGAGAACATTTTCGCAGAGGAGAAAAGCAACGTGGCTGACAATTCGCAACCCGCTGAGCAGTATGATGAGATCTGGAAGCAGCGCCACACCGCCGCGCATGTCCTGGCCCAGGCGGTCGTGGAGATGTTTCCGACTGCGAAGCTCGCGATCGGCCCGCCAATCGAGGACGGCTTCTATTACGATTTCGATCTGCCCCGTACGCTGACGCCCGAGGATCTTGTGGAAGTCGCGTCGCGGATGAAGCGGATCAAGCGTGATAACTTCCCGCTCGTGCGCAGTGAGAAGCCCCGCGAGGAGGCGATTGCCTGGGAAGAGGAGCGCGGCCAGCCGTTTAAGGCGGAGCTGATCCACGATCTTCCGGAGGGCGAGACGATCTCGTTCTACACGCAGGGACCGTTCACGGACCTCTGCCGCGGACCGCATGTCGAGAGCACCGGCAAGATCGGCGTCTTCAAGCTCGCTTCGGTCGCCGGCGCCTATTGGCGCGGCGATGAGAAGCGCGACCAGCTCCAGCGCATCTACGGCTATCTTTTTGACACGCAGGAGGAGATGGACGCGCATCTGGCTCGCCTCGAAGAGGCGAAGCGGCGCGACCACAAAGTCCTGGGCAAGCAGCTCGGCCTGTTCGCGAACAACGGAACGATCGGACCTGGCCTGCCGCTGTGGCTGCCGAAGGGCGCCACGATCCGTCGCGTGCTGGAGCGCCATATCGTGGATGTCGAGTTGGCCTCGGGGTACAGCCACGTCTACACGCCCCAGATGGCGAAGGTCGATCTGTACAAGATCTCCGGGCACTGGGAGCACTATCAGGACGGCATGTTCCCGGTCATGAAGATCGAGAACGAAGAGTTCGTGCTTCGTCCGATGAACTGCCCGCACCACATCATGATCTATCAGAACGATCCGCATTCGTACCGGGACCTGCCGGTGCGCCTGGCGGAGCTCGGGACGATGTATCGATATGAGAAGTCCGGACAACTCAGCGGTCTTTCCCGCGTTCGCGCCATGACGCTCAACGACGCCCATATCTTCTGCCGCGAGGATCAAGTGGTCGAAGAGGTCAAGGGCTGTATTTTGATGGTCGAGGCGGCGTATCGCAAGCTGGGCATCACGGATTACACCTATCGCCTGAGCCTGCACGATCCAAACGACAAAGAGAAGTATGTCGATAACCCCGAGCTGTGGGAGCGCGCCGAGGGCGAGCTGCGCGACGTCTTCAAAGACCTCGGCCTGCCGTACTACGAAGCGGCGGGCGAGGCGGCCTTCTACGGCCCGAAGATCGACATCCAGCTGCGCAACATGCTCGGCAAGGAAGAAACGGTCTCGACGGTGCAAGTCGACCGCCACCTTCCCAAGCAGTTCGGATTGGACTACACGGGCGAGGACGGTCACAAGCACCAGCCGGTCATGATCCATCGCGGCATCATCAGCACGATGGAGCGCATGGTGGCCTTCCTGATCGAGCACTACGCCGGCGTCTTCCCGACGTGGCTTGCGCCGGTCCAGGCCGTCGTGCTGCCGATCGTCGATCGCCACAAAGAGTACGGCCAGTCTGTTGTCGATAAGCTCAAAGCCAAGGGTTTCCGCGTCGAACTCGACGCGCGCAACGAAAAGGTCGGCAAGAAAGTCGCCGAATCCGAAGTCCAGAAGATCCCGTACATGCTCGTCGTCGGCGACCGCGACGCCGCCGCCGGAACCGTCTCCGTGCGCCTGCACGGCGGCACGGACCTGGGCGCGATCCCGCTCGACGACTTCATTGCGCGGCTGGTGGAAGAAACGGCGTAAACTCTTTGAGCAGGGCGCGCCTGCATGGGACCCATGCAGGTGCGCCCTATTTATCGAACGCCAAAAAGTTCGTTCAGTAGAGATGGAGCAGCTTCAAACTGCATCTCAGGAGTGGCGTCTAGACTGGTGCGCATTTGGACCATTCCCGGCGCATCAAGTTCTGAAAATGCTTCTCGCACAACGGTCTTTGCGTTGTGAAATATGGATATATTGCTATAATGGGCCGCCAGTTCTTTCGCGTGCTCCCATTCCTCTTCTGTAATCGTCGAAAGAAGTATGTAGATGTCAAGAGCATGCTTTTGGACGAATTGCAGATTGGTTCGCGCTTCTTCGGCTGATAATTCCGCAGTGGCGGTCTTGTGCGCAAAATCGCGGTAGGCGAGTAATTTCATAACAGCGAGAGTGAACGGGTGGGCGACAAAAGCGGCGCATTCGTAGAATGCCCCCTCGCTTCGGTAGCCAGAGCAGCGAATGGCCGTTGCGAATTCGTTCGCCCCAATCGCTTCATTGGCAATGTGCGCGTCCAGCATAGCGTTGGGATCCAATGAGATAAGCTTTTCATTAACGATCTGGTAAGAGCTTTGCGATTCTTCTGTCGGCGCCCAGGTATGCAGATCTAGTTTTTGCTCGTGGTAGTAGTGGAGTCTTTTATATTGCCAGTAGGCGCGCGTTTTGATCACGCGGAACTTTAGTGTGGCCAGCATGTGCTGGAAGCTGGACCTTAATTCCGGCCTGAGGATTGTTTCCGGACGCAGAACCATATCAATGTCCTGAGTCGCGCGTGCGGGAGCGAGAGGAGTGAGAGTTGTCACTTCTCGTTCGAAGACATCTCGCGCTCTGAGATAGATTCCCAAACCGCCGATGATGATGGGACGGATCTGAGTCTCTCGTAATTCGTAATAGATGTCGAGCAGCGCTCCCATCATCTCGTTTTGTGGTTCACGCATTGTTGTTGGTCTCATCGGAAATGGATTGCTTTTTGCCAATCTCCATGGAGAAAAAGCGGCGAACATTATCCGCCATCTCGCGATCTCTAGCTCCGCCGTTCATCAGCTCAAGATAAGTTTGAACGGGGGACGCCCATGGCAGGCCGCCTTCCATGTGAGCATCGTAATAAACACCAGGATCGGCCATACGCTTAATCACGACATTGGGGAATCTGCTCTCGAAGTCGGCGTAACCGTCCAGCAAATCTAGGCGACGGCAATAAATTGGGATTGGCGGAGACTGCGCCATTGCCGTGTAGTGACTGGCGGATCCCAGACCGGTCACAATGACTTTCTCACTTTGCTTGATGGCCTGATCCACGATAATCTTTTGGATTTCGCCGGGGGATCCGCTGACTTTACAGCTGCGCGCCTCGTGAGGATCGGGGCGTTCAAAATGGCGGACGAGCGCGTCGAGTAGCACATCATATTGCAGGACTCGGATGGCGCGTTGTTCGCGCAGAATAACCAAATCGTCTTCAAGCTCATTGAGCGCTTTGGAAATGGCGCCCTGGGTAATCATGCCTCCGCGTTCCGCGATGAACTTCTCAATAGCGCGGGAGGAGCCGAATTCCGTCTGTATCGCCAATGTCCGGGCGACGAGAGAGGATGCGCCGCGATACGGATTTGGTCCCTGGCGGCGAGACGGGTATCGATTTGGCGCGCCGCTTTGATAGATAAATATTTCGCCTGGGACGTGAATAATACCGTTGCCGGAGAGGTCGACGCCGCTTATCCCAGCCGCCTCTAAGCGCTCCAGCGCCTCTCGACTGAGATAGGGCGTAAAAATCATGGGGAGCAGGCCCATATCCTGGGAATATCGCGTTGCCTGTCCAATAGCCGCATCGATGATTTTGGGCGTAGATTGTGTCTTGCATTCGACGACGAACGTGTACGTTTTGGCGCCCCACGTGACATCGACGATCGCGTCAGCGCCGGTAATCGATGTCTTCGGGGCCGGCGATCGAAATGGGGCGAGGCGCGCGCGAACATCCAAGGCGGGAAAACGTACTTGTCCGTTGAATAAAGACGCCAGCATTTGATGCTCTGTCAGCGGTACATCTCTTGATATTCCTGATTTGTTCATATTTCTCAATTAAGAATATACCCGTTTTTAGGAATATTTTTAATGTGAGTGGAAAAACTTCACGAAATATAGCCGACTCATTGTTTGCTTCTCTTGACTCCTATCGTGGAATAAGCTATACTGTAGGGAGTTTTTTACTGGCTAAATGCAAGCGCGCCAGTATGCTAACGGTCGTCAAAACTGACGTTTTCGAGCGAGCGATTTCGGAGGAATTTTATAAACAGTCGGGATTTTCGCAGAGACCCGCGTGAGCCGCGGGTAAACATGAACGAGCGGATTCGAGCGCGGGAGATCCGCGTCATCGATGATGATGGCGGTCAGCTGGGCATCATGACGCCCCGCGAAGCCCTGGCGATCGCACGGGAGCGCGGGATCGACTTGATCGAAGTCGCGCCTCAGGCGCAGCCGCCGGTCTGCAAGATCATGGACTATGGCAAGTTCAAGTACGAGCAGGCCAAAAAAGAAAAAGAATCCGCCAAGAAGCACAAGCAAAGCGAACTGAAGGGCATCCAGATGTTTCCGAACATCGAGGATCATGACTTCAATGTCAAAGTTCGCAGCGCCATCAAGTTCCTGGAGGACGGCGACAAAGTCAAGGTGACGATCCGGTTCAAGGGACGCCAGATCACGCACCCAGAGTTTGGCCGCCAGCAGATGGACAAAGTCACCAATATGGTCTCCGAAGTCGGTCAGGTGGAGAAGCCGCCGTCGATGGAAGGCCGAATGATGACCATGATCCTGAGCCCGCTGAAGGCGGGTGGACCCAAGCCCGCCGCGCCGGGAGCTCCCAAGGCCCCCGCCGCGCCGAAGCCCGCCGCTCCGCGTCCTGCGGCGCCCGCAGCGAATACGGCGCCAGTCGCCGCGCCCGCTCCGGTCGTAACGCCCGCGCCCGCCCCGGAAGCGGCTGCGCCGGCGGCGACGCCCGCGCCGGCTCCTGAGCCGGAGAACCCGCCCGCCGCGTAAGCGATCGTGTTCGAGCGCTTTCGCTTCGTGTCCTTCGCGGTCCATTCGGAACGCTGATGGGTTTCGGGATGGATAAAAAGAATCGCATCGAACCCGGCGCGACGTGTGGCCGGGTTCGTTGTTGCGTGAAGAAGAATTGCGGGGAGTCCCTGTGGGCGCCCTGAATAGAGTTTTTGTACGAAGGAGACTGATACGATGCCGAAGATCAAGACCCGCAAAACCGCGGCGAAGCGCTTTAAAGTGACGGGCACCGGCAAGCTGATCCATCAGCATGCTTACCGCAATCACCTGAACATCCACAAGGGACCGGGAACGTCCCGCAAATTGGCCGCCGAAAGCCAGCTCTACAAGGGCAAGCTCAAAGCCATGAAGCGCATGCTTCCCAACGGTCTTTAATTCGATTTAAAGACCTGGCGGTCTTGAATTTATTTAAAGCGCAATTTTTCGCCGCAGCGTTTTGCGGCGTCATTGATATTAAAAGAACCGGGCGCGTGAGCGCCCGTAAAAGGACAGAGATATGGCACGTGTCAAGCGTGGCGTGATGCGCCACAAGCGTCACCACAAGATTTTGAAGGAAGCCTCGGGCTACTTCGGCGGCAAGTCTCGCCTCTACAAGAGCGCGAACGAACAGGTCATGAAGTCCGGCAACTACGCCTACCGTGACCGCCGCAACAAGAAGCGCAGCTTCCGCTCGCTCTGGATCGCGCGTATCAACGCCGCCTGCCGCGCGCAGGGCGTTCAGTACAGCCGCTTCATCGCCGCCCTCGGCGCCTCGGGCATCGAGCTGGATCGCAAGGTCCTGTCGGAGATGGCGATCAGCGACATCAACGCGTTCAATTCGCTGGTGAAGTCGCTCAACATCACGGTGGTGGCCCCGACGGCCGGCATCGCGACGTCTTAAATCACGATCATGACACCGTACGAAGAACTCGCGCAAATCGCGATGGAAGCCGCCGACGCCGTGGATAACGCGGGAACAGTGGCGCAGCTGGACGGTGTGGAAGTGGACTATCTGGGGCGCAAGGGCCGGTTAACCGGCCTTCTGCGCCTCGTTGGTTCTCTGCCCGCCGAGGAAAAGCCGCAGTTCGGACAAGCCGTCAATGTCCGCAAAGCGGACCTGCTGGAACGCCTGGGCGCACGCCGGGGCGGTCTGGCCGCCGCCGAGCGCGCCGCGCGTCTGTCCGCCGACTCGGTGGATGTCACCCTGCCCGGGCGCAATGTCTGGACGGGCGGACCCCATCCGATCACGCGCCAGATGCAGGCCGTGAAGGATGCTCTGATCTCCATGGGCTACTCGTTCGACGAGTACCCGGACATCGAGCATTATCATTACAATTTTGAGATGCTGAACTATCCTCCGGATCATCCAGCATTCGACGAGCAGATGTCGTTCTATATCGACGACTCCCATCTGCTTCGCACCCAGACGACGGCGTTCCAGGCGCACGTGATGGAGAATCAAAAGCCTCCCATCCGGCAGGCGACGATCGGCAAGTGCTACCGCTACGAAGCCGTCGACGCCACGCACTCGCATACGTTCCATCAGGTCGACCTGCTGGCCGTGGACGAGGGTCTGACGCTGGCGGATCTCAAGGGGACGTTCGCGCAGCTTGTCAAGCTGCTGTTCGGCGACGTCACCATTCGCTTCCGTCCCGACTTCTTCCCGTTTGTTGAACCCGGCGTCGAAGTCGCCATCCAATGGGGCGAGGGCTGGCTGGAGCTGGGCGGCGCGGGCATGGTCCACCCCAACATCCTGGAGTCGATGGGAATCGACAGCGAGCGCTATACGGGCTTCGCGTGGGGCCTGGGCATCGACCGGATGCCGATGGCGAAGTACGGCATCGACGACATCCGACTTTTCGCGGAGAACGACGTCCGGTTCCTCCGGCAGTTTTGAACCGTAGATTTTAAATCATGAAATTTCCCGTGGAATGGCTGCGCGAGTTCGTCCCGACGACGCTGGATGACAAAGCGCTGGCCGACAAATTGACCATGGCGGGCCTCGAAGTGGAGGAGATCACGCCGTCGGAAGACGGTCCGGTCTACCATACCAAGGTCACGCCTAACCGAGGCGATTGGATGTCCCTGCTCGGCGTCGCCCGCGAAACGGCCGCGACGCTCGACACGAAGATGTCCTGGGCGCCCACGCCGCTGCCGGACGAGAATGACGACGTGCGCCGCTGGGCGGGCGTGGTCATCACCGACACCGCAGGTTGCCCGCGCTACGCCGGCAAGGTCGTGCGCAACGTCACGATCGGCCCGTCGCCCGACTGGATCCAGAAGCGCATCGCCGCCTGCGGCATGCGTCCGGTGAACGTCGTGGTCGATGTTACGAATTACGTGATGCTCGAACTCGGCCAGCCGCTGCACGCCTTCGACTACGACACGATCCCCGAAGGCAAGATCGTCGTCCGCCCAGCCAATGCCGGCGAGACGATTGTGACGCTGGATGGCGCCGAACGCACTCTTCAAGCGGGCATGCTTGTGATCGCCGACCGTGAGAAGCCCATCGCCGTCGCCGGCGTCATGGGCGGCGCGGAGACCGAAGTCACGGACAAGACGCGGCATATCTTCTTAGAAGCTGCGCTGTTCGACGCGGGCAGTATTCGCCGGACGTCCAAAGTGCTTGGCCTTTCCACGGATGCTTCTTATCGTTTCGAGCGCACGATCGACCCCGAGATGGTTCCCCTGGCTCTGGAGCGCGCCGCTGAGCTGCTGGCGGATCTCGCGGGCGGCGAAGTCGCGCTGGGCCGGATCGATCTGTATCCCAGCCCCGCGCGCGCTCTGCCGATTGCTTTGCGCCCCGCGCGCACCAATGCGATCCTCGGCACGGATCTGAGCGATGAGACGATTGCGCACTCGCTCACGCGTCTGGGCCTGATCGTCGATCCGTCCGTGACGCCTTTCAAAGTCCTCGTGCCGACCTTCCGCACCGACCTTCTCAAAGAGATCGATTTGATTGAGGAAGTCGGCCGAATGATCGGTTACGACACGCTGCCCGAGTCGCTGCCCGCCGCGCCCGGCGCCGGAGCGGTGGACGCGCCGCGCGGCAAGTTCGCCGGCGATCTGCGCACCGTCCTCACCAGCATGGGTTTGCAGGAAGCGCTGACACATTCGCTCGCGGCCCCGTCGCCCTTCGACGATCCCAAAAAGGCAGACGAGCGTGTCGCGATCCGCCTCGCGCTTTCGGCCGAGCTTTCGGGCCTGCGCCAGGCGCTCGTCCCGAACCTGCTCGAAGTCCTGTCGCATAACCTGCGCCAGCGCGAGCCCGACGTGCGGCTCTTTGAAGTCGGCAAAGTCTTCGCGAAGGGCGAAGGGGTGAGCAATTATCTGGAGACGCGCCGCGTCGCCGGCGTTCTCACCGGCGCCGTCTCGCCCCGCCGCTGGACCGGCGAAGAGATCCCCGCCATCGACTTCTACGCCGCCAAGGGCGTGGTCGAAGGCCTCTTCACGCGCCTGCGACTGCCCGCGCCGCAGTTCGTGCCCGGCCAGGTCCACGGCATGCATCCCGGACGCACCGCGCTGATTGAGCTCGATGGTCAGCCCATCGGCTACGTGGCCGAGCTGGACCCCGACGCCGTGAAGTCCGACCTGAACGTTCCCGCTAGCGTCGGCCGCGTCGCCGCCTTCGAGCTGGACGCCGACGCCCTGCTCGCCATCGCCGCCGACACGCGCCACTACACACCGCTCCCGCGCTTCCCCGCCGTCACCCGCGTCCTCGCGGTCGTGGTGGACAGCGAAGTCGGCTACTGGGCGCTCGAAAGCACCGCGCGTTCCGTCGTCGAAGAAACGCTGCTGGAAGAGATCGCCCCCGAAAGCATCTACACCGGCGAAAAGATCGGCGAAGGCAAAAAAAGCGTCGCCATCCGCTTCGTCTTCCGCGCCGCCGACCGCACGCTCACCGACGCCGAAGTCGAGGCGCAAATGCGCGCCGTCGAAACCGCTCTCGCTGAGCGGGTGGGGGCCGTGCATCGGTAAGTCCAGCTAGGCTAGCATAAGACTGAGATTAAGGGCGAGCGCTATTCAGCGTTCGCCCTTTTGATTGCATGACGGGAAAGGTGATAATAACAGCGAGAGCATGCTAATGGATATTATTGAACAATCCAAACTTAAGAGTGTTGATGGCGTGCTGGCGTGCCTGGGGGGAGGCGCCAATATTAACGCGCTCAAAGGCAATATCACCCCACTGATGATGGCGATCGTGTGCGGGGCTAGCGATGAGTTTCTCCAGTTTTTGCTCGACCAGGGCGCTAGCGTTCATAAGGTCAACCGTTCCAAGGAAACGCCGCTAATGATCGCCGTGCGTCAAGGCCATCCTGGGATCGTTCGTTTTCTTTTGCAGCATGGCGCGGATATCAATGCAGTCGACAAATATGGCAATACCGCTGTCATGATTGCGAATGATGGCTGCTGTCTTCATGAATTGGTCAAAGGCGGCGCGGACATTCACCAAAAGAATGGGCTGGGGATGAGCCTCTTAGATCGTGCTTACAACGGCAGACAAGCCCCTCTCGCCTGGGCCTTACTTGAGGCGGGAGCGCGGCCAGAAGACATGCTTCTCGCGCCAGTAAAAGGTGGGGTTGCACTCGATTGGATCACGCACATTGTTCCGGCGGTCCATGCGGCCAAGACGGGCGACTATGATCTGCTGAAAGCACAATTAGATGGTGGGATTCCAACCGATGCGCGTATTGGAGATAATGATCCTGCTCCTCTGCTCCTCATTGTTGCAGAACGTGGTTACGTCAAACTTGTCTCACTCCTATTGGAGTACAAAGCAGAGGTTGATGTCACACAAAGGGTCGGAGGAGGGACACCGTTAATGCGGGCCGCCGATGAAGGCTATAACGAGATTGTCACATTATTGCTCATGGCTGGATCAGACATCAATCGTAAGACGGATCGCGGACAAACCAGTTTGTCCTATGCAGCGCTCAGCGGGCATACGGAAACGGTTAGATTGTTACTGGAATATGCGCGAAGCAATGAAATTGATTTGGACAAGACGTTGGCGCTGGAGTGGGCTTTGGAAAAGGGGCATGGAGAAATTGTGGATTTGCTTCAGTAGGTACAAAGCCGTTACTACCTACGAAGAAAATAGCCCATCGCCTTGATTAGGTGATAGGCTATTTCTTTCAACCTTACGTAACCCTCGTGCGGCTTGAGTTACGAACGCCCTCTTTCCTGCCCGAAGTGCCTTTAGCAGAGAAAAAGGGGAAACTTACCCAAGCGCGGGGAGATGGGGCTTTTAGCTAAACCAGAGTTTGATCTCGGCTTCGGCGTTCTCGACCGAGTCCGAACCGTGGATCAAGTTCTCGCCGACCGAGTTCGCGTAGTCGCCGCGGATCGTGCCGGGGGCGGCGTCGCTGGGCTTGGTGGCGCCGACGAGCTTGCGGGACAGGGCGATCACGTCGTCGCCTTCCCACACCATCGCGACGACCGGGCCGGAGCTGATGAAGCTGACGACGCCTTCGAAGAACGGCTTATCGCGGTGCACTCCGTAGTGCTCCTCGGCCAGTTCGCGGGTCGGGGTGAGCAGCTTCAGCTCGACAAGCTTGAAGCCCTTCTGCTCAAATCGCTGTATGATCTCGCCCACCAGGCGGCGCTGCACTCCATCCGGCTTGACCATGAGAAACGTTCGTTCCAAAGTATTAGACTCCTTCACACCGACATTGTTGGGAACAAAAGCCCCAGTAGTATAGTATAATCACTTCAGATTGTCAAGTTTTCGACCGACCTTATCAAGGAGTATTCACCTATGATCCGTCCATTGATCGCCGTGGCCGCCACTATGCTGCTCGCGTCCTCCGCCTTCGCCGCCACCCCCGCCAAAGTCGTTAAGAAGGCCGCCGCGCCGGCCGCGCTCGTTTGCCCCGTCACGGGCGATAAGATCGCATCCGTCGGCGCCGCCGCCGGGCACAGCACCTACAAGGGCAAGACCTATTACTTCTGCTGCGCCGGCTGTAAGCCCGAGTTCGACAAGAACCCGAAGAAGTTCGTCGCCAGCGCCGCCGTCAAAAAGCCGATGCACGCGATGTAATCGCGGCTCGTGGCCGCCTTTTTTCAAAACAGCCGGAGCGTTTGCTCCGGCTGTTTTCGTGTTTTTCGGACGCTTGCGGATTGACAGATCGGAAAGCCTCCTATATACTGATAAAATCAAAGTGAGATTAGATTTCTGTAAGGATATAGAATCTTACTATTCCGGACAAATTTGCGAAATATTCAGAAGAAATCCGTTATGATTGACTCTATAATAAGGGCAGACTAGACACCCCCAAAGAGAGTTTTGAATTGTCATGATCAAAGTAGCCATGATCGGCGCGGGCAGCGTCGTATTCTCCAAGAACCTGACCGGCGATATCCTTGGATATCCCGAGTTTCGCGACGCCACGTTTTCCTACATGGATATCGACGCCGAGCGATTGGAAGTCGGCGCCAATCTGTGCCGCAAGGTGGCGAAGACCCTCGGCGCCAATCCGACGATCGAGGCGACGCTCAATCTGCGTAAGGCGCTGGAAGGCGCGGATTTCGTCATCAATATGGTCCAGATCGGCGGGTTTAACTCGACGCTGGTGGACTTTGAGATCCCACGCAAGTACGGCCTGAACTTCACCATCGCGGACACTACCGGACCCGGCGGCCTGTTCCGCGCCCTGCGCACCTATCCGATGCTGACGGAGCTGGTTCACACGATGGAGGAGCTTTGTCCGGACGCGGTCCTGCTGAACTATTCGAACCCGATGTCGATGAACATGCAGACGATCACGCGCACGAGCAGCATCCGCGCCGTCGGTCTCTGCCATAGCGTCCAGGGCACGTTCAATCAGCTGATGGGATATATCGGCGAAGATCCCGAACAGGTCGCCTTCACCTGCGCGGGCATCAACCATATGGCGTTCTACCTTCAGATGAAGAAGAACGGCGTCGATCTGTACCCGCGATTATTCGAGGCGATGGACGATCCCAAGGTCTACAACACCAACAAGGTCCGCTTCGAGATGATGAAGCGGCTTGGCTATTTCGTCACCGAGTCCAGCGAGCACAACGCCGAGTACAGCCCGTACTTCATTCCGCGCGGCCAGGAAGTCATCGACCGCTATGACGTTCCGATCGACGAATATCTGCGCCGCTGCGACGGCATTGTCGACGAGTTCGAGCGCATGAAGACTTTTAGTGTCTCCGACGAGCCGATGGAGGTGCATAAGAGCCACGAGTATGGCAGCACGATTATCCACTCGATCGTCACCGGAACGCCGTCGGTCGTCTATGGCAACATGCCTAACAACGGCGCGATCTCGAACCTGCCTCACGACGCCATCGCCGAAGTTCCGACCCTGGTGGACCGCAGCGGCCTGCGCTTCACGACCGTCGGCGCGCTTCCCACGCAATTGCTCGCCTACATGCAGCCGCATGTCGCGCAGCACGAGCTGTTCATCCAGGCGGCGCTGCAAGGGCGACGCGATCATGTCTATCAGGCCGCGATGTTCGACCCGCTGACGGCGGCGACTCTGACACTGGACCAGATCGTGGAGATGTGCGATGAACTGATCGCCGCCCATGGAGACTTGCTGCCGAAGCTCGACACCCCGATGCGCGTGCCGACCAGCGGCAAGGAGTTCGGCGCGGTGGACCCGCGCGATCTGCGCGCCAGCTGGGACGCCGCGCAGAAGGCCGCGACCGAAGACGCCATCGGGGAATGGAGCGTTGCGGGACCGTTCTCGGGCGAGACGGCCGGAGAGATCTCGCTGGCGCTGCCGACGGCGCTGGAATCCGCACTGGGCGCCGACGGTCAAATCGACCGAAGCGCCGAGTATACCGGCGCCGACGGCCGCAAGATCGCCTGGCGCAGCGCCGCAACCGCCAAGGGGGTCGTTAACCTTCTGGCGATCGTCGGCAACTATGACTATGTGGCGGCTTACGGCTACGCGGAGCTCGAATCGATCCATGCGCGCGAGGCGGTGCTGCAGTGCGGCAGCGATGACGGCATCCAGATCTGGCTCAACGGCCGCGTCATTCACACAAACGACGCCAAGCGCAGCTTAAGCCCGAAGGAAGATAAGGTCGCCATTCGCTTGAATGCCGGTGTTAACCGCATTCTCGTCAAAGTCACCAATCATGACGGCGGCTGGGGGTATTCGGTTTCCGTATCGAAGCCGAACTTCTAGCGCCACTCATCGAAACAGAGGTTCAAGCTCGTAGACCCTTATAGCGCAATTGTACAACCGATGACGATCACGCCGATTCCGGCGAAGTCCGCGCAGGTCCGTTCGGCCGGCGGCGTGCTCGTGTCGGCGCAGCGCTATCGATGGTACCACGAAGGACTCTGGGCAGACGGCTCGGCGGCGGCGACCTTCCACATCGGGGAAGGGATCGTCGCCGCCGGCTCCGACCGCCTCTGGCCGGTCGTCCGCCGCGACGGCATCCGCACCCTCACCGTTCCCTCCTCCCATGGCGGAACCGCGCTCGCGGCCTACTTCATCGGGAACGAAGGAATCTTCCATCCCGTAACACGCGTGACACTGGGCGACAACCGCGCCGGCGGCTTCGACCTGCTGGGCAACGGCTGGCGCGGCAGCTGGCTGAGCGCCCATGGAGACCGCGCCCACGCCCTTACCTTCCGCGCCGACCGCGACCCCGCCGAACACTACCTGATTGCCCCAACTAGCGGCGCTCCCGCCGTTCCCTTCGCCGCCGCCCTGCTCGTCGCCTACGTCATGATCGAACACGATCTCAAAGAAGGCTGGCGCGTCCGGCACTCGTTTTCCGCGGCTTCGGAGCGGTAGGGGGGGAATAGGGACGAACGCAGACTCACTCCCCAAACTGCATGCGTCTGCGGAACTCGCGGGGCGATTGGCCGCATTCTCGCTCGAAGATCTCGTAAAAGCGGCTGGCGGAGCCAAATCCGGCGTCGAAGGCGATGTCGACGATCTTAGCGTTGGTGGTCGCCAGCAGGCGCTGGGCGTGGGAAAGGCGGTGGCGGGTGAGGTATTCTAAGATCGACATCCCGAAGTTTTTCTTGAACAGGGTCATGGCGTACTTGGGATGCAGGCCGACGAGGGCGGCGATATCGCTGACGCCGAGGGGGTCCGTGTAGTGGGCGGCGATGATGGCGGTGATCCGCTCCACTTTTTCCATCTCGTTGGCTGTGGAGGCGAGGCCGTTGACGCGCTCCGCGTCGCGGCTGAGCGGCGTGTGCGTCTGGAGCGCCACGGAAAGCCGGCGCATGCGCGCCTCCATCTCCAGATAACACGTCTTTTCGCGCGCGGGGTTGCAGTCGGCCAGTTCGTCCGCCCAGCGCGGGAGCAGCACCTGATCGATGAGGATGTTGGAGTCGTCCTGATCGATGACCAGAGCGCCGTTCAGGATGGCGGTCGTAAGCTCGCCGGGGATGCGCCATTGCAGTAGCCGGGCGAGCGGCAGGTAAAAGCAGTAAAAGGTCGGGTCGCCTTCGGTATGGATCAGGCGATGCGGAAACGCCGCCCAGAAGACCGCCAGGCGGCCGGTGGGGACCGTTCGCTGGACGCCGGCGAAGAGATAGGTCATGCTGCCCTGCGGTAGAAAATTCAGCTCGATCTCCTGGTGCCGGTGGTATGTCGGCATGACCGAAGGCCGGCCGTCGATGACCGTCAGTCCCGTGCTTTCCTCAAATGTCACCCACTCTTCACCACGCATGATCTTACTATACCGGACATCGCGGCGGCGGCGCAACGGGAATCCGGCGTCAATCTCACGCCCGATGATTGACAAATCAAATCGGATGGGATAGTATCCACATAATGATGAAATTTGCAAAATCCAATTGAGGTCCTCCATAGATTTAGAAATACGACCGGAGACGGAAGCCGCGCCGGCCACAATCGTGGACGGCACGGTCTTTCGGATCAACAGCGGGAACTACCACGTGCAGACCGAGGAGCATGGGGTGGTGATCTGCAAGCTGCGCGGTAACTTGAAGAAGGAGCTTGTTTACTCCACTTCCGGCAGCCGCGCGAAGCGCGTGGATTCGGCGAAGAAGCGCCGCGACACCGATCCCATCGCGGTCGGCGAGCATGTACGCATCGATCCGGATCTCGCCATGATCGAGGAGATCCTGCCTCGCCGCACCGAGATCGCTCGCGAATCGCCCTCGCAGCGCGGGCAGCATACCCTGGTCGCGAATTTAGACCATCTCTTTGTCGCCTGCGCCGCGAAGGAGCCGCAGCCGGACCCGTGGCTGCTCGACCGGTTTCTCGTGATGGCGGAATCGGCGGATATCACTGCCAGCATCGTCGTCAACAAGATCGACCTCGTGGATAGCGGCGAGGAAGAATCGCTGCGTCTGCGCATGGCCGTCTACGAGCGCGCGGGCTATCGGATCTGGTACGTCAGCGCGCGGGAGAATATTGGGATCGACGATCTGCGCGCGGAGCTGCGCGATAAGATTTCCGCCTTCGCCGGCCCCAGCGGCGTCGGGAAGAGCCGCATGATCAACGCCCTTTGTCCTGGTCTGGACCTGCGGGTGGGCGACATTGGGTATATCACCTACAAAGGCCGGCACACCACGACGAGCGCCGAATTGATTCCATTGGAGGAAGGCAAGGCGGGATGGGTGGCGGACACGCCGGGCTTGCGCCAGCTCGAATTCTGGCAGGTGGACAAAGAAGACATCCAGTACTGCTTCCCCGAATTTAAGCCGTATCTGGGCGAATGCCGCTTTGCGGACTGCCGGCACCTTGATGAACTCGGCTGCGCGATCTGCGCGGCCCGCGATGAAGGAAAGATCGACGAGCGCCGTTATCGAAGCTTCGTCGAATTATCGACCTTATGACACCTGAACTTCGCTGGTTGACGCCGGGCGATGACGCCGCCCATACCGCCTTAATGAACGAAGCGTTCGCGCGCGGACGCCGCCCTGCTACTCTGGACTTCACGGGCGCGCTGCCTGCGGAGAAGCCGCGTTCTCCCCAATTGGGTTTCTTCGAGGCGGGCCGGCTGGTCGCCGCCGCCACATACCATGCGATGCACCTGGGCTGGGGCGGCGGGGTTGAGCTCGCTATGAGCGGCGTCGCGGGCGTCGCCTGCGCCGCCGATTGCCGAGGGCGCGGCTACGTCGCCCGTCTGCTCGCCGAGGGCCTGCGGGATATGCGGGAGCGCCGCCAGCCGCTGAGCGGCCTGTTCCCCTTTGCCTACGCCTTTTACCGCAAGCACGGCTGGGATTGGGTGGGGGAGCAGCGCAGCTACACCGCCGCGCTTTCCATGATCCCCAGCTTTCCCGAAGGCCGCGACACGCGCCGCATGGAAGGCATGGAGGCGCTGGAGACAGTCCGGCCGATTTACGAAGCGTACACGCGGCGTTACCGGGGAATGATCACCCGGAAAGACCCCAATCCGAACTACTGGAGCGGCCTCGATCATCGGGACGGCTACACGACCTACACCTACGTCTACCGTAATCCTGTGACAAGCGCCGACGAAGGATACCTCGTTTTTCGATATCCCGCCGAAGGCGACACAGCGACGCTGCACGAATTCTTCGCGCTGACGCCATCGGCCTATCGCGGACTGCTGTCGATGCTGCACTACTACGGCACCCAGTTGGCGAAGGTCTCCTGGAACGCCCCGCTCGACGACCCATTGGCGCTGTACATTCAAGGCTACGATCTGCAAACGCGTCTGATCCCCCTCTTCATGGGCCGCATCGCCTCCGTCGATCAAGCCCTCACTGCGCTTCAGCCTGCGACGGACCTGACAGGAAGCGTCACGATCGGCGTCACCGACAGTCAGGCCGAATGGAACACCGGCGCTTTCGCCCTCGAGATCGAAGGCGGCGCAGTTTCCGTCAGCCGCACGGACCAAGCGCCAGGCATGTCTTTAGACATCGCGACGCTGTCCCAGGCCTACTGGGGCCAGCCGTCCCTCGACCGCCTCCGCGCCGCCGGCCGGCTGGAGGTTCTGGACGAACCCGCGTATCAGTTACTCGCGGCGCTGCTGCCGCCAGCGACGTGTTTCTTGAAGGATGGGTTTTAGGATTAGGCCCTCGCCCCCCTCCACCCGCAAGCGGGTACCCGGCTCTCCCAATTCTGGGAGAGGGGGAGTCAGAGTTTTTGTTTTGAGGATTTTTGATACTCCTCTTAGCTCTTAACCCTCTCCCAGAATTGGGAGAGGGTGGCCCGAAGGGCCGGGTGAGGGCCACTCTTCCTGACAACTGACAACGACATTATATTCACCACGGAGAATCGACACCAATGGCGTATCAAGCGACGGGCAATGACCCGAGCGACCTCGACATCACTCTCACACGCGGCGATATCACGCTCACCGCGTCCAATCGCGGCGCTTCGCTGCGCACGCTGACGCGGCGGCAGGCCGATGGGACGGATTGGAATGTGATCTGGGGGTATCAGGGCGCGGCGAATAAGCAGGCGGGGCAGGGGGATGTTTTGATTCCGTTCCCCGGCCGGGTCAAGGGCGGGCAGTATACGTTCGACGGCCAGGGCTATCAGCTGCCCAACACCGGCCATGACGCGCCGCATGCGATCCATGGCTTTATGCGCACGCTCGTTTGGGACTACGCCGCGCGCGGCGACTACGGCGTGGTGTTCCGGACTCGCTTGAACGGCGCGGATTACGCCGACAAGGGGTATCCGTTCACGCTGGATGTCGAAATCGCTTATGAACTGACCGACGACGGTCTGATCTGTGACTTCCGGATTGAGAACGCGGGGGAGACAGCGGCGCCGGTGGCCGCCGGCTTCCACCCATACTTCCGGGTGGGTGAAGGATTGATCGACACGGATATCCTTCATGTGCCGATGCATTCGATTCTGGAGTTTGAGGACTTGATCCCGACGGGGAAGGTTCTGCCCGTCGCCGGTACGCCGTTTGACTTTACGACGCCGCGCGCCATCGGCAATCTGGAGATCAACCACTGCTTTGTAGATCCGGACCGGGACGGCGCGGACGGCGTCGTGCGCATCTCCCTGCAATCTCAGACGCGCGGCGTGACGGTCTGGATGGACAAGACGTTCTTCTCGGCGGTCCTCTACAGCGGCGATCCGCTTCCCGAAGGTCTGCGCCGCCACTCGCTCGCGATCGAGCCGATGACCTGCGCCTCCGACGCCTTCAACCACCCGGAATGGGGACTGGCGGCGCTGGATCCCGGCATGAGCCTCACCGGCAGCTGGGGCGTGACCACGCAGATTCGGTAATCGCGGAATTGAGAACGCCTCGGCCTTCGCTGGAAGGCCGAGGCGTTTTGCTGCGTCGGGACGGGCGCTTAGAAGTGGACGCCGACCGAGAGGTTCGCGGTGTCGGAGCGGACGCCGAGCTTGGATCCGCCGATCTGGTACGACGCCTCAATGTACGTCTTGCCGAAATCGACGCCGGCGAGGATCTTGCCGCCCAGGCTCCAGCCGTTCGCCGACTGCGACGAAGTCGTGGTGGTGGTCAGTTGCGAGTTGACGCCGGGCGTGCCGCTGGTGGTCTGGATGGTTCCCGGGTTGCCGCTGCCGGGGTTACCACTGTCACTCGTGGTTGTCGTGGTGGTGGTGCGGCGCTTGACATCCGTGCGGAATGCGCCGATACCCAGGCCCACATACGGGCGGGCGCCGCTGGTGACGACGTCGGTCACAGCGTTGCCGACCGAGATGCGCTCGGTGTAGCTAAAGCCCAGGACATCGACGCGGCCGCCATGGCCGCCGGTGTGGTTGTAATCCACATCGATCGACGGCTTGCCGTGCAGCGTGGACAGCAGGCTCTTGTTGGGAAGGCCGTAGGACAGACCAGCGTGCAGGCCCGCGTCGCCCGCCGCATTGCGGGCGGAGCTATCGGTCAGGTAGCCGACGCCCACCTGAACGGAGATCGGGGGGACGACGCCGTCCGCCGCTTGAGCGGCGGCGGCGCTGAGGACCAGCGTGAGCGGGACCGCGAAGAACGAGGCGATGGTCCAGGGGGTTAATGTGCGTTGAGTTTTCAACCGGAATCTCCTTCGAAATTGTGTGAACTGTGCTGCAGTCGGAAAATAGGCTGGCTGCAGCGCCCCGCCGTCTTACTCGTCTCGGCGCAATTGAAGAACATCGCGCTTTAACAGGAGGCACAGATGGAAACGCACTTTGTCCGGGGGCTGGCCGGTCATGGCGGCCGCTCCCGCGATTGCCGCGCCGAGTTTCATCCACTCGTTTCCCGTCTGAGTCAATCGGTCCATGATGGCGTCGAGGATCGCCGGCTGCGCCAGCGAGAGCGTTTCTTCGTAGAGCTCAAGCGGCTGCGCGCGGGCGGCGACCGATCGGCCGTGCTGCGTCAAACGCACCGAATCGCGGCGATCGTCCAGCGTCGCCGCCGCATAGTGCGAGAACAGGCGGTCATACGGCGTGGGATGGCCAAGGCGATCGGCGTAGGATCGCCGGAGAATGCGGTCCGCATCCGACTCCGATGCGGCGGTTTCCGCCAATTCGTCCCATAAGTCGATCCATCGATCCATGATTTTGGGCAGCGCGAAATCGGATTCGATCCACTCTCGGCCGGCGGCGCCCATCGCGGCGCGTGTTTCCGGGGAGGAGAGCAGCGTCGCCAGGGCGGACGACAAGCGCTCCGTGTCCACCCAAACGCGCTGGGCAGTGAGGAGATACTCGCTCGACTGCGGGATAATTGGCGAAAAGGCGTCCATCGCGTCCAGGCCCGGCATCCACCAGGTTGGGATGGTGAAGCCCGTCTCGCCGTCTCGAATGAGATCGCGCATTCCGTCCCACTCCGAGACGATGCACGGCAGGCCCGAGGCCATGGCTTCCAGCATCGTAATGCCCAGCGTCTCCTGAACGGTGTCGCCGGGGAAGACGAAGATGTCCGAGGCGCCGTAGTAACGGGGGCGCATCGAGGGCTCGACGCGTGGGTGGACGATCAGCCGCTCGCCCAGTCCGAGCGACTTTCCAAATTCCAAAAGCTTCGCGCCGTATCCAGCGGGATATTCGGTCCCGGCGATGAGGAGGATATCGTCCGGACCGGCTGCGGCGGCGAACGCGCGGATCAGGGGAAGCAGGTCCGCCTTGCCGTGCGCCGTGACGCGTCCCGCATACAGCGCGATCCGGGCTCCGGGCGGCAGGTCCAGCGCGCGCCGCGCGGCGTCTTTTTCCGCCGCATCGTGGGGATGGAAGAGATCGGGATCGACGCCGCGCGGAACCAGATCCAGCCGGCATGGCGGCCGCGCGCCGGGCGCGCTCAGAAAATCAGAAAAGATCCGTTCGAGCGCTTTGAGAGCCATCGTGCTCAAACTGAGCATGCTGTCGAAGGCCACGGGCGGCGCGGCGGCGAACCGCGCGAGCGGGCCCCACAGGGTATGATGACCGTAGCCGTGCGTGTCGCAGGCGATGGGGGTCGGCCCGGCGGCGAACCGGTCGCGCAGATACCGGTCCCGCGCCATCCAGCTAGGGTCCATGCACCAGTGGATGCGCGGCTTGCCGTCGGCCCAGATGTCCCTCAGAGCGTGCATGGGGTAGAAGCTCAAGCGCCCCTGGCCGCGCAGGGCGGGCGGCAGGACCTGCTGCGCGGCGAGCGCCATCTGATCGGCGCGCGCCATTGCGGCGGGCGCGAGAAACACTTCCAGCGCCTCGACGCGATTGTGGGAAGCGATGCGCCGCAAAAGATCGACGGTCGCGAGGTTGGCGCCGTGAAGGGGAAGGTTTGAGAGTTCGGGATCGAAGAGATCCAGCGTCTCCAGCAGAACACTGACGCGATGACGCATGGCTGGTTTCTTCGGCTGAGAAGGAATTTCAGAACGAGGCGAGAATGCCCGGCTGCTTGGGTATTGTAACATATTGCCGTGACCGACGTCAATCGCCAGGCATACACGATAAGGCGTTTGTCCGGTATTATACACAGGGATGCAAATCGAATGCCATGTCCGGCGACGAGACGAAACCATTTCGTCACATTGGCGGCCCACAATAGAGCCTTATGACGATGTTGCGCGGCGAATAACGAATAAAGGAGATAAAAGCGTGACGAACGCGGATGAAAAGATCGTGATGGTGGATGACGGAAGCCAGAGCCTTCCAGAAGACATTTATATTTGTGAGGAGCGCTGGAGCGCCGAACGCCCGCACACGCTGGTGATCGCATGTTCCGACGGGCGTCTGCAAACCAGCATCGACCGATTTCTCTTCCATCATCTCGGAATTGAAAACTACGACCGGCTTTATGCGCCCGGCGGTCCGGGGGCGCTGGCGAGCGGCGGGTTCGAGTACATGCGCGCCGACGCCTTCCGGCAGCAGTTCCTTTTCCTGCTGCTCGCCCATGAAACGGAGCAGGTGATCTTCATCGCGCACGGCTCCGCCGACGACAGCACCAAGGGAGCCGTCTGCGCGCACTACCACCGGATCATGCCCCGGGCGACGGCGGCGGAGATCAAGCAAAAGCAGCGCGAGGATGTCGCCACGATCATCCGCGACGCCGGTCCGGCGCTATTGCACGTCAAAGTCCGCGCTTACCGCGCAGAGGTCATGGAAGACCTGCGTGTCCAATACGTGGATATCGCTCCGGAAGCGTAGTCCATCGCGTAAGAAAGAGCCGCCTCGGAAATCCGAGGCGGCTCCTTTATTTTTGGTCTCAATGAGCTCCGGCAGGCGCGGGAGCATTGTTCGCCTGCGCGCCGGCGTGCTGGCCCGCCGCCGTTCCTTCATGCTGGCGCAATTCCGCCATGTGCTGATCCATATCGAACTTCTTGTATGGGATCGGGGGACGCGCGGCGGGATCGCTTGCGCGAAAGAAGTAAATCATCACGCCTATGACCGCGATGATGGCGGCGACGCCAATCCCCAGCATGCGTTTCGAAGCTGTATCTTCGTTCATCGTATTCGCCTTTGATATTCTTTCCTTATCGATCGGTCTGTCGCCTGCGCCGGCTGTCCGCGCCGCAGATTATGGATAAGGCTTAGAAACTCGTCTCCCACCAGCGCCCCCAGAATTCCTGCATCTTTCCGCCCTTGGTGGTGTTCGGCAGGTCCCCAGGGTTGTAATAAACATTTTCACAGGCTCCGTAAGACGTATCGCCGCCGATATACTGGTCCAGATTGATTGCTTTCGCGTGGCCGTCCGCGAAGACGACGGGCGTGAAGTTGCGATGGTAAGTTTTCGCGCCTGCATAGATGCGGTTGTACTGCCACATCCAATCCGTAGTGTCTTTCAAATTCGAGACATTGGGGCACGAGGATCGCTGGCCGTCAAACCAATGCATGGACTGGAAGTCGTTGTTGACGCCGACGGGATCGCCTTGCGCGATAAAGGCCGCGCGTGTGGATGGACTTTGAAACCCGCCGTCCAAACGAGTATCGGTCTCATTCTGCCACTTGGACGCGTAGCCGTAACGATTGATGGCGAGCGTCGTGCTCCATGCCCACTGACCGTAAGGATCGATCTGCACATAGGGAACGGTGCGCTGCGCGTCAAAACAGACACTCGTGGACTTTATATACGGCTGGAGAATCACTCCCCACGCATACCATGGCGGCGACTGCATCTGCATGGGGACATTGACGCCGTCGTAGTCCTGTGTGTACTGCACGGCCGCCAGGCCGATCTGCTTGAGATTGGATAGTGTGGCGATATCTCGCGCCTTGGCCCGCGCCGAAGCGAAAACGGGGAAGAGAATGGATGCTAATATCGCTATTATTGCGATAACAACGAGTAACTCGATAAGAGTAAATCCTTGCGATGGCAAGGAAGATCGGGATGAGCTTTTCATGCAATTTCTCCAGTCTTACGGATGATTGACGACAAAGTGCGATTTTATTCGTATTAAATCGCAAATCAGGCATATGAAACATTGTTTCTCATAGTATCGAGTTTACCATAAGATTCACGGTTTTATGCATGCAAGCGCGAGAAATCGGTCTGTTTGGAAAATTATTTTCCGTCACGAAATATTCGTAATTAAGACGTATGGCCGCCAGACGCGTTCGCCACGCAAAACAAAGCCCCTGGTCTCGGAGGTGATCGAGATCAGGGGCAATCGAATGGGAGAGCAAGCGGCGGGCGGCGTTAGTATTTCTTCAGGATTCTGCCGGCGCCGATCGGTTCGATGTCTTTTTTGTCGCGGTCCATGGCGAGCTGGCTCAGCGTCACGAACTTGTAGCCGCGCGCGCGGGCTTCGTTGATGAGCTGGGGCAGGATGTCGAGCGTCTCCGGGATACCATCATGAAGAAGAAGGATCGCGCCGTTTTCGAGACGGTCGAGGGAGCGCTGGAGGATCACGTCGCTGGGGATGCGCGCCCAGTCGCCGGGATCGTCGGTCCACAGGGCGGTGACGTAACCACGCCGGCTGGCGGCGCTCAGCACGGTTTGATTGTAGTCGCCGCCGGGAGGGCGGATGAAGCGCACGGAGGATCCGGTCACGTTCTTGATCGCGCGGTCGCAGCGGTCCATTTCGTACTCGACCAGATCGGGCGTCAGCTCCGTCAGATTGACATGGTCGTAGGTGTGATCGCCGACTTCGTGGCCCTCGATCACTTCGAGCTGCACCAGGGTGGGGAACTTCTCCACCTGCTTGCCGACCACGAAAAATGTGGCGGGGGTGTGCAGCTGCTTCAGGATCTTGAGGAGCTTGAGCGTGTAGACGGCGTGCGGGCCGTCGTCAAACGTCAGCGCGATCTCTTTTCGATTCAGATTGCCGCGAATGATCTTGTTGAACCGATAGCCTTTGGACTTTTCGTAAGTGTCCTTCGCCAGCAGCTCGACCTGGGATTGCGGGATTTCGCCGGATCCGAGAAACGCGGTCGGCGTGTTCCTGCGGATGCGCTCGACGGCGGTCGGCGTATCGTCGGCGCGGCCGGGGCGCGTCATCGGCTGAAGTTTTTCACGGAATGAAAGCGGGCGCTTGCCGGCGGCGTGGGCGGGCGCAACGACAGCGGCGATCGTCACCAACGGGACAATCGACGTCCAGAAAGATTTTGTGCTCATGGGTCTCGTGGGATAGAAATTCAAGTTTACGCAACGCGTCCTTAGCGCCTTGCGTATTTTGCAACACTGCAAAGTAATATGGCGTTATTATAGGCGAAAAAGTTCCCGGGCGCAAGCGCTGCTTGCTTCGCGCCGTTTAGGATCCGCGCGATGGAGGCTCCTCGGATGATGGGTCGGCGGGAGCCGTTTGCATCTTTCTCTGTGTCTTATACCACAAGAGTATTTGTGTCCGGAACGAATCTTTTTCGGATGCTGTTGGAAACAGATGCAGTTGCGTCCCAGCCGGGGCGCTGGGAAGGTAAGTTATTTGGCATTATTAGACGATCTGCCCGACGCCGTGCGCGCTTCGCTGGTCGGGGTGAGAGATGGGGAGGAGCTGGTCGATGGGACGCGGCTTTCGCTGGCGGGAGACATCGGCCGGGATGGGAGCTTTGGCGAGCGCTGGCTGATCGCGGATCGCCGCGCGGTGTATGTCGCGACGGTGGGGAAGGGCGGGGGCGTAACCCGCGATCTGGAGCTGGCGCTGTCTCAGATCCGCGAAGTGCGCATCGATACGCTGGTGGGCAGCGGCGCGCTGATTGTCGAAACGAATTCGGGCGCCACGATCGAGGCGCTGCGCTTCTCCGCCGCCCTGGCGCCCAAGTTCGGCGTCGCGGCGCGCGCGCTGGAGGCGATGGCGAAGGACGAGGAGCCGCCGGAGACATCTGCGGCGGATGTAGAGCGCAAGGTCTGCCCCAAGTGTGGCGATCCGCTTCCCGACGACACCAATGTCTGCGTCAAGTGCGTCGATAAGCGCGCGGTGCTGCGCCGGCTTCTGAGCTATGCGTTCCCGTTCCGGATGCAGTGCATCCTCATTGCGGTGCTGATGCTGGCCGGAACGGCGGTGGGCGTTGTGCCGCCGATTTTCCAGCAGCGCCTCACCGACGAAGTCCTCGTGCCGCACAAGCACTTCGGCTGGATCGGCGGCATTGTCCTGGGCCTGATTTTGGTGAGCGTGCTCTCGCGGGCGCTGACGATCTGGCGCGGCCGCCTCGCGGCCTGGATCTCCAACCGGATGGTCTATGTGCTGCGTACGCAGGCGTACAACCGTCTCCAGGACCTTTCGCTCGGCTACTACGATAAGCGGCAGACCGGATCCCTGCTCGCGCGCGTCACGCAGGACGTCAACGAGCTGCAAAATTTCATGGTCGATGGGATCCAGTTCTTTCTCGTCAACTCCCTGACCATTGTCGGCATCCTCGTGATCATGTTCCGGTATAACTGGCTGCTGACGCTGCTGGTGCTGATCCCCGTGCCGATCACGGTCTATCTGGTCAACGCCACATGGAAGCGCCTGCGCGGCCGTCTCGTGCGTCTCTACTACCTGCGCAGCAATCTGTCGGCGTCGCTGACTTCCGTGCTCTCCGGCGTGCGCGTCGTGAAAGCCTTCGCGCAGGAAGAACGCGAAAAGGATCAGTTCGAGGACCGATCGGCCAAACTGCGCGACGCGACGTCGTATTACGATATGGGCGTCGCCACATACTTCCCGATGATCGAGTTCGTGACGACGCTCGGCGTTTATATCATCTGGCTGATCGGCGGGCGCGAGGTGTTCGGCAATCTGAGCAACAAGCCGTCCGAGGGCATGACCCTCGGCGTCCTCGGCATGTTTCTCTCGTATACCGCGATGCTGCTGGGGCCATTGCAGGGCATGACGCGTATCGCGGACTGGCTGTCCCGCTCGACGGCCAGCGCCGAGCGCGTCTTTGAAGTCATCGACGCCGAACCCGACATCCAGAGCGCCGAGGACGCCGTGCGCATGCCGCGCATCGAGGGCCATGTCGAGCTGCGCAGCGTTCGGTTTTCCTACGACAAGAACCAGCCGGTGCTCGACGGCGTTTCGATCGATGTGAAGGCGGGGGAGATGATCGGCCTGGTCGGCCATTCCGGCGCCGGCAAGTCCACGATCATCAATCTGCTCTCGCGGTTCTACGATGTCAAGGAAGGCGCCATTTTGATCGACGGCGTCGATATCCGCAAGATCGATCTGGGCGACCTGCGGCGGCAGATCGGCGTGGTGCTTCAGGAGCCGTATCTGTTCCCTGGGTCGATTGCGGACAACATCAAGTACGCGCATCCCGACGCCGGTCCTGAGGAGATCATGCAGGCGGCCAAGGCGGCGAACGCGCATGAGTTCATTATGCGCTTCCCGGATGGCTACGATACTTTTGTCGGCGAGCGCGGAGCGCGCCTCTCCGGCGGCGAGCGCCAGCGGATCTCCATCGCCCGCGCGATCCTGCACGATCCGCGCATCTTGATCCTCGACGAAGCCACGGCCTCAGTCGATACGCAGACCGAGAAGAAGATTCAGGACGCCATCGCCCGGCTCGTCGCCGGCCGCACCACCTTCGCCATCGCTCACCGTCTGTCCACGCTGCGTAACGCCGATCGCCTGATGGTGATCGAGCGCGGCAAGCTGGTCGAGCTTGGCACGCACGACGAACTGCTCGCCAAGCCCGACGGCGTATTCCGCAAGCTGGTCGATCTTCAGCGAGAGGTAAACCAGATCAATGAACTTTGAACCCACAATCCCAAACAGCGAAACGACCGAAGAGCGCAACCCCTTCGCGATCCGTTTTCTCGAACCGTCGCAAGTGCGCCTTTTCCACAGCGATCCCAGCGACGCTGCGATCCGCCTGACTCTGGAAGGCGAACTCTCCTGGCGCTCCGTCCGGATCGCCCGCGCCTTCCCATTCTCGGACCCCGAAGCCTACATCGGCCTTCGTGATGAAGAAGACGAAGATATTGGGATCGTCCGAGACCTGAAATCCCTGGACGCCGAATCCCGCGCCGTCGCGACGGCCGCTCTGGACCGCCGCTACTTTACGCCCAAAGTCCTCAAGGTCCACAGCGTCTCCGAAAAGTCCGGCTCCGCCACTTTCGACGTCGAAACCGACCGCGGCCCCGTACGGTTTGTCGTCCGCAGCCTGCGCGACAATTCGTTCTCGATGGGACCCAATCGTCTGATGCTGGTGGACAGCGAGGGCGGCCGGTACGAGTTTCCGGATATCACGGCGTATGGGGGCAAGGCTTACTACGTGCTGTCGAAGGTGATGTGAGAAGCCCCCTCCCCTCAACTCGCTGACGCTCGTTTGTCCCTATTTCTGGCTTTGCCCCGGCAAACCCACCCCGGCGCTTCGGCCGCCCCCGGGCAAACCCACCCCGGCGCTTCGCGCCACCCCTCCCGCCGACGGGAAGGGTTATTTCAGAGTGTGTTATCGCAGGCGGCTTTCGTCAGAAGCAATCCTACCAACCCTTCCCGTCGGCGGGAGGGGTGGCGCGAAGCGCCGGGGTGGGTTTGCCCGGGGGCGGCCGAAGCGCCGGGGTGGGTTTGCCCCCGGAGCAGGCCGGGATAAGGCAACGTCCCGTTATCGGGATCCCGATGTGAGATGGCTCGCCTCCGCCGTACCCGTCACCTTCAGCATTCCATGCTCCACGGTCGCGCTGGTCACGGACAGCGGGATCTTCACTTCGCTCAGATCCAGAACCGGGTTCAATCGGTCCAGCGCGACGTTCAACAGCGCGGCGGGGAGCGGGACGACGCCGAGGTGGGCGCCGTCGGCGTGGAAATCGAGTTTGCTCGCGGCGCCCGGGTGGGGCGAGAGGCCGCCGCTGAGGCGGGCGGTGGTGCGCAGGCCGAGGACGGAGACGGGGACGGAGGCTTCCATGTCATTTTCGCGCAGGGTGACTTGCAGGCCGGAGTCCGCGCCTTTGGTTTGCGCGAGATGGCGGTTGAGGCTGGCCTGGCCGAGCGACGCCTGGAAGCCGAGGCCGCCGATGTTTTGCAGCGTCTTCGATTGTGTGTCGAAGGAAAGGTCAGAGGCGTCGAGGTTCAGACTGTCCATCGTGAGCGACGGCGTGAGCTGGACTTGCGTTCCGGCGATCTGGACGCGTTTGGCGCGGCCTCGGGACAGGGCGAAGGCGTCGCCGGTGACGTGGACATCGTAGGATTGCGCGGGGCCGAGAATTCGCGGCAGCGCGCCGGTGATCTTGCGCTCCGCGATATGCTGGGGTGAGACGCTGGCGCATCCCGCAAGGCAGGATGCGCCGCAAAAGAGCGCCAGGGCCGCGAGGCGGCTACTTGGCGAGCGGAATGTGGTGTTCGGGTGCTTTGGGATCATAATCGGCGGAGACGACCAGGCTGTCTTTTCCCAATGATTGTACCAGAGAAAACGGCAGCGAAGGGCGTCCGTGCAGGGCGTTGTCGATCACGCCGGTTGCGACGCTGAACGCCGTGACCTGGCGCGTGTCGGTGTCGATCAGGACATCCGAGACCTTACCCACGACCGTTCCGTTGGTCGTCAGCACCGCCCGATCCTCAATCTCGCCGGCGCGCACCGCGCGGGCTTCTTCGGTCAGCGTTCCATTGGGAACCAGCGCCTCACGGTCGGCGATCACCACGGCGTCCGGCCCGATGCTGGAGATCTGCGCCGCCGACAGCAGGCTTGGCTTGGAAAATAGCCCGCCGACATCCACCAGCAGCGCTTCCAGATCGCCGGTCGTCGGGGCAAAGAACAGGTCGTCCACGCGTCCCAGGCGCTCGCCGTTGTCAAGCGTCACGACTGCGGTTCCGCGCAGGCTGTGTCCGGATCGTATCGTCATTGGGTGTCCTCTTTCCAAAATCGTCTCTGAAAAAGAAGTACCCGGGGATCTGGGCGGCTTAAACGGCGGGCGGCGCGGCGACAATGCGCAGCAGCGTGACTTCCGGAGGGCAGAACAGTCGCATCTGCGGTCCCATCACGCCGACGCCGCGTGTGGTGTAGACGGGGTGATGCGGTCCTTGCTTGAGCCCTTCGGGATAGCTGCTCGCCATTGTGGGAGTGTGGATGGGGCCAAAGCCGGGCAGACGGATCTGGCCGCCGTGTGAGTGGCCGGAGACCTGAAGAGTCAGTCCGAGCGGCCCGACGCCGTCGGCGATGTCCGGCTCGTGGACCATCAGGAACCGGAACGCGCCGTCGGGAACGCGGCGCATCGCCTGCGGCCAATTCGCGGCGCCGGCGATGATGTCGTCTACGCCGATGATGTAGGCGTTGGGAACGGTCGGGATCGGCAAGGACGTGTTGCGCAGGATATGAATCCCTACGCGCTCAATCCCTTCTGTGACGGCGTCGGCGTGCGCGTTCTTCCAGTCGTGGTTGCCCAGCACCCCGTACACGCCGCCCGGCGCCTGGGTGAGCGGGCGCAGCGCCTCCGCGCACGGGGAGATCCAGCTGTCGGCCTGATGGCCGGAGACAAAGTCGCCCGGCAGGAACACGATATCCGGCTTCATCGCCATCAGCATCGCCACCGCCCGCTGGGTGCGCGCGACCGCACGCGGCCGGTCGCAATGAAAGTCGCTCAGGACGCCGATACGCCAGTCTTCGTACGCCGCCGGCCAGCCCGGCGCGCGGATGATGGTCTCCGAAGGCGTCAGCCTTTCTTCCTCCACCGCATGCCCGTACGCCGCCGTGGCGCCGCTGGTGACGCCCGCCAGGACGATCCCCGCCAGAAACCGCCGCCGCGCCGGAGATTTCGGCTGCGCTTGCGCCGCTGTGGCTGCCTTCTCGTCGATCATCTCAAGCGGTCTCGCTTCCCGACGTAATCTTCAATATGGTCACTTCGGGCGGACAGAACAGCCGGTACGGCGGCCCGATCGTTCCAATCCCACGCGAGGTATAGACACGGTGATTCTTCGCCTGCTGGAGGCCCTCGGGATATCGACGCCCCATCACCGGGGTTTGAATCGGCGGCAGCCCTGGAACGCGGATCTGGCCGCCGTGCGAGTGTCCCGAGATCTGAAGCGCGAACCCCGGCCCGAGCTGGTCGGCGTAATCGGGTTCGTGGGCCAGCAAAATCTTGATGTCTCCCGGCGGAACGCCGCGCACGGCCCGCTCCGGCTGGGCGCCGCCGCAAAGCGGATCGTCCACGCCGACGATGTGGCAGCCCGGAACACCCGGAAAGGGCGCGGACGCGTTTTTCAGAATATGAACGCCCGCCGCCTCCAGCTTGCGCGGAATCCAGCGCCGGCCGCCGCACCACCAATCATGATTCCCCAGGACTCCGTACGCGCCGCCGGGAACGGCGGTCAGCGGCGCCAGCGCTTCCACGCATGAATCGATCCATCGGTCGGCGTGCCTGCCGGAGACGAAATCGCCGGTCAAAAACACGATGTCCGGTTTCTGCGCGAGCATCATCCGCACGGCGCGCCGCGTGCGCGCGAGCGCCCCGGGATGATCGCAATGAAAATCGCTGAGCTGTCCGATCCGATACGGCGGGCGGCTGCTCGGCCATCCGGGAATCGCGATGTCCGTTTCCTCGACGACAAGGTCATCGGCTTCATGCCGATGACCCCACAGATCCAGCCCCGCCCCCGCGACAACGGCGCCGCTCGCCAGTAGAAAGCGCCGGCGCGAGAGATTGCGTGGAGAGGATGGACGTTTGTTCGTGGATTTGCTGTCGCTTGGTTGGCTCATGATGATGTGTTCACCATAGCCTACGACGACGGAGCGGGGTTTTGTTCCGGGACGAGGCGCGGCCCTCACCCGGCCCTTCGGGCCACCCTCTCCCAAAGGTCTGGGCGAGGGTTAAGAGTAGGATTTGGATCTTTGATCCAAAAAACTTAAACTCTGACTCCCCCTCTCCCAATTTTGGGAGAGGGGGCCGGGGGGTGAGGGCCAATCCTCTACTTTTGCGCGGGGATGCGCTCGGCGAGGCCGACGTCGATGTACTGGCCGCCGCCGGTTTGATGGCAGTGGACCGCGAGGATGTTGTCGGCGCCGGGTTTAATCGCCTGCTTGGCTTCCTTGCTCAGCGGGCGGTATTCGTACGCGCCGATGTAGCCGGGAGACGAGTAGGCGGCGACGCCGTTGATGTAGACATCGATATCTTCATCGTGGTAGTCGCGGATCACGAGCTGGTTGATTTGTTCGGCGGTCAGCGGGCCGGGGTTGAAGGTGCGGCGAAGCCAGATGTCGCCGGTGCTCCAGGTCGTGCCGAGGCCGCCGATGCCGGGAGTGCCGGCCGTGCCGAAGCCGCCGGGAGCCGCGGTCCACGCCGCGTCGTCAAATGCCGTTTGGAACCAGCCGGCGGCGGGAGCGGCCGTCGTGTACTTCCAGGTCTGGCTCGTCTTCTCCGACGTGGGGAGCACTTCCTGATATGTCGGAACCGGGTACTGGAAGTGATTGGCCTTGGCGATCTCCGCCGGATCGCACTTGTAAGTCCGATCGTAGGTCATCAGGCCGTTCAGCTCGGTTTCGACGTCGGTGATCTGGGTGTAGACCGCCGCGCTCAAGCCCTTTTCGTCACGGAATGTTTTGAGCATGCCGGCGAACTGTCCGTACAGCTCCTCAAGATCCTTGCCGTCATGGACGTTTGTGTAGCCGCCGCCGGAAGCTTCCCAGGTGTGGCCCTTGACGAACAGGCCGATGCCGCCGTATTCGCCGCACGCCAGCGCCTGATTTTCGCGCGGGTCTGGGCAGGCGGGCGGGGGATAGCTGTGCACGTCCCGCACGTCGCCGGAATCGAAGTAGCCGCCGCCGCTGGCTTCGTTGACCAGGCGCGATGGATCGAGCGTCTTCACCAGCCCGACGAGGCGCGGAGTGTCGTACTGGCCCTGGCCCTCATTGAAGGTGTCCCACATGATGATCGATGGGGAGTTCCAATGGGTCTTGACCATATCCAGCAGCTCCTTCTCGTACTCCGGCTTGTCCATCGGCTGCGGCTTATCCGTGTAAGAGTTGGCGGACGGCATGTCCTGCCAGACCAGCAGGCCGAGGTGGTCGGTCCAGTAGTACCAGCGCGCCGGCTCGACTTTGATATGCTTGCGGACCATATTGAAGCCGAGTTTTTTCATCGATTCGATGTCGGACTTCAAGGCGGCTTCGGTCGGCTGCGTGTAAATGCCGTCCGGCCAGAAGCCTTGATCGAGCGGGCCGATCTCGAAGAGGAACTTGTTGTTCAGGAACATCTTCTTGACGCCCTTCTCTTCCCCGATGGAGATCTTGCGCATGCCGAAGTAACTGCTGACCTGATCGATCGCTTCCTTGCCCTGCGTCACCTTGACATCCAGATCGTAGAGGAAGGGGCTATCCGGCGACCATAACTTCGCGTTCGCGATCGGAATGGAAATCTGTTCGTTCGGAGCGCCTTCGATCGTTTTGACGACCGAGCGGCCGTCCTTCACGGTCACCACGACCCGGGTATCGGGCGTCGGGTCCGCGACATTGACCGTGACGTTCGCCGCGCCGGCGTCCACGTCCGGGACGATCTTCAGATCGGCGATCGACGTCTTTGCGATCGGCTCCAGCCAGACCGACTGCCAGATACCCGTTGTGGGCGTATACATGATGCCGCCGGCATGCAGGGTCTGCTTGCCGCGCGGTTCTCCGGCGTCATCGGTGGCGTCGAAGGCGCGGACGATCAGCTCCTGCGGTCCGTCGCCCGTGAGATAGGGGGTGACATCGTAGTGGAAGGGCAGATACCCGCCCTTATGGACGCCGACGCTCTTGCCATTGATATAGACTTCGGATTCAAAATCCACCGCGCCGAAGTTCAGCACCACCTGCTTGCCCTTCCAATCGGAGGGCACGGTGAAACTGCGGCGGTACCACAATCGGTCGTGATGCTCCATCACGCCCGAAAGCGCGGACTCCACGGGATAGGGCACCAGGATTTCACTGGACAGCTTTTTGCCCGCCGGAACCGTGTCGCCTTCGGCGCCGCTCTGATATTCCCAGATCCCGTTGAGGTTGAGCCACTTTGTGCGGACCATCTGCGGGCGCGGGTAATCGGGCCATGGGTTTTTAGGATCGACCTGACTGGCCCACTTGGTCATGATGGGCGCCTTCTTGGGCGCCCAGGCGTGCGCGCCGCCATGCGCGCACAAGGACAATGCGCCGGCCAGCAGGAGCGAGCGTGATAGTTTCGTCTGAATAAGCAAGAGTCTCTCCTCTTTTCGCGGTGTTTTCTTCCGTGGAGCCTTCGAAGAAAACCTAAGGATTCCACGGCGATGGGGAAGCTATACTGGAATGAGAGTATATCAGAACAATGAGAAGGACGCAAGAGGGAGGCTGGAAACATTTGCGAACGGATCGATGGTTTGGGCGCCATCGATCCGCAAGACGTCTCACGGAAATTGGCCGGGCGCGGGGTTTACGCGGCGGCGTTGCCTTCACCGGCTACGGGGGCCGGCGCGGCATCGGGCGCGGCGAGGCCATGGTAGTTCGCGACAGCAAAGAGCAGGGCGCAAGTCATGACGATCCCGGCGCACCAGTATGGCGACTGCATGCCCTGGTGGCGGTACAGCCAGCCGGCGGCGGCGGGGCCGGTGGCGCGTGCGAGGCTGTCGAAGGAGGCGCTGAGACCCAGCGACGCCCCCTGGGAGTGCGCGGATGTCTTGCGCGAGATCAGCGCGCGCAGGGCGGGGGAGTTCAGGCCGTTCCCGCAGGCGATCGGGATCATCGGGCCGATCATCAGCAGTCCCAGCGAATTGCAGAATGGGAAGATCAGGAATCCCGCCGCCATCAGCGCGATGCCGGCGATCACCAGTCGTGGCTCGCCATAACGCTTGACCAGCGGACGGATCGCGCCGCCCTGGATCAGGACGATCAAGAATCCCAGATACGCATAGACGCCGCCCTGAACTTTGAGCGAGCTGTTCTTTGTGTAACCGAAGTGCTGCATCAAATACGCCGAAAACGTTCCCTCTAGGTTAGCAAAGGCGAAGGTGACGGCGAAAGTGAGGATATAAAGGAAGCCCAGCGGCCCAAAGACGGCGCGGCCCATCATGGCGAGGCGGCTTGTCTTCACGGCGGCGCTCGGCGCGGGGGCGCGCTCGCGGGACGGCTCCGGCAGATACTTCCAAATATACAGCAGATTCGCGAACGCCAGTCCCGCCGAGACGAACAGCGGCAGCGCGAGGCTTACGGCGCCCAGCGGACCGCCCAGCGCGGGGCCGAAGACGAAGCCGACGCCGAACGAAGCGCCGATCATGCCCAGGCCCGCCGCGCGGTGCTCCGGCGGCGTGACATCGGCGGCGTACGCCTGCGCGATTGCGAGCGTCGCGGAGGAAAAAATACCGGCCAAAATTCGGGCGGCGAACAGCATCGTCAGTGAGTGCGACAGCCCAAACATGGTGTAAAATACAACATCGCCGGCGAGCGAGAGCATCAATAACGGCTTGCGGCCGATCTTATCGGAGAGGCGTCCCCAGATCGGCGCGAATACGAACTGCATCAGCGCGTAGACCGCCGTCAGCCATCCTCCATACTCGCCGATGCGCGGATCCGCGGCGCTCACGCCCGGTCCCAGCGCTTCCTTGATGAAGTACGGAACCAGCGGAATGATGATGCTGAAGCCGAGCACATTGATGATGACGGCGATCGCGAGCAGCCCCAGCTTGGTGTGCATCTCGCGGTACTCGGGCGAGCTGGGTTTCTTCGCGGGCTTCGCGTCGGTCTTGGTGGGGGCAGATTTGTCTTTGCCGGGACGCATGCGTTCTGATTACTCCGTCGTGCAAAATTTCGTCCTTAGTATACCAGATTCCCCGGAGGCGCATGCCCGGGCGCCGCGCGGGATCCGTCACGATATTTTTGGCGAATTCCCGGCAAGAACGCCTGCTTGGCAGGGAATTTGCAGTGTAATTCATACAATTATCAGATATGGTCTTATCTTTCTAAAGGAACTGCAATGAGCGAATACAATCCGTTTGAGGATTCCATGCCCGGCAAGGGGCTCCATGAAATCAATAACGCGCCCAAGGAGCCGGCGGCGTCGCCGACCGCCGCCGCGCCTCCCATCAATCCGCCTTACACGCCGCCGGTCAATCCGCCGTACGAGCCTTACGTTCCTACCGCCGCCGCTCCCGAGGCGTATCAGCCGACGCAGGCCGCGCAGGGGATGGTTCCGCCGGGCGCCTCTCTGCATTACGCCGCTGGCCAAAGTGCGGGCGCCTACGCCGGCGCGCCCGCCGTCCGTTACGACCTCGCAGGGAACCCGCTGCCGCCCGAACCCGTATCCGCGGCTCCGCAGGCGCCGTACGCTCCGCCGCAATCGCCCTACGGAGCTCCGCCTCCGCCCTATGGTTACGCCGGCGCGCCGGCGTATGGAGCGCCGCAGGCGCCCTATGGCGGCCCTCAGGCTCCTTACGGAGCGCCGCAGGGCGCATGGCCTCCTCCGCCTGGGGGAAGTGGGTCGGCGCTGTTTGGGATGCAGGAGTCGAACACTTCGGGGCAGCAGGATACCGTGCCGCCAGAAATCGCGCGCCTGCATTGGAACTGGGGCGCGTACTTCCTTCCGATCCTCTGGTGCCGCTGGCATGGCCTGACCACGCTGGCCGGCGTCCTCGCGGGCACGTCCCTCTGCCTGCGCCTGCTTCGGATTATGCCGTCGCCGCTGCATCCGGTGTTCTACGCGATCTATGGGCTGTTCTGGCTTGCCGTAAGCATCTATATGGGGTTCAACGGACATAAGATGGCGTGGAGGAACCGCCGGTATTTTGGCGGCGTGGAAGAGCACCTCAAAGTGCAGCGCGCCTGGCTGCTGGGCGGCCTTCTGGCCGGCCCGGTCCTCTGGATCGCGGCCGTGATTTTCCTGGCGAGCGTGCTTCTCGCCTCCCGGTCGGCGGCGCCGTCGTACACGCCGTCCAGTTACAACAGCCCCGCCGGCGGCGAATATGGCGACGATTCGTCCACAACGCCTCCGGCCGCGCCGGGCTACTCCGGGGGAACGGCGCCGTCCGATCCGTCCTACAATGGGCCGGCCCAGGGCGCGCCGTCCGTCGCTCCGACGGATGGCGCTCCGGGCGCCGCTCCCGTAACTCCCGTGGATCCGCCGGCCCCCGTCGGTTTCCATCCGAATTGATCGGCGCTGCTGAGCGGCCATCGCCTGTCTCGTTCGCTGTAAGAAAGTAAGGTTCGATGCCGCCCTACGACCCGCTCGGTAATTTTGTCGCCGAGCCGCCCGCGCCTCTTCCGCCGAGGGTTTGGCCGCCGCCGCCGACATCCGAAACACCGCCGCCCGAGGAAATCAACACCTCGGGCGAGGACGGCGACATTCCGGACGAGGTGGCGGCGCTGAAGTGGAGCTGGGGGGCGTTCTTTTTTCCGTTCCTCTGGTCGATCAATCACAGGCTCATCTTTCTGGGCCTGCTGGGTTTGGTTCTCGGCTCCCTCTACTGGTTTTTCCATGTCTACGGGGGCGTCATATTTCTGACCTACGCCGCCTGTCTTGCGATTAAAGGCAATGAGCTGGCGTGGCGTCGCCGGCGGTTTGAGGGCGGTCTCGCTCAGTTCTTCGAAGTCCAGCGCGTCTGGATGCGCTGCGGGTTTCTCGTCTGGGCTCTCGCGATCAGCTTCACCTGTTTGATGCTCTTCGTCGCGGCGCGGCAGCGCGCTTACAACCGCCAATACTATCAGCAGTACTACCAAAACGGCGGTCACGCCGTCGAGCTGCGCCACAGTCAAAAAACTTTTCTCACCTTTTGACATTTCTCGGCCCAATATGCTATACTAGCGGGTCAATCTTTTGTACGATCACACAGCGGGAGTGTCACTCATATGGCGAAAGTATGTGCATACAGTGGGCGTAAGGCCCAGGCGGGACGCTGGACGCGGCACCCGCACTCGGGAGCTTGGGCTCATCGCGCGCCGCAGAAGGCGCGGCGTTTCGAAGTCAATCTGCAGTCGGTAACGATCAATACTCCGTCCGGCAAAAAGAAGATCAAGGTTGCGGCGCGCATGCTCACATCGCGCAACTTCCAGGCGATCATGGCCGGCACGAAGCCCGTTCCGAAGCATCTGCTGTAAATCCTCCGGGGTTTCATTACACGAAAAGCCGCCGCCGAGTCGAAAGACTTGGCGGCGGCTTTTTTAGGTTTGGGAAGGCCCTCGCCCGGCGCTCCGCGCCACCCTCTCCCAATTCTGGGAGAGGGGGAGTCAGAGGAATTCTTTATTTGGAATCTTTGATCCAAATCTTACTCCTAACCCTCTCCCAATTTTGGGAGAGGGTGGCGCGGAGCGCCGGGTGAGGGCCTTCCGGTTCTAAACCCCGGCCTCCTGCCCCTTGCGGTCGCGTTTGCGCTGGGATGGGCGGCGGCGCCAGTCGGCGGGGAGGAGCTGTTCGAGGGAGTCGTCGATGGTGACGATGCCCTGGAGGACATTGTCTTCGTCCACGACCGGCAGGGCGAGCATTTTGTAGCGCTCGAAGGTGTGCGCGATTTCCTCGTGGTCGGCGTCGATGCGGACGCTGCGGACTTTGGTGATCATAAAGTCCGCGACGACCGCGTCGGCGCGCGCGACAATGAGGTCGCGCAGGGAGATCACTCCGACGAGGTGTTCGTCGTGGTCGATTACATAGACGTAGTAGATCGTTTCGGCCTCGGGTTCGAGGGCGCGCAGGGTATCGATCGTCTGCTGCGCGGTGAAGTCCGCTTTGATCGCCACATACTCGTTGGTCATCATGCCGCCGGCGGTGCCGTCGCGGTACTCCAGCAGCTCCTCGACCTCTTCACGGTCCTCGGCGTCCATGCGCCCGAGCAGCTCGTCGCGATGCGCCTTGTCCATGTCGCCCAGCACGTCCGCCGCTTCGTCGGCGGGCATCTCTTCCAGAATGTCGGCCGCGCGCTCTTCGTCCAGGTTCCGCAGCGCGGAGACCTGCACGGCGTCGTCCATTTCGGAAAGGGCGATGGCGGCGGTTTCGAGATCGAGGGTTTCGAGGACTTCCTTGCGGTGGGCGGGATCGAGCTGATTGAGGACATCGGCGATATCGGCGGGGTGGAGCTTGGAGAGTTTTTCGTGCGAGACCTTGAGCTTGAGCGGCTCGCCCGCGTTATGAGTGGGCAGCGATTCCACATCGTTCCAAGAGATAAAGTGTTCGTCGGCCGCCGGCAAGTGTAACAGCTTGCCCAGGCCGCTCACGGCCGCCTCCAGCCCCAGGCGTCTGAGCACGCCTCGCACGCCGGGGTCGACTCCTAGAAGGGCCAGGCGGCCATCCTTGAGGCGTTCCAGGCGTATGTCGTTGACGCGGACGACCCGGTAATCGTGAACGTCGACGATCTGCTTATCCAGCACGTCGCGCACGAGCGAAAAGTCATGCTCGCCGATCATATACGGCGGGATCTGCGTAATGGGGCGGGCGAGTCGAAACTCGCGCCCATTGGATACGGCGTCGATCATATCCGCCGGCACGAACATCGCGCCGTCCTCCGTGCGCACCTGGAGCGCGGAGATGATCGGAAGCGGCTCGCTCGGGCTGACGATCGCCTCGGCGATTTTGCCGAAACGCTCTCCGCTCTGGTCGAGAACGATCTTGCCAAGGATTTGCGTGAGATATTCCATCTGGTGCTGGAATTATACCAAGGGGTGGGGGAGATGTCAAACAAAAGAAAGCGCGCGGGAGATGTTCCCGCGCGCCGGCCGTATTGGAAAAATATAATTAATGCTAGTTGTTGCGGCCAAGGATGCGGTTGATGAAACCGCCGGACTTTGCGGGCTGCGGCGCGCTCTTGGGCGCGGCGGGCGGCGGCGTCGCGGACGACGGAGCCGGAGCGGCGGTGAGACGCGAGAGTTTGGACTGGATCATCGGGCTGGCGCCGTATTGGAGCGCCTTGCGATAGGTTTCGATGGCGCGCTGCGGATCGCCCTGCTGCGCGTAGACATCGCCGAGAAGGCCGAGGGCCTTGGCGTTGTCGGGCTGCATGCCGAGGATCGTTTCGCAGATCGAGCGAGCGTCCTTGGCTTTTCCGCCCATCATCGCCATTTCGGCTTCACCCAGCAGACGCTGGACTTCGGCTTCCATTTGCGGCGAGATCGGAGCCTGCGCGGGACGAGCGGCCTGCGGCGGAGGCGCGGCCGTGGCGGCTTGCGGCTGAGTCGTCGCCTGAACGCCCGAGGTCGACCCGGCGGGCATGCCGCGCTCCGGAACGAGGGTGGCGTCATACTGCGAACGGCGCTCGGTGTCGCCAAGCACGCGGTAAGCCTGATTGATCTGCGCGAAGATACGCTGGCCCAGGACTTTATCCTGTGTCAGGTCCGGGTGGAATTTCTTCGCCAGCTCCCGATATTTATTTTTAATCTCCGAAGTGGAGGCGCTTGGCGGCAGCCCCAGAACTTCGTAATAATTTCGTTGCAGGTTCACTGCAGTGATTCTCCCATATTTATGCTGCGGATCTTAAATAGATAAATGCATTGTCCCGCGTCCGCGGTCTCAAATCCCCGTCTGCTTTACCTGATTTGGGGAGACTGTGTCCCTCCTTTCGATCATCGCATCGTTTCATCGTATTACCCATGAGAACGATGCTGTTAACCTTACTTATCCATGTCGTTCATGATCCCGCTTAAGGGACCATAAAGGCCGGTATAGAATTTTATTACGATCAACAGAATCCGAATGCCGACGGCAATCGTCGTGATGACCCCGAGAGAAACGCTGATCTGATGGAGACGAACTGCCGCTTCGGCTTCGTAATAGCTCGCCATCTTATCCATCATTTGGTCGAGATTGCCGGATTCCTCGCCCGTGCCCAGCATCGACAAAACGATTGGCGGAAAAATTCCGGTCATTCCAAGCGCTTGTGTGATCCCCTCGCCGCTTTCAATCCTCGGAATGGCGGTTGCGATGCGCCTGCCTAAGTACGTATTGCCACAGCCATCAACCGCATATTGCAGCGCGCGTATGATGTTGACGCCTGCCGCGTAAAGCGAAGCCAATGTTCGGCAAAATCGCGCGAAAGACAGCATCCGAACCGCGCCGCCGATCGCCGGAATGACCGAGAGCACCGCATCATAAGCAAGGCGAAAGCCCGAGGCCAGGCGGCACATCACATAGATGGCGGCAATCACACCGATGGTCTGGAGCATCGGTAGGATTGCATCCTCGTAGTAGAGTTCCGGATGCCCCATAACCAGATCCACGAGCGGCGGAAGCAAAAACATGCCGGTAAGATTGATGCAGGGCAGAAACATTTCGCGCTTGATCATGCTGCGAAGGTTATGTTCCTGTTCCAGCCAATCTGCGAGACGCCCGAACATAATGTCCAGGCTGCCGGTTGCTTCTCCAGTAATCACGGCGGCGCGCTGATAATCGGGAAATATCCACGGATATTCCGCCATCGCCGCGCTCAGCGGCTCGCCGGCGCTAATACGGCGCTCCATGGTTCGAAGACATTTTCGAAGGATGCTGTTTGGTATCTGCAGCGCAATCGTCGACACGGTATGCTGCAGATTGAGACCTGCATTTGTCAGCGTCGCAAGCTGCCGATACAATAGCGCCATGTCGCGAAGCGACACGCCAGTCCAGACTGGATAAACGAATTTGGTCAGCAGCCACTTGCCAGGAGACAGGACCGGCGGTGGTCCCAGCGATTGCTCCATGAAACGAGTGTCCATGCGCAGGCCGCTTCCGGTTTCCATGGCGACCGCGCCGCCGGCCGCGCTGGCTGCGGGGCCGCTTGCGGTCAGCCGCATCAGGAAGTAGCCTTCCGACTGGACGTGGCGCGCCGCGCCGCGCTCGTCGGGCGCTTCAATCGTTCCGCTGACCCGCTTGCCCTGCGAGTCCTTGGCTTCATAAGAATACAGCATGCGTATTTATATACGAAAAGTATCGGTCAGTTCGCCCGTCGCCCCGCTGATTCCTCTTTTCATGACGAATTCGGAGCAGCAAATGTTCCAACTATTTTTACCGATTTTTTATCGGGTAGTTCCGAGGCGATTTGGACCGCGCTTTTCGTGTCTCCCGGGATCCTGAGATCTGGCGCGATCTCCGCCAGCGGCGTCATCACGAAGGCTCGCTCATGCATGCGCGGGTGGGGCGCGGTGATAAGAGGCGTCTCGATCTGGCGCGCGCCGTAGAGCAGCACGTCGATATCAATAACGCGCGGACCCCATCGCTTGGTTCGCACGCGTCCGAGTTTTTTTTCGACGCCCAGCATGGCCGTCATCAGCGCGTCCGGATCCAGCGCGGTTTCGATCTGGACGACGGCGTTCAGAAAGTCCGGCTGGTCGAGCACGCCGACGGGCGCGGTCCGGTACAGCGACGATGCTTGAATTAATTGTATCTTCGGGTGCTTCGCGAGTTCTCTCAAGGCCTGGGAGAGAGATTTTTGTGGATCGCCGACATTGGCGCCCAGGCCCAAATACGCCGTCACCCATTCCTCGAAAGGAGATTCGGGTGTGGACACGTTAATCGTCGCCCAGCTTCAGGACGCTCATGAACGCTTCCTGCGGAATTTCGACGCTGCCGATCGACTTCATGCGCTTCTTGCCTTCTTTTTGCTTCTCCAGCAGTTTGCGCTTGCGTGAAATGTCGCCGCCGTAGCACTTCGCGATAACGTTCTTGCGCAGCGCCGAAATATTCTCGGAAGCGATGACCTTCGCGCCGATCGCCGCCTGCAAGCGGATCTCGAACTGCTGCCGGGGAATGATCGCCTTCAGCTTCTCCACCAATTGCCGCCCGCGTCCATACGCCTTTTCCTTGTGCGTGATGAACGACAGGGCGTCGACAGGGTCGCCGTTGATGTTGATATCGAGTTTGACCAGATTGGAGGGCTCATAGCCCGCCTGATCGTAGTCGAAGGACGCGTAGCCCTTGGTGCGCGACTTGAGCTGATCGAAGAAGTCCATCAGGATCTCGTTCATCGGCAGCTTATAGTGGATCATCACGCGGTCGCGGGCCGGGTAGTCCGTGCGGACATACACGCCGCGCCGCTCGCGCGCCAGGTCCATGACCGTGCCGACATATGAGGAGGGGATAATGACGCTGGCGGCGACCATCGGCTCGTCCATGCCCGCGATCTGTGTCGCCGGCGGCAGGTTCGCCGGGTTGTCGACTTCAATCGTCTCTCCCGATGTCAGATGGACTTTGTAGATGACGCTGGGCGCGGTCGCGATCAGCACCAGATTGAACTCTCGCTCCAATCGCTCCTGGATGATATCCAGGTGGAGCAGGCCCAAAAATCCGCAGCGGTAGCCGAAGCCGAGCGCCGCCGAAGACTCGGGCTCGAATGTCAGCGCCGCGTCATTGAGCTGAAGTCGTCCGAGCGCTTCTTTCAGATCTTGATACTGGTTGCTGTCAACGGGGTAAAGGCCGCAGAAGACGACGGGCAGCGCCTGCCGGTATCCGGCGAGCGGCTGGCTGGAGCCGCCATGGGCGAGGGTAACCGTGTCGCCGACGTTGCAGTCGCCGACCGTCTTGACGCTCGCGGTCATGTAGCCGACTTCGCCCGCGCGCAGCTTGTCGATACTCTTCATGCGCGGCGCGAAGACGCCGACGCCAGTGACGTCGAACACCTTGCCGGTCGCCAGCATCTTGATCTGCGTTCCGCCTGTGATCTCGCCGTCCACGACGCGGATATAAGCGACGACGCCCAGATACGCGTCAAAGTGGCTGTCGTACACGAGCGCCCGCAGGGGAGCGTTCACATCTCCCGACGGGGGCGGCACGCGGCGCACGACGGATTCCAAAATTTCCTCGGTGCCGATACCCATCTTCGCGGAGGCCCGGATCGCCTCGGTGGCGTCGATCGCCAGCACTTCTTCGATTTCTTCGGCCACCCGGTCCGGATCCGCCGCGGGCAGGTCAATCTTGTTGATGACCGGCACGATCTCGAGGTTGCTGCTCATCGCCAGGTTGACATTGGCGAGCGTCTGCGCCTCGACGCCCTGCGCGGCGTCGACAACCAGAACCGCGCCCTCGCAGGCCGCGAGGCTGCGCGAGACTTCGTAAGTGAAGTCAACGTGTCCGGGGGTATCGATCAGATTGAGCTGGTACGTGACGCCGTCGAGCGCCTTGTAACTCAGCCGCACCGACGCCATTTTGATGGTGATGCCTCGCTCACGCTCGATATCCATGGAATCGAGCAATTGCTCCTGCATGTGCCGATGCTGCACCGTGCCGGTGAACTCTAGAAGGCGGTCGGCGAGCGTGGACTTGCCGTGGTCGATATGCGCGATGATGCAAAAGTTGCGGATAAATTGTTGATGGTCAGACATAGTTAAAACTCAAAGGTACTCCCTCTATTGTACCTGAAATGGGGGCCATCTGGGATGGGAGGGAGCGCCTGTGCGTTCGCGGGAAGGAAAACCCAGCATTCATCCGTAACTAACCCACGCGCCGCTGTCGCGGCGACCAATCTTTGTCACCGAGGTCTGCTCCATGTCTATCCATCCCAAGAACTCTCCGGGTTTCCACCATATCGCCATCCGCGTCGCCGATCTGGCCGCCACCACAAAGCTTTACACCGAGGGCTTCGGCTTCAAACAGACCTACAACTGGGGCGAAGGCGAGAAAGCCGGTGTTCTGCTCGATCTCGGCGACGGCAATTATCTGGAAATCTTTGCCGGCGGCAAGAAGCCGGAAACCGACGCGCTGCCCGAAACAGGCATGATCCACTTCGCCGTTCGCACTCCGGATGTGGACGCCGCCCACGCGCGCGCCCTCGCCGCCGGCGCGCGTGAGACGATGGCTCCGAAGGACCACACGATCCCCGGCGAGCCGCCGGCGCCGATCCGTATTTCGTTTGTCGCGGGATATGACGGCGAGGTGATTGAGTTCTTTAATAACGAGCTGCTGTAGGAGTTAAGACGCCCCCGGCGCCCACTTGGGGCGCCGGGGGCGTCTTAATTTCCAACCCCCGCGCCGCAGTGCGTGCAGAACTTGTCGGATCTCCCCAATTCCCCATGACACACATCACAATGCCAGCGGTCTGCCGGGGCGGTGCTTTGTCCGCATTGCGGACAGAAGTCCGCCTGGCGGGAACGAAGCCATGTCGCATTGCAATGACGGCAACGGGCGCGGGCTGTCCATTTATAGGCGAACAGGGCGATGGGGTCGGCGGGCAGGCCGATGAGGCCGCCAAGCAGGAGCAAGAGCGCGCCTTTGTTGGTCCAATCGAGGCCGGGCGCCAGAAGCTCGGCATTGGGTCTGCTCCAGTCGGCGATCTCGACATCGTTGATATGGAACTGATCGAGCAGTCGATTGAGCGGAAACAGCGCGAGCTGCGTCCCAATCACCTGATGTTTCACGCGTCTGGGGACTTCGACCTTTGCCGCGTTGACCCACCCCAGTGTATACAGGGCGGCAATTAGGCAGAGCAGAGGGCTGCGGCGCAGCCCGAGCAGCACCAACACCCCCGCCGCAAGGCACAGACCGCCCTGCGCGAAGAGCGCGCCCGGAACGCTGACATCCACCGACCGCAGCACCTTGAGCGCCGCCCAAGGGCTCAGCGCGCCCCCAATGACCAGCGCGGCCCCCGCCCAGAGAAGCAGCGCGGAAAACGCGCGCAGAAGCTTGATCGCGAACGGGGGCATGTGTATGCTTTCTTTGGCAAGGGCCATCCGTCATTGACGAAGATCGTCCCGGGTTTCAGTACCGGGGATCTTATTTCCCCGCCGCGCGCGAGAGCGCTTTGCGGAGGACGCCGCCGGTGGCTTCCAGGAACTGCCGGGCTTCTTCCGCCGTTTTTCCCGTTTCCACCATCAGAATCGCGACCTTGGCTGAGCCGCCGGCATTTGCGAGGGATTGCTGCGCGGCGGCGAGGCTTTCGCCGGTCACCTGGGCGACGATTCGGGCGGCGCGCGCCTTCAGCTTGGTGTTGGTCGCCATGACGTCGACCATCAAGTTGCCGTAAGTCTTGCCGATCTCCATCATCGCGCCGGTGCTGATCATGTTCAGGACCATCTTCTGCGCCGTGCCGCTCTTCATCCGGGTCGAGCCGGCCAGCACTTCGGGGCCGACGACCACGGGAATGCCGATGTCGGCGATGGCTTCCAGCTCGGAGTTTTTGTTGTTGGTGATCACGATTGTGGTCGCGCCGCGCTTCTTTGCCTGGCGCAGCGCGCCGACCACGAAGGGGGCGCGGCCGGAGGCGGAAATGCCGACGACCGTGTCGTTCTCACTGGCGTCGATCTCAATGATCGCCGCCGCGCCCAGGTCCGGGTCGTCCTCGGCGCCTTCCACGGCGCGGAACATCGCCTGCTGTCCGCCGGCGATGATCGCTTGAACCCATTCCGGCGGCGTGCCGAAGGTGGGAGGGCACTCGGCGGCGTCGAGAACGCCGAGGCGTCCGCTCGTGCCGGCGCCGATATAGATCAAACGACCGCCGCGCCGCAGCGAATGCGCGGCGCTGTGCACCGCCCGCGCGATCTGCGGGATCTGCTTTCCAACCGCCGCCGCCACTTCGGCGTCCTGCGCGTTGATCACGCGAAGGCGCGACTCCGTGTCCAGGGAATCGATGTCTGAAAGGTCGGAATTGATGGCCTCCGTTGTCAAATGCTCCAGTGCGTTCGACTCGCGATCGATTTCATGCGTCATGTCCGTAACCAGCCTTTCCCCGTTTTGTGATATAATAATGGCGAAAATCAATACATCTTGAGTGATGAGGTAATAAAAAGAATATGCCTACGTATGGCTACGAATGCACGGGGTGCGCCGACCAGTTCGAAATTATGCAGAGTATCAAGGACGATGCTCTGACGACCTGCGAGAAGTGCGGCGGCAAGCTCCGTAAACGAGTGTACCCGGTCGGCATCGCGTTCAAGGGATCCGGCTTCTATGTGAACGATTATAAGGGCGCCGCGCCCGCGACCGGCGGCGGCTCCAGCGGCTCCGCTTCGGAACCCGCCAAAAGCGAAACGCCGCCGGCGGCTCCCAGCACGGAGTCTGCGCCGAAGAGCGAGCCTGCCAAGGCGGAACCGGCGAAGACAACGCCGTAGAGACTTATCCCGCGCCTCAGCGCGGGGATTAGGTCTCTCCAAACACAGAAAAACCCCGCGCCGAGGCGCGGGGTTTTTTGTTACTTGCCAATGCAGCGATCTTACTTGCTGGTAACCAGCAGGTGACCGGTGGCCTGATCGTACTGAACCTTGACGTCCATCGCGGTCGACAGGAACGCCAGCGGGACCATGGTCCGGCCTTCGGCCAGATAGGGGGCGCTGGGCATCACCGTCTTGGCGTCGTTGATCGTCGCGGTCCGGTTGCCGATCTTCAGGGTGATGTCCTTGGATTCGCTCACGGCGTGAACCGTGCCGGTTCCGCGCTCCCAGGTCAGCTTGCCGCCCTGGTACTCGAAGATCTGCCGGAACGGGCTGAACAGGATATCGCCGTGCGCGGCCAGCGGGCGGTCGAGGCGGACGACAGTGCTGTTGAACAGGACCGAGGTCTGACCCTTGGCGTTCAGCAGGCTGCGCGTGGAGCTCGTGGCGCCGGTGTGGATCCGGATGTGCTTCGGAGCGGCGACGTGCACGATGATCTTCTTCACCATCGGGACCGAGGTCTGCACGGCGGCCATCTTCACCTGGATCGGCGTCTCCACGAGCTGAAGCTTCGCGGTTTTCGCCTGGGTGAGCGGATGGGCGGCGGCCAGGACCGGCTTGACGGCCTTCGGCTGAACCAGAACGGCCTTGTTCACCTTCGCCTGCGTCACGACGACCTTGACGGCCTTGGGGGCGGCTAGGATCGGCTTGACGGCCTTCGGCTCGGCGGCGGGATGCGCGGCCGCGACATTCACGTGCGCCGGATGAGCGGCGACCGCCGGAGCGGCGAGGTACGGAGACGCGGCCGTTGCGGCGACGCCTGCGTTCACGTGGATGATCTGGACGGTCGGAGCGGCCTTCAGCGGGGTGACCTTACCGGCGCTTGCGACCGACGGAGCCTTCACCGCCGGCTGAGCGGCGATCGAGGAGTCCGGCGCGGGCTTGGGCTTGAAGCCGGAGACCGGCGTCGCGGGCTTTACCCGGGGCGTGGTCGTCTCGGGCAGGAACGGGTCGGAGAGCTGGGAGCCGAGCGAAGCGCCGCCGGTCTGATCGAAGAGATCCTGACGCTTGGCGAGCATCACATCATGCTGCGAGCGGCGCGTCGCGCCGGAGGCGATCGACGGGCCGGACAGCTTCTTCACCGCAGGGAGCTGCGGGCGGCGGGACAGGCCCGAAGTCTTGACCTTCGTCGCGGCCGGAGCGTCTGGAACGAACGGGCTCGCCAGATCCGCGTCCACGGAGGAGGACGACAGATCGAAGCGCTTGGCGACCAGCGTCTGCGACGTGGACGGAGCGCACTTGACGGCGCCCAGCGCCAGAGTCGCCGGAGCGGCGGGACGGATGCTCGTCTTCTTGCGCGGCAGCGGCTGTGTGGCGACCGGAAGCGGAGCGATTGTCTTCGGCTTCGCGGCGGCCGTCACGCGGTTGTCGAGCGGGCGGGCGTCGGTCGTCTTCGGAGCGGCCGGCTGCTTGGCGCCGCCGTCCTTGAGGTCCGTGCGGATCGCGGTGCGGCCGCCGGGGTTGTTGACATACACACGCAGGGTCTTGGCCGGTCCGAGCTTGTCGGATTCGTTGTAGCCGAAGGACTGGATCGTGTGGTAGCCGTTCGTGTACTCCGTGGTGTCCCAGTCGTACTCATACGGCGGATAGTTGCGCAGCGTCTTGAAGACATTGTCGACAAACACCGAGACATACGGCGCTTTGCCGCTGGCGTCGGAGGCGTCGAGCTGGATCTTGACGGTTCCCTGGACCTTCTCTTCCGGGGCCGGGCTCATGTAGCTCAGCTGGGGAAGGGCGTCGGGGGAAGCCTGGGCCGGGGCGGCGATGCGCGGGCTTGCGTTCTGGTCGTCGCCGACAAAAATGAACGAGCTCTTGGCGGAAACCACTTCGGCGTCGGCGGCGATCGCGCGGATCACGATCCGGTGCGTGCCGCCGGTCAGCTGCGAAGCGTCGACCAGGAAGGAAATGACGCCGCGCTCTTCCGGAGCGTCCAGGTGCTTGGTGAAAGCGCTGACGCCGTCCACAAACAGTTCAACGGCGGTGATCTGGTTGGTGGCGGAGCCTTGGTAAAAAGCGGAAATCTCGACCGGCTTTTCGCCGCTGAAGCTGGTGCGAGGGGTGGGGCTGAGAACAGTGACTGCTAAGTTGCTATCTTCGTGGCCCTGAATTGGGGCTGCGTAAGCGCGGTGCGGTCCGATTACAGTGAGGCTAAGGGCGGCGGCTAGCGCCACCGCGGCCGCCGTAACGCCGCGGGCCGGGGATTTCATGGAATTGCGCCTCCAAGCAGGTTGGTTTTCGGATTGTAGTGAACAGGTGTAGAACGTTTTACTCTAACACAATCGCCAGAATATGTCAAGCCGATTTTTGTAAAGAATGTTTCGTTTTGCTAGTCTTGCGGGAATTATACGCGCTCATTCGACCGTACCCTGGGACGCGCCTATTGGAATACATAGCCCGCGCTAACTATCCCAATTCGATCTCGGCGACTCGCACGACCAAATTCGAGCCGTAGGGATAACCGGTGCAGTTCAGCGCCGCGATTTTCGTCTCCGTGTTTTGCGCCCAGGAGAGATCTTCGCCGCTGTCCATCCACTTGGCGCTCTTGATCGGCGAGGAGAAGTTGCTCAAAGCGCGGGGACCGGCGGAGCCGCCTTCAAAGGTAACATGCGCGTCGCCGATCCGTCCGAGATCGTGGGCGAAATAGTAGAGTTTGTCTCCATTTCGCAGGACGAAGTCGCGGCCCTGGCAGCGAATGTCCGTGGGCTTCGTCTCATAGATCGAGTCGCCGTTGATCTTCACCCAGTCGCCGGCGCGCCGCAGCGTCGCGGTTTCGTATTCGGGGATGGCTCCCGTCGCCGTCGGGCCGACATTCAGCAGATAGTTCGCGCCGGCTTTGCGGCACGCCGACAGGTTCTGAATGACTTTGCCGGGCGAGAGATAATCGAAATCGTTCGCGCCGACGCCCCAGTGCGTATTCATCGTCTGGCACATCTCCACGGAGACGTACTTAGGCCAGCCCCGGCGATCCGGCTGTGTGGGAAGGCCCTGTTCAAAGGTGGTCGAATCCAGCTCGGGGTTGCCAAGGGCGCCGCGCGCGTCCAGCCCCGTATTGTTGATGATCATCGCCTCGGGCTGATGCCGGCGGATGGTGGCGTACATCCGGTCTTCTTTCCAGTCGGCGCCCGGACGAGACCAGTTGCCGTCGAACCACAGTCCGCCGATTTCTCCATAGTTCGCGCAGAGCGTTTCGACGGAGGCGTTCAGGTAGTCGAGGTATTCGTCGAACTTTTCCGCCGAGCAGTTGGCCGAGTCCCACCGCCAGTCCAGCGTCGTGTGGTAGAAGAATGGGATGATCCCTTCGGCGCGGCATCCTTCCACAAATTCGGCGACAAGATCGCGTCCGGCCGGCGAGTGCGGCGCATCGAAGTCGTTCAGCCCTCGGGTGTCGTAAAGCGAAAACCCTTCGTGGTGGCGAGTCGTGAGCGTGATGTACTTCATGCCCGCCTCGCGCGCCAGCTTCGCGATGGCGCGGGCGTCGAAGTCGCGCGCCGTGAACGTGTCCTGGAGCTTGGCGTACTCCGAAACGGAGATCTGTTCGAAGTTCTGAACCCACTCGCCGCGTCCCATCTGCGAATACAGGCCCCAATGGATAAACATGCCGTAGGCAAGCGTCTCGAAGCGCGCAATGCGCGGCTCCGGCGTGGGAATCAAAAGTTGGGTGTTCACTCAGCCATCCTAATGGGGTGTTGGGAAATGAAAATCAAACGATGAGGGGACTCAATAGGACAGCGAGGCTATACGCGTCCCGCCTCACGGCGGTCCACGAAACACCTCGCTGTCGCTGCTACCTATGGTGGGACGATGGCGCGGGACGCCATTCATGACCAGCGAGTGACGGTTCACCCGGAGGCTGCACGATCCCGAAGGTTAAAAGGGTCTAACCCTCGCCACCGCCCTGTAAACTATGATCCAAATTCATGTACCTCCTTTGTGTGTGGAATAGCTTATTTAACCACACATCCGGGCTGGTGTCAACAAGCATTCTTTGGGTTATTTTTCTATTGTTCCAGGAAGTACCGAACGCTGGTGACGATAACGTCGCGGCGGCTGGAAAGGGCGAAGCGCAGCAGGGGGCCGGCCTGATTGTGCAGGATCCGGTGCCACCATTTGCGCGTCACCAATTCGGGCACCACGACGGTGACGACATCGTCGGTCCGCTCGCTCTGCACCGCTTCGATATACCGGAGCATCGGCCCGATCAGCGATCGATAGGGCGACTCGATAATCACCAGGGGCATTCCGCCGGACCACTGGTCCCATTCTTCCTTCAGCCGCTTCGTGTTCTCGGGGCTCGTCTCAATATAGACGGCGCGCGCGTCCTCGCTCACAACGCGAGCGTAGGCGATGGCTTCCACGATTCCCCGGTGCAGACGCGGCACGAGCACGAGGACGACATTGCGGCTGGGAATGACGGGCTTGAAGTTATCGAGCGCGAGTTCCTGCTTGAGCATTTCGTAATGCCGATTGATCTTGTAGAATGTCAGCACCATGATCGGTACGAGCACGATCACGAGCCATGCGCCGTAGTGTGGATAGTAGGGGCCGAAGTGGAAGTGCGAGCTGATGATCGCGCCGTCGGCGAATTTGGAGACTCCAATAATGATCGTCACCGCGCCCGTCGCGAGAGCGCCAAGGGCGTTGAAGAACAAACTGAGCTGCCATCCGGGAGTGCGCAGGCGAATCCAGCGCAGCACCATCCCGACTTGAGCCAGCGTGAAGCTGGTGAAAACGCCAATGGCGTACAGCGCCAGCAGATCGTCGACGATTCCCTTGAACAGATAGATCAGCGCCGCCGCCGCGACGGCCAGAATGATAATCCCGTTCGAGAACGCGAGGCGGTCGCCGAAGTTCGCGAGCTGTCGCGGCAGATAGTTGTCTCGCGCGAGCATGGAGGCAAGCTGGGGGAAGCCCGCGAACGCTGTGTTCGCCGCCAGAGCCAGGACCAGCGCGGTGGACCACTGGACCACGCCGAACATCCAGTGCAGGGACGAGGGCCAGGCGGCGTCCGCCACCATGCCGACGACGCTGCGATAATGCGGATCGTGCTGATCCATCGCCGAAATTCCGAACTGCTGCGCGACGTAAGTCAATCCAAAGAACATCACGACGGCAAGAAGCGCCATGATCCGCATTGTGGCGATGGCGTTCTTTTCCTGCGGCTTTTCGAAGAGCGGGACGGTGTTGGAGATGGCTTCGACGCCCGTCAGCGCCGTACAGCCCTGACTGAAAGCGCGCAGCAGCAGATAGATGCCGACCGTCTGAAACGGCACAAGCTGTCCGTTGACTAAGTGCCCTTGAGCAAGGACTTTGTGCGCGTAGGGTTGGTGCGTGGCGATGGCGAAGACGCCGGCGATGATCGTCGCAATGATCGAGAATACAAAGACGTAAGTCGGTATCGCGAAGACGCCGCCTGTTTCTCGCACGCCGCGCAGATTGGCGATCGTAATCAGGAAAATCGTGAAGAGACAAATGCCGACGAGGTGTGTGTGCATCGCCGGCAGGATCGTAATGACGGCCGCCACGCCCGCCGCCACCGACACCGCCACCGTGAGCACATAGTCCACCAGCAAAGAAGCTCCGGCGACGAGCGCCGCGAGCACTCCCAGATTGTCGCGCGAGACGGGATAAGCGCCGCCGCCGTCTGGATACGCCTGAATAATCTGCTGATAGGAAAGAACGACGACAAACAGCAGCAGACAGATTCCCACGGAGATGGGAAGCGCGTAGGGAAGAGCGCCGAGCTGACCCGAGCCGAGCTGGAGCAGGACCCAGAGGATGGCCTCGGTGGCGTAAGCGTTGGAGCTCAGCGCGTCGCTGGAAAAGATCGGCAGCGCTAAATATTTGGGAAGACGCTGGTGTCCGGCGCCCGATGTGGGAAGCGACCGGCCGAAGATTAGCTGCCGAATGCCTCCCACGGCGCTGTGGTATTTCGGAGGCGGCGGCAGCTCAGGACTGTCATCGCCTGGAGGCGGGATCGACGATAGGGAGCTTGGCATAGAATCTCATGTCGCGCGGCAAAATTTGGACCGACCGGCCGCGAGACCGTTGGCTATTTTACCTAGGACGCGGCGGCAAGTCAACAAAAGAGGAATCCCTGTACGGAGCGGCGCAATAGTTTCGTTCCATGCCGCTCTACGAACTGATCTGCGCCGGATGCCGGGCGCGCTACACGATTTTGGTCGGAATGACCGCCGCCGCCGACAGCCCCGTCTGTCCCCGATGCGGCGCGGACCGGGGCGAGCGCCGCGTCAGCCAATTCGTGCGCGGCCGCGCGCCGTCCGATGCGCCGGCGGACGATCCTTCGGATCCCGCCGCCATGCGCGCCTGGGCCGACGCCGTCCAGCGCGAAACCGGGGAAAGCCTGGGCGAGGAATTTGACGAGTATCTCGACGCGGCGCAAAGCGGGGACCGTTCGGACGGCGCATAGTCCCATCCATCAATCATTGGCGCCGAAGCGCGGCTATTGCGGATGCGCGTCCAGCAGGTCCTGCGCCTTCTTTTTCGCGTCGGCGTTTCCCATCGTCAACACCTTCGTCCACTCCGCGCGGCCTTCGTCCGTTTTCCCCGTCTTGATCAGCGCCGTTCCGAGCAGCAGATGCGTGTCCGGATCGTCGGGCGGCAGCGCGGCCGCCTTGCGCAGCATGGGGATCGCCTTATCGTAAGCGCCCTGGTCGCTGTAGGCAAGGCCCAGGTTTTGATACGCGACGGCATTCGATGGATCCAGTCGCACGGATTCTAAATACTCCGCAATCGCCGCGTCCAATTTTCCTAATTTGTACAGGGAAACGCCCAGGTAATTGTGATTCTCTGAGTTTTTGGGAGCGATGGCGAGGGAGCTCTGATAGGATTTTACCGCCTCGTCGTACTTCTCATTGTCCGCCAGACAAAGTCCCAGATGGGCCAGATAATCCGGATCTTTGGGGGAAAGACGGACGGCTTCGCGCAGCTCATACAGCGACTCCACCAGCTTTCCCGTGCGCAGCAGCGCCATGCCGAGATTGTGATGCGCGGCGGCGTGGTTGGCGTCGAGACGAATCGCCGCCCGGACCTCCGGGATCTCCTCCTCGTAACGGCCGAGTTCGCCGAGCGCGACGCCGATAATGTTGTGGGCGTCCGCGGAGTTCGGATCAAGCCGCAGCGCCTCGCGACCTTCCGTAATCGTCCCATCATAGTCGTTAATGAAATAGTCGATGGTAGCCAGGTTGAAGTGCGCCTGATAGCTCTTCGGATCGACCTTGACCGCAATTTGCAGCGCGGCCTTCGCTCCCGGGTAATCCCCGTTTTCAAACAGCGCATCGCCGAGCGCCAAATGCGCTTGAATATCCTTCGGATGCAGACGCACTTGTTCGCGCGCTTTTTTGACGGCGTCCGACTCCGCCGGCTTGGCGGCCGCCGCGCTCGGCGTGTCGGCGCGGCAGCCAGAAACCGGCGCCAGAACGGAAACAAGGGAAAGCAGCGTGAAGGCGTAGGGGATCGCAAAGGCGCGTGCGGATTTCATGAAGCTCCTCGGGTTGATGGCGATAGCATAAGAAGGTGATCGAATGATAAAAAGGGCGCGGGATAGATCCCGCGCCCTCAGCGCACTGGTGTTCGGCTGTTTAAGCCATGTTGTCGAAATGCAGGGCGTCGGCCGTTCCTGCATTTGCTCCGGGATTACTGGCGCGCCTTGAGATTCTCGAAAGAAATCTTCGCGGACTCCAGTGACGGGATCGTCGGCGCGTCGTGCTCGACGATCAGCCATTCGGTCCCAATTTCCGTGGCGGCGGCGAGGATGCCAGCCAGCGGCAGATCGCCGGTTCCCACTTCGGTCAGCGCTTTCTCGGACTGCTTCCAGTCCTTGATATGCAGCAGCGGCGCGCGTCCATGGAACTTCTGGAGATACGCAACGGGATCCACGCCGGCGGCGAATACCCAGCAGGTATCGATCTCCGCCTTCACAACCTGTGCGTTTGTGTTGTCGAAGATCAGGTCGAGGCCATATTCGCCGTCGAACTTCTGGAATTCGAAGTCATGGTTGTGATAGGCGAGCGTCAGGCCATGCGTCCGCAGCGTCTCGCCCAGTTCGCCCAGCTTCGCCGCGATCGTTTTGTAAGCCGCGCCGTCCGCGCGGCGATCTTCGCCCAGGTACGGAACGATGACATAGGCGTTGCCCAGTGACAGATTCTCATCGATCACCTTGGCGATATCTTTTTCCAGCTCGTCAATGCTGACGTGGCTGCCGGCGACCTTCAAGTTGTTGTCGTCGAGCAGCGAGCGCAGCGCCTGGACGGACAGATCTCCGCGTCCGGCCAGCTCCACTCCGGCAAAGCCGATCTCGGCCACCTTCTTCAGCGTCCCCGCGAAATCCTTCGCGGTCTCGTCGCGAACCGTGTATAGCTGCAATGCAATCGGTAATTTAGACATATCTCGGTCAATCCTTTCAGGACGGTTCCCTAAACCCTAAGTTTCATCACGGTCCAAACGAAATCCTTTGTTTCTCGCTTAGTGAGATTTTATGTTAAATCTTCATTAAGGTTACCCACTTCTCGGTTCAGAGACTCCGTCCCAGCGGTATACTAGGAAACAGGTAAACACGCCCCCACCCTTATTTGACCGAGCACAGGATCAAAGCCGACCAAAGGACCCCTTATGGAAAAACTGTTTCGCAACGCCGCCGTGATCGCCGCTGGAGCAATCGTCACGGCGATCCTGGCGCCAGTGCTGGCGAAAGGGCTGACCCCGACCCCCGCTCCAGGCTTCGCGCCTGACGATGCGTGTGTCGGCAACTCTCGCCTTTTATTTGTTGCGGTCGAGCAATACCTGCAAGATAATGACGAAACACTTCCGCCGACCGATACAATCTCGCATTTTCAAACGGCGGTTTCTCCGTATCTCGCCAATAAGTCCGCGTTCATATGTCCGGCGACTCATCTGGCGTATCAGCCCAATCCGGCGATAGGCGGTCACTCGCTGGCCGAGTTCAATACGCCGCGAACCGTTGCTGTATTTCAGGATACGGCGTCGCACGCCAATCACAAATCCACCGTCACATTCCTTGACGGGCATGTCGAGCAAGGCGGTGTGACAGCCGATAGTAATCCTGATATTGCTTGCGGATCCCAGATCAGGCAGCTCAGTCTTGCGATGCTGGAATATGTACAGGACAATGACTTGCAGTATCCTTTGCTGGATACCGCAAGCCATGCGCAAGCGGCTTTGATGCCATACGCAAAAGACAGCAGCTTATTTACATGTCCTTCGACCGGCGCCCCGTATAAATTCAATTCGAACCTTAGCTATGTCAACTACACTTCGATCGCTCACCCAGGCGCCGTCGTCGTTGTTCAGGATTCGGTGACGCATTCCGACGGAGTCACCACGATCGGTTACGCAGACGGCCATGTTACACCGGCGCCTACGCCAACCAGTCCAGGCGACGCCGATGCTAAGAATATGAGACGGCTGGGTTTAGGTCTGCTGCAATATACTCAGGATTACGATGAGAAGCTCCCGCCGCTGACCAGTGAGCCGACAATCGAGACGCTGGTTCTGCCATATGTTGTCGACCCAACGGTCTTTACGAATCCCAATACTGGTGAGTACTATGTCTATAACAGCGCTCTCAGCGGTGTTTTTTATGGGAATATTGCCAGTCCTGCACAAACATGGCTGGCGAAAGACCGATCGGTTAACCCGGATGGCTCTTTCAATACTCTGATGGCGGATGCTCATGTTCTTACACGTTACTCCAGTATTCCCACCCATATTTCCGTTGGCGCAGACAACGACACGCGTTTACTCTGGGGGCGTGGCGACGGGCAAGCTGTGCTTTCCTTCCTCTCGCCGACGGGCGATGAACAATGGCGCGGTTATTTGGGTGCGGGGCTGGGAACCGCGCGTGGAATTGTGACTGCTCCTTCGGGAATGAGCACGCTCTTGTTTAGCTCGCCAAGCTCAGCAACGGTGCTTGGCATCAACGCACGGGGCAACGTAGTGCAGAAATCACAGTTTGGGCCTTACGCTGGCTGGCAGGCTAAGGGTGTTGCCGTGGGCGGTAACGGGTTGCCTCGTCTGCTGTGGAGCCGCTATGACAAGAGCTGGGCGATCTGGCAGATGTCGGCGGCGGGAGATTATACGAGCGACGTGCGTTTCGGTCCTTTCACGGGGATCAGTGACGCGGTTATTGCTGCTGGCGCCGACAATGCGCTGACGGTGGGCTGGAAGCAGCCGGGGGATGATGTGGCGCTGTGGCGTCTTTCGTCTTCAGCCGTTTACCAGAGCGCTCTCTCGCTGCGTGTGAACCATACCCGTCAGCTCGTGGCGACCACGGTGGATCCGAACAATGTCACCTGGCTGCTCTGGGCGGGAACTACGGGCACCACGACGCTGGACGCCTACAACTCGCAAAACACGCTGGTGAACCATCTGGATCTGGGCGTGGATGCGGGCTGGACGGCGCGTGATCTGGGCGTCGGCGCGGACGGCAATCTGCGTATTCTGTGGACCAGCGCCACGGGAAGCGGACGGCTCCGTGTGCTGACGCCGGCGGGATCGGTGTTCAGCACGCACGACTTCGCTGCCTTTTAATCTCCCTCGCGCATCAGCGGATTCTAACCATCCGCTGATGCGCCAAGGTTGCTCTCAATCCGACTGTGTGTAGAATCAAAGATGATTAAAGGGCCCCCTATGGAAAAACTGTTTCGCAACGCCGCCGTGATCGCCGCCGGAGCGATCGTTACGGCGATCTTGGCGCCCGTGCTGGCGAAAGGATTGACGCCATCGCCATCGCCGGGCTTCGCGCCTGATGATGCGTGTTTGGCAAACGCCAAGCCGCTTGCGCTGGCGGTGGCGCAGTATGCTCAGGACTGGGACGGATTTCTTCCCGCGACCGACACACAAGCGCATTTTCAGGCGGCCTTACTGCCGTATGTCGGGCGTACGTCCGCTTTCACCTGCCCCGCAACACATCTTGCGTACGTTCCAAACCCCGCAATCAGCGGACACAGCATTTTCGAATATCGAGCGACGGAAGATACAACGATCGTCTTCCAGGACGCCGCGCCGCACCCCAGCCATAAATCCACAGTGGGTTTCCTCGACGGACATGTCGAGCAAGGCGGCGTTGAGGCAGGCGATCCAGACCAGCTCTGTGTAGACCATGTCAAGGCGATTTCCCTTGCGGTCCTGCAATATGTGCAGGATAACGACGAACGTTATCCATTGCTGGACTCGCCGGATCACGCAAAGACGGCATTAATGCCGTATGTAACGAGTGCTCGTATGTTCATTTGCCCCGCCACTGGGCAGCCTTACGTGTTTAATGCGAGTCTGAGCTATGTGGCCTTCCCCTCCATCGCGAGTCCTACTACAACGATTGTGATGCAAGATGCCATTGCACACTCTAATGGAGTAAAAACAATTGGTTATGCTGATGGACATGTTACTCCTGCTCCAACTGCTTCAGATCCCGGTGCGGCCGATACGGCTAATTTGAGGCAGATCGGCTTTGGAGTTACGCAGTATGTTCAGGACTATGATGAGTTTTATCCGTCATTTCAAAACGAACCTGCTTTCGAAACCGCAGTTGGCCCATATACGCGCAACCCAAGTATTTTCATAAATCCCAATACGGGACAGAACTATCTGCTGAACGCGAGTTTAAGTGGTCGGTCTCTTGCAAGTTTAGATGCCCCTTCGATGTTTTGGATGGCGAAAGACCGGGCGGTCAATCCAGACGGCTCTTTCAACACTCTAACGGCGGATGGTCGTGTTAGCACACGCTACTCCTGTATTCCCATCCATATTTCCGTCGGCGCGGACAACGAGACACGCTTATTGTGGGGGCGTGCCGACGGACAAGCGGTGCTTTCATTTTTGTCTCTGTCAGGCGATGAGCAGTGGCGCGGTTATTTGGGCTCCGGATTGGGAACCGCGCGTGGAATTGTAACAGCTCCTTCGGGCATGAGTACGCTTCTGTTTAGCACACCGAACTCGGCGACAGTGCTTGGCGTGAATGTGCGAGGTGGAGTGGTCCAGAAATCGCAGTTTGGGCCGTATGACGGTTGGGGGGTCAAAGGCGTGGCTGTGGGCGGCAATGGACTGCCTCGTCTGCTCTGGAGGCGCTATGACAAGAGCTGGGCGATCTGGCAGATGTCGGCGGCGGGAGATTACACGAGCGACGTGCGTTTCGGTCCCTTCACGGGGATCAGTGACGCGGTTATTGCTGCTGGCGCCGACAATGCGCTGACGGTGGGCTGGAAGCAGCCGGGGGATGATGTGGCGCTGTGGCGTCTTTCGTCTTCAGCCGTTTACCAGAGCGCTCTCTCGCTGCGTGTGAACCATACCCGTCAGCTCGTGGCGACCACGGTGGATCCGAACAATGTCACCTGGCTGCTCTGGGCGGGAACCACGGGCGCCACGACGCTGGACGCCTACAACTCGCAAAACACGCTGGTGAACCATCTGGATCTGGGCGTGGATGCGGGCTGGACGGCGCGTGATCTGGGCGTGGGCGCGGACGGCAATCTGCGTATTCTGTGGACCAGCGCCACGGGAAGCGGACGGCTCCGTGTGCTGACGTCGGCGGGATCGGTGCTCAGCACACACGACTTCTCGCCTTTCTAACGGCTTGATCCGTCGGTTTGGCTTTGGCGCGCTGGAAACTTCCTTCCAGCGCGCTTTTTTCGTTCATCACGGTCGCCAGTTTTACTCAAAAATTGACAACGCTTCCCTGCGTCCGCTATGATAACCCTATGGTTACGATTCATGATGTCGCGCGCGCCAGCGGCGTCGCTATTTCCACGGTCTCGAACGTCCTTACCAACGCCAATCGCCCCGTCAGCGCCGCTGTGCGCGAAAAGGTGCTGCGGGCGGCGCAGGATCTCAATTACTACCCGAATACCACCGCGCAGGCGCTCGTGCGGCGGCGCACCGATACGATCGGCGTGGTCTCCGCGTTGGTGTCGGCGAGCGAGATCGCGACGAATAGCTATATCCTGGGGATTATGCAGGGAATCCTCGCCGCGGCCGAAGAGGCGCAGCAGAATGTGACGCTGTATACGCACCACTGGCGCGGGGCGCGCGAATCGTCGCCGGTCTTTCGGGATCGTCGCACGGATGGACTTTTGCTGATCGTCCCGCCGACGGATTCCGATATACTGGCCGCGCTTTCCTCGCTGTCCGTGCCGCTGGTGACGGTCTCCGCTATCGAAGTTGCGGGCGTGCCTTCGGTGGATGTGGACGACCGCATGGGAGCATCGCTCGCGGTCGCGCATCTCGCCGATCTGGGGCATCGCCGGATCGCCTATATCCAGGGCAACGAGAACCATGTGAGCACGCGGCACCGGCTGGGCGGCTTTCTGACGGAGATGGCGGCGCGTGGGCTGGAAATGCCCGCCGATGCGATCCGTTCCGCCGACTACGACGGCGGCGGAGCGGCGGAGGCCTGCGCCGCGCTGCTGGAGCGCCCTGAACGCCCGACGGCGCTGTTCGCCGCCAACGACAATATCGCGGTGGCCGCGCTGCGCGCCGCCAAGGATATGGGCTTGCGAGTTCCCGGCGATCTTTCCATCATCGGTTACGACGACGCGCCGTCGGCCGCGCTCGTCACGCCGGCGCTGACAACGATCCGCCAGCCGCTCGCCGCCATGGGCGCCGCTGCGGCGAGGACCTTGGCGCGTGTTATCGACGGGAAAGAAAGCGTGGAGATGCGGCAGCTCTTGCAGCCGGAGCTGGTGGTGCGGGAAAGTACGGCGCCCATCGGGCGATCGGCATAGAATTGCTGCTGATTATTGTTGAAAACGCTCGGCTCCGTGTCCCACAAGCTTCACTTGTATGGCCAGAGGCGAGCGTTCAACAAAGATCAAGCCGTCTCTTCGGCGTCCTCTGTCTCGACCTTTTTCACCACACGCTCCGGCATCGCGAGCAGCGAAACCATTTCTTTTAAGAACGGCGATCGGGAGAGGACGCGGGTCTGGTGCTGGAGCGGCCAGCTGAGGGTGACGTGTTCTTTGGCGCGGGTGATCGCGACATACGCCAGGCGGCGTTCTTCTTCGATGCTGTCCCCTTGAAGCTGTGTCTTTTCCTCGTCGAACCAGCGCAGACTTCGGTGGTGAGGGATCATGCCGAAGGCGAAGCCGACGACGAAGACGATCGGCCATTCCAGGCCCTTGGCGCGGTGGATCGTCATCATCTCCACGGCGTCGCCCGCCTCCACATTCTCGGTCGCTTTGTTCTGAGCGGCGACGAAGTTCAGGAAGTCCTGAGCCGTGGGGAACGCGGCGCATGAGACGCACAGCTCCTCTAAGTTGTCCAGGCGGGAGTTGCCCTCGTCCTCGACGTGGCCTTCCTCACGCAGCAGCCAGTCGTCATAGCCGATCTCCCGCGCCTTGCGCATCCTCGCTTCGGCGCTCTCGCCCGCCTGCGCCACTTGTTTCACCATCTCGCGGAAGTCGCGTACGGCGAGGCCCTGCCAGGTCTTGAACTGGCCGTTGGTCAAAGTCTTATAGAGAGACCAGCCGTGGCGCGCCGCCTGAGTCTCCAGTTCGGCGATGAACGCGCCGCCGAGATAGTGGGTGGGCTTGCCGTAGGATTTGGAGGCGACGTTGATGACGCGCTTGACGGCTTCGTCAGCGGCGGGACTGTCGCGTTCGACGCTCAGCTGCAGGAACGCGACCAGATCCCGCACTTCTTTGCGTCCATAGAACCCCAGCGCGCCTTCCAGCACATACGGCACGCCGTTCGCGACAAACGCCTCTTCCAAAGCGCGCGAATACGCGTTGGTGCGGAACAGTACGGCGCAGTCTTTGAGCGACTCGCCGGAATCTTTGTGCGCCTTCAGCGACTCGGCGACGTGCTTCGCTTCCCCCTCGGCGTCTTCATGCTCCAGCGTGACCGGCTCCGCGCCGTGGTCGCGCGTGGAGGCCATCTCCAGGCGATACCGGCTGTCCATCCCCGAGTTGCCGATCAGCTCATTCGCGACCCGAACGATCGTGGCCGAGCTGCGATAGTTCGCCGGCAGGCGAATGATATCGCCATTGGGAAACGCCGACGCGAACTGCCCGACCGTCGCTTCGGGCGAACAGCCCCGGAAGCTATAGATCGCCTGACCGACGTCGCCGACGATAAAGAGATTGCGGTGGACGGCGCTCAGGATTCGCGCGATCTCCCATTGGACGGCGGATGTATCCTGAGTTTCATCGATCAAAAGATACTGGAACTTCGCCTGATACTTCGCCCGGATCTCCGGCTGCTCCTGGAGCAGCTCCAGCGTTTCCACCAGCAGGTCGTCGAAGTCCAGACGGCGTGAGGGTTTCTTGGCGAGGATGTCGAATTTCGCCAGCTTCGCCTGTTCGTAACAGCGCCAAAACTTGCACAAAGTTTGAATCGTTCCGTCGCCCCAGTTCGGCTCGTGCTCGCGGAACGCCCGCTCCGCCTCGGTGACTTTGAAGCCCCGATTCTTGACGGCGGAGACCGCCGAAAGCGCGCTTTTGGGGTCGAAGGCGACGTTCAGGCCGAAGGGCGGGGAGGGGAGCCCGCGCCCCATCCAATCTTTATCGCCGAGGATCGCCTTGGCGACCCGCACCTGCCAGTTCTCATCGGCGATCTGGAAGAATCCGGCTTGCTTGCCGTAGAGCGTGGTGAACTCGCTTTTCAGAAGACGCAGACAGTGGGCGTGAAACGTCCCGATCCACAGCTTTTCGATGATCGCCTCGCCGCCTTCGCCCAGCAGCGCGGCCAATCGCTCGCCCATCTGGTCCGCCGCCTTTTTGGTAAACGTGGCGACGAAGATGCTTTCCGCCGGGACGCCTTCCGCGAGCAGCAGCGCGATGCGGCGAGTCAAAACCGTCGTCTTGCCGGATCCCGCGCCGGCAAGCACGAGCGCCGGGCCTTCGCCATGATGAAGGGCCCGCATCTGGTCTTCGTTCAGTCCCGCCTCCAGCGACGGCAGCAGGGCGGCGCGGCGCAGGGCGTTCAAATCGTCGGAAATGGCTTCGAGAGTGACTTGCATAGGGTAAGCGTCCAGGTATGGTCAAAACGGCGCGTGGGAGCAACACGCATTATACCGAAATCGAACGGCGATTCGGGCGCTTTTTCAAGAATCCGGACGGCGGAGATTCGATCGTTCGGGGTTATTGCTAAAATTTTCTGAAAATGATTAATGGATGATGGTTTTGCAGAAAATAATTGACATAATGACGTCATCGTGCTATCTTATTCCATGTTTTATTCACGGCGCTGAACAAAACGGCGCCCCGCGTTTCGGACTCAAAAGATAAACCCTTATGATCACTCAAGACATCCTTTCTCCGATTGTGACGCCTCGCGAGCCGGTGAATCCCGCCGCTTCGGCGAAGGCTCGCCAGCTTCTCCAATATCTGTATTCGATCTCCGGCCGGCGGATTTTGACCGGCCAGCACAATACCCCGCGCGAGATGTCGCAGTACAGCGATGAAGCGGAAGCGATCACCGGCCGGTATCCCGCTGTTTGGGGTCAGGACTTCGGCTTTTCGGAAGACGGCGATATGGACGGCGTCAACTTCCGTCCCGCGATCGTCGAGGAGGCCAGGCTCCAGTACGCCGCCGGCTCCATTATTACGCTGATGTGGCACGCGGTCCGTCCCACCGAGGATGAGCCCGTCACCTTCGACGGCAGTATCTGCCGGGGCAAGCTGGACGACGCTGACTGGATCGATTTGCTGACGCCTGGAACGGAAACTTATCAGCGCTGGACACGCCATGTCGATGCGATCACCGGATTTTTGACGCAGCTGCGCGACGCCGATATTCCCGCCCTGTGGCGTCCCTACCATGAGATGAACGGCGCCTGGTTCTGGTGGGGGGCGCGCGGCGGTCCGGAGGGCTACGCCGCGCTGTACCGGCAGCTTTACAATCGCCTTGTCAATGTGCATCACCTGGATAACTTGATCTGGGTCTGGAATGCGAACGGCCTTGGAGCACAGAACTTGCCCTACGCCGATTGCTATCCCGGACATGATTACGTCGATATCCTCGCCACCGATATCTATCGCAGTGAATACACATCGGAATCGTACGAAACTTTGCTGGACCTCGCCGAGGGACGCCCGGTGGCGCTCGGCGAAGTCGGTGGGCTTCCCACGCCGGAGATCCTGGACGCGCAGCCGCTCTGGACATGGTTCATGACATGGACGAATTTCCTGACGCGAGAGAATACTCCCGAAGCCGTCCGCGATCTGTTCCATTACGACCGCGCGCTCAGCCGCGGAGAATACTGAACGTCCTGAAGATGCGCCCCGGCCTTAACTTTGGCGAAGCCACGAAGATGCCCCCGGCCCCACAGGTCATCTTCGCCGAACACTCGAAAATTTCTGGAGACCTTTTATGCCCCTTCTCAAACCCTCTCTTGCCCTCGCCGCGCTGCTCGCGGTTACGTCCATGGCGGCGGCCGCCGCGCCGTCGTCCCGCGCGATCCATCTTGAAGCCGAGAAGGCGACGCTGAGCGGTCCTGTCGTTGCGGCGGCGCGGCCTGGATTTACCGGATCGGGTTATGTCACGGGGTTCCTCAACGGATCCGAGAAGATGTCGCTGACGATTCCCAATGCGCGCGCCGGTCTTTACAATGTGCGTATCCGTTACAGCGCGCAGACGATCAAAGGCTATGATCTGGTTGTCAACGGCGTCAAAACGTCCGCGATCTTCGCGCCGAGCGGCGAAAAGTTCGCCTCGCAGGACGCGGGGAATGTCGAACTTCGCAACGGCGTGAATACGGTCGAAATCGACTATGGCTGGGGGCACTACGATATCGACAGCATCGATCTCGTTCCCACGACGGTTCCCAGGCTCGTGATGCCGCCGGCGGCGACGGTCGATCCCAAAGCGAGCGCCAAGACGCGGGCGCTTAAGGCTTATCTTGTCGGGCGATATGGCTTGGGGACGCTGTCGGGGCAGTATGACGCGGCGGATAACAAATACTTGCGCGACGTCGCGGGGAAGACGGCGGCGATTTTTGGCGGCGACTTTATCGAATACTCGCCTTCCCGAATTGCCCATGGCTCAAAGACAAAGCACGAAACGGAGAACATGATCGCCGCAGGCAAGGGCGGCCAGATCGTCACCATGTCCTGGCACTGGAACGCTCCCGCTGGGCTGATCGATAAGATGGAGACGGATTCGCATGGCAAGCCGGTGGATCATAAGTGGTACCGCGGCTTCTATACGGAGGCGACGACATTCGATTTCCAAAAGGCGCTGGCCGATCCGAAGTCGCCCGAATATGCATTGATGCTTCGTGACATCGATACGATCGCAATTCAGCTCAAGAAGATGCAGGCGGCGGGCGTCCCCGTGCTCTGGCGACCGCTGCACGAGGCGGAGGGCGGATGGTTCTGGTGGGGATCGAAGGGGCCGGAGCCGTTCAAGAAGCTCTGGCGCTTGATGTACGATCGGCTGACGAATCACAACAACCTGCACACCCTGATCTGGGTGTACAGCTCGGGAACGGACCCGAAGTGGTATCCCGGCGACAAATATGTCGATATCGTCGGCGTGGACCAGTATCCCTCGGACCTGCGGGACACCGAAACCGGCGTTTGGAAGAACCTGCTCGCGCAGTACGCGGGCCGCAAACCGATCGCGCTGACGGAGTTCGGCGGCGTTCCCGACATCCCGGCGATGCAGCGGGTGGGGGCGCGCTGGTCCTACTTCGTTTCGTGGACCAACGATCTCGGCCCGAAAAAGAACAGCAAGGATGAAGTCAAGCGCATCTACAGCTCTCCCGCCGTGATCAACGCCGACAAGCTGCCGCGCGCGATCCGCTAACCCGTTCGACCCCGAGCCTCCCCTGGCTGTCGTGAGACAGCCAGGGGAGGTCTTTTTTTTGGCCGCAACCGGCCGAATGAGAAATATTTTTCATATTTTTTATTTTGTTATTTAAATCACATTGTTTGTCATTAATGGCGCAAGATTAATACTCGGTAAACGCTTGAGATCCGATTTATCGAATTTTTGTGACCGGTTTTACGTTTTACAGTGTTTATATAAAATTTATAAAAGCCGCGATTTTCGGCGTTTGACGCCGAACTCGCGAAAGTCCGGCGCCTCAATATCGGTCCAAGTCCCGCAAAATTCACGTCAAAATTGCCGGTTTTATACTGGTTTCGTGCATTTCCTGTAGTGTTTGCGAGTAGACGAGCAAGCTTCCGCAAAGCATAATATGCCCGTTACACCGAACGAACATCGTTTTATCATCGTTTTCGCGCGTCCGCATTTCGCCCCCACAGTCCACTTTGGGCGACATCGGTAGAAACCATTACTTACCATTGAATTAGGCTTTCCGTCAGACAATAACCACGACCGCGGGATATTGACTCCATCATTAAGCTTGCTTGCTTGATGGGCCTCGTTTTCATCCACTTTTGCATCCCGCAGCTTACGCAATTGAATTATGGTGTGACATACGGCCGGCGCGCAGCCCGGTTCCGTTTTAGAGAAGGGACAGATCTTCGTGACATTTATCGGCCGCAAGTCGGTCAGCATCCTCGCAATGCTTCCCATGTGTTTTTCATTGGTCACGGGCGCTCGCGCCCAGGCCCCCAGCAATCCTACCATCCGCGGCTTTGTCGTCGGCGCGGAATACAGCAAGTTCGCCACCGCCTATAAGGCGTCCGCCTCGCTGGGGCAGGGCACTTCGTGGTGGTTCGGCTATCGCCCCGACATCCCGCAGGCCCCCACGACTCATGCGGAAGTTCCCATCGCCTACGGAACGGACGGCGTTTACTCCGGCGGCTTCGGTTCGGGGGACGACTGGCCGACCCCGCTCCAGCATGTCGTTTACAATCCCAGCATCGCCAACCCCGGCTTCAACTACCTGCCGGCCGTGGACCTGTTCAAGCATCAAACGCCGTACGCCAGCAACACGGGATCTTATCCGGGCGTCACCTCGCTGAATGTCAGCGCCTCCGCGCAGTTCCCCGCCGAGACCATTGTTGCGAACGGTTCGCACTGGGGCGGCTTCTACGGCTCCTTCCGGGGATCGAACGGAACGATGGCGGCGCAGGGCTTCCCCTGGAGCAGTCCGGGATCGGACTACGGCTACTACAACGCCGGCGACGCCGGTTACAAGCCCTACGCGCCCGGTCCGGCCAACGTCAATTTCTACATCTACGATATCCGCAATTCGACCCCGGTCGTCGATTCCGCCGGCCACGCCACTTATGACCTGACCAGCGCGCCGGATAACGTCTCCGCGACCACCAACAAGGCGCGCGGCCGTCTGACCATCCGGCGCAAGGACTTCAGCGCGCGGTGGGAGTTCGGTTACAGCGCGGCGAACATTCAGTACGCCAACACCTTCATCCTTCAGGGCGTCTGGGAGATCGCGGCGGTCGAAGGCTCCTTCACCTCCGTTTACTCGCCCAGCGACATCGGCAAGGCGGTCGGCACCTACGGCCAGCCGCAGCGCTTCTTCCCCGGCCTGAACTACAACGACGGCAACTTCTACAACGTGTTCTCGAACTCGAGCAACCAGCAGAAGAGCATGGTTTACCAGTTCCTTCCGGCCGGCGTCACGATTGTCCGCACCTATGACGCCGTCACGAACACGATCGTCGAGACCGTCACCAACAACGGCGACGTTTCGCTTTCGAACCTGACCGTTACCGACACGGCTGCCGGGACCTCCGCGCCCTTCAGCCTGGCGGCGGGAGCGTCCACCACGATCACGCTGCCGCTGACCGTTCCTTATGTCAGCGTGGGAACCGCCACCGTCAAGTCGAATGTGTTCGGGATCGAGCGCGGGACCGACATCAATGGTTCGTCCATGACCATCGCCGACACGTCCACCAACGTCTCGGGCGTGCCGGACGCCTCCATCATCCACGTTTCGGCCACCAGCAGCGGCACGCAGCTAGCGTCCGACATCACTGTCAGCGGCGTTGTCACCGCGCAGAAGGCCGGGGCCAGCACGGGCGTCGCCAGCGTCACCGTCACGCTCACCGGAACCGACCTGAACGGAAACGCCGTCTCGCTCACGACGCAAAGCGCGGCGGATGGAACGTACAGCTTCTCGAACGTCGTTCCAGGAACCTATCACGTGGTCGAGACCGCCCCGGCGGGGTATGACGTGCTCGACGCCATTCCCGGCGTCGGCGCCACCAAGGTCTCCGCCACGGACCTGCTCGTCGCGGCGAACGCCACGGGAACATCTTCTTACACGTCCGAGAACTTCCAGCTTGCCCAGCAGGTCGGAACCGTCTCCGGAACACTGTACGTGGACGCCAACAAGAACACCAGCCTGGATAGCGGCGAGGCCGGCGTCGCCGGGATCACCGTCACGCTCCAGGACGGCAACGGCAAGGCCGTCGCCACCACGACCACGGACGCGAACGGCGCTTACTCCTTCACGGCGATCCCTGTCGGCTCCTATACCGTCGTCGCTCCGGCGACCGCCGGCGATGACACGCTGGAAACCGGCGCTTCGCTTCCGGTGACGGTCGTTTCGACCAAGGACGCTCCGAACAACAACTTCGGATATCTGCTGCCGACCGGCAGTCTATCCGGCGTCCTCTATGTGGACGCCAACAAGAACAGCGCCCTGGACGGCGGCGAGGCCGGCGTCTCTGGAATCACCGTCATCCTGACCGATTCGAAGGGCAAAGTCGTCGCCACCACGACCACGGACGCCAACGGATCCTACTCGTTCGCCGCGATCACGATCGGCGCCTACACCGTCTCCGCGCCGGCTCTAGCGAGCGGCGATACGCTGGAAACAGCCGCGACGGTCGCCGCCACGGTCACCGCGAACAAGGAAACGCCGAACAATAACTTTGGTTACCTGCTGCCGACCGGCAGCCTGTCGGGAACGTTCTATATCGACGGCGACAAGGACAGCGCCTTCGACAACGGCGAAATCGGCATTGCCGGCGTCCTCGTCACGCTGAAGGACGGAACCGGCAAGGTTGTCGCGACCACGACGACTGGCGCGGACGGCTCCTATTCATTCACGGCGATCACGATCGGCTCCTACACGGTCTCTGCGCCGGCCATGGCCGGCGACGATACGCTCGAAACCGCCGCGACCCTGGCCGTGACCGTCGCCGCCAGCAAAGACACGCCGAAGAATAACTTTGGCTATCTCCTGCCCGTCGGATCCCTTTCCGGGACCCTGTACGTGGACGCGAATAAGAACAGCGCCTTCGACGGCGGCGAGGCCGGCCTGTCCGGCGTCACCGTCACCCTGACGGACTCGAACGGAAAAGTCGTCAAGACGGCGACCACGGACGCCAGCGGCGCTTATTCCTTCCCCGGCGTCACGATCGGCTCTTACACGGTCTCCGCGCCGGCCACGGCCAGCGGCGATACCCTGGAAACCTCCGCAACCGTCGCCGCGATCGTCACGGCCAACAAAGATACGCCGAACAACAACTTCGGCTATCTGCTCCCGGTCGGTTCGCTCTCGGGCGTTCTGTACGTGGACGCCAACAAGAACAGCAGCCTGGACGGCGGCGAGAACGGCCTGGCGGGAATCACCGTCACGCTGACCGACGCGAACGGCAAGACCGTGAAGACGGCGACCACGGACGCGAACGGATCCTACTCCTTCAGCGGCGTCACGATCGGCGCCTACACCGTAACCGCGCCATCCACCGCCAGCGGCGATACGCTGGAAACGGCCGGCGCGCTCACCGTGAACGTGGCCGCGAACAAGGACACGCCGAACAATAACTTCGGTTATCTGCTTCCCGTCGGCTCGCTCTCGGGCACATTCTACATCGACGCCAACAAGAACAGCGGATTGGACAGCGGCGAGGCCGGCCTTTCCGGGCTTACGGTCAATCTGATCGACGCCACGGGCAAGACGGTTGCATCGACGACCACCAGCGCGAACGGCGCTTACTCCTTCACGGGAATCACGATCGGCTCCTACACGGTTTCCGGTCCGGCCAGCGCCGGCGACAACACGCTGGAAACGGCGGCGACGATCGCGGTGTCGGTCACGGCGAACGCGAACGCTTCGGGCAATAACTTCGGTTACCTGCCGCCCGTCGGCAGCGTCTCCGGAACGCTCTTCATCGACGCCGACCGCGACAGCAACTTGGATACGGGCGAGGCGGGTCTCTCCGGAATCACCGTGAACCTGCTCGACGCATCGGGCAATATCGTCGCCACGACCACCACGGACAGCAGCGGCGGCTACTCCTTCGCGGGATTGGCTCCCGCCGGCTACACGGTCTCCGCGCCGTCCGCCGCGAGTGGATACGCGCTGGAAACCGCCGTCACTCTGGCGGTCACCGTCGTCGCCAACCAGAACGATGGCGCGAATGACTTCGGATACGTCACCCCGGTCGGCAGCCTCTCCGGCGTCCTCTTCCTGGACGGCGACAAGGACGGCAAGTACGATGCGGGCGAGGCGCTTCTCTCCGGCGTCACCGTCACGGTGAAGGATAGCAGCGGGAACGTCGTCGCCACCACGACCACGGACTCGGACGGCGCTTACTCCGTTCCCGGCCTGATCGTCGGCTCCTACACGGTCTCCGCGCCGACCGCCACCGGCGGCGATGTGCTTGAAACGAGCGCCGCGCTGACCGTCGCGGTCACCGCCAACGTGGATGCGCCGAACAACAACTTCGGCTATGTCATTCCGGTCGGCAGCGTCTCCGGGACGCTCTACATCGACGCCAACAAGAACGGCGCGCTGAACAGCGGCGAGGCGGGCGTCTCCGGCGTCACCGTCAACCTGCTGGATGGCGCGGGCAACATCGTCGCCACCACGACCACGGACGGCAGCGGCAACTACTCCTTCGCGGATGTCGTTACCGGCGCCTACACGGTCTCCGCTCCGGCGGCGGCGGGCGGCGCGAATATCGAGACGAGCGGTTCGCTGAGCGTCACGGTCACCGCCAGCCAGAACTCGGGCGGCAACAACTTCGGTTATGTTGTCCCCGCGATCGGCTCGCTCTCGGGAACGCTCTACATCGATACGAACAAGAACAGCGGCCTGGACAGCGGCGAGGCTGGGATCTCCGGCGTCACCGTGAACCTGGTTGACGCTTCGGGCAGCATCGTCGCCACGACCACCACGGACAGCAGCGGCAAGTACTCCTTCACGGGACTCGCCGCCGGCTCCTATAAAGTCGTCGCGCCCGGCGCCGCGAGCTCGTACGCTCTGGAAACCTCGGGAACCCTCTCGGTTACCGTGGTCGGCAGCCAGAACTCGGGCAACAATAACTTCGGTTACGTCAAGCCCGCCCCGACCGTGGGAAGCATCTGCGGCGTGGTCTATCTGGACACCAATAAGGACGGCAAGCCGGGATGCGGCGACTACGCCCTATCTGGCGTCACCGTCACCCTGGTCGACGGAAACGGCAAGGTTGTCGCGACCACAACGACGGATTGCAGCGGCGGATACTCGTTCAAGAACGTCCCCGCCGGAACCTATAAGGTCGTTGTCCCGGCCACCGACGGCGTCTACCCGGTGGAGACCACCGATCCGCTGACCGTCACCGTCACCGGCGGCCAGAACGTCTGCAACGTCAACTTCGGCTACGTGAAGCCCGCCACCGGCAATCTGTGCGGTACGGTCTACATCGATGGGGACAAGGACGGACGATACGGCCGGGGTGAGACGGTCCTCTCCGGCGTCACCGTGACGCTGGTCGATGGCAACGGCAAAACGGTCGCCGTGACCACGACCGACTGCAGCGGCAACTACACCTTCCGAGGACTGGCGCCCGGCTCCTACAAGGTCGTCGTTCCCGCCAAGAACGGCTCCTATCCGATCGAGACCACCGATCCGCTGGCGGTCACCGTCGTCGGAAATCAGACATCGAGCGGCAATAACTTCGGTTATGTGAAGCCGGCCACCGGAAATGTCTGCGGTACGGTCTACCTGGACACGAACAAGGACGGCAAGCCTAATAACGGCGATACGGCTCTCTCCGGCGTCACCGTGACGCTGGTGGACAGCAGCGGCAAGACGGTCGCCACGACAGTTACGGATTGCAGCGGCGGCTACACGTTCAAGAATGTGACGCCCGGCGTCTACACCGTTGTCGTTCCCGGATCCGCGAGCGGCGACTCGATCGAGACCACCAACCCGCTGTCGGTAACCGTGAGCGGGAACCAGACGAGCGGCAACGTGAACTTCGGCTACACAAAGAGCTCCGCGTCCTGCGGCTCCCTCTGCGGAACCGTGTTCTACGACTCCAATAAGAACGGCAAGTTCGACCGCTGCGACACCGCCCTCTGCGGCGTCCTCGTCACGCTGAAGAATAACTCCGGCAAGACGATCGCCACGACGAAGTCGGACTCCTGCGGCAACTACTCCTTCTCGGGAGTTCCGGCCGGCTCTTACGCGGTCTGCGCTCCGTCTTCGCTGAGCAGCTGCTCTCCGAAGTCCGGCGCAAACCTGAACTGCTCCGTCTCCGGCGGGCAGAAGACCGGCAACTGCAACTTCGCTTATGTGAAGGGTTCGTCCTGGGGCGGATAGTCCCTGGTTCATCCGCGCATCTTCGCCCGCAGCCGTCAAGCGCTGCGGGCGAAGGTGCTTTTTTTACGCGCCAGGGCCGGCCGCCGGCTTGCTGGTGGATCTACCAGTTTCTGTCTGGACGCCTGAAAAAGAGTTTTTCCGGCGCCAATGATACCGATAAGAGAAGATTTTCGCGGGACCGCCCGCATGGAAAGCAGTATCCGTTTTGGAAGCACTCTCCCGCGCCGCTTCGGCGCGCGATACGATCACCGTGGCGATCTGCACCTGCGATCGCGGAGCGCGACTTATCCCCGCAGTGCGCAGCATTCTGGCCGCCGGGGGAGGGTATCGCGAACTGATCGTCATCGATCAAAGCGCGAACCTGGAGACGCGCGATGCGCTCGCCCTGTTCATTGCCCAGGGCCACGTCCGCTGGATCCCGTCCGCAACGCGCGGATCGGGCCACTCCCGAACCATCGCCCTGCAAGCCGCCCGGTCCGAGTATGTCGCCTTCACCGACGACGACTGCCTTGTGGAGCCCGGCTGGCTGGAGGCGCATCTGGACGCGCTTCGCCAATTTCCGGGCGTCGCCCTCAGCTACGGCGCCGTGCTGGCCGCGGAGTACGACCCGGCGCTGGGCTATATTCCCGACTATCCGATCCAGCGCAGCAAACGCTGCGTCTCCTGGCGTGACCGCATGAACGCGCGCGGCATCGGCGCCAACTTCGCCGTCCGTCGCCAGGAGATTTTGGATCTCGGCGGCTTCGACCCCGCTCTGGGCGCCGGCGCGCCGTACTTTTCCGCCGAGGATCGCGACCTCACGCTGCGCTGCTTCGCCGCCGGCCTCGGCGTTTACGAGTGCGCCGAAAGCCGCGTGGTTCATGAAGGCTTTCGGGGCTGGGCGCAGGGCCGCCGGCACACCCAGAACGACTGGTTCGGCCTGGGCGCCGTCTTCGCCAAACCGCTGCGCGACGGTCAATGGAGAATGCTGCCGTATCTCCTGCACGAGTTCACGCGCTTCGCGCTGCTGCCATTTCTTCTGGCGCTGCTGTCGCCCCAAAAGAAGAAAGGGTTTCTGAGAATACAAGCGTTCATTGCCGGCTTCGCGCGCGGCTGGATCGGAGCCGGGCGGCCTTCAATCACATCCGAAGATCCCCGGCTGCCCCTCGAAGGCAGCTTCGATTTCCCGCTTCCCCGACAAGCCGCCGCGCCGAGGGAAGGGTAGCGCGGGCCCCCGAGTTATAGTAACGCTGGCGTGATGGGAATGCAGGCCCTCACCCGGCCCTTCGGGCCACCCTCTCCCAATTCTAGGAGAGGGTTAAGAGTAGAATGAGGATCAAAGATCCTCAAAACTGAAACTCTGACTCCCCCTCTCCCAATTTTGGGAGAGGGGGCCGGGGGGTGAGGGCCTGCATTCCCATCACGCAAGAATGAGAACTTGGCGCCAAAATGCTTAACAAAAACACGCGGACAGTCTTGTTCATCGCCACCTCCACCGCCGTCGGCGGGATGGAGCGGGTGATGGCGGGCGTGGCGAAGCGCCTCGCGGAAGATGGCGTTGCGGTTGAGGTTCTGCTGTCGCCGAGCGGCAACGAGCAGGAGATCGTGGGATGGTTTGGCACGCGCGGCGTGGCGGCGCGGACGCATCCGGCGGCTCCGGATGTGCATCAGACGCTTCCCTGGCGGCAGATGATGGACTTCACCCGACTGGCGGCGTCGCTGCGCGTGGACGCCGTCAATTTGCACTATGGCGTGGGGCATATTTCGCTCAAGGATGTCTTGGCGGTCCGGCTCGCGGGACGCCGGTGCGTGGCGACCGTGCATGCGGCGCCGGGGTGGGGGCCGGAGGACCGTCGGGTGATGCGGGCGACGCGGTGGGCGTCGATGCTGTGCGATCGGGTGATCGCGCATTCTCAGGCGACGCGCGCGCACTTGATGGCGGCGGGCGTGGCGTCCGCGAAAATTGCGTGTATTCCATGCGGGCTGGAGCCGCCGGCGCGCACGCCGACCCGCGCGGAGGCTCGCGTGAAACTGGGCGTGTGTGACGAGGCGTTTGTCGTCTCCGCCGCCGCGCGTCTGGTTCCCGAAAAGGGCCTGGATACGCTGCTGGAGGCGGTCTGCGATCTGCGCGCGCTTGCGCCGCCGCCCCTCTTGCTGATCGCTGGCGCCGGGCCGGATGACATTCGTCTGCGCGCGATGGGCGCGCGTCTTTTGGGAGACCGCGTGCGATTTCTCGGCCATGTGGCCGATCTCAGCGAGATGTACGCCGCTTCCGACGTGTTCGCGCTGCCTTCGCTAATGGAAGGGTTTGGCCTGGTGTATTTGGAAGCCGCGCAGCACGGCGTCCCGAGTATCGGAACGAATGTCGGAGCGATCCCCGAAGTGATCCAGGACGGCGTGACGGGCGCGCTGGTTCCCGTCGGGGACGCCAAAGCGCTCGCGTCGTCAATCCGTGCGCTCGCGTGCGACCCGCAGCGGCGGCAAGCGCTGGGGCAGGCGGCGCGGCGGCGCGTTGTTTCGGAGTTCGGCATGGAGCGGATGGGTGAACAGTACCGGCGCGCTCTGTTTGGGCGCAGCCGCTGAAAGAGAAAGACCGATGCCGCGTATCAGCATCGTAACCCCGTGTTACAATGGCGAGTTGTTTTTAGCCGAGACGATCGAAAGCGTACTCGCGCAGAAGATGACGGACTGGGAGATGGTCATTGTGGACGATGGCGGCTGGGACGGCTCCGCCGGCATCGCGCAAGGCTACGCCGACCGCGACACGCGAATTCGTCTTCTGCGTCAGACAAACCAGGGCGCGTCCCAGGCGCGCAACAACGGCGCGGCCGCTACCGATCCCGCCGTTGAATACCTCTGGTTCCTCGACGCCGACGACCGCCTCAAACCCGGCGCGTTCGCCGCGCTTGCCGGCTATCTCGATGCTCATCCCGAAGCCGTCTGCGCTGCCTGCGAATATGATTTCATCGACGAACACGGCGCGAGCGTCACGCCCCAGGCGCACGAATACGCTCGTGTCTGGCGCTACGCCCCCCACGGCCTCAGCGTTCGCCCACTGCGCGACGACGAACCCGATACCCCATTTTCGACTCTCTTCAGTTGGTGCCGAATCATCCCCTCCGCCTGGATCATCCGCCGAAGCGCTTTTGTACAGGCCGGCGGATACACCTCGGCCCTGCAAATCGGACATGACATCGATCTGGCGCTCAAATGCAGTCTTCAGGGTGAAGTGCATTTCCTGCCCGAGCTCGTCTGTATGGAGTATCGCCGTCACTCCGGGCAAAAGACGGCGCACCTGGATCGAATCCGTGACGAGGAACAAAAACTCTGGAAGATCTGGCGCGACGGCGAGAACCTGACGCCCGCGCAGCGTGCGCTCGTGGCGAAGGCGTGGCGCTTCAAAGAACGGCGTTTCACGCCGTATTTGATGCAAGGATGGACGCTCGACGCGTTTCGCCGGGGCGACTGGCGCGGCGGAGTGTCGATGGCGCTGCGCGGGGTGAAGAAGTATTTGATGGGGTGAAGAGTTTGAGGCAAGCGGATACGGCGCCGGCTGTTTATACGTTTTGCGGAGTTAATGACGCAAAACGCATAAACAGCCGGCGCATCTGGCCGTCGAAAACTCAGTCGATTACTTGCTATCGGTCTTATGCTCTACTTCTTTACCGTCGACGGATTTCGTCGTCTCGGTGTTCGACTTCGGCGCGCTGTCGCCATCTTGCTCGACGGTCGTTGTGGTCGTCTCTTCCGTGGTGTTTTCTTGGTCTGGCATGGTCGTTTCTCCTTCGGCGCCCTCGGCGCTGAGTTTCGCCAGTGGGATTTACCCCGCGACCGCGCCGGTGAAACGCGGCGGCGCAACAATTGTTACGCCGGTGTTCCAGAGATGAGATTAGTGTGATGGGCGGTGCGGTACAATAACGGCAAGTCTTCGCAGAAAAGAGCGTCCGAACACATGAAGCGCGGTTTTACGCTGATTGAGCTTTTGATCGTGATCGCGATCATTTCGATTCTGGCCGCGATCCTGTTCCCGGTCTTCGCCCAGGCGCGCAAGCGCGCCCAAAATACGGCCTGCCTGTCCAACCTGCGTCAGATCGGCATGGCGACCCAGATGTACGTGCAGGAGAACGACGAAACGTTCTTCTGGAACCTCGGCGACCCCGCGAATCCCAACACGACCATCAAACGCTTCGCCCCCTCGGCGTACGACGACACGATCCCCCCATTCGACTCCACCCATTCCAACCGCTGGGATCCCTCGCCGATCATGCCGGTGCTGGAGCCGTACGTTAAGAACCAGGGGATCTGGGTTTGTCCCGGCACGCCGCTGCCGTACACCGGCATCAACGGCATTCAGGAGAATACGAGCCGCGATAAGACCAGCTATCAGGTTAATCCGTACATCGCTGTGAACGACACCCTGGGACCGCCGCCCCATTCCGGCCCGGTCACGCTCGCCGATGTCGTCAGCCCCACGGGCGTCAAGGTGTTCCAGGACTACTACAACAAGAAACGCGGATCGGCCTTTGTCGCCGGCGTCCACTTCGGCGGCGGCAATTATGTGTGCGTCGACGGCCATACCAAATTCCAGCGCGGCGGCGTCGCGAACGCCGGGGCGATTTTTGCGAAGTGGTGGCAGGATTCTTAACCGCGAACGCGTCTATTTCGCCGTCTGTATTTTCATCTCCGTAATCGTCGGCCCATCCGTGGCGTCCAATATTTGAAGACGCACGGCGCGCGCCGTCACCGGCGGAAAGGCGCAGTGGAACTCTTCGCCAAGATGGGTTCCCCTGGCTGCGGTGATCCAGGAGCCGCCGGCGGCCGGCCGGTACTGGATCTGGAATGATGTCACGCGCCCCGCGTAAGCTTCCGCGATCGTGACTCCGTTGATTCTTGTCGGCGCGGCGTAGTCCCACTGAAGCCAGGCCGTCTTCGCGCCGCCGTCGGCGGCCCAGCGCGTCTTGTCGTTTCCGTCGAAGGCTTTGTCCGGGCCATACTCCCCTTGATTTTGGAAGACGTTGGACGCCGACGCGGCGCCGGCTTGGAAGACGCTCTCGATTGGGGCAAGGCGCATCGCCGAGCCGGCGAGCGTCAGGGCGACGACTGTATCGCCGGCGTCGTGCGCGGCGGCTGGAACGGTCAGGCGGACGCTGTCGTCCGACTGCTGGAACGCGGCGGAGCCTCCGCCGAGCACCGTTGCCTTCACGATCCGCGCTGGCAGGGCAGGCAGCGAAACAGCGGCGCCATTCCAGCCCAGCACGTGGATATAGATCGTGTTCCCCTTGCGGGTGGAGACGTAGTTGACGGCGGGTTTGTACGGACCGCCGCGCGTGCCGTAGATGCTGGCGCCGTGCGTTTTGAGCCAGTCGCCGACGCCATTGAGAATCGTGACCTGACGCGGCTCAATGCGGCCGTCCGGCATCGGGCCGACGTCAAGCAGGAGATTGCCATCGCCGCCGGCGCAGCTCGCGAGGGCGCGGACGACGGCGGGGACGGACTTGAGTTTGTCGTTGGGCTTCCACGACCACTGTTCCCCGAGCGTCATGCACGATTCCCAGGGACGCTGGTCGTCGTACGCGCTCAGCTCTTGCTCCGGCGTGTAGTAGTCGGCGTTCGGTGAGAGGATCTCGCGGTTGTTGCTGTGCGGGCCGAGATCGAGTCGGTTGTCGATCAGGATCTTCGGCTGTAGGGACTTGACCAACCGATACGTCCTGGGCTGGTCGTAGGCCGGATCCCCGCAGTCCCAGTCGAACCAGAGCATATCGATCTTTCCGTAGTTCGAGAGAAGCTCATGCAGCTCCGTATGCATTCGCCCGACAAACGCGGCGTTTCGCGCGGTTCGGAAGTCGGGATCGCGCCAGTCCATCGGCGAGTAGTACCATCCGATCTTCATCCCCTGCTGATGCGCGGCGTCCGAAAGGGCGCCGCAGATGTCTTTGTGATAGGGCGTGGCGGACATATTGTAGCCGCTGGCTTGGGACGGCCAGAGCAAAAAGCCGTCGCAATGCTTCGCCGTCAGCACCATGTACTTCATGCCCGCGCGCCGGGCGACATTCACCCATTCCTTCGCGTCAAACTGCGTGGGGTTGAACTTCTGGTAAAGGTTGTCGTAGACATCGATGGGAATACCGCCGTTGTTGGGGCACTTCGGATTGGAGTTCGCCCGGGACCAGCTGATCTCTTGCCCCGTCAGGCTCACCGGCCCCCAATGGATAAACAGCCCGAAGCGCGCGTCGCGCCACCAGGCCATCTTTGCGCGGATCGGCGCCGGGCCGGCGGGCGTCCGCGCGGCGGCGGCGTGGACGCCGCCAATCGCGGCAGTCGCCATAAGCGTGGAGAGCAGTCCGTATTGGCCGAGGCGGCGAGCGTTGGAGGAGAGCATCAGATCGTTCCTTTTTGACGTGGTCTTTATTAATCATCCGTACGATCCCACGGACACTATTATAAGATGGCCGATGAAATCTGACAATTGCCTCGTTTGAACATCGGTGGTAATATTGAAACATGACAAGTGAGATTGCGTGGGATGTTTCCGAGCCGTTGATAGCGCATGCGCCGCTGGAGGCGAAGCCGAGGCTGATGCAGACGGGGCCGGCCACTTATGGGCGTAACCCAGTCGAGCGCTACTTTCTTTCTGAACTCTGGCAGCTGCATCTGTACCACCATCATGGGGAGGTGCGACTGCGGCATGAGGAGCTGTGGAGCGGAACGGAGATCGTTTGCCCGATTCGGCCCGGCGCCGTCAGCCTGCTGCCGCCGGACACGCACTCCGAGTATCGGCTGGACCGTCCTGGGGGATACTACTACGCTCACCTGGCATTTGAGGGAACGCGCGGCGCGGGCGTCCCCGTCATGCAGTACCTCGATCATGAGCGCGTCGGCGTCGAAGGGCTGTTTGAAGAGGCGATCGGGTTATTCGAGTCGCGGGTCTGGCGCGCGGAGATGAAGATTTGGGAACTGGTCTGCCGCCTCTCCGAACGCGTGGCGACGGGAAGCGCGGAGGCGGCTGGCGGGCATCCGGCGGTTGCCCGCGCGCAGCAGTTCATCGCCCTGCGATTGGACCAGCCGATCAGCGTGGAGGAGATCGCGCGCGAATCGGGCGTTTCGCACGTTCATCTGAACCGGTTGTTTCATGCGGAGCTGGGAGCGCCGGTCAAGAGTTATCTCACCGAGCGCCGCATGAGCCGCGCGCGATATCTGCTCACGCATTCTCAGCAATCCATCAAATCGATCGCCGCCGATGTCGGCATCCCCGACCTGCATCTGTTCAATAAAGTCGTGCGGCGACATCTCGGCGCGCCGCCGACCGGGGTGCGCGCCGCCGATGTTTCTGAACGTTTCCCTGCGGGTAAATAATGTCATCAGGCTAGGATAGCCGCAGTAACCCAACAAGGAGAGTAACATGGCGATCAATCAAGATATTGTGGAAGGCAAGCTGAAGCAGGCCGAGGGCAAGGCGCAGGATGTGCGCGGCGACCTGACCAATAACCCGGAGGACGACCTCGACGGCAAGACGAAGCAGGCCGAGGGCAAAATTCAGGAAGGTTTCGGCAAGGCGAAAGAAGCCGTCCGAGAAGCCCTGAAGTAATCGGTTTTCACGGACATCGTCCAGGCAAGCGGCGCTCTCGAAGACGAGGGCGCCGCTTGCTTTTTGTGTGCTTGATCTTATGCGCTGCGGTGGCGCAGCGGCGATCGTCGGCGTCGAGCGATCATGCCGATCAGCGAAAGTCCGGCCACGCCAAACGTCGCCAGCGCTCCGGGTTCCGGTACGGAAGTTACGGCGATGCTGCCGAGCAGTCCCCCGGCTTCATCATTGATTCCAGCCGTGAAGTAGAGCTTGTTGAGGTCGCCGGCGGCGACGCCGTTGCCGAAGGTCAAACCCCAGAGACCGTCGATGACGATCGGCTTTCCGTGGGCGTCGCGCAGGACGCCTTCGAACTTGCCGGTGATCGGATCGAACGCGTCGATCTGGCCGCTGCCGAAGTTGCCTACCAGCAGGTCATTGCTGAACTTGCCGAAGTTCGACGGCGCCACAGCCAGCCCCCAAGGCGCGTCCAGCGACGCGATTCCGGCTGGCCCCAGGCTGCTCCCAGTCGCCAGCCTGCTGACAAAGTTACCATTTGTGTCGAATACATCCACGAATCCTTTCCCAATTCCCTTGACCTCCTCATGACCGCCGATCGCTTGCTGGGCGTACGTAACATACACCCGATTTCCGACCGCCTTGAGATTGAACGGCGCGTAATCCGTGGGAGCGTTGGGATCGGTGAACGATCCCGAGAGCGTGGCCGACGAGAAATTCCCATCGTAGACATCGATCTTGCCGCTATGGAAGTTGGAGGCGTACAGGAAGTTCCCGTTTGAGTTGCTTCCAATCGCGAGCCCCTTGTAGACCGCGCCGAAATCGGAGCGATTGACGACCCGAGTCGCCGTCGCCGAAGGATTGCCGTTCCACGCCGACAGAGTCCCATCTTCCGACGCGGTGATAAACCGCGCGGGACCTGACGTCAGCTTGAAATCGGACGACCCGTTAAATACCTGACCGGTTGGCGAACCCGAAAATCCGGGCAGTCCCGGGACCGTGGGCGCGAGGCCGGCGACTTTGACCGGGCTGCCTCCCACGTCTCCCGTGTAGAGGCCGAATTTGCCGCTGCCGTTGTTCGATGTCCATAGCGCCCCGCCGGCCGGATTGAGCGACACTCCCCAGGGATTGATCAGATTGGGGTCCGTCACGGCGGCGGAAGCGAGGGATTGGTCGCTGGTGACCAGATTTGTTTGCTTGTAGTGCTGGGCGGCGGCGCCGTTTTGTATTGCGATTACGGCAACAGACACGATGATAGTGTTCACGAGAAGCGCTGCAATGCGCTGTCGTAGCGTCATTTTTCATATCTCCTGATGGATTTGAGAATGTTACAGCTGGATTATTTTATCGGCATTTGTCATTGTGAAGATCGGGGCGGCAGCCGCCGGAAGGCTGCGCCTGAGGCGAGACGGTTTGTCCCGCGAATCTCTGGGAAGAGCGAATGATCCCAGTCGTGATATTCAGCATCGTGATGACGATGATCAAAAGGGCCGCCAGTCGCCAGGCCGACGCGGCGCGCGCTGCGGTGAGGGCTTCCTGAGGCGCCGGCAGCGACCAGCGCGGGAGGTCGGCGCCGCGTACGGCGTCGGCGAGAAGCCGGGATGCGCCGACGAGCTTCGCCAGTCGAGTCTGGCAGCTTGGGCATACCGCAAGGTGCGCCTGAGCCGCGATCCTCCGCCAAACGTTCAGTTCGCCGTGTACGAGTAACAAAAGGTCCTGGTCCGTGGTATGAAACATAATGACTTATCTTCGCAAGACGTGATCAAACCGATCTTTTAAAGCGCGTTCGCCATCCCTAAGCCGGCGGCGACAACTCCATGCGCTCGATAGAACTGATACTTGACCGTATTTTGATTGCGCTCCAGTGTCTCGGCAATTTCCGGCAGCGTTAGTCCCGCGTAGTAATAAAGTTCAATCACCTCCCGTTGTGCGTCCGGAAGCTGGCAGAGAACGGAGTTCAGCGCTTCCTTCATGTCCACGGCGGCGTAAGGATCGTCCTGCGTCGTCATGGTTCGCTCGATCTCCGGCGTGATCTGTTCGGCCATCGACTTCATGCGCGATCGATGGTGGTCGCCGATCTTATGGACCGCGATGCCGAACAGCCAGGCTTTGAACCGGGCGCGGTGTGTGTAATCGGGCAGTTTCGTCCAGGCGGCCATCCACGTCTCCTGCAAGATGTCGTCGACGGCCTCCGCGCTTGTCACGCGGCGAGTCAGCAGACCGCGCAGCAGCGGCCGATAGTTGCGAACGAGCGTGTCGAACGCCCGCCGATCTCCGCGCTGCGCCGCCGCGATCAGGTTCTCTTCCTCGCCGCCTTGCGGGCGACGTCCGGTTGGCCGCCACAAGTTCAACGCCGCCTGATCTTTCTTTAAAATGGAAATGCTTGCCGCAGTCTTATACTATCAAGATCGCGTGTTTGAGGGCAAAAGTTGGGATGAAACTCTCCGCGAGGAAAATTTATTGAAAAAGTTTCTCAGGGAAATTTGTGGGCGTTATTCCGTGCTGAACGTTGCGGTGACATCCGGAGCGTCCGTCTCGGTGCCGGCGGCGTTAAAAGGCTGATCCGTGCCGTCGCATCCGGATAAGGCCGGGATATTCCCTTGGCGGCAATTGGACTGCGGGGCGTCGAGGCCGGACGAGACGTTCGCGCCGCGCAGCCACTTCACATGCCCGTCCGCCAGCAGGAAGTTCGAGCCGTAGATATGGCGTCCGAACGAAGGCTGGAACTGGCCGTTGGGCTGAGGCGTCCGTCCCCCCATCATACCGGTGGCGTAGCGATTGTCGACATCCGTCGTCACATCTTTGCGCGCGTAGAGACGGTTGTCCAGACCGCTGCTCGAGGCGGACAGAAACTCTCCGCTCACGCCGCCCCATTCGATACCCTCGCGGCTGTCCCGGACATTCGCCGTCACGCCCGACACTTCAAAGAGCATGACCGTTCGGGACGGCGCGTTGAGCGTGGCCAGGGTGCGGCCCGGAGGAGGGGACCCATTGAAATAGGTCTGCGTTGTCGGCGCCTGATCGTCCGACGGCTCCGCCAGATTGATATTGTAGCCATAGGAAACCACAAAATTCGCCGGCGCGCGCCCGGCAGTCGGATCGTCCGGGCAGCGCAAAAGGTCCGGGCTCTTGAGATACGCGCCGCACTGTCCGGCCCAGCCCTCGCCGCACCAAAATGACGTCCCATTGCTGATGCCGTTGGGAAGGCGCTCGTCCTCGTCCTGCGCGTATTGCAGGATCGCCAGGCCGATCTGGCGCTCATTGGAGGCGCAGCTTGCCTGCCGCGCTTTCTCTCGGGCGCTCGCAAAGACAGGGAACAGCATCGCCGCGAGCAAGCTGATCACGGCGATCACAACCAGCAGTTCAATCAATGTAAACCCGGCGATTCTCGCCGATTTTCGGATCATTGCATTATGCCTCTGTATTGCTGATCGCGTCCCAGCGCGCAAAAGTTGGGCCGACAAAAAAATATTTTCAGAATTTATCACGCGCGTCAGAACTATCCGCCAGACGGGGCGTCTTGTCGTCTTCCGAGCAGGGGCCGGCGTGTTCATTGGCGTGACTGGGAGGCCGCAGGTCTCTCATAATTGCTGCAATGTGAAATTAATTGTACCAAAATTTGACACATTCCCAGTGCGATTGAAATACGGCTTACGCGATTATCAAAGGACGCGTCGATACTCCGCAATCCATCGAGACAGTTGCTCGCCTGTTCGTCTTTGGTTTCCGTGTTAGCGGGACAGCGTATTTTTTAGCAGCGCGGCAGCTTTGGGATAAGCGCCAACGTACGAGAGCGCGGCGCGTCCATAATAGTCTTTATCGTCTGGGCGGGCGCCGTGCTCAAGAAGAAGCCGGATGACGGCGGTGTCGCCGCTGGCGGCGGCCGCGCCGAGGGGAGTCATTTCGCTGGGGGAGGCGGAGTTGGGGCTGGCGCCGTGGGCCAATAAAAGTTCGACCAATTTGGGGTTATGCTTGTCTTCGTAGATGGCGCCGACGAGGGCATAGTAGCCGTTCGTGGCGTCGTGCGCGGTTCCGAGGATATCGGTTTCGTGGGACGGCAAGTCTAACCGAGCGCCGTGGTTTATGAGGAAGCGGACGGTTTGTGTGTCGCCGGCGGTTGCGGCGGAGTCGATGGCGGTTGTGCCGAGCGCCATCTGCGCGTTGACATTGGCTTTGTGCGCGACCAGGAGTTTGACGAGCGCGGCGTATCCTGAGCGCCAATTTGCGGCGCGCATGCGCCATTCGCGCACGGCGACGTTGTGGAGACGCCGCTGGGCGACGTCGGCGCCGCCGTATTCGGCGGGGGCCGGGGGCTCGATCGCGCCCGAGTAGATATTGTTGCGCCCGTTGGCGGCGGCGATCAGCGCGGTCAGGCCGGCGTCGTAGTGCCCGGCGGGGATGGCGTCGTTGACATTCGCGCCGCGCGACAGCAGGAGCGCCGCCGTTGAGGGGCGGTCCATGATCGCCGCCCAGATCAGCGGCGTCACGCCCGACGCCGCGCCGGCGTTGACATCCACGCCGCCGTCCAGCAGCGCTTTGACCTTGACGTCGTCGCCTCGTTTGACGGCGTCGTGCAGCGCCGCGACGGTCGTGGTGAGCGGCGTCAACGCGTGTGACGCGAGGGGCGCGCCGAGCAGGAGAAGCAGCGAAGCGAACGCGCGCGCCGTCCCAAAAAATGGCTTATGTATGCAGGATCGCTTTGAGCGTTTCCGCATTGCGCACCGCGTTGCCGCCGCCGTCGTTGTTGAAATAAGCATAAACATCCAGACCGCCCTCCGCCCATTCGCGGATCCGGTCGGCCCACCAGCGCAGATCTCGATCGGAGTACGACCCGCCGTACAGATATTCCTGATCCGGCCCGTGCAGCCGAACGTAGGCAAACATTGCCGTGGCGCGCAGGATGCACGGCAGATGCGCGCCGCTCATGACGCAGTAAGCCGCGCCATACCGCTCCAGCAGCGCGAACGCCTCATTCGTGTTCCAGCTCGGGTGGCGGAACTCGACGCAGACGCGGAGACCCTTGGGCGTGCGCTCCAGAAAGTACGCCAGACGCGGCAGATCGATCTCCATGTCCGGCGGCAGCTGCACCAAGAGCGGCCCGCGCTTATCGCCCAGTTCGCGCAATCCCTGTTCGATCCGTTCCAGCCAAACCTCGGGAGACTTCAGCCTCGCGGCGTGCGTCAGCCCACGCGGCGCCTTGATCGTCATTACAAAACCCGGCGGGACTTTATCCCGCCACCCCGCGAATGTCGTGTCGCGCGGCCAGTGATAGTAACTGCTGTTGACTTCGACGGTTTGGAAGCGCTCGACATAATACGCCAGACGCTTGCTCGCCGGTGAGCCCTCCGGGTAAAGGACGCCCCGCCAGTGATCGTAACTCCAGCCAGATGTGCCGATGTGGATGGACATGGTTTTTTTCTGGCGATTTCCGCGCGTTGTTAAATTGGCAAACGGGCAGGAGGTTTATGCCGTTTGTCAAATTAATGACGCCATTTGCCTGATCTGGCTGGCGGTTAAAACCGCGCCTGCCAGAGCGCAGAAGTCCCCCTTCGGGGACTACATTATCCTTTACGATACCGCCTAACATGGGCGAGTTATAAGGCAGTATCGGTTAGAACCATGTAACCCACGTAGGTGGGTTTCTGCGCTCTGGCAGGCGCGGTTTTAACCGCCAGCACTATATAGCGGCGCGTCATCTCCTAACTAATCAGCGGCAGTACGATCGTCGGGGGCTCGATCACGTGGTCGCTGCTGGTTTCCTCGACGGCGGTGCCGATGGCGAAGAATTCGATCACGTGGGCGCCCCAGGCGTGGGTGCGTTCGTGGATGTTGGCGCCGACGATGCCTTTGGCGCCCAGCTCTTCCGCTTCCTTTTGCATGCGCTCCATCGCCAGCTCGCGGCTGTCGTACATCGCCTGGGTGTACTGAGTCAGCTCGGCGTTCTGGGTGAAGTTACGCATAAAGGAGCCGAAGGACTGGATGGCGACGTGGTAGACGCAGTTGCCCATGACCAGGCCCAGCGGGCGGTAGCCGGAGCGGAGCAGGACGTAGAAGTCCTGGCCGGAAAGGTCGGAGGTGAATGGGCGGCCGCGCTTGTTTTTGAAGCGGTTCTTATCGCCCCGGTGTACGACGGCGGTGCCGATGGCGACGAATTCGGCGATGTGGTTGCCCCACTCCTTGTGGTTGACTTCCAGGCGGACGCCGACCACGCCGTCCGCGCCAAGCTGGTGCGCTTCTTCCTCCATGCGGTCCATCGCCAGCTCGCGGGCGTGGTACATGGCCTGGGTGAGCACCGTCATCTCTTGATTTTTCGACCAGGCCGACTGCTGATACCCGACGTGGTAGATCGAGCTGCCGACGACCAGGCCAACGGGATCGAAGCCGGCTTCCTTGACCAGCAGGAACTCGCTCGTCGAGAGGTCGCTCGTGAAGAGCGTGCGCGATTCGCTGCTGCCGCGCATCTCGACGAGGCGCTCCGTTGCGTGCTGCGGGATCGCGGTGATCTTCGGGTCGTTCGTGTTTTGTGGATCGAGTACCATATTTTCCTCAGAGTTCCGGCGTCATTTGAGTTCTCAAACGGGCTTCGTTATTCGACAACGGCGTCCTTGGGCGTCGCCATCGCGATCGGCGTCAGCCGCCCATCGCGCAGGGAAAGAACGTTCAGGGTGGGGGTGACGTGGCGCGGCGCGTTGGGCCGCGCCCGGATCGCGGTGCCCAGGATGCTGACGACGATGTTGTGGTGCTCGCGTTCGTACGCCGGGTCTTCGCCCGGGCCGCTCAGACGGATCTCGTCGAGCCGCCGTTCGATTTTGACGCCCGCGACGCCGTTGGAGCCGTATGCCGACGCCTGCTTGTTCAGATGCGCCATCGCGCGAGTCCGCGCTTTGCTGAGGCCCGCGCTCCAGTGCGTCATCTCGACATTGTTCCAGGAACGGTGCGTCCACTCGTCCTGCTGCGTCGTGAGCAGGAACCAGGTGCAGTGGCCCCAGACGAACGCGACGGGATCGTATCCCGCGCGGCGCAGCGCATACCACTCCTGGCCCGACAGGTCGCACATCCACGGCTGCTCGGGCGGACGGCCCGGCCCCTCGACCGCCGTTCCCATCACCTGGACTTCAATGGTCTTGTCCGCCCATTCATGGCGGACCAGCGAGAATCGCACGCCGACCACGCCGTGGCCGTTGATCATCTTCAGCTCATGCCCCATGCGTCCGACGGCGAGGCGGCAGGCTTCGTTGTACGCCTCGGAAAGCACGGTGACTTCGCAGTCGCCCTGGCTGGACGCGTACGCCTGCCCAACGTGATACACGGCGCTGCCGGTGACGATGCCGCGCGGATGGAAGCCCTCGCGGCGCAGCAGTCCCGCTTCTTCGGGCGCAAGGTTGCTGGTGAACAGGATCTCGGACGCCTCGTTGGTTCCGATCTCCTTCAAGCGTTCGATGGCCTGCATCGGCAGGCCGCCGGACGCCAGCGCCTGCAAGTCGCTCGACTGGCGCCGAAGCTCGGCGTCATGGTTGCTCTTGACCAGCGCCGCGACTCGCTCGCGCTCCAGCTGCTGGGCGGCGCGCGCGGCGTCGTCCTCGGGCGATCGGTTCCACGGCAAATGGAGCCGGCTCAGCAGGCTGCCGCCGCCCGAACCGGGAGCCGGGGCGGGTTTGGGCAGCGGAATCTGAAAAGTCATTTCTTGAGGCTGATGGAAGGCGCTCGTGAAGTTGATCTTTACCGGGAGGTTTTGAGCGTGCGCGGGCGCATACTCCAAATCGAGCGTCGTGGTGCGTGGAAGGAAGCCGAATGGGGCAGAGGCTCCGGGCCAGATCCGGCGCGTGGTCACATCGATGATCGACGAGATTGCCGGCTCGCTCGATGGGCTGCTTTCACTGACCGTCGCCGATGCGCCGACGCCCACGTACGCCTTATCAAGCTCGGCGAGAATATCGGTATGGCTGTGTCTCAGATGCGCGTGGTGATGGGCCGTGACGAGCGGGGAGCCTTGCCCCGTCGCCGCATCCTCCATCTGTCTCAGAAAAACGTGATCGACGCCTTCGCCCGCGCCGACGAAGTGCAATCGAAACGCATAGGGCGACTCCGGTTTCACCTGCGGCAAAAGCTCCTGCGTGACCAACTGCATCACATCGGCTTTGTCCGCGAACTCGCCATCGGTGATGACGATAATATAAAGGCCCGCGCGGGACTTATACTTCTGGATCGTATGCCGAAGCGCCGACGTGACATACGTCCCGCCGCGCGGCCCGTTGCGCAGGATCGCGCCGCGCAGATCGGCGCTATTCTGGATATGTCCCGCGTCCGAGATTTGATCGTCGTAAAAGATCAAATCGTATCCGGACCCCGCCATTAGCACGTGTGTGAGAATGGCCTGAGCGACATCATAGACATGCCCCTCCGCGAACGCCTCGCTCATCGACCCGCTCCGGTCCAGCAGCACGGCGAGCGTCATCTCGGGATTGGTGATGCTCGATGCATCGCGACGGAACTGCAATCGCAGCTGGGCGGCGGGGACGCCGCGCATGCTGGGAACGATCTGATACCGAACTCCCGAAAGCAGATCCGATCGCGGGTTCGAGAGTCCATGGCTGAAGGTCTGATACGGTCCGTTGCCCAGTCCTAGGAACTGCATGTCATCGGCCCTCTCCATCCGCGCGCCTGGCCGAAGCGTCTCGACGGGCGGCGTATTTCCTCATTGTCACTACTTGCAGCGCGGTTCAGCGGAGATTGGTTCCGGGAAGAACGGGGCCGTGTGCGGAATATGGTTCGCGTCCATCCACTGGCCGACATACTGCGGCGGACAATTGCTCGCCGCCGGCGTCGCCGTGATCGCCGGCGCGGCAAGATGGATGGGGGCGGGCTTGGCCGGCGGCGCCACAGGCGCGGGCGCCTGGGCAGCCGTCGCGGCGGCTGCGAGGACGGCGGGGAGGAAGCGAGAAAGGCGATGAATCAATGTGATGGTCATGGTTTGCTTTCTGGCGATGGGGCGTTACTTCAGCGCCGCCGTCACGATCTCCTGCGCTTCGGTCTGAATCGCCTTCAAGTGCTCCGCGCCCTGGAAGCTCTCCGCGTAGATCTTGTAGATCGGCTCCGTGCCGGACGGCCGGGCGGCGAACCAGCCGGTGTCGGTAACGACTTTGAGGCCGCCGATGGGCGCGTCGTTGCCGGGGGCGCGGGTGAGCTTGGCGGTGATCTTGTCGCCGGCGAGGGTGTCGGCGGTCACTTTGTCCGGGGTGAGGTTCGCCAGGATCTTGCCCTGCTCAACCGTCGCGGGGGCGTCGATGCGTTCGTAGACGGGGCTGCCGAATTTGGCTTCCAGATCTTGATAGTGCTGGCCGGGATCGCGGCCGGTCTTGGCGGTGATCTCGGCGGCGAGCAGATCCAGAATGATCCCGTCCTTGTCCGTGGTCCAGACCGAGCCGTCGGTGCGCAGGAAGGATGCGCCCGCGCTTTCCTCGCCGCCGAAGCCATAGCTGCCGTCGACAAGGCCGTCGACGAACCACTTGAAGCCGACCGGGACTTCGGCGAGCCTGCGGCCAAGATCGGCGGCGACGCGGTCGATCATGGAGCTGGAGACCAGCGTCTTGCCCACGGCGGCGTCCGCGCGCCAGTTCGGGCGGTTCTGGAAGAGATAAGAGATGGCGACCGCCAGATAGTGGTTCGGATTCAGCAGACCGACGCTTGGGGCGACGACGCCATGCCGGTCGGTGTCCGGGTCATTGCCGAAGGCGATGTCGAAGCGGTCCTTCAGACCGATCAGGCTCGCCATCGCGTACGGCGACGAGCAGTCCATGCGGATCTTGCCGTCTTTGTCCACCGTCATGAACGAAAACGTCGGATCGACATTGGGATTGACGATCTCGATGTTCAGGCCGTACTTCGCGATGATCGGCTTCCAGTAGCCGACGCCCGCGCCGCCCATCGGATCGACGCCGATCTTCAGGCCCGAGTTCTTAATCGCCTCCATATCAATCACATTCGCCAGATCGTCCACATAGGGCGTGATGTAATCGTACTGATGCACGGTGTCCAGCGCGAGCGCCTTGTCCAATGTCAGACGCTTGACGGACTTCAAGCCTTCACGCAGCAGCTCATTCGCGCGGTCCTGCACGATCTTCGTCGTCCCCGTATCCGCCGGGCCGCCCGACGGGGGGTTGTACTTGAAGCCGCCGTCGCCGGGCGGGTTGTGCGATGGGGTAATCACCACGCCGTCCGCCAGTCCCTCCGTACGGCCCTTATTATAGGTGAGAATCGCGTGCGAGATGACCGGGGTAGGGGTATATCCGCGATCCGCCTGCACAAAGACGTCCACGCCATTCGCCGCCAGCACTTCAATCGCCGTCGAAAGCGCCGGCTCGGACAGCGCATGCGTGTCCATGCCCAGATACAGCGGCCCCGTCATATTCTGCGACTGGCGATACTCGGCGATCGCCTGCGAGATCGCCAGGATATGATCCTCATTGAATGTGCAGGCGAACGACGACCCGCGATGTCCTGAGGTGCCGAACGCGACGGCGTGCGCGGGATTGTTGGGATCGGGCTTCTGCGTGTAGTACGCGGAGATCAAACGGGGGATATTGACAAGCAGCTCCCGCGGCGCGGGCTTTCCGGCGAGTTCGGAGACGGCCATGATTCTCTAATCTCTCTTTACAATGCGAAGATGGGTCTGGAATTACGCGAGACAGGTGGGCGGCGCTTGCTACGCCGCCCACCGCCCTGCCGCTATTGTACCCGGCATGAATGCGGGGTGAAGCAAAGAGAAACGGCGATCTTGGGAACCACCCTGGCTATGGCGCCAGGGACACTCGTACTTCTTTTCCTTTGTGCAAGCTCCAATTTTTGAGTGTGACCACCAGGTCCTTCGGCGTTGTTCCCGATTCGACGGCGAAAAGGAGGGTGATCTTTTCACCGGATCCGGGCAGCAATGGCTTTGTCACCCAGGCGCCGCGTGAGACCATATCGTAGGCGATGGGCGGATAGGAGTTGCTGTGGTCGTCGGTCAGGGCGGTTTTAGGATCGTCGCTGTATCCGTCAAGCTGCTCCGTTGTCTTCGGCTGGCCGTTCTTAACATAGCAATCGACCGCGATCAACGTAATGCCTTCTTTGGGAGTAAACGTATGCGAGGCGTCGTCGTATTCCGCGTCGCTATGCCATTTCGCATAGTCCTGCTCGCTTGCTGGGACTTTCAAGGTGTAGGAATTGACCTGCTGGAAACCTGTCACTTGAAAGCGCCACTGTCCGGTAAACAGCATATCGCCAACTTTGCCCGACGTTCCCTGGACCTGATTGGCGCCGCCCGTCGGTTTTGGAGGCTTTGCGGGTTTCGCTTTGGCGTGGGCGGCCATGCATGGCGGAAGCATCCAGGCGGACGAACAAATTCCTGCGGACAACAAGAGGGCAACATAGATTCGTTTCACATCGAGACCTTTCTGGAGATCGGAGACTTCATGAACTCGCGCTGCTGTTAGCCGCCGCGCGCGGATAATCCTGCGCTGGGTGACCTGACGCCTCGCCGTTACGGCAGCGCGTAGACCTTGACCGTCAGGGTATCGGTCGGGGAATTGTCGCCGTAGCCGCCGGCGACATCGTAGAACATAAACGAAATCGGCTTTCCGGTCCCGGTAAAGAGCATGTCGTAGACGTGGTCCTGGCGCCATGGCCCCCACCAGTGGGCGTGGGGCGATTTTGCGAGATCGGATTCGTCCACGCCCAGGCCGTAGTCCGTGTTGCCGTCGCCGACATCCACCTGGCCCGCGCCGCTCGCGTCGTAATCCATATACTCGGCGTCGCCCTGACCGAGCCCGCCGCCTCCGACACGGCCCTGTCCGATCGCTTGCAGCAAGTAGACGGCGGATTTGCGGGTCGCCATAACGGTTGGGACGATCTTCTGGAGCAGCGGGACTTGCAATGTCTCCAGCGGCGCTGGGAGCGCCGAGAGACGGTAGAGGGAAACGGTCATCGCGTCGCCATCTGGGGAGGCGCCGGCGAGTAACCGAGCGGGAGGCGTACGCTTCAGGGAGAGTGGGCCGCCGCTGCCGTTGACGATCATATAATACGTGTGGCTTTTGCGATCGCTTGCAGTCCAGATCATGCGCGTCGCGCCGGCTCCCAGCGCCGGTCGAAGCGTCTTCGGTTCGATATCGATCCCCGGGCCGTCGCCGCCGGACACTGCGTCGCCATTGGCTTTCAGCAGGTAAAGCTCGCCTTGATCGAGACGGTTGTGGAATGTCGAGCCCTCGCCGGGAGCGACTTGGATTGACTCCAATGGCGAGGGGAAGGGATCGTTTTGCGTGGCCCGCGTGGGCGAACCGGCAAATAGGACGGCGACTGCGCCGAGGGCGGCGATCCGCGCTGCGCTGGACGTGAAGCGGGCGGATAGGTGCGGTTTGATCTGCATAGCCCTATGTTACACAGACCAAGCCGTTCGACCTTCCGAATCCTTTGGGCCGCATTCTCTCATCCGCAAGCCGCATTATCCTTCAAAGAACCCTCGCACAATCTCCGTCTCGTGTGTCGTCCTCCGGAACGGCTTGCCGTGACCGGCAAATTGATATGTGGAGGCGGACTTTGTGATCCGACCACTGGCCCAAAGAACAATCATGGTGTCCCGAGTCCCTACCGAGGTTGCAATCGGCAGGTCATGCCGGCTTGCAAAGGCGTCGCGCAGCCGTTTGTCGATCGCCTCGGGTGAGCGCTGCAAATGCGTGAACGTGAGCTGCGCCGGATAGCACAAGGCAAACGCCGGCAATTCGCCGTTTGGCGCAGTGCGCGGATCTCCGTCCCAGGGACGGCCCGCGCGGGGATCGGTTTGCCACAGGGGAAAAGGCAGGCTGTTGAGTGACTGGATCACCGGAATGGCGGCGGCGAGGTTCGAGGGCTGCGCCTGCTCCATGTGTGTCAGCAAGCCGCGGTTTTTGCCGGCCCAATCCTGGAGGTGGTAGCGCAACTGTAAGGCTTGCGTCACGCGTAATTGCTCGATACTTTGGGCTTGCTGAGCCTCGCGGGCCGTGAGATCGGTGTTCGTCGGCTTGGGCGACGGATATTGCGTCAGCGTCGCGAGATCGACCGGCTTTTCGGTGGCCGAGAGCAGCTGGTAGTCACAGGAACTGGTCTGCGTCCGGTGGGTCTTGGTCCAATCGTGGGCGGCTTCCAGGCTTGAGAAGGAAGCAGGCACCGGCTTCGTGGATGTACTGTATTTGTTCAAGCGCATGCTCGAAGCGATCCACAGACCCTGGAACCGCTGGTGGGTCAGAAAATCAAACCGCTGCTCCAGAGTGTCAATATCGCGCACCTTCCAAACGCCGCCATCACGAATCACATGGACCTGCCCGGGCCAATACAGCGCTTCACCGTTGGTGATTACGGCGTCTTCCAACGGGCATTGCGCGTCCCAAGTTTGCAAAGCGCCCGATGTCGCCGAGAGCGTTGCTTGTTTCATCAATGGAACATAGGGCAATCCCACGGCCGGCAAGGGGCAGGCGGACATGGACGCGAAACTCAGGCCCGGTTCGACGCGCCCCGCATGGCCGTTCCAGAAATGCTGCGTTCCCTTGCCGTTGTAGACAAGGCTGAACGTGTCCGCGCCTTCCGTGCTTTGCCAGAGGAGGCGGCCATTGTGCGCGGAGACGGTCAGGACCAAATGACGCACCTTTGGGCGCCGGCTTTGATAGTACGAGAAGGGGCCGTAGAACTCGTCCGGGATCGGCTGCCAGTGCGGGTCTTGTTTGAGACACTTCTGGTAAGACTTTTGGAGCTGCTGGTACTCGCTCATCTGCTGCTCGCGCGTCTTTAGATCCGTAATCGTCACGGCGTAGCGCAGCGTGAACCCATCGTGCAACTGAAGCTGCGCGGCGTCCGGTACGGTGGCCATGGCGGGAGTCTTCGCCGCCAGTCTCAGTGCGGCGAGCGGGCCGGCCAGGACCGCCGCGATGGTTGCGGCGACGATCGCCCGGCGTACGGTCATTGGGCGGCGCGCGAGACCCGTCGCCAGCACCGCCCGCAATCGTCCCTCGACACCAGGCGTCTGCGCCATCGCCACCGCGCCCAGAGCGATCCCGCCTTGCTTGCGCGCGGCCAGCGCGACTTCCAATAGCTGACGGGCGTATTCGGCGGCGGGCATTCCGGCCAGGACCACCAGATCGTCGCACGCCGTCTCGCTTTCCTCACGCATTTTGCGCGCGGCCAGCCACGCCAGTGGGTTCCACCAGTAAACGGCGCAGACAATGCGAGACATCACCAGCATCGCCCAGTCCCAGCGGCGGATATGCGCCATCTCGTGCAGCAGCGCCGCCTTGACGCGTTCTCGCGGCCATTGCGTCGCCTTGGCCGGCAGCAGGATGATGGGGCAGAGCGCTCCCCAGGTAATGGGAACCCGGATTGGCTCACTTGCGCTCGCCAGAAGCACGTCCACATGGCGGCGCGTGGGCATCGCTTTCTTGGCGTCTTCAGCGGCGCGCGCCATCGATCCGTTTGAGACAAGACGCGCGCCGCGTTCCGCACGACGCACCGCCGCCATGCCCCGCATCAACCGAGAGAGGACCAAGAGGGCGCCAGTGATCCAGGCCGCAATGATGAGATAAGGCCAGAGAATCGTTTGCTGCGGCCTCGCTGGAGTCGCTGTGGAAGTATGAGCCAAAGATAGGGACGGCGCCGCGTCAATCGTCGCTGGCGACGAAGCGGTTTTGATCGATACTTGCGGCGACTGAGGCGACGGCGCCGCGGCTGGCGCGATGACTGTGGGCGGCATGGTGATCTGAGGCTGATCTTGGGGGGCGGCGTTCACCGCCGTGCGGATCGCGGCGGGAGCTGCGGGAACGGTGGCGCTCCAATGCGGCAGCATCACGGACAGCAGCGGAAGAACAAGAGCGCTCGTCAGCCCCAGCGCCCAGATGAGATGCCGCACGGACGCCGACGCCCGGCGCGCGGCAAACGCGGCCAGCGTCGCCGTCGCGAGCAGCGCCGTCGCCTTCAGGATGACGCCAATCGATAACAATGCAATCGTATTGAGAGATGTCATGACTGTTCCTCCCCGTCGTGGCCGTCAGTGCGATCGTGGCTCGATGGAGTCGCGCGATTCTTCGTCTCGCCGCCTGCGGCTTCATCGATCAGCGCGGAGAGCCGCACGGCCTGCTCGTCCGTCAGCTCCAGATCGGCCTCGGAAAGCAGTGTCGCCACCGCCGTCTCGACATTGCCGCCAAAGAACGTCTGCAAGACCTGCTTGATCGCCGACCGCGCCGCGTTCTGGCGCGGCTGTGTGGGCAGATAGACATACTTTTGTTTATCCTGGATATGGCGAAGATGCCCTTTCTCCTCCAGGATCGCGAGCAGCTTCCGGATCGACGAATAGCTGGGCGGATCGTCCATCTGCTCCAGCACCTGATTCGCCGACGCCTGGCCGAGCGCGTAAACCGCGTCCATAATCTGCCGCTCGCGGCGGCTGAGGCGATGCGCCAATGGGTTAGTCATAAGAGCGACTCCTTGTGCGAATATTTTCGCATGTTTAGGCCCCTTTGTCAAGTGGTTGTGCGAAATAATTCGCACCTGTTGAGAAATTTCTTCGTTCTGTTGACATGCCTCTAAATTCTATGTATACTCAATACATAGAATTTGGAGGCACATTATGAGGCGTGAATTGCCAAGCGGGGACTTGCCGGCGCTGGTCCTCGCCGTACTCAGCAAAGGCCCATCCTACGGATACGCCATCGCCCGAGAGGTCGAGGCGCTCAGCGATCAGGCGCTGCACATGCGGGAAGGTTCTCTCTACCCCGCCTTGCGCGTGCTGGAGCAGGACGGCTTGATCATCGGCCAGTGGGCTCCGCAAACCAAGGGCGCGGACCGCAAGGTCTACACTCTCACGGAGGCGGGCCGCAAGGAGATGGTTCGCCGCACGCAAGAACTGCGCGACTACGCCACGGTCATACATACCGTTTTGGGAAGGATCGGCGATGCACAGACTGCTTGATGGTTATCTGAACGAAGTCGCCTCGTATCTTGGCGGTATGCCGGAATCTCGGCGTACAGACGAACTCCGGGAAATGTGTACACACCTTGAGGACGCGGTCGCCGTGAGCGTCGAGCATGGAGCCTCCGAAGAGGAAGCCGTGCGGACCGCCGTTAGCCAGTTCGGCGCGGCGACCGCTGTCGCCGGTGAAGCGCTATCCGCCTGGAAACGTGAGCGGAAGCAAGCCCGAATCAGTTATTGGGGCGCCGCCGCGCTCTCGCTGGCTTGTCACTATTCGTTTGCGTTCCTTATGAGCTTAATGATAAAGCCCTACTATCATATTCCGCTTGCGCCATCAGATTTATCAAAATTATTTTTGTTCGTCAATGTGGGGAATATTGTCTTCCCATTGCTCGCTGGAGGGATTGCCGGCTCAATATTTCCCGCTCGCGCGGTCGCGGGAGCTCGATTGGGAGTCATTTTAACGATTTTGCGCTGGGGTGTGTTCACGCTGCCAGGCGTCGTGCATCAGTTTGCAAAGATGGACTCATCGTCCCTGACACTGTTTATTGTTCAGAGTTTCTTCTTCTTGCTTTTGGAGGGCGCCATCCTGCTTTTCGCGGCGTGGATGGCGAGCCGCCTGCGGTTATCAATATCGGGCCGCAGCCGTCTGGCGCGTCATTGAGACGATTTTATTGGCAACTGATCTTGACGAATTTCGCGGATCTCATAGCGGCAGCAGTTGCTGGCCCGCATTTGGTAGAGCGTCTCGTATTCGGTTAAAATCCGGGCGTTGGAAAACGTGACCGGCACTGTTCGCAGGAGAGTCTTGATTTGCTGCAAATCGTAATATTGCGGAATCCGCCACTCTACGCCGTAGGCCAGCTCTGGAATGATGTTGTATAGGCGAAGCTGATTGAGATATCGCGCCGTTTGTTCGATGTCGCGAACGTGGGTGACTGTGAGATCGCCAATATGACATTGGAAACCCAGTTCGTAGCCCTTGAGGATCCATTCGACGTCATATCCGCCAAACCAAAGAACCTCACCGTTTTCTCTCTTTACCAAGAATGGCGCGCCGACCGGATTTTCATCGGATTCATAGCTTTCGAGGTGATGGCGGCTTCCGCAAAAGAAAACCCAGCCGTAACTTTTTTCGATGGTCGCAGGCTCATTCAGGATCCATTCCTCGTCTGATTGCAACATCGATATCGAGATATAATGACTTGCGATCGCGGTCGCTTCATTCTTGTCAATCATCATGTGCCTATTTTAGCGCGACCACAAGTTTCTGGCGGTCGTCTGTGAGTTTCATGAGCTGGCCGGTGGCGTCGTCGATCCACAGGGTGGAGCCGATGGGGGCGATGGTGTAGACGTGGCAAGGGATTGTCTTGCCGTCGGGAGCGGAGAAGATGTCGGCGCGGAGTGGGGTGAAGGTGATGGGGAGTGATTGCAGGGCTTCGGTGGCGAAGAAGGGGATGGTGGTCGGTTTGTCGGCGGCGAGCGTGATGGAGCGGGTGGCCAGGGACCAGGTGGTGAGGACGTTGCCCAGGAATAGGAAGGACGGGGCGGAGAGCGCGACGGTCTTGGGCGTCGCGAGCGTTCCGATCGTGACGGTGCCGGTTGCTTGATCCTTTTTGAAGGAGAGTTTGGTTTCCTGGGAAATGCCGCCGCCGGAAGTGGCGCTGTCGATGGACACGGGGTCGCCAGTGTCGGCGGCGTCGAAGGAGCCGCTTTGCGTGAGCGTGATCGTCTGCCCGGCGCTGGGGACTTTCAAGTCGAGCCGGAAGGTCCAGTGCTGCGCGCCGTTCTGGAGGGATTCCAGGGCGGCGGTTTGGGCGCCTACATTTTTCCCATCGATGAGAAAATCGTAGCTCTCGTGATAGCCGGCGGTGAGACCATTGGCGCGGCGGGGGAGCGCGGGGGCGGCGCTCGCGGTCGTTGCGGTCTTGGGCGCGTAGTCCAGGACTTTGACCGTCATGGAATCCATGCTGCCCAGCCGCCAGAGGGTAAGGTGGTCGGGATCGAATGTCCCGATCTCGCCGGTGGTGGAATCTATGGGGATCCAGCCGTCGCGCGGCCCCATCCAGACTTCCGTCCAGTAGTGCTGGGCGTAGGACCCGCCGGCGAGAGGGGTGTAGAGCGCGCCGCCCTGGATGCGCGCGGGGATGCCGGCGGCGCGGCAGAGCGCAATGGAGAGCCACGAGTGCGGACCGCAGTCGCCCGTGCGGCTTGCGAGGCATGCCCGCGCGCCGGACCCTGTGATCTGGTAACGGATATTGTCGTGGACCCAGCGCCCAATCGCGGACGCCGCGTCCCAGGTCGTCTTTGCGGGCGCCGTGATGGTCTTCGCCAGCGTTTTGATCTGGGCGTCGTCCGACTCCGTGAATGCGTCGGCCTTCAGCCACTGAGATTGGCCGGCGGTGATATTGGGGGCGCAGGGATAGGCGAGCGCGTGGGCGCCGGCGTAGCGGCCTGGACGGATGGTGAACACGCCGTCGATCTGATCGTTTTGGACGGTTCCCTGAAACGTCTGGCGCGGCGCATGCTGGAGCGAAGCCAGTGTGATATGGTCCAGCTTGATCTTCGCCGAGACCTTGAGCTTGAGAACCGTCAGCGCGTCCGGATTGGGGAGGGGAGTTTCCAGTACGGCGAACATATGCGAGGTGTAGTCGAGACTGCCGAAGTTCTTCAGGGCCTCCCGCCCGGCGAGCCGCATCACGACTTTCTGATTGGGAAATCGAATTTCGACGAGCGTACGCGCCGCGCGGCGATAGCGCAGCACGATCGGCTGCGGCCCCGCGACAGTTTCAATGGTCGACGCCCAAACTTCATCGTCGCCAGGCTTCCCCGCCGCGCGCGTCAATACGAACTGCTCGGACTTTCCCAGCGTGGGATCGACGACGTGGGCGACGTATCGGCGCATTCCGCTCGTGGTTTTCCCCAGAAGCGCATCCCAGGAGTCGGTTCCGGCGACAAGCATCACGCCTGGCGTCAGCGCGATCTCTCGTTTTGTCCGTACTCCCGAGCTTTCCTGGCTCCAGTACGCGGTCTGTTTGCCGAACCGCAATCGATTGACGGTGACCGCGTCGCCGCGCGTGGTGGTTTCCGTGTATGAGAGGGGCGCGGCGCCGTTCGGGCCGCATTCGGTGACGGATTGCGTGGAGATGTCCAGCGGGGAGCCGAGCGCGCTGAGCTTGATCAGCGCGTCGTCGGTCGCCTTTGCGCCGGCCGGAGAGTGAACGAAAAGAAAATGGTCGTAGCCGACCGCCTTGCCGTCGATGGAGACCGAATAGCAGCGATCAATATCGGCGGCGAAGGCGCGGCTACCTGAGCAGAGTGCAAAAGCCGCCGCGAGCGCGGCGTAAAATCGTCGGGTCATTGTCGGAATCTCCAGCGCCATGACGGCGGATTGGCATAAGAACGACAAGTATGACCCGAACGGTTCGAAAAAGTTGCGGAAACTGCGATTTATCGCATGGCGTCGCTCGTCTTGGTAAAGTTCAGCGGGCCGGCGCCGGTATCAGGCGCGCTCAGCGTCTTGCCGTCTTTGCCGACCTTCAGGTCGATTGGCTTTGTCATTGCGGAGAGCGGCGCCGCCATCGAAGACGCCTGGAACGCCTGCCCGCCAGATCCGTCGGGGGTGAGGCTCAGTGTATCGCCGGAGTGCCGCCAGGAGCCGCGCATATCGCCAAAACGATACGTATGATCGATGGAGATGGAAAGTCGACACATGCCCAGCCCCATGTTGGCGGTATTTTGCTCGGGAGTCATATTGGGGTTTGGATTGATGGCAAGCGCGAAGTAGCCCGGCAGATTATCGGGAGCGATCACATCGACCGCCTGCGCCACCAGCCGCCCGCCCAGAACGAGGATTACCACGATCGCGATGGCGCTCGCGATTGTCTTTTGTTTCTGCGTCATATTTTGCATGTTCATTGGGCTCATTCCTTTCGACGGCGCGCTTTCCGTCGCCATTCGTAATGGCGACGGAAAGCGCGCATGTGTGACAAGATGGACCGGTCGTTTTACAAATCCGTGTTTTTGGGATCGAACGCGCCGTTATAAAGGGCCTGAGCCCCCGCTTCATTTCCGGCGTACGACAACGTTCCGCTCGGGATGGCGACCATGGATGTGTTGTTGCCCTGCAAATTCCAGTCGTCCACGGCGTTCCACAGGAATTTCGGCCAGATCGTCGCCTTCACTTTCATGGACTTCGCGTGACCGTCGCAGAACACATAGTTGCAGAAACCGTTCTGCCCGGCCGCTAAAGTATTGAAATTGTCTTGATAGAGTGTGTTGTACCAAGGCCCGGCGTCGCCGGCGCCGTTTCCGCTTGCCAGCTCACCAATCATAATGCGATTCGAAGGTTCATTAATTTGCGCGATTGTGGCGACATATTTATAGTTAAAACCTTCATCCCGATACCAGCCCGTCGCCGTCATAAAGGCGGACGGGTTAGCGACAGGAGTCAGGAACGTGTTCAAACCGTAGCCGAGAGCGTCTTTCGGGTGATTGGGACACTGAAAGACCTGGGTGCTCTTGACATAGGGGTAGATGGCGTCGGCATAGGTCAGGAGGCCGTTATCCGGGCGAAACTTCCCACATCCCGCTGTTGTTAAATCACAGTGCGCGTGATTGAACCAGTCGCTGGACGGAAATTTCTCATCATTGTCCTGTACATATTGAAGAATTCCAAGCCCGATCTGCTTTTCATTGGACAGACAGGCGATCTTCCGCGCCTGCGCTCGGACCTTGGCGAAGACCGGGAACAGGATTGATGCAAGTATCGCGATGATAGCGATAACAACGAGTAATTCGATAAGTGTAAAAGCTCGTGCGCCCGAGCGCTGAGCAGTGTTGCCGTTCATGGGTCGTGTCTCCTTAGTCAAGTATCATGGATGGAATTCATGTGAAATACAGCAATTGTTGCGATAGAATCATTATTAACTCTATCGTAAGCCATTGACGAAATCGATCGAAACTGACGTTCTTTTTACATAAAAACACCGATTATAGCAAATAAGACTTCTCTCCTTTCCTCTAAAAAGTTTTTAGTTAAGTGTTATCATTTTCTAATTGATAAAACCATTTCTTGGTGTTCTCTATTTTCGTATCAATAATTGACAAGATTGTTGAGATGAAACGGAATGTATCGGTCTGGTCAACGGGTTTTCACTATTATATGTTCAACTCGAATGGGTGTCAAGTATTATTTTTTGAGAAAATTCTCACATTTGATGTATTGATAAAACTGAATAAGGCAATTTTAGCGAATTATGACAATAGATAAAACTTATTAACGCAATTTGTTGCGTTGTTGCGCGGAATTGGGATGTCTGGGGCGGAAATGCGGCGTGGGTGTTCCCGAATCTTCTTCTGAGGCTGCGTTATCGGCTTCGGTCCCACGCCGCCGCAAATGGCGCGAGGGCGAGGCGGACGCCGGGCATCAGGAGAATGACGAACAGGGCGGTTTGCGGCCAGGGCGCGTATTCCGAGGGAACCGCCGCGCACGACAGGATGAGGAGAGCGCCGGTGGCCGCCGACCAGAGAGTGAGGGTTTGGCGCAGAGTTTGCGCGGACATCAAACCACGGCGTCGCATTTGTCTGAGCAGAGAAGCGCTGATCGCGAGTTTCAGCAGAACGGCGACGGCGAGCGCGCCGCCGAGGAACGGAATCTTCGCGGGAGCCGAGAAAACATGGCTTGTGGTTTCGATGAGCCAATTGCTGACATGCGGGATCGAGAGCGGCAGAATGATGAGCGCGTATGCCGCGCCAAAGACCCAGGGACGGCCGGTCAAAGTCAGGCACAGCGTTTCGGTCTGGAGCTTCCAAATGAGCATCGTCAGGAGGAGAAGACCGGCGACGGCGATCGTCAGCGCATGGAAACCCAGCACGCTCCACAGAGCTGCGGCAAGGGTTATCCGCCGCCCATGCTCCCAGGCGGGCTGCGCGAGCCATAAAATGAGGAATGGCGCGGCGCCGATCATTGCCGCGATGGAGCCTGCCGCCGCCGTCCGCAGCTTCGCCGCCACTCGGGCCGCGCAGTCCATCGGAAAGGCGGCGAAGAATTGCGGCTGAGTCGTGCTGCCCTGCGGCGTTCCAGATCCTTGGAATCCCAGCCCGATCCCAAGAACCATGGCCGTGATCGCCAGGGCGATTTCCAGAATTAACGGGGCGAGATCCGCCCAGATATTCACGATGATATGGCGCGCGCCGTGTGTTAGAGCTGTGACGGCGCTGTTTTCCTCGGTGAACGTGGCGGCGAGTATGGGCAGCGAAAGCGCCCCAATGCAGATGACGGCGATGGTCGCCGCATACGGACGATACCAATGCGACTCCCACCAAAGCTGGGCGTGGCGGGCCGACGGAAACCGTTCGCGGAGCGCGCCTGATACACGGCGATCGGCCTTGCCCCTGTGAACGAGAATGTCTCCACGCCGGGTCCGCGCCGCTCCCGTCACGGCTGCGGCGTAAGCCATCGGGATCAGCGCCAGTGAGCCGGCGGCGAGCACTGCGGGAGATGCGCCCAGCGCGGACGCGCCGGCCCCCGCGCCCAGGAGAACGGCCGCGCACATCAAGTAAGCCGCGGCCCGAAGCTTCCCGGATGTGATCGGCTGACAATGGATCGCGAACACGAGGGCCTGCGCGCCGGCGAGCGCCGCCGCCGGAAACAATATCGGCGCGTTCCATCCGGCGGGACGCCAGACGCAAACCGCATCCACGATCCAAAACAGCGCAATACAGCCGCTTCCGTAAAGCATCAGCCAGGCGACGAGAGTTTGCGTGCGCAGGGGAAGCAGCCAGAGATTTCGGTCATATTCAAAAACCGCGATCATCGGGCCGAGGACAAGCAGCACCGGCATGAGCAGCATCAAAAGCACATGGGAGCAGTCTCGGGCGTCCGCCGAAGCGCCGGCTCTGCTCCAGAGGTTCGCGCGGTCCAGTAAGGTCGAAACGACCAGAAGCGCGACGATGCTTCCGAGCATGCGGTGGAAGCGCATCCAGAGATAACGAGCGATGCCGAGCGCCGCCGGCGTCTCGCCGCGCCGAAGGGCCGGCGTCCGCGCGATTTGAACCGTCATGGTTTCCCCCGTTCGTTCCCAAACAGTCGCGTTGTCACCGGCTTCGGTCCCAGGCGAGCGCCAGCGGCGCCAGGGCGAGGCGGACGCCCGGCATGAATAAGAGGACGCCGGCGGCCGTTTGCCACCAGGCGATGTGGTATGGCGCAAGCGTGGCGCAGAACAGACCGATCAAGAGCAAGGCCGCGCCGGCCCAGACTGCGAGGGAGATGTTCAGGGTGCGCGCGGAGATGATCCCTCGCCGGCGAAGCGCGCGAACGATAAAGGCTGTGGACGCCAGCTTCACCAGGGCGGCGCCCACGGCCGCGCCGGCGAGGTATGGCTGGAATGCAGCGTTGTGAAGGACGTGGCTATAGAAGGGCGGAATGGCGAGCGGCAGCACAATAATGCCGGTGAACGCCCATGGCGCCCAGGGCCGCCCCGTGAGCTGGAGGAATAGCGTATCGACCTGGAGCTTCCAGCTCAAAAGGAGCAAGAGCAAAAATCCCGCCACGCCCGCCATTACCCACCGGGCGTCGATCACCGTGGCGAGGGCGCTCCAGAGCGCTTGCCCGAGGAATTCGCGCTGGCCGTACTCGTACGCGGGAAGCAGCATCCAGATGAGGAAGAATGGGGCGAGGGACGCCCAGGCGGCGCCGGCGCTCAGCGCCGCCGCGCGCAGCTTGCCGGCCACCAGGCCCGTGCAGTCGACCGGGCGTGTCGCGAGAAACTGCGACAGGGTCTTGTCGCTTTCCCGCATTCCCGGCGATGCGCAGCCAAACACAAGCGAAAAGTACAGCACGGCTACGACCAGAAACGGCGGGACGTTTGCCGCCCACATATTGGCGTAGACATGATGCGCGCCGTGCGTCAGAAGCGTGATTACGCGGATCTCCGAGATCAAGGGGATGAACAGAACCGGCAGCGTCAGCGCGCCGAGGCCCGCGACGGCCGCCGTGATATAAAACCCATGATTGCGCCATTCGAACCAGGCTTGAGCGCGGCTCGCCGAACGAAATTTTCCCTGCAACGTGCGTCCGGAGTTCACGTCCGCGTGACTGACGCCGCCGATCCAATCGCCGCTGCGCATTCGCTCGGCGCCGACAACCCCCAGAATGTACGCGAGCGCCGCCACCGTCAAATAACGCACGCCCAGCGCCTCTGGCGTGACATGGTTTGCGTAGGCGATCCCGCCGCCGACAACGAGGAAAATCGTGCAGAGCGAATAAATCAGCGCATGCAGCGCGCCGAAGGTGAAGGGCTGGCAGCGGACTCCGAGCGCCGTCGCCTGGATCGCGACGAGCAGCGCGGCAGGCCACCAGATGGGAACATCCAGGCCCGCCGGCCGCCAAACACAAACGGCGTTGGCGATCCAGAACAGCGCGACTCCGGCGCAGCCATAACACATCAGCCAGCCGACGAGGGTTTGGGTGCGCACCGGCAGCGTCCATAAATTCTCGTCGATTTCAGAGATCGCCACCATCGGCGCCAGTAGCAGCAGCCCAGGGATCAGCACCATCGAGATCAGATGTGGCCCTTTTACGGCGTCGGCGAACGAAGCGATCCGCCCCGTGAGGAACATCTGATCCGCGAGCGCCGAAATGAGCCAAACGGCGGCGATCAGTTCAAACATCCGGCGGAATCGCATCCAAAGGTAAAGCGCTATCCCCTGCGCCGCCGAGTAGCGGCGCGGGCTTGCCGGCGACCGAAGAACTTGCGTCAACATGGATCGAGATCCTTCCCTTCGTTATCAAAAAAGCGCGTCATCGGTTTCTGTCCCAGGCGAACGCCGGCGCGGCGATCGATAACCCAAGCCCCGGCATAAGCAGAAATACGCCCAGCGCCGTCACCCACCATGCGACGCCTTGGGGGGCGAGCGCGGCGCAGAATAGCGCAAAGAAGAAGCCGGCGGTGATTGCCCATGCGATGGATGCTCGCCGTATCGTCGAAACCGGGACTCGCCGGCTTCGACGCAAAGCGCGCATTGACTGGATCAAAAGCAACAGCTTGATGGAGGCGCTGAGAGTGATGGCTCCAATCACGACGAGAGACACAGGGGCGTAGGGCAACATGTTCAGCCAGTCCAGTCCCAGAGCAGTGAGGAGCAGCGTCACTTTTATCGTGTAATAGCCTCCGATGATGATCCATCCTCGCCCGGTCAGGCTCAATGTAAGCATCTCCGCTTGGACCGTCCAGCTGAGGAATACGGAACCGATCAAAGCGGCGATCGCCAGCAGGCAGAGATGCACATTCCCAGGAGCGCTCAGCACTGCAATCAATGCATGGCCCTGCGTGGTTGGGAAGGATCCCATCGTCGTCGGCGCTAGCAGCCAGAGGACGATGCTGGGGATGAGGGATATCCACATGGCCGCCGTCATAAGAGTGATTACGCGCAGGTTCACGACGATGAAAGCGGTGGCGTCCATAGGGCGTACTTTGAGAAACGCCGCCACGCCGAGATCGGCGATGGCGAACCGCAAAGCCATGGCGCCCTGCGGACGTGCTTTACTTCCCAGATATCTTGGAGCGAATGCGCCGGTGATCATCGAGAAGGCGACGATCACGGCAAAGTTGACACAGACGAAAATCCAATTGATCGACGAAACTCCGTAAAGACTCCAATGGTTTGGGAGCGGCGGCGCATTCGTGATGACGCGCGCCAATACGGGGCACAGCAGCGCCAGAACGCCGGGAGCCAATGAGAGGGAGAGGATTGCCCATCGGCGTGCTCGCCATTCGTACCAGAGCTGTGCGTGTTCCGGCGTGCGAAACTTTGCGAGAAGCGCTGAGTTGGCGCGGCCCCTCCGTGCTTCTCTTCGAACTTTCTCCATTCCGCTTCGCGTATACTGAGCTCCGGCAGCGGCGGGTGGAAACGCCAGCATCGCAATCGCAAAATAGGCCGCTGTGAGAACGCCATCAGGTATGGCATGTGCAGCGCCAGCGGCGGCGAGTTTTGTTGCAGCGTAGGCGCCGATCACATAGGCGATTTCGGCGATGATTCTGAAGCCGCCTGGCCATCGGGTAACGGCGAACGACCAGGCGTAAAGCGCCGCGAGCAGCGCCGCCGGCCCCAAAAGCGGGGCGTTCAGCCCGACCGGACGCCAGATCATAAACGTCGTGACGATCCACAAGAGGGCGACGGCCGCCGCGCCAATCGTCATGTTCCAGGCGACCAGAGTACGCGTTTTGATCGGCAGAGTCCATAATCGGTCGTCGATTTTGGAAAGCAGCACCAGCGGCGACAGGATGGTCAGCAATGGGAATGCAAGCATCGTCACCGATTTTAGTCCATCGCACTGCTGCAGTGACGTGATTTGCCCAGCGTACGCGAAATGCGCAAGCAGGGCCGATATCAGCCATGGCAACGCAACGACGGCAAAGTTCAGGCGATACTGCGTCCAAAGATACAGAGCATAACTCTGAAACGGACTGAGCCGGCGCGTGCGCGCGGATAAGCGAGCTATCTGGACAGCCATGGGTTAGTTCCTCCCCTCGCTTTGATAATCTTGCGCGGTCATCGGCTACGTCCCCAGGCGAGCGCGAGCGGGGCGAGGGCGAGGCGAACGCCGGGCATGAGGAGAATGACGGTCAGAGCTGCCGACTGCCAGGAGATCTGAACCGGGGCGAAGGCGGCGCAGATCATGGTGAAGAATAGGGCGGCGGCGGTTGTCCATCCTATCAGGACCTGGCGTAATGTCTGGGTGGTCACCATGCGGCGCCGGCGTAAGATGACGGTGAGAAAGACGGTGAGCGCCAGCTTCAATAGCGCCGCCGTCGCCAGTGCCGCGATGACTGGGGGAGACATCGGATGGGCGAGGAGATATTTGGCGGCTGCGAGCAGAGCGTGGCTGAATTGCGGGATCGCCAGCAGGCCCAGAAGCCCGACATAGAACGTTCCGGAGATCCAGCGGCGGCCGGTCAAGGTGATGCACAGCGTGTCCGCCTGCATCTTCCAGAGCAGAACGGGCAGGAGCAGGAAGGCCGCGACGGCTTTTTCCGGGGCGTGAGCGCCGAGGGCGCTCCACAGCGCCGCGCCGAGATATTCCCGCCGCTCACCCTCCCAGCCTGTCTGCGCCAGCCAGATGATCAGAAAAGGAAGGACGGCGATCATTGATGCGAGGGCGCTGTCCGCCGCGACGCGAAGCTTGGCTCTGACTTGCGTGGCGTAGTCGATCGGATAGGCGGCGAATATCGGTGTCCGTGTGGTGTCCTCCGCGCCCTTTTTTCCGCTGTCCGCGCCAAGTCCCAAACTCATGCCGCCCGTCAGAGTGTTTCCCGCCAGGATCAGGCCGATCATCACCGGCGCAAGTTCCGCCCAGAGGCTGGCGTTGACGATGTGCGCGCCGTGCGTTAGGAAGGTGAGAACGCTGATTTCCGTGGCGGTGGACGTGGCGAGGGCCGGCAGCGTGAAGACGCCGCAGATCGCGCAAAGGGTCGCCGCTAAAAATCGTGAGCTGTGCGATTCGCGCCAGACCTGAGCGCTGCTCGGGGAACGGAAGCGTCCGAGCAGCGGCCGGGAACTGAACTCACGTCGCAGCGTGGGGACGGCGACCATATTGCCGCTCCGCGTTCGCTTCGCTCCGGCGACCGCCAGAAGAGCGGCGACGGGAATCACTCCGAGATAGCCGGCGGTGAGGGCGGCTGGGGCCGCGCCGACGGCGCATGCTCCGGCGCCGATGAGTACAGAAGCGCTCAGCAGGTAAACAAATCCTTGCACCGCGCCGGGCGCGAACGGCTGACAGCGGACCGAGAATAACGTGGCGAGCGCGGCGGCGGCCGCGGCGGCCGGCCAGGCGATGGGAACATCGACTCCCGCCGGCCGCCAGATGCAAACCACATCGATCAACCAGCACAGCGCGCTCCCGGCGCAGCCATAAAACAGCAGCCAGCCGATCAGAGTCTTGGTGCGCAAGGGCAGCGTCCAGAGCGTCTCGTCAATATCGAAGATCGCCACGAGGGGCGATAGCAGGAGCGCTCCCGGCGGCAGCATCATCAGGAGAAGATGAGAGAAATCTCGCTCGCGCCCCTGAGTTCCGATCGGGCCCGCGAAAAAGAGGCGATCGATCAGCGTTGTCACCAGGCAGAACAGCAGGACGCCGCCGAACATCCGATGGAACCGCATCCAGAGGTATCGTCCAATCCCCGCACCCGCCGGTATGTCGCCGCTGGCGGACGCTGGCGCGTGTATTAGCTGTACCGCCATGGGTCAATCCTCCTGCGCGACCGCGATCTTGGCGCCGACGCGGGCCACAAAGATATCGTCGAGCGAGGCGGGCGAGTGCGCGACCATGCGGGCGCCGTGCAATACGGCGGCGGCGGCGATCTCGGCGGGGCGGCCGTGGCAGACGGCGGTCCACTCGCGGCCGGCGGTCCATTCGCCGCCCAGGCCTTCCCAGTGCAGCACGCCGGGGATCTGCGGAGCCGTCTTGCGCGCTTCGGCGAACTGCAGCGTGGCTTTGAAGTGCGTTTCCTTGATCGTGTCCAATGCGTCGGCGAACACGATTTTGCCGCCGCGCACCATTGCGACGTAATCCGAAACGCGCTCGACTTCGCTCAGCAGATGCGAGGAGAACAGCACCGTGCGCCCCTCGTCGGCGATCGTGCGGATGATCGCGCCCAGGATATCGCGCCGGACGATCGGATCGAGGCCCGACGACGGTTCGTCGAGCAGCAGCAGATCGGGCCGGTAGGAGAGCGCCGCCAGCAGGCCGGCGCGGGCGCGCTGTCCTTTGGAGAGGTTCTTCACCGTGGCGCGGACGTCAAGACCGAACTCGCCGCGCAATTGCTCCGCGAACGCTTCGTCCCAGGTCGGGTAGAACGCCTGCGTGTAGCGCATGAGCTCATGCACCGTCATCCAGCCGGGCAGGCTCGTTTCCTCCGCGAGATAGCCGATGCGCGACAGCACCCCGACCGGATCCTCCACCGGGTCCTTGCCGAAGATACGCACCGATCCCTCCTGCGCCTTGAGCAGCCCGAGGACATGCTTGATCAGCGTCGTCTTTCCCGCGCCGTTCTCGCCGACCAGGCCAAAGACGACGCCGGCGGGGACCGTCAGGCTCACATCGTCCAGCGCGACCTTCGGGCCGAAGCGGCGCGTCAGATTGCGGATCTCCACGACAGGGACGCCGCCGTCATGGGGCGGATTGATGCGATTGGTAGTCATCGGGTCACTTCTCCTTGGAAACTTTCTCTGCGCCGTCATCCATCGGCCGCATCGCGGCGCTGCGCTCTTTCACCAGCTCCAGCACTTGCTCCACGCCGACATTCATCTGGGTCGCCTCCGCGAGCAAAACATCCACGCGCTGCGTCAGGATCTTCCACTGCTCGTGATGCGCGAGCCGCGATCCGGCGTCGGAAACATACGTCCCCGCCGTACGCCGCTTCTCCACCACGCCCGCCATCTCCAGCTCCCGGTACGCCCGCGCCACCGTGTTCGGCGTCACCAGAAGCTGCTCCGCGAGCACGCGGATCGGAGGCATCTCCTCGCCGGTCTCCAGACGTCCCGAAGCGGCCAGATACTTGATCTGATTCACGATCTGCAAATAGATCGGCGTCCCGTCTTCGGTTGAGATATGGATCTGCATGGACTCTTTCGTGGTTTATAATTGTATTAACTCAATGATACAATATCATGCTTTTTCTGTCAAGAGAAATCGCAAGGGAATTTTCAATGACTGCGTGGAGGCGGAGAGGGTTTCTGATTTGCCCGAGGACTAAAGTCTTCGGGCAAATCACCTGCCCTAACCTGCTGAGACGTGGGAGAGGGATCGCAAATGCCTGAGCTTAGTGCGTGGGGGTGAGGAGAAAGGCGTGCGACATTCCGCCGTTCAGGCTGCCGGCGCCGACGATCTGGCCGACATCGCTGATGGCGTCGGCTTCATACAGCGTCCATCCGGAACCGGCGGGAATGGCGGTGTTGAGATTCGTCAGGACGCCGTTTTGCCAGAGCGCGGCGGCGTTCGACGATACGCCGACGATCTGGCCGGAGCTGTTGATGCTGGCGGCCTGGCCGATTCCCAGGTCCTGTACGGAGCCGGTGACGCCGTTCGCCGATGTCGGCTTCCAGACAAAGGCGTGGAAGCCCGTGTTGCCGCCGCCGACCGGTCCGACAAAACTCCCCGTCACGGAGCCGCTGTAACTCACGCCGGTCGCATACGCCTGGCCGAAGCCGCCGATATCGCCCAGGTCCTTCAGTCCGTGCGTGGCGTCCCAGAGAAACGCGTGGGTCGCGCTGCCGACCGAGAAGCTTCCCGCCACTTGATAGAAGTGGTTGACGGCGTTGGCGGATCCGTTGCCCGTGGTGATGGAGCGCACCGAGCCGGTGACGCCATTGGGCGAAGTCGGCGTCCAGAGCGAAGCGTGATTGATATTGCCGCTGTCCACATAGATCCCGGCGATGGCGCCCGCGTAATTGATCGCCTGCGCGAAGCCCGGGTAGTTGAGTGTGACGGCGCTCCCATTCTGCCAGAGCGTCGGATGCGTATTGCCCGACGAATCTTCAATGTAGCCAACAATCTGTCCTGTGGTGTTGATGCTGTAGGCGATGCTCTTCAAACTGCCGGCAGTGCTGAGATCGCTCATAACGCCGTTTTGATAGAGGAACGCCTTGCCGGCGCCGCCTCCGACCCAATCCGATTCTCCCACGACAAGGCCATTCTGGTTGATGCTGTGCGGGATACTGAACCTCGTTGTTCCCAGCACGCCCAGGTCTTTGATCGTGTAATTCTGAGCGTAAGACGCTTGGCCGCCAAGCAGCATGGCGGCGAGGCCGCATGCGGACACTGTCATTGCAACTTTACAATTGAGACATAACATGGGTGGTCGGTTCCTTTTCAGGCATGTCATTTGCAGGCGCTGTTGCCTGCGGGGCAGTGCGAAGCCATTATACACGTTGCGCCGCTGTTTGTATGTCAATGGTATCAAATATCCTTACAATTTTATGGTGATAATTTGGACTCATGCATCGGCGTTCGTGGAGGCATCGAACCTTTGCCTGATTTTTGCGTCATTGATGCGTGGCTGCTGGATTTTACACAGGGAGGGTGATTCGATGAATGGAGTTCGGCGAGCGGTTCGCGCAATGATTGTTTTCGCGCTGGTCGCGATGGCGGCGCTGTCCGCCGCGCCCGCATTTTGCGGCGGCGCGGGGCCGGTGAAGATCGCGCGGGATATTTCCTACATCGCTGGGGGAGATCCCAAATATAACACGCTGGATATTTACTCTCCGGCGGGGCAGACAGGGCGGCCGGTGATCGTGTTCATTCACGGGGGCGGCTGGCGCAACGGCGACAAGGATATGGCGGCAAACAACAAGGGAGCGGATTTCGCCCTCCAGGGATACATCTTTGTCAGCATCAATTACCGGCTTGTGCCGGCCGTGCATTTTCCCGATTTCGCCGTCGACTGCGCGCAGGCGGTGGCCTGGGTCCACGAGCACATCGCGGATTACGGCGGCGACCCGGACCATCTCTTTGTGATGGGGCACTCGGCGGGGGCGCATCTGGCGGCGCTTATCAGCACCGATCCCAAGTATCTGACGGACGCCGGGACATCGACGAAGATCCTGAGCGGCTGCGTCTTGCTCGACTCCGCAGGCTACGACCTGAGCCGGGGCGCGCCCGCCGACCTGATCACTCGCCGCATCTACCTCAACGCCTTCGGCTCCGATCCCGCCGTGCGCAGGGACGCCTCGCCGATCGCGCACATCTCCACCAACCACGCCATCCCGCCGTTTCTGATCTTTTACGTCGCCACCCGGGACACATCCAGGGCGCAGTCCGAAATGATGCAGAAGGCGCTTAAGGACGCGCATGTTTCCGTTGAAGTGAAACCGGCGTACGACAAGACGCACCGGACGCTGAACACCGGGCTTGGGACGGACGGCGATATCCCCACCGAGCAAGTCCTGGCGTTTCTCGCCGGCCACTGAATGCGTTTTATAGCGCTCGCACGAGCTTGAACGTCATCCCGGCGGCGGTTGTGCGGCGGTTGGGATCGCCCAGGAGGACGTAGATGTCCGTGCCGCCGCGTGTTTTCTGGTTGAACGAGAGATAGACGTTGGTGTCGCGATCCTGAGACACGAGGCGGCCGCCGATGGAGCGTTCATTCTTGAGGTGATATACGCCCGAAACAACCGTCTGAGTCTGGATCGCTCCGCCCAGGTCGAGACGGTTGAACAGCAGCTGGCTGGAAAAGACCCGCGAGAAGCGAACGCCCTGGGCGAGCACCGCGTAGGCGTAACTCTGGCCGGCCTGCGTGCCGGAGTCGTACTGGATCCGGCCCCCTTGCAGCAGCGTCTTTTCGCCCCACCAGAACCTGCGCTCCATGATGTGGTCCCGGTAGAGCGTACTGGAGTCCTGCTGCCGTATTTGGTGCGAGTAACCCACGTGGAAGCCAATGCCCGACCGGTAATGCAGATCCATGAAGCCGTTCTGATAGTTGTGGAAGAAACCGCCCGTCTCATGCTGCCAGGAGTCGATATAGGTGCTGGCGTGGTAGCTCTCCAGCGCGCCTTTGTCGAAGCGGTTGTCCTGGTAGATACTCAGCCCGTCGCCTTTGCGGTTCAGCTCGGGAAGGTATCCGAGCTCACTGTAGAAATCGGCGCCGAACAGCGAATGGTATATGTCGAAGCCCGGCTTGCCGTCCTTCGGATTCATCGAGAAATCGAAAAACTGCTGCTGCCCGCGCCATGAACTGTCCCGCCAGGAGCCGGTCAGCTGTGTAAAGGCGTTGTAGTTGGTCGAGCCGTTTTTCCAGTTGTATCCGCCGGTCAGCCGGCCGACATTACTGAAGGCCTCGCCCGGCTGATTGCCCCGCGCGAAGTTCAGGCCGATGTTGTTGGTGACGCCGATTTCACGGCCGATCGAAATGACGGACGCCTCCTGTCCGCCCGGACCTCCCGATTCCGTATGGAGCGCGCCGATTTCATAAGGTCCGTTTTTCCCGACGACTTTTACTCCCGTATCCACGTTGGCGATTTGCGGCGTGTAGAGCAGATCGCTGTCGGGCATGTAGTTGGCGCCTTCGACGAAAAAAGGCCGGTGGTCGTTGACATACTTTTGCGTGTAGGAGAAGTTGACGTCCGAGACGCTTTGTTCGATGGTCTGGAAATCGGGCTTGTAGGCGGCGACGCCGGTCAAGGTGGTGCTGAGAGGATATTTGACGTCCACGCCGGTCGCCACGCCAGCGGTCTGGCCGATCCCGGCGCGGATATAGGGCAGGATCACCGGGCGCGGGGCGAAGTAGGGCATGGACAGACCGTCGCACGGCTGCATGTACAGCGTGTCGTGCCAGGGATCCGTCACCGACAGCGGGACGCCGGGCCAGACCGTGCGATTGGTTTCGCGCGCCAGGTTACGGAACAGCATCAATCGCACCGAGCGCGCGTCACGCGGGTACTTCAACAGGGCGTAGGGAATCGCGAACTCCGCCGTCCAACCGTCGCTGGTTTTCTGGACGGCCCCCTGCCAGTCTCCGGCCCAGGCGATATTGTCCGTATTCCCGTTCTCCATCGATTCGAACTGCGTTCCGCACGCCGACAGAACAAAGGTTGAGTAGCCGCGCTGTGTTCCCTGGCTGTCGATCTCGACGCCGATCCGATCGTCCTTGGATAGATCGCCGTCACGCTGCGTCTCATCCGCGCGAATCCGGCCCGGCTGGGAATCGTGGCAGTGAAAGGCGACATAGAGGTTTCGGCCGTCCGCGCAGGCCCACGCCTCCGTCATCTCCGCGACCGGCGATGAACTCGCGAACCGGTAAAAGCCGCCGGTGGAGGATGCCGTGGTCCAGCAGGGATCGTCGAGCGCGCCATCAATTTTGGGGGGAGTATCGCAACGCGCCACGGGGAACGAACTGGTGGCGCGCTCGTACTTCGCCGGCTCGGCGTGCGCCGCCGCGCAGACCAATAGAGCAATGGCGCCAATCAGTGCGCCCATTGTTGTCTTCACGCTCATCCATCGGCTCAGCAGTTTTCGTGCGTTGAAGCATGCGGTCATGTCGGCGTGCGCCCCCTTAAGGTCCTATCGGCGCAGCGTCTCGTATTGCTAATGAAAACTGCCAGGCGATTTTATTTCGTTAGGGCATGCATTATACCAGATGGAGGAAGCGGTCAAGAATTGGGGCGCTGCTTTATCGGCTTTCGGGAGCATTGGGATCCCAGGAGTGGGTCGGGTCCGGGTAGAAAATCATGTTCGCGCCGTAGTAAACAACCAGCCACCCGCCTGGGACTTTTGCGCGGACGACGGTAATCGTCGCGTTCATTTTGAGCATGCCTTCCCCGATCGTTACCGGCGAACTGTCTACCTTCTCCCACTTCATGAATACCCCTCCTCTTAGGTTACTGCTCCGTTTGACCTTGCATCGGTGGAAAAGTTGCACGGTGACGAGTGAAGGCGCCGATCCAAGAAGAAGCGCCGGCGGTTTCAACCGCCGGGGCCTTTTTCTGGGGCGAGATCTAATCGCGCAGGTATGCGCTTGTCAGTGATTGTTTGCAATCCAGCAATTGCTGCGGCGTGCCCTCGAACATGACTCTGCCGCCCTTGCTGCCGCCTTCAGGACCCATGTCGATGATCCAGTCGGCGTTCTTGATAACCGCCAGGTTGTGCTCGATGATAATCACTGTGTTTCCGGCGTCCGCCAGACGATTGATGATCGCGAGCAGGTGGCCGATATCGGACATGTGCAGCCCGGTCGTCGGCTCGTCCATCACGTACACGCTGCCTTTTTTGTGCAGTTCGCTGGCAAGTTTGATGCGCTGGCATTCGCCGCCGGAGAGGGTGCTCAGCGGCTGGCCCAGGGTAAGATAGTCCAGTCCGACATCGCTCAAGGCTTGCAGTTTGCGCATAACGTCTTTCGCCACTTCTTTGGCGTCAAAAAACTCCAGGGCTTCCCGAACAGGCATGTTCAAGACATCGGAGATCGATTTGTCGTGGAATTTGTAGGTCAGCACTTCGTCCTTGAAGCGCTTGCCGCCGCATATCTCGCACGGGGTTTTGACCTCGTCCATGTACGCCAGGTCGGTGTAGACGACGCCCAGCCCCTGACAATTTTCGCAGGCGCCTTTTGAGTTGAAGCTGAACAGCGACGGACTGACCTTGTTGACTTTGGCGAACGTCTTTCGGACCTCATCCAGGATCCCCGTGTACGTGGCGGGATTCGAGCGGCTGGAGACGCCAACGGGAGACTGGTCAATCACAATCACGTCGGGATGCTGCCGCAGAAAGGACTGGTGGATGAGCGAGCTTTTGCCGGACCCGGCGACGCCCGTGACCACGGTCAGGACGCCTGTCGGGATATCGACGCTGACATCATGCAGGTTATTGGCTCTGGCGTTGGTGATGGAAAGCTTGCCCTTGGCCGCGCGCCAGCTCGATTTGATCGGCGTCGATTGCTTCATGTGCCGGCCCGTCAGGGTGTCGGCGTTCCGCAGGTCCGCGTAACTGCCCTCGAAGACGATTGTCCCGCCGCGCGTTCCAGCGAATGGTCCGACATCCACCACGTGATCGGCGACTTTGATGACGTCGGGATCATGCTCCACCACGATCACGGTGTTGCCTTTATCGCGCAGCTTTTGCAGGAGTTCATTCAGGCGGTGTACGTCGCGCGGGTGCATTCCGATGCTGGGCTCGTCAAAGACGTAAGTCACATCCACCAGGCTGCTGCCCAGGTGTTTGACCATTTTGATGCGCTGCGACTCGCCGCCCGACAGCGTATCGGTTTCACGGCTCAGGCTGAGATATTCCAGGCCGATATCGATCATATGCTGGAGCCGCTCGACCAGTGAGGCGACCATCGGCGCGGCGATCGGGTTTTCGATCGCCCGGATGACCTCGATCAGCTCGTCGACTTCCATCGCCGCCAGCTGAGCGATGTTGTAACCATCGATCTTGCAGCCGAGCGCCGCCTGGCTGAGCCGCGCGCCCTTACAAAGAGTGCATGGGCCGTAAGTCATGTAGGGCTCGACCGATTTTTGCGTGCGCTCGGAGTAGCTTTTTACGTCGCCCGTGATGTACTTGCGGCTGAACTTATCGACGATGCCTTCCGAGGTCAGGTTGACGGATTTGCCGGCGAAGTCCATCTTGACTTTGTAGGGTTTGCCGTGGAGGAGGCGGTCCATCTCTTCTTCGCTGTAGTCATCCAGCGCTTTATCGTTGTCGAACAGTCCCGACTGGATCAGGATGTTCCACCCCCAGCTTTCCACGGAATATTCCGGGTACAGGATCGCCCCGCTGCTCAGAGATTTGGATGTGTCGAGGAACTTATCGAGATCGACGCCGATCTTGCGGCCAATGCCGTTGCACTCCGGACACATGCCCTGTGGGTCGTTGAACGAAAATGCGTTGGAATAGCCCGCGAACGGCTGGCCGACGCGCGAGAACAGCAGCCGCAACACGGAGTAGATATCGGTAATCGTCCCCACCGTCGAGCTGGAGCCGCCGCCAAGATGCTTCTGATCGACCACGATGGCCATGCTCAGATTTTCGATTGCGTCGGCGTCCGGCTGCGCATAGCGCGGCAGGAAGTTGCGGACGAACGTGCTGAAGGTCTCGTTTAGCTGGCGGCGCGCTTCGGCGGCGACGGTATCAAAGACGATGGACGATTTCCCCGAGCCGGACACGCCGGTAAAGATCGTGATCTTGCGCTTTGGAATGCGCAGCGATACGTCTTTCAGATTGTTTTCGCGTGCGCCGCGTATCGAAATGTATTCCTGAGACAATCTCAAATCCCCTCACGGTCCTTTAGGATGATTTCTTGCCTGGTTTTTTGGAGGCCGCGTTCAGCGCCACGGCGGCGAGAATGAGCGCCTTCAGGGCCTCTTCATCGATCTTTGCTCCCTCTGGGAAATCGATGGCGCGGCGGGTGTTGCCTTCAAGGCTGGAGTTAAACAGATGGGAAGGATCCTCCAGCGACGCGCCCTTGGCGAAGGTCAATTTGACGGCGTTCTTATAAGTCTCGCCCGTGCAGATCATTCCGTCGTGCGACCACACCGGCACTCCTGACATTGCGTTCGACGGCTTTCTCCATTTCACCTCCTCGATCACTTCGGGATCGGCCTGTTTGATGAGACTGCGGAGCCGAGCGAGCATCTCGCCACGCCAATCGCCCATCTCCTTGATCTGCGCATCTATCAGCAGAGAGGGAGATTCTTCCTCCATCGCGCTCTCGTTCACATTCTGCATCTCGTTGTCGCTTTCTTTCCGGCTGTCGTCGGTCTGTTCATACTTGGTCTTCGAGGTCGAACTGATCTTGGGGAACTCACCAGCTGGGCGTTTCCACTCCGAACTGCTTGGCGTACTCCTTATTGAGCTGCGGCCAGCCGAACTTCATCGCCTCACCGCCGACGATGCGCCCGATGGGAGCTCCGCCGAGAAGCTCATCCAGAACATCGAAGCAAATGTGCCACCCGGCGGCGCCCATGGAGATGAAGCGGCGATCGATATTGTGCCACAGCGTCAGCCGCGTGCCGCCGTGCAGGGATTCGAGTTCCCACCGGATATCGGCGCCGCCCCATTGGTACTCCAGCAGCTTGGGAGCGTCGGCCCGCGTCACTGTGGTTTCCGAAACCTGCGGCGTGGGCGCTCCCACCGTGGTGAGATTCACCGTGGCGCCCGCCGTACCCAGATTCCCATCGGCGTCAAAGGGCGCCCACTCGCGCAGGTCCGCCGGGGTGGTCAGCGCCCGCCAGACTTTTTCCGGCGAATGGCGCAGTTCTCTGACGAGAATGAGCGTCCAATTCTCTCCGTCCTTCCGTATCTGCGCGTCGCTGGCGGGACCCGGCGCATACTGTTCACGATTGGCCATTTATCTTCTCCTTGTCGTCTTTTTCGTCGGTGTCGATATTGGAGTGGGCTCATCCATGCGGTCGAGATGGCGTTCCAGAGCATCCACGTGAGTGGACCAGAACAAGCGGAACGGCGCTAGCCAGGCGTCGATCTCCTGAAGCGGCTCCGGCTTCAGTCGGTAGAGGCGGCGCTGTGCGTCCACCGTGGACTCCACGAAGCCGGCCTCGCGCAGCACGCGCAGGTGCTTTGACACGGTCGTTTGTGTCATGTGAAGCTGACGCTCAATCTCGCCAACCGACTGTTGGGAGGTGAGCAGCAGGCCCAAGATCGCGCGACGGTTCGGCTCCGCAATGATTTCAAACACGGATTCCATATTCTCAATATACCTGACAGTGTATATGCTTGTCAATGTATATAATATCGAAAACCCCGGCGACGGATTCCATCGCGGGGCGGGGCGCCGTTTGACGCGGATTCGGACAACGGCGCTTGTTTCTCGGCGGATTTTTTGAGATTATGCGAACAGCCACTCGGGGCATGCTTCGGGCGGCAGGGGGCTGGCGTTGGCGGCGGGGCCGAGGGTGGGAGGGTGGTCGCGGGCGGGCACGCCGTCGTGGGCGGAGTTGTCGTCTCCGGGGAGAGATTTGATCATCTTGACGTCTTTGAGGCGCGCTTCCCAGTTGGGATAGACGATCCGTTTGCCCTCGCCCGTGATGCGGTTCTCGGCGTGCAGGTACCAGAAGCCGTCGCGGGAGGCGGAGCGAATGGTCCATTGATCCCACTCACGGACGACCAATACATATTCAACGCCGCTGTCGAGAAACTCGCGGAGCGGCATGGCGATCGTGGACATCATCATCACCTTTCTGCTTCGAGGCAATACACAAACGCCCGGATGACAAACCTCACGGCCTGGGCGGCTTGGCGGGTGTGAGGGAGAAGGTCGGCCATGGGGCCACGATCTTTTTGCCCCTGGCGCTTTGGGACGGCGCGGGACAGGCGGCGACGTTCGCTTCGCGCGGCGTACTTTTGGACGCCGTTGAGCCGAAGGGCGGAGAGTTCCAGTACCAGGAGTGGAGGTCGTGGGCGCTGCTGCCCAGGCCCGTGGCGGCGGTGAAGCCGACGAACGCCGAGGGAGAGCCGATGGTCGCCGGGATATCGACATTGTATGTCTGCACGGCCGTGGCGGCGGTCGCAAGATCCGTGATCCGAACACGCAATACGGCGTGGTCGTAGTCCATTTCTACTCGGAAGGGATGCTGGCTGCGCAGGTCGATCTTCGCCGGCAGGAGATCGATGCCCCCAAAGGGAGCTTGGCCGTTGACGAAGAGCCCGGTGCAGCTTCCAGAAGGATCGCCTTCCGGGTTTGGGGCGCAGTCGAATTTGACGGCGACGCTATGGTCGATGGTCCCGTATCCCAGGTTCCCGCCGCCCAGGCCGATTGCGGAAACCGCGGTTGCCTGGAGCGTGAACGTCATTCCGTCCGCGACATTTGGGTAACTCTGGGTGGCGTCGTCGAACGGCCCGCCGCTGATGATTTGAAACTCAAACGAGTTTTTGAATTTGGCGACGTTGACGCGGTCTTTGTAGAAGATCGTACAGATCTCGCTCGTTCCCTTGTCCGTCAGGCGGCAGACGCCGCCCATGAAGACGGGGCCCCAGGGGTAACTCTGGTTTGCCACGAGGTCATTGTTGGAGGTGGGGTTGGAGTGGTCGATGACCTGTGCGCGCGCGGAGATCGGCAGCAGCGCGGCCGCCGCGAGAACGAGGATGTGAACTTTACGCGACATGGAATCTCCCGGTCCAGCGGCTGGCGGTGAGCCGATGCTGACTTGCCGTGAATGCAATCCGAATCCCTGGAATTCTACCGCAATCGCACGGATTTTCGTGCGCTCTCTCACGTATTTTCAACGACTGAATTGTAAAGCGCATCGAGACGCGACACCATTCGGTCCTCCGTAAATCCGAGGCGAGTCATTTGATTGGACCGCGCGTCGCGCCGTTCCTTCGAAACAAGGTGATGTTGGGAGATTTTGTCTTCGATGGCGTTCGCCAGCAGCCTCGCCGCCGTATCCGTTTCTGCGTCCGTCAGCGTGAGCTCGCTGCGCGTCCGGCCCGCGAGACGCTCGGCGAAGGGCAGGGGCGCGACCGTCAAATCCTCGGAAGCGACGCCGAGCGCGTGCAGTTCCGCATAAAATGGGGTGGATTCGGTGGCGGCGACCGGCGCGCCGCTCATGAGCGCTTCGACGGCGACCATCGGCGCGACTTCCTTGAGCGATGCGGACAGGAGAAGATCGGCATGGCGCACAGGCCGATCCGACTGTGGGTCGGTGTCCGGCCACGGAAAAACTCGGCCGGGACGCGCGCGCTGGATTTCCAGCGCCTGCGGCCAGAAGCCGCCGCGCCGCGCCGTTTCATCCGCGCTCGCCGTGAACTGGATCAAAAGCGCGGCGGACTCCGGCAAACGCGCCGCCAGGTCACATAAAATCTGAAGCCCCTTGGCGGCCTCCAGACGTCCCACATGGAGGATCAGATAACGGTCCTCGGCGATTCCAAGACGCGCGCGAAACGCCGCGCGTTCGGCGTCGTCCGCTGGCCGGTACATGGCGGGATCGCGCCCGATATGGACGACTTCGCAGGGCGTCTCCGGAAACAGCCCGTGCGATTCGGCGGCGAGAAACGCGGCGGGAACGATGCACAGCGACGCCCTGGCCATCGACGTTCGCACATTTTCCTGCTGCCGCCGATCCAGATAGCTCCACTGAACATGCCGGTGGACGACGGCTCGCACATTCGGGGGAAGTCCGGCAAGAAGATGGGCCTCGCCCTCGTCTTCAGGATTGTGGGAGATGATAAGATGGGGGCCTTGCGAAAGCGCGCCGAGGGTAAATGCGCCGCCGGCGTCCGCGACCAGCGGCGTCACGTTCAGGCGGCGGTTGATCCGCGCCGCGAGGAAATCCTGGCCAAAGGTTGCGGCGCGGCGCGCGGTGAGCTGAAGTCTCATAAAGATCGAGCCTCTCCGCGATCAGCGCGGCGCGATCACTTCAAAGCGTCCAAAGACCGGGCGTCGCCCGTCCGCCTGCTCCAGCGCGTACCGCCCGACAAGTCTCGCGGGATCGCCTAGCGCCTGAACGGAGAGGACGTGGGTGGGCGCGCCGTAAAGATTGAGGACCCGGTGGGTATAGCGGACCGTAAAGCCGCCATCGTGGGATGCGAGATTCACATCGGAGGGCACATAGCCCCAGGCGGCGGTCCGGCCGCGCTCTTTGACGATCCGCCACTTTGTCGCGCCGGGCGACATCGTGCCCTCAGGACCAGGGCCGACACCCGTCATGGGAACGATAATGGCGCCGGCGTCAAGCACGATGACCGGCTGCTGGCTCAGTTCCGGGGAATTCATGGCGAGAGGTCTTGGCTCGCTTCTGGCGAAGAGGAGATTGTCCGTATGTCCCGTCGCTGGGTGATGGTGGAAATGCGTCAGCACAAAGCCGGCCGCCAAAACACAAACGAGTGTTTGAGCGGCGACCGCGCGAGAGGCGGCTTTATGGTCTTTCGCAAACATGATGCCATCCATGACGTGAGGTGAACTTGCTGAGTTTGTAAAACTTGCTGAGTTGCAGCCGCGTGCTTAGAAGGCCGTGGATTTATTGTACACGAATTTGGCGGGGAATCGTATTTTATATTAAAATATAGTGTTTGTTAGGCAGGTGTCCTTCCGTCCTGTCTTTATCAACATTCCTGCTTCTCAAATCATACCGCATTCACCTGATCAAACGCGTCCGCGCGGAGCTGCAAATCGACAATGCGGCGCTGCTCCAGCGTAAGCTTGGGGAGTTTTACGAGCTGGAAATCGCTTGGTCACAACACTAACGCCGCCGCGCGAAAAAAAGGGCCTCTCGTCTAGCCTTATGGCTAGACGAGAGGCCCTTCGTGGTCGGATGCTCGCGCTTCCGGGGAAGGAAATTACCGGTTCGCCGACGAGCCGTCGGTTGCGGTGGTTCCGACGGCTTCATTGCTGAAGCCGCTGGTTGCGCCGGTTGTGTACGCCGTGACGACGTAGTAGTAGGTTGTTCCGGCCTGCACGAAGGCGTCCGCGCAGTTCGGATGAGCGGCGTTGCCGCTCCAGACGTTGACGATGCCGATCGAAGTGTACGGGCCGCCCTGGGTGGTGGAGCGGTAGATCCCGTAGGTGGTCGCGCCGGGGACCGCGTTCCAGGAAAGTCCCATCAGGGTGGGAGCTTCCGGCTGTGTCGCCAGGCCGGTGGGAGCCGCGAAGACGACGGCGGCCGTCTGCGCGCTGGCTTCGGCGCTGTTGGCGCCGGTCCCGTTGGTGTTGGTCGCGCTGACGACGTAGTAGAACATCGTCGCTTTGGTCAGGCCGCGGTCCGAGTAGCCCGTACCCGAGCACGTCGCGATTTTGACGTAAGGGCCGTTGTGCGCTTTGGCGCGCAGAACGTTGTAGGTCACCGCGTCCGTCGAGGCCGTCCATGTCAGGTTGATCTGCGTGGCGCCCAGAGCCCTCGCCGTGAGACCGGTCGGACCGGCGGGCGGCGCCGTGGGGGTGGTGGCGGTGACTTCATTGCTGATGTCGCTGCCGCCGCCGGCGTTCGCGGCGCTCACCACGTAGTAGTACGTCGTGCTGCCGCTCACGCTGGTGTCGATGTAGTTGACGCCGGTGGCGGAGCCGACCTGAGTGTACGGTCCGCCCTGCGTGGCGCTGCGGGCAACCACGTAGCTTGTGGCGCGGGCCGCCGATGTCCACGCCAGATTGACGTGATTGTAAGCGACAGAGCTGACCACCAGATGGGTCGGAGCCGGCGGCGCGTTCGGCGCGGTAATCGCCGAGGCGGGAGCGCTGGCCAGGCTTACGCCGGCGGCGTTGGTGGCGGTCACGATGTACGTGTACGTCGTGGAGCCGGTCAGGCCGGTATTGGCGTAGGCGGGATCCGTAGTCGTCGCGATTTGCGTGAATGCTCCGGTGGAGCCGGTGCGGCGCGAGACCGTATAGCTGGCGGCGTTCTTGGAAGCCGTCCAGGTCAGCGCGATGCTGGTCGTGCCCGTGGTGGTCGCCGTCAGATGAGCCGGGACCGGAGGCGGCGCGAGCGCCGTGGTGGCGCTGGCTTCGTTGCTGTTATCGGCGGTTCCGCCGGCGTTGACCGAAGTCACCACATAGTAGTATGTGGTCAAGCTGTCGAGGCCGTCGTTGATGTAGTTCGTCGTGGTCGCGGTGGCGACCTTCGTGTAGGGGCCGCCTGCGGTCAGAGAGCGCTGAATGATGTAGCCTGTTGCTCCGTCGCCGGCGGTCCAGCTCAGAGTGATGCGGCTTGCATTGACGGCCGTCGCCGTCAGGTTAGTCGCGGAGGACGGAGGCAGCGGCAGCGTGGTTGCGTTGGCTTCCGCGCCGTTCGGGCCGGAGCCGACCGAGTTGAAGGCATTGATCACGTAATAGTACGTCGTGTTCGGCGTCAGCGACGAGTCCGCGCAATTGGGATGCGCCGAGTTGCTGGAGTTGACGTTGACGATGCCGATCGAGGTGTACGGGCCGCCCTTGGTGGTGGAGCGGAAGAGGCCATAGCCGGTGGCGTAGGGCGTCGGGTTCCAGGACAGGCCGATCATGGTCGTGTTCTGGGTCTTGGCGACCAGGCCGGTGGGAGCCTTGGGAGCGCCGAGCGCCGTGGTGGCGGTGGCCTCGTTGCTGTTGGGGCTGGAGCCGACGGTGTTGACCGCCGTCACGACGTAGTAGTACGCCGTGCTGCTGTCCAGGCTGTCGCTGACATAGGTCGTGCTGGTCGTGGTTCCGATCTTGGAGTAAGGGCCGAGGTGCTTGACGCCGCGCAGGACGTTATAGCTGACCGCGCCGGCCGGAGCCGTCCAGGAGAGGTTGATGGCCGACGCGCTCGCTGCGGTCGCCGTGAGGTTCGCCGGAGCCTGGGGAGCCGCCGGAGTGGTCTTAGCGCTCGCCTCATTGCTGTTCGGGCTCGTTCCGCCGGTGTTGATCGCGGTGACGACATAGTAATAGGTCGTTCCGGGAGCAAGGCCGTCGTTGCTGGCGCTGGTGGTCGAACTCGTCGTCACGGCGGTGTACGGTCCGCCCGCCGTCGTGCTGCGCAGAACGGCGTAGCCGGTGGCGCGCAGGGACGCCGTCCAGGAAAGAACGATCCGGTAGGAGCCGGCGCTGGTCGCGGTGAGTTTCGTGGGAGCGGGCGGCGCGGCGGGAGCCGTCGTCGCGGACGCTTCATTGCTGTTGGCGCTCACGCCATCGCTGTTCGCGGCGGTGACGACATAATAGTACGTCGTGGAGCCCGTCAATCCCGTGTCGCTGTAGCTGGGATCCGTGGAGGTTCCCACCTGGGTGTACGGGCCGCTGTGCGTGGCGGAGCGAAGGATATTGTAGCTGGTCGCCGTGGCGCCCGCCGTCCAGGTCAGGTTGACGCCGGTCATCCCGGCGCTGGCCGCCGCAAGATCGGTGATCGCCTGAGGCGCGCCGGCGGTGGTGACGCTGGCTTCGTTGCTGTAGACGCTGGTTCCGGAGGCGACGACCGAGACGACCACATAGTAGTACGTCGTGGACGAACCCGCCGTGGTGTCCGTGTAGGACGCCGTGGCGGTGTTTCCGATCTTGGCGTAAGGTCCGCCGGCTTTCGTTCCCCGCAGGACATTGTAGCTGGCGGCGCCGTCCACCGCCGTCCACGACAGGCCGACCGTGGTCGGAGGCGTGAGCGTCGCGGCCAGATCCGTCGCCGGAGCGACCGGCGGCGCCATCGGCGCGAGATCGGCGAGCAGGTTCAGGCCATTGAACGTTCCCCATCCGGTGGCGTCGTCGAAGCCCGTGGTCGCCGAGTAGAAGAGGTTGGTGCTGGCGTCCGCGATGTCGTGGAAGTCCGCGCCGTAGTTCGTTCCCTTGCCGATCGTGTAGAGCACGGGATTCGGGAAGCCCATGGGGCTCAGGCCCGCAATCGCGCGCTGCTGGTTGACGAGCGCCGTGAAGCCCGCCCACAGCGGAGACGCGCAGCTGGTGCCGCCGAAGAGGGTCCAGGAGCCGTGATAGGCGATCGAGTAACCGGTGTTGGGGTCGGAGTCGAGCGAGACATCCGGGATGTTGCGCTTTGTGGCCGAAACGCCCAGGCCTTGCTGCCAGTCGGGCTTGTTCCAGTAGACGCTCACGCCGCCGCCGCCCGCGCCGGCGCCGCGACCGTGGTTCCAGGTCGTTTCACTGCCGTACGAGTGGTTCGCGCCCAGGGTGAGCCGGGTGCCGCCGACGCTGGAGACGAACGGCTGAGAGGCGGGGTCGTCGACGCAAACCGTGCTGTTGTCATCGTAAGCGCCGCTGTCGCCGGCGGCCGCATAGATGGATTGGCCCTGCGCGGCCATCTGCTGGAAGATCGTGTTTTCCGCGTTCAGAAGCGCTGCATTGGCGTAGTGCTCCGGCATGCCCCAGGAGGTGCTGATCTGTTTGGCGGTGTTGTCGGTAGCGATGCGATTGTATTCGTCGACCAGGCCCGATCCGGTGTTCGGAGCTTCATAGACGATGACCTTGCTGACGCCGGGAGCGACCGCGATTTGCAGTTCGATGTCCAGAGTCACTTCGGCCGCGCCGTCGGTTGCCGGGACGCCGTTGACGCCGTCGACCAGGATGTTCTGAAGCGGGACATTGGGCAGTCCGTAGGCAGACTCGTACATCCGGATGTCGCTCGCGCTGTAGCCGTCCAGCTCGAACAGCGCCAGGGTCTGCCCCGACCCGGTCCGCGCGCCGCCGGCCAGGTTATAAGCCGTGTTGATGTCGCTCGGCGTCAAGCCGCCGCCAGGGCCGCTGCCGCCGCCGCGCGGCGCGAGCAGGGAGCCGCCTCCCGTCATGCCCTGAAGATAGTTCGGAGATCCCAGGACATCGTTGATGGGCGTCTGAATGAAGTTCGGATGGAGAACGGCGGCGTTGTCCAGACCGACGATCGACTGCACGCGTCCCGCGATCGAGGCGGGGAGCAGGGGATCGGAGGAAGGACAGTGGAAGACGCGCCCGTCGGCGGCGCGATAATTGTTCAATCGGACGTGGAACGCGCTGGATGCGTTCAGAGCCGAGCCCTTGACGTCCAAAACCAGGCGGTTTGTGTGCGTTCCGCTCACGGTCAGTCCCTGCGATTTGGCGTACGCCGCCACCGCTGAGTAGTCCGCTTCCGTGGGCGCAAAGCGCGCATTGAATTCTTCCGAGGAGAGAAAATGGTGGTAAGACGGGCTGCTGGGATCGTAGATCTGCTGCAGCGTCGTCTGGAGAAGACCGGGGTTGCGTAGCGGAAGCACGATCGCCATGGAGAGCGGAGCGCTCTCGTCGGTCGCGCCGATCAGCTTCGTCTGGCTCAGCGCCGCCGGCATATGTCCGGCGATGCGCATCAGATCCGAAGGATCCGCCGCCGCTCGGCCCGCCGTGGCGGCCAGCCCGAGTGTTCCTATGATAAACGCACGTTTCCGTGCGTGAGTTCTGTTCATGTCTGACCTCTTTGTTCGATACTAGTCTGACGTTCCCGCGCCCCAGCTTAAAGTCGGGCCGCTATAAGAATCATTTCGGTATCGGGCTCAGAGGGGATCACGAGTAGGAATGCTGGATTTTGCGCGGCGCGCCTTTTCGGCGCGCCGCGGAGGGGATTTCGACAGTGAGATTCGGCTTCGCCTGCGTCCTTATGGAGCGCCGGCGATGCGCCATCCGGCGGCGAGCGCGGGGGAGATCGGCGTCTCCGTGAGGCGGAGCGCGCCGTTCATTCGCCAAATCGCTCCCGTCATCGTGGATGGGTTGAAAATCGTGAGATCGGGGCATCCATCGCCGTCCCAATCGCACACGCCGGCGATCGATGAGCCGGTCGGAAGCGCGGGGGATACCGGCGTTTCGCCGGTTTTCGTCACGCCGTTCATGGTCCAGATGGTCGCGAGATGGGTCTGGGCGTTTTCCAGGAGGAGATCTGGTCGCCCATCACGGTTAAAGTCGCCCGCTCCGGCGATCCGGAACCCCGTCGGCAGCGGCGTGGAGACGACCGTTCCGCCTATTCTGACGGCGCCGTTCATATACCAGACTCCCGCCTGGCGGGTCCCCGCATTCTCTAGGATCAGATCCTGACGCCCGTCCCCATTAAGATCGGCGGCTCCTGCGATCCGCCAGCCCGCGCTGAGCGACGGCGCGATTGCTTCGCTGGCGCGTGTTATCCGGTTCATGAACCACAGGCGTATGGCGTGCGTCGCGGAGTTCTCCAGCACAAGATCCGTCTGGCCGTCGCCGTTGAAATCGCCGATGGCGGCGATGTGAAAGTCCGCAGGCAGAGGAGCCGAGAAGAGGGCGTCGCCGTATTTTACGGCGCCGTTCAGACGCCATACGCCGGCGGCGTGCGTCGCGGGGTTCTCCAGCGCCAGGTCCGGGCGGCCGTCGCCGTCGAAGTCGCCAGGGACCGCCGCGTAAGCTCCTGGCGGGCAGAGACCGGCGCGGCCCCGGCCCGAGATATCCCGCGTGACGGCGTTCGAGAGGTTGCCGGCGGGAGCGAGCGGGCGAGGCTGGCGGTCGCCGCCCGCGAAGTCCGGAACCGGGTAGCTGACGGCTCGGAAGACGCTGCCGCCTAACAAGGGCCGAAAGTTGCCGTGCGCGGGATCGACCAACTGCGGCTGGAGCGTGTTGATCGCGTTCTGAGCGCGCATCAGGGTCTCATTGCAGGTAGGATTGGAGGGCTGGGCGCCGGAGCTGTCGTCAAGCCCCAGGTCCAGATCGCTGGGACCATTCCAGACGATGTTGCCTTTGATCCGAAGGTTGTCGTCGGAGAGGACGGGGCCGGGGATATTGGTTCCCGGCGGGGCCGGCTGCGGTCCGAAGATGACGAAATGGCCGTAGAGCGTTCGGACGCCCAGCGGGTTGTAGAAGATATTGTTGTAAATATAGACATTGCGATTGGGAATGCACTGGGCTTCATCGCCGATCGATGTCTGCCCCCATCCGCCGGCCAGGTGCAGCCGCTGGCAAATGTCTAGGTCTCCTTCGCAGACCCGCCCTCCGGGCGAGCAGAGAATCAGGCCGGAGCCGTAGACTTGGTCCAGGCCGATCCGATAGAGCGTGTTGTGCGCGAACAGGACGTTATAAACGCCGCGCGCCGCGATCCCGGCGTTCTGGATATCGTGGACGATATTGTTGACGAACTTCGTGTCGTACACTTCATAGTGCAGCCACGGCGCCACCATGAAGCCAAATGTGGTCCCCTGGCCCGCGACAAGGCCGCACTGGGCGGAGTTGTAGACTTCGTTGCCCTCGATGCGCAGGTACGCGGAGCCGCCCTTCACCATCAGGCAGTCGTTGTCCGTGTCGTGGATCTTATTGTTGACGATATGCCCGTACTGCACGGCGACATAATCCAGGCCCATCCAGAAGGCGTTGCTGATGTCGCAGTCCTCGACATACATATAACGCACCTGATTGACCTTGAGCGTCTCCTGGGGCTGGCGTATCGCGCCGTCGAAACCGTTCAGCACGCAGCCGCGCAGCAGCATATGATCGCAGAACGAATAGTGAACCACGTTCCCCCCGCCGCCGTAGCCTCGGTCGGTCACGAAGTCCAGGTTGATGAGATAGAGGTAGGAGCAGTGGTCGAATTGCAGGTACGCATGCAGGCGCACGGTATGCTTTCCGTCGGCGGCCTGAATGACTACGGGGTGTGCGAAGCTTCCCTGCCGCAGCTCAAACCAGTTGCCGCTCGGCATGGCGCTTTCGGAGTAATTTCCGGGCGTCAGCAGGATCCGGTACGCTTTCGTCAGCGCCGTCTGCGCAGGGATCTTCGCCCAGGCCGCCTCCACCGTCTGGAGCGCCGCGCCGCGCGTGGCGCCGCTGTTGGAGTCTCGTCCGCTCACGGGGTTGACCCAGAGGTCCACATACGCCGGCGCGCCGGCGTCATAGTAGCCCGGGCTCATATCCTGCGCCCACAGTCCGGTCGCCAAAACCAAGAGCAGCAGCGCCGATGCGCTCCAGCGCATCAATCCACGGAGGCAACTGTTCATTCCACATCTCCTCGGACAGCATTTCTCACCAGGCGTATCAGACGCTTGGTAGTCTTTATTGTCGGCGCGCGAAGAGAGGGATGTCACCGTGTTGCTACGAGTTTGCAGGCGCTCACCATGATTCTGTTTCTTTCGCCATATAATACAGTGTTGGGCTGCTCGATATCCGCGCCAGGGAAAGGCTGTTTATCTCGTGTCGAAATTCTTACTTGTCGTGGTTTTGCTCTTTGGCCTCGTCGCGCCGGCGCTGGCCGCCGGCGATTCGAGCATTGAATTGAAGGCGTATCCGGCGCCGGGCGGCGTGTGGCTGGTGGCGCAGTCGGCGAATATCTCGTGCTTTACGATTACGGTGGATGTGAGCGGCGAGAACTTGCGGTGTTCGCGCAAGCTGCCCGTGACGCTGGACTCGGACGGCAAGCGTTCGATTCCCGTGGTGTATCTGACGGGAGCGGACCCGAGCCGCGCCTGGCGTTATCAGTCAAAGTGCCGGGCGCGGGCGGGCGGCCGAAGAAAGGGGGCGGCGCAGCCGTACATTTATTCGCTTCCCTACGCCAACGCCGTGTTTCCCGTTTCGCAAGGTAACCTGGGGACATTCAGCCATTATCGCGGATCACAGAACGAATACGCGATCGATTGGGCGATGCCAACCGGAACGGTGGTGCGCGCCGCGCGCGCCGGCGTGGTGGTCGCGGTGCGTTCGGACTCGGATCGTGGCGGCGCCGCTCTCTCGTTCGCGAATGACGCCAACTATGTGATCGTGAAGCACTCCGACGGAACCTTTGGCGAGTACTTCCACCTCGAACTGCACGGCGTTTTGGTGGCGCTGGGCCAGCGCGTCGCTGTCGGGCAGCCGCTGGCGCTGTCGGGAAGCACCGGCCATTCCACCGAGCCGCACCTGCACTTCGACGTCTTCAACAATATTGACGGCGACAAGCACGCCACGATCCCAATCAAGTTCAAAACCCGGTCCGGAGAGATTGTCGTCCCGCAGCAAGGGCATGAGTATTGAGATTACTTCACGGATTTGCGCGGGCCGCACACGCCACGCGACGTCATTGCGCAGGATTTTCCATGAAATTTGTGTAAGATTGCGCGACAAACGCCCGCCGCGAGGAGAAACGCCCATGTCGCTCCGGTTCCGATCCGTCAAGCCTGTCTACGCAATCCTCCTTCCGCTTGCCTTGTTGTGCGGCGGTCCCGCCGCGAAGGCGCAAACGACGCCCGTTCCTGTCGCCACGCTGGCGGACGCGGCGCCCGCCATCTCCAATTCGGCTCTGTGGGACGCGGTGGATGCGGGCGATTTCGCCAAGGCCAACGCCGCGCTTGCCGCCGGGGCCGATCCGAACTATAAGAACCCGGCGGCGACGCATCGTTCGATGCCCAGCACGCCGGTGTTAATGCTCGCCAGTCAGACTCGCAATGCGCGCATGGCGGCGCTGCTGATCCAGCATGGGGCGGATCCGAATGCGCGTGATAGCTACGGTTACACTCCAATATCGTCACTGGGGCCCGGCGCGCCGGTCGCGCTGGCGAAGACGCTGCTGGACGCCGGCGCGGACACCGAGGGAGTGGGGCTCAACCAAACGACGGCGCTGAGCCTCGCGTCCGCGTTTTCGAGTCCCGATCTTGTCCGCTTGCTCCTCGCCCATCACGCCAATGTCCGCGCGCTGGATTCCGAGGGCGCTACGCCGCTGCATATGGCCGCCTGCGCGGGACGCCTGGACGTCTTTAAGCTGCTGCTCGATCACGGCGCGGATCTGTACGCGACGACCCGCAACCACTCGACCATGCTGCACGTGGCGTCCCAGCAGGACGGACATACGCCGATGCTGCGCTATTTGCTTCAGCACGGGTTTGAGATCAATTTGAAAGATCAGGACGGAGAAACGCCGCTGCATGTCGCCGTAGATTTTGGCTGTCTGGAAAACGTAAAGTTTCTACTGGCGCACGGCGCGGATGTCCACACGCGCGCCAAAGACGGAAAGACGCTCATCGCGTGCGTTTACAACAACGACGGCAACTCGCCCGAGCTCGTGAAAAACGCCAAAGCGATTGTAACCGCGCTCAAAGCCGCCGGGGAGAAGAGTTAAATCGCACGATCTCTGCGCCTTGCTGATGTTTGGCGTGGCGATCGCGCTGGGGCTGCCGCTGCAAGGGTAGGGGGTTATTTCTGCATGGACAGCCAGCCGGGGTCCGGCGTCTGCTTATCCTGCTCCAGCACAACGATGCTGCCTTCGGGGGCGGAGTGGATCCACACACGGTCGCAGGTTTGCAGCATGAGCCAGAAGCCATGCCCCAGGCTGTTTTCCGTGCTGTAGCCGCGCTCCAGCGTGGCGCGATGCAGGAGCGATAGTTCAATGCCAGGGCCGTGATCTGAGATCGAAACCTGGATGGAGCCTTCCGGCGACCAGGAGATACGGCAGATGCCCTTCTGTGCGTGAACCACGGCGTTCATCGCCGCTTCGCTGGCCGCCGTGATCAAGTCATGGATACGCTCCTCGGAGTAGTGGAGTTTCGCCGCGGCTTCCGTCGTAAAGTAGCGTACCGAGGCGAGGGTTGTGTATCCAAAGGGAATGTCGCCGCTGGTGTGCGGCAGCGGCTCGGGAAGATCGCTCACATTTTCGCAAAATCGAAGGCGTCCTTCAGTCACGCTGAAGAGCACTTCGCGCAGAAAGACACGGGAGATCTGCTCGCGGATCTGCTGGATCTTCGATTCCTCGGCGTTGCGACGCGCGGTGACGTCGCGCGTGACCTTGGCGAAACCGCAATGCTGTCCGGACTCGTCCTTCAAGGCGGTGATGATCACATTCGCCCAAAAACGCGAGCCGTCCTTACGGACACGCCAGGCCTCTTCCTCATATCGCCCTTCCGCAATCGCGATCTCCAGCTCCTCCGCCGGATGGTCGCGCGCGATATCTTCGGGCGTGTAAAATGTCGAAAAGTGCCTGCCGATGATCTCGGATTCGTTATACCCCTTGATCCGCTGCGCCCCTCGATTCCACGTCACGATGTACCCATCCACATCCAGAAGGAAAATCGCGTAGTCCTCGACGCTTTCGACGAGAAGGCGAAACTGGCTATCGCTGCGCAGTGACAATCTGTGGGGACGCGACATCGCTCGCGCGCCGCTCGTTTCTGATTTGGTTCTGGCGGCGTCATCTGGCGCTGGGGCTTCGTTGCCCGCTTCCTGGGATATGTTTTGATCGGACATTGCCTGCTTCAATTTCGTCCAAAATAACCCGTGACGCGCCGCCGCGTCGTGGGAAGGTATTAAAAATTGCGGTGTTCATCAACGTGATGGAAAGGCGACACTGCCAGCGTCACGGATAGCGAAACGGCAATATAGGTAATTATACCAACATCCATCCAGAAGGAACCAAGATTTCTCAGCGCGTATAGCCGCCGGGCGTTTAATCCACAAGCACTTCGAGAGCGAGCGGTTCGCGCGGCGCGCCATTCGCCATGTATTGCTCGACAATAGTCGCCAGGGAGAGGGGCGTGAGGCGCTCGCGGGTCTGAGCCAGGTCCGCGGCTGGCCACCATTGGAACCGATCGAGGGATTTGGCTTCCGTTTCATCCGTCATCACCGGCTGAAAGCGCGGGACGTGGACAATATGATACTGCTCTTGCTGACGGATCCGGCGTCCCGCCCAGCGGAACGTGTGCTCTCGCCGCCACACGACAGGGCCGACAGCGAACTCCGTCAGTCCCAGTTCCTCCCGCAACTCCCGCCGCAGCGTCTCCTCGAACGTCTCGCCCGATTCTTGCCCGCCGCCGGGAGCGATCCAAAACGGCTCGATATTATCGTCGGGCAGAATGCGCAGCAGTAAGACTTCGCGCTCCGGAGTGAGCAGGATGGCGCGGATCGCAAACCGCTCGGTATCGATAATTTCGCTCATAATTGTGAGAATTCTTTCGTCGGTATCGCGGATTCTTCGCGGACAAGTGTTCGATAGGGCTAAAGATCTCCCTCTCGCCCCCCGACTATTGATGATACTACACCGCTGGCTAAAGTCGGCTGTCAAAAGGAATTACGAATGTCGATTAAATCTTACCGCACTGGCTTTACGCTGATTGAGCTTCTTGTCGTCATCGCCATCATCGCGGTGCTCGCGGCGATCCTGTTCCCGGTTTTTGCGAAGGTTCGCGAGAAGGCTCGGCAAACGTCCTGCCTTTCCAACATGAAGCAGCTTGGACTGGGGTTTATGCAGTACGAACAGGATAGCGACGATAATTTCCCGATCACAGCCGCTTACCCGGCGTCTCAGGGTGATTACCTCGGCCAGGGCTGGGGCGGCGAAATCTATCCTTATATCAAGAGCACCGGCGTTTATCAGTGTCCCGACGACGCCACGAAGCCGCCCGCGCCGAGCGGCGGGGTGACGAGTTACGTGAACTCCTACGCCGCGAACCTCAATTTGACGCGCACGGATCCCGGCAGCGGCACGGATCCGCATGTCGGCCAGGCGATTTCCGCGCAGGCTTCCCCGGCGAAGACGGTTCTGCTCTCGGAAGTTCAGGGCGTGTACGGTCCTTTGACGGATCCGGCGGAGCGCAGCACATCGACCGTCGTGTCGGCGGTGCTTAACGGCGGCGGCCCGACCAACAACATCGTCTACCCGTTCAGCATCGGCAATCAGTCGCGGGGCGCGGCGCTCGCCACGGGCTGCATGGGCGGGATGACCTGTACGGCGGACCCGAATGGCGGCCTCGCGGCTTTGAAGGGCCGCCACACGGACGGCTCCAACTTCCTGCTGTGCGACGGCCACGCCAAATGGCTTCGCCCCAACTCGGTATCGGCGGGATCCGTCGCGCTGGCCGGAGACTGCGTCCAGGGCGGCGGCTCGCCCACCGACTGCACCGTCAGCGTCCAGGGCATGGCGGCGGGCACTGACGACGGCCAGTTCACGGCGACATTCAGCCCCCGGTAAGTCCGTCCGGGCAGATTGCTCATACAAAAAAGACCGACCGGGAGGCGCACCGCCGCGCGCTTCCCAGTCGGCCTTTTTTGTTTTATGCCGCCACGTATCATCTCCGATCGGCGCTTGGTGTTTCCATCCAGTAACGGCGCACTCGATTAGAGAGCAATATCATTTATCGATCGCTAACGCCCCAGTATCGATCGTGCGCTTCTGGAAAGTACTCCGCGAATATTTCCTGCGATAAGCCAAAGACATGCAACTCGCGCCCGATTTCATCCCCTAAATCTTCCGCGTAATCGATAACGATCACGCCTCCGGTAGGTTCGAACGGCGAGCATCCCTCGGGTTCGACCGCCAGACCGAGCGCCTCAATCCGCGGCCACACCTGGTCGAGTTCTTTTTTTGCGGCGTCCGTGCCAGGTAAGTGGCACGCCGAATACTTCAGAATGATGTCCTTGATGTTCTCGTAATTCTCGTTCGGGTGGAAAACGCCGGAAACGCAGCCCATGGCCGGATCCGCATGCTCCAGCGCAGACCATCCCACGAATTCCTGATTGGCGTAAAGAAAATATTTCATCGGTCTATGTATTCGCGAAATTTGCCTCTCCGACAAATCCGAGGCGGAGCAATATAGCATTCGCTATCTTGCTGCAATTATACTCAATCCAGCCGCCACCAAAACAGCTGATTGGGTTCGTGGACAAATACTGTCCAAGAGACAAGGAACAGGCAGACCATAATGATGCGGCGGCGCATGGTAATTTGGGGAGAAAAGCGTATTGTGAGTGCAATCGATGCATATAGGCAGCACCAGCCAATCCCATCGGCAATGCAGGTGAGACCGTCGAGGCGATCGTACCAGGGATCGTTGAATTGGAAGTTATTTGGATCATCCAGCATATAGCGTGGCCAATGCCCAATATTGAGGTGCGCGCGCCATGCGAGTAAGTAGAGAGCAGACAGGGGTACAAGACCAGAGAGGAGCGGGAGGACGAAAGTGGCAAACGACACACCGCGACTCCATTGCTTTGGAAATGGCAGAGGTCTACGCGGCAGTATGTAGGCGAGAAGCCCAATTACTCCCAGCGGCAGAACAACCACAAGGGCAAACATACCAGTAACGTACCACGCTATCAACATGTCAAAAGGGACGCCGGAGAAGTTACGGAAATTGTAGGGCATACTTGGATCCCCAGAAAAAAGGCGCGGAGGTCGGCGGTGTTTGCCGTTTACCTCCGCGCCGTGTGTTCGTTAACCGTCGGCGATTAGCCCTTGACGACGTCCCAATTCTTGTAGAACAGGAAGTTGACGCTGCGCAGGAAGAAGCGTGCGGTGGAGACGACTTTGCGGAAGAAGCTTGGGACGAGCGAGGGGCGCAGGATGTCGATGAACATGTTGTAGCGCGGCTGCTCGGTCTCGTTGAACGATTGGTGCATCAGCGTGTCGTCGAAGATGAACAGCTTGTCGGTGCGCCAGTAGTTGTTCACATTGCCGACCGTGATGTACGCCGAGTCATCCTCCATCTGATTGATATTGTAGAGGATGCGCAGTGTGGCGCGGAACGGGCCGAAGTGCTTGGATGTCGATTGCTTCTTGTTGAAGACCGACACGCCGATGGTCTGGATGTACTTGTAGTCGGCATGGAAATCCGGGATTTCGATCGTGTTCTCCACGTTCTCGCCGTACCACTTGAAGAAGACCATCGTCCGCTTGTGCTCTTTCGCCGTTTCTTCGAGCTTGGCGACCAGGTTCTCGCGCACCGAGGCTTCCAGAACGCGCGTGATCTCTTCCTGATATTCCTTAGGGAAGTCTTCGAGCTTCCAGATGCCCTTATTGACATATGGCAGCGAGAGGACGTCCAGCAGCGTGTTCAGCGGAGACAGCACCCAGGTCAGGATCCCGTTGCCGGTGAAGTAGCGCTTGGCGACGGCTTTGTCCGCCGGCTTGTTGCGAAGCACATCATAGGCGCCGACGGCGGCGTACACCGCCGCGATTTTGGCGAGGATCTTTCCCGCCTTGATTGCGAACTCGATAAACTTTTTCACGAAATCTCCCTGTGTCGGCTTGGTTGTTAAATGGTGGGGCGCTGCAATTTCGTGATCGCGGTCGGCGGAGCCGACGCTTCCCGCAAGCGTTGACGGTCTGTCAGACACGTCGCCCGTGACGGTAGTATACCCCGCCACTTTCCGAAGTCATCGTATCTCGGCGGGCAATACGAGGTTCCTGGGGAGACGCAGACAGAGTACAATGGGCAAATCACGCAGAGCAGGGAGCGGGACTATGGGAACGTGGGATACGGGGCTAATCGCGGACGTCACTATTCAGGAGATCTATCTCGACTGCCTCGCCAGGTACGATGAAGGCTTCAGGCATGAAGAAATACGAAGCGCGCTGAATCTCCGTTTCGCCGATCTTCTCGAAGATCCGTGCGACGCCTGCGTCGTCTGGTTCGCGCTCGCCAACGCCCAGTGGGAGTACGGCGTGCTGGAGCCCGACGTGCTGGCGCGCGTGGAGGATCTGATCAAGTCAAAAAAAGCGCTGACGCATTGGGAAGAAACGGACGAAAACGATCAGCATCGGCGCAAAGGCGCCTTGGCGAAGTTCCTCGGCAGAATCCAGCAGCCGAAAACCAGGCCCCGCCGCCAAAAGAAAGCGCGGACCGCGCCGGCGGGAACGATGACAACATCCACACTGTAAGCGCAGTGGGGCGAAACTCGCTCAGGGCGGGGTTAAAATGATGTGCTAAATTTTTTCGCATAAACCCTTGACACGGCTCGTCTGTGATGCTAATATATTTAGCATAAGAAGTTCGCATTGTCAAGGAGCCTCCGAATGAACAAAGTATTGCCGCATCGGCTGAGTCGGCGCGAGCGGCAGATCATGGAAATCATCTATGCGCGCGGTGAAGCGACCGTGGCCGAGGTGCTGGAGGCGCTGCCGGACCCGCCGAGTTATTCGTCGGTTCGAGCGCTGATGCGCATTTTGGAGGAGAAAGGGCAGATCCGCCACACCGAGGTGGGGACGAAGTACGTTTACAAGCCGACGGAGAGTTGGGCGGCGGTGGCGAAGTCGGCGATTGAGAATGTAGTGCAGACGTTTTTCGGAGGCAGCGTGGAATCCGCAGTCGCGACATTGCTCGCGAACCAGCAGATGCGGCCGACCGAGGACGAGCTGAGTCGCCTGGAAGGCATGATCCAGCAGGCGAAGACCGAAGGGCGCGACAAGACCCACGAAGGGACGGAATGATGAACGCATGGATGGCCCCGCCGGTTTTTGTTCTGCTCGCGAAGTGTACGTTCTTGCTGCTGGCCGCCATGGCGATAGCGCGCGGCTTACGACGCGCATCGGCGGCGGCGCGTCACGCCGTCTGGGCGTCGGCCATCGCCGGCGTTCTGCTGCTGCCATTATTCTCTTTTGCTCTTCCCACATGGAATGTCGCTTATACGATGCGCTCGGCGGTCGCTCCTATCAGGAAGAACACGCCGGCGGAGGCGATCTCCGCATCGGCGCAGAGTGACGCCGCCCCTATCGCTATGCCCGAAAAGAAGCAGCATACCGCAATCGCGTCGCCGATGGCGGCAGGCGCGTTGGATGTGTCAAGCGTTGCTTCGCCGGCGGCTGTCGCATCGCCGGTCGAACCGCCGCGAATCGCCTGGACAGCCATTGTCGCTGTCGTTTGGGCGCTGGGCGTGTTTGTCTCGCTGGGGCGATTCTTCCTGGGGCTGCGCTTGGTAACGAGCGCTCGTCAGGGGAGCTTGGCGCTGGACGAGTGTGCGAACGGCCTTGCACGGGAGTGTCTTCGCGCGGTGGGGCTGCGTCGAAACTTAGACATTCGGCGATCCCGCGAGGGCGGTGTCGCGGTTCCGATCACCTGGGGCGTCGTTCGACCGGTCGTTCTGCTGCCCGCGCAGTCGGAAGAGTGGTCCGAGGAGTGCCTGCGCTCCGTGCTGCTTCATGAGCTGGCGCATATCCGTCGCGGCGACTGGCTGACGCAGTGCGCGGCCACTCTGGCGTGCGCCTTCTATTGGTTTCATCCCCTGGTCTGGCTCGCGTCGCGGCAAATGCGCGAAGCGGGCGAGCGCGCCTGCGATGACAGTGTGCTGCGCGCCGGCGTACCTCCGACGGAATACGCGCAGCGCCTGGTCGATGTCCTGAAGTCGCTGCCTCCCGGCGCCAATCCGCGAACGGCGGCAATCGCCATGGCGCTGCCGCGTGAAACGGAAGGACGCATCCGCGCCGTGCTTACGGCGGGAGTGAATCGGCGTTCGCTGAGCCGCAAATGGATCTTCGCCGCCTGTGGCCTCGCCGCCGTATTGGTTCTGCCCCTGTCAGCGCTGCATCCCATCGCGCGAACGGCCGCTCACGGCGAGACAAACGCCGCGCCCGCGACGACCGTTTCGGTAGTCCATCGTCGCAGCCGGGGAATCCTGGAATTTCTCTACTGGCGTGACCTCTCCTCCCGGCGAGATCCCAACCGTCCGGTGTCGATGTCGATCGCGCGTGATCAAAGTGGTGGTGAGGTTTATCAATTCATCGACCGCCGCGACAAACAGACATTTTTCGACGCCTCTTTTTCATCGGTGACTTCCGGTGAGAATATCGCCATATTGTCGCCAACTCGCAAAGCGGAAATTCAAAAACGAGCCCATAATTACAATCGCTGGTCGGCCTTTCTGATGAGCGGCAAGATGATCCTGACGGACGCCGATATTGTGAGCGCGCAGGCGAAGCTGGGCGGCGCCGATGGTCGTGAACCCGTGGTGAAGATCACCCTGAGTTCGGAAGGCGTTCGGAAGCTGGCGGCGTTCACGGAGTCGCATGTCGGCGAAACCATGGGGATCGTCCGCGACGCCAGGATGCTCTCCGCGCCGACGATCGCGATGCCGATTCATGGCGGGACGTTGGAACTCGCCGGATGTTTTCGAACGGTCGCGGATACGCAGTCGCTCGCCGATCGTTTGAACGCGCCCGACGCGGACCTGCCAGGGGAACTGGGTAGTCTTCAGACCCTTGCGGCGACGACGGCTGCTTCGGACAATGCGTTCGTCGATCGGATCGTCGCGCATGGACACACGGCCATGCTGCCTAACGGCGCCGAGGTGAGCTTTAACGGAATAAGCCGGCCGGTGCGTGAGGAGAACCGTTGGAATATGTCGGCCGGGGCGTGGTGGAATACCGACGGCGCCCCAATCACCGCGCTCGAAGTAGGCGCGCCCGTCAACTGGATGCGGCCGGTAAATCCCAAAGACCCGGCGATTCCCTACCAGGTGTCTTATTCAATCAAGTCGGCGAGCCGCGATCGCAGCAGCTACTACGAGATGCTGAATGCTCAAAAAGATTCCGCATTCTCTTACTCCAATGAGGCTTTCGATAGAGAAATGAGGGTGGAATCTCTCTCACCTAACTCTAAATCTTGTACGGTTCGTGTCGGCGTTTCCACGGAGCCCTGGCGGACTATCTTGACGCTGCCGACTGAGGCGACGCCTGCTTTTTCGGCGCCGGTCGTGTCCGCTGAGTGGCCGGACAAGCGCACCGCGTTCCTCTTTCCGGAGCTGATCCTCGGCGACAAACCTTTGTTGTGGTATCCCGGCGCCGGGGGAAAGATGCATCGCGATCCGATTTTGCCTGGAGGAGCGTCGATCGCGAAGCTGGCGCGCCGCTTTGTTGCGGTCTACCGAGACGGCTCGGTCGTTCCGCTCGACGGGGCGAAGAGGACGGAGATCGCCTCGGCCATGCAAACAAATGTCGAAACGATCTTCAGCGTGAATCCAAAGCTGGCGAGGGCGAACATCAAGGAATTTCAGCTGCAAACACGGGCGTACCAAATCGTGGAGTTCCGGGATATTCCGCTCTACCCCACCATCGGGAACAGCGTGATGACTCCCACCGAGTACGATCAGCGGGTGGGCTGGGCCGCAAAGTCGGCGGCGACGAAGAGCAACATGCAGCTGATCGGCCTTGCGATCGTTCAGTATGAAGCCGACCACAATTGGAAACTCCCCCATCTCCAATCGCTCGCGCAGCTTCGCCGGACACTCGCGTCCTATATCGCGGCGAAGGAAAAGCGGATCGATCCGAACACGGGACGCTCCCATCCGGCCATCGGGAACGACGTATTCGTGAGCCCGCTGACCGGACAGCCCTATCAGTTCGAGGGGGCGCTGTCTGGCGGTAGCCTCGTGAACATCGCTCGTCCCGCCGAGCAGCCGCTGTTTCGCGATGCTGCGATGGCCCGCCCTTTTGACGGCGCGTCCTGGGAAACCGTCGCATTCGTCGACGGGCATGTCAAAGGGCGGCTCGTCAGACAATAGCGCCCCACATTGGCCGGACATTAGGTAAACTGGAGGCAGAGAAATTGCGTGATGCGTTGAAGGGATTTTTGCGGCGATGCCCGTCAGCCTGATACATTATGCGGACAGTGAGAGCGGCGAACGTTTGTCGGTCGTCCCGGAGTCGTCCCTGCTGTTGTCAAGCGCGGACGCGGGCTGGAAGGGAATCATTGTCGAGCAGTTTCGTTTGCCCCCGATGGAGCCGAGGGAGAACCTGCTGCCGGACCATTTGCTGACGCTCCACCTCAGTCCGTCCAATACGCTGGAGTGGAAGTCCGGGAAGCAGTATCGCAGCCGAAGCATGGCCGCCGGCGATGTCTGCCTTGTTCCCGCCGGCGTCCCGCGCGATTTGCGCTGGCATGAGGCGGCGGACGTGCTGGCGATCGCGATCGACCCGCATCTGGTCGCGAATGTCGCCCGCGAAACCGTCCACGCCGACCGGATCGAACTCGTCGAAAGCCACGGCGGCCTCGATCTGCAAGTCCAATACCTGGGGCTGGCGCTGAAGGCGGAGCTGGAAAGCGGCAGCCTGGGTGGTCCGCTGTTCGCCGAGAGCCTGGCGACCGCGCTGGCCGTCCATCTGCTCCGCCGCTACAACGCCTTTCCCGAGCCCATTCTGGATGGGATCGGCGCGCTTTCGCGTCCCAAGCTGCGCCGCGTGATCGATTATATCGACGCCCACCTCCACCGAAACCTGACGCTGGCCGAAATGGCCGCCGTCGCGCAGATCAGCCCCTACTACTTTTCACGCCAGTTCAAACAGGCCACCGGCGCCTCGCCCTACGATTACGTTTTGCGGCGGCGGATCGAGCGGGCCAGGACGCTGCTTCGGTCGGGACGCTTCTCCGTGGGCGAGGTCGCCCAGCAGCTGGGCTTCAGCGACCAAAGCCACTTCACGCGCCACTTCAAGCGGCTGACCGGGCAGACCCCGCGCGCCTTTTTGCAGGAGACGGCTCGGTGATGACTCCCCGCGCTCATGTCCGTCTCGAAAACATTCGCAAGATCGTTCCAGAAGCCGCAAGATCGTCCTAGCCCGCTTCGCCGTCGCCCCGCATAATCAAGGAGTGCGATCACTCGAAACTTGCTGGTGAGCGCCGGATACAGGAGAGCTAAACGTGAAAGTGATTACCTATGACCGTTTCAAGCCCGGAGTGACGATGGAGCAGATCCGACCGATGCTCCCCGAAGAGACCGCCCACGCCTGGCGGCTCTGGAAGAAGGGGATCATTCGGGAAAACTACGCCCTGGCCGATCAGCCCGGCGTGGTGATTGTCTTCGAAGTTGCGAGCGTCGCCGAGGCTCAGAAATACCTGGACGAATTTCCCATGACGCAGGCGGGCCTGATCGAATGGTTCTGCCTTCCCGTGATCGCGCCGCTGCCGCTGGAAAGCATGTTCGACGAAGCCTCGTTAGGCCGCGTGGCGATGCCCGACTCGGAGCTGGAAGGCGCGGCGTAGTCGGGCCGGCATTGCGGTGAGTAGACCCGAGACGGCAGGGGCGGCGCGGTTCGATCCGCCGCGTCGCCCGAGGAAAGGAAAAGACCTTGAAACACGCCTTCGGATTGAACATTCCCCAAACACTCGAAGAAGCCTGCGACCCCCAGCGGACGGCGCTCCTCGTTTACGATATGCAGATCGGCATCCTGAGCCAGCTTCCGGACGCCGCGCCGACCACCGCGCGGGTTGTCCGGGTGCTTGCCGCCGCGCGCGCGGCGGGCGTTCGGGTGTTCTTCACGCGCCACCTTTCGCTGCCCAAGGAGACCAGCGGCGTCTTCCTGCTGCGGCAGGCCATGGCGTGGCAGCGCGTTTCGACCGTCGCCGAAGTCCATCCATGGTTTCTGCGGGACGCGCCCGGCTTCCAGATCAGCCCCGAAGTCGCCCCGCTCCCGAGCGAGGCGGTCGTGGACAAGATCACCATGGCCGCCTTTGAGGGGACGTTTCTCAATATCGCCCTGCGCGACTGCGCCATTACCACCGTCATTGTGGTGGGCTTCGCGCTGGAGATCGGCATCGAGCCGACCGTCCGTCACGCCACTGATCTTGGATATCTCCCCGTCGTCGTGACCGACGCCTGCGGGGGGCGAGATGAGGCCGCGCGGCAGCGGGCGCTCGACGGCTTTGCGTTTGCCGGCGACGCCATGATGACCGACACCGCGTCACTCTGCGACCTGCTGGCCAAGCATTCACCCCGCAAGGAGACTTCCATTGAGTAAAGCCATCGATCTGCTGAACCCATCCCATCCCAAACGAGTCTTGATTTTAGCCTCCAATCCAGCGGTGTCTCCCCAAACCGGCTGGCCGGTCGGTTTCTGGTGGTCGGAGCTGACGCACCCTTACTGGGAATTTACCGAAAGCGGCTACATCGTGGAGATCGCGAGCCCCGACGGCGGCGAGCTCAAGGCCGACTCCTGGAGCGATCCGCGCGATTCCAGCGGCTACTCGGCGTCGGACCTGATCAGCCTGGGCTTTCTCAGTTCGCCCCATTTGATGGAGAAGGTGACCCATTCGCTCCGGCTCGACTCCGTGCGTCTGGACGATTACGATGTCCTGTTCCTCGTGGGCGGACAAGCGCCGATGGTGACGTTTTACGCAGACGAGCGCGTCCATCAAGCCGTGTCGGACTTCTACCAGACCGGCAAGATCACGGCGATCGTCTGCCATGCGACCGCCGTCCTTCTCAAAACGCGGCTCGCCGACGACAGCCTGCTCGTCCAAGGCAAGACATGGACCGGTTTCGCCAATTCGGAAGAAGAGTTCGCCGACGCCTTTGTCCAGCGAAAGATCCAGCCCTTCTGGATTGAGGAAGAGGCCAAGAAATTGCCGGGAACAAACTTCATCGTGGACGGCCGGTTCAAGCCCCACGCCGTCCGCGACGGCAATCTGATCACCGGCCAGCAGCAATATTCCGGCGCGGACGCCGCGCGACTTGCCATTCAAGCGCTTGGGGTTTGAGGAAGTTATTACTGGCGCTTGGGCTGCCTGGGCTTTTTCTACCTTGGCGCTTCGGGGCATCCTTGGCAAACCCACCCCCGCGCTTCGCGCGACCCTTCCGGGTGACCTACCCCGGCGCTTAGTGTACTCCCTGGCAAACCCACCCCGGCCCTTCGGGCCACCCCTCCCGCAGCGGCTAAGCTTGTATCACATTTTGGGTTCTGATCGACTCCATGGCGAGCCTCCATCCAGCCGCCATGGAGTCGAGCTTTCTGAGCCCATTCCAGAGCACTTTTACCCCAGGTAGCGGGCCGCCTTTGTAGGGCTCAAAGCCCCCAAGCTGCGCGATGGCCGTCACCACCTGCGAAATTGTCGTGATCGGAGTACGGCTCTGCTGATTGAGAATGGCAAGCTCTGTTGTATCCATAATCTGGTCGGCGCGGATTTCGGGCATCACACGCGCCAAATGCGTCACATATAACAATCGCCAGGCAACCACCAGGTAAAGCGAGAGCGTATTGCAAAGAGTATCTAGATCGTCCATCTGAAGACGCTCGGCTTGGCAGCCCGATTTGAGCGTAAAATGAAATCGCTCAATCTCCCAACGACACGTATAAAGATCCAGGACACGCCGCGCCGACGCCATATCGATCACATTCACAGTGGTGATCATGATCCATTCCAAAGGGGCATGGGGATCTCCCTCAGGGACGATCTCCCGAGCGCTTACCACTTGGATCGGAACGGCTTTCTCCTCATGTCCCACACCGGCTTTGGGCGGCTGAACCTCCACACGGCAATGGCGCATCTCCATCGTGGCGTCACGATCTTGAGCCTGGGTCCGTCCAGGAACACGAAGCGTATAGTGGCCCAGGACGTTTCCCTGCTGAGCCGCTACCAGAAGAGAACAATAGGCCGGTTCTTTCGTGGCGCCCTCCGAACGGTCCATCACCTCCCCATCCATCACCTCCCCATCCATCACTTTAACAGTGCGGGGGTGAGCGGCGCGGATAATCAGTTCCAGGCCCGAAGCACGCTCTTGTGCTAGCAGGTCGAAGATATCCGCTTCCCGGTCCGCGACCACGACCACCTCTCCTCCTTGGCGAAGGTGGGGTTCAAAGAGCTGCTCCACATGTTTCGCCGTTCGCAGCCAGCGATGGCTTTCCTTCTCCTCAATGGGCTTTTTGCGTCGCTGCGCCGCCGCTTGCTTCTCCAGGGGGCGCGCCCAAAAGTGAGCCTCCACCACTCCCAGCGGAAGTCTGTCGGGTGTCATCGCCAGCGCGGAATGCTGATGAATGCCCATCGCCTTTTTCGAGTCATTGATCGGCCCCAGCCCTTCGGTGGCGTAGTGGGTGGAATAATTGTAGGAACTGGTGTCCTGGGCTACGACAATGGTTTTCTCTCCCAGGCATCGCTGCAGAGTTGCTTGCCGGTGTCCCTCCAGGAGATCCGTCGCATTGGTTTCTGGGTGGCGTAATAGACGTCCCGCCGATTGTCTCAAAGCATTGCCGCACATCGTGGAAAAGCTGACGTTGGGTTGAGAAAACTTTGCTTCCAGTGTCTCCCCCATGACACGGCGGAAGCGCTCATCGCCAAACTTTGTCCCCTGAATTTCGTTTTCGGCCCACCCGGATCCTAACATCGTTGTTCCTCCGATATTAGGATCCCATATTCTGCGTCAATTTCGTACACCCCCAAAAGATGTGATACAAGCTTAGCCGCAGCGGGAAGGGTGATTCGGATCGATATCGCAGGCGACTTTCGTAAGAGACAATCTTACAAACCCTTCCCGGCGGCGGGAGGGGTCGCGCGAAGCGTGGGGGTGGGTTTGCCAGGGAGTACGCAAAGCGCCGGGGTGGGTTTGCCCCGGACGCCATCGCAACTTAGGAATGGGTGACAATCGCAGAAGGAGACGACCCGATGGAGATTGGAATTTTAGGCGCCGGTAACGTGGGCGGCGCGCTGGGGCGCGCCTGGGCGGGCAATGGGCATCAGGTAACCTTTGGCGTTGCCGACGGCTCGCTTTCGAGGGCTCAGGAAACGGCGGCGCGGATTGGAGAGGGGACAAAGGCGGCGCTGATCCGCGATGCGGCGCGGGCGGACGTGGTTGCGCTGGCGGTTCCTTGGGATGCGGCGCGCGGGGTGCTTGAGAGCGCGGGGGATCTGACCGGCAAGGTTCTGCTGGACTGTACGAACCCGCTGCGCGGCAATAAGTTCGCGACGCCGGACGCCGCGTCAACGTCTGGGGGCGAACAGATCGCGCAGTGGGCGCCGGGAGCGCGTGTGGTCAAGGTCTTCAACACGCTGGGCTTTGAGGGTATGCAGGATCCCGATTTTGGAGGCGAGGCGGCGACAATGCTTTACGCGGGAGACGACGCCGAGGCGAAAGCCATCGCGGCGACCCTGGCGCGTGAGATGGGGTTCGACGCCGTGGACGCCGGGCCGCTCGCGAGCGCCGCGCTGCTGGAAACGCTGGCGAGCCTTTGGGGACAGCTGGCCTATGCTCAGGGCATGGGGCGCGGCATCGCCTTTCGGCTGCTCAAACGTTAGCGGCGGCGCTCGATCGTGAATTTGGATTGCTGCGGAGAGGGACAAAGGCGGCGAATGGCGGAAAAGGAAACCGGGCGGCTGGAGGCGTTTAGCGACGGCGTGTTTGCGGTGGCGATCACTCTGCTGGTGCTGGATATCCATGTCCCCTCCCTCGCCGTGGCTGCGGGGGGCGATCCGGGGGCGGCGCTGCTTAGCGCGCTCAAATCGCAGTGGCCGTCCATGGCCGCCTATGTCATCAGCTTTCTGACAATCCTCGTCATGTGGATCAACCATAATCGGCTGTTCGAGCAGATCCACCGCAAGGACCATCAGCTTCTGGTCTACAACGGCCTGCTGCTGATGCTGGTGACGCTGATCCCATTTCCCACCGCGCTTGTGGCCGAATATATCCGGACGCCCTACGCGCAAACGGCCGCCGCCGTCTATTGCGGCCTCAACGTCCTGATGGCGTGCGCGTTCAATCAGCTTTGGAGCTACGCCGCGAAAGACGGCCGGCTGCTCGCCGCCGAGCACGATCCGCACCGTGTTCGGCATATCACCCAGCAGTACCGATTCGGCCCGATTCTGTATGGAGCCGCCTTCGCGCTCGCGTTCGTCAATGTGACCGTGTGCGTCATCATGGTCGCCGCCCTCGCGGTCTTTTTCGCCCTCCCGGAACGGACGAAAATGGCTTGACGGTCGCACCAATCTCTGCGCGATCCCATGCGGCGTTACTGCCGCGTCGCCAGATATGAGGCCAGCGCGCGCAGGTCTTCGGGCGAAAGTTTGTCGTAGTTGCGCATATCCGAATTGGGATGGATCCGTCGGTGCTCGCGCAGGTTGGACATCTGCCACGGAATATCGGCGTTGCGCTGGCCTTCGTGGAGCAGGTCCGGAATCGCCCCGATCTGAGTTCCGGTCATGGTGTGGCAGCCGCTGCAGTTTTCCCGCTGGTAGACATGGCGGCCCCGATCAACCGTGGCGGCGTCGACGACCGGGATGGGGGCGCGCGGGCCGGAGACGGGCAGGGCGCCCTGCAATATGGCGTGCGGCTTGTAGCTGAAAACTCCGATCACCACCGCCGCGAAAACGATCAAACCAATCCCGCCGGCCAACAATGGGATGCCGGGTCCGTTCACTTGCTTCATCTCTTCTCCCGTCACAACGCAGGCATATTCGCCATGCGCCGCCGGATTTCCTGGAGTGAAACAGCTTCGGCCTTCATTCCCGATGGGAATGAAGGCCGAATGGTCTTGCGGAGTGTGACGGCTTAGTTGTTGTAGGTAAAGCTCATACACATATTTTTGGTCGGGTCGTTAGTGATACAGCCCGTCGAAAATCCGTCACACTTAGAGATACCCGATGTTCCGGGCGCCGGATAGCGATGAATGAGGTTGCATCCCGTCAGATCCGCGCTCTTCCAGATCGCATCGGGCCGGACCGCCTTCGCGTGGCCGTCGAAGAAGGCGCAGTTCATAAATCCCTGATGCCGGTTCGCATATTTGACCATGCGGCCGGGCTGGGTCGGCTCGTGCGCCATGTCGCCGTCCCAAACTTCAAACCAGGACTCGGTGTTCGCGACGCCGGCAAGAGACTTATCCCATTTCTCCGTGACGACAATCGTGTCTGCGGGAACATCGACCTGCGCCAGCGACAAACCTTCCGTGGAGTCGGCGGCGGCATAGGAGCGAAGCACCGTGGACACGCCGTCCGGCATCAGGCTTGGGGTGGGGCCGGGATCGCTCGGGCAGGAATAGACGCCCTTTGCCTTGATGTATGGGAAGATGACGTTGTACCAGGCTGCGGCCAGAGCGGCCGGACTCGTGCTGGAGCCGACGACCGCTCCGGTGCGGATCTTGCCCAGGCTGGACGCCGTGTTGTCCTTCGCCCCTCGGAAGAACAGACGCTCATCGTTGTCCTGAATGTACATCTGGACGCCCAGTCCGATCTGTTTCATATTGGACATGCATGAGATGGCTCGCGCCTTTTCCCGCGCCTGGGCAAAGACAGGGAACAAGATGGCGGCGAGAATCGCGATAATAGCGATCACAACGAGCAATTCAATTAAGGTAAACCCGAGACGGGAACGGGTGCGCATATTTATTCTCCGACGTTTATAGTCTCCGATTAATTCGGTCGGAGATAGGATAGCATTTCGGAAAACCGTTTGTCAACAGGAATTAGACATTTTTAATAAATGATCGCGGGCGGAGCCTTTCTTCTGGCTGCGCCCGCGATTGGTGTTGGAGTGTACCGAGTGGCTATTTCGCGCTGGCGTACTTTCCGGTGTATGTTCCGGAGATAACCAGCGCGCCGGTCCCCGGCTTCAGATACTTCTTCGCGGCGGCGTTCACATCATCCACGGTTACGGCGCGGTAGTAGTCGTTGCGCTTCTGGACATAATCGAGGCCGAGCGAATATACCTGGGCCGTGAGCAGCTGTCCCGCGACGGCGCCGTTTGTGGAAAGGGTGACCGCGTAGGATCCGGTCAAGTAAGAGATGGCGTCCGCCGTCTCCTGCTTGGTCACGCCGCTATCGTGGATGAGCTGGATCTGCCGAAACATCTCCTCCGCCGCTTGATCCACGTTGGCGGGGTTGCTGCCGTACCGCACGCTGAACGGTCCTTCTCCCAGACGCGCTTCCTCGGAGGAAGTGATGCCGTAGACGAGCCCCAGGCGGTCACGCACGCTCAGTCCGAGACGCGAGGAAAGCGTTCCGCCGCCCAGAATGAAGTTGAGCACGTTCGCCGTGTAGAAGTCCGGGCTGCTGCGCCGCAGGCCGCTGGGAAAGCCGTAGCGCACATCGACCTGGGCCTTGTCCGGCACGGGGATCACGATGGTCTGAAGCGGTCCATCGACGGGCGGCGCCGGCGGGATGGCGACGGCCGGCAGGTTGCCCTTTTTGGCCCAATCGCCGAAGTACTTCTTGACCTGCGCGATCGCTGTCTGCGTATCGACATCGCCGACGATCGTCAAAATGAGCTGGTCCGGGGCGTAGTGCGCGCTGTAGAAATTCACGAGATCGTCGCGCGTCAGAGCTTTGAGCACCGACGCCTGCTCGTCGAGCGGCTCTGCGCTGTAGGGGTGGGTCTTCGGATACAGCGCATTGCGGAAGGCGATCCCGGCCAGGACGCCCGTGTTGGACGCCGAGGAGCTCACCCCCGCCAGCGATTGGCGGCGCGCCTTTTCCAGTTCGTCCGCCGGGAACGCCGGATGACGAAGTTCGTCGGACAGGACATCCAGCAGGGTATCGAAGTTCTTGGACAGACCGTGCGCGCCCAGCGACGCATACTCATCGCCCCCGCCGATCGAGACGCTGGAGCCGCCGCCTTCGAGGATCTTGGCGATATCGAGGAGCGAACGCGACTGCGTGCCGCGCGAAAGCTGCGCCGCCGTGAATCCGGCGAGGCCGCGCTTGTCCTGCGGATCGAAGACCGATCCAGCGCTCATCAGCGCGCCGCTGATGGAGACAGTCGGTGTCGCGTGATTTTCCTGCACGACCACCGTAATCCCATTGTCCAGCACCACTTTTGTCGGCAGCGCGCCTTTGGCGCTGGCCGCGAGGAGGGACGCCGGACGAGCCGCGGCAGGCCGCGACATGTGGTAATCGCGCAGATGCATTTTGACGGGATTGGGGGCGACAACGCCGGCGGGCGCCGGGATGGCGGGAGCGGCGCCGCCCGGAGCGTTCGCGGCGCGGATCGGCTCGAAGTAACCGACGGTGCGGTTGCGTTCGACCAGATACTTTTGGGCGACGCGCTGCACGTCCGCCGGCGTCACCTTACGCAGGTTTTGCAGGTAGTATTCGCCGTAGCGCCAATCGCCGCGCATGGCGTTTTCGCCCAACTGGCTTCCCTGTTCGGTGACCGATTCGCCGCCAAAGACATGATCGGCCTCGGCCTGATTGACCGCGCGGGTCAGTTCCTCGCCCGAGATCGGCGTCGTCTTTACCTTCTCCGCCTCGTCCAGCAGCGCCTTCTCCAGCTCGGGGTTGGTGTGGCCGGGCTGCGCGGAGGCGCCAAGGATGAAGAGGTCTGGATCGCGTAGGCCCGTATCGCTGGCGTTGGCGTCCGAACGTGCGGCCGCCGCTCAGCACCGTCTCCAGCACATCCACGGCGTACCGGTCGGGGTTCATCACGCCGGGGATATGGTAACCGATCAGAATCTGCGGCGTCGTTCCCGCGCGCGAGACCGTCACGCGCCGCTCACCTTCCTGCGCCGGCTCCGGGGTGATGAAGTGCTCGGCGACCGGGTGCGAGGGGATCGATCCAAAGTACTTGGTCACCATCGCAATCGCCTTCGCGGTGTCGATGTCGCCGACGATCACCACGGTCGCATTGTTAGGCGTATAGTAGTTCTTGTAATACGCGTACATCTCGTCGCGCGTGAAGTTCTCGATGTCCGACCGAAACCCAATCGTCTCCCACCGGTATGGATGCACCTGATACGCCGCGAGTCGTACGGCCTTATATAAAGCCTCGCCGGGATTATTCTCGCCGGCTTCGTACTCCGACCGCACGACGCTCATCTCTTTCTGATGCTGCTTCTCATCGTAGAGCGAGTTGACCATGCGGTCCGATTCGATCTGCATCGCCGTTTCCAGACGGTCCGACGCGAGCGTCTCATGGTACTCGGTCCGGTCGAAGTAGGTCGACGCGTTGAAGTCGGCGCCGTTGGTCTGGAGCGTGGAGCTGATGACGCCGGGGCCGCGCGACTTGGTCCCCTTGAACATCATATGCTCCATCAGGTGGCTCATGCCCGTCTGGCCGACCTGCTCGTTGACCGAGCCGACCCTGTAGTACACCGAGAAATAAACCACGGGCGCGGCGTGGACTTCCTTGGTCAGGATCGTCAGGCCGTTGGGCAGCGTCGTTTCACGGATGCCGTTGAGCACCGTGGGCTTGCCCTCTGCCCGGTTTGTCTCGGCGGCGGCCGCCGCTGTCGGGGCGACTTTTTTCTGCGCCTGCGCGGCGGCGCTGGGGAACAGTACGTAACTCAGGAGAGCCAGCGGGATCAGCGCGGTCGATTTCATCATGATGCCTTACGTCCTGTCTGAGTGAGATTTGATGTGCGATTATACCTATTCAGTAAAAATACATTATCAAAAAATTCTCTCAAACACGAAAATTGCAAGGCGGCGGAAATTTATTGATACATCTCCTCCGAATAGCTCAGTACTGTTTTCCCCGTCGTATCGCCGGGGGCGGACGCATTGGGGTCGCCGAGGAACGGTTTATTGTCGTTGGTCCATAGGTTTACCGGGCCGGAGCCGCCGTCCCCAAGGTCGAGCGTGGTGAGCGGTTTCATGGCTTTGACATGGCCGTCCATGAAGAGGAAATTACCGCGCCCGTTGTGTCCGGCGAACAGGTTTCCCGATTCTTCGAAGAGGGATGGATTTGGGGCGCGCCAGAGCAAGTCCGTGACGATGAAGTCCGTGTAGAGCGCGGTGGTTTCGACGACGCCGATGACCTGCGACGGCGATTGGATGCTGGCGAGATGGACGACGGATGTTGCGTCCCGGAGTGATGTCGGAGTAGCTCCGGCGGGCAGGGGCTCATCGACAAACGGGCCGTTGGCGCCGCTCCCGCGATTGACGGCGTACGATGGCGGAAAGACGGGCATTCCCAGCGGCTGCAATTCCATCGCGGTGTTGTAATCATCCTTGCCGCGCGAGGGATTGGACGGACATTTGAAGACTTCCGTGGACTTCAGATAGGGCGAGATCTCGTACTTCCAGCTGTATTCCTCCTCGGCGGTCGTGCGCAGCGGCAGCACCTCATCGTAATCCTGGGTGTAGGCGAGAATGGCGACGCCCAGCTGTTTCTCATTGCTGATGCAGGCGGCCTGCCGGCCTTTTTCCCGCGCCTTCGCGAACACTGGGAAGAGGATCGCGGCCATGATCGCGATCACGGAGATCACGACGAGCAGTTCAATGAGCGTAAAGGCTTGTGGCTTGCGGTGGACCTTGCGTGACATGGAAGACTCCCTCTGAAAAATTGGCCGGGTTAACTGAATAGCGAGCGGCTCATCTTTCTCTGCGCCCTCAGCGTCGTGTGGACGCGGTGAATGAGGCGTCCGAGCTGAGCGGAGATAAAGCAGAGCGCGAGACAGAAGGCGCCTTGAATCAGCACCCAGTACACCGCCTGCTGGGCAATCGCCGAATCAAAATCGTCGCCTTGGAATGTTGAGAAGACCTGAAGCGTGTTCATGTGAGTCACGGGGCGATTCTGAAGATCGACCAGGCCCATCCGGCATTCGGCGAGACGTACGGCGCCGAAATCCCGCCATCGCTGAGCGGCCAATTCTTCGGTCGCAACGGCTTCTGTGGAGCCCCCCGAGAGCGCCTTCATGGACGCAGGATGTGTCCGGGCGACGGGAGCGAGGAATCCACCGGTGATTTTTAGCGAATTGGGAACCTTGGCCGGTAGTGTGGAGGCGCCGTAAACCTGAATTCCCTGCTGAAGCAGGTTCACATCCGTTCGGATGGAATCCTGGGCCTGCGCCACGATCCTTCGCTGCATGAGAATCTTCGCCAGCGGGTTGGCGGAGAGGCCGATGACGAGATAGCTGACGACCGCCGCCGCCGCCACGACGCCGATGAGTGTCTTGGCCGCGCAGCGCCGGGCCACGAGCGCGCCGAGATTCGCCACCGCAAAAGCAAGGGCCGCGCCGGCGATAAGTGCGATGATCGGCGCAAATTGATCCCGTTCGACAATCGCCAGCGCTGGTATGGCGAGCGGCGTCGCCAGAAGAAAAAGCGTAAATCCGCCAATCGAGATATTGTTCGCCACCCGTAAATAGGGTGTCATATGCTCGGAGACCAGGATTTCACGGGCCCATTCGCGTGGTTTGCCGAAGGAGGCGACCGCCGTGGCGGCGGCGGCGTCCGGCGCCAGGCCGCCGGCCGTCAGCTCCTCCGCGCGACAGGTCAGGTGTTCGTGCGCCTCCGCAAGCGTTGAAGCGAGCTTTTCCGGCGACAGTTGGCCGCGTAGTCTCTTCTCTGCCTGGGCGAGGAACTGTTCGATGGGGTCCAGTATCGATCCATTATCCAATGGAGACCTCCTGTTTCGACGGCGTCATCAGGCTGTTGACGGCCTGAGAGAATTCGCGCCAGGTTTCAATCAGCCGCGCGAGCTCGCCTTTTCCCGTCTCGGTCAAACGGTAGACCTTGCGCGCCGGCTTGCCTTCCTGGGGGATCCAGTCCGCCTGAATCTTGCCCTCATTCTCCAGACGGTGCAGGATTGGGTAGAGCTGCCCCTCCTTGGCGTGAAACGCCGTTTCGCCCTTCGCATTAATGCGCTTGGCGATCTCATATCCGTGGAGTGCTTCTGATTGCAGAACGCTTAAGACCAGTGCGTCCAGGTCACTGCGAAACGCCATAAATATTCCTCCGATTGCATTGAAAACAAGTATATATAAAATTTTTATATATGTCAAGCCTTTATCTAAAATTATCTCATTGAACAATCTGCTAAAAATTTAGCCAAAAGCCTTGACGCCGGATCGCTGAAGTGCTATAATTTTAGCAGATCGTTGGAGGGATTATGCCAAAGCCAAATGCGGTTACGCTGAGCCGGCGTGAGCGGCAGATCATGGATATTGTGTACGAGCGGGGCGAGGTCTCGGCGGCGGATGTCGTGGAGGCGCTGCCCGACGCGCCGAGCTATTCGGCGGTCCGGGCGCTGCTGCGGATTCTGGAGGAGAAGGGGCATGTGACGCATGTCGAGCAGGGCAAAAAGTATCTGTTCCGCCCGACTCAGCCCCGTCAGGCGGCCGCTCGTTCGGCGCTGCGCCAAATCGTGCGCACGTTTTTCGGCGGCAATGCGGCTCGGGCCGTCACCACTCTGATTGCGGACGATGAAAGCGATATCAGCGACGAAGACCTGGATCGATTGACGCGATTGATCGAGGACGCGAAACAGGGGGAACGGACCGATGGCGACTAGTCACTTGCCTTTCTTGCTGGGGGATCTGCTGCTGAAGAGCGCGATTATCATCCTGATCGCCTCCGTTCTTGCCTTTTGCCTGACCCGCGCGTCGGCGGCGGTGCGGCACTTCGTCTGGGCGGTTACTTTCGTTGCGCTCGCTTACCTGCCCATTTTGGCGATCGGGCTGCCGCCCAATGAGTTTGAGGGCTGGCCAAAATTCACCGCCGCGCCGACTGTTTCGAATCCTCCGCCCGCCTCCCATGGGGTTGTTTTCATTCCTCAGGCGCCGCATTGGGCGGCGACCGCCGGCGCCCAGCACTCGTCTGTGGAAAATGTTCCCGCCGGTCCCATCAGTCCCGTCGCCGCCATCCCAAACGTTCCTCCGCTCGCCCATCCCGCGCCCGGTCTCATCGGCGCGTTCGCGCTCCTTGCAATCTGGGCGGCCGGCGTGCTGCTGGGCATTGCGCGCTTCGTTGCGGCCCGGCGGAGCCTGCGCAGTCTCGCTCGTGACGCGCGCACAGTTTCCGACGCCAGTATTCGGGCGCAAGTTGAGGCGATGACGAAGGCCTCGGTTGTTGTACTGCAAGGGGCGGAACAGACGGCCGATTTGTCGCCGATGACCTGGGGGTTCAAGCGCCGAGTGATCTTACTGCCGTTCGGCGCGCAGGATTGGACGCAGGAGCGTCTGCGGGCCGTTCTGGCTCATGAACTGGCGCATGTTGACCGTCGCGACTGGATACGCCAGTCGATGGCGTCTTGTGTCGCCATTTTATACTGGCCGAACCCGCTCGTCTGGTGGGCGCTGCGTCAGATGGTTCATGAAAGCGAGCGCGCCTGCGATGATCGGGTGATCGCGGCGGGAATCGCGCCCACGGACTATGCCGGCGAACTCGTCGCCATTGTCCGTAACCTGCGCCATCGTCAGGTTTCGGGCGCTGTCTCCATGGTGCGGCGCTCGCATATCGAAAGTCGATTGCGGGCGATCCTCAGCGCGACCGTCAATCGCGCGCCCGCCTCATTCCAGGTTACCGGCGTTATAGTGCTTGTCTTCTTCGCCGTCGTCGTTCCACTTTCCGCCATCAGCAAGCCGAGGAACAATCTGGATTATATCATCAAGCATATCAACTGGACTGAGAATACTCCGGCCGAACGCGACGCCGCGATCCGGCGTTTGAGCGCCGCCCTGCGCCAATCCGGAGACGGGAATCCGCGAGCCGCCCTGGCGCACAGCCTGCTCGGCGGCTGGGAAGCGAGTGACGGACGCAATATGGAAGCGCTCATCGATTACGACGCCGCGCTGCGGCTGCCCGAAAATGGGACTCATGATCTTCATTTGGACGCCCAGCGTCAGCGTGTGTCCGTCCTCCTCGCGCTGAATCGATACGCGGAGGCTGCGGACGCTTCCGAACAGCTCGCGCAAATGCCTGGCGTAACGGTCGGCGATGTCCTCGAAGCCCGGCGAGATGCGAAGACGTATCGCCGTCAGGAAGCCATAAAACAAGACGGTGGCGCGTCGGATGCTCTCAAACGATACCGCGCCTACCATGCGGCGAAGAAAACGGATCCTACGGGCGCCTTGAATTACGACGATTTGGTGTTGCTTGCGAATGATTTGAGCATGGCCTCCATGAACGCGCAGGCGGCCATTGTGTACGCCGATCTTTTGAACCGTTACCCCAATGCTCCCAATGCGGCGAACACGGCGATGCAGAAGCTGTTTGCCGTGAATAGCGTCTCTCCCGATGCGATTGCGAAGATCATGGCCCGGTATCCTAGCGCGGCGAACGATGCGAATATCATTGCTAACCTGGGATCCGCTTATGAACAGAGCGGCAATTCGCAAAAAGCGATTCCGATCTATCGACACGTATTCGATCTGAACGACAAGAACTCCAGTCCGAACGCCGGCATGAGCTATATTCGCCTGGTTTCACAGACGGGCGATCAGGTCAAGGCGAACGCCGCCGCTGATGAACTGATTCGCCGCTTTCCTGAATCCCAGGAAGCTAAGCAGCTCATCGAAGCGCGCAATCCACCGCTGAATCCATCGGCGCCCGGAACACATATTCCAACGGATGGGATCGTGCATGCGCCGGGCGGCGTCACCATCGAGCTGCTTAAAGTCGCGACCAGTCCGCACGGGCCTCGCTGGCTGCCGGACGGGACGCGGCTCCCGGCGGAGTCAAAGGGCGACGACGGCTTTATCGCTTCCCCCAACAGTATCGGCTACTTGCTGCGTGTCACCGGGCAGGCCGATACGCGTCGCAGTCCGATCATGATGGGCAGTTCGTCATCCGAAGTCATCGGAACATGGGCGTCTTCCACCGGGAATCCCAAAGAAGAATGGTATGGCGAGACGCGCCTGCTCACCATCCCTGAACGCACGAACTTTCGATTCTCCGTGCTGAGCGGCCCCTGGTCTACAGCGGCGGTGATACCAGCGCCAAAACCGGGCGCGGAAGAAGTGGAGGCGAACGGCTGCGTCGTCGATTTCGCCGGCCCGAAGACGGCTCCCCATGGGCCGGATAACAAAAAGATTTGGGCTCTGACAGATCATTTGGGCGAAATGGAGCGCAGTCTGATCGTCGTAGATCGCTCGGGACGCATGACGACGCTGGAGACGTCCGGCAGCATGTGGGACGAAAAAACGGCGACTTCCTGGTTTCAGGTTCCCAAAATTGCTCCCTCCGATATTCGAGAGATCCATGTGGAAACGCGTCCCTACTATAAAGTTGAGTTTCGAGATATCCATCTCCGACCGAACCCAACATAAAATCAGCCGCCAGCAGATGCCGGCGGCTGAATGAGTAGATCGAAGGCGAGAGGATCAATGAACGGCGGACGGATTCGCCGCTGTTGCCGGAGGACGCCCGCCTTGACTGCCGTTCTCCATGCTCTTCAGGTTGCTGATGACCATCGCCTTTTCCTGGGCCGGCATATTGGGATTATTCTGGGTCTCCGCGATCTGTTTCTCAATCTCGGAGTTTGGCATGGGCGTCGGCGCCTTGGATCCCGATGTGTCCGCCTGACTTGCGCATCCGGCGAGGGCGAATGCCGGCGCGCCTAGCGCCGTGCACACGCACAGCAATCGCCATCCCGCTTTCGGTAATCTCTTCCCTGTCATGATCGGTATCAAATCTCCTGAGGACCTGCGGCGCTCAAGCCGCAGGTTCCAATGCGTCGTTTATCGTATCCTAGGAATCGGCTGGCCCCATCCAGCCGGGCGAGGCGGTTCCTTCGTCCATCCGTCCGATAAAGATGTCGCGATACCAGTTCAGACTGCCTTTTCGTTTGGCTTTGACATGACCATCCAGAAACAGGAAGTTCGCCATGCTGGTATGCCGATATCGTGGGAACAGTTCGCAGGAGTCCCATCCGCCGGCCGGAGCGCCTTGAATGTCGCAGTCATGGCGTCCAGGGTTGATGTCGCTTCCGTCCGAGTGGGCCTTGCCGAAGTCATCCCAGCCGGCCCAGATATCCGTGTAAAACTGAATACCGACACTATTTTGTGTCGCCGTCTTGCCCTGCATGCCGCCCTCGATCATCATGATCTTATTGGCGGGCGCGCCCACCATGGTTTCATTGCCGCTGGCGAATCCGGAGTTCCCAATCGTCCAGGAAGCGCTGAACAGGTCCTGGCGGAAGTGGTAGTGCGATGTCTGGTTCGGAATGGCCGCCGAAGGGCAGCTCCAGACCCCACCATAGAGATTCCCATTGTTATTGGCGACCTGGGCGCCATTCTTGATGTACGGCTGCAGCTGGACATCCGCGCCGGTGGCGCCGAATGCGCCGTTATCCGAGGAGTAGGCGGCGTACACCATGGGATAGTTGCCGTCATAGTCCTGCAAATATTGCATTACCGCTAACCCAATTTGCCGCATATTGGACGAGCAGGAAGTTTGGCGCGCTTTTTCGCGAGCCTGAGCAAAAACCGGGAACAAAATCGCCGCGAGTATTGCAATGATAGCGATAACAACTAGTAATTCGATCAACGTGAAGCCAAGTTTACTCTTCACACTCTTTTTCATGGATCCGTCTCCCTTCCAAGTCACGATTAGTTAGATGTACCAAGTTCATCAATGGCATCGTCATTGTAACACGGCATTTCGGGATAGTCAAGTGATATTTCGCAAAATATTTCCAAAGATATCGCCTTGTAATGGAAAGTTTTTATATGTAATTATGAATAAAATAGGATATATTTCTGCTGAAATAGCAATGTTTAGGATATCGGCGCAATCCGAATGATGGTCTGCAAGGTATGATAAACTTATGATTTCTTGTCCCCATTGCGGTCGAACGGACGGTCAGGTGAAAGCCGGATTGAATGGCGGCAATCAGCGTTTTTTGTGCCAGGCATGCCGTCGCCGCTATACCCCGCAGCCCCGCGAGCGCGGATATTCGGATGAGCATCGGGAGAGCGCCGGGCGCATGCGGCGAGAGGGGAAGACTCTGGCTCAAATTGCGGAAGATCTGAATGTCAGCGCTCGCACCGTGGCTAACTGGCTGTCTTCGCGCGACGACGCATCGCTGCCGCCTGACGCGCAAGCCGAGGCCCCCGCCGCTGAGTTGGAGGGATTGGGAAAGCGCAGAGCCACTATTCACGATGTGGCGGAGCGGGCCGCCGTTTCCACGGCGACGATTTCCAATTATCTTAACGATAAAGGACGCATGGGCGAGGGGACGCGCCAGCGGATCGAAACCGCCATTGAGGCGCTGCACTTTACGCCCAGCGCTCTGGTTCGCGCGATCCGCCAGCGTCGCACGCATATCATCGGGATCGTTTCGTTTGGATTGGGCGTCGAAGATACCGGTGAAAATATCTCCTTGCCGATTCTGCGCGGCGTCAATCGCGCCGCCGACCGGGCGCGCTACGATGTCCTCCTCTACACCGGAGAGGAAGGTCAGCCCCATCGCCATAACGCGGCGGCTTTTCTAAATGGCAATATCGATGGCTTGATTTGGGTTGCGCCCGCGCTCCGAGAACCGATTCTGGGGCATCTCGCCGCCGCTGGACTGCCCACCATGGCCTTGCTGACGCGCCACGTTCCGGATGGCGTCGGGTATATCAACACCGACAACCACGCCGCCATGCATGCGCTTGTCAGTCACCTCGCAGCGCTGGGACATCGGCGTATCGCATTCGTCGGCCCGGCCCATTCTTCCAACTTCATGGACCGGCGGGATGGCTATCGGCAGTCCCTGCGAACCCATGGGATCCCATGGGATAAGAGTCTGGAGGCGAGCCCGACCAAGGATATCTGGTCCCATGCGTATTACGAACAGATGCTGGACCGGTGGTTTGCAAACTCGCCGCCGACAGCCATCATCACCCAGGACGATGGGTTTGCGCGGATTATCATTGAATTTCTGCGGGCGCGTCATATCCGAGTTCCCGAGGACGTCGTCATCACGGGCTTCAACGACGTGCCCGACGCCATCCGTATCGGCGGCGGATTGACCACAATCCAGCAGCCGTTTCTTAAAATCGGCGAACAGGGCGCCGAGCGTCTGATCGCCATGATCGGAGGAGCGCCCGTCGATGATTGTCGCCGGACGGTTGAGACGACGCTCATCGTCCGCGCGACGACGGCGCCGCCCTTTTTCGGCCTCCAATAAACTGGTATCCAGATCGTCCCGAAGCAGCCAACAATCAAGAATAGCGTATGGAATTACCAAGCGCACTACTCCTGTTGTGGCGAGCGAAAAGAGGCGAGCGAATGAAGAATAAGGGATTTACACTCATTGAGCTGTTAGTTGTCATTGCAATTATCTGTGTTCTGGCGGCAATCTTGTTTCCAGTGTTTGCGAGCGTGCGCGCCAAGGCGCGCGCGATCGCGTGCCTGTCGAATGAGAAGCAGCTGGGGCTGGCGGTCATGCAGTACTGCCAGGATTATGATGAAACGTATCCTCTCGTGCAGCGCGCCTCGGACGCGGGCGATTGGGCCGCTGTGCCTGGGTCCAGCGCAAGCGATCCGATCTCCTGGCAGTGGGCGGTCAATCCTTATGTCAAAAACGGCGGCGCGACATCGAGCGCCAACACCGGCCACTTTGAGCTGACCGGCGGCGTTTGGAACTGTCCGGACTTTCCGGTGCAGAACGCCTCGCGGCAGTACGGCATCAATGAGGGGATCGGCGGCGACGAAAGCAGTTACGCCTGGAGCGGGAATATCGGGGTGCAGTACCCGTCGGCGACGATGGCGCAGATCGTCAATCCTTCCGACAAGATCTTGATCGCCGAGAAGGGATATATGGGCGCCAACGGATCCCAGAAGGACTGGTCCGACGTGCGGTTCGCCTCGGTGGAGTGGGCGTGGGCGGACGGTGGGTTCGACCTGCGCCAGGCCAGGAAGGCCGACAGCGACAATGGATCGTTCGCTTCCGGACCGTTCTCGGCGCAGATGCCGCGCTTCCGCCACAACGGCTCCTGTAATATGGTCTTCGCCGACGGACATGTCAAGGCGATCCGCATGGCGTCGCTCGCCGGCGCGGCCGGCTGGTGCAAATATATCTTTGGGCCGGCTCAGGATAACTCGCCCTACGGAGTCTCTAACTGGTACCCCTACGCGTCCGGCGCGATCACCAGCTCCGGCCCGAACGCCTGCGACGCCTGGCAGTAATCGGGCCATGGTCTGGAGGCGCTAATCAAATTCTGAAATTCTCCCGATAAAAGAATATCACGAATTTGCGGGACGCGGCATAGAAGCCGCAGTGAGGAGACTGGAGTTGTTGAGGACGATAGTGACATCTTCCCATTCCGCCAAGTACGATCGCGCATCGCAGGCGATGCGGTCCCGAACGGACTGGGAGCCGGGAGCGATCTGCTTTGCCCGCCGCATTCCCAGCCGGACGCCGATCACGGCGGTAGTGCTGTGGCGCGACGCCCTGCGCATGCCGCGCGGGCGCAGCCGGGGCGGCGCCCGCCCGACGGATCTTTCCTGCTGAAAACGGCCGCGCGGGAGCGGCGCTAACCGGCCAATCGCCGCCAGGCGGTCGGCGCGCCGTCTTCCGTCCACAGCCGCAGCGAGACGGGGAGATACTCCACAAGCGTTTCGACCTGCGCCTTTTTCGGCGCGCCGGCCGCCTCGGCGTCATTCGCGCTGCGTTCCTGCGGCGTCAGCTTCACGATCTGGACCGAGCCGTCGCGCAGGTCCTGCGTCAGCTTGTACGCTTGCAGCAGTCCGTATCCCATCGCGATATCCGCCATTACGGCCCAGAGGTGGGTGAGAACGCCGCTGGACCAATCGGAGGCGCGCACCGCGCCTCCGGTCCACCACGCCGCCGCCACCGGCCAGAGCAGCCAGGCGGTGAGCACGACGGCGGCCGGCAGAGGACGCGTCCAGTGGCGGCGGATACAGCGCCGAATTTCGGTCCGCTCGGCGCGGGACAGCTCGCGCTGGCCGGTGCTGATCAGCTCGCCGGCGTCTGCCCGCCCCGTCGGCGCGAGCCACTGCGCGGCCATGGCCGCGAACGGCGGCTGCTGGGCGACTTCGGACGAGCGGGCGCTTACCCAGCGCGCGACGCGGCGGCCGTTGACGCTCCACACACGCCTTGCCTCCGGCAGCACCAGCATCGTCTGCGCGCGTCCCTCGGCGGGCTGGAGCGCGTGCAATTTGATCAGCGCCGTCTGCGCGGAATCGAAGGCGTCCTTCCCTTTGACTTCGCCGCGAAAGACGCGGATCGCGCCTTGCTTCAGATCTCGGATCAGCTTTTCGGAGCGGCGCAGCGGGCTTTCCGCCGAAAGCAGCAGCCACGAAACGCCCGCAAACCCCGCAAAGAACTCCAGCGCAATCTCCAGCCCCACCGCATGCGAACCCCGGCCTAGCGCGCGCGACAGGGACGCCAGCACGATCAGCCCCCCGAAAATCCCAAGAAATGCGGAGGCGCTTTGCTTTTTAAGGCGCGCCGCCTCCGAGCGCACGTCCGCCGCTTCTTCCGGCGTCAGACGGCGCTCCTCGGCGAGCGGCATCCCGCAGCACCAGCTTCTCATTTCGCCGTCGGCGTCTCCGCCGCGCCAGGACGAGGTGTTGGGCGTCGTCATCGCGTCGATCCTTACTTTTTGACGTTCTCCGGCTTGAGCACGCGCGCAAAGAACGAATCCACCAGTCCCGTATTCTCGGGCAGCATGAACTGCGAACCGCCGTGCTCCGCGCCGGCGACGATTTTGAGCGTCACATCCGCGCCGTCGGCCTTGAGCGCGTCGTAAAGCTCCTGGCTTTGCGCGACGGGCACGAGGCTATCTTTGTCCCCATGCATGATCAAGAATGGCGGCGCGCTTTTGGAGACAAACGTGATCGGGCTGGCGTCGGCGGCGAGCTTGGGATCGATCGGATCGCCCAGCAGCTTCGTAATCGCGTCGATGCCCGCCGGATTCGTATAGGTCTTCATGCTGGAGGGAACGATATCCGAGGGACCATACCAATCCACCACCGCCTGCACGGCGCTCGACTGCTTCCGCCATCCTCCATCGCCTTCCAGATGCTTTACCTTCGGCGTCAGTCCCAGCAGCGAGACCAAATGCCCGCCGGCCGAGTCTCCCCATACCCCGATGCGCTTGGGATCGATATGGTACTTCGCGGCGTTCGCGCGCAGAAACCGGATGGCGCACTTGCAGTCTTCAATCTGCGCCGGGTACTTGGCTTCATTGGAGAACCGGTAATCGAGGGAGCAGAAGACATATCCCTGCTGGTTGAAGTGCCCGCTCGCGCCTTGCCCGCTCGATCGGCTCCCGCCCAGCCACGCTCCACCATGGATATACACCACGACCGGCAGCGCGCCCGCCGCGTTTGCCGGCGTATAAATATCAATCATCTCCTGCGGCCCGGACGCCGTATACGGAACGCTCACCACCGCGGCGGGCGTCTCCGCCCGCAATGCCGGCGCAAGCGCCAAAACAGCGCACACAGCGGCGGCGCGGCGGCCCCAACTTTGCATCGAGATCATCCAGAACGATCCTTTCCGGCCCTCAAAGACAATACCCCATGGTATCCCGGCCCAGAACGTTATTCTACCAGATACAAACGCCCATCTTTCCTCAAAGGCTCGCGCTAACGGTTTGTCTCGCGCCGTTACGCGAGAAGTACAGAGCGATTGCGGCCGAGAGGATATTGGAGATCAGCCAGTAGAGCACGAACGCGGAGGCAATGTGGTGTGCGCCGATCCATAGGCAGGAGATGATTGGCGTTATCCACGCCATCGCCTGCATCGTTTTCGCTTGGGCGGGATCATCGTTCGAAACCAGGCGCTGGGTCATGACCATGCTGAGGGCGTACAGGATCAAAAGGGGGATGTCGGGAAGTCCCAGGTCGAGCGCCAGGATCTGCGGGTGCGCGGCGGCAATCGGGCTGCCGATCCATAGGAATCCCGCGGCGCTGACGTGATATTGGTACAGCTGGACCGCCTGATACATTGCCAGGAAGACCGGCGCTTGCAGCAGGGCCATGATCCAGCCGAGATGCGGGTTTACCCCATGCTCGGCCTGAAGCATTTTCGTAGCTTCATAGAGCTGCATCGGGTCGTCCTTGTGCGTCGCCTGCAATTTCTTTATCTCCGGCTGGAGCGCCTGCATTTCCCGCGCGCTCCGCTGCTGCTTGGCCGAGAGCGGCGCCATGGCGAGGCGGACCAACGTGGAGATCAGCAGAAGGGCCGACGCGAAGGAATACGAACGGCGGCCGGTAATTTTGACGAAGTAGTCCAGAATCCGATACAAGGGATGGCGGCTGTTCGCCGCGTCCATCACACGGCCGAGAGCCTGGCGCTCAGCCGCCGCCGCCTGCTTGTGGGGAAACGCGGCGAGTCCGTAGGTGGTTACGAGGGAGTTATACGCGGCCATCGCTTGTCCATTGTCGCGAAGCCGATCCCGATAAATGTGCGCAATAATATAAACAGCTTCCGGCGCGTACGCCGTATGACGATAGGCGGCGCTCGATTCCACGTCGCGCAGCCGGTCAATCGCCTCGGTGTCCCGCCCCTGCGCCAAAAGCCGGACGGCGATGGCGTAAGCCGGCGGCGCGGGCATAACGCCGCCGCCACCCGCGCTCGCCTGCGCGCGGGCAGGCGTGATTGTATAAAACGCGAACAGCACAACCAATCCCGTGAGCGCGACGATCTGCGCGAGAACAATCAGCCAATGTGCGTTCATCCTGCCACCGCCTTTCTACCGTCACAACAAAGCCGCTTTGTGACTGAGACACGTCGAACGCAAGAAAGTTGCGGCTTTTCTTGCAGGATTAGTTTTGGCGTTGGCTTTAAGGCATCGGCGTGAGTATCACGTGGCGTAAGTTGATGAGGTCGCCGCTGGGAAGCGTTTTTGCCTGCATCTGGATGGTCGTCTGGCCGGCTTTGAGCGTGACATGGCCTGGAAGCGGGATGGTTTGGAATGTGTCCCAGTCTTTGGTCGCGGTGACGGTCAGAGTGAATGTTTGACGCTGGGCCCCGTTGAAGGTCAGGGTGAGAGCGCTGCCGGCGTAGCGTGGGGCGCAGGCGTATTCCAGGGACATGGCGTAGATGCCGGCGCGGGTGGGGGGAACGTCGATCTTCCAGCGGGTGCGGTCGTCGATGCTGGTCCAGTAGCCGATGTCGGAGACGCCGTCCGAGGTCTCGACGCGCGCCGCCGGGCCGTCGAGCGCGGCGTTGTCCGCTGTCAAGAGATACGTTCCGTCGGCTTCGGGACTCAGCAGGTCGGGGGAGGGATCGACCGTTTTGTGGATGGCTTTGGAGAGCGCGCCGTCTGGTGTGTCCTGCGCGAGCTCGAAGATCATGACGCCGCCCAGGCGGCGGTCGAGCGCGTACTGGGTCTTGTCCATGACGGTCTGCACTCCGTTGAACACGTAATCGCCAGCGGCGTCTTCTTTTGGCTTGGGATGATATTTCTCGGCAAGCTTGGCGTAAAACGTTTCTTCGTCACTGCCCGTCATGAGGCTTTCGGCGAAGAAGGGAAGGCCGAGAGAAATCTGGCCGGGCTTCGCGCCGTTACGAATCAAATGATCGACGTCGGACTGAGAAACGGCCAGACCGCCCCGGTGCGCGTCGTCATAGTAGGACATCAGGTTGAACTGATCGACGGCGGCGATGAGCTTCCTGTCGAACCAATCTCCCGGCGCGGTGGCGACGCTGACCTGCAAGCCAAGCGGCGACAGGGCTCGCTTTGTTTCGACGACCAGCGCCGTCAGCCCGTTTTTCTCCGCCGGGTTGTCGGGGAACTCCCAGTCATAATCGACCCCTTCAAATCCATGGTCGGTCAGAAATCGGGTGAGATTCGTGATAAAACGCCGGCGGCGCCCGGCGTCGGTCGCCATCGCCGCGAACGACTGCGAGCGGTCCGCGCCGCCGAAGGCGGCGATCATTCGCACGGGGTAACGCCGCTTGATCGCTGCGAGTTTCGCCTCCATCGCCGGAGTCAGCCGCGAACGGTCAATGCCGCCGTCCGGCGTTGGCTCCAGGGAGAAGAATATCAAATCGGTGATGTGAGAGACGAAGTCCGGATTCAGCGCGAGAATTCGATATTCGGGCACATAAGCGGCGATCCGAAATTTGGGCGCGGAGGGGTGACCGCCAGCGATTTTTTGCGCGTGACCGGACACAACTGCGAGAAAGAACAAACAAAGGCAACAAAGCGGCTTCATAAAACTCCTGCGCGAAATCCGAAGGGAAGGGCTCTCTTTTATTGCCGTAATCGTTTACGGTAATGGCATTATAGGGCGCCCTGTCTCTTCTGTCAATGACCGCAGGAAGGAGGAGCGATTCCATCGTGGCCGGGGAGATCCGTCATTTCGCGACGGCGACCAGCAGACAGACATCGTCGCGGGCGCCGCTTTCGGCGAAGGCGTCCACGCTGGCGATGAGACGCGCTACGATGGCGGCCGCCTTCTCCTGAGGGGATTCTGGAAGCGATGCTCCCATAATTTCCCGCAGGATCGCGGTGACGCCCGCGACACCGAGAAGCCGCAATCGTCGCGGGCCGGCTTCGGTGAGGCCGTCGGTGAATATGACGAAGACGTCTCCCGGCGCAAACGATGTGGACTGCTCGGCGAACTGACCGCCGGGGTTCATGCCGACGACCGGGCCGGTGGCCGGAAGCTCTTCGATACATCCCGTCGCCGACCGCCAGAGCAGCGCGGGCTCCTGGCCGCAGTTGACGTAGCGGATCTCCCGCGCGGCGTGGTCGTAGCAGCCGGCGAAGAGTGTGGCGAATCCCGGCAGCAATCCCCGGCCGGCGAGGGTCTGGTTGAGCGCGGCGATCGATTGCGCGAGCGTGCTGTCGGTGTAAAGCACATACCGAAGCATATTGCGGACGATGGCGACCTGCGCGGCCGCCGCCAGTCCCTTGCCGGACAGGTCCGCGACGACCAGGGCGGCGCAGGTGGGGTTCAGCGCGAAGACGTCATAAAAGTCGCCGCCGATCGCGGCTTCGGATAGCGCCGGCTTATAGTACTCCGCCAGCGCCAGACCAGGAATGTCGTCCGGCAGCGACGGCTGTAGAGCATCCTGAAGCTTGGTCGCGATGGCGTGCTCACGCTGGGCGATCAGCGCCGTCGCAAGCGCCGTGCGTGTCTGCTCCGCCGCCGCCTCCATCAGAGCCGCTTCGTCCGGCGTCCAGGCGCGCGGTCCGTCCGCCATTCCCGCGATCAGCGCCGCCGACAATCGCCCTTCGTCGTAGAATGGTACGGCGATCAGGGCGCGCAGGCGGCCGCGCGCCAAAATCTCCTCCGCCGCCGATGGGAAACCGCACGCCGCCGTGTCCTCGGCAATACAGGTCGTCCGGGAGGCGAACAGCGCATCCAGGCATGGCAGGTAATCCGTCAGACGATACTGGCCGGCGACCGCCGGCAGGTTCGTGCGGCTCCAATCCGAGCCGACAAAGATCGTGTCTCGCGTATAGTCATAGGTTGCGAAATAGCAGCGGTCCGCCTGGAGCGCCGCGCCGAGCGCCTGCACGGCCGCCTGCTGGATCTCTTGCGGATCGATCGTCGCGCGGATCGCCTGACCGATCTCGTTGAGCAGCGCTTCCCGCTCGGCCTTGACGCGCAGTTCGTCCTCGCGCTTCAGCCCCTGGCGCCGCGCGGCCGACTGCGCCTGGCCCAGCGCCGACACGGCGGTCCCGGAGAACAGAAACATCAGCAGGGAGAACTGGTCGGCGAACTCATCGCCCGGAACATTGGGATCTGTCTTCATGATGAAGAGCGAGCCCACAAGCGCCGCTAGCGCCGTCGCGAGCATCCCGCCGCGCCAGCCAAGCAGCCAGGCTCCATAGACGATGGCGGGGAAGAAGGTGATAAAGGGAACGCGGTCGTCCAGCACGGGATTGAGCGCAATGCGAAAGGCGGCCGCCGCAGCGACGAGCGCTGCGATCTTGACGGCCGGCGGCCCCCACGCTTGATCGCTGTTTTCGAAGAACTTCGGAGGGATCAGCTTTTTTCGGTCAGAGCTATTGGGAAAAGCCGACATAGTCATTGACTCTGAAGCGCCGGTTGCGATTTGGGCTGATTATGCGGAACAAGCGGAAATTCCTGCCGGCGCCGCCGGCAGGGGGCGATTGATTTTGGTTACGGGCCTTCTCACAGCCGTGAGGACACCCCGGCCGATCGTGCGATTATGCGCCGTCAGGCACGGCATCGTAGATCTGCACGCGGCTCCATAAGTGTTTGCATTCGTCGATAAATTTCAGATGGTCGGGATGTTCCTGGTATCCGTCATGCGCCGCTTGATCCGCGAACTCCATCAGCAGCGCTACGGCGTAGGTGTTGTCCACGACGGCGCGCGGGGTGCCGGCGGGCGTGGCGACCGTGATGCTTTGCACGCCGGGAATGTCCGAGAGGTGCTTGCGGCAGCCGTCGGCGAGCGCCCGGGCGTCCTCAGCCCCGCCGCCCTCGCGAAGCCAAAAGTAAACATGGTGGAAAAATCCTGAGTGACGCGACATGGGAGGCGACCTTTCTCTCCGTGAAATAGGACATTAGGATACCCGAAAGATGCGTGAGGTGAGTATCGCGACACAGAAGCTTCATCAGACCGCGACGCAAGCCTCGTCGCGCTTGAGCGCGCGGAGGAACGCCTGAACGCATTTGGGGTCCCACTGTGTCCCGGCTCCCGCCGCGAGGATATCCTCCGCGATCACGCGAGGCATGCCCTTTCGGTAGGGGCGGTCGGTGGTCATGGCGCTGTAGGCGTCCGCGACGGCCATCAGCCGCGCGATCAGGGGGCAATCCTCGCCCTTCAGACCGAAGGGGTAGCCCAGGCCGTCCCACCGTTCGTGGTGGTGCCGGACGGCGTCGAGCGTGTCTTCCAGGCCGTGCGCGGCGCTGACCATGATGGCGCCCATCATGGGGTGCTGCCGTATCGTCTCGAATTCGGCGTCGGTGAGCTTTCCGGGTTTGCGCAGGACGGCGTCCGGAACGCCGATCTTGCCGACATCGTGGAGAAGCGCGGAGACCGCGACGGTATGCTTTTCAACGTCGCTCAAACCCAGCTCCTCGGCGATCATGACGCTGTAAAGCATGACGTCCTCGGAGTGGCGGCGCGTGTAGCGGTCTTTGTTGTCCACGGCGTTCACCAGCGCATCGAGCATGGAGAAGCCGTCCACGCGGCCCGACATCAGCGCGCGCACGTGGTCGGCTTCGGTCTCCGCGGCGCCGCCGGTCTTCGCCCGGCGCAGGCGCTCGTCCGCGAGGCGCACGGTTTCGTGCCAGTTCATATCGAGCTGGCTGAGCGCGGCGACCCCGAACGATACGGTGATGGGGATATTCATCGTATGGCCGTCCGGGCAAAAGACAATGTCGTCCAGATCCGTGCGCAGCCGCGCTTCGAGCTCCGATGTGGGCGTGCCGCTGGCGCTGGGCATCAGCAGCGCGAATTCGTCGCCGCCGAAGCGGGCAATGGAATCGTAAGAGCGGCAGATCGACTGAAGACGCTTCGCCACCTGGCGAAGCACGTCGTCGCCGACGGTGTGGCCGTACACATCGTTGAAGAACTTGAAGTTGTCCAGGTCCATCATGACGATGGTAAGCGACGATCCTTCGCGCTCGACCCGGGCCGCTTCTTCTTCCAGACGCTTATGGAAGGCGCGATGGTTGAGCAGGCCGGTCAGCGGGTCTCGGTCGGCTCGCTCCTCCGCCGCGCGCAGCGCTCGCTCGCGCTCCTCCTCCAGCTGCTTGCGTTCGGTGAGATCGCGCAGGTATGCCGTGAACATCGTCCGTCCGCCCACTTTGATCGGCACCGCCGTCAGTTCGAGCGGCAGTTCGCTTCCGTCCTTGCGCATTCCCATCACTTCGACGCGCTTGTTGAGCACGGGGCCTTCCCCTGTGGCGTGATAGTGCGCGATGCCGTGCTCGTGTCCCGAACGCATATAGGGCGGGATGATCAGGTCGGACAGCGGGCGGCCAATCGTCTCCGCGCGGGAGTAGCCGAAGGTGCGCTCGCAGGCGGGGTTCCACTCCAGCACCAGCTCATCCGCGTCGATCGTGATGATGCAGTCCAGGGCGGCTTCCAGCATGGCGCTTTTGCGGGCGTCGCTTTCCTGAAGGGCGTCCTGCGCCTGCCGGCGAATCTTTGCCTCATGCAGCGCGTTGTCGTAAAGACGGGCGCGCTCCAGCGCCAAGGAGCATTGGTTCGCCAGGGTCCATAGGAACGTCGCCTGGTCGTCGTCGCGGCACCGTTCGGCCGGACACTTGAGGGAAAGTCCGCCGAGGCTGCGCCCGCCGGCGAGCAGCGGTACGGCGACCAGGTATTCGGCCGGGTCGCTTTTCGACGGAACGATCACCAGCCGCTGCTCGCGCACGGCGTCCGCGAGCGGGGAAGGGGTGTCGATGGAAAATTCGGCGTAGGATTCGGTTTGCTCGCCGTCGATCCCCTTCAGGCGGATCGTGCACAGAGTCCGCGCGCCGGCGTCCAGCAAAGCGACCGTCGCGGCGGTCGCCTGGAAGATCGGCATGGCCGCCGTCAGAATCGATTCCGCCACGTCTCCGGTCGTCAGCGCGCTGCCCAGCGCGGCTCCGACGGCGAGCAGATGGTCGGTGCGCTCGCGGGCCTGCATGTGCGCCGTGATATCCGTGTTCGTGCCGACGGCCCGCATGAGGTTTCCGTGGCGGTCGTGGCTGGCGCGTCCCCGGCTATGCCACCAGCGCCAGGAGCCGTCGCGATGGCGCATTCGGTATTGAATGTGATGCGTGGAGTTGGGTTGTTCAAAGTGTGCGACGAACGCCTCAGTGGCGGCTTCCACGTCATCCGGGTGGACGCGGCTGCTCCACTCTTCGCTGCGGCTGGGCATCTCATGGTCTTCATAGCCGAGCATTCGCTTCCACTGGGGGGAGAAGAAGGATTCGCCGGTGTCCGGACGCCACTCCCAGACTCCGTCCTCGGTCGCCTCCATGATCATGCTCAGGCGTTCCTGATCGGCGAAACGCCGTGAAAGCTCAAGCTGGGCGACCACATGCCCGGCGAGCGTTTGCAGCGCCTCCGTCTGGCCTTGCGTGAGGGTGCGCGGCTCGTAATCCATGACGCACAACGTGCCGAGCGCGTGCCCGTCGGCGGTCATCAGAGGCGCGCCGGCGTAAAACCGGATCTTGGGATCTCCGGTCACGAGGGGGTTATTCTCAAAGCGAACGTCATCCGTCGCGCTGCAAACGACCATGACATCCGACTGCTGGATCGTGTGCGAGCAAAACGCGATGCTGCGCGGCGTTTCCTTCACGGCCACGCCCAGGATGGACTTGAACCATTGGCGCTCGGCGTCCACCAGCGTCACGGCCGCGATTGGCGCGTCGCAGATAAAAGCGGCAAGGCGTGTGATCGCGTCGTACGTTTCCTCGGCGTCCGTGTCCAGGATACGATATTCTCGCAGAGCCGCGAGCCGCGCGCTTTCGTCCTTGGACAGATCAACGGTCATGGTCGATTTTCAATCCTTCCCGGCCGGAGCGTGGCCGGGTGTATCTATTCCTAAGGGGATTGTTGGCGAATCGCTCCGAAATCAAGAGGCCGTATTGGCCGCGCCGGAACGCTCTCCCATATTCTTTCATACCACGTTATGGCTGCATGGCATGAATGAATATTGCCGTGTCTCTGAGAGATTTTGTCATTATGTAAGCGGTTGCACATGTGCAGCGGCTCATAAAAAGGCGGCGCGGACAAATTGTCCGCGCCGCCGGGCGAGAATTGGCGTCGCCGCGCAGTTCCGTGAGCCAGGAAGATCGATTCTTACGCTTGCTTCTTCTTCAGGATCGGCAATCCCGTGGCGCTGTTCTCGGAGACCTCATAGCCTTCGGGAAGTTCATCCACGGCGCCTTCCTTCACTTCCTTGCCGAAAAAGTAAAGCTTTGTCTTGCCGTTTGCAGCAGTGCGAGCGTGCAGAAAATATTCGGTGCCGCTCTTTTTGCTCTTTGCCGAGTACGCCATAGTATTCCAATGTCCTTTCGCGGCGCGCGGTCTCCGCGCGCATCCAACCCGACGATTATATCACATTATTTCCGCGAGAAGGGAGGCCGAACCTGCGAAAATATCGCTGGAATACGTTTTTGACGGAAAATTCTTCGGCTGGGCGCCGGTTTGCTCCTCATCGGGCGTATTCGGAAGCGCATTTTCTGAATGCGATCTTCGCTATTACTGCTTGCGGCTGGTATTATAAATGCAGGCAAGAGTGAAATACGCAAGGAAGCAATGGATACAGAACGACCGACGGAATTGACGCCGCCTTCAGAAGAGCCGCCGACGGAGATGACGCCTTCGCCGGGGCTACAGCCCCTCACGGCCGGTTTACTGGAGTGCGTGACGGCGCGTGATGTCGCGCGCGTGATCGTCGATCGCGGCGCCGCCGTGCTGGGAGCGACCGCCGGGCTGCTGGCGCTGGTGAGCGAAGACGGGCGGCTGCTGGAGATCGTGCAGTCTCAGGGATATCCCGCGGATGTGCAGGTGCGCTGGCGCAGCTTTCCGATCGACGCGAATCTCCCGCTTTCCAACGCCGTTCGGCAGATGGCTCCGCTTTTTACTTCGTCGCGCGCCGAGTGGGCGGCGATTTTTCCCCATCTGACGGAGCGGAACCAGGACACGAACGCCACGGCGGACCTGCCGCTGATCGAGCATGGACGCGTGCTGGGCGCGCTTCACCTTTCGTTCCGCGACGAACGTGTTTTCGATGACGCCGACCGGGAATTCCTCGACGAGCTTGTCCAACAGTGTTCGCTGGCGATGGGCCGGGCGCTGGCGCGACAGCAGGCGGACGACGCCCGGCGGCGCATGGAGTTTCTCGTGCGGGCCAGCGAGGTCTTAACGGAGTCGCTGGACTATTCGAAAACGCTGCATCAACTGGCCCATCTCGTGGTTCCCGAGCTGTCCGATTACGCCCAGGTTGCGATTGTCGACGGCGGCGCGATCGATCGGATCGCCGTCGCGCATGAACTGCCGGAGCGCGAGGCGGTTATTCGGGAGCTTTACACGCTTTATCCGCCCGATCCGACGCACCCCAACAGCGTCGGCTCCGCCATCCGGACGGGCGAGGTCCAGCACATGACCGGCTTGACTGATGAGATCTTCGTGAAGGCCGCCGTGGACGAGCATCATCTTTCGCTGCTGCGCCAGCTGGCGCTGACCGATACGCTGACGATTCCGCTGTCGGCGAGGGGCCGCACTCTCGGGGCAATGACTTTCGCGATGTCGTCGGAGTCCGGGCGATCATTTCGTCCTTCGCTGATCTCCTTTTTGCAGGAGCTGTCTCGGCGCGCGGCGATGGCGATCGACAATGCGCGTCTGTATCAAGACGCGGAGCGGGAGATCTCCGAGCGCAAGATCGCGGAAGCGGCGCGAGAGAGGGCGGTCCGGCAGCGGGAGGACGCGCTGATCGAGAACGCCCGTTTGATGACCGAGGCGGTGGAAGCCTCGCGCCAGCAGCGCGAGTTTCAGGTCAACATGCTTTCGTCGATGACGGACGGGCGGCTGATTCTCTGTGAAAGCCCCGGCGACTTGCCGTCCCCGGCGCCAAGACTGGAGATGGAGGCGACGATCCAGGAGGCGGACGATATCTTCCGCCTTCGTCAAGCGGCGCTGGCTACGGCCGTGAGGTGCGGTTTCGCCGATGAGAGGACGGATGACCTGCTGACAGCCGTGTCCGAAGCGTGCATGAACGCGTATGTGCACGCGGGCGGCGGCGATGTCCGCGTGCGGACCGACGGGGAGTGCGGCGTCATCCAGGTCTGGATCGTCGATCGCGGCAAAGGCATCGACTATAGCCGCCTTCCGGACGCGATGTTCCGCAAGGGCTATTCCTCCGCCGGCACGCTGGGGCACGGCTTCAAGCTGATCATCAGCTTCGCCGATTTTGTTTACGTGCTGACCGGCCCCGGCGGCACCACTGTCGTCATCGAGCAGCATCGCTCTCGCCCCGAGCCCGCCTGGGCATAACTTCCCCGAAATCGTCTATGAGATCGTGATATTGGTCCGCCTGCTCGGTTTGCGCGTGAGATGCGGAGGGTAATAAGGCTGTGCGTGGGAATACAAACTACGTTTCAATCTTGATTAGCAAAGCCGCACTTCAGTGCAGAAGGTTAGGATGACCATGACGACCACACTTCCGACAACCACGAACCGTGTTACCGCAGTCTTCGCGGACCGCGCGCAGGCCGAGCAGGCCGTGAGCGCTTTGCGCCAGAGCGGCGTCAACGACGATCAACTCGCCGTTGTCGCGCAGCATGACGGCCATACGATCAGCACCGGCGACGGCTCGGCCGCTGTCGCGGCCAATGACGGCGACGGCAGCCGTGTCGGCAAGGGCCTCGCGGCCGGCGCCGGCGTCGGCGCTCTCTTCGGTCTCGCGGCGCTCGCCATCCCGGGCGTGGGACCGTTCGTCACGGCAGGCTTCCTGGCCCACGCCCTCGGCGTGACCGGCGGCGCGATCGCCTCCGGCGCGGTCGTCGGCGCAACGTCCGGCGCGGTCGCCGGCGCGTTCGCCAAAGCTGGATACAACGATGACGAAGCGCGCTACTACGGCGGCGCCGTCGAGAGCGGCCACGTCCTGGTCGCCGTCGACACCACCAGCGGCGCGGACGCCGCTCAGGTCCGCCAGATCCTGAGCCAGTACGGCGGTTCGTTCTCCGCGTAACCCACGCGGCGATTCCGGCCGTTTCGAAGGCTAACAATCGAATATCGGGAAGCAAAGCAGGGCGGGCGCAACGATTGCGCCCGCCCTGTCTAAATTTAATCTTCCCTTAACACGATCCTGGGCTTACCACTGGTAACATAACTCCAGCGCAGTTGAGATTTCTTCATTAAGTTTACTCAATTGACGCCCTGCGCGAGGAGTAATAGATATGTCGCTGCCGAACAAACACGACGGTCGCATCGGCTTTACGCTGATTGAATTGCTCGTGGTTATCGCAATTATTGCGATTCTTGCCGCCATCCTTTTCCCTGTCTTCGCTCAGGCCCGCGAAAAAGCGCGGCAAACGATGTGTGTCTCCAACATGAAGCAGCTGGGACTTGCGTTCCTTCAGTACTCCGTGGACAATGACGACGCCCTCGTCTCCAAGTATCAGTACGCTTACTACGACAACAACGGTTCGTCCCCGTTGGAGCCGTATATCAAGAACCATTCGGCCAATAGCATCGCTTCCGTCTGGACTTGCCCTGACCTCACTAATCACTACCAGAGCAGCGTCATCAATTTTCGCAGCTACCCACGCACGTACGGCATGAATGAGTTTTTGACGAACCCGGGCTCAACTTACCAGTGCGCCAGCGGGAGCGCAGGCTGCAAGAATATCACGGACCCCGACTCATATTATCCGCGCGTCTCCGATGAGGTAGTTAAAAACGGCACGGACAAACCGCTGGGCGACCTGGACTATCCCATCACGCTTTCCCGCATCAACTCGCCGGCCAATACGGATCTGCTGTATGAAGGCATGACGGAAGACGGTCCCGCAAACAACCAGTACACCGGATCGTCTCAGGGGTATGGCTCGTGGTTCCGAGTCAAGGGGTTCTGGAACAGCCTTACCGCCGAGCAAAAGTTCTGGTATACCGCTCAGTCTCCCGACAAGCCTTATCACGGAACACGCAACAACTATCTGTTCTGTGACGGTCACGTCAAATCCCGTGTTCCGGAGAAGCAGGGCTACGACATCACGCAGGATCCCAACCAAATTTGGACTCTACAGGATGGTCGTGATAACGTCCCATTCCCGTCCAACCCGTCGTAAGCGACATCGATAGGAAGTGCATGACCATGCGATTTTACAGCGCCTTGTTGCTTTTGACGTCGGCTGCGGCCTTGACGACCGTGTCCCATGCTGAGATATCGACTCCGCGCAAGTCAGCCGCCGCCAAGCCGTTCGTGCTGTCGGAAAATATCGGCGGCGGATCCTCCGCATCGTTAGATGCGGAGACTGAGGAGAAAGTTCTTCCGGCTCAGTCCTCAGTGGCCGCCAAGGCGGCGTTCGCCACGATCGACGCCTCGGACAAATCCGTTGGGCAGGCGCTTGACGCCAAAGCACTTGCGGACGCGCGGAAGATGATCGGCAAACCTGGCGCGTTTCAAGGCGTTGTCAGCCAGGTCTACTCGCCACATAACCATAATATCGTCATTCTGGATTTTGCTCCGCACTACCGGGACGCACTCACGGCCTCAATGAAGCCCGACGATTACGCCAAGTTCCCCGATACAAGCCAGCTTGCCGGCAAGCATGTCCTGATCACCGGCGTATTCAGCGCGAACCCACACGGCGCTCCCCAAATCGAGCTGGCCAGCCCGGACCAGGTGAAAATCATTCCGTAAGCGTTCCTTGCGGCGCGTCGAATTTAAGGCCGCCGGAAGCAGCGTCTTTGCGCTGTCTCCGGCGGCCTTTCTTGGCGCCATACCAAATCCTTATTCACACTTCCAGCACCGGATCGCCGTATTTGACTTGAACTTTGCCGTCTTGCACCCGCGTCTCGTAGTGCGGCTGGGCGAAGGTTGAAGGGCCGTCCAGCACTTTGCCGTCTTTGAGGGCGAAGCGGGATTCGTGCCAGGGACAGACGATGCCGCCGTCGCACACTTTGCCTTCGGAGAGGGGACCGCCCAGGTGGGCGCAGGCGTCGGCGAGGGCGTAGATTTTCTCGCCCTGGCGGACGAGCACGACGGGCTGGCCGTTCGCTTCGACGCGCTTGGGGGTGTTTTCTTCCAGATCGTCCCAGTCGAGGACATCCACGAACTCATCGGCCAGTTCTTCGCGCTTGGAATGATCCACGCCGATCTTCTGATAGTAAACGAGCATGCCGCCCAGAAACGCCCCGGCGCTCACGGCGCCGAAGCCAAGCAGCGCGAGCGCGCGGCCGGCTCCGCGGTTGCTGCGCTTGCGCATCACATAGGAAGCGCCGTAAAGCGCGGTGGCCGAGATGTTGATCAGCGCATGCGCGCCGCCGAGGCGCTTGGTGGTTTTTCCGCTGAGCCGATACCAGTCCGTCAGCCCGGTGACGGCCGAGCCGAGCGCGCCGAGCAGACCGATCCCCACGGCGGCGTCGGCTCCGGCCGCGTATTTGTCGTCGCCGATCGCCTCCAGGGTGTCCAGCGCCGCCGCCACCGACCACGCGCCGAGGGGAATATCCGTGAGGACGGCGTGCAGCGGATGCCCCAGCCAAACGCCGTGCAGGGCGTCCTCGACTTTGCGACCCGCGTCGCCGCCCGCCGCGTATGTCGTCTCCACGGCCTTTTGCAGCCCGTCCGCCACCGGGGCCAGCCATTCTTGATCTTCGATCGCCTTTGTGATCGCCAGGGAATCCATTGCGCGCCTCCAATTTTCCGCTGCGGCCTATTTGCAGCCTGTCCGGTTCGTACCCGCCAAGGCCGCCAATCAAACGCACCCGAGCACGCATCGTGTTTGGCCAGAAATGGACTCTTGACGCCTCGGTCTCACAGTGATACAATACTTATGAAATGGCGCGTTTTGGTCCTGTTCGTGTGTGAAAGATTGGAGACGGTATGTTCGTAACGCAGTTGATGGCGACCGGCGGTGTTTTGCTGGCGGCGTCCGTGGCCGCAGTGCTGGGCGGCAGTGTCGCCGCGCAGGCGAAGTCGCCGGATTCGGCGACGCGCGATCTGGCGATGGACGCCTACAACAAAGCCTTTTACAAGGTGGACAAAGGCATGGGGTCGTTTCGGATGACCAGCGCCGGCGGACATCAGAGTAACTTCTGGCAGTACGCCGAGCAGATCGAAACCGTGGAAGACGCCGCCGAGAGAAACCCGAAGTACAAGCAGCAGGTCACCGAACTGTGCAACGGGTTTGTGCTCGAACACGGCCGCAGCTGGGCGAGCAATATCTACAACGACGATATTTTGTGGGCCAGCATGGCGTTCACGCGCGCCTACAACCTCACCGGCAACACCACCTTTTTGAAGTACGCCAAAGAGAACTTCGACCTGGTATGGTCCCGCGCCTACGACACCGAGCTGATCCCCGGGCTGTGGTGGACCACCGACAAGACCTGCAAGAACGGCTGCGTGAACGGCCCCGGCGTGATCGCCGCGATGCTGCTGTTCAACGCCGGTCAGGGGGACGTGTATAAAGAGCGCGCCGTTACCCTGTTTGAGAACTACGAGAAGAATCCGATCATGTGCGATCTGTCCAAGAACGCCGTATCCGACTCCATCGATACCAAAGGCAAGATCAATCACTGGGTCTCCACCTACAATCAAGGCACCTTCGCCGGCGGCGCGGCCATGCTCGGGCGATACGCCGACGCCAAGCTCGCGCTCCAAACCGCGAAGGACGATCTTTGCGGCCAGCACGCGCCCAATATCTTCAACGAGGAGTACGGGGGCGGCCCGAACACCGATCTTCCCGGTTTCAAAGGCATCCTCTGCCGCTGGGCCGGATACTACGCGGCGAAATCCGGCGACACCTCATTCAACGCATGGCTGCAAACGAATGCGAACGCCGCCTGGGATCAGCGAAACTCCGAAGGGATCACCTGGTCCAAGTTCTGGCTGCGCGCCCCCGAGCCGAAGGACAGCGCCCTTTACTCCTGGGAATGCTCGCCGGCGGCGACGATTATGCAGGTGTGTCCTTAACGTTCTCTTGAGAGCGCTCTCCTGCATCGTCCGAGCATTTACGATCTCGGTTCGCGGAACTTTTAGCTAGCTTCCTTCGTCTTGAAACTTCTTATTTCGTGATGCGAAATACGTTACGCATCGAAAGGGAGTTTCATATGCCGACAGCCGGACGATTTTGGGGCATGCCCTCCTGCGTTTGTGTTTTCGGAGCGGTGTCGCTTCTCGCAGGCTGTGGGCAGGGGGCGCCGCCCGCTCGGGACGTCAAGGTCGTGGCGGCGGATGCGCATGTCCGGCAGGTTGCGGCGGCGAATACCGATTTCGGCTTTCGCTTGCTCCGGCGACTGGCGCTGGAGAAAACCGACGCGAATGTATTCTTCTCGCCTTTCGGCGTCACGCAGGCGCTCACGGTGGCGATGAACGGCGCCGATGGATCGACGCAGGCGACGATCTCGCAGACACTTGGTCTGCAAGGAATCGCGATCAAGGATATTAACAGCGCGAACACTTTGCTGCTGCCGTCCCTGGAGAGCGCCGATCCGCAAGTCGATCTCAGCGTCGCCAACTCGATTTGGGTAGGAAAAGGAATCACGCCCAGCGCCGCATTTCAGCAGATTTGCGTCCAATCCTATGACGCGCAGGCGGCAGCGCTGGATTTTTCGTCGCCCTCCGCCGCTGACACAATCAATTCATGGGTTGATAACAAAACAAATGGCAAGATCGACAAAATCGTTTCGCCCAGCGACATCGCCGATTCTCAAATGGTGCTGACGAACGCCGTCTACTTTCATGGAAAGTGGGGCAGCGCATTCGAGAAACCATTGACCCGTAACGGCCTTTTCCATCTGGCGAGTGCGCGGGTGAAGACACTTCCGTTTATGAGTCAGGACGCAACGTTCAACTATCTGGACTCAAAGACTCTGCAAGCGGTCAGTTTGCCCTATGGCGATGGACGGATTAGTCTGTATATTATCGCTCCCAAGGATTCTGGCGGCCTGAATGCGTTTCTGAGCACGTTTCATCCGTCGGACTGGAACGATTTGCTCCAGAATATGAGACCTGCGTCAATGACGATGATCATGCCCCGGTTCCATGTTTCATACGAAGCGCGTCTCAATGACGCGCTTGCCTCGCTCGGTATGGGAGCAGCATTCCAGCCTGGGGCGAACTTTTCTCCGATGGGGTTGAGGGACGGCTTAATCAGCGCCGCGAGGCATAAGGCGATCCTGGAGGTGGATGAAGAGGGGACGATCGCCGCCGCCTCTACGGAAATTTACATGACTGCATCAGTCAAAATGCCGCCAGTGAACGTCATGCGTGTTGATCGCCCTTTTTTCTGCGCCATTCGGGACAACGCCACTGGGACTCTGCTCTTTGCCGGAGCAATCCGCGATCCGGAAGCGATGTGAGGGTAGAAAGCAGGGTGGGGATCTGTGCAATCGTAATATTCTTTGAAAATAATTGTTTGTAATTGACAAACACGGGGTATAATTTATTTAACGCCGAGAAACGCTCGGCGGCTATTTGTTTTTGGTAATCGGTTCTGTGCCCTCTCCTGTGTCCTGTTGGATTCCTTCGGTTTTGCCGTCGTCCATCCGATTCCACATCAGTCGCCTAACTGTTCCCTAAAAATAAAGGCTTCACTTGAATGGAACCCTATCACAATGACGACCAAACTGTATGTTGGTAACCTCAGCTACCAGACAAAAGACCAGGACCTGAACCAGCTCTTCGCCGAAGTCGGCAACGTTGCAAGCGCGCAGGTCATCACTGACCGCTACACCGGCGAATCCCGTGGCTTCGGCTTCGTGGAGATGGCGACCGAGGACGAAGCGCAGCAGGCGATCGCGTCCATGAACGGCCGCAGCGTTGACGGCCGCTCCCTGACCGTCAATGAGTCCAAGCCCCGCGAAGATCGTGGCGGCAGCGGCGGCGGAAGCCGCGGCGGCAGCGGCGGTGGTTATGGCGGCGGCGGTGGTCGCAGCAGCGGCGGCAGCGGCGGTGGTTATGGCGGCGGTGGCGGCAACCGCTACTAAGCAATCGCGAAAAGGCGTGGCTGATATTTTCAGCCACGCCTTTTTTATTTCGTTTTTTTATTTCCGGCATTCCGCCCGGACTTCAGGCCTCGCCCGGCGAGACCTCGATTCGATCATTTCAGTAAAGGGGAAATTCTAAATGAGAGAGACCAGACCAGCCGCGCCCAAACAGCCATCATACAAGTCCGCCGCCGAATTTACCGAAGTGCTGCGCCAGACGTTAGAGCAAGCCCGCACCGAAAAGCCCAACGATCCCGAACTGAAGACCCTGCAGGACGAGATGAACGGCTTTGAGGCCGAAGGCAAGTTCGCCGAATCCCAGGCGGCCCTGCGCAAATGGTTTATGAAGCGCCGCGTGTAGTCCAGGTAAACCAAACCTGTGGCTGCCCTCGCGCAACACCGATTGCCCGCATTGGGTGACAGCTCCCGCCGCGGTCTTCGGCCGCCCGAGTGACCTACCCTCGCGCTTCGGCTGCCGGCAAACCCACCTCGCGCCTCGGCTGTCCGGTCCCCCCGGCGCTTCGGCTGCCCGGCCCCCCTTGGCATACCCACCCCGGCCCTGCGGGCCACCCCTCCCGCCGACGGGAAGGGTTTTTTAGGATTGTCTCTTACGAAGACCGCCTGCGATAACACACTCTGAAATAACCCTTCCCGTCGGCGGGAGGGGTGGCCCGCAGGGCCGGGGTGGGTTTGCCAAGGGGCGACCGAAGCGCCGGGGTGGGTATGCCAAGGGGGGCCGGGCAGCCGAAGCGCGGTGGTAGGTAGAATCTAGTAGGATTAGGAAGAAGCGCCGGGGTGAGTATTCACCCCGGCGTTTCTGCGTTCTTACGGAGCCAGTTCCAGAAGGGTGAACGAGCCCGGTTCGTAGTGGCGTCGCGGGCGGGTTTCGCCGGCGGCGGGCGGGTCGGCGGGGAGCTGCTTGGCCGTCATCAGGAAGACGTGGTGGGTCTTGGCGTCCAGCGCCATGGTTCGCGCTCCGGCCTGGGTCGTGACGGTGGAGGCGACTTCGTATTTGTCCGGCGTGACCTGCCGGATGACGGTCAGAGTGCCGTCCTGGCCGTTCGGGCTGAAGGCGAGCTTGAGCTTGGAATCATACGTGGCGGCGTCCGGACCGTCGCCGATTGCGGGCGTCGCGACGACGGCGCCGGTGTCCGCGTTTAGAACGACCATTTTGCTGCCGTCGCACACGCTGAAGATCCGGCGGTTCTTCGCGTCGATCGCGAGGCCCGACGGCGATTCCGCGCCCAGGGGCCAGGGCTGGCCGATCAAGGTCAGCGCTTTGCTGTTGATCGCAATGACCGCTCCCTTATCCTCCAGGTTGTCGTAAATCTTTCCTTTGCCGTCCGGGGCGGCGAACTCCGGGCGTCCGCCCAGAGCGATCGTTCCCGCGACTTTGCCGTCCTTGGCGTCGATCGCCGTGGCGGAGTTTCCTTTTCCATTGAATGTGAAAATCCGATCCGACGCCGCATCAAAGATAATCGCGTCCGGCCCTTCGCCGACCGAAATCTCCTGGAGCTTCGCCAGCGTCTTCAGATCGAAGACCGTGACGCTGTTCGAGCGGCCGTTGCTGATGTAGCCCTTGCCGCCCTTGTCGTCGATGGCGATCCCATGCACGCCGCTGAGTCCCGTGATATCGCCGACCGTCTTGCCGCTGTCCGCGTCCACGACATTGACATGCGTCGAGCGCGAGACATAGATGCGGCGGTTGGCGCTGTCCACCGTGAGGTAATCCCAGCCGCCGTCGCCTTCCAGCGAAATTTTACGGACTACGTGATAGTCGGGGTCCGCGGCGTGCGCCGGCATCCCCGCCGCGCCGAGCAGTAATCCGAAAGCCCCTAGGGTGAGCAGGGGGGAGAGTGTTTTATTCTTCTTCAATGTATGTCGCCTTTCTGCAGTGCGTGATGATTTTGATCTCGAATTCTGGATATGGCTACTCCCGCCGCGCATCCGATCCCCGCGAACGCGAGGCTCGCAAGGACATCGATCGGATGATGCAGCCCGCTCGCCACCCGGCCCGCGCCGACCAGGGCCGCGCAGACGAATGCGGCGGCGCAGAGCCGCCGGTCGAACGGCCAGAGCAGGAGCGCGCAGGAAAATACGAGCAGAGAATGGTCGGAGGGAAAGCCGTTGTCGGGCGCATGGGCGATCATCGGGGGGAAATGGCCGACGACAAATGGCCGTGGATCGTCGTAAAGCGCGCCGCCGCCCTTCGCCAGCGCAACGCCGACGATCAACGCGACCACTCCACGGATGAGCAGCGCGCGCCGATCGCGGGCGTTCGCCGAGATCCATCCCCAAAGGAGCAGCGCGATCGGAAGAGCGAATAAGTACTTCGCGCAGAAGAGAGTTGCGAGGTGCATGGATCGGGCGCCGCCTGTCCGGTGTGCGTGATTTCCCGGTAATTGTAATAGGCCAGAATTAGAGGGTCGTTAAGATTACATTAGAAAATACTTATGGAAAGGCGCGTTTGGGAAGAGGAGGCCATGCCCACGGCTTTTCGCCGTGGGCATGGGGCTACTTGACGGGATGCTTCGCGGCGGCCGCTTTGTCCGCGGCGGCTTCCTTGCTTTCCTCCGCCGCGCTGGTCTTTTCCTGGTCGAGAACCTTGCCGGTGGATGAGCTGACTTCGACTTCGTAGAGGCCGTCTTTGCCCTTGACGATCACGGCGTATTGCCAGCGGCCGTCCTCGAACTCATACTTCGACGACATCGCTTTCCCGGGAACCTTGCGCACGGCGGCGGCTTCCGCCTGCGCCGAAGTAATCTTCGGCTTGGGAGGCGTAGCGGCGCCGGCGGCCGACAGTCCGAACGCGGCGAGAGCGACGGCGGCTTGAAGCCCTCGGATCATCTTGGAAGTTTCCATTTCATTCCTCTTTTCAGTGGATCTGGTCGTTCACGGTCACCCGGTATTATTACCTGCGGCGATTAGAACGGCGTTAGAGGAAGATTAGATGATTCTGAGAACGGTTGGGCGAATCTTTCGCGTGTTTTCGGGTCTCCATATGCCACAATAGCGCAGCGTCCTAAGGGGCGAATTCTTTGCGATACACGAGGATCATCACCATGCCGAAATTGATCGCCGCGCCCGCCGTCATCGAAGCGGCGGGCAACAAGCCCAAATTGATCGAAGAGTTCATTGGCCGCGTCAACTCCGGAACGCCGGATCTGAGCGTCGCCCGGATGACCAGCCCCGGCGGCTGGACGGAGCCCGCCCAGACGCCGGAGTTCGCCGAATACACCGTCGTGCTGCGCGTCACTTCCTCCGATGGATCCCACCTGGATGTCGGGGCCGGCCAGGCCGTGATCGTTCCGGGCGGTGAGTGGGTGCAGTACAGCACCCCCGCCGACAGCGGCGCCGAATACATCGCCGTCTGCCTTCCCGCGTTCGCGCCGAACACCGTTCACCGGGTAGAAGATTAGCGGGCGCCGATTTAAGATTATCCTGCCGTTTGGGGTACTCTGTCGTCGTGAAAATCCTCATTCCCGGCGCCAAAACGCCGCTTGCGTTTCTTGCTTCTCTGATCTTGTTTTCCCTCGCCGGCGTAAGCGCCGAGGCGCGGCCCGGACAGAAGCAGTTTTTGGATCAGGACCGGCGGGCGCGCGCGCTGCTGGCGACGATGACGCTGGATGAGAAGATCGGACAGATGATGCAGGTCGAGCACGGCTCGCTCAAGGATCCGAATGATATCGTGAAGTATCATCTGGGCTCCATTCTGAGCGGCGGCGGCTCCGGTCCACGCAATCCCGAAGACCACAATCTCAAGGGCTGGACGGCGATGGTGCAGGGCTTTCAAACGAGCGCCCTGAGCACGCGCCTCGCCATTCCGATCCTCTATGGCGAGGATGCGCTGCATGGCAACGGCAACGTTCCGGGCGCGGTTGTGTTTCCCCACAACATCGGCCTGGGCGCCTCCCGCGATCCAAACATCGTGCGCCAGGCGGCGCGGGCGACCGCCGAGGAAGTGCGCGCGACGGGGATTAACTGGAGCTTCGCGCCGTGTGTCGCCGTTCCGCAGGATGAGCGCTGGGGCCGCACTTACGAAGGCTACGGGCAGGATCCGGCGCTGGCGTCGCTGCTGGGCGCGGCGGCGGTCGAGGGGCTGCAGGGCGGCAGGCTTTCCGACGCCGCGTCCACGCTGGCGTGCGCCAAGCACTTCGCCGCGGACGGAGGAACGGCTTATGGAAGCGGCTACGCCAAGGACGGACATGGGCTGGACCGGGGCGACGCGCGGATCGATGAGGCGACTCTGCGCCGTGTCCACCTCCCCGGATACGCCGGCGCGATCCAGGCGGGGGTGGGGACGATCATGCCGTCGTTCAGCAGCTGGAACGGCGTCCCGTGCTCGGCGAACGCGCATCTGCTGACCGACATCCTCAAAAAAGAAATGGGTTTCGAAGGCTTCCTGATCTCGGACTGGGACGCCATCAACCTGCTTGGCCCGGACTACAAGCAAGATATCGCGACCTCCGTGAACGCCGGCATGGATATGTTCATGATCACGGACCGATATCAGACGTTCTTTGACGATTTGAAGGCGCTGGTGGGAGAAGGCAAAGTGACGCCGTCGCGGATCGACGACGCCGCGCTGCGTATCCTGCGCGTCAAGCTCGCGATGGGATTGATGGACAAGAAGTTCACGGCGGCGGCGAACGAAAAGCTCCAGGCGGCCTTCGGCGGCGTCGAGCATCGCAAGATCGCCCGCCAGGCCGTGCGCGAATCGCTCGTGCTGCTGAAGAACGAGCGCCAGACGCTTCCTATCGCGAAAACGATTAAGCACATTCATATCTGCGGGCGCGGCGGGGATAACATCGGCATGCAGTGCGGCGGCTGGACGTTGAACTGGCAGGGACAGATGGGCGATGTCCCTGGGGGAACCAGCATCTTGAGCGCCGTCAAAAGCACGGTATCCAAAGACGCCGTTGTGACCTACTCCAAAGATGGGACAGGCGCCGAAGGCGCGAGCCTGGGCGTCGTGGTCATTGGCGAGAGCCCCTACGCGGAATGGTTCGGCGACCGCGCCGATCTGACGCTGTCTCAGGAAGACAGCGACGCCGTCGCCAATCTCAAAAAGGCGAATATCCCCGTCGTGGTTGTCGTGCTCTCCGGCCGGCCGATCATCCTCGGCGACGTCGTGAACCAAGCCGACGCCCTGGTTGCGGCCTGGCTTCCCGGCACGGAAGGGCAGGGGATCGCCGATGTCCTCTTCGGCGACTACAAACCCACCGGCAAGCTCTCATTTCCATGGCCGCGCTCCATGGATCAGATTCCCTTGCATTACGACGACAAGACAGTCGCCCCGCTGTTTCCCTATGGATTTGGGCTGGGTTACGGCGGCTAATTCCGCGTGAAAAAACTTCTCGAAGCCACGTGCGTATACGTATCCAAAATACCGCGTCGTTTCGGGTACTCTGTCGGTATGGAGCGCTCGCCTGCTCACTCGCCGCGAGACCCATCACTCCCATCGTAAGGAAATTCCCGCAATGATCGCCCGCAAGCATCTTCGACGGCCCATCCATCCGTTATATTGTCTCAACGCGCCTGTTGCCGTTCTGTCCGCTCTGGCGCTTCTTTCGCTGGCGGGCGCGGCGCAGGCGCGTTCGGGTCAGGATAAGTTTACGCGCGAGACCGCGCGGGCGAAGGCGATCCTGGCGAAGATGACGCTGGATGAGAAGATCGGGCAATTGATCCAGGTCGAGCACGGCTCCTTGAAGGATTCCAAGGATGTGGATAAGTACCATGTCGGATCGGTGTTTGGCGGCGGCGGCTCCGGGCCGCGCGATTACACCCTGAAGGGCTGGACCGAGATGGCGCAGGGCTTCGCGACGACATCGATCGGCACGCGTCTGGGCGTTCCGATTGTCTACGGCACCGACGCATTGCACGGCAACAACAACGTCCCCGGCGCGACCATCTTTCCGCACAATATCGGTCTGGGCGCGACGCGCGATCCGGCGCTGGTGCGCAAAGTGGCGCGTGCGACCGCCGAGGAAGTCCGGGCGACGGGGATCAATTGGAGCTTCGCGCCGTGCGTCACGGTCCCGCAGGATTACCATTGGGGGCGCGTTTACGAGGGCTACGGGCAGGACCCCGCGCTCGTGGCTCAAATGGGCGCGGCGGCGGTAGAGGGATTGCAGGGAAATAACCTGGCCGGCGAGACCTCCGTGCTTGCCTGCGTCAAGCACTTCGCGGCCGACGGCGGGACGGACGGCGGACACGATCAGGGTGACGCGAAGATCGACGAGGCGACCCTGCGCCGCGTCCACCTCCCCGGATTTGCCGCCGCGATCCAGGCGGGCGCCGGCACGATCATGCCCTCTTTCAGCAGCTGGAACGGGGTGAAGTGCTCCGGCCATAAGCATCTTCTCACCGATATTCTCAAGAAGGACATGGGGTTCGAGGGATTTTTGATCTCCGACTGGAACGCCATCGATGAGCTGGGCGGAGATTACAAGAAGGACGCCGAGATTTCGCTGAACGCCGGCATGGACATGTTCATGATCACGGACAAGTACCAGCAGTTTTTCGACAACGTCAAAGCGCTCGTCGCCGAAGGCGCCGTGCCGCAGTCCCGCATTGACGACGCCGTACTGCGCATTTTGCGCGTCAAGCTCGCGATGGGCATGATGGAGAAGAAGTACACCGTTGCGGTCAGTCCGGCCGTGCAAAAGACCTTTGGAAGCGCCGCTCACCGACAGATCGCTCGCCAGGCCGTCCGTGAATCGCTCGTGCTCTTGAAGAATGACCGCCAGACTCTCCCGATCGCCAAAACCATCAAACGGATCCATGTTTGCGGGCGTGGCGGCGATGATGTCGGCATGCAGTGCGGCGGGTGGACAATCACCTGGCAAGGACAGATGGGCGATGTCCCTGGCGGGACCAGCATCTTGAACGCGATCAAAAAGAGCGTGTCGCCGGCGACGGCCGTCACTTACTCCAAAGACGGAACCGGCGCCGAGGGCGCGAGCCTGGGGATTGTGGTGGTCGGCGAAATTCCCTACGCCGAAGGGGTGGGCGACCGCACCGACCTCGCGCTGCCCCAGGAAGATCGGGACGCCATCGCCAATCTCAAAAAGGCGAATATCCCCATCGTGGTTGTCCTACTCTCCGGCCGGCCGATGATCCTCGGCGACATCCTCGCGCAATCGGACGCCGTCGTCGCCGCCTGGCTCCCCGGCACGGAAGGGCAGGGCGTCACCGATGTCCTCTTCGGCGACTACAAACCGACCGGCAAGCTCTCATTTCCGTGGCCGCGCGCGATGTCGCAGATCCCGCTGCATTACGACGACAAGGCCGCCGATCCGCTGTTTCCTTATGGTTTTGGACTGGGATACCATGGGTAATGGTTAACCCATTACTCGGCGCCCGATCCAGTCTCATTCCAATCGAACGAGATGATCCTTGAACCCCTGAACGCGCGGCGTCTTTGGCCTGTCGTCGATCACAAACCCTTCGTCTTTCAATAGCGCGGCGTGGCCTTCCACGCCGCCAGGGAAGTACGAGATCAATTCCCCGTTCGCCTTAACGACGCGCCAAAACGGCGCGCCGTCCGGCGCCGCCTTGCCGATGGCTTTCAGCGCCTGTTTGGCGCAGTAAGGGCAGGTGACCTGGACCTGGGACCGTCGCGCAAGCTCCGCGCGCAGGAGGTCCGTCGTCAGGATCTGGTTTTCGGGAATGGATCGCACCAGCGCCTCGACGGTCGCCCGCGACGGCTTCAGCATTTTGCCCGAGCAGCCAAAGAACCGCTCCAGCGCTTCTGAGATATCGACCACGGCATCTTGTGTCACATCCATCCAGCTTCTCCTGTAAGACCAACGGACGCGCGAATCTCGGCGGCGGGAATTACCCGCTCGGCGGGCGTCGCCGGATCCAGGATGGCGTGTAGGCTGGGAACCCGCGCCAGTTTGGGAAAGAGCACAGCCCGCTGCATCGACACCATCGTAAACGCGCCCATCGTCGCCTCCGGATTTTCCGCGATCGTCTGCCGCATGATCTGCTGCACAAACTCCTGAGCGCTCTCCTGCGACGAAAACAACCAGATCTCCGGTCCCGATTCCGAATCAACAATCATCAGCGTATCCGCCGCCTGCGCCTGCCGCGCATAACCATCCAGCGTGTCTATCATCTGCTCCGGCGAAAGCGGCTTAATGTCCGCAGTATTATTCGCCATGTTCAGCAATACCCAAAATCCATCAGGCAAATCTTCCGCAGCCTTGCTTCGTTGGAATAGCGCCTTGAGCTTGTTCAGCAAGTCTGTCCTCCTTGAGCGCCCTCTCCGTCTCAATCTTTCAAGTAATCTAGCAGCGTCTTTGCGGTCTTGTATGTATCAGTTCTGCGAAAGATAATTAAGTTAGTCTTCGATAAATTTCATATTAGTCACTTTTGAGAAACCCAATCTTGATACCGTTGATCGATGAACGTTGTCAGAATCGCGTAATTCTTCGCGTTTTCTCGGACATGGAATAGCGACGGTCGATCCGCGACAAGATGGACTTCGTAGTCCTTTAAATATTCACCCGATTCGACACCGAAATAAAATTGGGTAAAAGCGTTGCCTTCCGGGCTCAGCATCTCACTGTCGAAACAGCCATCGAAGTATTCGTAGATATTGGAGGCTTGGATCTCGCGTCGCGTGAACTTGTCAATCAGTTCTTTGCATTCTTCAAAAAATGCGGGGTTGTGCAGATTGTGGTCGATTATCCAGCCTAGATACATCCCGGTCGGAACAAGCACCTGGTCTGTGGAGAGACGTTTAGGAAAACTCTCGTTGATGTGATACCTAGCCTTGTCGTATACAATAGGATTGAGTGGGAGCGTCGGACGCGATTTCAGTATGGATGCCTTTAAAGGCGGCGCGGGCCATAGGGCAATCTCATAGTGGTCACCGCCCTCTAACCCGTCATCGTTGAGAGTCTCCAGTCCGCCATAAAACAAGCGCGCTCGGTAAGATCCAGGAACGACGGGAATTCGTGCGGCGTCAGGAAAATAGTCAGTGCAACCGGCAATCACAAGGCTGCCTGATGGAATGTCAAGACTGCACTCGTTGACTTGGTCCCATTGGTCGTAGTCGTCGGCGGGGGCGGCGTCCAGAACTCGTACGGTGACTGGGACTGTCATATTACGCACCGTGCCTACACCTATTGTTCCAGGCGCGAGCGCCAGCATTTGTTCGGTGGCCTCGTGCGTCCAGCAGTCGGATAGGTCGCCGTCAGCTTTTTCATCTTGTAGATAAAACTGGTGGTAATCCGCGAAAATATTGTAGTGATGTTCCGTCATGTATTTTTCCTGAAGCATCGTTAATCTTCTCTGTGGAGTATCTCAGAGCGCCTATAATTCCAAATGCAACGAAAAGTTGAGTTGTTGCGCTTTCTCGCACATTGCCTTAAGCGATAAAAAGAAATCCGAAAGCTTTCTGTTAGGGCTGCGAGAATATTTTCGCTCGATCAACGCCAATATGTCGCTCAAATAGCGTGGATGTATGGTGTAATCTTCATGGTCGCTGATGTCTGTCTGACAAATCTCTCCGAGATCGAAAAAGAATTTCGAGTACCAAACGATATCAAAGATATCATTGAGAGAAATTATCTCACATTCATTCTCGAACTGATCCGGTAAGTTCGCTATCGTACGCAGCAATACGTCTGCATCTGCATTCTTTGGCATTACCACGCCTGGTCGAAATAACTGAGAAGTGAACAACGTCGCGCCTTTAATTCTTTAGCAGATCCATGATCATTTTTCGAAGAGGATCGTTCACCGACGATTTGGCGTCGATGAGCGCCGTGCGTGCGCGATATGTTCCGATCCGGTACAGCGCCTCGGCGGCGGCGCGCTGCACGCCTTCGTTCGTTTCCGTCGTCAGCACTCGGAGCAGCTCCGGTACGGAATCGTCGGTTCCCACATGCCCCAGCGCGACGGCGGCGACGCGTTTGACCTCTGGGACTGACCCAAAGCAGAGAAACTCGATCAATGGCTCCTCCGATTCTGGTGAACGCGACTGCGCGAGTGTGACCGCCGCGAGGGCGGCGATTTTGGGATCGGACGATTGCAAGTCTTTCGTGAGATCCGCGATGGCGTCGCGCAGCGGGGCTATCGCCCATTCATCGTAGCGTGGTCCCTCGGGATCTGACAGCAGTTTTATTGCCGTCAAGCGCACATAATTGTCGGGATCGCTTAATCCGGCAGTGAGCGGTGCGAACGCGCCGTTTTGCGTTTGCGCAAGTGCGATCAGCGCCGCCGACCGCGTGTAAGGATGAGGCGATTTGGCCGCCGCGAGCAGCGCTTCCTCCGCGTCCAGTCGTCCAAGCACTCCCAGCGCTTTGGCCGCGATACACGCCACGGGATGGGGATCTTCTTCGGTCATCACTGCGATGAGGGCGTCGCGCGCCAGCGCCGACCAAGTCGCGCTTAGCGCCTGACAAACCGCCGCTCGCAAGTGTCTGAGATGGGGTGCGCCCAGAAGTTCGATGAGGGCGTTCGCGGCGTTGTCGCCGCCAGCGAGATATCGCTTCAGCGCAAAGTCCTCACGGTTAAACACATATGCCTGTGCGCGTTTTGACGCTTCATCGGCGCCAATCTCACCGATGATCTCCACCAGGGCGGCTCCGCCCGGCAAGGTTTCGTCAAGCACGGCGTCGACCAGAAACGGCAACGCCTCGTCGCCGCGCTCGGAAAGCTCAATGCGGGCGTCGCGCGCTCGCGGCGTATTGCCGGTCCGAGACAGTGCGATCAGCCATTCGATTTCAGAGAAGTCATTCATGATTGCACTCTCTGCCCTGGAGATTCGAGATACTCTAGAACATGATCCCCGAGTCGCGATAGTCATTCACTGCCCATCGACCGCTTTTGCAGACAAGATAATATGTCCCATGGGATCCGTCCGAGCCGCTGCCGTGGGCGTCCACCTCAATGGAAACCGAAGCCGGCCCGTACCATCGGAGCGTGTTCGAATCCACCGAGAGGGCCTCCGCGCTGGCGCCTGTCTTCCTGTCCTCGAATGCGCGAGTGGGGCCGACCGTGATCCGAGAGCCGAGAATGACTCTCTTGTCATTTCGAAATTGGTTCATCACCGCCGTGTCCGGATCGTTGCCGTCCACCGAAAGGCCGGAGTAGGGCCGCGCGCGGCGGGCCAACATCTTCTGAAAAACCGCCGTATAGATGGCGTTTCGTTTGGCGGGCGTGTCGGCGTTCAACGGATGCCGCCACAGCAGCAGCACGAGCGCGGTCGCGCCTATTGCGATAAGAGGGACTACTAAGAACGCTTTGGGAATTCGTTTCCCCATCATTTGCATTACTCCGTTCGGCGGCCGCTTATTTCTCCTGATCCTGGGCGCTAATGATACTCTCCAATGCGCTCACCATTTCCGCGATGGGAACCGTCCAAATTCCCGCTCCGCCGGCGTCGAAGGCGTCTCGCCATTGCTGATATCCTTCTTCAAAGTCGGGCAAGGGAGCATTCTCTTGTACAAGCTGTGTCACGCTTTGCGTAATGGATTCCTCGGAGCATGGAAGATGCCCGATCACGGACGTCATCCCTATCGAATGCCTTGGCGTTCGAATGCGCAGGCCCTGAAGGTGAATATGGACAATCGCCCCGAGCCGGTCATGGACTTCCGTCTTGACGACGGTCAGTGTCGAGCCGTCTTCATAAGGCCGCGCGTGATACTTCCAAACTTGTCCGCGCTGAAATTTCCCGTTATCCACCGTACGCAGCATGCGTTCCGCCTTTACCTTCCTGCATTGACAGCAGCGTCTTCGCCGCCGTTTTATGTCCCTGCTCCGCCGCCCGGGCAAGCCATTTCCGCGCTAATCTGCGATTTGTCCGCACGCCTTCGCCTTCCAGATACGCCTTGCCGAGATTGTACTGCGCTATTGCGTCCTCCCCGTACTGGGCCGCGCGCCGCATCCATCGAATGCCTTCCGCGAGATTTTGCGTCGTCCCTTCGCCGTCCAGATACATTACGCCCAGATTGCAGGCCGCCCAGTCGTCGCGAAGTTCGGCCGCGCGTAAATAGAGCGCAAACGCCCTTTCCTTGTCCATGGGAACGTGCTTCCCCTGATCGTAATAGATCGCCAGATTGCACAGGGCGATCTGATGATCGTACTCCGCAGCCTTTTCGTACCACGTCATCGCACGCGTGTCATCCTTGGCGACGCCCCGTCCTTCGCTGTAGCAGAAGCCGACAAGGTTCATGCAATGGATGTGACCCGCTTCCGCCGCCTCCAGCAAGTACGGAAAAGCTTTGTGATAGTTCTTGCGAACGCCCTCGCCGTAGAAGAAGTTCTGTCCAATCTCCGCGGCTGCGTCAGCCCGCTTTCTCTGTAATCTGTTCATCCTTGTTTACCTGCCGAACGGCCGCCTGAGCGTCGATCCCCATTTTTAGGGACGTTCTCAAAGATCAATGTCGCCTGGGCGCCGCAAAAATGAAAAGACTCTTCAAGTAAATCGCGAAGAGATTGGCTTGTCTACTCGATAAGTATTATAACTCAAAGCCACTGCTGGAGCCGGAAAAACTTCACGCAATTCTCACGCCCGTCTCACGGACTTCTCACCCTTGCGCAATATACTCCCTCCATCACAACTTTGAAGCGGATGGAGGGGAGCAATGAACGGAAACTATACGGGCGGCGGACAGGAGCGGGCGGCGCTGATGGCGGCGGCGCTGGTGGTGTGGAGCGCGGGTGTTTGCGGTGCGCCAAGGGCGGCGAGCGCGGAGCCGGTGAATCGGGTGATGCTGGCGGCGACTGTAGCGCCGCTGGACAAGGAGCTTTTGGCGGCGGCGCTGCGGGGGGACTCGGAAGGAGTCCGGGCGCTGCTGGCGCGCGGCGCCGATGTCGAGGCGCGCGACCCGGCGAGGAATACGCCGCTGGCGTGGGCGTCGTCGTCGGGCGACGCCGCGACGGTCGGGATTTTGCTGGCGAAGGGCGCGCGGGTCAATGTCTGCAATGAGTATGGAGTGACGCCGCTGGCGCGGGCGGTCAGCGTGGACAGCATTCCGATCGTTCGCATTTTGCTCAAGCACGGCGCCGACCCGAATGTGCGCGACAATGCCGGGCGCACGGTGCTGATGGCGGCGGCGGAAGGGGGACTGGCGGATCTGATCCCGGTGCTGCGCGCGGCGGGCGCCGACGTGGAGGCGGTGGACGACCGGGGGCGAACGGCTTTGATCCATGCGGCGATGCGCGATATCAATCTGCACGCCGAATGCAATACGCCTCCGGTGCGCCGGCGCATGACGGAGGAGACCCTCGCCGCGGCGCGCGCGCTCATCGCGATCGGCGCGCCGGTGTCCGTACGGGATAAGGGCGGCAGGACCGCCGCCATGTGGGCGGAGCGCATGAAAAACACCGCGCTCCTTCCCATACTTTCTAAACCCGCCCGCGCGATCGCTCCGGCGCCGCGCGCCGCGCGAATCACCCCGCGCCGCAGGGTTTTGGGGACGCTCAGGACAGCCGCGCCGGTTTGAGAAAGTCTAGCATTTGACACGTTTGCGATCAAGCCGTTCGTGCTCCCAGCGCATGGAGCGAAACGCATCGGCCCAGCGCCAAAGTCCCGCAAGTGGAAGCTTGCAGGCTATTTCGTCGGCTTTTGCTGACTTTACGCCCGGATTGCCCACAAGCTTCCAATTGTGGGCAGGCCGCGCGCAGAGAAGGGAGAAGAGAAATCTTGGGCGTTATAGGTCACATAAAGACACACTGCGTCACAAATGCCTTCTTGATCTTTTTCCTTGTTTGTCGTATCCTAAGAGTATCTCCGCCGTTTTGAACCGATATGTCGGCTTACGCTCTTTTTGCGCCAAAGGAATCTGATGAAGCACTCTCACCTCATTCGGCATCGCCTTGCACAGGCTCTGATCGTTTCGGCGCTCGTGTCGCCATTCGCCGCATCCTCCGCGCGGGCGGCCGCGACGCTGACGCCGCTCCAGAGCGCGGACCCGATGGTCGGGACCGACGGCCATGGGCACACTTATCCCGGCGCGACGGTCCCCTTCGGCATGGTGCAGCTGAGCCCGGACACGCGCACCGAATCGTGGGACGGCTGTTCGGGATACCACTATTCCGACAGTACGATCCAGGGCTTTAGCCACACGCACCTGACAGGCACCGGCTGCGGCGATCTGGGCGACATCATGCTGATGCCCACGGTCGGCGACGTTCACTTTGACCTGGGTACGCCCGGGAACGGGTACATCTCGCGCTTCTCGCACGCCAGGGAGACGGCGAGCCCTGGCGACTACAAAGTCTTTCTGGAAGATCCGAAGGTCGCCGTGGAGCTGACCGCCACCAATCGCTGCGGTTTCCATAAGTATACGTTCCCGCGGACGGACAGCGCGCACATCGTGCTGGACCTCGCGCACGGCATCGGCAACAACCCGTATGACGGCGGGATCACGATCGAGAACAATCGCACGATCTCAGGCTACAAGAAGACAAACGGCTGGTCGAGCAACCGGTCCATCTTCTTCGTCATGGAGTTCTCCAAGCCCTTCTCCACCGTGGCGCTCGCGCAGGACGACCAGCGTTTCGCGGAAGGCAGCACGACGGCCAAGGGGAACCACCTGAAGGCCGTGGTGAACTACGCGACCAGGGCCGGCGAGTCCGTGCTGGTGAAGGTCGGTATTTCGGGAACGAGCATCGAAGGGGCGCGCAAGAACCTCGCCGCCGAGATCCCGGGCTTCGATTTCGACGCCACCCGCACCGCCGCGCAGCAGATGTGGAGCAAATCCCTCGGCGCCGTGCAGATCGACACGCCGGATCCGCATATCCGCCGGACATTCTACTCCAACCTCTATCTGTCGCACCTCGCGCCGATCCTCTTCAACGATGTCGACGGCGCTTATATGGGCATGGACCATAAAGTCCACACCGGGGGCGGCTTTCAGAACTACACCGAGTTCTCGATGTGGGACACCTACCGCGCCGAGCACCCCCTGCTGACCATTGTCGAGCCGAACCGCGTCAATGACATGGTGAGCACGATGCTCGCCGAGTACAATGAGAATGGTCTGCATTCCACGCCGATCTGGCCGCTCTGGGGCGGCGAGACCTTCTGCATGATCGGCTACCACTCGGTTCCCGTGATTGTGGACGCCTATTTCAAGGGCTTCAAAGGCTTCGATCCCGAACAGGCGTATCAGGCGATGCGCGACACCGCGATGCAGGACCGCAGCGGTCTCGCCACCTACAAGACGCTGGGCTATGTGGCTTCGCAGCCTGGCGAGCAGGCAACCTCCAAGACGCTGGAATATTCGTTCGATGACTGGTGCCTCGCCCGAATGGCGAAGGCGCTGGGGCATGATGACGACGCTCAGATGTTCCTGACGCGCGCGGCCAGCTACCGCAATCAGTTCGATTCGCGCATCCAGTTTATGCGCGGCCGCAAGGCCGACGGCTCCTGGCGCGCGCACTTTGTGGACAACGGTCTGGTCGGCGACGAGTACACGGAAGCCGACGCCTGGCAGTATGCGTTCGCCGCGCAGCAGGACGTGCCCGGCATGATCCAGCTTTACGGCGGCGACGCCGGGTTTATCCGTAAGATGGACGCCATGTTCGCCGCCAGCTCCAAGATCAACACCGGTATCCCCGACATCACGGGCCGGATCGGGCAGTTCGCGCAGGGCGACGAGCAGTGCCACCACGTTTCGTATCTGTACGACTACGCCGGCGCGCCCTGGAAGACACAGGCGCGTGTCCGTGAGGTCATGAGCAAGTTCTACGACGACAGCCCCGCCGGACAGTGCGGCAACGACGACTGCGGGCAGATGTCCGCCTGGTATGTCTTCAGCGCCATCGGCTTCTATCCGGTCAACCCGGCGAGCGGCGTTTACGTGCTCGGCAGCCCGGTTGTCAGCAAGGCGACGATCCACCTGGACAAAAGCCTCGGCGGCCGAACGTTCACGCTGATCGCCGCGAACAACTCGCCGAAGAATATCTATATCCAGTCCGCCACGCTCAACGGCAAGCCGATGGCCCGCGCCTGGTTCACGCACAAAGATCTGCTCGCCGGCGGCGTCCTGCGCCTGACTATGGGGCCGAAGCCGAACACGATGTGGGGCAAGCCCGTTGCCGCGCGCCCGCCGCTTAGCATGCCCGCGAGCTACCAGTACGCGGCGCTGCCCGCGCCTTCCGAGCCTGATAAGTTGGTCACGTTCACCGTCCCGATCCGTGTCGCCGCCGGCTCCGATGAAAACATCGGCGACTTCATGGCCGATCCGAACATCAAGGACGGCGGCATCAGCTCCAACGGCGCGGCGATTGACACCAGCGTCCCGAACGCCGCCCCCGCCGGCGTCTACCAGGGCGAGCGCTACGCCGACGACCTGACCTACGCCTACGCCGTCCCGGTCGGCAAGACATACACCGTCCGCCTGCACTTCGCCGAGCTCTTCGACTCCGACCCCGGCATGCGCATCGAGAACATCCAGATCAATGGCAAACCCGCTCTCACCGACTTCGAGATCCTCAAAGCCGCAGGCGGTATGAACAAAGCCATCGTCAAAGAGTTCTCCGGCATCACCCCCGGCCCTGACGGCAAGATCCGTATTCGCGTCTCCGCCGCCCCCGGCAGCCCCGACCAGAACGCCAAACTCAGCGGCCTGGAGATCCTGCCCGGGTAACCACGCAGCCAAAACGCCCGACGCAAAACAGCCCGGACAGATGGATCTGTCCGGGCTGTTTTCTCGTCTTCCGCCTTATGCCAAAAAGCGCTTGACATTCCGCGCCGGAGCGCATATGATGAAGGCCGCTCGCTCTGCAAATTCTGGTCTTAAGGTGTGATGGGATGTCGCTCAAACGCAAAGCGCTAATCACTCTCGCGGCCGGCGCCGCCGGTATCGCCGTCTTTGTCGTTCTGTGGAGCCTGCCGTACCGCGAGGTTCTCCCGAAGGGCGTGGAGCACACCGACGACCCCCGGCGCCCCGCTCAATATGCGTCTGCGGTTCCCGATAACAATCCGCCGCGCGATTTCGCGATTTTCGGTCAGCCGTCGGAGATCACGCTCAAACCGACGGACACCAAGCCGGCGATCAAGACCGTGAGCATGCAAATTGACGCTCTGCGCGGCCTGGCGGGACCCATCCAGCTGGCGGCGCGAACTCGGCGCGGCGACGGCTCCGCCGCGCCGCTGCCGGCGGGTTTCTCGATGAAATTCCCAACGCGACGGCTCATTCTGACAAAAGACCGGCCCGTCTTCGTCAACGCCCAGCTATCGGCGAACGCAGCCGCCCTGCGCTGTCCCGGAACATTTGTGGTGAGCCTTATCGCGACCACGGGAAAGATCGCTCACGCCAGCAATCTGGAAGTCACGATCCCACCGGTCGTTTTGACCCGCGATTGCCGTCTCTCCCTCGATCCGGAAGCGATCATGACGGAGCATAGCGGCGTTTACGATGTCCATGTGACGATGAAGCCAGCGCCGGGCTTTACCGGCGCGCTGAAGCTCGGAGTCTGCGCCAGCTCCGTCGACAATATCCTCACGCCCAGCGCCACGCACAAGTACATGCGCTGCCAATTTACATCGAATGAGATCACGGCGGCGCACCCCAGCAGCACGCTCCATGTGACCGTTCCTCTGGGCATACCCGATGGAGTTGACTATCAATTCGCTGTCACCGGCTCCGTGCAGGGAAAAGTTGTTCTGCGGCAGCCGTTCACGATCACCGTGACCATGGACGAGAACGCCGTCGTTACGGACAACATGCGTCTCGTGGAACATCATCCGCCGCTATTCTCCAAAGAATGGTGGGTACAGTGGACAGGACGGTAGGAGCCAATCAAGAGGCCGCCCGGCAACTTTTGACACTAATCTACTTCAATCCATTATTGTGTTTACGAACTGACTCGGATCTTAATGAAGCGATTATTAAAGTATGTGCTCGGTTTTCTTATCGGCGCCGTCGGCGCGCTCGCGGCGACTTTTCTCTTTGGCTGCTATTTTATCGGCGATGACGGCTTCTTTTTCGTGATACTGAGCATGCCTCTCACTGCGCTCATTGGCGGAGCTATTGGAGCCGTCTCCTCAGGCCGCGTTTATTGGTCTAACCGCGCGCTTCTTCGTCTCGGCGTCTTCACGCTGATCGGCGCCATATTGGGCGCTGCTCTTTGGGTGCTGATTCCCAGCCAATCGACGGATCCCAAAATGCTGGCAATTTGGCTTACGCCAGGCCGGATGCTCCAGCAAGCGCCGTTCGGTCTGGTGTTCGGCGTCGCAATCGGCGCCGCCGTTGGGCAAATTGCTGTCGCGATTTGGGGAGCGAATATCCCACAAACAACGATCCATATTGGCGCGAACGCCGACGACGGAATATGGCCGCCCGCGCCGACACGGAGAAGCTGACAGCCTCTCGCCTTACATGGGGCGCACATGCACATTTCGCAACATGGATTCGTGAGCGCACGCCGCCATATCATCAACTTCTTGGCTCGGCAGATCGTCACGTAAGTAAATATCGTCTTCTCGCACCTCGAACAATTCAGCCAATTCGGGCGTTTCTATCACCCACTGCCTCACCATTTTGCTGAAATCACTCTCCTGAGGAATTCTCATTTTCCCAAACCGATCCTTTTTATGACCACGTCTATCCCATGACAAACATATGACAACCGCGTGCGCTGCGGAATTCACGCGTTCATCGCCCCATCTGCCTATTGCAGACAAAACAACATCTGGGAAATACCGATCTTCATCGGGGAGACGCCAATCCTCACAATAAGCAATTAAGTCGATGATTATCTGTTTCATGTTTTATAAAGGACAGCTGCCCTCTCTCGCTTAATAATGATCCCAAGAAAATCAATAATTTCATGTACCGTATTCAGGAGTTTGACCTAATGCGCGACATCTTCACACAAATATGGTGAGGAAGATTTGACAAAGCGAGTATAGCGCTCCCCTTCGCCTTCTGCTCTTGCCCAATCATATCGTCACTGCCTTAAGAACTGGAATTCTCCAGGACTGCCGCCCTGGCGAGCCAGTACTCAATCACCGGGAGTAGTTTTTGCCGCTCGTACTCGTAATATCTGGCATGATCCGGGCTCCGTTGCTTCTTGTCGTCAATCAATAACTCGCCGTATTTTAAGAAGGCGGCAACGACAGCGCATTGCTCGGCGCTCAGCAGGCGAAATCGGCGCTCAATGTGGTCGCTGAGATGTTCCGAACGGCCGGGGTTAAGCGTGAAACTGCCAACGCTTTCCATTTTGACGGCGGTGATAAGGTATGCTGGCAGAAAGTAACGCCATGCCTCGGCAGTACAGAAACACATGTCGGTCTCAAGCGGGTTCGCGCGGCCCCGAGGCGGCTTCCGTACTGGGATGAGATCACGCCAATTTTTGCCGGTGAAGTGCGCGATGACATCATTGTAGTCGTCGTCCATCTGCGTACGCTCGCCCAGGTGTTCGTCGCTGGGGTAGGGAACATCGGCGAACGCCGACTCGATTCGCGCCCGCAGCGCCTTCGCCTCCTTTTTCAAGTCATTTGTCATTCTGTCTTCCCGCTCCGCCGCACATGTATGGCCCGCAAATACTGAGTTGATGCTTAGGTCCATGCATTATATCCGAATATTCACGCAGACCTCACGCCTTTCTCACGTTCGTCTCACCATCGCGGTGTATTCTGTCTCCAACACAACGACGGGGAGGGGCGCGACATGGGGTTGATGGAGCGGCGGAAGATGAAGGAGTTGCAGGATGTGACGTTTCCGGAGCGGACGGCGGAGCTGGCGGAGATCTGCGGCGGCGGGGCGATCGCTTATGAGGTGGATTGGGCCAGTTTTGAGAATGATCTGGACGGATTGACCTTTCTCGACAATCTTTCCTGCCATCGGACGAACATGGCGCTGAGGGTTATCTGCGCGGACGAACTGGGTAAAGAAGCGGTACGCGCCAAGTTGGCGCGGATTTTGCTTAAGAACGTTACAAACAAGTCGGAGATGCATATTGCGTTCGCGGAGGGCATGCTGGAAATGCGCTGCGCGTACGCGTTGCGCACGGACGGCATGTTTTCCGACGGTGAGATCCGGGGCGTCCTGCTGGCGGGACTTTAAAAAAGGAATGAACCTTTTTTAAGGTTCCGCGAAATAAATACCGATCGTTCCGGAACTCTTTCGCGGAGCGGTTGGTTATAGATATGAACAGGGACGGGAGCGGCGGAGCCGCTCGGTATTGACAAGGTAATGGATTGATTTTTGGACGGACGGCTGGGGGAACCTCGGTCGTTTGGCGGGAGATGATGACGATGGGTGACAATTTATTCGAAAGTATTACGGTCGCGGGCTCGATTATACTCGGAGCGGGACTTGCGCTCCTCATTTTGGGACTGTCCATTGGACATTATATCAGTCTGATGTTCGGTTAATTGAAATTTTTTGAAGGCGCCTGACCCGACGAGGGGACAGGCGCTTTTTTCATGAGTCGGGGTTTGTTACCCGGTGACGAGGCTCTTGAGGGCATGCAGCGGGGAGACGCGTAAGGCGAGGCCGAGGGCGAGGCGCGAGGTGGGGGCGTCGCCGCATTGGCGGTAAAACTGAAACGCCTGGGTTAGCTGATTGGCGTAGTAGCCGCGCACGTGGCGCAGGAGCGCGTTGCGCTCGTCATCGGAAGGGCGGCCGGGCGCGTCGGCCCGCATATAACGGGCGGTGAGCGGCGCAATGTGAAAGTACGATCGGTAAAGCAGATTTGGATCCGGCCGTTCGGGAAGCCGGTAGAGTACGAGCTGCTCCGGGGCGGCCGCGCAGGTGAAGCCGGCGAGCAGCACACGGCAGAAGTAGTCCAGGTCTTGTCCGCGCAGCAGCGTAGCGTCGAATTCGCCGACGGCCGCGATCACCTCGCGATGGATGAGGATCGCGGAGGGAGTGATGCTGTCGCGAAGAAACGAGGCGCACGTCATCGGCTCCGTCGCAATATCCGGACCGCTCCAGCGCCGCAGGGGCGTCATTTCGTGATCGCAGACCGTGGCGGCGGTATAGAGGAAGCGGGCGTCCGGATGCTCCCCCGCCAGCGCCTGGCAGCGCGCGATTTTATTGGGGAGCCAGATGTCGTCGTCGTCCAAAAAGGCGATCCACTCGCCGGTCGAGGCGCGCATCGCCGCATTGCGGGCCGTCGACGAGCCGCGCTCCATGCAGGAAAGACGATGGACTTCCGGGTAGTCGGCGGCGAGCATTTCGAGGGTGCCGTCCGTCGAGCCGTTATCGACGACGATTGTTTCGAAATGGACGCCGGGGGCATTCTGGTCGCGGACGCTGTCGAGCGCCTGGCGCAGCATGTCCTTTCGGTTGCGCGTGGGGATGATGACGCTGATCTTCACGGTTTGCGTTCTCCTGTCGGCGGCGTGCTTCGACTCAGTCGGAAAGGGCCGAGCGCCAAACTCGGGCCATTTTCGGATGCGCCTGCTCCGCCATCAGGCAGCGTTCGTAAAGTCGCTCCATATCGGCGACCATGCGGGAGGCGGTGAACTTCTCCAGGACGCGCTTGCGTCCGTCTTCGCCGTGCCGGCGCGCCAGTTCCGGTCGGCGCACATATTCCAGCGCGGATTTGGCCATCGCGGCCGGATCGGCGGCGGGGACCAGCATACCGGTGACGCCGTCGGAAATCACTTCGGAAACGCCGCCGACATCGGTGGCGACTACCGGCGTCTTCATCGCCATCGCTTCGGCGAGGACCAGGCCAAAGGGCTCGAACAGCGACGCCAGCACAAAGACATCCATCGCCGCCAGACAGCGCGCAATATCGGTGCGGCGTCCGGTGAAGTGAACGCGGTCCGCGATCCCCAGGTCTTCGGCCAGCATCCGGTACTTCGGAAGCTCCTGTCCGTCGCCGACCACCAGAAAATGCGCGCCGGCTTCGGAGTCTGAGACGAGCCGCGCCATACGAAGGAAATCCTCCACACCCTTCTGCTCCTCCATTCGGCCGACCAGTCCGATCACCGGCCCATCCTTGGGAAGTCCGAGCGCATGGCGCGCCAGCATGGAGTTGATATCCGGGTCGAACCCTTCACATTCGATGGCGTGCGGAATGACCCGGATCCGCTTCGGGCTGCGCCCCGCCATTGCGATCTGCGATGCGCGGCTGCTCTGGGAGGAAGTCGTATAGGCGGTGACAAAGACGCGGTCGAACACGCGGCTGAGCGCGCTTTTCAGCGCGCTCAGGGGCTGAAGCAGCGAGCCGTGGATGGTGACAACCACCGCGCGCACACCCGCGAGGGCGGCGGCGAGCGCGATGGAGCGGGCGCCGGCGCCGCCGAGCACCTGCGCGTGAACCGCTTCCGCGCCTTGCGCGCGCAGCAGGCGCGCGAGGCGCAGTATGGCGGAGGGGCTGGAGCTGGATGAAAAGGGAGTGAGGTAATCGGTGCGAATCACATCGACGCCGCATTCCTCGACATCGGCGACAAAGGGGTCGATCGCCGAGACATCCGAGCAGATCAGAACGGGGTCGAAGCGGGAGCGGTCCAGACCGGAGATGAGCATGTCGAGCCAGCGCTCAACCCCGCCCAGAGCATAACTCTCCGTGACGAACGCGATGCGTCGCCGGCGTCCAGAGGCGTCGAGCGACGCTCGATGAGGGACTGCGATATGATCGACATCAAGCATAAGGATCTGGTAGACGCGCTTGCGAAGAAAAACGAATCAACTCTACGTTCTGTTGGTTGAAGGCTCATTTTCATCATACCACGTCTACCAAGAAACTAAGAGCATGGACGCTTACGAGATATTTATTTTATTTCCGAGCGCGCGCGTTCCTTATTGGGTTTTCCCGAGCGCATGTCACCGATTCCGTGAGCCGCGCGGCGGCGAAAGATTGCGAATCCCTTCGCTCCCAGGGAGATCTTGGACGGGGCAGGGACGCTCGCCATAGCGGGGGATTTCCCCAGCGGAACGCGCGTCCAACCCGCGCCGTCCGGCGCATCCACCCGGCCGCTGGCCGGTTTGGAGGAAAGGTTGATCTCGACCAGGAATTCCGCGTCTCCGTCCAACCGCTCGTAGGTAACGACCTGCGAAGGAATGGAATTGGACAGCCATTTCATTCTTCCCCGCGTGAACGCGGGATTAACCCTGCGCAACGCGATCGCTTGATGATAGAAGGCCGGGAAGCGCGAATCGCCGCTTGCCCAGTCGATGGGCGCATGCGGATTGACCTCGCCCGCCGCGTTGCCGATCTCCATGCCGTTATAGATCAGCGGAACGCCGGTATTGGTGAGGTTGAACGCCGCCGCCGCCAACGCGCCGTCCGGAGTTCCGCCGTAGGCGGCGACATCACGGATGGTGTCCCAGTTGTCCTGCAGCGAAAGGTGCTTCATCTGGGCCGGAAATTCATCCGTCTGTTTTTGCCAGACCTTTTGCACGTTTGCGGCGTCGCCCCCGTCTTTGGAAGCATCCACTAACGCATCATGCAGCCACCAGCCGTAATCGAGTGTGAAGGGATTCATCCCCAGCTCCGCATCCTCGCTTTCTCCAAGCAGCAGAACATCCGGCTTTAGCGCGCGCAGCGCGCGGCCCGTCTCTCTCCAGAAATCGGCCGAAATCATACGCCCAGGTCCGCCCGGATTGCTCGCCGAATCGTATCGGAAGCCGTCGACATGGTAGCGCGTGAGCCAGAACTTCTGCATATCGATCATGTATTCGTGCAGACCAGAACTCGCGTAGTTGAGCTGCGCCACATCGGTATAGTTGAACGCCTGCTTGATCGTGGCGGGGTTCTTCAAGTCGCCATCGCTGTGAACGTAAAACTCCGGATGCTCCGTAATCAGCGGGCTGTCCCAGGATGTATGGTTCAGAACCTCATCCAAAATCACTTTGAGCCCTAATTTGTGCGCCCTCGACACCAATTTTTGAAAATCGGCCTCGGTTCCATAACTGGGATTTAAGGAGTAATAATCGTGGACGCAATAAGAGCTGTCCACCGTGGGATGTCCGGGGATCGACTTTCCAGGCGTGGTGACGGGCATCAGCCAGATGACGGAGACGCCGAGTTTTTTCAGCCGGGGCAGTTGCGCGGTGACGCCGTTGAAATCGCCATGTGAGGAAAAGATGCGCGGGAAGACACAGTAAACGACCGATTCCGCCGGCCAGGGCGGCGTATCCGTCGCGGCGTTTGCGGGAAATGTCAGACAGGCGGCGGTCGTCAGCGCTAGCAGCGCGGTCGCCGCGCTCCGAAACCGTCGATTCATAAATTCAGTAAACTTTCCGGCGATATGGGCGCTCGCGGCGGTATCGCCGCGAGCGCATGGAAGAGAATCTAGTTGATATTGAACGTGGCGGCAATTGTGCCGTCCGCGCAATCTACGGTAGAAGCGGTATTCCCGGGAGTTCCGCAGTCGCCGGAAACGCCGTTAGGATATCCCCCGGACACATGCGCGCCGAGGAAGAACTTAGCGTGTCCATCGGCCATGCAGTAGTTGGAGCCGCCAGTGTGACGTCCCGTTACGCCGGTGAAGTCGGCCTTGCCGGCGGCAGATGGATCGGAATTGCGAAGATAGCCGGTTGCGTACTTAACATTGTCGGCTGTAGCTGTTGTAGAAAAGTGGGTGTTGTAGCCGACCATGTCCCACTGACCGCCAAGTCCGCATCCAGCCATCGAGCCGCCGTAAATATTATTATCGCTGTTCATACCATCCGCGCCCGGCGAAGTGGTGACGGTGATATCATAATAGCCGCTCTGAGTCACTTCGAAAAGCAGAACCGTCTTGGCCGGTGAGGTGAATCCCGCGAGGCTACGGCCATCCGGCGGGCCGCCTTGTGTATAGACAGCGCAGTTCCGGTTGTATCCGTAAGAACTAGGACGCCCCTTCTGCGATTGCGGGGAGGATTCGTCAGGACACTTGAAAACTCCTGCGCTCTTGACATAAGGATAGATCTGCCAAGCCCATCCTGATCCCAGGCCGTTAACCTCGGTGCCGTCGGCGCATTTCTCATCATTGTCTTGCGAATACTGCATGGTGCCGAGCGCCAACTGCTTCATGTTCGACAAGCACGCAATAGCGCGCGCCTTCTCCCTTGCCTGGGCAAAGACTGGGAAGAGGATTGCGGCGAGAATCGCAATGATGGCAATAACTACGAGCAGTTCGATCAGCGTGAAACCTTTTTGGAATGTCTTTTTCAACGGTTCTCTCCTTCGATGATTACGAAAATGGTCCATATGGTATATCTGGGCCTATTTGATCGTATTATAACATGGACCTTGGGAGCTGTCAAGAACTTTTCCTAAGGGATTTTTTGCGATTTTCTAGACTGTCGGCTCGATCCTGGAAAGAATAACTTGGTATTGACAATTTGGACCATTTGAGTTAGTATATTCCTGGAAGTGGTACGGCGTCCGTATCCATGCCGCGCGAATCGTCATATCAATCACTTATTGGACCACTTATGAGAGCAACAGCTGAATTGGCCGAGTCCGCCGTGGCGGCGATTATCGAGGAAAGAATCAAGACCGGAATTTACGTTCCTGGCGGGCGGATGCCGGCCGAGCGAGCCCTGGCGGAAGAGTTCGGCGTCAGCCGACGCTTTGCTCGCATGGCGTACGCCCGGCTGATCGAACAGGGGTTATTGGAGAAGTCTCATTACCGAACGCCATTCGTGGCGTTTCCGACCAAGGGGATTTCCGTGGAGCGCGGGATAGAAGCGCCCGTCGCCGAGCCGTCCCGGGCGGTCCAGACGATCGCGGCTCTGCTGCCGTCCAATCCCGTGTTTCCCGGCGGTCTATCCATTGTCTCAGGAATCCATAAAGTGCTCGCGGATACGGAAAGCCCGCACCGTTTGACTTTTCTGGACACGTTTCATAAGGATCGGCCGGAAGTGCTGCGCCGCGAGGCGCAGGCGGTTCAGTCGGCGCTGGAGAGCGGTGTGGTCGGCCTGATCTGGTGGACGTACTGCGGCGACGACGCCATTCAGGAGATCGTGCGCGAGTACCCCCACACGCCGATCGTTTTTATCGACCGTTACCCGCAGGGGATGCACTGTGACTTTGTGGGGATCGACGACGTCGAAAGCTCGCGTATGGCGGTGGACTATTTGATCGATATGGGGCATACCCGCATCGCCCATCTGATGGATCCCGGCAACTACTCGACGATCCTCGAACGCGCGCAGGGGTACCGGGCGGCGCACCAAGCGCGCGGCCTGCCGGTGGCGGAGGAGCTGATCGTGCATCTGGACTGGGACGAGCGCCGGATGGAGCGAGCCTTTGAACATCTCTATTCGCAGCCGGACCCGCCCACGGCGCTCTTCACGAGCAACGACTTCATCGCGCATGAGTTCATACAGGTCGCCGAAGCGAACGGAGTTCGCGTGACCGAAGACCTGAGCGTCGTCGGCCATGGCAACATCGACCGTTACACCCCGCGCGGCTTCCTGACCAGCGTCGAGCAGCCGTTTGAAATGATCGGCCGCGCCGCCGCCAAACTCATGCTCCGCCGTCTCGAAGCCGGTCCCGATGCGCCCCGAAGCTACCAGCAGGTCATTCTGCCCGCCCCCTTGGTGATGCGGACTTCCTGCCGCAGCCTCATTCCGTAATCCCTGCTATGGGGTTTGGCGCGCCACGGACACGGTCGCTTCCTTGCTTGAGAGCAATTGCGCCTCCGCCGGCGTGACATTGAGAGACAGCACCGACGCTGGGGTTGTGGGCGTGATGGTATCGGGCTTGATCTTGAGCGCAGAGACACGGACGATCTGGATATTGGGAATGGTCGTGGCGGTATGGCCGGCCGGCTCCGCCGGTTCGGGCTTTTCGACGATCAGCGTCACCCGATCGCCGGCTTGGAGCGTATCGCCCATCGTCATTGTCGGCGTGGCCGCCAGCCCGACAACGACACGCGCAGGCGCCGTCACGGCATTCGGCTTTCCAGGTCGAGTAGACCCATATAACGCCACCGCTCCGGCGACGAGCAATGCGATCAGGCAAAATGCGCCCAAATACGAACGGGGCCGCTGTGCTTTGGCCTCCGGGATTGGAAGTTTTAGCGCGGGCGGCGCTGGAGGGGCGACGGGCGGCTTGGAAGCGGCGGACTCGCGCGCCATGGCCGCGATGCGAAAGCCGAGCCAGAGCACGAAGAACGCCGTCATCGCCACAGTCCACCGGCGCTCGGCGGGAGCGCTCGCATGGGCGCTGGAAACCATCGAAGGCGTCTCAGGCAAATCCGGTCGTTTCATTCCGGTTTCTTCGCCTCATACGCCGCTTTCAAGGGAAAGCCGCCATAAACAAATCCCCCGTAGTCGTCCCACAGAACCCGCTCCTCCGCGTTGTTCGCCGGCGCCGCCAAATGGACGGCCTCCAGCAGCGCCCAGCGGTGCAGGTCGAACGCGGTTTTGACGGCTTCGCCATAGACAATGGCGGCGTTCAGCATTCCATGGTAGCAGAGCCACGACACGCCGAGGCTGATCAGGACAAACCAGGTCAGGATGGACGCGGCGTGCGCCGCGGCCAGATAGACGGCCGAGGTCGCCGCGAACAGGAACGACGAGACGCACAGCACCAGCATGAAATCCAGAAACATGCGCGCGTCCTCCAGCCCCGCCGCCGCCGGATCCGGAAGCACCGAGGCCAGCCGCGACCAGAGCACCACCGCGTTCATATTGTAATGCACGCGCGGATACGCCTCGGCGGCGCGCAGGATATTCCCAAGACGGGTCGGCATCACCTGGGACTCATCGGGAGGAAATCGCAGGATCTTTTCCTCCAGGATCCTTCCCAGTTCTTCCTTGTATACCTTCTCCTTGTCCTTGGCGTCCGGGCGATCCTTAAGCGGTCCCAGGCGGAGGTGGGCGATTTCCGCCTCCAGCCGCGTTTGTTCGTGCGCGAGATACCGAAACAAGCGCTGGTAATAGCGGCGGCGCCATTGGTGAAACGCGCTCAAAAGCGGCGTCTGCTCTGTGTAGCCTTCGAACAAACGCAGCATGCCGCCTTTCGTCAAGCTAAACAGAACGGCGACAAACGCCGTCCAGATCACCCCGGCGACGATGAGCGCGCCCTGAAGGATCGGGGAGAATTTGTTCCAAATGTCGATGGCGCGGCGAAAATCGTGTGTCGCTCCATAGAGAAACAAGCAGGCGCCGAACAAGACCACGCTGGGCAGAAACGCCGCGAGCATCCAGCGCCGGTCGAAATATCCTCCGACCGTCTGAAGGATCGTGGTGAACATAATCTCCGGCTCCGTTTCTTAGACGAGGACTTTCCCGTCGTTTGGGCAGGTTGGGGGAGAAGAGGGATCGTAGGTCGCCACGACGACCGAGTAATCATTATTGGGACAGGTGAAGACGCGGATGATGGGATCGGGCTGACCGCCCAGGCTGTCCAGGCTTGGCGTCAGAAAATCTTCTCGGTGGCCGTGAATGTTTTTCGCGGGAGCGATTCCAAGCGGCGTGTCGCCGTCCATGGCCACGATTCCCGGCGCGGAGGGATTTTGCCCCAGCATCAGCGCGAGCGCCCGGCGGTCCTTCCAGACCGGAGAAGAGATGTCCGCGACCGGCATGGGGCCGAAATGGTTTTGCCGGAGCATTTCGGACAGATGTCGCGCCGGATACTGCGCGAGGTGCGCGCGCGAGACAATGGCGACCGCGTGTCCGGTGCGGCCGCGCACGATTGCGAAGTCGGCGCGTCCGTGGACCATGGCGCGCGCCGCTTCGTCGGTCTGCTCGTTTTCCGGCAGCACGATATGATCGTTCGTCAATAAATCCAGCCCGTTGAAATCTTCGGACATCGTCACGTTCCTTTCTTGTCTTGATGGCAGGACGCCGTGGGATCGAAAGGGACGCGGAAACGTCCGGGAAGTACGGAGACGGGATCCCGTTACCGGAAAATTTTAACAGTGAATGGGGCGATTGTCAAGAATTTCTCGTCTCGCAAACGTGGCTTACGGATGTGTGAACGTCATCGAGTCCAGATTATATCCTCCGGTATCCTCGACGAATTTGAGCACGCTGCGGCCAGCCTGCAGATGGACGGAGGCGTGGACCAGCGTCCACGTGTCCCAGCCGCCCGTGGCGGGCGCGGTCATCGGTCCCGTGAGGTTGGCTCCGCTCCCATCCTCCACGTGAAACACGCCGCCTGCTTCCCCAGATGAGACGCGCACATTGAGGTCGTAAGCGCCCGCCGCCGCCACTGTGACGGTATATTTTAGCCACTGGCCCGGGCGAGTATAGCCGACATCGAAGCGGCGCCCGTCGCCGAACGGCTCCACATCGACCGCTTCGTCTTCCCGGTAGCCCTGGCCGGTATCGACGCCATCCGTGTCGTGATAGGAGACGCCTTCGCCGCCGTTGTCGTAGTCCTCCGATTCGATCACGCCGGGAATGGCGGACGGCGTTCCGTGAAAGGGAGTTTGCGGCGCGGTCCGAATGGGCGACCATCGGCTCAGACGACGGGCGAGATCGCCGGCGTCGGTGACGCTTGCGGGAGACCAGAGACGTTCGGCGACGGCGGCGGCGCGCGGCCAGACGCGCCGATTGAGCGTTTTGGGCGTCACATGCTCCGTCCACATGCACGCTTCGCCGCCGAGCACCCGGGCTTGGTCCGCGCTCGGCAGCGAGGCGATCGGGCCGGCGGTCGGATCGTTCGCGTACATCTCCGCCGCCGAAAGGGCGTTGTCCAGATAGTAACCTTTGGAGAGGATCGCAAAGTATCCCGCGCCGACCGACGTTGCCAGAGAATCCTTGCCGCGCCACGACTGGGCCACGGTGGTCGCCGGCATGCCGGGCGCGATGATCTCGTCCCACCCGATCATGGCCTTGCCGTGACGGCGCAGAATCTCGATCACGCGCCGGTTGAAGTACGCTTGCAGCGCGTCGTTATTCGCGAAGCGGCGCGCCGTCATGAACGCCTGGATCCTGGGGCTTGCGCTCCACTGCTTGCCGTTCACTTCATCCCCGCCGATATGCACGTAATGGTCCGGAAAGAGCTTGGACACTTCGCCGAAGAACGTGTCGAGGAACGCATAGACCTTCTCGTTTGTCGGATCGAGAGTGGCGTCGTGAACTCCCCACGTATGCTTGACGGCGTAAGGACCGGGCGCGCTCGCCAGTTCCGGATATCCGGCGAGCAGCGCCGTGGTGTGCCCGGGAATATCGAATTCGGGCACGACTCGGATTCCCCGGTCGCGGGCGTACGACACGATCGCCTTCACCTCGTTCTGCGTGTAGAACTGCCCTTCGCCGCCCATCTTCTGAAGCTTCGGGAAGACTTTGCTCTCCATGCGAAATCCCTGATCGTCGGAAAGGTGTCAGTGGAAGACGTTCAGCTTGAACTGCGCCATCTGATCCAGATTGCGCTCGATTGCGCTCACCGGCATCCAGTGCCGCGACACATCGATCATCAATCCGCGCCACGGAAAACGGGGCGCGTCGTAGATATGCACGGCGGGCAGATAAAAGCGTGAGCCGTCGCGCGCAATGAGCTGCCGGAACGTTTCCAGCCCGTGCATCACGCCGAGCGGGCCGGGGGCGCTGAGCGCCGCGCCGCGCTTCGTCACGTCCAGCGTGTAGGACTCGTCATCCTGCGCGGTTTGCGTCGCCGGGCCGATTTTGTCGCATTGGATAATCAGAGCCGCATTGCTCTTTGCATCCAAAACGACCGGCGAGATCGGCAGACCTGTCTCATGCGCCGACGTGAGGAGCAGACGCCGCGCCGCCGCGCTTACCCGCGCGTCTCGCGCTCCGCGCAGCGAGATATGGAACTGGCTGCTCAGCGCCAGCCTGCCGGATTTCCAGACCGTCTCCGAGGGAACGGGTAGCAGCTGCGCCGTTTGCGCGCAAACGGGCGTGGCGATGGCGGCGAGGATCAGGGCGGCGATCAGAGAAGGTCGAGCAGGGTTGAACATGGGGAGCCTTTACTGCGTAATCGTTTACGATTTTATGGATGATCGCTAAGGATTATACGCCATAAATCTCCGGCCTCGACCATCGGGTACAATAATCTTATGAGAGTCACCGTCCTCGGCAGCGGCACGTCGCACGGCGTACCCGTGATTGGCTGCGATTGCGCTGTCTGTACGTCCCCGGATCCGAAGAACAAGCGGCTGCGGCCGTCCATCGTCGTCGCCACCGATTCCGGCGAGAACCTACTGGTGGATACGCCGCCCGAGATGCGCATCGCGCTGCTGGCGAACCCGATGTCACGCCTGGACGCAATTCTCTACACGCACTCACATGCGGACCATATCTTTGGGCTGGACGACATCCGGGTGTTCAACTACCGTCAGACCAAGGCGATCCCCATCTACGCGGAGACCTCGGTGCTGGACGATATTCAGCGCATCTATGAATACATCTTCAAGATGACCCCAGTCGGGGGCGGGAAGCCGCAGGTGGAGCTGCACACGCTGACGCCGGCGGAGGGGCTGACCCTGGGCGGCCTGAGCGTCCTTCCGCTCCGCGTATTTCACGGCCGCCTGCCGATCCTGGCGTACAAATTCGGCGCGAAATTCGCGTACGTCACCGATGTCAGCGCAATCCCCGAAGAGACGTGGCCGCATCTCATGGACCTCGACCTCCTGATGCTGGACGCCGTGCGTCGCGAGCCGCATGAGACGCACTTCCATCTGGACGCCGCGCTGGAAGTCGTCGCCAAACTGCGACCCAAGCGAACGCTCCTCACCCACCTCTCGCACGACTACGACCACTGCGCCACCAACGCCCAGCTCCCGGACGGCGTGGAGCTAGCGTTCGACGGCCAAACCATCGAGCTGTCCTCTCTTTAGTTGCAGGATCCGTCCGTTTCCCTGAGGACCGGCCGCGCATTGACGCGCGGCCGGTCTTTTTTGTGTCTGTCGCTGTATTCGATACAAGAAGCGCGATATTGTCGATATCTTTTTTTTCGCATTTGCATTAGGATGAGAGGATCGATAACAGACAGCCTCTCGTGGGAAAGTGAATGGAAATGCGCTTCTTTGATAAACAAGCACAATGGGCCGCCGGTCTCGCGGCGGCGATGCTGATGGGCGGCGGATCCGTCCATGCGCTGGCGCCCGTGGATGAGATCGATCCGACGATCGGTACGATCACGACGAGCGCCGATGGAGCCTGCGGCAAGACGTTTCCCGGTCCGGCGACGCCTTTTGGACTGGTGCAGCTCAGCCCTGACACGATCACCGGCGGCGATAACGGCAGCGGCTATTCGGCCGAGATGACGACGATCGAAGGCTTCAGCTTTCTGCATATGAGCGGCGTCGGCTGTTATGGGGATCTGGGCAATCTGCAAGTGATGCCTGAAACCGGCTCTTTGGTCATTGGACGCGATGAGGCCAAAAGCCCCTATCGCAAGGAAACCGAAGTCGCCAAGGCCGGTTACTATGGCGTGCAGCTCGATCGATACCATGTGAAGGCGGAATTGACGGCGGCTCCGCACGCGGGAATGCTGCGCTTTACATTCCCCGCCTCGCCGAACAGCCGCATCAAAGTGGATCTCACGCGCCGCATCGGCGCGAGCAGCGATTCGCATTCGTCGGCGCAATGGGCGCGCCAGACGGACGATCATACGGTGGAGGGCTGGATGCGCTGCGATCCTAGCGGGGGCGGTTGGGGCTGCGGCCCCGGTCCCACCTACACGGTGTACTTCTCCATGCAGTTCGCCAAACCCATCAAAGCCTTCGGGACATGGGACGGCGGCGATATCTCTCGCGCGCTCAAGCAGCGCTCCGGGTCCCATACGGGCTTCTTTGTCGAATTCCCAACCAAGGCCGGCGAGCAGGTGACGGTGAAATCGGGAATCTCATTCGTGAGCATCGACGGCGCGCGCGCCAACCTTGCCCATGATATCCCCGGCTGGAGCTTCGACGCCGTGCGCGATCAGGCCCGCAGCCTCTGGGCTGCGGCTCTCAGCCGCGCCGGCGCCGAAGGCGGCGCGCCCACCCAGCGCCGAATCTTTAACACGGCGCTGTATCATACGATGCTCGATCCGCGCAGTGTTTCGGACGTGGACGGTTCCTATATCGGCGCCGACCATCAGGAGCACAAGGCGAAGGGCTTTGTCTATCGCAGCATCTTCAGCGGCTGGGACGTATTCCGGGCCGATTTCCCTTTGCAAACGATTGTGAACCCGTCGCTGATCAACGATGAAGTCAATTCCCTGATCCAGATCACTGAGCTTGGCGGCGCGCGCGGATTGGCGCGCTGGGAGCTGATGGGGACCGACGCGGGAACGATGGTGGGCGATCCCGGCCTCAACGTGATCTGCGAGGCGTATCTCAAGGGAATTCGCGGATACGACGCCCAAAAAGCGTACGCCATGGCGCGCGGCGTCGGGCTGGGACCGGCGGACAAATCGAACCGCAACGACTTCGACCACTGGACCAAGCTCGGCTACTGCGCCGACGGGTCCTCTCTATCCGAGACATTGGAAAATTCCTACTCGGATTACGCCCTCGCCCGTTTCGCGACGGCGCTTGGGAAGACGGACGCCGCCGCGCAACTTCTCAAAACCGCACAGAACTATCGGAATCTCTTCAACAGCGGCGATCACTGGTTCCGGGGGCGTAATCCCGACGGCGGCTGGATGGCGGCGGACGCGGGATGCGTCGAAAGCATCCCGACCCAGCAGGGGTGGTTTGTCCCGCAAGACATCGCCGGCCTGATCGGCCTTGTCGGCGGCCGCGACAAGTTCGTCGCCCGTCTCAATGATTTCTTCGTGCACACTCCGCCCGATCAGATCATGCGCTGGAACAACTTCTACAATCACTCCAATGAGCCGGTCCATCAATGCGCCTTTATGTTCACCTACGCCGGCGCGCCGTGGCTGACGCAAAAATGGTCCCGTTTCATCTGCGACAACGGCTACAAGACCGGCCCCGGCGGTCTGGACGGCAACGACGATGTCGGCCAGATGTCCGCCTGGTACGTCCTCGCCTCCGCCGGCCTCTATCCGGTCAGCCCCGCCAGCGGCGTCTATATCCTCGGCAGCCCTATCTTCCCAAAAGTCACGCTGCGCCTGGATCCGAAGTACGCCAAAGGCAAGAGCTTTACGATCAGCGCCCCCAATACTTCCGCCGCGAATATCTACGTGCAGTCGGCCACGCTGAACGGCAAGCCCCTGACCCGCGCGTGGGTCACACACGAAGAGATCGCGCGGGGCGGAACGCTGTCGCTGAAAATGGGACCGGAGCCGAATAAGTTGTGGGGAGCAGGATCCGGGGAAGCGCCGCCTTCGATAACGAAGTGAGGGGCGATTCCTACGCTACTTCCAGCACCGGCAGCGTCGCCGCGAAGTGACAGGCGGACGCGTGGCCTGCCTCCCCGCCGTCGAACGCCGCGAGCGGGGGCTCTTGTTCGGCGCAGATCGCTTCGGCGAACGGGCAGCGGGTGCGGAAGCGGCAGCCGGACGGGAGGTCGATGGGTGAGGGGACGTCGCCTTCGACTTTGGGGGTATTGGCCTTGACGCCGTCGATGCTGGGGATCGCGGCGAGCAGGGCGCGGGTGTAGGGGTGGCGGGGATTATCGTAGAGCGCGTTCGCTTCGGCGATCTCCACGATTTTGCCCAGGTACATGACAGCGACGCGGTCGCTCACCTGGCGCACCGCGCCCAGGTCGTGCGCGATGAAGATCAGCGCGACGCCCATTTCGCGCTGGACTTTCTGAAAGAGATCTAAAATTTGCGCGCGGATCGAGACGTCGAGCGCTGAAACCGGCTCGTCGGCGACGATCAGCTTCGGGCGCAGCGCGAGCGCGCGCGCGATGCCGATGCGCTGCCTCTGGCCGCCGCTGAACTCATGGGGATAACGAGACACCGATTCGGCCGGCAGTCCGACCAGCCCCAGCAGCCGGGACACTTCCGCTTTGACTTCGGATTTTGGGACGATATTATGCGCCAGCAGCGGCTCGGCGAGGATTGCGCCGACGTTCTGCCGTGGATCCAGCGACGCGAACGGATCCTGAAATACGATCTGCATCTGCGTCCGATTGCGCCGCAGAGTTTCGCGGGGCCAGCGCAGCACGTCCTCACCCGAGAAGACCACGGTTCCGCCTGTCGGCTCGATCAGGCGCAGAATGCACCGGCCCAGCGTCGACTTCCCGCACCCCGATTCCCCGACCAATCCAAGCGTCTCCGCCGGGTTCAGGGTCAGATCGACCCCGTCCACGGCGCGCACCTGATCGATCACATGCGTGAACGGCCCGGTCTGGCGAGTGAGTGGGTAATGCTTGGTGAGATTGGTGACTTCGAGGAGTGGCATGGTGAAATTATGATACCCGCTCTCGTTCCTCGCTGGCAAATGGCGCGTGATCGCGCAGGCCGAACGCGGGAAAGAGCGTGGGCCCGAGCGGCTTGACGAATAGGATGATTTTGGCGATGGCGTCATCCTCCAGAGTCAGCATCTGAATGGAGTGCGAACGCCATGGCGCGTTCTCTTCATAAGTACGGCTGTACAGAGCGAACGCAGGGCTCGCGTTCGCCGAAGTCGGAGTCAGTTGGAAACCTCCGTAATTCTCGGAATTCCAGGCCCAGTCAAAGAATTCACGAATGGCGTTGCGTCCGACATACCACTGGATCCACGGCGGCATGCTCAGGACGGCGTTTTCTTTGAGCAGAGCGGCGAAACCCGCGACATCCTTGCTCTCCCACGCCTGCATATAACGATCGAGCAATCGGCTTTGCGTGCTGTCTGGCGCCACGGGGCGAGCGCCCGGCATAGCTTTGGCGAGCGTCGCGCGGGCGCGCTGCAAGGCGCTGTTGACCGAGGCCACGGATCCTTCGAGCAGCGCCGCCGTCTCCGCCGCCGACCAGCCCAGGACATCACAGAGCAGCAGGGCGGCGCGCTGGCGCGCGGGAAGGTACTGGATGGCGGCGACAAATGCGAACTCCACCGCCTCGCGCATCTCATAGCGCGCGTGAGGTCCCGGCGCCGTGTCTGGAACGCGGGCCAATAAGAGATCGGGATATGGCTCCAGCCAGGGAATCTCGCCCGACGGCTCCCCCTCGGGAAGCCCGCGCGACGCCGGCCCAATCGCTTCGGGCAGGACCCGCCGCGAACGGTCGCGGCGGGCCAGGGCGTTGAGGCATGTATTCGTCGCGATCTTGTAGAGCCAGTTACGCGGAGACCCCATCCCCGCGTAACTGCCGAATGCCGACCAGGCGCGCACGTAGGTTTCCTGCACGCAGTCCTCGGCGTCGTGGAGCGATCCCAGCATCCGGTAGCAATGCAGATGCAGGGCGCCGCGATACCGTTCCGCCATCTCCTGAAACGCGTCCCGATCGGTCATAGCGTTCAAAACGGCTCCACTCCCTTCCCAGAAACGAGGAAGACATTCCCCGACTTGGCTCCAGGCGTCGTCGCGGCCTCGACCAACGCGTCCGCGACCTGCTGCAGTGTCGGCGGGAATCCCATGCTTTGAATGAAATCCGCCTCCGAGATCCCCAGGCGCGCCGCATACCCCGCAATCGCCGCCTTGCCCAACTCCGTCTCAGCCATAATGCGCCCCGGCGCGATCGCCACAAATCGCAGACCCAGATCGGCGCGTTCGGATTCGCTCTGGCAGTAATCCGCCATAAACATCTGCGTGCGCTTCGATCCCGCGTATCCTCCGGAGATCGCTGATCCCGCCACCGCCGCGCCGCTGGAGATCAGGATGATCACCGCGCCCGGCGCGAGCGGCAGCTTCAGCGCGGCCTGGCAGAAGAGAAACGACGACCGCACGTCGGAATCCCAGTTCCGTGAGAACTCCTCCCACGTCTGCTCGTGGATCGGCGACAACGGAGGCATCGCCCCGCCGCACACCACCAGCACATCCGGCCGAAGCGCCCGGAAGACCTTCCCTGGCGTCTCCTCCCGCGTCGCATCCGCCGTCAGGGTCTGAACCCCCGGCAAATCGCGCTCAACCTCCGCCAGCGAATCCTCGCCCCGCGCCACCACCAAAACCCGAGCGCCTTCCTGCTGCGCCGTCTGCGCGATCACTCGTCCCAGTCCCCGGCTCCCGCCGATGACGACCACATTCTTGTTCTCAAGCTGCATTTGGAAAATTGTCCTTTCACGCGATGTGCGTTCAATAATAAGGACAACTCTCGGGACGGGAAATCATCGGCGCCGTGTTATACATTTTGGAAATAATCAAGATTTGGTTTAGTGAAATCTCCGAAATATTATACTATCAACGACTAATGGTAGTATAATGTCCTATCAAGCGTAACTATATCTAAGGACATTAAGTATAAACCCTTACTAACTTAAATTCAAGTTTTATTTAATATTATTCGATAGTTAATGTTGTTATTGATATTAATTACTCAATCTCTGTTTTTAAGCCTGCTTAATATTTAATCAAAAAGCAATCAATCATATTGATTACAAATGACCGATACATCGATATTATCATTAGCTGTTTCTAATTTCTGACGATAGTGGAGGTCGAACGAATTGTTCACACGACTAACAAAGCGCCTGACCTAATAAAACTATTTCTGGGCGTTTAGCAATTACAATCCAATATGATATCGTGAGGAGAGTTTTATGCCTATCAAACATGAACAAAATGATCCAACTTTATCTAATCCATCAGATCTACAAACTAAGGCTGAACCTACGGCAAGCGAATCAACAAAGCCTCAATCCCTACGTGATATTATGGAGGCTGCTGTCACGGGATTGAGCTCCCTTCGTGGTCTCAGTCAATGGTTGGCGGAACAAACTCCTCTGAAGCAATTCTATTTCATTTGCCTGACAATGATTGTCCTGACGTTCGTTCTCTGCTGCTTTAGTCTCTCACATACCAGTGTCACAGGCAGTATCGAGATCCTGAAATTCAGTGTTTTTGCAGTAGATAGTCTGGGTTTGTTCATCGCCCTATTTATCGCAATTGCATATTATTGGAACCGAAAGGCAACGGGGGAGGAAAAGCTCAATTCCACAAGGCACAGTGAGGAGTTCCTTAAAAAGGTGCCGATTCAATGGTTGCCTGGCATGCCACACATCAGTGAAGTATCCCCGATTAACGTCCCTGTAATCGCGGTGACAAGTGGAAAAGGAGGATGCGGGAAGACCACAATATCGACTAACATCGCCAATGTGATTTGCAAGGCTAATGCACGTGTTCTCGTCATTGACTTGGACTTTAGTAACCGAGGTGCAACAGGACTTTTTTCGTCTTGCGTTAGGCCAGGGCGAACATATCTGACAACTGCGCATCTGCTGGGTGGAGCAAGTCTCGAAGCTGTTCCATTGAAAGATCTTATCATGGTGAAGGATCAATACTATTTCATACCTTCTGCACGTCCTCAGGAACATCCTACACTAGATCCGTCCATTACCGTAGAACATTTAATCTTTCTACTACGCGAACAAATTCGAATATTAGTCAGTCGCCATCGCTTTGATTGCGTGATCCTCGATTGCTTTTGTGGCATCGACCGTCTTACGACGGCGAGTGCAGCTCTTGCCGACCAGACGATTCTGGTCAATGAACCTGATATAGTTACGTTCTCTGGCACGCTGACCCTCCTCGACCACCTGAAATCCGCCCTGGCGGAGTCCAAATTCCAACCTATTATTCATCTTATCATAAACCGTGTCCGTTCCAATCAGAAGATTCCCCATCTTGCGGCAATGTATGAACAGACTATCTCCAAGACGATCAATGGCTCGATCCTATGTTATGTACCTTATCACGATCAAATTTTTCAAACATTTGGACAGCATACGTTAATTTCAGATTTATTGCCAGACAGTCTTTTCGTCCGCAAACTTAATCTTGTCGTTATGAAGCTATTTAAGGGATCATATGAGCCGCTTATTTCCGCGCGAGTGAAGCGATGGTCTGTTCGGCAGATACGATATGCGGAAAATGCAGGAATTGATCCTACCGCAGTGGATTCCGACTTTCTCGTTCTCAAATTTACGAACCTTCCACTGCTCTCTGGTGTGTGGCTGATCGCCATGTTTCTACTTTTTCGTACTTTTGCTATCAGTCCATGTTTAATCTACCTCTACACGCTCGTTATGCTCGCAGCAGCAATCGTAATTCTCTGTACATCGGCTCTAAGCGGTATTTTCTTAGCGGCGCGTCTGAATTACAGTATGGGAAAGTTTAGATTCCGACTTTCACGTTTGTCTGTTGACCGCAGAAAACGTATGCGCCTAGTTACGCTCGCTATCCCGCATTACTTCTCAGCGGGATTGATCTCCTTTACATGGATATATGCGGCATTGTTATTAATCGGCGGAGTGATTGCATTATTGATGTGGATGTTCGGTAATTTTGAGCAGAACCGATATTATTACGCCAGCAACGAAAACACCGCGTTTAGCGATATGCGTCAGGTGTCTGATTGGGATTTATTCAAGACCAACTGTACTCAATGGTGCATTAATGCCCGATATATTAGGGCAGTGGATCTTTCGGATATGAAAGTTGTGGATATCGATTTGAGGAATTATCCACGTAAACTCAGAAGTCCTAGGTTTGCGTTTGGGAGACTAATGGATGCCTTTTCTTGGGAAAATAGCTGTTACATAGATCACACAACGTTTATTCGTTGTTCTTTTTACCGAGATTCACTTTCTGGAATGAAGGACTGGCGTAATTCAAAATTAATTGACTGTGAATTTAGCACCCCTCCGGATTCATCCGATAGTTATGTTTATACATATGTTGGTCCCTTTGAGAATATCCAACTCATACGCCCTGTAGCAGAAAGGCCGAGTTTCGATTTGAAAAATCCACTCAACGAGTATACGAAGGCGAATTCGGTACGAATTGATTTTTCAAACGCGCAATTGCGGAATGTGGTGATTGATGGCATGCGTCCCATTCATTTCAAAAGCAGCACGTTTCAGAATGTAAAAATTTCAAATTATTACATCAACAATATTAAACCCGAAAACGCAATCGAATTCATAGGCTGCAAACAGATACCTAACGGTGTGGAAGTCTCACCGCGTAATATAGCGCATTTTGTTGCATCGGCGAATGCACGGCAAGTGGTTTATCATCGAGGCAAGGTAACAAAATAGCTTTCGATTGACTTCTCACTTTTCTAAGTCCTGCTCCGCGCGCCAGCGCGCGATGTTGTTTTGCATCTCCGTGTTTTCCCGCTCGCGTTCGGCGATCTCCTCGGGATCGTCGCTCATGGGTTCGCCGCGCAGGGCGCTGAGGGCGGCGCCGAAATCGCGCGGCGGCTCCGCCGGCGCTTGCGGTGCGAGCTGGGCGATGAGGGTGTGCAAAACCGCGATGATGGTGACGCCGTCGGCGTCGGCGCGGCGATGGAGCAGCGCCAGTTCGGCTGTGGTCAGGTCCAGCGTGATGGTGGTCATGGAGAGTCCAATATTATTTCTTGACACGATAAAAACACTAGGGTATAATGGGCGTGTCCCGGAAGGTTGTCGTTGTTGTCCGATGAGTATTATATCTCTTTCGGCGGAGTTCAGGCGGATTCTTGAGATGTGTTTTGTTGATATTATTGCAATTCAGTGGAATGCAAGCGTTTGGGCAGGCGATGATCGTGAGGCCGGGTTCGAATTATCCGATGGAGGAGTGTTGTTTTGAAGACTACTATCGCAATCTTGGTGAGCGCCGGCGCGCTCGCCGTGGCCACGGCGTTTTGGGCGACGCCGGCGCGGGCGCAGTTTAGCTCCGGGGCTTTGTATCGTCTTCAGTGCAAGACGGGCGGCGAATATCTGGACAACGGAGGCTCGTCCTCGCTGAGCTCGAACATGGGGCAATGGACCAATGTGCCGGGCAATTCGAATCAGCAGTGGCGATTTATCAGCCTATCCGGCGGGAAGTGGCAGTTAATTTCGGCGACGAGCGGAATGGCGCTCGACAACGGCGGCTCGACGACCAATGGCGACCCTGTGAAGCAGTATACGTCCAGCACGACCAACAGCAATCAGGCGTGGACGATCAACAGCGCGGGAGGCGGCTACTATCAGCTGGTCTGCGCATCCAGCGGCAAGGCTCTCGACAATACGGGATCGACATCCAATGGGACGGTCGTGTGGCAGTGGGACGCCAATCTGTCCAACACGAACCAGCAATGGCTCATTACTCCGGTACAAATCGGCGCGGCGACGCCGTTTGTTTCGTATGAAGGAGAGAGCGGGACGCTGGGCGGCGGAGCCACGACGGTCTCGCTGACCGCGCCGCCGACAACCAAGTTCTCCAGTCCGCAGTTGGAAGCCTCGGGACACGCCTACACGCATCTGGCGGCAACCGGGCAGTACGTGCAGTGGACCAACAATACCGGGCATAGTATCAATGCGATCAATGTTCGTTATTCCATTCCAGATTCGTCGGGCGGCGGCGGCGTTACGTCCACACTCGATCTTTATGTGAACGGAACGTTCCGGCAGGCGATCAACGTCAACTCCAAGCAGACCTGGGTTTACGAGACGGACGCGAACTACGACGGCTTCAACCAATCACCGTCGGCTGGGAATCCACATATCTTCTGGGACGAGACGCATGCGTTCATCACCGGCGCGGGGGTCGCGGCCGGAAGCACGATCCGACTGGAGAAAGATTCGGCGAACTCGGCGTCCTACTACAACATCGATGTGGTCGATCTGGAAGCTCCACCGGCCGCGCTGACTCAGCCGGCGAATTCGCTGAGCATTGCGACTTATGGCGCGGTGGCGAACAACAGCGGCTCGGATAGCACGGCTGCGATCCAGAACTGTATCAACGACGCGCAATCCCAGGGCAAGAGCGTTTGGATTCCGCAGGGGACTTACTACCTCAACACGACGTCTGGGCTCAGCGCGAATGGGATTACGATCCAGGGCGCCGGCATGTGGTACAGCACCATCTACTACAACCCGCCGCTACCGGCAAGCTCAACGAACAACGTATTTTCACCGTACTCCTGCACGCTCAAGAACTTCGCGATCGACGGAGTCGCTTTGTCGCCCGGCGCGGGCGACGGCAATGGCGGCGCGATCAATATCAAGGGCAGCAACTGGTTGATCGATAGTCTCTGGATCCAGCACGAAGGCGCAGGGGTTTGGGCGGACGGGACGAACGGCGTCGTGCAGAACTGCCGTGTCGACAGCACCTGGGCGGACGGGATCAACCTGAACAACGGCAACACCAACAATGTCGGCAACAACCTGACGGCGCAGAACAATTTTGTGCGCGGCACGGGGGATGACGGCATCGCGATCAACGACGACTCGACGTCGCAGCAGATGACTAATATCACGGTCCTGAACAACACGGTGGTCGCTCCCTGGTGGGCGAACAACATCGGAATCTATGGCGGGACCAATGATTTCGTGGCGAACAACCTGTGCATGGATTCTGTGAAGGAGTACGGGATCAGCATCGGAGTATTCACGGGCAACGGCTCCGCAGGCTCGCTCCTCACCGGATATATCGAAGGCAACACGGTCCTGCGCGGCGGGAGCTTCGGCTATGGCAACAAGTACCCCGGAATGGGCGTCGGCGTCACCGGCACGACGACTTCGGTCAACAACGTGACGGTCTGCGGCAACACGATCCAGGGCTCGATGTTCGACGGCATGGACATCTTCTCCGGCACCAATATGGGGATTTACTACAATAATATTGCTTCGCCGGGCCTGGCGGGCATTGTCATCGACTCGTCGGCGCACGGCAATGCTGCGTTCATCGACGACATCGTTCAGGGCCTGAACGCCGGGCAGCCGGCGTACACCAAAAACGCATCCTCCGCCAACTTCACGACCAGCGGATCCGGCAACGTGGGCTTTACCCCGTAACGGTTCTTGAAGTTGCCCCGAAAATCCAGACGGAAGAGAATCAAGGAGGAAATCGGCTCTGCGGGGCGTAATCTCTGTAAACCATAGGGTAAACAGAGTTTGCGCCCTGTAATCGAAAGGCCGATCCATGCTCATGACGTCCTCCGTTCGCGTTTTTTCACTGTTTGTTCTCGCCTCAATCGCCATATCCGGCGCGGCCTACGCGCAAAGAAAATCGAGCGAAGTGCTGCTCGTCTATAACGCCGATAGCCCGATCTCCACGACGGTAGCAAAGGACTATGAGGCGAAGCGTCATATTACCAATGTTGTCACGATCCACTGCGCGGACTCCGCGCTGAAGACCGACGATGAGACGATTTCGATCGACGATTACACGGCGAAGATCGCCGCTCCCGTGAGCGCCTATCTGGCGCAACATAAGAATATCAATTTTATCGTGCTGACGAAGGGCGTTCCGATCCGGATTCGGGACGCGGGGACCGGCGAGCGGGAAGGCGGGCAGGGGCCGCAGATGCCGTCGCTGGACAGTTACCTGGCGGCCATCGATTATCCCACGCTTCCCAATGCGGTGAAGGCCAGTCTGGTAGGGTCGGGAACCGTGGGGACAGGGTGGGTGAACCACTACTATCATGCGTCCGAGCCCTTCACTCATGCGAAATTCGGCGGGTATCTCGTGACGCGCCTGGACGGTTACACGCAGGCGGACGCCATGGGCCTGGTCGACCAAGCCCTGACGGCGGAGCGCACACATATCCAAGGCGATATTCTGTTCGATATCGAACCGGATTTTGGCCTGGGCGATAAGACAAAGTTTCCGCTGGTCGTCCCCAGCACGAATGTCACCACCGAGGAGCCATGGGGCGATTGGTTCGGCGACATGCTTCGGATGAACGATATTCTGGAGGCGACCGGCATTCCTCACACCACGGAGATGACGCAGAAGTTTGTCGGCGACAAAACCGACCTGCTCGGCTACTTCTCCTATGGGAGCAATGACAGCCACTACGATCCGCAGGCGTACCAGTCCCTGCGATTCCTGCCAGGCTCCATGGCCGACACCGCAGTCTCCACCGGTGGCCGAACGTTCCTGCCGACCACGGGCGGTCAGTCGCTGATCGCCGACCTCATCGCGCACGGCGTGACCTGCTGCCAAGGATATGTCGGCGAACCAATCCTCGACGGCACCTCGTCTCCCACGCTCGACCTGAGCCATTACCTCTCCGGGTATACGATGGCCGAGAGCTTTTACTCGGGGACAAAGTACATCGGCTGGGAAGGCGTCTGCGTCGGCGATCCGCTGTGCGCTCCCTACATCGGCCAAAAGCTCGTCATTCCAACCCAGGCGTCGGAATTTACCGATTCCCACGGCGGCCTCAAGACAGAGAATTGCAGCGAAAGCGGTCAGGACATCGGCTCGATCTCCAATGGAGATTACACGGTGTACCGAGGCGTCAACTTCACCGGCATGACGCAGTTCAAAGCCCGCGTCGCGAGCGCGGGCTCGGGCGGCAAAATCGAATTGCGCCTGGACACCCCCACCGGCAAACTCATCGGAACATGCCCTGCGCCGCCGACCGGGAACTGGCAGGCGTGGACGACCCAAACGTGCGAACTGACCGAGCATGTGAAGGGCGCGCATACGCTGTGTCTGGTTTATGTGGGCGGCGATGGGAATTTGTTCAATTTGGAGTGGTTTGCGTTCAAACCCACCCCGGCGCTTCGTGCGGTCCTTGCAAACCCACCCCCGGCCTTCGGCCGACCCCTCCCGCCGACGGGAAGGGTTATTTCAGAGCGTGTTATCGCAGGCGCCTTCCGTTAGAGGCAATCCTACAAACCCTTCCCGTCGGCGGGAGGGGTCGGCCAAAGGCCGGGGGTGGGTTTGCAAGGGCTGCGCGAAGCGTGGGGTGGTAGAACCATATTAAGCAAAAGGTGTATTTTTTCCATGCAGCGACGCGATTTTCTCAAAGCCGGTCTTGGCGCGGCCATCGCCGGTCCGCTTCTTCTCCAGCCCTGGCAAGCCCATGGGGACCCGCCGGCCGGCGGCGCGGCGGCCGATGAGGGCATGCCGCTCGGGCCGCAGCAGCCCTTGGTGCGCAGTAAGTTAGATCCGGCGCTGGATCTGACGGACGCCGTGACGCTGGAGACGTGGGTGAAGGCCGCGCCGATGGAGCAGGGGGGCGGCCGGATTCTGGATAAGCTGATCGCCGGGACGTCGGAGGGATTTACGCTCGATACATATCCCGGCAATTCCCTGCGCATGATCACGAGGAAGGGGAGCTGTTCGTTTGACGCCAGGCTCGCCGCCGACCGATGGACGCATGTCGCGGGCGTTTACAGTGCGTCGGGCAAGATGTTCGCGCTTTATCTCGACGGCCAGCAGGTCGCCGCCGTCATGGATGGCGACTTTCCAGCCATGACCACTCCCCGGACGCCGCTGACAATCGGCGCCGATCCCGATGGCGCGAATCTGTTTCACGGCCGAATTCTGCGCGCCGCCGTGTACTCGCGCGCGCTGACTTCGGAGGAAATCGCCCAGCGCTTTGCAAACCCAAACACGCGTCTGACAGGAGCTGTCGGCGAGTGGACGTTTCCGGCTAATCCGGGGAAGACGATCGCCCCGATCCATGGAGCATTGATATTGATGAACACGAATTGGACGCCCGATGTCGTGGGCGCCGTCGCCGGACCGGAGAACGCGCTGGCGCTGTGGTATCGCAAGCCCGCCCGCGAATGGCTGGAAGCTCTGCCGATCGGCAACGGGCGCATCGCCGCGATGGTCTTCGGGGGAGTGGGGACGGAGACGCTCCAGCTGAACGAGGGAACGCTCTGGGGCGGAGGGCCGCACAATTACGATAATCCCGAGGGGCTCGCCGCGTTGCCGCAGATACGGCAGTTGGTCTTTGAGGACAAGTTCCATGAGGCCGAAGAGCTGGTCAATGCGAAGTTCATGGGCAAGCCCGCCGGCCAAATGCCGTATCAGACCGTCGGCAATCTCAAGCTGACCTTCGCCGATCAAGAAAATGCTTCGGAGTATCGCCGCGATCTGGATGTGAGTTCGGCGCGGACGCATGTTCAGTATCGCGCTGGCGGCGTCCAATACCAGCGCGAGGCGTTCGCCAGCGCGCCCGACAATGTGATCGTTATGCGTCTGACGGCCAGCAAGCCCGGCAAGATCGGCTTCAGCGTCGCCTTCGACAGCCCGCAAAAGACGACAAGCTCCAGTCCCGACGCCCACACCATTGCGATCGACGGAACGAGCGGCGATCACGGCGGCGTCGCCGGCGCGGTGAAGTTCCAGGCGCTTGCCCGCGTTCTGGCCGAAGGCGGGCGCGTGCATTCTGAGGCGGGAACGCTGACGGTCGAAGGTGCGAATGCCGTGACGCTGCTGATCTCCATCGCGACCAGCTATAAGAACTATCAGGACGTGAGCGGCGACGCCGCCGCGCTGGCGCTGGGGTATCTGGACGCCGCCGCGAAAAAGCCGTACGAACGGATCCGTTCGGCGCATGTCGACGATTATCAGAGGATGTTCCGGCGTGTCGAGATCGATCTGGGGACATCGCCCGCCGCGAAGCTGCCGACCGACGAGCGTGTGGTTGCTTTTCAGAACGGTCAGGACCCCAGCCTTACGGCGCTGCACTTCCAATTCGGGCGATATCTTTTGATCTCTTGCTCGCGCCCCGGCAATCAGCCCGCAACGCTGCAAGGACTCTGGAACCATGAGATGAATCCGCCGTGGGATTCCAAGTACACCATCAATATCAATACGGAGATGAACTACTGGCCCGCCGCGCCCGCGAACTTGATCGAATGTTACGAGCCGTTGTTCGATATGATCGGCGAAATCTCCGTGACGGGGCGCCACACGGCGAAGACACAGTACAACGCCAATGGGTGGGTGACGCATCATAACACCGACGCCTGGCGCGGGACGGCGCCCGTGGATCAAGTCTATTCGGGGATGTGGCCCAGCGGCGGCATGTGGCTCTGTAAGAGCTTCTGGGATCACTATGAGTTTACGGGCGATGAGGCCGCGCTGCGGCGCCATTACCCGATCATGAAGGGCGCCGCCGAGTTCTTCTTGGACACGCTTGTGGAGCACCCTGTCCAGCAATATCTGGTCACCAACCCATCGGTCTCGCCGGAGATCCCGCACGCCGGGGGCTACATCTGCGCCGGGCCGACGATGGACAATCAATTGCTGCGCGACCTGTTCGACGCCTGCGTCGCCGCCGCCGAGCTGTTTGGGGAGGACGCCGATTTCGCCGCCCGCGTCAAGGCGACGCGGGCGCGGCTCGCGCCGGACCGGGTCGGCAAGGCCGGGCAGCTGCGCGAATGGCTCGACGATTGGGATATGGAATCGCCGGACATGCATAACCGTCACGTCTCGCACTTGTACGGCCTGTTTCCGAGCCATCAGATCACGCGCCGGGGAACGCCCGAACTCTTCGCGGCGGCGAGCAAGTCGCTGGAGATCCGCGGGGACGACGCCACCGGCTGGAGCATGGGCTGGAAGATCAACCTCTGGGCGCGCCTGGAAGACGGCGACCACGCGCACAAGCTTCTCGCCATGCTGCTGACGCCGCAGCGCACCGCGCCCAATCTCTTCGACCTGCATCCGCCGTTCCAGATCGACGGCAACTTTGGCGCTGTCTCCGGCATTTGCGAGATGCTCCTGCAAAGCCATTCTCAGGAGATCCACCTGCTGCCCGCGCTTCCCAGCGCCTGGCCCACCGGCCGCATCCACGGCCTGCGCGCCCGCCCCGGCGCCGAAATCGATCTGTCTTGGAACAATGGCAAGCTCGCATCGGCGACTATTCGAAGCCAGCACGCCGGCGCATTGCGTATCCGCAGCGCGGCGCCTCTCTCGGTCACGGAGCACGGCAGGCCCGTTGCGTCTTCCCAGGATGGAGATGTAATCATCTTCACGGCGGCGAAGGGCGGAACTTACGCCGTGCGTCCTGCGTGAGAGGAGTCGTGGATCCTTCTGTTCCAAAGCGCCGCCTGCTTGCTGAGCGGAAGGATCCATCAACCATTCCATCAGATTCATACTTGTATGGCGATTGGAGACAATGATATACTGAGGAGCGTCAAGAGAGAACTTGCTCGCTTTTCGGAAACATCACTTATACTCCATTCACAAGAGATCTGAGGAACGCACCATGACAAGCACCCGCAGCCAGGGATTTACACTGATTGAATTACTCGTAGTCATTGCGATAATTGCGATTCTTGCCGCAATTCTCTTCCCTGTTTTCGCCAAGGCGCGCGAGAAAGCGCGGCAGACGTCCTGCGCCAGCAACTTGAAGCAGATCGGCCTGGCGATGACGCAGTACGTTCAGGATAACGACGAGACCTTTCCGTTTGGAGGAACGACCATGATCGAAGGGCATCAGGTCAATATGTTCTACGGCCTGTATCCATATACCAAAAGCGTCGCCGTGTTTGCGTGTCCAAGCAATTCCATCAACCAAAAGGCGATTGGTTATGGCAATACCGGGCAGATTCCCGCGGATCTGCCGCAGATGCCGGCGTCCTATTCGACTCCCTACCAACTCTTCGATGGCCGATTTGGGGCGCCTCATACGATTGCCTGGCTTCAGGAGCCATCCGCCAAGCTGATGGTGACTGAAGCAAATCAATACGCGGGTTTCAATGAAACCAATTTGGCGTGGGACGATTGGAACGGCAATCAATTTCAGCAGCAGGGATTTGCGGGGCATACCGGCACGATGAACGTTTTGTTCTGTGACAGTCACGTGAAGAACGTGCGCCCGGAGAACACCGCCGGCGCAAACGGCCAGCCAAGCATGTGGGGGAAATTTGGCGACACGCCCAACGACTCAACCTGCCCGTCCGGCGTTGCCAGCAGCGATGAATTCAACTGCGACGGCTACTCCGCCGGCGCGACACACGCGCTGGGACTGCTGAGCGCCGCATTCAAATAGGTCGGAATTTTCGTCGATTGCACACACATTCAAACAGCATTCACTTTACGGGAAACCTCGTGTTGTGGATGCTGTTTTGCTTTGGCGAGTTCTGTTTGCCTATCCCGTCCGATTCGGCGTCGGGGAAGGCGCGGATAGGGAGGATCAGATATCCGAGCGGTGGCCGCAGGAAGATGAGATGGTCTTCGCTTTGTGTGGTTTCGCTAAAATACTGCTTCTCGCGAAACGGCTGAGGCGTCCGCTTGACTAAAAAAGCCTGGAACTGAAGGTAATCCTTCAGTTCCAGGGTGTCGATCTGTTCCATGCCTTAAGTTTGGCGTGGGGCGTGTTATTCCTTCAATCAAATAACGCTGCTCGCGGCGTGTCGCCTTACTTCTTGAGGTGCATGTACATCAAGTCGTCCGGGCAGAACGTCCACGGGTTGCCCGTGGAGGCGGTAGTCAAATGCCATCGGCCGGCGTAGAACGAGACCAGCTCCGACAGGTCGTTGTCGTAGTTCCAGTAGCGCATCAGGCAGTTATGGTCGCCGCTGGAGTAACATTCCGCCATTTCGGTTTCCGCCGCTGCGGCCTCGGCGGGCGTCGGATCCCCCTTCGGTCCCGTGTTTGGGTGTGAATTGAGGAACAGGACATAGGAGTCGACAGCGTGATGGCGGGCGCCGGTGGCGTGTCCCAGTTCATGCGCGACGCTAAAGACCATCAGCTGGTTGACCAGCTCCGGGTTACGCGCCGTGATTGTGTCCCCGATGGAGGCGAAGTCGATCCCCATCGCGATACACGCCGCTTTGATGCGTGGCGTCGGGGCGTTTGCGGGCTGTCGGGGCGGAAACCTCCCCGTCCAGTTGAAAACTTCCTCCGTGTTCTTCGGACGTGAGATATTGATGGCGTCGGTCGTTACGGGGCACTGCGGCGCGACTTCGTCGATACCCGGCATCGGCTTCGTATACGCCGTTTTATTGTCGTCGTAATCGTCGATCCACACGGCGGCCTGATCGTAATCGCTGTAGGGCGTTTTGTTGAAGTTCATCCAGCGCGGATGCATCGCCTGCGCCATCGGCTTCATGCGCTTGGGATCGTGCAGATAATAGACATCCAGGCCGGAGGCGTTTTTGAACAGTTCGGCGCCCTGCCGATAGATATCGTGGTCCGGTCCGTTCAGATAGACGAACAGCTTGCGCTTCTTCTGATCCAGACGTTGGAAAACTTCCTTATGATTGGGATCGTCGATCAAAAAGCCGCGATACTCCTCATAGAGCGTGAGGCCGTCGCCGTTGGACCGCCAGTTCGCGGGCTTGTCCTCCTCGTCCCAATTCGCGGCCAGTCTTCGATCGTAGATCCCATTGTCCTTTTCGTACTGGTCGGCGATATTATTATTGTCGTCGTCCAGCGGGATCGCCAGATACGTATCCGTGTTTCGCACGCTTTTAGAATCCAGGCCCAGCAGCTCGCATTTGGCGTCGATCTTGCCATAGGCGCCCGTGTCGCGGGCGCAGACGTTCACGGTCGCATCGAGCGCGGTGGCGCTGGTCGTTTTGACATGCTGTTCGTCGACCCACGTGATCCCCGCCGGCTGCGTGTGTGGGAAGAATAATCCCTTTTTGGTTCTCGCGTCTGTCGGATAGTTCATGCAGATGCCCAGCTGCTCGCTGACCTCGTGCAGGTAAATGTCGATCAAGCCGCCGATCTGCGTGTTGGGGCGCGTCAGGCCGTTGGCGCTGGGGGCGACGGGCGCCTTGGAGTCGTCATGCATCACCACATGGAACGCCAGCGGCGCAGGGGAAGGGAAGAAATCCGTCGTCGGAGCGTCGGTGTTCAGCGCCGATGCGTGGGCGTCGTCGGTGTCCGGCAGCGGCTCCCAGGCTTCGTAAAGCCGTTTGTTGACGGGTTCGATCAGGATCTCCATAGGTTTGGGACGCAGCGTGATGGAGATCGAGCTTTGGCCGCCGTAATTCAAGCCGCCGAGTGAGAAGTTTGAGAACCCCTCGCTGCCCGTGACCGTGGCTGTCCCGCCGGATCGGATGGCGGCGACGAGCGCCTGATAAGACAACGTCATCATCGGCATGGGAGTGGATGTCCCGGGACCAAGCTTGGCGTTCTCCGAAACAAACGGGAGGGAAAGCGAAGTGCCGACGCCGCTGTCTTTGACGGTATTGGTACTTTGCCGGTCATGCATGGTCGTGGTTCCCACGCCCGCGCCGCCAACCCCGCCCGACGGGTAGAGCCGATCGCCCTTGCCCGTAGTCACCAGCTGCATGCTGAAGGCCGCTTGCGTATAAGTTCCCGTCGACTCCGAGTAACTTCCATGAACCCCGGTCGTATGCTTGTGGTAGGAACCGCCGCCGGCTCTGGCGATGGCCGCGCCGCTGTCGGCCGCAAGCGGCTCAAACCGAAACGACGAGACCTGAGCGTCCGGGTTCATCATTGTCGCCCAGTAATCGCCCGTCCCGTTTAATCGCGGATACAGCATCGCCCTGGCGGTATACGTCGCCTGAAAGTCCTCGCTGCTGTCATGGCCACGCCCGCTGTAATTGACGCTGACGCGGACCGTGCAGGGGATTCCTTCCTGCTCGCCCGCCTTCGCGGCCGCCTGACTGCCAGGCGTCGTGCGTGTGGACGGCCGGAACTGCGATCCGTTTTTGACCGGCCCGTTCACGTTCTCGATCAGCTTCTGGGACCAGGCTTGAAGCTTGGCGATATCCGCTCCCGTCGGCTGGCCGCCGCGCTGGACCTTACGCATAATCGCGGCGATATCCGGCGGCGTCCCCGGCGGAACCCCCGAATCGGCGTGTACGCCCGGCGCGCAAAGCGCGGCGAGGGAGACGGCGGCGGCGATGCCCCGCCAGAGGGTTCGCGGTCGACTGCTGTTCATAAACTCTCCGTAGATGGTAGTAAAGTAGAATTGCCGGCGCGCCAAGCGCGTCGGACTGTGGAAATGCGGGAGAGCATGGAAACCGATATCCACGAGTTTGGCGACAGAACATAGAAATAAGTTCCATGAAAATTGCGAATACTTACCTCGGATAGTTTTCTTCATCTCAGCCGCTGCGGCGGCGGCGGCCACGCGCCGCTTGTCGAAACGGGAGCGTCGAGGGGCAGTGTTCCCGCTTGATAGGCTCTGGCGGTCTCCAGAAATTGGCGCGCGTGTTCGGGATCGCGAAACGACGCTTTGGGGATCATGAACCCAAACGCCGGTCCCAGCAGAAATAGCAGATGCTGCGGACTTTCCGTGATCGAAATGATCTTTGACCAGCGGACGCGCGTGTCCGTCACCGGACCTTCCACATGGATGCCGGCAGTGTCGATGGACGTCGTGAAGAGGCCGATGGATCCCACCCGCACTTTGACGGCGGCGATAACCGCCCGGCGTATGCCTATCTGCATGAGGACCAGCCATGCCGCCAGACCGGCCGCGACAAGGGCCAGATAGAGCGGCATGGGAACGCCGTATTGATAGAGCTCGAAGGCAATCACGAGGGGAAAGAGGAGAACCCTCAGGATCCGCTGCGCCAGGAACCGGCGATCACTGGTGATGATGAAATGGTTGAACTGAAGGTAGTCCTTCTGATCCAGTTGATACGATTGCTCCATGGAGGATCCTATTCTCAGGCGATGCTGGCTAAAGTTTAGTATATCACACCTGAGAATCCGCGCACAAAAAAACGTGAAATCGAATTTTATCTAACTAACGCTTGTCTCGTTTGATACATTTTTAACTTGGTAATACTCATGTGTGGACGGGCAGCCGTCTTCCACGCCAGTCATTTTCAGCGACGAAAGGACATCACTATGGCAGACAACGCAAATCGCGGTTTTGGGACATCGGACGACGAGCAGCAGACGGGAACCGCGAACACGAGCGGCCGCACGGCGCAGAACAGCGGCGATGCGAACGACCTCACATCCGACGACACGCAGAATTTGGGACGCAAAGGCGGCGAGACCCGGCGCGCGGGCCAGCAGAATCAGGGCGGAATCTCCGACACTAATCCGGGGGCGGGGAGTAACAGCGGGGCGTCCGGCAATCAGAATCAGGATACCGACTCTCAGAACCAGCAGAATTCTTAAAGACGACCGACGCGAAACGAGAACAATTTGAATAACGGCGCAGCATGGCGGACGCTTTGACTCTCAAAGCGTCCGCTGCTTCGTTTGGCGATTAGCCCTGGATGAAGGCGAGGAGCTCGGCGTTGACGCGGTCCGCTTCGACAGTGCATAAGCCGTGCGAGGAGCCTTCGTAAAGTTTCAAGGTCGCGTCCTTGACGATCTTCGCGGTGAGCGCGCCGGCGTCGGCGTACGGGACGATCTGGTCGTCGGCGCCGTGCAGAACCAGGGTCGGGATATCGATCTTCTTGAGGTCTTCCGTGAAGTTCGTCTCCGAGAACGCCTTGATGCAGTCGAACTCGGGCTTCATTCCGCCCATCATGCCCTGGAGCCAGAAGGCCTCGCGGACGCCTTCCGATACCTTCGCTCCGGGCCGATTATATCCATAAAAGGGAATGCTGAGATCTTTGTAAAACTGGGAGCGATCGGCGGTGACCGCAGCCCGGATTCCATCAAAAGCGTCGATCGGCGTTCCGCCGGGGTTGTCGTCGCTTTTCACCATGATCGGCGCCACCGCGCCGATGAGGACGGCTTTGGAGAGGCGCGAAGTTCCGTGACGGCCGATATAGCGGGCGACTTCGCCGCCGCCGGTGGAGTGGCCGATCAGCACGGCGCCCTTCAGATCCAGCGTGTTAAACAGCTCCGCGAGGTCGTCGGCGTAGGTATCCATCTCGTTACCGTCCCACGTCTGCGTCGAGCGGCCATGCCCGCGCCGGTCGTGAGCGATCACGCGGTATCCATGCTGGCCCAGAAACAGCATCTGGGCGTCCCAGGCGTCCGCATTCAGCGGCCAGCCGTGCGAGAAGACAACCGGCGTTCCCGAACCCCAATCCTTATAATAGATCTGCGTTCCGTCCTTCGTCGTGATGTAGCTGCCCATGTGATGTTTTCCTTTAACGTGTGAAGTCTCCGCCTTTGCGGACATTGTCTCAGCGGCGAGCGCCGCAGCCGGCAACCCCAGCGCGTTCTTCCCAGTCCGCGAAGGGTTGCCTCTATTATCGACTCCGCGCGTTACCACAGCGTTGGGGATTTTCAAGCAAAATCGTTCCGCGCGCCAAACTATGCTTTGGGAATCCCAAAGCCAAACCGAATCGCCTCAGGACAGCGGCGCAACGAGACAAAGCAGCGGCAATCCGCCCAGCCTGAGCTTCGATGTCAGCGATCATAACGCCGCAAAAGAGAAATTCCAGACGGTGTCTGGAATATTGCCTGATACACTGTCCATACAGCGTATTTCCAGCGATCGGAATGGTCCTTTATCAGCGGAAGAAAGACGCGAGGGTAAAGCGGACGCCGGTGATGGAGGTGGAGAGCGGCGGCGCGGAGGGGACAGGCGCGTAGCCGGAGGGGGGCTACTTGGTTCCGCCGGCGAAGACGACGGCGTTTCGGCCTTGGGCTTTGGCGGTGTAGAGGGCGCTGTCCGCTCGCTGGATGAGGGTTTTGATGTCGCCGATCGGGGCGCGCAGAGTGGCGACGCCGAAGCTTGCGGTGACGTCTCGGTGAGGGAATGCCGCGCTGGCGATGCGCTGGCGGAAGCGTTCGGCCAGGGCGATGGCTCCGTCTTCGTCGGTCTGGGGCGCGACCACCACGAACTCTTCGCCGCCATAACGAGCCACGCAGTCGATGTCGCGCGCGCCGGCTTGCAGCAGCGCGCCGACCTGCTTAAGGACTTCGTCGCCGGCGGGATGGCCGTAGGTGTCGTTGTACTGTTTGAAGCAATCGATGTCGAGGAAGACCAGCGAGAGGGGTGCGCCGTGGCGCTGCGCCCCCCGCCATTCGTGCTCCAGCGCTTCCTGAAAGGCGCGATGATTTTTGAGTCCGGTGAGGCCGTCAGTTGTCGCCAGGTTTTCCAGGCGCGTGTTGGCGCGCGCCAGCTCATCGTTTTGCGCCTCCAGCTCCGCCTGAATGTCCTGCAATTCGGCGTTCTGAAGCATGATCTCCCGGCGGATCTCTTCGAGCTCCTCCTGGTTGCGTTTGTTCTCGGTGATATCGATCCCAATTCCAGTGAGCCGCCAGTTGGTGGGGGACAGATGCTGAATATTCACCGTCTCCGAAATCCAGCGGATCTCGCCGGTTTTCAGACGCACGCGAAATTCCTGTGAGTAACCCGGAAGGCCACCGTAGAGCGCTCGGTGGCAATTGGCGTCGCACAGCTCGTTGTCTTCGGGAAGGCGCGCGCGTGTGATCGCGGAGCCGAAGTCGTTCGCATCGCCTTCGCCGATATTGAGCCAGGTGAGCGCGCTCTCGGCATAGTCCGGACGGAAGTCCCAGATTCCGGCGTGTCCCGGGGTGTATTCCGACACATCGGCGCTCCAGACCAGCCACCAGGCGCTGCGCGTGAGCATCAGCAGGTCGGCTTGCGCTTCCATTAGCTTGCGAGCCAGCTCTTGATTCTGCTCGCTGAGCGATTGATTGTGTTCGGTCAGCGCTTGGTGTTGGATTGCCCCTGATTGAGCGGGATGTTTTACCACGTTGTTGCTCTCATAATCCCAGCGTCCTTTGGCAGGCGCCTTGATATTATATCGGTGGATTATGCGCTCCTCTGGAGAGGAAGAGCTCTGCTTTGGCGCCGCCGCGCCCAAGAACGCGGCGGCCAGACTTATTATCCCAGCCAATCGGGATTGTGGGCAGTGCCGTCGAACCGAGTCGAGATCTTGAAAAGCTCCGTGGAGCCGTCGGCGGCCGCTATTTTCGTGCGATCCAGAAGAGAGGCGACTTGAGTCTTGGTGAGTGGTTTGAAGGTGCGCGCCGCTTCCAGAGCCTGGTCCAAAATCTCCATTCGTTCGACGCCGGTGACCACGACGGCGACTGGGAGCGTCATGGAGTAATGGAGCATTTCAATCGGCGCGGCGAGCTTGTCGGCGAGGACACGGTCGAGAATAAAGTGGTCGCCGAATGTCTTCATGGCGATCACGGCGATCTCTTTTTGGTTGGCGATGGGGATCACTTGATGGGTGAAGCTTCGGAAATGCGCGTCCATAACGTTGACCGGCATCTGGACCGTGTCGAAGTGGAAGCCGTGGCTGTCGGCCACTTCCAGCATCCGGCGATGCACCAGTGGGTCTTTATGTCCGGTGAATCCGATATGGCGCACTTTTCCCGCCGCCTTGGCCGTCAAGACGGCCTCCAGCGCGCCGCCCTTCGCGAAGATGCGATCCGGATCCTCCATGCGGAGGATCTCGTGAAACTGCAGCAGATCGATTCGATCCGTTTGCAGGCGCTTCAGCGATTCGTCGATCTGGCTGGCGGCGGACGCGCTGGTGCGCCCGTCGATCTTGGTCATAAGAAACGCTTTGTCGCGATACCCGCCTTCGGCGAGCGCCTTGCCCATGCGCGTTTCGCTGCCGCCGTTATGGTAGTCCCAGCAGTTATCTAAAAAGTTGACGCCCTTATCGAGCGCGGTGTGGATCAGCTTGATCCCATCGGCGTCGCTGTCCGGCGAGCCGATATGGAATCCTCCCAGACCGATCAGGGAGACCTCCTCACCGGTGCTTCCCAGCTTTCGGTAAGGCATGTCTCCCTTGAAGGTCGTTTGAGGCGTCGGGCCGAGCTCGCGTCCCGCTTCGGGGGCGACATCGATCCGAGGATCGCGTTGATCCGCTCCCTTCGCTTCGGCGCTCCCGGCGATGGAAATCGCCGCCGCTCCGGCGGCGAACGCCGCGCCCGTTCTGAGAAAATCACGTCGTGTGGTCATACTCTGTCTCCTGCCTCGCAGTGGTGTGGGAGTATTACCCATATTTCGTGAGTTCCGATTTTGACGCGCGTGCCGCGCTACCGAGCGTTCGCCGTTTTCGGCGCTTGCGCCGCCGCGATGGCGGCCTCCAGTTCATCGGTCTTGCCGCTAAAGCCGGGGACGGCCTTGACGACATTCCCCGCCGGGTCGATCACGTAAGTGGTCGGCGTCGCGGAGACATGATAGAGCGATGACGCGATCTCCTGCCCCTGGGGCCGAGGATCGACGGCGAACTGGATATCCGGGTAGCTGTGCTTCTTGATCCAGGCGTCGAAGCCCTTCTGGCTGTCCCAAATCGCGACGGCGAGCGTCACGGTGTTTTTGTCGCGGTTGGCGAGCGAGATCGCCTCGGCGCGGGGCAGCGACTGGTTGCAGGGCCAGCACCAGGTCGCCCAGAACTCCAGAACGACGGTTTTGCCCTTGAAGTCTGAGAGCTTTACGGGATTACCGTGCGTATCGTGAATCGTGAAGTCCGGAGCGGGCGTTCCTGCGGCGAGCAGCGCGCCGCGCGCCGAGCTGTCCAGCGCAGTGGCGTCGGCGGGCGGCGTATAGGCGAAAGTCGCCGCCGGAGCTGGCGCGTTCAACTGGATGTTGCGCAGGCTCCACTCTTTCGTCACGGTTCCCTTGGGCGTTGTGGCGCTGAACACCAGGCGATGCACGAGGGAATCCCCTCCGAGGTAGGCGCGGGCGGTGGTGGGAGCGCCGTCGGATTTGACGTCGTATTGGACGACGTGGTATGTCGCGCCTTCCCATGTCTCATCAGCGGCGGCCGTCACGGGACCGGATTGGCCCGGCAGCGTGGCGGCGTCCTTGTCGGTTGCAAAGAATCCAGACAGAGCGGGCAGCTGTTTGAGCGCCGCACGGAAGGCGGTCGGCCCCGCTGGCTCATTGTGCGTCTGCGTGCTGTTTGGGTGCAGGAAGACGTACCAGTAAGTTTTGCCGTCCGAAACGGCGGCGGTGTCATTTCCGGACGCCGCCCACGGCTCGGAAGCGCTCACGCGCCGGTAGCGGTGGATGTCGATGCGCAGCTGGCCGGGTTTCGCGAGCGTCGCCGTTCCGCGCTGGGCAAGGTCCTTGAATCGCTCGGGATAGGAGTCGATCTCCTCGAAATCCACCTTTAGCGACGAGGCCGATTCCAGCGCGGCGGCCGATTGGCGGACCAGATCGTCCGCGGAAATCGTTTGAGCTTTGGCCGGCGTCCATAGGGCGCCGGCGGTCAAAGCGATCGCGATCAAATTAGCCTTGTGTGGGGTCTTCAATGAACCATCCTCCTGCGTTGGGATAAGACGACTGCTTCCACACAATGTTTGATGTCGCGGTCACCGGTACGACGGGGTACCAGGTCGAACCCGTCGGCGTAAAGCTTGCGCCAGGACCGTGGAACCACTTCACGTGGCCGTCGCCGAAGAGATAATTGGAGCCGCCAGAGTGTCGAAGGCGAGCACGCAAGTAGATCGCTTGCGTAGAACCGAAAACAGCGGCGGTCTGGCCAGGAATGACCGAAGACGTATTCACATCGTCGCCATAGGTGAAAATCCGTGAGCCGCCCGCGGCTTCGCCAATAAGGACCACTTGAGCGGGAGCTCGCAGCGTCGCGAGGGTCAGCGGCGGATTGGTGGCTGCGGTCTGGCCGGTGCCGGTGATCCACGCCGGCATGATATTGGCGTTCGCGGCGTAGCTATGCGCCGGGGTCGCATTCGCCGCCACTGCGGTCGCCGCATAGTCGGGGCAGGTAAACACACTAGCGACACTGCTCCCGGTCGCTGCGGCTGCGTGTGGATAACCCGCCTTGACGTATGCGTCAATAATGAACATCCATGTCGAGGGGCTTGCCGGCTGTAACGGATCGTTGTAGTTCGACGGGGGCAGGGTCTCTTCGTAGTCCTGGGTATATTGCAGAATGGCGATGCCGATCTGCTTCTGGTTGGATACGCAGGTGATTTGCCGAGCCTTTTCACGGGCCTGGGCGAAGACGGGGAACAAGATCGCGGCGAGAATCGCGATGATTGCGATCACGACGAGCAGTTCAATTAAAGTAAAGCCAAACGAACGGCGGTTTTTCACGGCAGGTCTCCTAGGGATGAGCGGCTCGCGAAACCATGCCCTCAAAGCATGCCGCGCGGCCGTCTGCACTCACCTCTAGTTGACTAGTCGGTTCAAGCTTGTTTTGCAATAATGTTACTGTCAATATTGATGTTCACGGAGTATACCCGGGCGACTAAGCGTTGTCAACGGCTATTTTCATAGTGTGAGGGACATTGCGTTCTTTTGGATAGGTCACCCCGGAACCTCTACGCTCGCCTCATACGCCTTGCCGCCGTCGGCGTAGGCCGGCACAGTAAACGCCTTGCTGAGAGGGGTGTTGGGCTTTGCGTCTGGCAAGCCGATCTGGTGCGGGCCGGCTTCCAAACCTTCCAGACGTACGTCGCCGGCGGAATCGACGGGAAATGCATTCGGCCAGAGGAGGTCCGTGAGTGGTCCTGCGGGGCGGGCGACGTGAATGGACTTGCCGGCGAGCGGTTTGCCATGCTTGTCGGTTACGTGGAGGATTGCTGGGGCGCCGGGAGGAGCGATATTGAAGACAAGGTCGGAAAGGGGAGTGTCTCCAACTGTTAGGGTTTGTGTTTCCGAGAGCCAGATGTTGTCGCGGGCGGCCTGGATGATGTACGTTCCGGGAGTGAGGCCTTTCAGGTCAAATGAGCCGTCCGCCTGAGTGGTGATGTCGAAGCTCATGAGAGAATTCAATTGGCCGCGCCCTTGGGCGACGGCCAAAACTCGGAACGCGGAGGGCAGGGCGTCCACGGACTGGCCGCCGACTGTGACGCGGCCGTGGACGGCAATGGGGGCGCGCAGCGTGAGGCGCTTGTTTTCGCCAGGAGTGAATGGGGTGATTGTCGCGCCGCTGGTTCCCGGAAGCCATGTGATGATGACCGGCTCCGTGGGGCTTCCGGACATCTCTTTGGGAGGTAGAGGGGTGTAGTACAGATCGGAGCGTCTGACCAGCTTTCCTTCGGCGTCGACTTGCGCGTGGTATATAGGAGGATTGGAGCCGGGGACAAATATGGCGACCTGAGCGCCCCATGCCGGTGTGACGCCGTCTGCGAGAAAGATCGAATCGGAGAGATGGAACGAGGGATCGTATTGAGGCTCCGCTTTGGGGGCAGGCTGATTGGTTGGCGGCGCGGGGGTGAGTGTTGCGTGAACCACTTTGCCCGGCGTGACATCGATCGGCCAGTCGCCTCCTGTGGCGGGATTTGTCATGGAATCCCGCGTTTGTCGCTGTACGCGCAGTGTTGTCTTGCCGGCCGGAAACGGTCCCGCGAGAAATTCGCCGGTTGTGCGATCATACTTCACAAGCTCGGGCGAATAGTAGAGGTTATGTGCGGACACCCAGTAGTTTTTTGGATCGTCCGCTCCGGTGATTTTGCCCCGGATATAACCCTGGCGCACGGCCTGGAATGTTTCCTGTGTTTCTTCTCCCGAGGCGATTGTTACGGTGTGCGGTGAAAAGATCTGGACGTCCGTGAGCGCGGCGTCCTGGGGAAAAGGATCGGTTTCTTGCCCGAATTTTGGCGCGTCCTGGGGACGACCCCAACTGAGCTGAACGCTGTATTGACCGGAGGGTAGACCGGAGAATACGGTTTCGCCGCTGTCGTCGATGGAGGCGAAGAAGGCGCCGCCCTGGGAGAGGCTCTTCAAAACGACGGCGCCCGGCGAGGGTTTGCCCTGTGCATCGAGCGAGCGAATGCGCAGGCGTCCCCCCACGCGCGCCGCCGTCCGGAATGTGACCGAGTGGGCGGAGATTGCGGGCGAGATAGCGAGGTAACCGTCTCCGGCGTAGATCGGTTCGACAGACAAGGAAACGCCATCGGCTTCGATGTCTCGGTAGCGCGGGGAGATGCGCCACAGACCGGAATCGTTCGTCATGAGCTTTATGTCGCCATTCGGCTCGGGGTTGATGCTGGAAAACCAATTGAGCCCGTCATTGACTGGACCGGAGAGCACCGACATCGTTGTGCGCGCGAGGGGCTGGCCGCTTGCATCTAGAATACGAATTAACGGCGCGTCCGGTCGCGCGTGGACGTTTAGCGTAAAACGATGCATTTCGTCGCTCCCGACGGCGGCGCCGGATTCCGAGCCGGTCACAAGGGTGGGCGTGGCTCCATTCGTCGCCTGGGCGCTGCCGAAGGACGCTCCTATATTCCACAGGCCGGGCGTGAGATGCTCAAAGGTCGCCTCGCCATCAGCGTTTGTTGCTGCCGCCGGCTGCAAGAGCGCGTTCAGCGTCGTCGAATCGCCGCCGCCAAATCCACGACCGGGCACAAAGCCGTCCGAACCCGGGCTCCAGTGCGGAGCGAGGCTGACCTGGGCGCCTGGCAATGGTTTCCCCTGTTGCAGGACGCGTACAATCAGACCCGACTTTCCGTCCGGCACGATCAGGTCCCCATGGAACTTGCTGGGGGGGACGCCGGTCGCCGCCATATTCGTATCGGATTCGGCGCGTGCGAAGGCGAGGGGATGGCCGCTTTGCGCGGCGAACAGCACGACGCTAATTCCGTTGGCGTCATTGGGAAGATCGGTGATGAGGTATGCGCCCTCGGCGTCGGTCTTTGCGGTTCGAGTCTGCTGAATTGCGCCATGAAAGCCGTAATAGGTGCAAAGCGCATAGACATCAACACCGGCGGCGGGATGGCCGGCGGTGTCGCGCACATGTCCTCTGACGGATGGCGTCGCTGGCGTGCTGGCTTTGGTCGGGGGCGGCTCTGTATAACTTGTATAATGCGTCGGCGCCTGGATTTTGAACTCCGTGACTTCCTCGCCGGGCTTCAAATTCACGCTGATGGAGTTGCTGGGACTGGCGTCGGCGAGTGATAGCTGGAAGTTGTCGCCGGCCAGCAGATCCGTTAGCGTAAACCGTCCCTGCGCGTCGATGGCGGCTTTCGGGTGATACCAGGTGGATCCTCCGAAGCCGAACGCGGCGATAGTAATGAAGGCTCCCGGAGTTCTGAGCGCGGGATCGACGACGCCGGAAATGCTGGCGAGTCGCGCGAGCGGCGGCGTTTCCAGCGTCGTCTCGTTGTTCGCGACCGTGTTGAAATATCCCGTCGAGCCAAATCCCGCGCCGGGCGCTACGATCTGCAAATAGGTCAGTCCCGCATATCGACGCATCCGCAGGCGGCCGTCGTTGTCAGTCACGCCATAATGCACGAGCACGCCGGAGTACCCAAACCACTGGTTCGCCGCCGCCACCTCCACGGCATGGTTCGCCAGCGCCTTGCCATTGGGGCCGCGCAGCCGCAGCGTCACGGTTCCCATCTCCGGCGCGACGACCGAGAAGGACGCCGCACCACCCTCCGCCGTCCACTTCGTCACACAGGATTGGGCGTCGTGCTCCAGAATCTCACGCATGGCGTTCGCGGCGTCATGCTGCGGCGCGATGGCGGGAGCGGTGCGCCAGGATCCCATATCGTCGGGAATGGCCTCGCATTCCGGCCCGGCGGCGCCCGTTCGCGCGAAAAGATAGCTCGACTCCGGAGCGTTCCAGGTAAACCGCCCTTGATCGTCGGTGACGACCGTCGAATCCGCGCTCAGATCCATCATTCCATCCCGATTAGGCAGGCACAGCGTCGCCCGCGCCAGCGGCTTCCCATCCGCCGTCGTCGCAACACCATGGACCAACCGCGTCGGCCTTGGCGCTTGTGCGCCGGCCGGCGTTAGAGGAATAGCGAATGCGAAGATTGCCGCCGCCCCATAAATCGAATGTTCTGTCATGGATGCCTCCGAAGCGCCGCCCATTCAAAATTATTACTTGAGATACTGGGGAGCGCTATTGGCTTCGAGAGATGGCTGGGAGAAACGTTTCGGGTTTCCGTGTATTTTCATGACGCATCATCAGATGGATATGAAGGAAAATCTTTGGCGTCCAAGGAACTAGAGATAAAAATTGCGAAAGGAATATTCTCTAATGATGGACCCAGGTACGCTCATTGTCACAGCTCTTGCGTTCGCTGGCCCCGAGCTTGCGAAAGGAGCGCTCAGCGAGGCGGCAAAAAACGCCTACGCCAGCCTCAAAGAACTCCTGCACAAGCATTTCGCCGGCGACGAAGAGGCGGAAAGCGCGCTGAAGCATCACGAAAAGAAACCCCAAGCTTATGAGGCAATCCTGAAGGATGCTATTCTACAAGCAGGTCTAGATAAGAACGAAGAAGTTCTGAAGCAAGCCAAGGCGCTACTCGCGGCCGCCGATCCCTCCGGCACGGCGCAAGGCAAATACAACGTTGCCATCTCCGGCGGGCAAGGTAATCAAGTGGGCGACGGCAATACGCAGACGAACACCTTCGGAGCTTCACCAACTTCTCAATCGTAGAGCTAATGAGAGCGGTAAAGGCATCTACCCGATGAGCGATTCTCCCGATTACGGTCCTACGCATATTTCCGGCGGCCAAGGTATTCAAAGTGGAACCGGCAATACACAGAATAACTACTTCACGCTCAATCTGAATCAAGCCCAAGCCGCTGGCGTTGACCTTGCGCCCTTGATCGCGCGTCTTGCCTCTCCCGCCCTCTCGGAACCCGGGCGTCTATGGAACGTCCCATATCCTCCCAATCCGTTCTTCACGGGGCGTGAGGAGATTCTCGCGAACCTTGAAAGGACTCTCGCTTCAACGCAGAAAGTAGCCCTAACCCAGGCGTACGTCGCGAAGAACCAGGCCATTTCGGGGCTCGGCGGCGTCGGTAAAACTCAAACCGCAATCGAATACGCCTACCGACATCGAGAGCAGTATCACGCCATCCTCTGGGCGCAGGCTGATACCGAAACCGCTCTCAATTCTTCCTTCCGTGGGATCGCCGTTCTTCTTGATTTGCCTGAGAAAGACGCCGAAGAGATTAGCCATGTCCGTGAAGCTGTCAAACGCTGGCTCACCGAAAAGCCAGACTACCTGCTCATCCTCGACAATGCCGACACCCCCGATTTATTGGCGGCGTATCTGCCCCTGCATCTGGCGGGGCACCTGTTGCTCACATCACGCGCTCGTCACTTCGGCACAATCAACCTGCCCCATCCCACGATTTTATTGGTGCTTAGTGAGAAAGAAGCAGTAGCATTTCTGCTCCAGAGGACCGACCGATTAGATGCAGATGAAGCGGAACAGAAGGCGGCATTAGAACTTGCCCAAGAGATGGGCTGTCTGCCGCTGGCGCTGGAACAGGCGGGTGCCTATCTCTGTGAAAAGCAATCCACCTTCCAATCATATCTCGCAAGCTATCGCAAACGCCGAATACGGCTGTTTCAAGATACGAAAGCAGAAACGGGAGCCTACGAGAAGACAGTCGCCACCACATGGTCTCTCAATTTCGAGGCTGTTGAGCAAGAATCTGAAGCGGCGACGGAACTGCTCCGCGTCAGCGCTTTTTTTAATCCCAATGGCATTCCAGAAGAACTCGTGCTGCTCGGAGCGTCGGAAATAGGACAAGCAGTAGAAGCGGCGCTCACGGATTATGACGAAGATCCACTGCTAATGGATGAGTTGCTCGATCACCTTGCGCGCTACTCTCTGATTCAGCGCGATACGAAGGAGCGTACCTACGATGTTCATCGTTTGGTTCAAGCTGTCATTCAGCATGGCATGGATGAACAAACGAGGTGTATATATGCTAAGAAATCTGTACTTGCTGTAGCTGCTGCTTTCCCAAAACCTGATTATTCGGTATGGGGAATATGCGAAAGATTATTACCTCATGCTATAATATGCTCTGATCATATACTCATATATCAGTTTTCTTTTTTATCAGCAGCGCAGTTTCTAAACTCCACTGCTTATTATCTCCATGATCGTGCTAAATATTCCATTGTGGAGCAACTTTATTTATGTGCTATTAATATTTACAAGAATAGTAAATATGTTGATCAATTCGGTGTAGCTGCAAGTGTTAATAATCTAGCAGCTTTTTACGAGGATGAAGGGTTTTACGAGAAAGCCGAACCACTTTATGAGGAAGTTCTATGTATTTATAAAAAAATATATTGGCGCAATAACCCAAGTGTCGCGATTGCTATGAATAATTTGGGTGGATTGTTTGCTAAGCAGGGTAAGTATGAAAGAGCTGAACCTCTTTATTTGCAAGCATTGGATGTTTACAAGCAACAGCCACTACGTAACATTTCAAAAATTGCCACATGCATGACGAATTTGGCGTTCTCGTATATCAAATTACATAAATATATTGAAGCCGAAATGATGGCTTTAGAAGCCTTGTCTATTCAAGAAAAAAGTATAGAGCTGAATTATCCAGAAATCGCTCACAGTGTCAATACTTTAGCAACTGTATACTTTAGTCAAGGAGATTATAGTAAAGCCGAAGTAATGTATCTGAAGGCTTTTAATATTCGAAAAGAAAGAATCGGTATTAATCACCCTGAAACTGCTAATAGCGCAAACTGTCTGTCTGTGCTCTATTACTATCAGGCGCGTTATGAAGATGCAGAACTACTTTGTGAACAAGGGCTTTTGATTAGAAGACGTGTTTTTGCTAACGACCATCCTGACATCGCTAGTAGTCTTATTACCCTTGCAAATATATACGAGGGTCAGGGCCGATATGAAGATGCGAACCAGCACTATATTCACGGTCTTAGTATTTATGAGAAGACTCTGGGCGCGAAGCATCCAATCACAATGGATACAAACACAAATTATCAACGTTTTCGGCAAATAAGGCAGATGTAATTTATTCGTGGAGCTATTCGCAATTCCTCTGGAGCTTTTTATGAAATTCCCCGCTGCTCTTCTCAGTCTCACGGCTTTGTCCATCCTCGTTGCCGCTACACCCGCCCACGCCGCTGATCCTGCGCCGATGTTTCCATTTGTGATTCCCTGGGATGACTCCTCGCACGGCGTCATCACGGATGTTTCGTTTTTGAACGATGGGCCGGCGGGGTCTCATGGGAATATTGTGGCGCGGGATGGGCATTTCGTGGAGGCGAAGACGGGGCGGCGGGTGCGGTTTTTGGCGACGAACTTTGTGGCGAAGAGTGCGTTTCCGTCGCATGAGGACGCCGTGAAAGTGGCCAAGCGCATCGCGAAGCTGGGGATCAATCTGGTCCGGCTGCATCATATGGACAACAGCGATTGGGGACAGCAGGCGAGCATTTGGGATTACGGGTACAAAGATCGGCGGCATATCAGTGCGGCGCAATTGGACCGATTGGACTATCTGATCGCGCAGTTCAAGAAGAATGGCGTGTATGTGAATATCAATCTGCACGTCAGCCGCCAGTTCTCGGAGGCGGATGGGTTTCCGGCGAGTGTCGCGCAGATCCCGTTCGGTTTTGACAAGCGCGTGGACGAGTTTGATCGGACCATGATCGCGCGCCAGAAAGAGTACGCGCGCGATCTGCTTACGCATGTGAACCCCTATACCAAGCTCGCGTACAATCAAGATCCGGCGGTGGCCGTGGTCGAGATTAACAATGAGAACTCGCTGGTCGGCGATCCGTGGGCGACGCTCGGCGGGGATTTGGACACGCTGCCCGAGCCGTTCCGAGGTGAGCTGGCGGAGTTCTGGAACGCATGGCTGCTGAAGAAGTATGGGACGGACGCCCAGCTAAGCGCGGCGTGGCTGGCGGGCGTGACGGCCGCCGGGCCGGAGCTGCTGACGCTCAACTCCACCTGGTCCAGCGAAGCGCAGGGGACGTCTCAGGCTGAGTTTACACCGACGATCCCGATGATCCACGGTCAGCTTCCGCAGTTCGCGCCGTATTTGCGCGCGGAGGTCAAGGCGGTGGATGGCGTTGACTGGCATGTCCAGGCGCATGTCACCGGACTCAATCTGCGCGATGGCGATACCTATACGGTGAGTTTTCGGGCCAAAGCCGATACGGCCCGCGTGATGCCGGTGGCGACATCGCTCGATCAGGCTGATTGGCGCAATGTCGGCCTGTCGGCGAATGCGGCGCTCACGCCGGACTGGAAGGACTACCAGTATGTCTTCACGGTCCATGACGCGGTTCCCAATCATGTTCGCGTCGCCTTTACATTGGGCGGGCAGACCGGGGTTGTCTGGATCGAAGGGCTTAAGATCCACGCCGGCGCGGACGGATCCGGTTTGCATGCCGGCGAGTCGCTGGCCGCAAAAAGCATTCCGATTCCCCTTTCTTCCTTCAAAGCGCAGCATGACGATTGGGTCGCGTTCCTCGCCGATACCGAGAGCGCTTATGCGAACGAGATGCGCGCGTTCCTCAAGAATGACCTGAAGGTGAAGGCGAATATTATCTGTTCGCAAATGGGGTGGGGCGGGGTGACGAGCGTGGGCCGCGAGGCGAAGATGGATTTCGCGGACAACCATGCCTACTGGCAGCATCCGAGCTTTCCGCACAAGCCCTGGGACTCGGTTGATTGGAATATCGGAAATACCCCGATGGTCGCGGACCTCGCCGGCGGAGGAGGCGGTACGCTGCGGAACCTCGCGGAGTATCGCGTCGCCGGGAAGCCGTACTCCATCTCCGAATACAATCATCCCGCGCCCAGTGACTACCGTGCGGAGATGATGCCCGAACTCGCCACCTTTGCGGCCTTTCAAGACTGGGATATGATCTATCTCTTCGACTACGGCGACTATGGCGAAGGCGTTCAGAACGACAAGATCAACAGCTTCTTCGGAATTGGGAGCGATCCCGCCAAGGCCGCCTTTCTCCCCGCCGCCGCCATGATCTTCCGAGGCGGCGCCTTTGCGTCGGCCACGGCGGCGTCCGTGCTTCCGATCCGCGCGAAATACGCCCACGAAGCCAGTATCGATCAGGTCTGGCGCGATTCCCAGGGCAAGCCGAATCTTTTCCAAAAACGCATATCCATTCAGGCGCCGCGTTCTACGTCCCCCCAGCCTTCGGTCGATCCTTCCCGCCAGGCTGGGAAGGCGGATCCGATCTCTAAGGGCGCGCGCCGCTCCACGGTTTCGCTCTATTCTTCGAACCATTCCGAATCACCGCAGTCGGCGGTCTACACGGCTCAAAGTCCTCAGATCCAGGCGTTCGCCGGCTACGTGGGGCATCGCAGCGTTGGCTTTGGAACGCTGACCCTAGTCTGTCCCTCGTTTGGAAATAACTTCGCGTCCGGCGTTCTCGCGGCGATGGATGGCAAGCCGATCCTGCAATCTCGCCGAATGCTGCTGACACTCGCCGGCAAAGTCGAGAACCAGGATATGGTTTGGAGCGCCGACCGCACTAGCGTCGGCAACCAGTGGGGCCACGGTCCGACCATCGCCGAAGGCATTCCCGCGACCGTCACGATCAAGATCGCCTCCGCGCGCCGGGTCTGGGCGCTGGATGGAACCGGCAAGCGCGCGGCGCCCGTCCCGGCGACTTACAAAAAGGGCGAGTTAACATTCACGGCGGGGCCACAGTATCAAACGTTATGGTATGAGATCGGAGAGTGAGCGGTGTCTCCGAGGCAGGTGAACGGCTCCGGCGATTCTTTCGCCGGAGCCGTTGTGATATCGGTACCAGATCCGTGCAATTTCTGAGAATTCGCGCGTTCAAGAATTTTAGGATTGTACATTGATGCGCGGAGCAGTTTTACCGAACGCAATATTTAAAGGGACTAAGTTTGCCGTTAAAATGTCAATAACTATGAATTAGCATTTAGCATAGGTATGCGCAATCAACAAGTACCAAACGGGATCAAAGTGAAAATTGTTCTTGACAGACTCAATTGCGATTGATATAATGGGGACGGTTTGAGCCAAACGTGACCGCCGGGCCATGCAAAACAGAATTAAGTTCTATTTGTAACTATTGCTGTTTAGATGGCGTTCGCCTCACGTGTTCTCGTGGAAGAGACAACAAGGAGATCGACAGGATATGCACACTCAATTAGATAGCAAGCGTCGCAAGTCAACCTCTGCGCGAATCCTCGCGCGCCGCGCCGCCGCGGCGACGGCCCTGGCGGCTTCCGCGCTGCTGATGTGCGGCGTCAGCCAAACCGCGCGCGCCCAGGCGCCCGGCGGCATGGGCGTCGTGTGGGCCGATGAGTTTTCGGATGCTCGAAACGCCGCCACTCCGGCCGGCGTCTACTGGAACTATGACACCGGCGGCGGCGGCTGGGGCAACAACGAGCTGGAGACCTACACGAGCAACGCGGACAACGCGCATGAGATCTCCGACGGCACTGGCACAGACAACTCGGCCATGCAGTTCAAAGCGACCAACTCCGGCGGAGTGTGGTACTCAGCGCGAATTAAGACCGCCGGCAAAGTATCGTTCGGTCCTTACGGTTACTTTGAAACCCGATGTAAGTTCCCAAACGCGGGCAAGGGTTACTGGCCGGCCTTCTGGTTCCTCGGCAACAATATCGGCTCGGTCGGCTGGCCCACCTGCGGCGAGATCGATGTGGCGGAAGAGATCAACGGGCAGTGGGAGAACCACCAGAGCCTGCATATGCCCGGATGGGACCCGACTCTGGTCACCTCTCCGAATAGCTCCACGACAACCTATCACAACTACGGCGTCAACTGGCAGCCCGGTTACTGCACCTTCTATGTCGATGGAAACCAGACCGGAACCTTCTCGCAGGGCGGCGGCGGCACGTGGGAGTTCAACGGCCAGACGATGTACATGCTGCTGAACCTTGCGGTCGGCGGCAACTGGCCCGGCGGCACCGACGGCTCCACGGCTGGCACGGGCTACTTCGATGTCGACTATGTACGCCAGTACGAATCGGGCGCGCCGATCGTTCAGAACGGCGTTTACGAAATCTCCGCCTCCACCACCGGCAACGCACTGGATTGCTATGGCGCCGGAAACACGAATGGAACCGCGATCCAGTTGTGGCCGTACGCAGGCACGAACAATCAAAAGTGGCAGATCACTAACCTGAACAATGGGTACTATTCCATCCGGACAATCAATCCCGACGGCAGCGTCGGCCGCTCCCTGGACTGCACGAACTGCAGCCCGAACGACGGCACGATGGTTGAGCTATGGGACTGGAACGGCGGTCCCTGCCAGCAGTGGCAGATCTCGCAGACCAGCGGCGGCCGTTTCGTGATCTCCACCGCCGGCGCGAAGAGCGACGGCTCGCATGACGTTCTGGACGGCCAGGGCTGCTCCGGCGCCAACAACGCCCGCATCCTTCTGTGGAGCTGGGGCGGCGGCGGCTGCCAGCAGACGTACGACCTCATTCGTCGGTAGAATAGATCACTCGGAATTGCGGCCGGCGGTTTGCGCCGCTGGCCGCAATCCCCCTTTATTTTCGTTCTCCATCCCAGGCAGCGCCATTTGTATGGCGAACGCAAGAGGTAAGTTTTGTTCGTGAAACGATCATCCGTAATTCTTTCCACACTGGCCGCCGTCGCGTGCGCGGCCTTCACTTCCCCGCACATCGCGCGCGGCGCGGACGCGCCGCCGTCGCATGGCGCGGCGGCCGGCGTGTTCGCCACCGACGCCGGCGGCGTATACTCCGTGGCTCCGGGGCCGGCGGGAGTCGCGGCGGAAGTTGACGGCCGCCGAATCATGACGCGCGATGTGATGGCGATCTGCCTGCGTAAGTACCGCGCGCCGATCATCGATCAGATGGTGCAGGATTATGTGGTGGACCGCGAATGCGGGCGGCGCGGTATTGTCGTTTCCGAAGCTGAGATCGACGCGAAGATCGACGCCATGCGCAAGGCCGTCGCGCCCCAGGCCCTGGAGGATGTGATCGCCGAGCACCATTCGAGCATGGCGGAGGTGCGTCTCGCGCACAAACACAAGATCGAGCGCACGCGTCTGGTCGCCGATCAAATTCCCGCCACGAAGATGACCCGATGCCGCGCGATCCTGGTCAAGTTCGCGCCGAGCGATATCCCCGCGCCGGTCGTTGGAACGTCGCGCCGGGAGACCGACGCGCTCGCGCTGATTCACGGCTTGCAGGACCAGTTCACAAAGGGAGCAAGCTTCGCCGACCTTGCGGCCAAGTATTCGGACGACGCCTCCAAAAGCCGGGGAGGGGATCTGGGCGTGGTCTACGCCGGCGCGCGCGACAGCGACCCCATCGCCGTGGAGGCCGCGCTGGCCCTCGCCAAGGGGGAGACATCCAAGCCGGTTCGGTTTCGAGAGGGTTACTGGCTGGTTCAGAATATCAGCGCCGGCGACGCGCATGGCGCGGACGAGGCCCCGCTTTACAAAGCCGCACAGGACCGTTATGTGGACGAGCAGGCCCAGTTCATCAGTCCTAAGTTCGTCGTCGATTTGATCGCCAAATCGCGCGTCGCCTTCGCCTCCGACGCCGACTGCGCGCCACCTGCCGGCAAGCCGCTGCCAGAAGCGGCCGCGACCGTGGACGGCCATGTCATTCCCATGAAGGATGTCGCCGCCAAGTGCCTCGCCGACAACGGTCCGCGCGTCGTCGATATCCTCGTCCAGAACGACATCGTGGACCGGGAGTGCAAGCGCCGCAATATCATGGTGACATCGAGCGAAATCGACCAGCGCATCGACAAACTGCGCCTTCTCATCGCTCCGCACACTTTGGACGAAGGCTTAACCGTCCGTCACATGACGTTGGACGATCTGCGTGACAGCTTCCAGCAGGAAATGGAGCGTACCCGCCTGACCGTCGATCGAGTGAAGCCCGCGCCTATGGCGCACTGCCGCGCGATCCTGGTCAAATTCCTGCAGGCCGGCTCGCCCATCACGCCCGGCGCCGCCCTGCGCAGCGACGACGAAGCGCTCCGCCTCATCCAGACCATCCAGACTCAGCTCAAGTCCGGGAAAGAATTCGCCATTCTCGCCGCGCAGTACTCCGAACTGGACCCTAAGACCGACGGTGGCGACATCGGCGTTCTTTATCCCGCGATGCACGACATGGACACCGGCATTCTCAACACCGGCCTCGCGCTCACGAAAGGGATGACCACCTCCGAGCCAATCAAAACCGTAATCGGCTACTGCCTCGTACAGTCCGTCAGCACCAGCGCCGACCACCCCAAATCCGAAGACGCCGCCTACGCCGACGCCTTGCGCGTCTACCAGGAACAGCAGGCGCAGACCCTGATCCCCGACGCCATGATCGCCCTGATCAAGAAGAGCAAGGTCGTGTACTACGTCCACTCCTGATGGGAATATGACCGTCGTATTCCCGCGCCCTGCAACGAGCGCACAGCGCAAAGATTAATGGGGGTGGTGTGCGCTGGCGCTTACCTTTGTCGTGTTTCGAAATACCACGACGCAAGTGTCATATACGTATTTGCCCTGCTGAACTGTAAGCACATGCCGGCCATTTGAGAAACCCGCCGTGGGAATCCACCACTCAAAAACCTGGCTCTCCGACGCCTCGTCGGCATTTTGGTAGGCAATGGTTTTCCCGTCAATGGCAAGGCAGACGAAGTTAGTGGCGGATCCCAAATTCCGGGCGATGACTGGCGATGCGCCGGTCAAAGCCTGCCCAGGCTGGATATTCGAAAAGCGCAGCCTGATCGGCGTCTTCAGCGACTTTGCGCAAACGAGCGACGGCAGGACGACAGAGGTGAGGAGCAGCAGCGCCGCTACGCGATCAGTCGAGATTTTCGGGTAAGCCTCCTAGGTGAGCAACGTCCTATCAAGTGACAGCCGGCGCTCCCATAAGAGCGCGGCGCCGGCGGCGAACATCAGCGGAACGACGACGCTCGCTTCCCATCTCAGGAAAGCCATGATCGACGAAGTTGGGTGAGATGGGATGGGCGCTATGATTTCGATGAAAACGCTAAGAGTATTCGCCACGAACAGTGCGCCCGCGAATACCCATCGAGTCTTTGGCCGATAGGTGTAAACCCAGGCAAAGATGAATATCATTTCCTCCACAGACAGCACATGGAGCATCTTCATCGGCCGGTCGGTCAATTGGCTGAATACATAGGCAAAGCCTAGCTGCGTCAGGCCGATGCCCACAAAGCTAAGCAGCCATTGGCGAATCCGATTGCGCGGCGGTTTATAATCACCTTCCGCATCCCACATGGTCCTTATCCCTTTACGGACAGATGCGCCGACATTCATCCATACTGGTAAATTCATTGTCTTGATTCCTTGGCGGCAACCAGTCACAGGTATAGCGCCGATTTTATTTGTCCGCGCTCGCGCTGACCAGCATATCGACAATTCTTGTGTCGCCGCTGGCGGCGGCGTGTCGGCGGGCGTTTGTCAGGGGAGTTTCCGATCGTTGGCCCTGGTTGTGAATGTTTGCTCCCGCGTCCAGCAGGACTTGGACGACATTGGCGTGGGATTTTGTAATGGCAATTTGCAGGGCTGTCCAGCCTCCGTAGCCTTCTTCGTCGATTTCGCTGACGCCCTCCAGATCGGCGCCGGCGTCGATGAGCAGGCGAACGATGTCGGTTTTGCCGAACGTTGCGGCGCGCATGAGCGGTGACCACTCGGCCTGGCTGCGTCTGTTAACGCTCACACCGGCTTCGATCAATAGGCTCACACACTCAGCCGTTCCATGCCGAGCGCTAATGCCCAGCAGCGAAGGTCCGGCGCCTTGGATTCGCTGGATGTCGGCTCCGGCTTCGAGAAGCAGGCGCATGCAGGCGGAATGTTTATGGCTTGCGTGAAGCGCCGTCGCGCCGATGCTGTCCACGGCGTTGACGTCCGCGCCATGGGCCAGCAGGAGACGACAGATGTCGTCGCGTCCCTGACCCGCCGCGCGCATTAGCGGTGTCATTCCTTTTGCGTAGCGCGAGTCCACGGGGACGCCGCGCTCCAGCATCAAGGCGATGGTGGAAACGCTGCTGGATCCGGCGGCATACCAGAATGCTTGCGCCATTTCGGCGCTTTGCGGATCTGTTTCTTGGGCGATCCATTTCTGCAATTGCGCCTCGTCGTTCAGGCGCGCCGCCTCAACCAGCCCCACGGACGCTCCTGCTGCAATGAGGAGAGCGACGACTTCCTGACGACCGTGTCCCGCCGCGATTTGCAGCGCGGTGCGTTGATGGTGGTCACGAAGGTTTGGATTGGCATGGTGGCGCAGGAGCAGGCGTGTGATGGCGGCGTTGCCAGTCGCCGCCGCCTGCATCAGGGGCGTAGTTCCGGGGTAGGGGGCTCCGTCAGGCGCATTTAGCTTGCGCAGTATGGCGGCCGGACGATGAGATTGACGGTTGACGTCTGCGCCGGCGTCCAGCAAAAGCGCGGCCAACTCCAGGCCACGCGTATTTCTGGGCGACAAGGCGAAATGCAGCGCCGTTTCGCCGAGGCTGTCTGCGGCGTCCACAACGGCGCCGTGCGCAAGCAACATCGACACGATCTCCACGCGCTCTTTGCGGACGGCGAGGATGAGCGCCGTCTCCGAACATCGGCGTGTGGGCGCATCGAGATCAATATCCCGTTTCAAGATGCAGGCGAGAGTTTGCGGGGAGCTTGACTCGACCGCCGCCAAAAACGCCTGCGTCATCGCGGCGCTTTTGGGGTCGCCTTCTCGATCCATCAACGTATTGAGCGTATCCTCATCGTTGAGCAGCGCCGCTTCGGTGAGACCGACAGTGGCTCCCGACGCCAGAAGCGCCTCGACAATCTCTTGATGGCCGCGCGCGGCGGCAATTTGCAAGGCCGTGCGACTGGCTTCATCTCGCAAGTTGGGATTGGCCTGACGGCTCAGCAACAGGCGCATGACTTCGAGATCGTTTGCGGCCGCCGCGCGCATCAGCGCGGTCCTTCCCACATTGAACCCGTTGACTTTGCGCGTGATGGCATCCACCTCCGCGCCCAAATCCAGCAGCAATTCGGACACGGCGGCGTTTCGGGAGTAGTAGAGGGGAGCGGCGGTGTTGTCCGACTCGGCGCGGACGTCCGCGCCCGCCGCCAGCAGCATTTGCGCCATCTCCAGTCGTCCCCACGAGGCGGCGTGCGCCAGTGGAACGTATCCGCCGCCGTCCGTCTCATTAGGATCCGCGCCGCGCGCCAGAAGATCGGCAAGCTCGGAATAGTCGCCGCTCTTCGCGGCCTTGAGAGGAATTTCACGCCAGGAGATCGACGCCGTCGCCATGGATTTCGCCTCACTTTATAGACGCCGCAGAAGTCCGCGTCTTAATCCCCATCGAACTTCAAATAGCAGCCGGGCTCGGCGGCGCAGCGTTCGGCAAGCTTCTCTACGCGTGTCAGGAATTCCTTGTCGTCGGGCGTTTCCGCGGCGCTGAGAAGCCGCCGCCACTCCGCGAGGAATTCGGGCATTTGCGCCTGCGCGAAAAAAGTGTAGTCACCCGGATCCATTGCCGACAGCAATGGGTAGGCGTCGTCGCCGTATGGGATGAGATCGCGCGTCGCCTCGCGTGGGTAGACAACGGTGTCCAGACGGCCGTGGTCCTGTGTGTGCAGCGAAATATCGACGGGCATGGGTTCAATTCTCCTGGAGCGTCCGCCCCCAGTCAGTTTACCGCACGGCGGGCAAACAAATTCGCTTTCGCCGGATTCCATTCGCGACGCCCATCTGGCCGCGCCGCGCCAGCATCTCCAACCGGATCTTTACTGCGCGGAGTGACGAATTGGGAGTCGATTTATCAATTTTCCTAATGCAAATAAAAATATCTTGACGATCCGTGTGAGTTGAATTATAATGGGTAAAGTATTTATCAATACACAATCGATAAAACCTATTACTGTATGGGAAGATCCCCAGTTCTGCTTGAGAAATGAATGTCAAAGGATACAAGAATGAAACATTTCCATCGATCGCTCAAAGGGTTTACGCTGATCGAGCTGCTCGTCGTGATTGCAATCATTGCGATTCTTGCGGCGATCCTCTTCCCGGTTTTCGCGAAGGCGCGTGAGAAGGCGCGACAGATCTCCTGTCTGTCCAATGAAAAGCAGCTTGGCCTGGGCCTGCTGCAATACAATCAGGACTATGACGAAACCTTCCCGTGCGGCGTAGCTTACGATCTTTCCCTCGGCAGCGGCTGGGCTGGAGCCATCTATCCGTATGTGAAGAGCGCCGGCGTGTATCACTGTCCCGACGATCCGACGTCGCAGCAAGTCGTGGGCGGCGTGACGCTCTATCCGATCTCATTTGCTCTGAACGTGATTACGGCGGATCATTCCGTGGCGCAATGGACCGCTCCGGCGAGCACCACACTGCTGACGGAAATTCAGGGCATGGCCGTCAATGTCACCGATGTCATGGAAACCGGCTCGCCCCATCATTCTCCGATGGACTTTTCGGACAACCTGACTTGGGCCGATGGCGGCCCCGGATCCTATTCCGGAAACTGGGGCAAGTCGGACATCGTTCGTTACAACACCGGCCGGCTGGCGGACCGGACCCATGCCGCGACTTCTCTGATAAGCCTCAACGGAGACACCGAAGTTCCTGGGCCGCGCCATACGGACGGCTCCAACTGGCTGATGGCCGATGGGCACGCCAAATATCTGATCGGAACGAAGGTTGCTTCCCGCTTTGTTCCGTTTGGATGGCAGCCGTCGGGCCAGAACACCGTCCAGGCATGGATGTGGCCGAACTAAGATTCGCAAGTCAGACCTATGGCCAGGGGCAATGCCCCTGGCCGGAAAGTCATGTGGATTGGAATTTTGTGGTCGCTCAAATCTCCTCGATCGCGGCGGCGCGGCGCAGCCAGGTGAGCTCGCTGTCCGCGATGAAGCGATTGGGCCAGGGCGTTCCGTCATTTTCCCATTCGCGGTATTGAAGCACAAGATCGTGGAATAGGATCGCGTTCTCCAGGGTGGCGTGGGCGCTTAAGGCCCGCATGGCGTCCATCAAGCCGTCGGGCTTCTGGGGAACGCGTTCCAATACCCGAAAGAACCATTTGTGGAATGGGTAGAGCGTTTCGTTGTGCGCCAGGATCATGCGTCCGCCGAACAGCAGCATCTTCGCCGTCGCTGTCGCCATCAGATATTGATTGCCGCGTTTTTCCGCCTCACCCGCATACCAGCGCCATCCCGCGAGCTGCGCGTGGAACCGGCAAATCCGGTCGGTTTTCTCCTCCCCAGGGTAACGCGCGATCCGCCGCACTTGCTCCGAAAGCCCATCAAAGTCGCTGAATAGCACCCGCGCATCCGCAAACGCGTAACGCGCCGGCTCGCTGCCGATTTGCTCCACTTGATCCAGAAACGACGGGCTGAGATATTTCCCGTCCACATATCCCTCCGGATAGTCGCAAAACTCCGTGCTGTAGTAGTGGAATTCCCCAGCGTCCACGCGTCGGCTGTGCTCCTCATCCGAAACCACGATTAGAATATCGACATCCGAATCCTCCCGCGCAAAGCCATGCGCGATCGAACCGCCCAAAATCACGGCTTCGACCCCAGGCTGCGCCTGAAACGCCTCGGAGACACGCTCGATCGTGGATTGATGGTGGGGAAACATTAAGATGTCCTTTTGGATCACCGCCAGATTCGCGGTGGAGTTCAGACGCAAAAAAAAGCGGCTCGCCCTTAGGACGACCGCCTCTTGTTCGCGTCTTATTTCTGCGAACGTGAATACATTATTGCACGAATTGAGCCATAAGACAAGAGGCGCGTCTCGCGAGTGTTGTCGATGATATCATAAGATTGATCGTACCAATGTGGCGAAAAATGGGCTTAATTTACGTGGCAAGCACAGATTTACTACGCTGTTAACGCCATTAATCGTCTCTCAAATGTCTCAAAAAACTAAGGGCGAACGCTGTCACTTGCCCAGCAGGAGTAAACACAGCGCGATGGCGACGACGAACGACAGCGCCCAGAGGCCGGTCCATTTCCAGAAGCTGCGTTTTTGTTCGTTCTGCTTGTCTGCCTCGTCTACTTGACTCGGAAGAGCTTTCCGTCTCTCCTCATAATCCTGTTTCAGCGTGGCGCGTGTCATTATGACGATGAGCGGCGCTGCAATGAGGAAGATGAGCGTGCTGGTGATTCTCTCCGCGCTCCAACCAGTCACGTAGCTGAGGGCGCGAGATTCGTAGATCACGACCTGGCAAATGAGCCAGATGACGCCGCCGACGATCCCCATCATGGCCAGGGCGTAGATCATCAGCATGACTGGCTCAAAGAGGGCATGTCCGAGACAACGGAGGATCTTCATGGTTTTGGCCTCGCCATCCGGCGCAATCGCCACTGGCCCCACGCGGCGCTTCCCAGCGCCAAGGTGGCGGCGGCGCTGTCGAAGATCACACCGTCGGTCCTTTCCGCCCATATCTCACGCCAACCGATTCCGCGGGTGATCGTGAATAGGTCGCCGCAGCAGAGTGCGGCCGTCAGGAGCGACATCCCAATCCATACGCCGAGAATGACGCTCAGAATGCTGGGCTTGGATTCTGCCTGCGCGGCGGCGCTCCACGCTTCGGCGTTCGGCGCGACGCCGTCCGTCTGAGACGGCGTTCGATGCAGGACGGCCTCGGCAAGCCATGTCCCGATTGCCCACACGACCATGCCGGTTAAACCGTAGGCGGCGACTTGGATCTCCGCCAACGCGATTTTGAGACCCCAGGGCGTGAAGGTAATGAATGCGGAACCGATGGACCAGGTGTAGAGCGTGATAAGGCATCGTGTTGGGATGCAGACGGAGGTGAATATCCAGCCGCCCAGCAGCCAGAGCGCGGAATAGAGGATATGCCCATGGATGGCGGAGTCGCCGATGCGGAATAGCCAGGCGGCCGCGCCGAGGCTCCAGAGCGAGGCGTTCAGGAGCCAGATCAGTAGATACGCCGCCCGATCCCTGAACCGGGGAACTTCGCTCATTTCCCGCCAAAATTCGCGCCAGCTTGTTCTTGCTTTTTCCACGGCAGCCTCCTCGCTGCGGGCTTTGGTCCAATGACGCCTGCGTCGGTTTGCCTCAAGTATCGATCATTTCTAAAACGGGTGAGCCCGCCGCTTGGTTTCGCGAGCGCGGACGGAATGGGAGGCCGCGCCCAAGATCACCGCCTTCACAGATCGGGAGTTTTATGGAATACTCAGGCCCAGGCGCTCATCGGACGGCTCGGAGCGTGGGGCGCTGGGGCTTCATGGCCGGTGATCGCCTGGCATCAATCTGCGAGGAGTCCAATCAATGAGAACGCGAACCGTGGGCGCGATGATGGCGGCATTATCGCTGACCACTTTGAGTATGGCCATGGCGGCCGGCGCCAAGGATCAGTTTGGGCCGAATTCCGTTGCTCCCGCCGCCCAGACATTCCCGCTGGGGAAGCTGCGGCTGACGGCGCTGCACGACGCGCAGCTTGTGCTGCCGAACGACGCCAAAGTCTTCGGCGTCGATGCCGGCCCGGAAGCCGTCGGCAAGGTGCTGAGGGCCAATGGGCTGCCGGATCGCAAGATCACTTTGAGCATAAATGTGCTCGCCATCCGATCGGGCCGGGGCGTCGTCCTGCTGGATACGGGCATTGGCGCGCAGGGGCATGGCAGTCTCGCCGGGAGCCTGAAACTGGCGGGCATCGCGCCGGAGAGCGTCACGGATGTTCTGATCACGCACACCCATGGAGATCATACCGGCGGATTGCTGGATAAGAACGGCAATTACGCCTTTCCGCGCGCGACGGTGCGGATGTCGGCGCGGGAGTGGGAGGAGATGCGCGGGCGTAAAGACGCCGCCGCGATCGTCAAGGTCATTTCCGCCCATGTCGTTCCCTTCACGCCGGGCGCGCCGGTCCTGCCGGGCATTACGCCGCTTTCCTCATATGGGCATACGAAGGGACATGTCGTTTACCAGATCGTTTCCGGCCGGGCGAGCCTGCTGGACATCGGCGATACCGCCCATAGCTCCGTGATTTCACTGCAAAAACCGGAATGGACCGTGGAGTTTGATGAGGACTCGCCGACGGCGAAAGCCGCGCGCCAGGCCACCTTAAAGCGGCTCGCGGCGCGCCACACGCTGATCTACGCGCCGCACTTTCCGTTCCCGGGAGTCGGACGGATCGCGGCAGTCGGCGGCGCTTACCGCTGGAAACCCGCACTGCGCTAACCTCAAAAGCATTGCCCCTTCCTGTGTACCGCGATCACGGAGATTCTCTCCCCGTAATTCCACGCGTGGGCCGCGCCCGAAACATGGAATAAATACGGGGAGGGGACCCCTCTCGTCATTCAACCGAATTGCCATAATGAAATTGGGAACTTTACGTCAGAATTCCGTGATGACACTATGCACTCTATACTCACTCATCTCAAGCAGACGGGGACGCGGCAGGTTATCCTTTGGGTTTTGGGGGCGGCGCTCATTCTCGCGCTGATCTGGATGGCGACGGACCGCTGGTATCAGCGCAGTCTGCTGTCGCAGGCCAGGTCGGACGCGCAGATTCAGGTGTCGCCCTATGGAAGCGCGCTGACGACCGCGATCGGCCAGCGGCGCGTGCTGACCGAAGGGCTGGCGACATTTCTGCAAGTCACCACATCCCGTCCCGAGCTGGATCGCGAATTTCCCATTGTCGCGGGCCGGCTCTACGAAGGATCGCGCGGCATTCGCGCCGTGGAGATCGCGCCCGCCGCTCGTCTCCATTATGTTTTTCCGCGCGCCATCAACCCCATGCCGCCAGACTACGATCTACTGCGCGATCCCCGTTCCTATGTCCGTCGCGATGTCCGCCTCGCCATCCATTCAAACCGAGTCGTGATGAGCGAGCCGTTCCTGCTTCGCCAGGGCGGCATGGGAATCGCGTTTCGCCAATCGATCTACCAGGACGGAAAGTTCTGGGGGCTGGCGGCGATGATCATCGACGTCCCGCACCTCCTCGCCGACGCCGGCGTGACCGCCGGTCCGCCAGCCTTGTCCCTCTCGCTCAAGGATCGCAACGGACAGATCTTTTACGGCTCCGCGCGCGTCTTCGCGATGCAGCCGGTCATTTACCGCGTGAAAACGCCGGAAGGTTACTGGGAGCTTGCCGCCGTCCCGAAGGTCGGCTGGCGGCGCGCCGAGCAAGCCTCGGTATGGCGATTCCATGCCCTCTGCGCACTGATTTACTCGCTGATCCTCGTGATCGTCACGCTGATCGCCGGCCGGCAGGCGGGCCTCACCTTCGCGGTGGCGCAGCGGACGCGTATGATTTCCGCCGTGAACCAGGAGCTGGAGCAGGAGGTCGCGCAGCGCCGGCAGACGGAGCATCGACTGGAATCCAACCAGACACATTTGCATATGGCGCTGGACGCCGCACGGATGGGGACGTGGGAATGGGACAGCAAAACGGAGCAGACGCACTGGTCGTCAAACTTCGAAGCGATCCACGGCCTTTTGCCCAACACATTTCAAGGCCGCTACTCGGAGTACCTGGACCGGATTCATCCCGAAGACCGCGACGCCGTTGTGGCGGCGGTCGCCCAGGCCGTCGAGACCGGCATGGACTACAAAGCGGAGTATCGGATCCCTCAGGCGGACGGCGGCAACCTCTGGATTGCGTCAAAGGGACGTATGGTGATGGACGCCGAGGGGCGGCTGACGCGCATGGTCGGCGTCAGCATGGATATCACGGATGGGAAGGCCGTCCGTGAGGAGCTCGAGAACACCGTCGAGCTGCTGTCCTCCACCATGGAATCGATGGACGACGGCGTGCTGTCCGTGGACCTGGACGGACGCATCGTTTCCTATAATGAGAAGTTCGCCGACCTGTGGGAGCTGCCCGAAGAGTGCCGCCAGCATACCCATCTGGACGAGCATGCGATTGAATGGATCATGCAGCGGGTGAAGGACCCTGAGGGGTTCGCCTCGCGCCTTCTCTATCTGAGCAATCATCCCGAAGTATCCTCGCGCGACCTGATCGAGTTCGTGAACGGGCGCGTTTTCGAGCGCCATTCGCAGCCGCGCCGCATGGACGGCCGGATCGTCGGACGGGTCTGGAACTTCCGCGATGTCACGCAGCGGCTTCAGTTTGAGGAGCAGCTGGCGCACCAAGCGTATCACGATGCGCTGACGGGCCTGCCCAACCGCGCCTGCGTTCTGGACCGGCTGACGCGGCAATTGAAGATCGCGGAGGAGACCGGCAACCAAGTCGCCGTGCTTTTCTTGGATCTGGACGGGTTCAAGAACATCAACGACACGCTGGGCCACGCCGCCGGAGACATGCTGCTGCGGACGATCTCCACCCGGCTGACCGCCACTTTGCGCCCGAAGGACATGCTGGCGCGCATGGGCGGCGATGAGTTCGCCATCCTTATGCCGGAGCTGGCGCATGTCGAAGACGCCGTGCTTCTGGCGCGGGACCTGCTGGCGGCGATCGCCGAGGCCGCGTTTGTGAACGGGCGAGAATTTCACGTGACGGGAAGCGTCGGCGTCAGCGTCTATCCGCAGGATGGGCTGGACGCCGACACGCTGCTGCGCAACGCGGATGTCGCGATGTACCGCGCCAAGGCCGAAGGGCGCAACGGCTGCAAGCTTTACACCGGCCAGATGCACGCGGCGGCGTTTGAGCGCTTATCGCTGGAAGCCGGGCTCCGGCAGGCGCTGGACCGGGAAGAGTTCCTGGTGTATTACCAGCCGAAGATCGACCTGGAGACGGGGGAAATGACGAGCGTCGAGGCCCTGGTGCGCTGGCGCAGCCCGGAGAAGGGGCTGATCCCGCCGGCGGCGTTCATCCCGGTGGCGGAGGAGACCGGCCTGATCGTCCCGCTCGGCGAGTGGGTGCTGCGTCAAGCCTGCCGCCAGGCCGCCCAGTGGCGATCCGAAGGCCGCGCGCTGCGCATGAGCGTCAACCTTTCGGCGCGGCAGTTCGAGCGTCCGGAACTGGTCTCCGTCGTCGCGCAGACGCTCGCCGAAACCGGGCTGCCCGCCGACTGGCTGGACCTGGAGCTGACCGAAAGCACCCTCGCCAGCGATCCCGAGCTCGCCAACCGCACGCTGCTCTCGCTGAAGGGGCTGGGGGTCAGTCTCTCGATCGACGATTTTGGAACCGGCTACTCCTCCCTCGCTTACCTGCGTCGCTTCGCGCTCGACGCCCTCAAGATCGACCGCTCCTTTGTCCAGGACCTGACCATCGATGTGAGCGCCCAAACCATTGTCCGCGCCACTCTGACCATGGCGCATGCGCTGGGCCTGAGCGTTGTGGCGGAAGGCGTCGAAACCGAAGCCCAGCTCGATATGCTGCGCGAAATGGGATGTGAAGTCTATCAAGGTTATCTTTGCACGCCGCCGCTTCCCGCCGCGCAATTGGAGGAAAAATTTCCGCTCGCGGTCCGCGTCGCCGCGTAGGAGTCCGATTTCAAAACGGGTAGGCGACGGCGCAGTCCAGGCGGTAACCGCCGTAGGAGGTTCGTTTGGGCGCGGGCGGACCAGAGGGCGCGCTGGATGCGGCGTGCTTCTTGTCTGCAATGGGGATCGCCTGCGTGGCTCCCAGCGAGCCGATCAAGCCGTGGAAGGGGAACGAATACGCCGCCTGCACGACATGGGCGTGCAGAGCGGCGGTGTTTGTCTGAGTATGTCCGTTCTGGTCGATGATCAGCAAGGAGGCGCTGTCGTTGGCTTCCGCATAGGGGGCGGCTTCCAGCCACCGGTACCCCAGATGGAGGCGATGCGCGGCGCCGATCGCGTGATCCCAATCGACGCCCGCCGCGCGCTCGCGCACGCGCGTCCGTGCGTCGTAACGCACCGCATTGACGAACGGGATTCCCAGAGAAAGGTCGCCGCCGCTGGGGACCACGCCGTGCGTCGACCAGATCGTGTGATACTCCCCGTAGCTGAGACCCAGACGTCGCGTTCCGCTCAATCGCCTCCAAAAGATCAAGCCTGTCTGATCCCCGGACATTTCGTTCGAAGCGCCGCCGATTCGCCGATTGCCTTCGCGCCGGACATCGCCGTCGCCCGCTCCGGTCCAGCGCTCCACAAACGCCGCTCCGGCCCAGTCCTCGCTCAGCCGTAGACGGATCGCTCCCGAGTAACGCTGCGATCGGTAGCCGAGCGGCAGAGTGAGGCTTGTCCCATTCACCCGGTCGTTCAGTGAAATATTCGATGGATGGTCCATCTGCTCGATCCGAAGCTCCGCCCACAGTCCTCGGCGCAGCGCGGCCGCCGCGCCAATCCAGTACGCCCGCTGCGTGTCCTGAAACCGATAGGGAGGCGTATCGGTGAAAAAGTGGAAGACATTGCGGTAGATATCGCTTTCTCCGCCGGCCGCCAGCCGCGCCTCCTGCGCGCCGATACGCCAGTGTACGCCGCGCCTTCCCGCGAAGGACAGTTCGAAGGCGTTCTCCGTCGACCGTCCCGCAAAACGGATATCGCTGCTGTGTCCCTCGTTCAGCAGGGCGACGATGTCCGTTCGCTCACTCCGCGCCGCGAGCGTATAGCGTGTGGAGATAGGATCGGTCAGCGCGAGATAGCGTCCATTGGAGTGAAAGTCGTCCACCACGCCCCGCCCCGCCTTATCCGTCCGCACGGTCAGCTCATCGTCATACCCTACCGACACTTCGCGCCGGCGCCCGCCAAATATCTCTTCCGGCGCCTGCCCGTCGATCAGAACCAGATCTCCGAGCGCCGGCGATTCGTGCAGCGGAGTTGGGGTGGGGGCGAGCGCGGGATAAGAGAGCTGTGCGTGGGACGGCGCCGCGAAGAGGATGAGGAGAAATGCGGAGAGAAGATATGTTGGGTGGCGCATAGGAAATACGAAGTGAGGTTCAAGGATGCCCCCGGCCTTCACGGGCGACCGGGGGTATCCTCCATTCGCTAAAGTGACAGCAGATCGCCATCGAGCTTGTCGGCGGTTTCACCCGGCGTCACGAAGATCGTCCCGTTGAACGTATTGCTGGGGACGCCGGCGGGAAGCAGGCCGCCGAAGGTGTGGTCGGGCAGAGGGGTGGTGACCAGCGTCGCATTGCCGCCGCTCGATTGCGTGACCTTCATTGTCGGGAGGAACGCTTTCAGGTCGGCGGGCGGGTTGGTAAACCATGCGTTCAGGTTGATCTTTAAGGTGATCACGCCATTATTCGTGGTGTTCAGCGTGACGGATTGCACGCCGGTCAGGTATGGCTGGTAGCTCTGCGCCTGAGTCTGGAAGTTAGTCAGCTGCTGAGTCGTCACCAGCGTGCCGGGATTCAGCAGGTAGCCCGTGTTGTCGCGGGTCTTGATGGATTGCACCGCCGTGACGGCGTCGGTGATGGTCGCCTGGAGCTCCGTTTTGACGGTCGCCATCCGTGTCTTACCATCCGTGTTGAGTTTGGCGAAGGTTCCGCCCGGCAGGAAGGTGGTCGGGGAGACCGTGGAGTTCAATGTGAATGGCGACAGCGTGTGCACGTCGGCCCCGAAGTTGAACGTTCCTTCATCGGCGCTATAGGCGGTGGTGACATTGGTGACCGATCGGAGGACGGCGATCAGCGCCGCCAGAGTCCGAAGCTCCGCATTTCCCACCTTTACGGTGGCGGTGGAGCTGTCCGTGTGGCTGGGATCGGCGATGATATAAACGTAGCTCGGATTGGCGAGCGGTCCGCTGAGCGCCGATTCGGCGGCGGCGAGACTGGTGTCCAGGGAGACGAGCGAGGCCTGAATCTGCACGGGCGTGAGACTGTCGTGCGGAACCATGACATGGGGGATCAAGTCCGACGCTGTCGGCAGGGGCAGCTTGTCCGATCCGCTCAGGAACGCAGGGAAGTTCCAAATGGCGAGCGCGTTCGACGCCTGCGCCATTCGAGTCAGGCGAGACTGCGGCCCTGCGGCGTTCGCCTTGAGCGCGAAGCTCGTGACGCCCAGCGTTTTGCTGAACTGAATGGCCGCGAGCGCGGCCTGGGAGATCGCAAATCCCGCCTGCGCGTCGTTGTTGCTTGGAAGAGACTTGCGGGCCAGATTAAAATTCGTGACGGCGTCCTGAAGAACCGTCTGAGTGTTGGACGAGGACGAATTCCGGACGATCGAGTTGATATCCGATTGTCCCTGCTGGATCTGTTTCGCGGGGGTAGGGCCATTCGGATTCGATCCGCTGTCGCTGCCGCCGCCTCCTCCGCCGCAGCCGGTCAGGATGAGGGCGCCGACACCGAGCGCGGCGCCAAGGATGGTTGATTGCCTGGGTGTTTTCGAGAATGGTGACATGGGGTATATGCTCCGGAAGTTAGGTAAGACTCCATATCAGCAGAGCAAATTACGTATGGAGGCAATACACTATACTGCAAAAGTTACGCCATGTCGTTATCGTTTTCTGATAATTATTGGGGAGGGCCGGACAAGCGCGCCCGGCCCTCTCCGATCTACGGCTGGAACTGCCAGTTATGGTCTGGAGTTCCATTATCGGTCCATTGTGTGGCGAGGGCGCCATTGTTCAGAGAGGCGCCGGAAATGCTCAAACACATGGCGCTATTGCGGTTGAAGAGCTTCCAGTAACCATTCCCGACCGGGCGCAGGCTCCATTGCTGGACCGCCAGGCTGTTGAGGTCCCACTGGTCGACCGCCGCGCCGGGCGTCGTGCTCCAGTTGTAGTCGTCGAGCGCCAGCCCGTTTCCAATATTGGTGATCGTCCAGAATCCCGTGCCGAGATCGTGGAACACCCATCGCTGGGCGCTGGCGCCGTTTTGAGGCCACTGCTGAAGCTGCGTTCCGTGGACGTTTGTACCGCCGGGGACATCCAGGCACTCGCCGCTGTTCTGATTGACAATTTGATAGGAGTGGCCGTCGAGCACCGGGAACGTCCCCTTGAGACGCGCGATCTGCATCGCCATCAGGTCGTAGTACTGGTAGCCATGGGAGCCTGGATCGGTGGCGGCTTCCGGTTCGGCGTCGCTGCTGTATCCTTCGCGCCATTCGTCTACGAACTTGCCGGCGGGCGGGTTGTTGAAGTTGATCGACGCCCATTCGTTCCAACCCGTGATAAACGTAAAGGCGGGATGCGTCTGCTGGGCGGCAGTCATGTAGATATTGAAGTACGAGCCGTTATTGCGGCCGTGCGCGCCGGGATCCGGATTTGTTCCGTCGGTGGTCATATAGCTTGACTGGCATGCGAAGGAGGCGCACATCTGCTCCGGCGAACCGTTGTAGTACGCGGCGGGCGGCGCCGTGTTTGCGCTGACCTTGAACTGCCAGAATGCGCCGCTGGTGTCCAAGCCCCAGCAGTGGCGGCAGGTGAAGCTGTCGAAAATCCCGCCGGTCGGCGCGTAGGGCTGGTTGTGATCGCCCGCGCCGAGTGCGGTGTTGGGTGTGGCGATCATGGCGAGCGGCTTGCCGAGGTAGTTGAAAAAGAGGCTCGACGGATACTGCCCGTTATAGAACGTGTCATGCACGGTTTGCAGCGTGGCCGGCGTGTTGACGAAGAAGGCGACTTGCGGCGTTGGCAGGCCCTGCGCCCGGCGCTGCGCGAAGCGCGCGCACAGCGCCTGCGATCCTTTGACGATCTCCGTGATGGCGCCGTTGGTGAAGTCGACGGTGATAAAATCGACGCCGGCGCGGCTGAGCAGATCGGCATGGTAGTCGATGAGCGCGGTGTTGGGCTGGTTGGCGTCGTTATTGAAGTAGTACAGATAGTTATTCTTGATCGTCCCGTCCCCATGCGTCGCCGCGTAGTCGGGTTTTCCCCACCAGTTATAGCTGCCGGTATAACCGTTCTCCGTCATCATATCCGCGACGTCGTTCCCAACGGTTCCGCTGGACCCGATGATCAGATTGGACCATGTTTCATACAGGATAGTGGCGTAAGGCTGGGCCGCCGCCGGTTTCCCTCCGCCAGCCAGCAGCGCGGCGGCGACAGCGGGAACGCACAGGCTTTTCCAGAATAGGGACGAGAATCGTAAGGACATAACAGAGTTCTCCTTGCAGCGTCAATGCTGCGTGTTTCTGATCTGTATCGCAATTAACGCGAATGTCACAATTTGGAGAGAGGACCTCTTTTGGTAACGCCTCAGTATAACACTGCCGTTTGACGCTGTCAAGTTGTATTTTATCGATTAGGATTGATAAAACTAATTACGGCGCCGACACTCCGCTCGCCAGCAGCAGGAGATCCTGCGGGTCGGAGATCGCGGTGAAGACGATGCTGCGCGATTTGTTTTGTGTGCGCTGCGTGAGGTTTCGGGCGGCGCTGCGCATGGCTTTGTCGGCCGTGGAGCCTTCGGGGACATACAGGGAAATGCTGTCGTAGATCGTGGCGGACTTCATCGCCATGGTTCCGCTCCCGTCCGGAAACGGCTTGCCGTCGGCGGTGACGCCGGGGACAAACACGGTTCCGGGCTCCGGCTTTGTCAGGTCGTCCCAGGAGCCGTATTGCTGGTAGATATTTTCTCCTTCCGGAGTGCTGATCAGTAATCGCCGCGTCGGGCCAGGGGCGTAAGCCGCGGGCAGAGCGGTCATTAGGGACGCCTGGAACCCGTGCTCGGCTGTCGTGCGCAGGAGACGCCAGGCGTCGTAGAGGGCGCCGTCTCCTGCGCGGTCGTCGCCAAAGCCGGGGACGCTGACGTTGGCGCGCTTGTCCGTGTAGTGCGTGGTGTGCAGATCCAATGGATCGGCGTGCGCCGCGCGCAGCGCGGCGAGGCGGCCTGGGATGGCGTAGCCGAGTGGGTCGGAGCCGCCGCCATCCTGGTCGCGGGGTTCCGTTTCGTATCCGTGCGGGGTGACGTCGGTCCAGACCATGCCTGCGACGCCTTTGACGCGCGCGGCTTTGCCGATCAGCGATATCAGACGCCGCGCCGGTTCGGGATCGAAAGGGGTGACCGTATTCAGAACGTCCGGCAGGACCATATGGCCGAGAGCTTCCCGGCCTGCTTCATTGACCTGCATAGCCGTGCGGTCCAGGATAGTCCGGTCCACGAGCGCATCGGGCGCGGCGCTCCAGGCGAGCAATCGGATGTCGGGATAGAAGGCGATGTGGGCCGCCGCCGCGCCCTTCGCCGCATGCTTGATAAGATTGAGGGAGGCGGCATCCTCGCTGTCGGTCTGCCCTGGCGTGATTCGCAGCCATAGCTCGTTCAGACCCAGGGTTCGGGCGGCGGCGATCGCCGTGTCGGCCTCGGCGGGCGTGTGCGGCTCAACCAGCACGGCGCGGCGGTCGAACGATCGTATCTGGGCGAGCAGCGCGGCGGGCGCCGGCGCTGTGCTCGGCTCGGGCGGGCCGGTCAGCGCCTGCATTTGCGCCTCGAAACGCTTCTGGGAGGCGTCCTGCGCCGCCTCAGTCAGGGGGGCGGGATCGGGCAGGAGCTGTTCGTAGCTTTGAAAGACGAGCACCGGGGACGCCAGCGCCGGGACGGTGACCTGCACCATCGGCTCCGCCTGAAGCATGACGTCGCCATCCAGCGTCGAACTGACATGGCTTTTTGCGTTATCCGCCTGGATGTGGCGCGCCGCGTCCTGCTGCTCAGGCGTCAGTTCCGCAAAAGGCGCGGTGAGCTGCATCATCCCGCCTGAGAAGGACATCCCGCCCGCGTCGGCGATTTTTTTCCAGTACGCCTCCTGCTGCTTGGGGGAGAAGGGAACGGCGTCGTTGGTGAAGGGGATATCTTTCGTGCTAAACGCGGCGCCGTCCGGCTGCGTCACGGCGCCGCCGCGGTTTCCGCCCGGCATCAGCGCCGCCGCTTTCTGCTCGAATTGCCGCCAGAGCTCGTGCTTGACGCCCAGGCCGATCCGATCGTTTGTCAGCACCGCCGCCGGCCCCACCTGCCGCCAGGCCGCCCCAAGACAGAGCGCCAAGGCGCGCATGACGTCCCACGCCCGCGCCGGCGTTTGGGGGCCGACAACCGTGACGGCCTTTTTCGCGTAGCGCGGATCGGCGTAAATCTCGCGTCCGGTCGCGGCCGCGATTGCGCGAACCAGATCGTCCACGGTTTTGACGCCCGCCAGTCGAACGGCAACGTTCCACGCCGCGTCGCCATTGTCGAGGTCGCCGGGCTTGAGCGTGTTCGGGACAGTTTCGCGCACGTTCGCGCCAAACTCACGGTCCACGCTGTCGCTCGGCGAGTTCATCATAAAGTAAACGGCGAGCTTGTCCGGAGGGTCGTAGCTGGAGGCGAAAACATGCGAATCCTTTTGCCCGGGAACGGAGAGGGCGAGGCTGGTGCGGTACGCCAGGCGCAGGCGCGCGAGCCGCATCTGGTCGCCGCCGATCTCGGTTGCAGGCGCGCTCCAATCAGCGTCAGCGCGCTGCACCTGCATCTTGCCGTCGGGAAACAGGGCTTCGAACAGGCTGCGCTGGTTGTCGCTCGTCATCTCCTCATAGCCGACGCCCTTATCGCTGAGAAACTCTTTCCACTGGTCCTTCGTGAATCCGGCCGCCAGCAGCTTGACGACCTGTTTGGGCGCCATCCCATCGTAGATATTCGGTTTGTCCGGCGGAACATTCACCACCATGATGGTCGGCGGCGCAATCGCGTCCACATTCCCAAAGCCGCTGACCAGCCTCCCAAACGCCGTCGCAATCTGCGCCGCCGTGTCGCCGGGAGATGGGGCCTCAGCATCCTTGGGCAGCGTGACGCTGTCAGGATCCACGGCGATATAGAGTTCGGACGCCGGCGGCGCGGCCTGCGCGAGCGCTTGCGCGAGTGTGATGGGCTTTGGCTTGGCGTCGTCGGCGCGGGCGGAATGCGCTGTGAATGCAAGCGTGGTTGCGAGCGCGCAATATCCGTGGAATCGAGAGATGGGCATGGTGGTCCTTTGTTATTTTTAGTCGCCGACGTCGGCGGTAATCGCCGACGCTTCCGCCATCAATTCCTCTGGTGAAATCTGATCGAAGACGATACAGCGAACTTTGTCGTGCGCGTACTGTTTGAGGGTCCGCACGGCGTTCTTTGCGCCTTCGGACACCGCGCCGTCTTTGGGAATAAAGAAGCCGACGGTCCAATAAACGGTCCTGCCGGACATTCTTTCCGTTCCGCTGCTGGTCGGCTTGCCGTCGTCGCCGATGAAGGGAACGAACTGCATCGCCGGCGGCGGTTTGGCGAGGTCCTCCCATACGCCGTATTGATTGCTCGGCTCCTCGGCCGGCGGCAAAAGGACGATCGGTATCTGGGGCGCGCCCGGCGTGGACGCCGGGGGAACGGCTGCGGTTATGGCGCGGAGAAAGGCGTGTCCGGTGTCGGCGCGCAGGATGCGCCAGGAGTCGTAGAGCGCGCCGTCGCGCTCGTCGCTGTCGCCAAAGCCGGGTACGCTGATGTTCGTGCGTCCCTGATAGTGCTTGCTGTAAAGGTCCATTGGATCGATATGCACGGTGCGCAGCGAGGCGAGACGCCCTGCCAGCGCGTACCCCAGCGCGGCCTCATTATCTTGAAAGAAGGCCTCAGATTCGTAACCGTGCGCCGACAGATCGCTCCACGCCATGCCCGCAACCCCAGGAATACGGCCCACGCGGCCAATCAGCGCCATCAAACGTTCGGGGACTTCCGGAGCGAATGGCGTGACGGTATCGCGAATGCCGCGCGTTCCGCCAGACGGATCCTTCCGAACCTGCGCGGCCGACCGGCCCAGGACCGTGCGGTCGAGAAGAGTGTTTGGGGTCCCGTCGCCCCAGCCCAAAATCGAAAATGCAGGATAGAATGCGATGTGCGCCGCCGTCGCGCTTTTGGCCGCGCGCCGGATCCACGCGACCGCCGCGTCTTCGTCTTTGTCCGTGGGGGTGGGAGAGACACGCAGCCATAGTTCATTGAGGCCGAGGGACGCCATCGCCGCCAGTTCTTTGTCGACCTCGTCAGGCGTATGCGCATCGAGCAAGACAGCCCGACGTTCGAAGGTCCGAACCAACCGTGCATAGGCCGCCGGTGGATCTTCCGTATCGGTCTTCGTATCTGGACGAACGCCTTGCTGCGCGAAGATCCTGTCCATGAGCTTGGCGCTGGCCGCTTGATCTTCGTCGGTCATCGGCGGGTTCGGCAGCAGCCCACTGTCGCTTTGCGTGATTACGACCGGACCGTCGAGCGCCGGAACGACTACCTGAACCATGGCCTCCGCCTGGAGCGTCACATCGCCGTCCAGCGTGGAGCTCAGATGGTCGCGCGTGTTGGCCTCCTGAATATGCCGCGCGGCCTCCTGCTGCGCCGGCTCCAGCTCAGAGAAGGGCATGGAAAGCTGAAGCATATCGGATGTGGTCATCATATTCTGAGCCCCCATCTTTTTCCAGTATTGCTCCAACTGCCTTGGGGAGAAGGGGACGGCGTCGGCGGTAAACGGGATATCTTTCTTGTTCAGCGCCGATCCTTCGGGCTGAGGCAGCGCTTCGTACGAGGGGCCTGACGGCATCATCGCGGCCGCCTTTTCTTCAAACTCGCGCCAAAGCGCATGCTTTACGCCCAGCCCAACACGATCGTTCGTCAGCACAAACGCCGGACCTACCTGTCGCCAGCTTGCCCCCAGGCACAGCGCCAGCGCCCGCATCAGGTCATAAGCGCGGACGGGCGTCCGCGGCCCAAGGATCGTCACCGTCAGTTTGGCGTATCTTGGGTCGGCGTAGATTTCGCGTCCCGTTCCATCGGAAATCGCACGCGCGCAGTCGTCCACGGCGCGCAGCCCCGTCAGCTCGATCTCCGTCTTCCACGCCGAATCATCGTCGTTCAGGTCACTGGGCTTCAGTGTGTTGGGGATGGTATTACGGATATCCGCGCCGTATTCGTGGTCGACATTCTGATCCGCCGTGTTCATCATATAGTACACTTTAGGACTGCCCGGAGGCCGGTAGTCGTTCGCAAAGAGCTGATCGTGCGGATTTCCCGGCGTGGAGAGCGCGATGCCCGTTTTATACGCCAGACGCAGGCGCGCCTGCCGCACCTGGTCCGCGCCGAGATCGGTCGTGGGATCGGTGAAGCTGGCCGCGTCCGCCGGCAGCGCCTTGATCTTGTGATCGGGAAACAACGCGTCGAAAAGGCTGCGCTGTTCTTCGCTTTGAAGGTCGGCGTACGCCACGCCTTTGTCGCTCAGAAAGTCTCGCCACTCGTCCTTCGTGAATCTCGCCGCCAGCAGCCGCACGATCTGGCCCGGCGTCATCCCATCATAGATATTGGGCTTGTCCGGGGGAATGTTGACGACCATGATTGTCGCCGGCGCGATTGCATCGATATTCCGAAATCCATCGATCTTCCGCCCAAACGCCGTCGCCGCCTGCGCCGCCGTATCGCCCGGAGACGGCGGAATGGCGTCTTTGGGCAGCGTCACATGATCGGCGTTCACTGCAATGTAAACATCCGACCTCGGCGGCGCGGCCTGCGCGAGCGCCTGCGCCAGCGTGATCGCGGCGGGTTTCGGCGCGTTGTCCGCGTGCGCGGCGTAAGGCGTGATCGCGAGCAGAGTAGCCAGCGCATAGGTGTGCGGGCGCGGTCGGTTTGGCATTGTGTGTTGTCCTGGGCATGATCGGCGGCAATGATCGGTACCGTCTGTAACGGTGTGCGCGCCAAATGGTTTCGCGGAGCCCTTCGGATCGTTTTCAGGGAGCCGCCTTGACGTCCGAGTCGCTCTTGACCGACGCTTCTGCGCGCGTCAGCGTGTCGAGGACGGTTTCGTCCGACACGCCGTCGAGAACGATGTTTTTCTCTTCGGTCTTCGCGATCGCCTGGAGATCGCGGGCGATTCGCACGGCGTTCTCCGCCGCCGGCGCGGCCTGACGCGGAAAGATGATGAGGCGGCGGTACGCGAGTGTGGACGCCATGCGCTCGGTTCCTGACGATCCTTCGATCTCTTTGCCCTGCGCGTCTTTTGGGAAGATATACTCGACGGCGGGCGATGGTCGGGCGAAATCGTCCCAGGACCCGTAAATTCCAGCCTGCGCGTTATTTGCGGGCGGGACGATCAGAGGAAGCTGGCTGGGGCCTGGGGCGAATGTGGCGGGCAGGGCGGTGGTGAGCCAGCGGAGCAGATCATCCCGAACGCCCATTCGGAGTTTGCCCCATCCGAGAAGCAGTTTGCTGTCCAGGATTTGCTCATCGAATCCGGGGACCGTCACGTTGGCGCGCGTGTGGGCGTAGTAGTTGTCGTTGGCGTCCACGGGGTCGGCGTGGGCCTTGCGCAGATAGGCGAGCCGGCCGTCGACGGAGTAGCCCAGGGGATTGTCGCCCATCATCATACTCTCGTGTTCCCCGAGTCGTTCGTAGCCCGCAGGGACCATGTTGTCCCACACCATGCCCGCGATTCCCGGCACGCTCGCTGCTTTCCCGATCAGTGAGATCAGGCGGCGCCCGGCGGCGGGATCGAACGGGGAGACGGCGTCCAGGTTATGACTTGGAGCGGCGGCGTCTTGATCGGGCGCAGGTTCTCCCATCAGCGTGAGGTCGATCCGCGCCGGCGCGACCGGCGGCCGCCAGGCGAAGATGGAGAACGTCGGGTAGACGGCGATATGCGCCGCCTTGCCTTCGTCCGCCGCCTGGCGGAGCAGGGCGATCGCCGCGTCGTCGTTCTTGTCGGACTCCTCCGGCGTGATCTTCAGCCAGAGCTCATTTACGCCGAGCGCCCGCATCTGGGCGATCCGCGATGTCAGATCCTCGGAGGACTTCGGCTCCAGACGCGCGGCCCGGCGCGTGAAGGCGGCGAGCATGGGCTTGAGTGATTGCGGAGTCTGGGCTTGCTCGATACGGATCTGCGGGGCTCCGGCTTCCTCACGCTGCGCCGCCGCCGTCTTTTCTTTGTCGCTGAGCGGTGGATCCGGCAGCAGGCGATCGTAGCTCCCGGGGATAATCACGGGGGCGTCGAGCGCCGGAACGACAATCTCCACTTCGGCGGCGGTCTGCACCAGAATATCCGCGTCCAGCGTCGTTTTGTCGCCCCATTTGTCGTTCAGGGCTTTGATCTCGCGCGCGGCGCGCTGCTGCGCGGGACTGAGCTCGTTATACGGCAGCGTCAGATCCATCCGCCCGTTTTGCCAGGGCTGCGGATTCTTTCGCCAGGCGCTCCAGTAATCGGCCATCTGTTTTTTTGTCGCGGGAACATCGTCGCCCGTAAAGGGGATATCCAGCGCCGTGTACTTCAACTCGTCCGACGGCTTGGGCGGCTCGCCCGTCGATCCGCGCGGCGCGGCGGCGAGCGCCTTGTCCTCGAACTCCAGCCAGAGCTTATGCTTGACCGCCAGTCCCATCCGATCATCGGTCAGTACGAGCGCGGGACCGACCCGCCGATACGTTCCGCCGACACAGAGCGCGAGCGCCTTCAGTAGATCGAGCGCCCGCGCGGGCCGGTCCGCGCCGAGCAGCGTGACGGGCTTTGCGGCGTACCGGGGATCGGCGTAGACCTCGCGCTGGGTGGCGGCGGCGATCACCCGAATGAGGTCATCCACCGTTTTTACTCCCGCCATGGGGACATCGACGCGCCAGGCGCCGTCATCGTTGTCCAGATCGCTGGGCTTCAGCTCGTTCGCGCGGATCGTGCGGACATCGGCGCCGTACTCATGATCGGCGTTGTAGGCTTGCGAATTTTCCATCTCGTATGTCGCCGGCCCAAGGTGCGGGGCGTTCGCGCCGGTGAAGACATGCTCGTTGGGCTTTCCCGTAACGGCGAGCGCCATGGAGCCGACGTAGGCGAGGCGCAGATGCGCCAGCCGCAGATCGTCTCCCGACACTTCCTTACTCGTATCATCCGCAGGGCGCCGCGCTTTCAGAACGCCGCCGGGAAAGAGCGCCTCGAACAGGGACCGCTGATCGTCGGTGAGCAGATCCGCGTATCCAATGCCGTTTTCACTCAGGAACGCCTTCCATTGGCCCGCCTTAAACCCGGCCGTCAGCAGTTTGAGAAGCTGTTTCGGATCCATGCCGTCATAGGGATTAGGAGTATCTGGGGGGACGTTGACGACGGTGATCGTGTGGGGCGCAACCACAGACACGTCGCCAAATCCGCTCACCAGACGGCCATACTCCGTCGCGATCTGCGCCACGGTATCGCCGGGAGCGGGAGGCGGCGCGTCCTTAGGCAGCATAACCTGATCGGCGTCCACGGAAAGATACAATTCCGACTTTGGAGCCGCCGCCTGCGCGAGCGCCTGGGCAAGCGTGGGCAGTTTCGGCTTGGCGTCGTCGGCGTGCGCGGCGAGGCTGAGGCTGGCGAAGATCGCGATGGCGAATAGGCGGTGATACATGGTGTTGGTCCTACGGATGGTCGCCGGCGGATGCTGATACGGCGTCGGACAGGGTTTCCAGCGAATGGGGATCGGCGATGCTGTCGATCACGATGTTTTTTTCGCCGTTTCGGGCGTCGGTCTCAAGCGTTTCGATCACCCGAGCGGCGATCTGACTGGATGACGCGCCGGGCCATGCGGTGACGTACACCGTCCGATAGACAAGGGAGGAGCGCAGGTGTCCGCGTTCCGTTCCGGGGATGGGCTTTCCGTCAGGCCCGATCCAGGGGACCAATTCGAGGGCGGGAGACGGCTTCGCGAAATCGTCCCACGATCCGTAGAGATCCTCCATCGGATTGTTCGCGGGAAGCGCCAGCAGCGGGAGGCGGTTTGGCCCGGAGAGGAATGCGTCGGGCAGCGCGCTGGTGAGCGAGTGGACGGCCATCTGGCCGAGGGAGATCCGAAATTTTCGCCAATCCTCGTACAATCGCTGCTCGTAGCTCTGGTCGTCGTCGAAGCCGGGAACGGCGACGTGGGCGCGTGTGGCGGTAAACGAGTTGTTATGCGTGTCGATCGGGTCGGCGTGTGTTTTGCGCAGAAACGCGAGACGGGCAGGGACCGAATATCCCAGCGGGGCGCCAGTTCCCCAATCGGAATCGAATTGCGCGCGCTGTTCGTAGCCGCGCGGCGTCATATTGTCCCAAACCATGCCGGCTACGCCGTCCACGCGCGACGTTCGGCCGATCAGCTCGGAGAGGCGCTCTCCGACCTTGGGGGCGACGAGCGACACGGGGTTGATGACGTTTGGAGGCGGCGGAGGAGACAGCAGGTTTTCGTCCATCGGAGTGCGGTCCGTCACCGTTCGATCCAGGAATTCATCGCCGGCGTATTTGCGCCAGACGAACAAGGAGATATCGGGATAGACGGCGATTTTCGCCGCCTTCGCCGCGACGATCGTCTGCTGGAGAAGGCGGATCGAATCGTCGTCGCTCTCGGTGTCCGTACCAGGAGTGATCTTCAGCCAGAGTTCGTTCATACCGAGATCGTGCATCCGGGCAAGGTCGTCCGTAACCTCCGCGCCGGATTTCGGCTCCAGACGAACGGCCCGCCGCGCGAAGCCCGCGAGGAGCGCGGCGAGCGACTGAGGCTTATCTTCCTTCGCGCCCGCGGCGCTCTGTCGGGACTGCCGTAACTTCTCCTCCCGCTCATGGATTGCCCGGGAGTTATGTGGCGGTGGCGGCAGCAGGTTGTCGTAAGTGTCGTAGAGGATGACGGGCGCGTCGAGCGCCGGCAGAATGGCCTGTACGACCGGCTCGGACTGCACCAGGATGGTTCCCTCCAGCGTCGTATGGACCTGTCCGGCCTTTACCGCCTGCGCTTGGAGCTCGCGCACGGCGGACAGCTGCGTCGCGCTGAGATCTTGGAGTGGGAGATACAGCTCCAGCGAGTCGCTCCGCGCGGATCTGGGATCCTCGCGCCACTTCTTCCAATAGTCGTCGATCTGCGTTTGCGTTGGTGAGATCTCGTCGCTTGTCCAGCGAATATCTTGCTGCGTATATGTGGTGGGCGCGGCCGGCGGCGCGGCGACCATCGCCGCCGCTCTCGATTCGAAGAGCCGCCAGAGCTCGTGCTTGGAGCCAAGGCCGATGATGTCGTTTGTCAGCACGAACGCGGGACCGACTTGCCGATAGGTCCCGCCGACACACAGCGCCAGCGCGCGCATGAGATCGATCGCGCGGACAGCGCCTTTTGCGCCAAGCAGCGTCACGGACTTTGCGGCGTACCGGGGATCGGCGTAGATCTCACGGCCTGTCGCGGCGGCGATCGCCCGAATGACATCCTCCACCGTTTTCCATCCCGCCACGGGGACCAGCGGGTGAAACGCCGGGTCGTCTTCATCCAGATCGGTCGGTTTGGCGACGGCGGGTTTGCGGGATCGAACCTCGACCCCATACTCGCGGTCCACATCGGAAAACGGCAAGTTTTCCATCTTGTATGGCTCGGGGCCGGCGGCCCGGATGTCCCCGCCGGTAAAGACGTGCTCGTCCGTTTTTCCGGAGATGGGCAGGGCGACGCTCGTCACATAAGTCAGGCGGAGGCGCGCCTGGCGCAGCTCCGCGCCCTGGATCTCTTTCTTCGCTCCGCCGCGCGCGATCTTCATCACGCCATCTGGAAAGAGCGCCTCAAACGCCGCGCGCTGATTGTCGGTCGTCAGATCGGCGTATCCCACGCCGCGCTCGCTCAAAAAATCCTTCCACTGGCCGTCGACAAATCCGGATGTCAGGATTTTGATCAGCTGCTTGGGCTCCATGCCGTCGTACGGATCCGGCTTGAGCGGCGGCGAGTTCACGACAACAAATGTCGTGGCCGTGATGGCGTCCACCCTTCCGAAACCGGTCACCAGCCGGCCATACTCCGCGGCGATCTGCGCCGCCGTATCGCCGGCCGCTGGGGCGGGAGCGTCTTTGGGCAGGGAGACTTTGTGTGCATTCACGGTGATATAAAGATCCGACTTCGGCGGCGCGGCGTGGGCGAGGGCCTGCGCCAGGGTGGGGGCTGACTGGCTTGCGTCGGCGGAGCGGGCGGGGGAGAGGCCGGCGCTCCATAGGGCGACGCCGGCGAGTGTGTAGGAAATACGGAGTGTGGATCTGTGTCCGATCGGAGTTGTCACTTGTGTTTCTCGGGATCCATGGTCACGACGACTTCATGCTTGCGCGTCTCGGGCGTCACGGTGACCGCGCTAACGCCGCCGTCGTTCAGCTTCGCGTCGTGGATTTTATAACCGGGAATTCCTGTCGTGAGATTGAAAGACTCGGACGGGGCGTCCTCCAGATCGAAACTCCCATCGGGGCGGATGTCGATATGAATATCGTCCCAGGCGTCGTTGCGGTACACGGCGATCTGTATGCCATTCGGAATAGGCTGTCCGTCGGACAGGAGGACGCGTCCATGGACCGTTTGGGATTCCGCGAGCTTCAGATCCTTGAGATCCACAATCGAACCATCCGCGCCGACGCTGAGCTGCTGGATCGCGAGTGATCCCGCGCCGCCGTCGTGGCCCATCAGGCCATAGATCCAGTATTTCTGATTGGGAGCGACGTTGCTGAATTGGAACGCGCCATGGATATCCGTGGTCGCGGTGGCCGGGCCAAGAAAACGCTCCACCTCTTTGTCCACCTGGACGAGGCCCAGCGCGGCGTTAGCCACGGGCTTGCCGTTACGCATTAACTTGCCGACAATCGCCGCTCCCAGAGAAAGAGGCAGCTTTTCGTTGGTCCCTTCATGAAGCGTGGAAAACGCCTCCGGCGCGAGGGCGGGGGCGGAGACCACAACGCCGAGCACGGCGCTGGCCTGATCCGACGCCAGCAAAAACTCGCCCCGCCTGTTCGTGATGGCGAACCGGTCCATTCCGGGGACTTCGCCGACGAGATTTTCGTTCGGAGAAGTGATCGAAACCGGCTCGACCAGGGCGCCCGCCACGGGACGCCCCGCGGGATCCGTCACCGTTCCTCGAAAGAGATGATCCTCGCCGGGAAGCGTGGGCTGCGATACGAGCGCGATCTGCTTCTCGGGCGTGCTTGGGTCTATTCGGGATACGAGCTTGGAAACGAAGCCGTCGCGTGCGACCATGACGTCGAAGACCAGCGTGCGCGCGACGCCCGGGAACTGAAACTCGCCGCCGGCGTTTGTCTTCGCGGCCCGCTTGCAGTCGGTATAGCAGCCTGGACAGGTCGTGCTGGCGCCGACTTTAGGGAAGGCGTAGCAAATGATGACATCCGCGCCCGCGACCGGCTTGCCGTCGCTTGTGGTGACGCGCCCAGTGAGGGCGCTCCCCGCTGGAGGCGAATGCGCCGCGCTTTGCTGCGTGGCTGCAAGAACGGGATGCGCGCCTGGCGCGAGGAGAAGGGCGATCAGGGCGCCGGTCATGAGAGATGGCTGCATCATTCGTATCCTCCGATGGTCGGGAAAGGTGGTTAGCGCGCCGCGATCGCGCTTGCGATCGCGTGAAAAGTGTCGGCCTCGCCCAGTCCGTTCAGTACGACGCTGTGGGCTTTGAGCCCCTGGAACATGGTGAGCGCGCCAAAGGCGTTCTGCAATGCATCCGGAGCGTCCGGCCTGACGAATATCGATACGCCTGCGTAGATTGGCTTATCCGGGGCGTCCAGCAGCGCGTACTGCTCGCCGAAATCACCGTCCGCCCGGATAAGAATCGGCAGCCGCTTGTGACCTGCGCTGTAGGATACGGGCAGAGCGCTTGTGACGACGGCAAGAAATTTGCGTTCGACGTCGGCGCGCACCGCTCGCCAGGAGTCGTATCGCGCTGCGTCTCCGCCGTCATCGTCCCCGAAGCCGGGGACGCCGACATGGGCGCGGATGGCTGGGTATTGAGTCCGATCGAGATCAATGGGATCCGCGTGGGTTTGACGCAGGCAGGCGAGCCGGCCCTCCATGGTGTAGCCCAGCGCGGCGGGGCTATCCTGATCCCCATGCCCCGCTTCATATCCCGGCGGAGTGGCGTCCGCCCAGAGCATTCCCGTGATCCCCGGAATGCTTCCCACCGTCGCCATGAGCGCCGCCGCGCACCGCGCGGACTCGGGGTCGAATGGTGAGACGGTATCATGGACATCCTGGTCGCGCTTGCCGCTCGCGTCGATCTGCTGACGCGGGGTTCGTCCCAGGATGGTGCGGTCTATTTGTTTCTCGGCTGACTGATCTCCCCACGCAAGCACACGGACTTCCGGAATGAGGCTGACGCCGGCCGCCTGTGCGCTTTTGGCGGCGTGGCGCAGCAGCGCAACCTCCGCGCCGTCGCTCTGAGCGCCGCCGCTCAAGGGGATACGCAGCCAGAGCTCGGTCAGGGCGAGCGTCTTCATGTCGGCGATAACGCGGTCGATCTCTTCCGGCGTGTGCGCGTCCGCGAGCACGGCGCGCCGATCGAAGGAGCGGATCAGCGCAAGCAGATCGGCAGGCGTGTGCGGGGTGTTCTGATCGGGGCGGCGGGCTTCCTCGGCGCGGTGGTCGCTTGCAGCCTGCTCCGCAGCGTTCATCGGCGGCGCCGGCAGCAGCCGCTGATAGCTGTCGTCGATATCGACCGGGGCAGGCAGCGCCGGAATGAGAACCTGCACGCGCGGCCGGGCCGTCAGCCAGACATCCCCGGTCAGAGTCGACGGAACGTGGCTGCGAGTATTCGCTTCCTGAGTATGGCGCGCCGCGTCCTGCTGCTCGGGCGTCAGCTGTGCGAACGGAAGTGTGAGACGCATTTCGTCCAGGGAGTTCTGCATCTCGGCCTCGGCTTCCTGCTTCCAATACTTTTCCAGCTGCTTTGCGGAGAAGGGAAAGTTCGCGCCGCTGAACGGAATGTCCTTCACGGTGAACGCGGATCCTTCTGGCTGTGCAATCGGCGTATCGGATTTCCCGGTGGGAAGCAGGGCGGCCGCTCTGGCCTCAAACTCTCCCCACATCTCACGCTTGGCGCCCAGGCCGACTTTGTCATTCGTCAGCAGAAGCGCGGAGCCGACTTGACGCCAGGCGGCGCCCAGACAAATCGCGAGCGTGCGCATCAGATCGTAAGCGCGCACCGGGGTACCGGGGCCGCGCATCGTCACGGTCATGGCGGCGTAGCGGGGATCGACGTAGATCTCGCGCTGCGTGGCCGTCGCGATCGCGCGCGCCGCGTCGTCCACGGTCGAAATCGTGGAGATCGGGATCCGCGTTTTCCACGAGGGATCCCCACTGTCGAGATCGCTGGCCTTGAGCGTATTGGGAACCGTTTCGCGTACCACGGCGCCGAACTCCCGATCGACATCCTTCGTGGTCGTGTTTACCATGGCGTAGTCCGAAGGGGTATCCGGAGGCTGATAGGGAGCGGAGAAGACATGCGCCTCTGGCTGGTTTGGCGTGGACAGCCCGATCTCGGTCTTATCAGTGAGCCGAATCTTCGCCAGGCGCAGCTGGTCCCCGCCAACCTCTGTTGGCGGGACGCTGGGATCAACGGACGCTATGGGCAGAACCACCATTTTCCCGCCGGGAAAGAGCGCCTCGAACATCGCCTTTTGATCTTCGCGCGCCAGTTCGGAATAGGCAAGCCCTTTGGCGCTTAAAAACGCCTTCCATTGATCCTCCGAAAATGTGGACGCAAGCAGACGGATCAGCGGCCCGGGCGCCATCCCGTCGTAGATGTTCGGCTTCTCGGGCGGGGCATTCACGACAACGATCGTTGGCGCAGCGATAGCGTCGACATTCCCAAACCCGCTGACCAGCCGCCCAAACGCCGCCGCGACCTGGGCCGCCGTGTCGCCGGGGACCGGAGGGGATGTATCTTTCGGCAACCGGACCTTTTCCGCGCCTACCGAGACATAAACCTCCGTTCTGGGAGGCGCCGCCTGAGAAAGGGCCTGAGCGAGGGTGAGGGGCGCCGCCGCAGCGTCCGCGGCATTGCCGTAAGGAGCAATGAGGGCAGCTCCCGCGATCAATAGAAATGAAAAACGACATAAATTCAAGAAGTTCATCCCGCCGATAATTTGTGGTATAGGAAATATAACGTGATGAAAGTGATTTGGTTTCGATCGGTATTTTTTCGTATTTTATTCTTTTGTAACCAGGCAAGCATGCCTGTCTTTATACCTGTTTGGCATACTTATTGCTGTTGAGTGAAATTAACGACAGTACGGCTATCTACCTGTTTATTATCCTTCCACAGCAGTGGGTATGTAAGTCCGTGATGTTCCCCTCAGGGACCACGCTCCCTTAGAAGTTTATTTACCATGACGACAATCAACAAGACTGGCGCTGCGCTTGTGCTCGCCTTGACCTGTGCTTTTACGCCTCTCGCCGCGCACGCCAATCTGGTGCGGAACGGCGGCTTTGAAACTGGCAATTTTACCAATTGGACGATTCTGGGCGATCCGCGTTTTATCGGCGTTGACGGCGGCTCCGACGCCCGCTCGGGCGCTTATGGCGCCTACTTTGGCGCGCTCGGCTCCGACACCACCATCACGCAGCTCATTCCCACCACGCCGGGCAAGGAGTATAGCTTTCAGTTTGACCTGAAGAACGACGGCGGCGTGCACAACGATTTTTCCGTCTTTTTCGGCGGACGCGCGTTAATCAAGATGGTGGACGCCAACGGTTTTTCCTTCACGCACTATTACTTCAACGAAACGGCGTCCGACCCATTCACGGCGATCCAGTTTTCCGGACGGCAGGATCCGGCGTACTATGAACTCGACAATGTCAGCGTGACGCCCGCCTCCACCGTTCCCGAGCCGAATTCGCTCGCGGCGCTGGGCGTCGGCGCCGTCTGTATCGGCGCGGCGGCTCTGCGCCGCAAACGCCGGTCGAACCGTTAGTATCCCGTTTGCCTTCAATGTCCGTCGTATGGCAGGAATGTGAGTGCGCAGCAAATACGCCTTCGGATTTGGAAGTTATCCAAATCCGAAGGCGTGGTGATTTTGTGACGATCCACCGACTTTTGTGGCGAACATCATGAACAAGGATCACTTACCGAAGAATTGATTTGCGACGCCGAGTAGGGCCGTAGCGGCTGATGCAATGCTGCCTACAGACTTAACGGTATCAACAATGTCATTGATAATAGGCATAATTTTTCTTTTGTTTGGTGATTCGCTGGAGAGCTCGTCTTTTGCTGATTTTGCGCTTGCTATCAGTTCGTCGCGGTCGTCGACGCTCATTTCTGATGCTCCCGTTTGCGACAGAAGAGAAATCACTGCGTCAAATTTTTTCAGAACCGCATCTTTGGTTACCGCCCCTATCGATTGGTCATAGACGTCTCCAGCATGCGAATTGGCTCCCGTAGCAATGTTCGTGGCGTTAATAGTCGCTGCAATAACACCACTATTTTCTCGAAGTTGCTCTCCTGGCATATTGGTTTATCCTTTGGCATGTGAGCCGACTGCCTTCATCACACCCGCGATTGCTCCTTGGCCAGCAGCAACATTCTTAGCGTTAATATTGCCGCCCGACACAATAACTCCATGGTTCAATATCGCTTCTGCACGCTCACGTATGATGGACGTATCGATATTATGCTCGTCTAGAAAATTGACGATTTCATCCAGAAACTCGCGGTCAATAATCTTCACGTACATTTCTTTGTCTAAATATTGAAAATATTTTTCATATTCATCACTCGAAAATCGCTCTCGAAGTGAAATATCGGCTCCATAATTGAACAAGGGATTGTCCAAAATAGACGCCTTCAATGTCGCCCGGCGGCGATAGCCTTCATAAGCATTTATGATCCTGATTAAGATAATAAACGGCGAGAGGGCCATGTAAAACGGCGCTATGATCACATTTAACACAAATCGTGAGAACAGAACCATCAATCGCGGTTTATTTGGTATGTTGTCGACATTCTGATATTGTTTAGCAATCGGCAGGAGACCGCGCCAGTTAGCTTCCACATAGAGGTTGTCCCCCATCACTCGGAATCGGTATAGCAGAGCGACCGCGACTTCGCCGCTCCATGCCGGCACGCGGAGGCATCGATATCGGCGCAATTGATCATCCTCGCCTTCAGCACCTGCAACTTCTTCCTCTGGTATAACAGTGGCTGGCCGCCCGCAGATATTCGGGAGCAGTGATGGCTTGCTGCGAATCGCCGTTCCACTTACGAACGCGACTTCTTCCTCGTATACTCCTGCGATCCCCAATAACGCAAGACTGCTGGAAACCTTTTGCTGAAGCTGCGTCAAATCAAATTCTTTCGGTTTCAGCATGCTTCCCAGTGTTTTTTTCCCGTCCTTTATGTTGACGCCAAACGACCATGCCTTGACTGATGATCCGAAACCGACAAATGGAAGAAAGCCACCGTAAACCACCAGATTTCCCACCTGCTCTTGCTCGGCGTGCTGGACTGCGTCATTGATCCTTGGCGGCAACGGTTCCAGTGGTTCCGAAGGAGCAAATGTATTCCTACTAAACTTTCCGGCGGCAATTTTATAACGTACCACGTAGTCATTCACTTGTAATACAATTGCAGCAATAAGACAGGATGCTGTTAAAATTTGCGGGTTGTGAGCGAAGTTTAAACCGCACATGACAAATAAACCAAAGAGAACTAGTTCCTTGTCAATTAAGCGTCGTTCTGCTTTCAGGCAATGCTGGGCAATTCGATGAAGGTCCAAACCATATGCTCTTCCTAACGTATGGTATGGACTACTTAAGTGCGCAAGAAATTGAGATCGAAATACAGGGTTTAGATAGGCGGATGCGCAGAGATAACGAGTAGGCTCGGATCGATCGGGACTTAAATGCGTTTCTCTTGCGACAGGCGGCGTAGCGGTCGTTTGCATAATACTTGCCTCCTTGATGTGGCGATCTTGCTTCTGTACGAACAACGAACTGAGCTACTGAGAGTAAAGGCGCTCGTTGACGATCGATTGAAATCTACCTTCGATCAATGCGGTTTATGCGATTTGATGAATCCCTATGCCCTTCTCTCGGTTCCGGTGGCCGCCGTCGTAGTCGAATGCGGCTAATAGTGAAGCGTGCATAATCTATGCCAATGTAGGGTGCACTGCGTTCGTAACGTTAGGGTGATGGTGTTAAGCTGGGCGCTACAGGTAATCTTTGAGCGCTTCCAGGAATACCTCGCCGGCGTTCCAGATCTGCTGGACGGGGCAGGTAACGCGGATCGTGGTTTCGGCGGAGGCGATTACGACGACGAAGAGGCCGAGGTATTCGGTGACGGCTTCTACTTCCATACCTTCGGGATTGGCCCAGGAGTTCTCGCTGGCCTCGGCTTTTCGCTGGGCTTCGATCAGGGCGATTGCCTGGTAGGTGCGATGGTCGAGGACGAGCACGGCGGGACGCAGGCCGGCTTCCTGGAGCGATTCCTTTTGAGCGTCGATCGCGCGCGTCGCCGTGCGGACGATTTTGATTGGGTCTTCCATAGTTGATGCTTTCGTCCGCTGAATTTTGGGAAGAACGACGCCCTCAAGGCACACAAAGGGCCGGAGGGCGTCGTTCGTTCTTGGAGCGGACTATGGAGATTGTACCCGGCTGGATTAGCGTGTCGCCGGCGGAGCTTTGTCGATGAGGCCGACATCGATATAGGGGAGCTTGTCCGCAGGCGCCGTGGCGTGAACGGCGATGGTGTTGCGGCCGGCGCGCAGGGCGTCCGGGTCGGCGAGCGGCAGAGCTTCGTAGTTTTCGTCCGCGCCCGTCAGATGGGCGACTTGCTTGCCGTTGACAAACACCTCGGTGTCACCCGTATGGCGCAGATAGAGCAGAGCGGGCTTTTCCTGACCGACTTTCACGGTGAAGGTTTTGCGCAGCCAGACCTCGCCCGATTTCCAGGGCGTGCGGACGATGGTGACGGGGCCGGATTCGAAGATCGCAGGGTCGCCGAAACCGCCTGGACCCTGGCTCCAGGAGTTGTCATGGAAATTGGCGCTTGCCCAGTCGGCGGCCGGCGCGGTCATTGAGTAGCGCCAGACGGGCGGCTTGGTCGCCCACTTTGGGCTGACGTGACCCTCTTTGCGAATCGTTACGGGCAGGACGCCCGGCTTGATCTCCCAAGGCGCGTTCGGGTCGCCCGATCCAAAGTACGACGACCACCAATTGCCTTTCGTGTCCTGAAATAAGTTGTTGTGCCCGGCGTGCGGGATCGCGCGATAGATGGCGGTGTACGGGCCGTAGATCGAATCTGATACGGCGGAGTAGCAGTCGTAGGTTTTGACGGGCTGGCCCTGAAACGTCGTCTCCGAGGTTCCGGAGTTGATGAAAATGTACTTGCCGTGATTTTTCACCATGAAGATGCCTTCGCCCCAAGGATACTTCGGCATTTGCACTTTGCGCGGCGGCTCGGCGAGGCCGGACATATCGTCCTTCATTAAAGCGATGTTGTAATCCGCCCACAGCATATAGACCTTGCCGTCGGTGTCCTCGAACATGGAGGGATCGATGGCGTCGGTGAGCGGACCATCCTTTTTGATATCGACATACGGGCCTTCAGGCTTGCCCGACGTGCTTTTGAGGATCCCCGTGCCGCTGTAGTTCATGCTGTATGGGATCCAGTAGGTCCCCTTGAGGTAATGGATCTCCGGCGCCCACAGCGCCCGCCGCAGTTCGCCATGCGGACTGACCCAAGGCGACTTCTTGTGCTCCTTGGACCATGTCCCATCCCGGTCGAACGTCCACACGAACCCCCTCTTTTCCCAGTGGACCAAGTCGCGCGAACGCCACATCCGAACGCCGTCGTTCTCGTCCCACATGCTCCCATGCCCATCCGCCGATTCGGTCGTTCCGACGAAGTAAAAATTGCCGTCGTGACCGAGGCAGATATTGGGATCGCGCACAGGAAAATCGAACAGCATCCGCAGGGGCAGCCCGCCGGGAGAATTGACGTCGCGGGCCGCCGGCAGGATCACGCCGACCTGCGGGATCGACAGCGGAACCGTCTCAGTGTCCGCATAGGTGGCCCCGGCGAGGGTGACGGCGAGGAGAGCGGGGATCATGGTCTTCATTGATGGGATATCCAGCTTTGTGATTTGTTGTCAGATAAGCCATTTTAGGACCTTCCCCACGATTTGTCAATGGTTTGGTTTTATTAATTGCGTGAGTGGTTTTACTGTGATTTTCAAATCGCTTCAATAGCGCTTTTGATCAGCCGAATGAGGGTGGGGTCCCGTTCGTTTTCCAGCGCATCGAATAAGATTTTGGAGCGGCTGGCGCTGGGCGTCAGGTCCACTGCGGTAATGGCCGCGCCGCGCAGATCCGGGTCGTCGCTCTGGATCAAGCGCGTAAGTGCGGGCAGAGACGCCTCCGACGGGAAGCAGGCGGCGATCTGCGCGGACCAGTACGCCACTCCCTTATGCGGGCTTTGCAGCGCGCGCACCAGGTCTGGAATAACGATGTCGTCGGGATACTGTGCGATCACAAAGTCGACCAGCTGGTACACCCCCAGACCATCGCCTTCGCCGAAGGAATTCAGAAACAGCGGCACACAGCGCGGATCGAGATTCTCCATGAAAAAGAGTCGGACTTCTTCATAGGTATCGATGAGTTCCCGCGTCAATTCCTCATCGCACGGCATCGGCTGATGCCGCCGTAAGAAATCGATCGCCTCCTCGTGGTTCATGACAACAGCCTCGCTTCCTTGCGATACCGGCGCACCATGTTTGTTCGTGCGCGGCCGATACTTGGGAGACTCAGTTTCCATAAACGCACAACGAATTCATTCTTCGATTTCCGGGATTTCCGAGGCATTGCTGTAATATCCTGGTTTCCCAAGTCCCATTGTTAAGAAATATATTCCAGAATAGTCGTCAGGATCGTATTGTTCTTTCGCGATGTGATTCCGCCAAAGGCGCATTTCCAGATCCGGGAATGTGTAACGGTATCCTAACTTAGGATCACTCTCATCGTATGGCGCATCCTTTGATACAGAGTTGACGACACTCGTCGCCTTCGTTTCCAGCACCGAGAAGCCTTTGTAGACGGCGCTCACCGAATTCCTCAGTTCGATAAACTCCACACGGTTGTCGGCGTCAAAGAAGACCTGGAAGCCGCGATTCAAATAAGTATCCGAAAGATAGGGACTGACCGATGGCCGTACGTATGGAGATACTGGTAAGCCGATGACCTCGCGCGCTTCTTTGCGCGTCATTCCGAACTCAATCGGCAGCACGCCGCGCAGGGGAATAACGCGAAACACCCCCACATCTTTGTAGCGAGCTTCGTTTTTAAGCCAAAAGCTATCGCGCCAATAATACTCAGAGATCGAATCGAATATTGGCCCATACGTTTTATCACTCCGCTCAAAGTTATCGATTTCGAGCGAAATCGGCCGCCAGCCGCGATCCCGAACGTCTGTCGACAAAGGGAGAGACGCCCTTTGACGACGTCTCTCTTCACTTGCGCCAAAGTCTTGATAGTTGCGCTGAGCCTCCATCAACGAGACGTGATTCGGTCCGCCGCCGCGATAAGGCCATCGAAGCATTGACCCATCTTCTTCCCAGTGACAGATTCGGCAGATTTCGGAATACCCGATGTACTCATTCACAAGATATCCACAGCAATGGCAGGGAAATTTATTGTTGATCGTCATTCGATCGGAAATTAGCTTCGCCGCTTCGCATTGATTTGCGGACGGAGATGATACTGTCAGTGAGACAAGGCGAGAATCCGCGTTTCGGCTTAACAGAAACCGAACCATTTCCACCGCGCCGCGCTCGTAGGCGACCGCCAGCGGCGTCTTTCCATCGCGCCTCGGCGCATTGATATCTGCAAAGTGTTCGCGTAATAATTTTACGATTCCGATTTTTTCTTTCGAAACAGCATAGGTCATGATCGTCTCGCCTGTTCGATCATCTATGCTCCGAGAAATCGAATGGGCATTATTCACATAACGCATGTTATACGATAAGTCTGTTTCGGAGACGCTTTCGACAATTGCGAACGCCTTCGCGATCGCCGCCGCTTCATCCGCATCGATCATCTTGAAGATATGCTGAATCTGTACTTGCTTGTCATTCATAGTTATTTGCCGAGTCGAGTTCGGCAATCATGTCTGATTCCGTCAGGTCTAATTCCAAAGGGATTTTATCGTTCGTTTATTGTGCTTGGGCAAATGCATAGAGCAATTTCTGAGCAATCGGGCGAAGGCGCTCACGCGCCGTAGCCATACCCATGTTTGTCGTTTCCTGGAAATGAAGATGATCCATGAGCCGCTCGACGTCGGCGCCATTTTCTAGCTGCTGCAATATGCCCGGCGCATAGGAATCGTATTCATCTAACCCATCCGGTGGACCAAAGACATGGATGGGGTCCCAATCAACGATCAGGATAAGACGGATCACGCCAAGAGGCGATGCGAATGGCTGCCATTCCGGACGATATTTTGCCAGTCTCGTTTGTTTCTTTGTCATAGGGTCATTGAATGCGATAGGTCCGCAGACCTACGTTTTGTATATTATCCGTAGGGCGAAATCGCAGGCGCGGACCAATTGTGTCCGGCTTTTAGGATGGGCATGGTTTCTTTATACCTCCCTGCTATTGGAATTTGCGCGGTCCGCACGACAGAAGGCGGACGCTTTCGGCGATGAAAGCGTCCGCCCTGAAATCTGCGCCAATATTCAATTCATGTGTGAAGGCTCAGAGCCATATGTGTGTAGGACAGCGAGAGAGGTGTCTGTCGTCGGCCTGTAAATGAGCACAACTACGCCTGTCATCTGCTCCAGGTTTCGGCGCTGTGTTCCTGTCAATAGGTTGCAGAAGACGATTGCTTCTGCCCGCAGGAGTGTGACCATCTCCGCCAGTTCCGTGGCTTTGCCCTTACCGATGTGTGTGGCGGCGTTCAATGGAGCTCGCAGCTTCTTCGTTCCTCCCGGCCTGCGCGCGCGAGAAACGCCTCGCCGCTGGATGAGGGTTCCGACAACGGCTGCTCCCGTGGCTTCCACGGCTTTGGTTACGGCAGCCACGAGCGGATGGTCTTCATCGCCTTTGGCGGGGACAAGGGCCGCGATGATGATTCGTGCGCCAGGCGGAATGGCTGCCGCCAATGGTTTGTGGTTCATGATCGCCTCCGTCCGCGTTGGGGATGCTAACGCAGTCGCAGTCGTCCCGCGAGCACCATGGGGAACTCGGCGAAGTTTCGCATCTCCAGCGAGCGTTTGCTGTCGGCGGCGCTGATAAACGACGGCTCCAGAAGACCATCGAGGCTGAAGCCGGCGGCGAAGGCGGGATCGAGGAGGTTGCTGAGAGGGCGGTGGAAGGTGTGCTGTACGCGGGGCTGACCGACGATCCCGATGGCGCGGGCCGGCCCCAGACCCTTGTACTTTGTCACCTTCATGGAGTGACACGTGAGGATCTCGCCCTCACGGTCTTCCTGTTCGACCATGCGGATGCTGGCGTTGGTGTTGAAGCTTGGGTGGCAAATCGTGAAGACGAAACGACCGCCGGGGACGAGCGCGCGCGCGAGCCCCTGGAAGAGTGGGGCGATTTCGATCATGTCGAACAGCGCCATATTGCAGACGGCGGCGTCGAAGCCGTTCTCTGGAAGCGCGCCCATCTGCGCGGGATCCGCCGCATCGAGCTGACGGAACTCAATCGGAGCGCTGGCGTCGGCGAACTTCTGGCGCGCCATGCGCACCATCACCCCGCTCACATCAGTCGCGAGAACACGCGCGCCAAGCTCCACCATCCTCCGGGCGAATAAGCCCGTGCCGCAGGCGATCTCCAGCACACGTTCGCCGCTCTGGACTTCCAGCAGCCGCTCGGCCGCCGGCGCGACCAGCTCGCGGTGGAAGGTGTTGCCCTCCTCACCCATATGCGCGTCCCAAAACTCGGCGTTCGCGTCCCACACGTCCCGTACATCGCTGTTGCTGACTGAATCGTCCATATTAACCCAAATTATGCGCGAATAGAGTAAAGCGGGCGCGCTGCGTATCTTAGGATCCGAGCCGCTCAGACGCTATGCCGTTTGCTGTCCTTTTGGCGGCTCCCACAGTTCGATCCGATTTCCTTCGGGATCAATGATCCAGGCGAAGCGGCCATAGTCGAAATCTTCGCGCTTCGGATCGATCTCGACACCTTCCGCTTTTAGCGCTTCAAGGAGAGCGTCGAGGTCATCCACCCGGTAATTGACCATGAACGCAGCCTTTGTTGGTTCGAAATAGTCTGTATCCTCGGGAAACGGCGCCCAAACGGTGACGCCTTCCTCCGCCGGATGCTCCGCGCCGCGCCATTGGAACATCACTTCCCCATGCTCGCCGATCGGAACGCCGAGATGGCTTGCGTACCAATCGGTCAGCGCTTTTGGATCCTTCGACTTAAAGAAAATCCCGCCGATGCCAGTGACACGTTTCATCGTTACGTCTCCTCATCTGGATTTATGCACGGATGGAGTAAAGCGCACGCGCTGCGTTGGACCATGAAGCCATCGCGCACCCCGTCCCGAGAGACGCCCGTTTGGCCCAACATACACCACGGAGCCTCGGCTTTCCTGCTCTTGCCGGCAAGGAAGTTGTTTGCTTCGGTGGAGGAGACATCACGACTGGAGATCGTCAGCCTTTTCGCGCTTGGTCACGCCATCGGTGTCGTCAAATCCGGACGTTCTTATTTGAGGGCGCTTTCATCCAGCAGGCGATCCAGTTGTTTGATGACAGAAGTTCGGTTCTTCGCCAGCAGGAAGACCTTGGGAATATGTCGCAAAAATAAAAAGTAGGCGTGATACTGTTTGCGCTCGTGGGATTCAATGTATCTCTTAAGCGCCGTCGTATGATTGCGGGGCCATGCCCAGAGAGTGTGACCTCGGACTTCACAGGTGAAGTAAGCGTCACGCGGCCATTCCAGTCGGTGCTTCGTACGCCGGCCGCAGTGCGGACATTTGCAGGCTCCCCAGTCCTGGCGTTGGTGACAGTTTCTTGCAGGCCGCGTCCATGGATAAAGGTCTGGAAATTGGACGATGACAAGCCAGCCTCCCCATATTTCCGTTTGATGTCCCGGCAGCGCGACCCGATGGATTTGTTATTCAAGACACGTTGACTGTGTCATCAGCAAAACGAAAGGAAAGGCGAATGTTGCTTCCCGGCCACAGCTCGGGCAGGAAATCGAAAATGTATCCGGATACGGATTGTATTTATTGATATCGGTCATGATCAATACACGAACGTCTGACGCCGAAGACGCAATCTCCTTGCTCCATACGATATCGCCTTTGGCTAGTCATCTGTCCTTTTGAGAAGTATTTTTGTTTCTTGCAGATCGATTGCCTCGCTGCTCTGCATTGGGTCCCAGCCGCGTGCGAGGGCGCCAAGGATAAAACGGCGTATCATTCTCGGCGTAACGGATCCATTGTGCTCTGGCGTTTGGAGAATCTCGTCATCAACCTTGATCGTCAATGTCTGGCTGGCGTTGTCTGGAATCCGGATCAGCACGTCGCCTGTGCGCTCCGTCGGAGCGTAAGGGTGCGGGCAAAAGATCCATGGGTCCATAAGCCTTGCGATCCATAAATACTTCTGATCGTTGACAGTGATGGCGCGCCAGCCTTTTGACATTCGAGGCGTTTTTTGTGCTGAGTTTTGCATCGCATCTCTCTTAGGTCGTGGAGGGATCCCATAGTCATATCGCCTGATCCACAAGAAATTGTAAAAGGCGTCAAAGCCGATGCTGTAAATGTGTCGTAATTAGCGCAAATATTACAAAATATCTGTGCGGCAAAATTGACAGCGAGCAAACTTTATGATATGCTGACAGCAGCGCATGCGCAAACGTTATCGTAAATTCTCATCGGAAAATAAGAGCATCCATGACTAACCAAGATAAGCTTCGATTGATGGCGCTGGCGGTTGGAGCTGGGTTAACGCTGGCGGGTATGCCGGCGTGTGCGCAGGATCCGGCGTCGGAGGCGCAGGGTGTTACGTATCAACTGATCAATGTGAACAGCGGGAAGGTCGCGGATGTGGCGGGCAGCTCGGTTACGGCCGGCGCGCAGGTCTTTCAGTATACATATCATGGGACGAAAAACCAGCAGTGGAAGGTGCTGCCGGTGGACGGAGGGTACTGGGAAATCGCCAACGTGAATAGCGCGCAGGCGCTCACCGTTGTTGATACTCCGACCGCCAATGGCGCGAAGTGCGCTCAGGAGCCGTATACCGCGTTGCCGTCCCAGCAGTGGGCGCTGCAAAACGTGGGGGATGGAACCTTCTGGATCATCAATCGGGGCAGCGGACAGTACCTCGAAGTGGCGGGCAGCGCGACTGCCGAGGCGGGGACCATCGATCAGTGGCCGCGCAGCGGTTATCCCAATCAGCAGTGGTCCATGATGCCCGTCGATGTCGTGATCGCCGGGACGCAGGCCGATCCGGCGGCCCATGCGCCTGTGCATCCGAAGCCTAAAGCGAAGAAAACTAAGCGTGGGACGCATAGTGCGCCGGCGTAATTCACCCCGACGGCTGCTTCGCCGTGTTATTTGAGCAAGACTCCGAAGCAGACATCATAGAAATCGTCCAGTGGCTGGCGCGCTTTGACGACCTTCATCCGAAGCAAGGCGCCTTCCCAGGAGTTGATGAGGAATCGGGCGAGCAGTTCGGGATCGTGACGGGAGTCGATCTGGCCAGCCGCCTGGGCTTCGCGCAGAAGCGAGGCGACGCCTTGGGTCCAGTCGCCGAACGCCTTGTCCAGCGCTTCGCGCAGCGCGGGACTGACATCGGCCATCTCCGCGCTGAAGTTGCCCAAAAGACAGCCGCGTGAGAATCCGCATTCCGCGTAGCGCCGGGAGATGAACCCGAAGTGCGCGCGCAGTCGCTCCAGCGGCGGCTGGCTGGTGTCCAGCAGCATCTCGGGACTGTTGCCCTCGATATAGAGCTGGAGCACGTCGAGCGCCAGCAATTCCTTGCTTTTGAAGTGGTTGTAAAACGTCCCCTTCGGCACACCCGCCGCGTCCGCGATCTCCTGCACGCCGCGTCCGTTATACCCCTCTGTATGGAACTGATCCAGCGCGGCCACCACGATCCGGTCGCGCACGCTGGGTTTATCGCTGTTCTTTTGACGCATAACTGCCGCCGTCCTCGATCTCACAAAATTTGTCCGAGGGTTTCAGTATACTGCAAACGCGACCGCGTTTGGTGAGGACGCCCTCGACCCCATAGGGGCCGAGGGCGTTTCCTTACGCCGCCGCCAGCGTCTTGCCCTGAGAGGCCGTCGCCTGGAAGATCGCGACGATTTCGGAAGCGGGAAGGGATCCTAGGGCGTCCAATTCACGGCCGTCACCATAGGTAGTGACGGCGTAATTGGCGATGGAGGCGTAGTCGCTTTCGTGAAAGCCGAGTTCTTCCAGCGACTGGAGCAGGCCGTTCGCCGCCAGCCAGTCCTCAAACCGGGCGATGAATCCCCCGGCTCGCTCCTGCTCGGTTCCGGTCAGGCCGAAGATACGCTCGCCGAGCTGGGCGATGCGGTCCTGGGCGCGGCCGTTCACGAGGAGCCAGCGCAGGTAGGCGGGATAGAGTGTGGCGAGGCCGCGTCCGTGGGCAAGGCTGGGCTGGTGGGCGCTGAGGGCGTGCTCGATGGCGTGCAGTACGAACTGCGATTCACTGCGGCCGGCTTTCTGGTAGTCGTTGAGCGCCAGCGTCGAGGCCCAGAACAGATCGCCGCGCGCGGCGGTGTCGGCGGGGTTTTCCAGAACGCGCGGAAGCGTTTCGATGACGGTATGGATCACGCCTTCGGAGTAGCGATCGGCCAGCGGCGACTCATTGCCGCCGAGGAGATAACTTTCGAAGATATGGCTGAGGATGTCCGCCGCGCCGTCCTGCGTCGTCACCGGCGAGAGGCCGGTCGTATACTCCGGATTCAGCCAAGCCGCCTGCGGCTTCAGGAACTCGGCGATCAGGATGGATTTGCCGCGCGCCGCGCGATTGGAAATGACGGCGAAGGGCGTGACCTCCGACGCTGTCGCCGTGGTGGTGGGAACGGCCGCGATCGGAATGGCGCCGCCCAGCTGAAACGCACGCGACTCCCCGATGACAAACGGCCAGATATCCTCCTCACCGGTGTACGCGAGCGCCGCGATGCCCTTCGCGGCGTCCATCACCGACCCGCCGCCCACCGCCACCACAAAGTCCGCGCCCGCCGCCTTCAGCTGCGCCGCCGCGCGATTGATTGTCGCCGCCTCTGGATTTGGCTCGACGCCGCTGAAGTAAGAAATCGTAACGCCCGCCGCCGTGAGAGCGTCGGTCACATGCTTCAAATATCCCAACCGCTCCACGCTGCCGCCGCCCGTGACGACAAATGCATGCTTGCCCAGCCGCGCGGCGGATTCGGCGAAGGAAGCTCGCTGGTCGGGGCCGAAGAAGATCCGAGTAGGTGTGTAGATCGCAAACGAGTTCATGGTGATATCCTTATATTTAAATACGACCGGTCGGTCTAAAATTATGAACTCGGATTGTCTTAGAATGGTTCCGGATTGGACGAACGATTTTTGCGGCTTCGTGAGGAAAGCGCTGGGGCGTGATCATTTGACACCTGGAGTAAACTCTGTTACAATGTCCGTAAACGCTTACGGAGTCGAATCAATGCACCCAACCTCGCGATCTTTTCTGACGGTCTTCTGTCTTCTCGGCGCCTCGCTTCCGGCGCTCGCCGATCCCAGCGCGCGTGTCGAGGATGGCGGCGCGGTGGTGGCGACGGACGGGTATACGGCGACGGTCAGTTTGTCGAATGCGCGGATCGAGCTTAAGACGCCCGGCAAAACATATCATCTGAAGACGAGCATCATTCAGGACGGCGCGTGGGTGGAGCCGACCGCGCCTGCGGGCGCGCCTGCCGTGCATCAGGATGACAAGGGAACGAATGTAGAGATCGTTTATCCAGTCACCGGCAATCGGCAGTTTATTCTGGATGTGAGCGCTTACAAAGATCTGCCGGGGATTTATTTGGTGAGCAAACTCAAAAGCCTGGGCGCGCTGCATTCGGATTATTTCTTCTGGTCGTGGGAGGGGAACGGCAAGACGCCCGAGGTTCCGGGCGCCGTTGGTCCCGTGGCGCGGGAAACGGATCCTGCGACGTACGACCGAATCGGCGCTTATGATTGGGTTTATCTGCCCGAGGACACGGGCGGACTGGCGCTGTTTTCCAAACAGACGGTTGGGTTTGGGCCGAGCACGGACCATATGGCGTTCCTCAACGCCATTCCCAATAACCAGTTGATCGGCGGCGGATCGTCGCTGAACATGGGCATGGGGCTGGTGAGCGTTCAGACGCCCCAGGAGGCGGCGGATTTGCTGCGCAAACTGCGCGCTCGCAAGATCCCGGCGCTGAATGTCGGCGTGGATATGCCGTCGCTGAGCGCGGTGAACTATGGGCGGCCCGCGCCGAAGTGGGCGCGCGGCATTGATAAGTACAACTGCTGGCCGTTCGCCTCCTGCGCCCCGAAGCAGTGGGGCGACGCCGAGATCAAGGAATGGTTCGCGGACTTCCCGCTCGTCTCGCATATCCCGAACGATCCGGCGATCATCGCGCGTCTGCACAAGGCGAGGCGCCATGCGATCATGTACATCAACTTTATGGAGATGCTGGACTCCGTGGCGCAAAAGGCGGTCGGACCGAAGGGCGAAGCGTACTTCAAGGGCAACTGGGAGCAGATCGTCGACCACGAGAACATGGACTTATCGAAACACCCAAATTGGATCGCTTACGACAAAGAGGGGAAGGCCCGTCAATCCGTGTGGGGCGCGCAGGCGAATGTCCCCGGTCTTTACAATACCTGCCTGCATCAGGCCGATCTTCAGGACGCCGCGATCGCGCAGCTCAAAAAGGTCATGGCGCTGGGCGTGGACGGAATTTTCATCGACAACGCCGGCCCGATCCAGGAATGCTATGGCGATCAGTTCGGCAAGCACACGCATTCCGACGGCAAGACGAACACTGAGATGTACAATCTGCTGATGCAGCGTGTGTACAAAGTCGTCAAAAGCTATGGCGACGACAAGATTGTCATCCTCAACAGCGGCATTACGCCGGATCAGTGGGCGTACTCGGATGTCCAGATGTGGGAATCGTGTCTGTACGGCTCCGGAGTCGTCGCGCCGACCACCGAATGGCCCGACGCCAAGTACATGGGCGAACTCCAGGCCGACGCCGAGCGTCACGGCAAGGTCCCGGTTATCCTCAGCTACTTCCTCGACCAGCCCGCCGCCGTCCGCAGCGACCGCGTCCTCTATACCTATGCTTACGCGCGCCTTTACGGCATGGGGTGGGGCGATTGGTATAGCGCGATGGGGAACGAGTGCGAAAAGCGCGCCTCGCGCGATCTTTACGCCGTCGATCTAGGCAAGCCCCAGGGCAAAGTCCTCGCTAACGGCCGCGCCTACTCCCGGATGTTCGAAAAAGGGATCGCCCTGGTCAATCCCGAACGTCAGCCCCAAACCATCACGATCGACACGCCCCGCGATGGCGATCTGCGCGACGTCTGCTTCGACGGAACCCTGACCGCCGACGGCAAAAAACTGACCGTCACCCTGCGCCCCCAATCCGGCCGCGTGCTGCTTTGGAAATGATCGAGATATGCTAAGATAGAACCATCTCCCCGAAGGGTTGGTCCCGCGCATCTCGCATGATGAGCTTGCTCCGCCGCCGTTCCGTTCCGATCCTGCTAGCGCTCGCACTGAGCCTCGCCGCCGCGTTTGTGACGCGATGGCGCTACGTGCATATGGGATTTTATGGACCGTCGCCGGACGATTACGACTGGATCAAGTGATGCTCGTGTGACGAACATTCGACTGTGTCGCGGAGACTATATCGTCAACTATGTTTTCGAGATCGCCGGCGTCCAATATCATGGCGTTGGGAGCCTGAAGCCATCGCGCGCCGACACGCCTGCCTACGGAGATGTGATCGCCGTGATGCACGCTCCTCGGAACCCGAAAAACAACGAACCGGCTGCTGGAATCCGTTTTGCTGAACTGCGCAAATTACCCCGGTAAGCGCCGCTTTGGCCGCTCAGACATAAAACGTTCAGACATAAAAACGCCGTCCGATCCTCTGAGGATCGGACGGCGTTTTTCGTAAGCTAAATAGTGATTATGCGACGCGGGCGCGGCGTCGGCCGCGCAGCATCACGCCGCCGAGGGTGAGCGCGCCGAGGGCGAGCGCGGCGTAGGCGCTGGGTTCGGGAACGGTGGCGCTGACGACGGGGCTGATGGTGGCGATGATTGGGGGCGAATAGACGCCGTTGCTGGAGTAACCCGTGGCGCCCGGGCTGATGCTTGTGAAGTCGGCGCCAACCAGCTCGGTTCCGGTTGGGCCGGTGGTGGCGATTGGGTTGAAGCTTCCGTCCAGCAATTGGAAGGTGAAGCCGTCGGGCGTGACGGGGTCGACGCTTGTGTCGGTAAGTGTCAGATCGAAGCCGAGCGTTGCGCTGGGATTGGTGATTGTGAAGCCCTGCGCGAAGTCGGCCAGGCCGCCGGAGCCGGCGTTGCTGTCGGTGAGACCCAGCGTATGACCGGCGCCCAGACTGCCGGTGACATCGCCGGTGGTCGGCGGCAGCACCGCGCCGAGCGATCCGCCATTGACGGAGAAGTTCGAGACGCCCGCAAAGCTATTGCCGTCGCCCAGCCCAGATCCATCCGTGAGCGTGAACTCGACATAGTATGTGCCCGCGCCGTTCAGCGCGCCGGTCGTGACCGTGACATGCTGCGTCCCCGCCTGAGCGGGCGCTGCGGCGGCCAGGGCGCAGGCGGTGAGGGTCAATGCAGCGGCGTATGAGATCAGATGATTCTTCATTCGAGGTTTCCTTGATAAGTGAATTACTGTAATCCGAACTGGCCCTCACCCGGCCCTTCGCCAACTCTCTTCATTCGGGGAGAGGGTTAGGAGTAAGATTTGGATCTTTGATCCAAATAAAAAACTCCCTCTGACTCCCCCTCTCCCAAAATTGGGAGAGGGGGCCGGGGGGTGAGGGCCTCTTTTTCTATCGCGCTCCGCCGCCCGCCAATATGCGGGGTGTGTATCCGCTGGGCTGGTGGTTGAATTCCAGGACAACGCTTGTGCTCGCTCCCGCGCTGAGGCCGGATGTGTTGACGTACGGGCTGCCTGCCGGGGCAGTCTGAACCGTGGTTCCGGTCGCGTTGGTGAGCGCAGCGCCGGTCAGGCCGTCCAGGACCAACGAGATTGGGCCGGCGACGGCGCCGCCGGTGTTGGTCAGTGTGACGGACTGGCGGTAGTGGCCGGTGGTGCGGTTGTAAACGTAGCCGCCGCGAGTCACGGTGATCTGGCCGGTGACGTTGGTCGCCGAACCCTGCGTGATGTTGATCGAGACCGTCGCCGTGTTGCTGGTCTGCGCGCCATTGCTCGTCGTGAAGGTGAAGCTGTCGGAGCCGAAGTAGCCGGCGCTGGGCGTGTAGGTCAGGTTCGGCGCGGTTCCCGAAAGCGTCCCATGCGTCGGGTTCGTCGTCACCGTGTAGGTGAGCGGCTGGGGCGGGGTATTGGGATCGGAGCCGGAGAGCGTGATCCCGACCGCCGTGTCCTGCGCCGTGGTGACCGATTGGTTGTTGGCCGTCGGCGCCAGGATGACCTGGGAGACATGGATCTGGAACGTGATCGTTTTCGTGTTCACGCCGCCGTTGGCTACTCCGCCGTTGTCCGTGACCTTGACCGCGATGGTCGCCGTCCCGAAGGCGTTTGCCGCCGGGGTATAGGTGAGCGATCCAGTGGTGTTTGGATTGGTGTATGTGACGGTTGGGTCCGGGATCAGGCTCGGGTTATTGCTTGTCGCGGCGATGATGACCGTCTGGTCGCTGTCTCCGGTTCCGGCGCTGATTGCCGAAAGGCTGACCGTATGCGCGCCGCTGTTCTCCGAGACGTTCTGGTCGGAGACCGCGCCGATCGTCGGGATGTTGTTGACGCGGTTTACCGCGATCGACACCGTCGCCGCCCCGCTGGTCTGCGTCCCGTTGTTCACGGTGAACTGGAAGCTGTCCGATCCAAAGTATCCCGTGTTCGGTGTGTAGGTCAGGTTCGGCGCGGTTCCCGAAAGTGTCCCGTGCGCCGGGTTGGTCGTCACCGCGTAGGTCAGGGGCTTTGGCGGAGCGTTCGGGTCCGAACCCGTCAGCGTGACGCCGACCGCCGTGTTTTCGTTTGTTGTGACGCTCTGGTTATTGGCCGTCGGCGTCAGCACGACTGGGTTCACGGCGATATTGAAAGTGATCGTTTTGGTGTCCACGCCGCCGTTGGCTACTCCGCCGTTGTCCGTGACCTTGACCGCGATGGTCGCCGTCCCGAAGGCGTTCGCCGCCGGGGTATAGGTGAGCGTCCCCGTCGAATTCGCGCTGGTGTAGGTGATTGTCGGGGTGGGGATCAGCGCCGGGTTGTTACTGGACGCGGCGATGATGATCGCCTGTCCGGTGTCGCCGGCGCCCTGCGTGATTCCCGAGAGCGCCACGTTCTGCGGTCCGACGTTTTCATTGACCGTCTGGTCGAGGATCGCATTGATCGTCGGCTGTTGGTTGACATGGGTGACGTTGATGGATACCATCGCCGCCGGGCTCGTGTATCGGCCGTTGTTGGTCGTAAAGGTGAAGGAGTCGGAGCCGCTGTAATTCGCGCTGGGAGTGTAAGTCAAATTCGGCGCGGTCCCGGAGAGAACGCCTTGAGTCGGCCCGGTGACGATCGAATATGTCAGGGGGCGAACCGGGGTATTCGGGTCGGAGCCGGTCAGGGTGATGGCGGTCGGTGTATTTTCGATGACGGTAACAGCCTGGGCGTTTGCGACCGGCGCCAGAAATTCGTACGCGCCCAGATCCGTGGAGGCGTCGCGCACGCGGCCGTCGCGGTCGATGGTGGGAACGATCCCGCCCAGCGCATTCGTTTGATTGCCGGCTAGCCCGGTGTTGATTTCCGGGGAGTTGATCGCCAGATGCAGGTTGTCCAGCGTCGGATCGGTATGGCTGGCGTCGGAGTAGATCGGATCCTGGTTGGTGTCGCCCGTTCCAGAGACTCCGGATTGGTGGATATCGCTGTAGGTGGCCGTGAAACCGGGACTCAGGGTCGAAACCTCCGTCGGGGCCGTATCGCCGTAAAGGATGCAGTTCGTCAGTGTTGCAATGCCGCCAAAGATATCCACAACGCCGGGCTGGCTGCCAGGGCTGGGAGACGGCAGGAAGTTAGAGGCTTGCGAGACATAACCGTCTGCGTTGTTATGCGCGAAGCTACAGTTGACGACGCTGACTTTGGGGCTTGTGGAGGTGTACCCCTCGACGTCGATAGCGCCGCCGTCATAGGTCGCCAGATTGCCGTCGAACACGCAGTTCGTGATGGAGACGTTCTGCTGATGTCCAGTTCCCGTATTGACCGTGCATCCAATCGCGCCGCCGAAGCCTGAATTCGTGGTCAGGTCGCCGGCGGTGTTGCCGAGGAAGGAGCACTGGGAGATCGTCGCGCCGCCGTCGATGTTGTTAGTGACGACATCAATCGCGCCGCCCTCCGCGCCGGCGAGGTTATTGATGAAAATGCACTGGGCGACGGTGGCGGCGCAGTCGACGATCGCGACGGCCCCGCCGTTGTTGCTGATGCTGTTCTTGATCGTGAAGCCTTTCAGAACGCTGTTGTTATTCGTTGGTCCGCTGAACAGCACCGCATTACGCGGCGTGGAGAGCGATCCGCCGCTGTTGTCCAGGATCGTTACGGCCGGGCCATTCAGCGACTGAATCGTGAGGTGTTTACCGGTTAATGTGAGATTGTGATCGCCATTAGCGCTATACAAGCCATCCGTGACGCTGATCGTGTCGCCATCGCTGGCGGCGTTGATCGCGGCCTGGATCGTGCCGTATTGGCCGCCTGTCGGCGTCAGAGAAACTGTCAGTGTGGCGGCGGATGTGGCGGCGACGCTGGCGCTCACGAGAGCAAAGGAGGCGACGATCGTGAGTGTTCGCCTCACGAGAGCGGTTCTCGGCGGAGAGAACGTTTCATTGGTGGCCATTGGTTGGGTTCCATTCCATCAAAATGTAGATGCCGTCGTTTTGGACCTGGGTGAACCCCAGGCGCGCATACAGCCGCTGGGCTCGGTTGAATGTCTCCACGTGCAGGCGAACCGGCAGACCCAGCGCCGTCGCCTCATCCATGAACATCCGGATGAGTTGTGTTCCCACGCCCTTGCCGCAATGCTGCGGCAGCAGGGCAATGTCGAGAATTTTTAGTTCGTCTTTGCGACGATCGGTATATAAACGTCCGATTGCTTCGCCATCGCGGATCAGTACGTCGTACCGCGCGTCGGGAAACTGCGCATGATAGTAAGTATGCTGGGCCTGGAACTGCATGCGCAGAAACGACGCTTTTTGTTCGTTATCCCAGGGCGCCGCCAAAAGCTCTTGTTCGCGCGTGCTGGCGTAGACGGTGTAGAGGAACTCATCATCCTCCGGGGTCGCCGGCCGCATTTCGACTTGCGGTGAAGTGATCATATTTTATTATCCTGCGGCCGCAATCGGCTCTGCCCTAACCCAACCTGGCGCATCGGGGGCAAACCCACCCCCGGCCTTCGGCCGACCCCTCCCTGGCAAACCCACCCCGGCCCTTCGGGCCACCCCTCCCGCGACGGGAAGGGTTATTTCAGATTGTGTTATCGCACGCGGCCACCATAAGAGGTAATCTTACAAACCCTGCCCGTCGGCGGGAGGGGAGCCCGCAGGGCCGGGGCGGGTTTGCCAGGGAGTACGCGGTGCGCCGGGGTGGATTGCCCCGAAGCGCCGGGGGGACCTGGGAAACCCGCGACGCCGAGTTTCCCGAGCTCCTCCTAAACTCCCGCTACCGTCACCAGCACGTACTCAAAATCGACCGGAACCGGGCCGGTCGCGCCGCCGCGCACCAGGGCGGGGGCGCCGTTGTATTGTGTCAGGCGGCAGCCGGACAGGTTCGGCGTTCCCGCGACGATCGCGTATGTGCCGGGGACCAGTTTTGCGATGCCGGGCGTGCTTCCGGCCGACAGGAAATAGTAATCCTCGGCGGTTTGCGGTGAGCCGATCTCAACGGAAAGCAGGACGCCGGCGCCGGGGCCGACAGGGACTTTGATCGTCGAGCTCTGCGGCTTGCCGGAAGATGCCGCCCAGGCGTACATCGGAACATCGGTGATCTTGCCGTTGATCGACACGGCGTAGTGCGCTTTGACGGAGCGCAGCGCCGCCGTCGCGTTCGCCGGAACGAAGTGACCCTGGATCGTGATCCGCGCGTACGCGGTCCCGACGCCGCCCACGCCGAGCGCCGTAGGATTGATCAGGCCGCTGGCCGACGCCAGAGCGCACGTGCTGTGCGTGGCTGCGGTTGCCGTTGCAGCGGCTTCGGCCGCGGGCTGCGCTTCCATGCCGATTGTCGCGGCGGCGGCAAGGGCCGCGGCGCCGCGCAAAAAGCCGCGCCGGTCGATTGGCTCTATATTAATAACGTTCATAATGTATCCTTTGTGACGGTGATGCGAACTATCCGCGCGGCGGAAAGATTCCCACCATCGAGATGACGAAATTCAGCGTCAGGTAAGGCTGCTGGTTATTGTGCGGCAGCCCGCTGCCCGCCGCCAGCAATCCGTTCTGCTGCATGGCGGTTGTCGCGGCGCCGGTGGCGTACATCTGGTTTGGGCGCCGAGGGCCGGCGGCGGGAACGGCCGCAAGGTTTCCCGCCGGGCTAACGCTGCTCGCAATACTGGAGTCGGCGACAAGACCGTGGACATGCGGCGCCATCTCCGTGGAGAGGAGCGTTACGGACGCCGAGCCGCCGGTTTCGCCGAGGATACGCGGCGTCAGGCCGGATCCCTGCCCCTGGCTTATCGCCACGGAATCCTGAAGGTTGGGCAGCGCGAAGTTACTCGTTCCATTGCCGCCATAAAAAGTACCGAGCAGCGAGAAGAGCGCGGTATTCTGCGAGATGGGGAGAATTTGTCCGTTGCAGAACGCCCACCCATGCGGCGGAAAGTTAAAGGGAACGATTCTGATCTCTCCGAGAAATTGATCCGACATAATGGTAGTCTCCGGCGGCCGGTGATGATCCGGCGCTTCCGATATTAATTCTGCGAAGGGAAAACCCCGAACAGAGCAATGATATAGTTAATGCACGTGAACGGCATCATGTTTTCGTGAGGCTGCCCGCCTCCCGCCGCCGTCGAACTCGTCGTGGTCGAGACGGGTGACGTGGGCGAAATATAGACGTCAATGCCGGAGGCGGCGAGATTGGCGTTCGCCGGACTCGTGCTTGTCGCCGCCCCAGTCGACGCGGCTAACGCGTGCTTATGCGAAGGCAGCTGCTGAGAAGTCAGCGTTACGGTTTCCGAGCCGGCAATCTGGCCGATGACGAAGCCATTGCCCTGATGAATAGGGACGCGCCCTTGAAGGTTGGGCAGCGCAAACGTGTTTTGCCCGTCGCCCCCGTACGTTGTTCCGATGATCTGGAAAAGGGTGGTGTTTTCCGCGATGGATTGCAGCGACCCATCACAAAACGCCCACCCTACAGGTGCGAAGCTGAAGCCGACCAGGCGGATTTCGCCGATATATGGCTCTGACATAATGAGGTTTCTCCTAATAACAAACGGCGCTGGCGCATCAGTTGCGGCTTGGGAATATGCCAACCAGTGCGATACAGAAGTTCAATGTGAGGTACGGCTGCATATTATTGTGTGGCTGACTGTTGCCCGCGTTCGCGATCGCCTGCGGCGCCATGGTCGTGTCTCCCGCAGTCGTGGCGTATACCGCGCCGACATTCGAGACTGGCTGTGCGAGGTTTGCGCTGCTTGGCGAACCCGTGGTGGCGGTCACGTTTTGCCCTTGCAGAGTATGGAAGTGCGTTGGGATCTCACCCAGTGTCAGTGTATGAGCGGCCTCTCCGCCTTGGGTCCCCACAGCGGAATTGATTGGGCCGGAGTGAAGAGGCGCTCGGCCCTGGAGGTTCGGAAGCTGGAATGTCGTTTGACCGTTGCCGCCATAGTATGTGCCGATCAGCGAAAAGAGCGCGGTGTTCTGCGCGATGGAAAGCAACTGTCCGTTGCAAAACGCCCATCCCTTGGGGGGATAGTTGAAAGAAAAGATGCGAATCTCCGATAGAAATGGCTCCGCCATGGTTCACCTCGATTGTGGATTAGGAAAAAATCGCTTCATATGTCGTCGCCTGCGCCGTCGCGGCGATGGGGACGATGAAGATTTCGATGTCGTTGACACCCGGATGAGAAATCCGGTAGATACGTTGGGGCAGCACGAGGCCGGGCGTTCCCGTGAACGTCAGAACAAATGGCTGGCGTGCGTTCGCCATGGCGACTCCGACGGACTTGACGTCCGATAAAGTGACCTGGGCGGATCCGCCGTCGTCCGTCGCGATGGAAAATTCGGTGTTCAGCAGGGGGGAGAAGTCTTCAGCCGTGGCGTGGCTAAGCAAAATTGTGACAGACATAGTGTAGGCTCCAGCGCGTACATCGTACAGCGAGCATTAGGAAAATGGATCGCCCGGTAAAACGCAGTCACCAGATACAAGCATGGCTGCCCGAGGCGGACATGTCCGCCTTCATTCCGTCGCGCGGCCGCCACGGAGAACGTTGTGGCGGCGCATGGCTATCGGAACAGCGTACACAAACATCGCGATGGATCCTCACATTTGAAAGGGCCCATGCTTCATGCATACTTTGAAAACAATGTCTGTCTACTTTATCACAATTCATTCTCCCTGTCAATATTGCGGGATGGGATTTTGACAGGGAGAATGTGTTATGATCTTGGCGGAAAAGCTCCGTTCAGAGCGATGATGAAGTTTAGCGTCAGATAGGGCTGCATGTTGTCGTGCGCCTGGCTGCTTCCCGCCAGGGAAAGCGAGGCGGCCGCTATGCCGGTATCGGCGGGAGCGGGATTATAGAGCGCGTTGGGCTCGCGGGGACCTGTCGCGGGAATGGCGACAACGGCGCCGTCGGGGGATGACGACGAGGCGGTGGCGTTATTGCCATTCATGACATGCGTATGCGCGCCAAGCTGATCGGGAGTCAGCTCGACGGCGGGGCTTCCGTCGATCTCGCCGATGGCGCGCGGCGTCAGGTTATTTCCATTGCCGTACGCCATCGCCGCGCGCCCGATCAAATTGGGCAGCCCGAATGTCGAGATCCCATCGCCGCCGTAGTACGTTCCGAGCAGCGAGAACAGCGCCGAGTTGGTATTGATCGGCAGGATCTGGCCGTTGCACATCGCCCACCCGTAGGGGGCGTAGCCGAACGGCACAATCCGAATTTCGCCGATGTATTGGTCGGACATATCTTTGACTCCTCTCGTCAATTCTGTGTCGGAAAAATTCCGTAGAGGGCGATCACGTAATTGATGCAAAGCGACGGCATCAGATTGACATGGGGCGCCCCCGCGCACGGGCCGGCGTCGGTTTGCGTGGTCATGGAAACGAGCGCCGGCGGCGGCGTGGGCGGGGCCGGAATCGGCGTGTAAATATCGACGGCCGGGACCGCCAGGAGCGCATTTTCCGGCGATGAGGCGCTGGCGGTCGCGCTGGACGCCGCGAGGGCGTGTCCGTGCGCCGGGACTTCCGTGGCCGTCAGTGAGACTGTCTCGGATCCTCCGGAGCTTGCGATGGGATAATCCGCCGACATATGGATCGGCAGCCTGCCCAGAAGGTTCGGGATATTGAAGTTCTCCTCTCCGTCGCCGCCGTATCTTGTTCCGATCAAGGCGTAGAGAGTGTCGTACTGCGAGATCGGGAGCGATGCGCCATCGCAAATCGCCCATCCGGAGGGGGCGTAGTTGAAGCCGACCAGGCGAATTTCGCCGACATAAGGCTCTGGCATAATGTGATCTCCTCCGATCCTCAGCTGGGGTTAGGATAGACGCCTTGCAGGGCGATGCAGAAGTTCAGCGCCAGGTAAGGCTGCATATTGTTGTGCGCGCCGCCGCTGCCGGCGTTTGCGATCGCCCCAGGCGCCATCTTCGCCGAGAAGTCCGTGTTCGGCGTGTAGACCGGCCCGACTTGCGCGATCGGCGCCGCAAGACCCGCGCCGGCCGGCGATCCCGAAGTCGCCGCAGCCTTCGACGCGAGCAGCGTGTGCGTGTGCTGGGGCATTGTGTTCACGGTCAGCAGGTTGTCCGGTTTGCCGCCGGCCGCGCCCAGAGCGTAGTCGCCACCCATATGAATCGGCGTGCTTCCGCTCAGATTTGGAAGCGCGAACGAATTTGGGGCGGTCCCCCCGTAGGTATTGCCGATCAGCTGATAAAGGAGCGGATTCTGCTGGACCTGCACGATCGCTCCATTGCAGAACGCCCAGCCATTGGGCGGAAAGTTGAAGGAGAAGACGCGTATCTCTGATAAAAACGGCTCAGACATGGGTTGCCTCCGTGGGAGTATGGGGAGCCGGCGTAGAGAGATCGCAATAGTCGCGATTACGTGCGGCGGCGAAGCGCCGCGCCGTGGACTGGCGCGGCGGTATGGCGACATGCATCTGGTCGGCTCCCGGGTTGGAATCGGACAACGGGCGCTCGCGCGTGCGGGGCGCCCGGCAGAACGCAGTCACCAGGGCTAAGCATGGCTGCAGGGGCGCATGTGCCGATGAAGGCAATGCTGCGCTACTTTAGCATACTTTATTGGGGGAGTCAAGAACCATGGACCGATGGGTTCAGGCTCTGGTCACGGCGCCGTCCGCAGCGGCGCGCGCACTTCGACGGGAATGCCGCTTGGACCTTCGCAGACGAAGTAGAGGTTGGGGCCGCCCTGCTGGAGTTCGCGCTTGATCGGGACGCCGTCGGCCTGGAAGCGGGTGTACATCGCTTGGAGTTCTTCCGATTTTTCCAGCACGAAGCCGAGATGGAAGTCGGGCGGATAGACGGGGGCAGGATGATTGCCCAAATTGCTCACCCCAAGGGAGAATCCGATTTCGTCGTCCAGTAACGCGATCTCGTCGCCGCGCGTGTAGGTGCAGCGCAGGCCGAAATGGGTCTCGAAGAATGTCCGCGCGGCGTGAATATCGGAGACTTGCAAATCCAGATGATTGACTTTCATGGCGGTTCCCTCTCGTTTCTGGTAATTCATTATACTAATAGTATAATGAATTATAACGCATAGAGTTCCGCATGTCAAGCTGTTCCCAAACAAATCGCCGGAAGGAACGGCGGGCGAGATGGCGGCGCGGACTTACTTTGTCCGTTTGATCATCCAGCCGGTCGTCACGGGCTGAAGGCCGATCTTCGGATAGTACTCCATCGCCTCGGGTGCGGACAGCAGCACAAGAAGGCTTTCTTCGCCAATGGCGGCGTGGACCTGGTCGACGAGCGCGCGGCCGATGCCTTGATGCTGATAATCTTGATCGACCGCCAGGTCCGAGAGGTAGCAGCACCAGACGAAATCGGTCAGCGCGCGGGCGACGCCGACGAGCTTGTCATCATCCCATGCGGTGATGGTCAGGTTTGCGTGGTCGATCATATGCTGGATCCGTTTCAGATCGCCGGTCGGGCGGCGGATGCCGGATTTGTCGAACAGTTCGGCGAGAGCCTCCGCGCTCAGACCGGCGTTGGTGCGGTAATGGATCGGCATAATAAAAATGTCCTTTGGCGATGATAGGCGCTGCGTCGCCAATATTATACTCAGTTGGAATGGCCACCCATAGCCGGGAACGATATGGGAGAACGGCGATGCCTGACCGCAAAATCTATTGGGCCTGCGCGCTGATTCCGATCGCTAACGCGCTGGTCAGCGCGGGATTCTCCATCGCCTTGCTGCGCAACCGACGTGCGTAATCGGTTTGAAACGTTATGCGTGGTCTACCCTCTGCGCTGAGCCGTTGTCCTTTGCCAATTCGCTTTCCCACTGTTCGACGGTCGGCAGACTGCCTTGCAGCGCCTCGGGCAGCGATTCGGTGAGCTGATATGCCGACACTCCCATCGGCGTGGCCGTATTACGCAGGGCGTACTCCGCGACAACCTGTTTCTTTTCTTTGCAGAGGATCAACCCGATGCTTGGCGCGTCGTCCGGGTGGCGCAAAAGATCGTCCACGGCGGCGAGGTAAAAGCTCATTTTTCCGGCGTATTCCGGCAGAAACTTGCCGCTCTTGAGCTCGATAATCACGTAGCAGCGCAGCCTGACATGATAGAAGAGGAGGTCGAGATAGTCGTCGTCGTCCGCGATTTCCAGGTGATACTGACTCCCAAGAAACGCGAAGCCCGCTCCTAGCTCAATCAGAAATTGGCGGATATGGTCGATCAGCCCCCGCTCGATCTCACGTTCCGCCGCGCCTTGCGCGATGTTGAGAAAATCAAAGTGATAGGGATCCTTGACAAGCTGCCGCGCGAGGTCCGACTGCTCCGGCAGCAGCGCCCGATCGAAATTGGTGACAGCCTTCCCCTGTCGCTTGTATAACCTGCTCTCGATCTGATGGACTAGAACGTTCCGGCTCCAACCTTGTTCGATCGTCTGGCGGGCATACCACAAACGCTCGTCCGATTCCTTAAGTTTCTCGATCAGAACGCAATTGTGGAACCATGGCAATTTTGCAGCAGCTTGCTGCAAAATTACCTCGTCGGGCCACGCCTCTGCGAAAGAACGCATATACCGTAAGTTACGCAGTGATAGTCCATGCATATCCGGAAACTCGCGCCGCAGGTCGTCGGCGAGTTGATGGACCACTTTGGCGCCCCATGCGTTCTCTTTCATACGCAGAGCGATCAATCGTCCAATATTCCAATAAAGTAGAACTAGCTCGCTGTTGACCGCCAGCGCGGCCCGCACCCGCGCCGCGCGGACGCGGGTTTTGATGTCGATCAGAAATTCTTCGTAACCCGCGAACGCTGTGATCGATATTGCTTCGTCGTGTCTCTCCATGCCTAATTCCTTTCCCGTTCGTTTTGCGCGTCTCTCCATTCATTACTCGTATGGCGAAAGGAAATCCGGAAAGGAGTTCGAATAAAATTTCTTAGCGGCGTCAACTGCCCATGCTGCATGGGATAATAAGAGAGAACCGACGCAAAGGGAGCACACTCAATGGATTTGAAAGAACGAGGATTGGTCTTTCTCAATCGCGCGATTCCCGAGGAGATGGCTTCGCGCTACGCCCCGGGATCCATGGCCGATATGCTGATCGCCGGCTATGTGCAAAACGGCGTCGTAGACGCGGAAATCGCGCAATTCGTCGGTATCTGCGCCTTTGAATGTCGCGAGGCCGCTAAGAAGTACAGCAGTAACGAAGCAAAGGCGTACTTTTACGAATGCGCCGACATCCTTGACGCGATCGACGCCCAGACAGCGCCAGGTTAACATGATGTCGCTCATCGAATTCATCGCATTTCCCATTTTCGTGATCGCCGGTGCGGCCGTCGGCATGCGGATTGGCTTGGGACATGGAGTCTTCTGGGCCATTATCGGTGGCGTGGCCGGCGCATTTGGGGGATATGTTGTGTTCGTGGCGGTGGAAATGATGCTGGCGCGCATCCCCATGCCTGATCGAAAGGGGCAAAGGGAGGGGAAGAATAAGAACGATGGAAGCAGTGTCTGATCGTGGAGATAATGAAGCTTTAGACTTTATCCGCAGCCATCCACAGATGTTCCTGGGGCCTCAGATCCCGACTGCGGAATTGCTTGCAGACGCCCTCGCGGACGCCGCGCGTCATTCAGGGAGCCATGTCAGAATTTGTCGCATGGACGATTGGTGGATTGTCACGGCGGAACACGACTGGCTGGCGGCGTTCATGCTTCCCGGCCATCGATCTGTCTTTACGAATGTCATCCGGTTTCCGGAACAATGCGTGAATTGCTGTCGTCCAGAGGCAGTCGTCACCGCTTTTGGGCGAGATGTCGTTACAGCGACGGAAGCCGGCTGGAGTGTGATTGTAGGCGAGGGGATGATGCAGGAAGATAGGGCGCGACTTATGGCGATTCTGCCTCGCTGGCGGCGGCTGGTCGCGTTTCGGATGGGTGAATGAACGTCAACAAAGGGACTTGGGTTTACTGCACTCAGTGGAGATAGTCGTGAAAGACGGCGACGACTTTCGCGTGTCTCAAACGTGTCGCCTGCTCAAGGGCGGTGAGGCCCTCGCTGTCGCGTGCGTGGATGTCCGCGCCACGTTCCAAAAGCAGCCGCACGATTTCGGCGCTTCCCACGTATGCCGCGACTTTCAGTGGCGTGTCCCCAAGTATATTTCTGCCGTTCACATCTGCCCCGGCGTCGAGAAGTGTTCGCACGAGATCGATATGCGCCATATTAATCTCGTCATCCAGATGGCTAATACTATACCGAGCATCTGCTGGTAAGGCATTGTACGCCAGTCGCGCCGTGCGGCGGTTTGCCTCTTCCTCACGCCATGACAGCGTCTTCGCAGCCTGAGAATCCACGGACGGAACCTCAGGCTCGGGCGAAACTTCTGTCATAAGACTCCTTTGAAAATCACGTAAGGTTTGGGCTTAGATCGATCATTGTTGGCCCGGCGGGAGGCCGGGATATGCGCTCTGGGCTGGCGGCGCCGCGTCCTGGGGCGCGGCGTTTTGCGGCGGGGCGGTCATTTCGGGCGGGGCGCCGTTTTGCGGCGGCTCCTGCGCGGCGGGCGCGCTGGGCGCGGCGTTTTGGTCGGGCGCGGCGGGAGCGGGCTGCGCGGGGAGAGATGTCGGCTGGCCCGAGTAGGGCGAGGCTGGGCTCTGGGACTGGGCCGCGGCGGCGTTTGGGTCGGCGGGGGCGGCGCCGGGAGGCGTGGCGGGGCTGGCTGCGGGGGCGCCGGGAACGCGCTGGATGATCACGATCGGACTTCGTGTGTTCATACCGCCGGGAAAGCCGCCGCGATTGAAGGTTTCGCGATTATATTCGCCAGGCGGCCGGCCGTAGATGATCGTCTGCGTCGGCTGTCCGGAAGGCTGGAAGACCGGGCGCGGGGCTTCGGACGCGGGGACTTGCTGTGGCTGCGGCGCGTTTTGGGAGGCGAGAGCGCGGTTGACCAGTTCCTGCTGCTGCCGGCTGGCGCGCACGACCTGGTAGCCGAACGCCCCGAGCAGGATCACGTAGATCGGCAGCGCGATCGCGAAGCTGGAGATCAGCCAGCCCTTCTGCACGAGAAAGAAGCCGTCCACGCCGTTGTCGAACGCCCGGTTGCGCCACGCGATCTCGTTGCCGCGCGCTCCCAGGTAGATCCCAATGCCGAACATCAGAAACGCCGTGGAGAAGAAGACCAGCAGGGCGTAAGTGGGGCCGAAGACAAAGGGTGAGAGCAGGAACAGGATCGCGATCAAATCGTAGATATAGCCGAGGGTGGGGACGCCGTGCGACGCGCACCACATCGGCGGCAGGAAGAACGCGCCCCAGTTCCAGCGCAGTGCGGCCACTTCCGGCGGTACGGTGGCGTTATGTCCCGAGTCGTTGCCGCTGTACGGGCTGTCATAGTCCGGCGTCGGCAGCGGGGAACGCGGAGGATCGATGGGATAGGCGCGCGGCGCGCGGGGGCCGGCGTTCGTTCCGGGACTCGCCGGCGCTCCCGCTGCTGGCGGCCGCGCGCCCGACGTGGACTGCCCGGCCCAGGGCGGCGCCTGGTCGTTAGCGAAGCCGGGAGGCGGAGCCTGCGGCGGCGTTCCAGCGGCGCGACCGGGTGGAGTGTAGGGCGGCGGCGTCTGCGGGGCTGGCGCCGATGCGTCGTTGTCATCGGGATCGAAGATCGGACTGCCGGAGAGATCGAAACGGGCCATGGGCGTCTCCTCGGGACACGCGCGCCGTTTGGGCGCGGCATGGTCGATTTGCCTGCTCACACAATTGCCGTAAGCGGTGTATGGAATTTAGTATAGCATCAAGAAAGGGAGTTTTGGATGAGTGGTGAGAAGCGCCTGACGAATCCATTCGTCAGGCGCGATGTCCGCAGTGGCGGTCGGCGGTTTCTTTTGTACGCCGTCGTTACGCCGCGCGGGCGAGGGATGGGGCAGGCTGAGTATCGCGGTGGAATTCCTTGACCATTTCCTGCAGCTGGCCGGCCATGTCGCTGAGATCCTCCGCGATTCTTCCGACTTCGTTGATGCCCGCGACCTGTTCCTGAACGGTGAGCGAGACCGACTGCGCGCTTTCGGCCACTTCCTCGCAGATCGACTGCAAATGGACGACGACCCCGGCGTTGTCCGCGCCTACGCTTCGGACGGTGGCGACACTGGAGAGGACCTGACTGACGGAGGCGGACATCTGGTCCGCCGACGCCGCCACGCCCGCCACTTCGGCCGAGACCGAGCGGGTCGCCGTCAGGATCTGGCTGAGGGCCGCGCCGGCCTCCCGGCTTTGCACCGCGCCGCTTTCGACTTCGCTCGTGCTTGCCGCCATCGCCGTGACGGCGTCGTCAACGCCCGATCGGATACTGCCGATCAGTGAACCGATCTCCTTGGTCGCGGCGCTGGATCGCTCGGCGAGCTTGCGGACTTCATCGGCGACGACCGCGAAGCCGCGTCCGTGCTCGCCGGCCCGCGCCGCTTCAATCGCGGCGTTCAGGGCCAGAAGGTTAGTCTGCTCGGCGATCTGCCGGATGGTTTCGACGATCGCGCCGATCTCCTGGCTCTTGGCGCCCAGTTCCTTGATCTTGTCCGAGGACGAGAAGACCTGGTCCTGGATCCGCTGCATGCTGTTCATGGTGCGGTTGACGGACTGGCCGCCCTGCTCGGCGACTTCCGTCGCCTGCCGGGTCATCTGCGCCATCTGCCGCGCCGAACGGGCCACTTCCTCGACGGCGGCCGCCGCCGCGCGCATCTGCTCGTCGGCCTGTTCGGCCGCGCTCTGCTGGCGGCGGCTGCCTTCCGACATCTCGGCGCTGGCGCGCTGAGCCTCGCTCGCCGCGTCCACGACGCCAGCGACGATCCGGCCGATCTCATCGGCCGCCGCTCCGGTTTCCTGGGTCGACGCCGACAGGCTGATGCTGGTTGAGGCGACTTTGTCGGCGTTGCCGGTCACGCCGGCGGCCAGAGCGCGCAGGCTGGACACCGTCTGCTCCATCTCCTCTTTCGCGCCGGTCAGCGCCATCGTCCGATCTGTGACGCGGGTTTCCAGTTCTGAGTTCTTCAGGTCGATCGCGCGCCGTCCGCGCCGCAAAATAAAGATAAACGCAACCAGCCCGGCGGTCATTACTGCGGCGCCGGCTTGACCCAGCCAAAGGGCTTCGCGCGCCGCCTTGACGTCTGCGCGAGACCAGAACGCGCTGTCGGGCTGGCCCGCCCAAACGATCCAGTCTCCAGCGCTGTCCGTGATCTTGAGCGGAACGACCTCCGAGTAGAGCAGCTTCGGGTCGGCCGCGCCGCCGTCCACGGACGACTTCGAGGTCTTCCATTGGCCGTCGACATTGGGCTGAGCCACATATCCTTGCTTTCGGTTCAGGAATGCGTGGGATCCGTCCGGCAGCAAGTCGCGCAGAGCGTGGGTCAGGATGACGCCTGAGATGCAGCCCTTCAGCGCGCCGTCTTTTTGATAAAAGGGGACAGAATAGACGAGCCCGGAGCGGTCTTTATCGTCGTGTGTCGCCTTGTCGTAGCGCGAGTTGTCGCATGTGATGACCTCAGGTCCCGAGGCGGCGGGATAGTTGAGTCCTTCGATGGTGTCCTGCCGGCCGTACATATTGCTCATCCACGCCAGCTGCTTCTTCATCAAGCGATATTCGTAGATCTCCGTCTGCTCCATCCCCGCATTGGGATCCTCGGCTTCGTTTTCTTTCTTGATGCGGTCGATGATCAGGTGATCGAACGTGGTGATGGGGATCTCCGTGGCGTGCGTGACGGGGTCGATCTTGTCCGGCTCCAGAGTGCGCGGGACGATATAGACTTCGGACATGGCGACATTGGTGCCCAGGTCATTGTAGATCTCCTGGACCGTAGTCTTGGCGTCGCTATCAAAATGCTTTGCGTGCCGATCGATGGTCTGTACTCCAGGCAGGCGGGCCATTGTCCGCAGCCCCTGATACATCTGCGTGAATGTATTTTCGAGTTTGTGGGAGACTTCCACAGTGTGGTCGTGCGATTCGATGCGGTAATGTTCCCGCGCCGCGCCCAGGTCGGCCTGGTACTTCCAATGGACCAGCATGGTCATGCCGATTCCTACGGTCAAAATGGCGATGTAAACAAAACGACTCATTTGTGCTCCCTCGGGCTTGCCCTTGGCTGCGTAAAACTGTTCAGCATGACGGAATAGCAATGTTCCGCGCCGCTTGTGCCTATTGTCGGAATTCAGGCCCGTAAAAATTAGGTGTTATGTCCAGGTCTCTCGTGCTAAAATAGGCATTATGTCTTGTTCCCCTGTCACGACGCCTCACCGGCGAACACATGCGCTCTGGTTGCCTTTGGCGGTCGGCGCGGCGATGCTGCGCCTGACATCGCCGCTCTTCGCTCAGGACGAGCCGCCCGCTGTCGAAGCGGCGTCGACCACGCTGATGATGCCGTATGGCGGCGTGATCACCGCGCAGGCTTTCTCGCCTGGGGGCCGCACGCTGGCGGTGGGTATGTCGGATGGAACGGCGGCTTTGTACGATTTCCGGACCAAGCGATGGACATTCCATACGAAACGCCTCCAGTCCAGCGGTATTCAAGCCGTCGCTCTGTCGCCGAACGGAGCGCTGCTGGCGGCGTGCGGGGAGGACAATCACGTTTCGATCGCCGATGCGCGCACGGGAGAGATAATACACACTCTTCCCCTTGGGAGCGCCGTCTTATGTCTCGCGTTTTCGCCCGACGGCAAGTCGCTGGCCGCCGGCTGCTCCGAGGCGTCCGGCGCACCATCCTCGTCTGAAGACAAGGATGGTGCGCCGATGGTGCGGATCTGGTCGGTCCCCAGCTTCCATATGCAGCGCAGTTTGAATGTGACCGGGCCGGTTTTCGCCGTTTCTTACTCTGGAGACGGCGCGCGTCTGCTGGCCGCCGCCGACAAATGCGTCGTCTTTGCGCTGCCCGCCGGCAAGAAGATCTGGAGCCATGACAACATCGGCTCTCGGACGGCGGCGATCTCGCCCGACGGTAAAATCGTGGGCGGGGGGAACGGGATCTGGAATGTTGACACCGGGAAAATGCTCGCCGACGCGTTCGCGCAGAACAACTTTTCGGCGTTCAGCCGTTCGGGCTCGGTTTTGATCTGCGGAAGTCAGGAAGACGGAACATCCGTCTACGACGGCCATACCGGCAAGCTGCTGTCCGATCTTCGCATCTTCGAGGATTTCTGCGCGCCCTCGCCGGACGGAGTGCTGCTCGCGGCCGGCTACGGCGGCCGCGAGATCGCGGTCTGCCAAATCGACGAGCCGAAGCTGCGGAAGCTTGCCTACGCGCGCGAGCATCCCACGAAGAAACAGATCGTGCAAAAGAAGCTTCTGGAGGCCGTGCGAAACAACGACCTCGCGAAGGTGAAGAGCAGTCTCGCGCTCGGGGCCGATCCCAATGAGCAAGACACCCAGAACTCGACGCTGTTGGGGCTTGCGGCGTGGAGCGGGAATGCGGCCATCTTCCAAACGCTCGTGGACGGCGGCGCGCGCTTTGCCGTGAACGAACCTCGAATCGTGAGCGAGGTTCTGGAGGGGGCGATCCACAGCGGACAGCTTCCCATGCTCCAATGGCTGCTCGATCACGGCGTGAATGTCGTCCATAACGAGCTGCTTCCGCCAGTCTATCTCGCGGCGGAAGCCGGCGACACGAAGATGATCGCCTTTCTGCTCGACCACGGCGCGGCAATCGACGCCCGCGAGTTCATCCACGGTGCGACCGCGCTGATGGCGGCCGCCGAAAACAAGAAACCGGCCGCTATCCGACTGCTCCTTCAGCGCGGCGCCGATCCGAAGCTGATGACCCTTGCCGATCCCAAAGACGCCGCCTACATCCCGGTCAACGCGCTGACCGTCGCCGTCGAAAGCGACGATCCCGCCACCGTCGCCGCCCTCGCGGGCGCTCTGCCGAACCTCAACGACCCCGCCGCCTTCCATGAGCCTCTCGCCACCCGGGCCATCGGCCCCAAATCCAGCCCCGTCCTGGCCGTTCTTCTCGACAAAGGGTGCGACCCAAACGCCCGGAACACCGACGGAGAAACACCATTGATCACCGCCGCCCGCCTCGGCTTTAAAGATTGCGTCGCCGTCCTCCTCGCCCATCACGCCGACGTCAACGCCAAAGACCACGACGGCAAGACCGCCCTCGACCTGAGCACCGATTCCGAAATCACCAAAATGCTCACCGCCGCTATCCCGAAACCTGGCGAAATCTGAGGCGCGTACGCCATGAGAAATGATGTGATCTGGCCCAGAAGCTGGTGACTATGGTCCTGCCCAAATTCTTGAACTTCGACTGGCCTTTTCCGGCGCGGTCCTCGCGTCTGGCGTTTGGGGCTCCGGCCGCGCCGCCGTCGTATGACCTGCTCGATCACGAGCGGATCGCCGTGGAATCCTTGACGGTCTGCTTGAAACTTGGGGAGGCGGGCGTGACCGCCCTGGCGTTTTCGCCGGATGGAACGATCTTAGCGGTTGGCCTCTCCGATGGAACTGCGGGATTCTATCACCTGAAAAGCCGGAAGTGGGGACTCCGGACCGGGCGCTTTCACGAGGGCGGCGTCCAGGCCATCGCCGTGACGCCTGACGGCAAACTCCTGGTGACTTGCGGCGGCGGCATCATCATTTCCGACGTGCAAACCGGCGCCATTCGCCGGCGACTTGCGGTTGGAGCCAGCGTGGGATGTGTCGCCATCTCACCGGACGGAAAGACGCTTGCCGCCGGTACGGTCAGCCCAAACGAGCTGGCTGACATGGAGGCTGAAGGCGGGGAGGAATCATTCCAAGACGGGGCTGGGAAACCACTCGCTTCCGTATTTCTCTGGTCGCTTCCCAGCTTTCGTCTCCAGCGCAAGCTGATGATCTCCGGGGGCGTGTCTCAGATCAACTTTTCCCAAACCCAGCGCCTGCTGGTCGTTTCGCACCGCGAAGGCGCGGTGTTTTCGCTCACTTCGAGCAAGAAAATCTGGCGCCGGGAAGGAGAGGACGCGCGCGCAGGCTCGATCTCGCCGAATGGCAAGATCGTAGAGTACGACCTGGAATTCTGGGATATTGACGCCGGTAAGCATCTCGCCGGCAGCATTTTACAACACAATCATTCGGCGTTTAGTAACTCAGGTAGGTTGGTGGTCACCGGCAACCGAAATGAGGGGACGTCTGTGTTCGATGGCTCCACAGGGAAGCTCATTGCCGAACTCGACGTCTTCGAAGACTTTGCCGCGCTTTCGCCCGATGGCTCGCTGCTTGCCGGGGGATATCGGGACTTCGGAACCCGTCCGTACCGATTCGACGAAATCTATCTCTATCGCATCGACGAGGCCGCGCTGCGGCGCATTGCCTACGCGCGCGAATATCCTACAAAGAGGCAAATCGCGCAAAAGGATCTTGAAGCGGCGATTTCCGAGGGTGATGTTGTGCGTGTCAAAGCGGCGCTGTCCACAGGCGCCGATCCCAATTTCCCGTATCCTAACCCGATGCACATGGAAACGACTCTTCTGGCCCGAGTGATACAGGACGGGCAGACCGACATTGCTGAGGCGCTTGTGAAGGGCGGCGCGCGCTTTCATCCACACGATCCGGACTTTGCGATCCAGATGCTCTTTAACGCCGTCGAAGGCGGGAGCGTTGCGATGGTCCAATGGTTGCTCGATCGTGGAGTATCGCTTCCAACTGAGTCTGGTCTGCTTCTCCACATGGCAGCCTTGTGCGGACATGCGGGCGTCATTGACTTTTTGCTGGATCATGGCGCGGCGATCGACAATCGCTGGGGTGATCAGGGACAGACCTCGTTGATGTCCGCCGCCATGAGCGGCAGCGCCGACGCGGTTCGTATGCTCCTGGAGCGCGGGGCCAATGCAACGCTCCGAAGCATTGTCAGTCCCGGCGCCGCCGCAGGACAGCCAATGTCCGCACTTGGATATGCAATTAACAGTCGGAATGTCGAGACGATCCAACTGCTGATCGATACATCGCCTGATCTGACCGAGACCGATTTGTTCGCCGCCTTGTCTTACGACATCATCAGAAACGAACGCGGCCCCGAGTTACTCCAATTACTGATCGCCCACGGCGCGGATCCAAATGCGCGTGGAAATGGCGGCGCGCCGCTAATCCGAGCCAGCAAACTTGCCTCCGTGGACTGCGTCGCCGTCCTGCTCGCCCACGGCGCCGACGTCAACATGAAGGACGATGACGGCAAAACCGCTCTCGACTGGAGCACGAACCCAGAAATCACCAAAATGCTCATCGCCGCCATCCCAAAAACTGGCGAGAGCTGAGGCGCATATCCTATGAGAAATGATGCAATCACGCTGGATGAGATTGTAGAGATTGTTCTCAACAGCTCGCTAACCTTTTGGTTAGTTTGTGATTACCGTAGTCGTTTCGTATCCAAAAGCACAGCCGCCGCCTTGCGCGTCAACAACCAATGCCGGACCACGAGGCCAATGACGCCTGGGATTAACGACACCAACGCTCCCCACCAGGTCCAGTAGTGCAGGATGTGATGAAATATGAGGTTGACAACGATCGCGACGAGAAGATGTGATCGTAGTTCCGGCATCAGACTCTTCCACAACATCAAACCGCTCCTTTGAGATATTCCGTCTTGTAATTCCGAGCCCTGGGATTTTAGCTCGGCGCGTGGTGGATCAGGCGGCCACGGCGCGGGACTGTGATTCGATCAGCGCGGCGGCGGTGGCGTGGCCGCGCTCTTTGGCGAATTGCAGCGCGGTCTTCCCATCAATGGCTTTGATCGTGGGATCAGCTCCGGCTTCCAGAAGAAGTCGGACAGCGGCGTCGTGGCCGAAATAGGCTGCCCAGATCAGCCCGGTTCTCCCGTCCGGCGTTGCGTCGTCGATGTGCGCGCCGTGCTTCAGCAATCGAGCCAATGTATCGGCGTACCCCTTCGCGGCGGCGACCGTGAGAGCGGATGAGCCGTCGTATGATTTGATCGATGGGTTTGCGCCGGCGTCCAGCAGCGCTTGGAGCATATCGTGATGGCCCTTGGTCGCGGCCGCGATCAGCGCCGTCGCTCCGGCCTTGCTCACGGAGTCGACGGGCGCTTGGTTCTCCAGCAGCAGCGTGACGATCGATGTGTGTCCAGCGGTGGCGGCGAAAATGAGCGCTGTGGATCCGCTTCGCGTCCTCGCGTCCAGACTGGCTCCCGCCGCCACGAGAAGCCGCGCGGATTCCAGGTGTCCGTGCGAGGCGGCTCGGTGGAGCGCCCGAAACCCATCGACCGGACAGGCGGCGTTCACGGACGCGCCAGCGTTCAGTAAATGACACACGACGTCGGTTCGACCCTTGGCGGCGCTTTCGGCGATCAGCGGAACTCCGAAGTTCAGTGTCAGATTGGGATTGGCGCCGCGCGCGAGAAATATCTCGACATTTTGGGACTCACCCCGCATGGCGCTCTCGTACAGCGCCTTGTCCTGCGGCGAGAGCTTCTTCAAGTAGTCGGGATGTGTCCGCCGCCACCAGCGCCGTCGCATCTTGATCTCGGCTGTGCGTACGCGCGTCGCCAGCATGGACCAGAGTTCGAGGGCGATCAGACGTAAGCCGCCGGCGGCTGGCTCCTTGGCCCGGAGCGCGGCGTCGGTGATCGGCTTGCGGAATCCATAATAGAGATTGCTCACGATCTGATCGGCGAGATAAAGGCAGGCAACCGCCTCGCCGAACCCTGAGGCGCGATGTCCGGATAGCCAGGCCGCGCTCCACAGCGCCGAGAGAAGATACATCGCGGGAATGACGAGCAGCCGCCGGGTAATCGTTAGCGCGTTCGCGCGGGGATCGGCGGCGCGATGCAGGAACAAGCGGACCGCCGAGGCAATGGTCAGCGGCCCAATGACAAGCCCATAGCACACCGATACATCATAAAACGTTTCGAAGAGAGAATGGTACACTCCTGCCGGCCACAAGGACCGCAGCCATCGATTGTGTTCGCTCAGCACCAGGACGACCAGCATGGTTGGATGCACGGAGCCGATGGCTCCAAGTACGGCGGCGAAGTGCGGACTTTTCACGATACTGGTTAAACGCTGCTCCCATGGATTGGATGAAGGCGAATTCATATTGGCGCACATATAGGGACCCTCCCAGATATCACTCTGTGATCGCAAACTTGAGCGTTACGAATAAAATGTCGGGGTCGGGATCGTATCGCGGAGCGCCCATTCGCCCAGTTCTTTGATTTTGTAATCGACGGGATCGTGCAGGGTGTGAGTGCGCAGGTTTCGCCAGTAGCGGTCGAACCCCCAGTGCGCCGACGTGGCGCTGGCGCCCATGACTTCGAACATCCGATTGACGACGTCCAGGCCGTTTTTTGTCGCTGAGACTTTCGCGGCGGCGATCGCGATGGAGGTTTCGCCGCGCTGCTGGGCGGTCAGGCCGTCTCCTAGGTCCCAGGCGCCTTGGAAGATATCGGCGGCGCGATCGGCCAGCAGCCGGGCTCCTTCCAGCGCCAGCCAGAGTTCGCCGTACTGGCGCAGGATGTACGGATCGTCCGATGGCGTCGCGACGCCCGAGGTTGCCCAGGCTTTACCGCGCGTCTGGGTGTAGCGCTTCGCCTCGGCGAACGCGCCCTCGGCAATTCCCAGAAAGACATTGACGAGAATCAATTGCGCGAGACATGGGCGAAGCGAGGCAAAGACGCTCCCCAGCGGTCCAGGAGTGGTCAGAAGATCGCGTGCGTCCACGCGCAAATCCCGAAACTCGACCGTGCCGCTGTCGGTCTGGCGCTGGCCCATATTGTCCCAATCGTGATGGATCGTGATCCCGGCGCGGTCCGACGGCGTCACCGCCACCATCAGTTTCCCGGTTTCGTCGTTTAACGCCGATACGATCAGAATATCCGAATCGGCCGCGCCAGAGCTGAAGCTTTTGACGCCGTTGAGTTTCCATGCATCGCCGTCGGCTTTGGCGACCGTACGGCGGTCGAGCGGATTGAGCGCGTTGCCCCAGAACCATTGCCGGACAACAGTCTCTTCGAACAGCGGCGCCAGTTGCCATTCCGAACCGAAGAGGCGCACGGTGGCGAGCAGGAGATGATGAAACCCGAACACATGCGCGACCGAGCTGTCCGCTTGCGCGATCGTTCGAACCACACGCATCGTCTCCGGCCACGACGCGCCATGCCCGCCGTATTCCTGAGGGATCGACATCGCCAGCAGTCCCGACTCGCGCAGACGGTCTCGCTCGTGCTTCGGCGTTCCCCCGGCTTTGTCGCGCGCGGCCGCGGTTTTCGCAAACTCCTGGGCGAGCTGCTCGGCGATAACACCCCATTCTGGATGATCTGATTCGAAACGTGTCATACATGACAATTAGACACGGACGCGCAAAAATCCTCAGCCTGGGACGGGGAACCTCTCAAAGTTGTCTGACTGTTGAACTTCTCATGAACATCCTCGCCATCTCCGGAAGCCTGCGTCAGGGCTCTTCCAACACGACGCTACTGCATGCGGCCGCCGCGCTCGCGCCCGAGGGCGTAACGATTTCTCTCTACGAGCGCCTCGGCGAAATTCCGCCGTTCAATCCCGATCTGGACGACCATGCGCCTGCTTCCGTTCAGCACTTTCGTGACGCGCTGCGCGACGCCGACGCCGTCTTGATTTGCAGCCCCGAGTACGCGCACGGCGTATCCGGCGTGATGAAGAATGCCCTGGATTGGACGGTCAGCACCGGCGTATTCACCCAAAAGCCCGTCGCCCTGCTCAACGCCGCCCCGTGGGCGACGTTTGCCCACGGTCAGTTAAAAGAAACGATCAAGACAATGGACGCCCATATTGTCGAGCAGGCGTGCGTCGCCGTGCGGATTTTGCCCAAGAATCTGGATGTGTCGGGAATGGTCGCCAGCCCCGAAATCGCGGACACATTACGCGCGGCGCTCGCGGCGCTGATCGGGTAGGAGAAAAGATGTCAATCGATCGTTTTGAGGAGGAATACGGCGCGCCTCTAAGCGAACGGCTCGGATCCCCGGTCTTCTGTGAGTCTGTTCTGAGTGAATCTCTTCCACTAATGTCTCAAGCCTCTCTGCGAGCGGTGCAAGTTCCTCTTGGCTAAGCGTCGCCTCGTTATGGGGTGTGTGGGATAGGAATCCCTGCTGTTTGGACAGGCGATGTGTTCTCTGCAACTTTTCGTTCCTATTGCTGTCAAACCCCGTAAGAATACGATGAAATCAAAATCTATGATTGCGGATCTGGCGAAGTGGGGCGGGAAGGTCGTCGCCTGCGCTGCCGGGCTGATGGCGGCGGATGCGGTTGGGCTGCGCAATCATCGGTGGAATCACGGTCCATCGCTGCATGGGTTTGAGATGTCGCTGTTGGCCGGCGTTGCGATCGTTTGTCTCGTGGAGATGGTCAGCGCTGCTGCGAAGATTGTGGGCGGTTTTGGGGATAAATCATGAGACGAGCGGCGGCGTCGATCGCGGTGGTGGCGGGATGCGTTCTTGCGCTCGCCAGCGCGCCATATCTGGTCGGATTGTCGACGCATCCGCGCGCGCCTCTGCCGCCGATCCCCGCGACGCGCGCTTTTGTGATGTTTCCGGGAAGCCATGGGAGATCTGTGTCCGAGCCGTGGATATCCGATCACGAACTGCTCCACATCGATGGGCTGGGGACTCTGCGCTGTTACGATGTCGATACCCGAATGGACAAACCGCTTCCTGGATTGACGCGGCGAATCGCCAGCGCGCCGGGGGATGAATGCGCGATCAAGGCGTCGCCCGGCGGCGGTTGGGTCGCGTGGGGGAGTGATGTGCGGGGGAGTGAATTTCACACGGCGACGATGAGCGGCGCGGGCCATAAGTCCTGCTCGGGGGATGGTGACGCCGCATCGTATTGGTGCGCGGATGGACGACGGTGGATGCGGATCGTGTCCCCATCACGCGCCGGCGCGGACTGGACAGCGCGTGTGGGCAACGTACAAAGTCCTGGAGACTGCGAGGCGCCGCGAAGATTGGCGCCGTCGATCTCATCGCGGGAGATTTTGCGGGTGGTCTCGGACACTCAGATCGTCGCCAGGACGCGGGATCTCATCGGCCATGCCCCGATCGCGAAGCGCGCCGATATCGCGCAGATCCGGCGGGAGATGCAGAAGCAGCGCCGTGACATCCAGGAAATCACGGTTTGGAGCGTACGCCAGGCGGAGCCGCTGCATTGCTGGACAATCACGCTGCCTGGAAGAGTGGCGCAGGCGGTGGTTTCGCCGCATGGCGAGCGTGTGGCCTGGCTGCTCGACGCGCCGGATGTCAAACGTGACTCCGGTCCGGCCAGCGCTGAGATCACTCTGTGGACCAGCGGCCTCGACGGTCGCGGTCTGCGCGAGATCGGCGTGATCGACTTTCCCCAAAACAGCCCATATCCCGAAGTGAACTGGTCCCCCGACGCCCGGATGCTCAGCTTCACTCAGGGCGGAGCCCTCTGGGTCACGGCGGCGACGTGACGGCGGACGCGATGATCCGGCGTGTCTCCTCCGACGCATCGTAGATACCTTCCGTGAGAATGGTTTCGGAAAGTGCTCCCAGCGTCGCAAGTCGGCTGATCACGCCGCTGCGGCACATTGAGCACATGCCGCGCTCATAAAGCCGCATGAGCGCATCGGAAAATTCGGCGACGGGATTCTCATCAAAAATATCGTAAATTTGAAAGCCCAGCGAGTGAATCTCATCGGCGGCGGTGAGTTGTGAGAGCAGATGCAGTATGGCGGCGCAATCGCCGTGCTGGAAGTTGTAAATCAAGAGACGAACGCCGTCCCACGGAGCGCGTTCGCCACGCATGATCGAAAGGCCGAGAGCGCGAACGCCGGGATCCGTCAGGGCCGACAGGGCGAACGCGGCCGCGTTCGCTACTGTTTCATTATCGCTGCGTGATAGGGCGAAAAGGGGAGCAGGATCGCTGGGAAACTCATATTCTCCAAAGAGATAGAGAAGACGGCAGAGGCGATCTGGATTCTTCTCGGTCAGCAGGTCGGCGGCGAAGCGGTCTGCGGCGGCATCGTCCATTCGCCGCCCACGGCTCGCCCATATGCCGCGCGATTTGAACTTGGGATGGTCCAGCATCGCGTTCAGTTCTTCGTAGGTCGGCTCGGTGCGCTTTGGGCGAGACAGAAGGTCAGACTTCCATCTCTTGCGTCTCTCACGCACGGCGTCGTGATACGCCGTGATTGCCGGATCGAGGGACGAAGCGTCGGCGAGGAACGCCGCCATGGTCTCCGCGCCGAATTGCGTTTCAAGATCGTCGAGCAAATGCACAGCGTCGAGGCAATCCGCGTCCGCGTAGGGTTCGCGAATCCAGCCTCGCACGGCGAACAAATAACCTTCCAGTCCATCAATATCCACCAGGACCTGCGCCATGTATCGAGGATTTTCTCTGGGCGCCTCCGCGAAAATCTCGTACAACTTTTCCCTCGCATCATTGTGCTCAGAGGCGAGTATCCCCGCAAGCTGAAATAATTGCGCGAAGCTGTTCCCGGCGTCCCTGGCGACAAGCGTTTCAAGAATGCGGGGAACATAAAACTCCGGCTCGCCCGTAGCTCGAACCACGTCGGCCATATATAGCGCGCGGTTGTCTTCGCTTTGTTTATCATAAGCCCAGTTCTCGCGGCACGCTTGGAAGATCAAGTCGCGATCCGGCGCAATGGCGCTCGATCGCAGCCAGAGTACGGCGCGGCCCAGTCCTTGGCGCAGTGCGAGTTCAAAGTTCGCCGCGCTTGCGGGCGGCGGGAAGTCTTGCGAAACAAAATCGGTCATAATGCTCTATCGCCGGCGATGGCCGAAGCGATAAACGAACAGAGATGAGGCGGCGTGTCTGAATTTCAAATTACGAAGACCGATGACCGTCTCACACTCCGCCGAACGCGCGAGTCGATCCTGAGCCGATGCGTGAGCGTTCCTCTGCTCATTGCCTGGTCTGTATGGCTGTATCATCGGGATCCGAAAGGGAATAAGATCCAGCCCTTTCCGCACACTCTGGACGGCGCGGCTTCCGCCGTCATGATGGCGGCAGTCATGGGCTTTTTACTGTATGTCTTCTATCAAGTGATGGTCGCGCGATGGCTGATCGTCCTGGATCGCAAAAACGATGCGTTATTCATCGACGGCCGCAAGATCTGCGGATTGAACGACGTGCGCGCCGAGATTGAGCGCTCGCCGTTGCCTTGGACGCCCGTATTCTTTATCCGGCAGTTGCTCGTCCTGCATGTTCCACGCCGCAAAATCCAAATCCGATGGGCGCGGGGCTTTCGACGTGAGGCGGAAGAACTGCAAATTCTCTCCGCCGCGATTGCGGAAATGCTGCCGCGCGACGGCGCGCACCGGCGCCGAGATTGATCGAGTCGGCGAGGCTATTCATGAGCGATTCAGAATTAAGACCACAGCACTATCTTTATCGTGACCGTCATACGGACGAAGATTACGCACGCCTTGCCGCTCAATTTGGGGCGTCGTATATGAGCAGCGCCAAGTGGTTTAAAGTGCTGACCGCGATTGCTCAGTCGCGTCTCCATCTCCAGCGCGCGACGTGGAAGTTTATCGATTCCGATCGTTTGTTTCCGTGGCCGCCGCCCGGCGCGCACGAATTGGAGCTTACCCATCTTGCCGACTGCGGGAGCTTCCCGCCGATCGAATACAAGTGGATCGAATGGATATCGTTTCCTAGAACGTGGAGCGAACTGCCGGATCCAAAGCGCCCGCAGCAGACGGTCAGCGGCGCACAGGATATCGACGCGCTGGCTCGTCTGCTAGATGCGACGGCGCAAACACAATATATCATCGACGACGATGGCCTGACACTGTTCGCGTATCGCCATTAGGAGCCACGCGTTTGATCGAGGAGAAGGATGTCAGAATTGCGAAGTCGGGTCCAAGCGGTAATTGTCGCGGCAGGGTGCGCCATGGCGATGGGGGCGACGCCGGCGATTGCGAAGCTGAGATCGCGTGGGGATCAACCGATGCCTGGAACGAGGCGCTTTCCGGTTCGTCATATTTTGAATGTCTGTAGCGTCACGAACCCGTGGCTCTCCAATCATCAGCTTTTGCATAGCGATGCGCAGGGCGTCCCGCGCTGCTATGACCTTACGACTCGCACGGACCTGCCGGTGCGCAGCCTGGAGAAGTTTACACGCCCCGATCAAGCCATGGATGTCGAATTTTTCAGCGCGTCTCCCCGAGGCGGATGGGTGATGTCCGACGAAGGGGATGGGGAGGAATTTCGGCCAGTGAATGTGGATGGACGCGTCGCGATGTCCAGTCCGGCGTTCGAGGGTTCATGGGCGTTTTGGTGCGCGGGCGGCCATCGATGGCTGCAGATTTACACACCCAAGCAGCCGCGTGACGCCGGCCGGCGCGCAATCCTGCACGATGCGCTCACGCCGCGCCGGCGTTGGCCGGAGTTCGCGCTGCCGCGCGCCATGGCGAGGCTGGACATCTTGCGGGTGGTCACGCCAGAAAAGATCGTCGCCTGGAAACCGGAGGTCACGCTGGGGGCGGCGGGCAACGCGCGGTATCAGCGTGAAACCATGGCCTACCGGCTACCCAACACACTCGTGCGTGTCCGGCGAAGCCGTGTGCAGGAGATCAGCGTGTGGAGTTTGAAGCACGCCGCGCCGCTGCGTCACTGGACCGTCACGCTGCCGGCGAACGTCGGCGCAATCGCGGTGTCTCCGCGCGGCGACCGCATCGCCTGGGTTCTCAATGCGCCGTCGCTATCTCAACACGGACTGCGTCTTGCGCGCGCCGCTCTCTGGGTCAGCGCGCTGGACGGCCGCGATCTGCGGGGACTGGGCGTCGTCGAACTGCGCGCGGACGCGCAGTATCCCAAAATGGACTGGTCCCCGAACGGCAAAAAGCTCAGCTACGTGAAAAACGACGCTCTCTGGGTAACGGCTGTACGATGAGTGACGCGAATCACTTCCTTTGCCGGCTTCTTCTTTGTTCATGTACGGTTGTCGCATCGCCGCGCAACTTTTCCCTTCCCTGCCAGTCTCATCATTTATAGCCCGGCCAATGTCGTGAGAGGCGAACGAATTGCCTCCACGGTTCCGGCAGGCGGCGGGGTAAAATAATTCCAACCGTCAGCCGCCGACCATAACCCAGGCGCGGGCGAGTTGAGGACACGCAAATCATGGTCACACGTAAATTTGAAATCGAGTGCAAGGACGGTGTCATGACGATCAGTACGGTGAAGTCGGGGCTGACCGCTCGAAGGATGCAGATTCCTTGGATGATCGCGAACATCGCCCAGATCGTCTTCTGCTCCATGTATTTTTTGGAATTAGCGCTGCGACAGTCGCATCCGACGCTTCGCGAATTCGTTTGCGCGCCTTCCGCATTTTGCCTACTTTTTTATAGCTATGAAAATTACTTCGGAGCCAAAACCTGCGTGCTAGATACCATCAACGATACCGTATGGATTGGATCATGGAGCACGTCGCTATCGAGTGTCACTGGTGTGCGAATCGGCAAAATCCTTTGGGACGAAGAGTTTCCCACTGGAAATACACTGTACCTGACGAGAAAGAACGCGCCTGCTCTCAAACTTTACACCGTGCTGACCTTCGGACGCCCCAATGACACGATCCGCGCGCTGGCGTCTCAGATTGAGGAATTTCTAGTTTCACACAAGGCTGCCGCGTCGCCCGCCGCTTCGATGGTGGGAGCATCGCGGTAGAGGACGAGATCGGGAGAGTTCTTCCGAAAGGACGACTACGGATGTTATTGCGCAAATTTAATGTTGAACGCACCAAAGACACGCTGACGATTCGGACTGTGAGAGATGGATGGACTGGACGGAATATCTCCCCAGTCGAAGCCGCGCTATTTGCCGCGCTGGCGGTGACGTCCGTGCTGCGTGTTGCTGGTTATTTCTTGCATCATGAGAACGTGACGGTTACTGGCTTGTTCGCACTGGAGCTATTATTGGTCTGGCCGATTTCCGCATACCGTCTCTACTTTGGAGAACGGGTTTGCGTGCTGGACGCCGGGAACGATCAAATACTGATCGATGGGCGCAAAATTGCGCCGCTCTCGCGAGGGCTTTCGGCGCGGGTCGGGGCAGGTTTTTGGCGAGGGGAGCTACGACTCGGAAATGACCTGTATCTGACGACGGATTCCGGCCCGGAGATTTTCCTTTTCCCGTTTTCGAAGTTCAGCGGGGATTACGGTAAAATTGAGAGTCTGGCGGCTCAGATTAATACGTTCCTCGCAGAATGCGCCGTGGCGGCCCGCCGCGAGCGTCCGGCGGTCTGGTCCTGGGACAATGCGTCTGCGTCGTCGGGCAAGGCTCCGTAGTTCGTAAGGATCCGATGCAATGAAATGCCGTGAATGCGATCGGGAATTGGAAGAGGGGGCGTTTCGGATTGTTGATAACGTCCCCGTTTGTTTGATGTGCCTGTGCGGAGATCCCCCGGCGTTTGCCGTGCTGCCGATTGGTGTCGTCAGCGCCGTCGATGGCCCGGGCGGCGGCCTGCTGGAGATCTGGCTGCATCCGGGCATGACGCGCTTTATGCGTGACCTTTCGGAGGAGACGGGGCTGACGGTGATCTGGATTGCGCATCAGCCACAGACGCTGCACACGACCCTCGTGCGCGGCTGGGATCAGAAGGACGCCGGGCTATTCGCCACCCGCAGCCCCGCCCGCCTCAATCCGATCTGCGTCACCGATGTCGATCTCATCTCCGTCACGGACAATATTCTCCTGGTGCGCGGACTCGACGCCCTCCCCGGCACGCCCGTCATCGACATCAAGCCATCGCTGGCGAGCTTGAAAAACAGCCGTCCTTCCTCCAACCCATCCTCTTAGGCAATGGCGCCATTCTCTGTGTTTGTGGCGCCAGACGACGAACCTCTTTTCTTCTCGCCGAACATATCCAATTTGAGATGTAAAATTAGCGATTTCGTGAGTGAAAGGATCCATCTTGTCTTTGATTGGTACCATCATGGATTGTATTTGATTTTCTTGTTGACAATGGATCCATTCTGTGATACACTTATGGTGCATTCGCAATCATTGAGTGACGATCTCTCGGCTGATGTTTTGCGGCAATGCGCTCGACCGCGAAGGAACTTCCAGGGATGGCTATTTTGTCCGCCCGTTCTTTGCAAATATGCGATTTGTAACGATTGCAGGAACTCCGGATCAGCGTTTGCCGCGTTACAGATAGTTTAATAGATAGAATTGCAATTCAGTGGATGTAAGATCAAGCAGGAAAGGATGTTCACCGCGCCGCTAAGATTTCGGCTGATGTTAATATTTTAATTGCAGTAATTGCAATACAGATCCATGGCTTACCGTATGACGACATACAGTACAAGCGATCTGCTTGGAGCCGCGAAGATAGTACTCGAGGAGATAACGACGATGAAGAAAATCAAGCTCTCAATGACGAGAGCGACTGCCCAGGCCGGACTGCTGGCATTGCTTGTCGGGCTGGGCTGCGGCGCGACGCCGCAGGCGTCGGCAATTGGATCGGGCGACGCCGACACGGTGTTCAATGGCTTCAACAGCGCCTTTTTGGTGAACGGCAACTATTACAAGACATCAATCAACGGCAGCACTTTTGACGGCGGTTGGACCGGAGCCCTGGACATTATGGTGGCCGAGGACGCCTACGAGCGCACCGGCAGCAGCGCGCACAAAGCGCTCGTCGAGACCCTCTGCACCACCTTCCTACAGAAATTCCCGCCGGGATACACCTGGGATGGCTATAACGACGACATTGGATGGATCGGCGCAATGCTGGCGCGCGGTTACCTGATCACCGGCGACGCCAACCTTCTTTCCCAGGCTCGAACGTCCTGTTTCGATATGGCGTGGTCTCGCGGCTGGGACACTCAGTACAACGGCGGCGGAATCTGGGAACAGCAGCCCAATATGACCCCGGCGGGCCAAGCGATCAATAAAACCCCGCTGTCCAACGACAGCTTGGGCAAAACGGCCTGCCTGATCTACATGGGCAACCACGATCAATGGTATCTGGACCGCGCCACACAGATTTATGCGTGGGTGCGCAGCAACCTCTTCAACACGAGCAGCGGGCAGGTGTATTCGTGGATCGACCGCAGCGGCAATGTCGATACAAGCACTGCCGATGCGACGGCGTATAACCAGGGGACGTTCGCCGATTACGCCAATTATCTCTACCAGATCACCGGAAACGTCCAATACTACAACGACGCCAAGCTGGCGCTCGATTACGTCAAGAACAACATGTATAACGGCGGCGTCATCACCGGCGGCGGCACCAACACCTGGTCGGACGAGTATGCTCGCGGTCTGGGTCACTTCTGCCGTGACAACCGCATGTGGGGCACATATTATAGCTGGATGGTGCTCAACGCGAACGCCATTATGAGCCACCGCCGCACCGACTACAACATCTGCTGGAGCAACTTCACCCAGCAGACGCCTAACGACAACTCGATCAACACGAATCGGTTTGACGACGCCGCGGCGTGGATGCAGTACACCCCCGCCACACAGCCGAATAACATCTGGGGCCGGCACACGATAATTGGTTTGAACAACATGGCGATCGACAGTCTCGGCCTCACCGCCACCAACAGCGTCGTCGGTCTCTGGGGCCTCAATTACGGTCAAACCCAGATCTGGAACTTCACGCAGAACGCGGACACTTCGTGGAACATCGTCAGCCAGTCTAGCTGGCTCGGCCTGGACGATCCCGGCGGCAATACCACGAACGGCACGAAGATGATCCAGTGGACGCAGAGCCGCGACAGCAACCAGCGATGGTGGGTGGATGTTCAGTCGGACGGTTCTTACAAGATCTGGAATCAGCAGAGCAGTTTGGCGCTGGACAGCTCCAGCACCACGACGAATGGAGCGTCGCTGATTGGCTGGGGCTGGAGCGGCGCACCCCAGCAGCGATGGAAGCTTCAATAGCGTCATTTCCAACACGGCCGTCTTCCGCCCAGGGAGGCGGCCTTTTCCCAGGGCGTTCTCAAGCGTCCTGATTTCGTTCACAGGAGATTGAAATGTTCCAAAACAAACTCAAGTTCTCGCTCAAAGGCATCGCGGTCCAGACTGGTCTGGTCGCTTTGCTCGTCGGCGCCTGCTGCGCCCTGCCGCAGCAGGCGTCGGCCATCGGTTCGGGCGACGCCGATACGATGTTCAACGGCTTCAATAACGCTTTTTTGGTGAATGGAAACTATTACAAGACATCGATCAACGGCAACACTTTTGACGGCGGCTGGACCGGAGCGATCGATATCATGGTGGCCGAGGACGCTTATGAGCGCACCGGCAGCAGCGCGCATAAGGCTTTGGTCGAAGCGCTTTGCACCACCTTCCTGCAGAAGTTCCCGCCGGGATACACCTGGGATGGTTACAACGACGATGAGGGCTGGATTGGAACCATGCTGGCCCGTGGCTATCTAATCACCGGCGACTCCAACCTGCTTCTTCAGGCGCGCACCGCTTGCGTCGATATGGTCTGGTCGCGCGGCTGGGATACGCAGTACAACGGCGGCGGCATCTGGGAGCAGCAGCCCAACATGACTCCGGCGGGGCAGACGATCGACAAGGAAGCGCTCTCCAATGACAGCATCGGCAAGGCGGCCTGTCTGATCTACATGGGCAACCACGATCAATGGTATCTGGACCGGGCCACACAGATTTACGCGTGGGTGCGCAGTCACCTTTTCAACACCAGCAATGGGCAGGTTTACAACGGCGTCGACCGCAGCGGCAATGTCAATACCGGCCGGAATGTCTATAACCAGGGGACGTTCGCGGACTACGCCAACTACCTCTACCAGATTACGGGAAACGTCCAATACTACAACGACGCGAAACTTGCGCTCGATTATGTTAAGGGCAGCACCTGGTACAACGGCGGCGTGATGACCGGCGGCGGCACCAATACCTGGTCGGACGAGTACGCTCGCGGTCTGGGTCACTTTTGCCGTGATAACCGCATGTGGGGTACGTATCTGAGCTGGGCGCAGGCTAACGCCAACGCGGCGATGAGCCATCGCCGCACGGACTACAACATCTGCTGGAGCGACTTCACGACGCAGACGCCCAACGACAATTCGATCATTACCAATCGATTCTGCGACGCGGCGGCGTGGCTGCAATACACTCCCGTCACGCAGCCGAATAACATTTGGGGCCGGCACACGATCGTTGGTTTGAACAACATGGCGATCGACAGTCTCGGCCTCACCGCCACTAACAGTGTCGTCGGTCTCTGGGGCCTCAATTACGGTCAAACCCAGATCTGGAACTTCACGCAGAACGCGGACACTTCGTGGAACATCGTCAGCCAGTCTAGCTGGCTCGGCCTGGACGATCCCGGCGGCAATACCACGAACGGCACGAAGATGATCCAGTGGACGCAGAGCCGCGACAGCAACCAGCGATGGTGGGTGGACGTGCAGTCGGACGGCACTTACAAGATCTGGAACCAGGCGAGCAGTTTGGCGCTGGACAGCTCCAGCACCACGACGAATGGGCAGGCGCTGATTGGATGGGGCTGGAGCGGCCAGCCTCAGCAGCGATGGAAACTACAATAGGACGATGATATGAGGCCGCCACCCGACGACGGAGGCGGCCTCTTTGAATGAGGAGACGAACATGCATTTCACCAAACGAAAAACGATTGCCGCTTCCGCCGTCGCGGCGCTCGCGGGCTCCCTGCTCATGGCGGCTGGGACCACGGCGCACGCGCAGAGCGCCGGTTTACGATTGATGGCGGTCGGAGACTCAATCACCGCCGGCTACCGAAGCTCCACCGGCAATGGTTATCGCGGACCATTGTGGACCGAGCTGATCAATCAGGGCGACGCGCTGGACTTCGTGGGTTCGCAGCGCAGCGGCGTGATGTTCGATCCCGATAACGAAGGGTACTTTGGCGATCGGATCGATCAGATCGCCGGCTTGATCAACGGGGAACTGGCTCTTTACCAGCCGAATGTTGTATTGCTGCACATCGGCACCAACGACCTGGGCCAAAACTACCAGGTCTCCACCGCTCCGAACCGATTGGCTTCGCTGATCGATCAGATCCTCGCCGCCGACCCTGGCGTCACCATTCTGGTCGCGCAGCTGATCTGTAATTCGACTGGCTGGGTCCAAACCGACATTAACAACTTCAACAGCCAGATCCCCGGCATCGTGCAGGCGCGCGTGAATGCGGGCAAGCATGTCTACACGGTCAGCATGAGCTCGCTCAACCTGGGTGACCTGAACGACGGCCTGCATCCCAATGACGGCGGTTATCAGAAGATGGCCGACAATTGGGACGCCGGTATCCGGCAAGTCATCGCCAATGGCTGGGTCTCGCACATCGACTTCGCCGGCGTTTTTGAGATTCAAAACCAATACAGCGGCCAGGTGGTGGACGTTTCCGGCGGCTCCACGTCTAACAACGCGCCCATCGTCCAGTGGCCTTACCAGGGCACTTCGAATCAGTTGTGGAACTTCATTCCGACGAGCAATGGCTACTACCAGATCAAGAACGCCGGAAGCGCTCTCGATCTGAACGTGGCCGGCGCTTCGACGGCGAACGGAGCGAAGATCGTGCAGTGGCAGTTCGGCAACCAGGGGAACGACCAGTGGCAGCCGGTGCGTCAGAGCGACGGCTCCTATATCTTCTACAACCGCAACAGCGGCTCCGTTCTAGACAATCCCAGCGGAACGACCCAGGCCGGGCAGTTCGACCAATGGGGATGGAACGGCGGTCAGTCCAACCAACGCTTCAATGTGATCGGAAGATAACAGCCTTCAGGCACAAATCAGCCCCGCAAGCGAGTACTCGCTTGCGGGGCTGATTTGTGCCTGAAAGTGGAAGACGCCGCGCGCCGAGCTGCATTGCCGGAATTTACAAAGCGCGGTAACGGAAATCGGTGAAACGCGCTTCATCCGTAGCGCTCGCGGCAAGCGCGATGCGCAGCGCCTGAAATCCCCCCAGCGTATTGGTGTTGAAGCCACTTGCGTCGAAATCCTTGACCAGACTTTGCCATTGACGCCCGTCGCCGCTGGCCAAGATCTCGACGCGGTTGCGACTGTTCACGATCTTCAGGTGCGCCGCGCGCGCTGTCCAATCGCGATCCGCCAGTGTTTCCTTGGGGCCGTAAGCGCGCAGACGACCGCTGCCCAGTTCGGCGAACAGCCAGTGGTCGGGGTTGTAAAACAGCCCCAGCGCCGCGCCGCAGCCGCCCTTCGGCGACGCCACGACTTGCACTTCGTAACTGACGTCGCGCGCCATCACGGCGAGCGGAGAACTGTGGCCGGGCGTGTCTCCCTTGGCCCGCACCGTGAGCGCGCCATGGCCCGTTTGGAAACGGCTCATGTCGGCTTCGCTCCAGGCTCCCCAGGTCGGCTGGAGCGTCGGCGCGCGGAAATCGTCGGACAGCGGGATCATCGGTTTCTGGGCGACGCCCATCGGCGCGGGCATTGGCTGGTCGCGCCGCGCGCCCAGCGGCGCCCGCGGCCAGCCGTCGTCGGTCCATTCGATCGGCTCCAGCAATGTATGACGGCCCAGCGACTTAAAGCCGTTGCGGTAGCCGTGGTAAACGAAGTACCAGCGGCCGTCGGGCGTGTCGACGAGCGTTCCGTGTCCGACCGACCACCAGGTCTCATCCTCGCTGTACGTGTGGATGAGCGGATTGTGGGGCGAGTTCTCCCATGGGCCCAGCGGCGAGCGGGAGCGGGCCACGACGGACATGTGGCTAGTGGGCGGTCCGCTGGTGCCGCCCTCGGCGCAAATCAGGTAGTAGAAGTCGCCGCGCCGGGTCAGCTTGGGGCTCTCCAGCCAGAAGCCTTCGGTCTTCCAGTCCGCCGGGAACTGCCAGCCTTGATAAACCTGCTTTTTTTCCCCGACCGCAGACAGGCCGTCGGCGCTCAGCTCAACCATGTGGCCGCCGGCCGTGTACAGGTAGCGCGTCCCGTCCGGCCCGACAACGTGGCCCGGATCGATGTCGTCGACCTTCAGTTCGATCGGCTCGCTCCACGGTCCGCTCGGATGCTCCGCATGGACGACAAAAATGCCCCCCATTGGGAAATAGATATAGTAGTGTCCCTTGTGTTCGACAAGATCCGGCGCCCACACCTCCGCCCTTTCGTAGGAGTGATTAAGCACTTTAGAAATCGGGGTCCAGTTCACCAGATCGCGCGAGCGCCAGACCACCAAGCCCGGCGCATAGCGATAGCACGTATTGGTAAAATAGAAATCCTCGCCGACGCGCAGGATCGTGGGGTCCGCGTAGTCGCCGGCGAACAGCGGGTTCTGAAATTGAGCGGCTTTCCGCTCACGCGGGGCGCGTCCCCATGCCGCAGGCAAACGGCTCGCCAGCATCGTCGTTGACGCTCCCGCCGCCAATTGCAGCAGCGCGCGGCGCGATAATTTCACATCGTTCAAATAGGTCGCTCACTTTCCTGAACGCCGGGCGGCATTTGCTTGACCTGACGGCGTTCTTCGCGGGGGATGCAGACGCTCTGCTGCTCCGATGACTTCTGGCGGCTTTGCTCTCTGAGGTAAGCTAATTCTAACATATAATGGGACCATAGTCAATAATTTTAGGCTGATACTATCAAAGCTGTTACCAAGATATTGGTCCCATCGCATAACAATGTTGAGAAATGGAGCCATTAATACATTGACACTGGACCCATTCCGTGATACAATTATGGTGCCTTTGAGATTATTAGTGCAAAGGAGGACGAAAGGCGCAATTGAGCGCCATATCATAAGTGGTAATAGTAATCATTGCAATACAAAAAGGAGAATGTCGTTATGGCGACGAACACGCTCAGCAAGATCCTCGAATTTGCCGGTCTGAGGAAGCCCGCCAAATTCGATACAGCCCCGACGGTGCCCCACGCGAAACCCCTGGTTGGCCTATCAATCACGCTCCTTGGCGCGGCCGCCGCGTTTGCTCCATCGACGGCTTACGCGCAGCTGAACCAGTCCGTCACCCCCTACGAGGCTGCGGCGTCGTACAACGCCTTCAACCAGAACTACCTGTGGCAGGCCACCGGCAACACGTTCTATAACAGCGAGCTCAACAGCATCGGCGCGGACGACACCGGCGGCTGGGGCCAGGCCCTGACCATCGTCATCGCCGAGGACAACTATGAGGTCACCCGAACGCCGGCCGCGCTGGCGCTGGTCAGCAATCTGCTCAACACCTTTGAAACCTCTTCCGGCACGGACTGGTCCGGCGACGGCTGGAACGACGACCTGGGCTGGATGGTCAACGCCTACCTGCGCGGATACAAGATCACCGGCAACACCACCTATTTGAACATCGCCATTCAAAACTGGAACACCGTCTACAACCGGGGCTGGGACAACGCGCTCGGGGGCGGTATCTACGAGCTCATGGACACGAAAGGCGACAAAGAGTGCCTGAGCAACGATAACATCGCCTGGGAAGGCGTCTGGCTCTATGAGATCACCGGCGACAGCACGTATCTGACGAAGGCCGAGAACATCTATGCCTGGGTGCGCACCCATCTCTTCAACCCGACCAACTCCAACAACGCCGTGGGCGCTCCCGGCTCGTTTAGCCAGGGGCAACATACCGCGGACGGCTCGCTGGAAAACGGCGACCATGCGTACAACAGCGGGTCGTTCCTAATCGCGGCGAACGCTCTCTATCATATCACCGGGAACTCCATGTACTACAACGACGCGGTCCTGGACATCAGTCACCGAATGAGCGTCGAGCCGATCCTGAGCGACGGGAGCGAAAGCGGCGGCGCGCAGTATGCGTACTTGTTCGTCAAGGGGCTGAGCGACTTCGCCACGGACAACCACCTGTGGGCCACTTACTATCCCTATCTGCTGGCGAACGCCAACCAGGCGTGGCAGGAGCGATGCAGCCTAAACGTGACCTGGAACCAGTGGACGGCGCCCACCACCCCGAACTCTCCTCCCAGCGACGCCATGGAGATGTCGAGCGGGGCGGGCATATGGCAGCTGCTCGACGTTCCGCAGCAGTCCCTAATCATCAATAAGAACAGCAGCCTGTCGATGGACCTGATCAGCGGCAACACGGCCAACAACGCGCCGATCAACCAGTGGTCCGTCAGCAATTACCTGGACGGCGCGCAGCACTGGATGGTCATTCCCACCCCCAACGGTCACTATGCGCTGATCTCGTCGGTCACCGGCATGGCCGCCACCATTTCGGCCGCGTCCAAGACCAACGGGGCGCAGCTGGTGGACTGGCCCTACTCGACCGGCGACGCCAGTCAGCAGTTCGACCTGGTCTCCATGGGCAGTGGCTGGTACAACATCAAGAACGTCAACAGCGGACTGGTGCTCGATGTCTCAGGCGGCAGCACGGCCAATGGCGGCCAGATCATTCAGTGGACATCCGGGGGCGCCGGCGCGGCCAACCAACTGTGGAAGCTCCAGTCAGTGGTCAGCTTCCCCGGTCGATATGAGATCCAGAGCGTGTCGAGCAGTCAGGTGCTCGACGTGTCGGGAAGCTCCACCGCCAACTCCGCGCCGATCGTGCAATTGCCATACGGCGGCGGGACGAGCCAGCTCTGGACGTTCACGCCGACCAGCCGGGGCTACTACCGGATCATCAACGTCAACAGCGGTCAGGCGCTGAATGTGGCGGGGGGCTTGTTTACCAACGGCGCGAAGACGGTGCAGTGGCCGGCCGGCGGCGGGACGAACGACGAATGGCTTCCGTCGCTCAACAGCGACGGGACGTACACGTTCTATAACCTGAACAGCGGCCTGACGCTGGATAATCCTGGCGGCTCGACGCAGGGCGCGCAGTTCGATCAGTGGATCACCAATAACGGCTCCAATCAAAAGTTCAACTTGATCGCAAGATAGATCTTTCTATCCAACTCGGAATCGAACGACTGACTGACTACACCATCGCCAGGAAAGAGAAAAAACAATGTCAATGAGAACAAGAACGATCGCCGGCCCACTGAAGGGCTTGGCGGCGACGCTGCTCGCCGCGGCGGCCCTTCTCTCCGCGCCAGCGGTCCACGCCCAAAACGCCGCCAACGCCGACGCCGCCTTCAACAGCTTCCTCTCCGCCTACCTGGTGCGATCCGGCGGGCAGACTTATTTCGTCGATGGCTTGAACAAACGCGACAAGGCGTTCTTCTGGGGCCAATGTTACATGATCACCATGGTGGAGGATGCTTACGATCGTTCTCCAACGCCGGCCAACAAACAACTCATTATTGATCTGGAAAATTCTCAGATCAATCAGGATACCACCAGTTGGTCGTGGGACGGCTGGAACGATGACGTGGAATGGGGAATCATCGCGGCGATTCGCGCTTACAAGCTCACCGGCAACACCACTTATCGCGATGTGGCCGCCAATAACTGGAACATGGTTTGGAACCGTGCGTGGGACGGCGCCCTGGGTGGAGGCGTCTGGGAGAACCAGGACAAGTTCAGCAAGTGCGCCCTGAGCAACGATCCCTTGATCATCACCGGCTGCATGCTCTATCAAGCCACGGGCGACGCCACCTACCTGAACAAGTGCACGCAGCAAATCTATCCCTGGATGCGAAGCCATGTCTTCAATACTTCCACGGGACAGGTGAACGAAGGGGTGGACAACACCGGCGCCCTTCAGCCTTCCCAAAACGTTTATAACAGCGGGGCCTTTATCCTTGCGGCAAACGCTCTCTACAAAGCCACGGGGAACCAGCAGTATTATAACGACGCGAAACTCGCGGCCGATTTTATCGTCAACTCCACACCGACTCTCTATCACAATGGCACGGATGGATCTTGGGCGGACCAGTTCGTGCGCGGCTTGAGCCGATTCGCGCGTGAAAACAACCTCTGGGGTACATACAGCGGCTGGCTGAATAATCAAGCGGCCGCCGCGTGGAACCATCGACGCACCGACCTAAACCTCACGGATAACAACTGGCTGCAAAATACCCCTGGCGGCGAGACGTACGCCATGAACGCCCTCAGCGCGGTGGTGGTCCAGCTCGTGACTCAGATCAATCCTCTGACCGGCTCCCATGTGGTCGTGAACAAGCTGAGCAACAAGGCGATGGAGAACGGCGGCAGTTTGGCCAATAACGCCGGAATCATCCAATGGGGCAAGGGCGGCCAGCCATGGCAGACCTGGGAGTTCACTCAAAACTCGGACACCTCCTGGAACATCGTCAACGCGTACAGCACCCAGGGCCTGGATACCGGCGGCTCCACAACGAACGGAACGCAACTCATCCAGTGGCCCGCCGACAGCAGCAACAACAATCAACGCTGGTGGGTGGACGGGCAGTCCGACGGCTCCTTTAAGATCTGGAGCAAGGCCAACAGCAAATCCCTGGATAATTCCAGCTCGACCGCAGATGGATACAAGATCGTTCTGTGGGATTGGAATGGCGGAAATCAGCAGCGTTGGCTCCTTCGGTAAAGTCGATCCGCCCCATTCTGGGGAACCAGGGCAAGGCTTCCGCCCTCCGCTTCCATAACCCTCTCACGCACCCCTCGATTTCTCTTCTGGGCTAGCTCAGAAGAGAAATCACAAAATGATACTTCAAATCACAGTTGCCAGATTGACCAGTCATTCCTTCCATTCTATAATGTCAGTATTGCAACGAAGACGTTAGCACTAAGTGATATCAATGGTTTTGTTGCTTTAATCGCTATTTAGTGAAACTGAGAACGGTAATGACTCGCTGAAAGGAAATTTCGATGAACCGACTACTGAGCAAACTGGTTAATCCCTCTGTCCGCTGTCTGAAGTGTTTCATGTTCACCGTAATTGCGGGAGTGATCCTTGGGTTTTGCGCGCCGCTTCAGGCGTATACTCTGCAAAATTTGACACAATATGTGAACCCGTTCTGCGGCACAGCCGGCGGCGGCAACGCTGCGTTTCTTTATCCGGGCGCCGTGGCGCCGTTTGGCATGGTGCAGTGGAGCCCGGATACCTCCCAAAATCCCAGCGGCTATCAGTATTCCGATACTCAAGTCCATGGCTTCAGCCTGACCCATGGCAGCGGCGGCGGCTGCAATTACGGCTCCGATTTTAGCTTCATGCCGATTCTGGGAACGGTGAACAGCTCGCCGTATAGCAGCAGCAATTACAGCCATTTGAACACCAGCTATTTCGCCAACATTACCGGGGGCAGCCAGCACGCCAATCCCGGTTACTACTCGATGCAGTTTAACGGGATCACGACAGAGTTGACCGCGACGACTCGAACGGGATTTGGCCGATTCACCTATCCGTCCGGCAATACCGCCAGCATGCTAATCAATTTGGGCGGGGATACGAATGGAACGATCAACGCCTCCATTCAGATCAATCCTGGCGGAAATGAAATTAGCGGCTGGACACAAATGTCCGGCATGTGCGGCACGGCTCCGGGGATTATGTATTTCGATGTGGTTTTTGATCACTCGTTTTCCTCCTACGGAGTATGGAACGGCTCCACCTACTACGCCAACGGGCAGACCACTACGGGCGCTTCTTCCGGCGCGGCGTTCAGTTTTAATCTGTCCGGCGGCGGGGTAGTGCTGGCGCATACGGCGCTTTCCAGCGTCAGCGTCGCGAACGCCAGGGCCAATCTGGCGGCGGAAAGTCCGGGTTCCTCGTTTAACAACAACGGTTTTAACGCTGAAGTGACTGCGGCCAATAACGCCTGGAACGCCTACCTGAATGAGATTCAAGTGAGCGGCGGTTCCGCCGCCGATACGCAAACGTTTTACACGATGATGTATCGCACCTTGCTGGCGCCCAACGTGGTCAGCGATGTCAATGGTCAATACATGGGGTTTGACGGCAGTGTTCACACGCTTTCCGGACGCACCCAGTATGGATGGTATTCCGGGTGGGACATTTACCGCAATGAATGCCAGTTTCTGGCGATGATCGATCCGGTGCGCGCCAGCGATATGGCGCAGTCTCTGGTGCAGGACGCCGCCGATTGCGGGGCGATGCCGCGCTGGGCGGATACATTTGGCGATGGCGGGTTAATGCTGGGAGATTGCTCCACCCCCATCATTGGCGACATGTATGCGTTTGGCGCCCGAAGCTTTGACACCGCTTCCGCGCTGGCGGATATGAAGCGCGCGGCGCTGACGCCGAATGTCCAGGCGAGAAACGGAACCTACGAGCGACCGAATGAAAGCAGTTTTCTTTCCCTCGGCTACGTTCCCTCCGGCCCGACCCAGGGCGGTTACGCTCCCGTCTGTATGACTCTGGAATATTGTATTGACGATTACGCCCTGGCGCAGTTCGCCAATGCGATTGGAAGCACCGGCGATTATCTGCCCTCCATGCAGCGCGCCCAAAACTGGCGCAATTTGTATAACTCCAGCACCGGTTATATTCAAATGCGCGACTCTAACGGCGCCTGGTCGTCCGGGTTCCCCACCTATAATGGTTCCGCCTTCGCGGACGGCGACGTCTATCAATATGTGTGGGCGGTTCCATTCAATTTGAGTTCACTGTTTAACTCCATGGGCGGTGCGTCCACTGCGCTCAGCCGTCTGAACAACTTCTTTACGCAAATCAATGATAGCGACACCAGCAACGGCCAGTACGCGTTCATGGGCAATGAACCCTGTGCGGCGACTCCGTGGATCTATACTTCGCTGGGCCAGCCCTATAAAGCCTCCAGCACCGTCCGGCAGATCATGACGCAGCTTTTCAATGCGTCTTCAAACGGATATCCCGGCAACGACGACTTTGGGGCGGAATCTTCCTGGTATGTCTGGGCGGCGCTGGGGATGTATCCGGCGATTCCCGGCAGCGATGTCCTGGTTTTGCATGGCCCGCTCTTTCCGCAGGCCACACTCAATCTACAGCATGGAACCATCACCATTACCGGCAGTGGGGCGAGTGATAGCGCCCCTTATGTCCAGAGCTTGTCCGTGAATGGGCAATCGTCGAATGCGTCATGGATTCATTTCGCCAACTTTGTGAATGGCGGAACGCTCTCCTACAGCATGGGCGCTTCGGCGAATACCGGCTGGGGCACATCGAGCCTACCGCCTTCCGACACGGATGGAATGACGGTGACGGGAATTGCCGGCACGCATCTCATTGTCAATCATGCGAATGGCCTGGCGATTGACAACGGGTCCACCACCACTCAGGGAGCCGGCGTGATCCAGTGGGGGCCGAATGGCGGCTCGGCGCAGAAGTGGACCTTCACGCAGAACTCGGACACCTCCTGGAATATCGTCAACCAGTTCAGCGGCCAATCCCTGGATGTTCCCGGCGGCTCCACGACGAATGGAACCCAGATCATTCAATGGGGAGCGAACGGCGGCGACAATCAACGCTGGTGGGTGGACATTCAGCCAAGCGGCAGCTACAAGATTTGGAACAAAGCCAATAGCTTAGCGCTGGACGACGATAATATGACCGGGAATGGCTCCCCGCTGATCCAGTGGACTTGGAATGGCGGGAACAACCAGCTCTGGAATCTGCAATAGGGGGCTATTGAGATAGGTTTTTGCTCGGCAGTTGTGTTATTGGGTGCCATGCCGGCGGCTCTGCGCAGGCATGTCTTGCGATCGAGAGGAAATGCATTCCGCTTCGTGCGTAGTACATGCCTGCGCAGAGCCGCCGGCATGGCGCCCAATAACACGATGCTGGCATTTACAATATCGGAAAAAATATCCAATGAGATACATAGGGGCTCTGGAACGCTGTGCAGATGTCGATAAATGACACGTTTTAGTCACACTCATCGCTATTCAGTTAAGGAGATCACTGGTATGACGACGTATACGAAAAGCAATATGAAGAACGCTTACTCCAGGCCCGGAAAAGGGTGGGCGGCTGCGCTGCTTGCGGCGGCGTGCGTCTTCTCCGGGGCGTCCGCGCACGCCCAGTTGAACCAATCTTATACGCCCTATGAAGCCGACGCATCGTTCAATGCTTACAATTCGGACTTTTTGGTGCAGTCCAATGGGCAAACCTACTACGCCAACACGCTGTCCGACCGCACTCCGGCGTTTCTCTGGGGACAGGCGCTGGACATTGTGATCGCCGCAGACGCCTTCGAGCGCACCCATACCACGGCGCAGCAGCAGCAGGTCAATGCTTTGGTCACGACGTTTTTGGCGAATAACCCGGGGAGTTGGTCCTGGGACGGGTGGAACGACGACATCGGCTGGTCGGTCATTGCGTGCATGCGCGGCTATCAGGCGACCGGCAACGGCGCCTTTTTGACCGCCGCCGCGAACAATTGGAATATGGCTTATAACCGGGGATGGGACAATGTGGTGGGCGGCGGAATCTGGGAGAATTCCGATAAGCAAACCAAAAATCCACTCAGCAACGATCCGTTTATTATCGCCGGATGCGCTCTGTACGCCGCCACGCAAGACTCCACGTATCTGACGAAGAGCGAGAATATCTATGCGTGGGTGCGCGGCAACATCTTCGATCAAACGACGGGACAGGTGAACGGCGCCCGCACCGCCGCCGGCGTTTTGCAGACTTCGGACAATGTCTACGACAGCGGGTGTTTCATCGAAGCCGCCAACTGCCTCCACCAGGTCACCGGGAACGCCCAGTATTACAATGACGCGATCCTAGCGATCAACCATATCGTCAATGAAGGTCCCATTCTGCACAATAACGGCGAGGATTCCAGCAATGCGTGGGCCTACTGGTTTGTCAAGGGACTGAGCGATGTCTGCACGGACAACAACCTCTGGGCGCAGTATTATCCCTGGATGCTCGCCAACGCCAACGCGGCGTGGGGCGAACGAAACAGCTCGAATATCACCTGGAACGATTGGACCAGCCCCACAAACCTTTCGAATCCCGCCGCACTGACGGTTTCGAGCGCGGTCGGTATCTGGCAGACACTCAATGTTCCCGCGCAGTCGATCATCGTCAACGAAAACAGCGGGCTGGCGATGGATCTGATCGGCGGCAGCGCGGCCAATAACGCCCCGATCAATCAATGGTCGGTGAGCAATTACCTAGATGGCGCGCAGCACTGGATGGTGATCCCGACGCCGGGCGGCCACTCCGCGATTATCTCGGCGGCGACCGGGATGGCGGCTTCCATCTCCGCCGCCTCCAAGAGCAACAGCGCGCCGCTGCTGGACTGGCCATACTCCACCAGCGACGCCAGCCAGCAGTTCGACTTTGTCCCGGAGGGCAACGGCTGGTATGACATCAAGAATGTCAACAGCGGTCTGGTGCTCGACGACGCCGGCGGCGGAACGGCCAATGGAACGCAGATCGTGCAGTGGCCTTCGGGCGGCGCGGGCGCCGCGAATCAACTTTGGAAGTTCGTCCCCGTGGTCAGCTTCCCCGGCAACTATGAGATCCAAAGCGTCTCCAGCGGGCAGGCGCTGGACGTGAATGGAAACTCCACGGCGAACGGCGCCTCCATCATCCAGTGGCCGTACTCCGGCGCCTCCAACCAGCTCTGGAACTTCACCCCGACCAGCCGAGGTTACTACCGGATCAAGAGCGTGAGCAGCGGCCAGGCGCTGAACGTGACTGCGTCTTCGTTCTTCAACGGCGGTTCGACAGTCCAGTGGCCGGCCGGCGGCGCGACGAACGACCAGTGGTTCCCGGCGCTGAACAGCGATGGATCATTTACGTTCTACAATCTCAATAGCGGCCTGGTGCTGGACAACCCGGGCGGGGCGACGCAAGGCGCCCAATTCGACCAGTGGATCACGAATGGCGGATCCAATCAGAAGTTCAATTTGATCCAGCGATAGGCGTCGCGCCGAATCTCCGCTCGCGCTGCTGCAATCACAAATCCCCGCAGGGGCGAGGGCAGTAAAAAACAAACGCCGCCTGGGAACGATCTGTTCGAGTTGGCGCCAGTACTTGTTCGGCCTCATACGTTTATGGAGCCTTTTTTTGCTGTGCTGGCGCCAAGATTTGATGATGATAACATTTGCTGGAAGTGCGCGTCTTTGATGCACCTTAGAATTTGTTGCTCTCGCGGCGCGCGTGCTGCGCCATCTCCGGGTTTGCTTTCATAATTTTGGTTCGCAAATCTGGATCCATATCGCTTGACAATGGAACCATTGCATGATACAATGGCGCTGCTGTTGGAGGATACACCAGCGGAGCGGTTGTGAGCAGAGCAAAATGAAAGGTGCTTGTTTTGCTATAATTGCAATATTTGCGCAGCCTTGTTCGAATTGACAATGCGCGGATATCGTGCATGGTGATGTGATAGTAACAATCGCTATCTAGTCGAGGAGGATCATCAAAATGAAGGGGAAAGGTTGTGGCCGGCGGCGGATAATGGCCTCGCCGGCGCTTGCTGATCGTATTGATGGCGTTCATGGGGGGAAGTCGACAGGCCCCATTTGAATCACTCCCTGCGGATTCCGTGAGCCTGAAATGTCGGAAGCAACCAGAAACGGTATCTCAAGTAAACTTCGCGGAACGGCTTATCTCAAGGAGGCTGATATGACTTCAACCCTGCGAAAGAACATTGGCGGCTCTCTCGCCGCGATGGTATTGGGCGCACTGGCGATCGGAATCTCGGCGCCCGCGCAAAGCGCGACACTGCGATTGATGCCGATTGGCGATTCGATTACCTCGGGCTACTTAAGCTCGACCAATAACGGTTACCGGGCGGGATTATACAATGAGCTGGTCGCGCAGGGAAACCGAACCGACTTCGTGGGCTCGATTCGGGATGGGGACACGTTCGACCCCGATCACGAAGGACACTCTGGTTATCGAATCGATCAGGTCGCCAGCCTGCTGGACGGAGCCTTAGCGACATATCAACCCAATGTCGTCACGCTGCATATCGGCACGAATGACATGCTGCAAAGCTATCAGCTGTCCACCGCGCCGAACCGGCTGGCGTCGATGATCGACCAGATCCTCGCCGACGATCCCGGCGTCACGATCGTGGTGGCGCAAATCATCTGTAACGCGGACGCAGCGACCCAGTCCCGCATCAATTCCTACAACAGTCAGATCCCTGGAATTGTGCAGGCGCGGGCGAACGCGGGCAAGCATGTTTACCTGGTCAGCATGAGCTCTCTCAATACGGGGGATCTCAAGGATGGAACGCATCCCAACGACGGCGGCTATCAGAAGATGGCCGATAACTGGGACGGAGCCGTCCAGCAGGTCATCGGCAAAGGCTGGGTTACGAACTTGGCGTGGGCGGGCGTCTACTCGATCCAGAACGTTGGGAGTGGTCAGGTGATCGATGTCTCCGGAGGCTCCACCAACAGCAACGCCCCCATTATTCAGTGGCCTTACACCGGCGCTCGCAACCAGATGTGGAACTTCATCCCCACCAGCAGCGGCTACTACCAGATCAAGAGCGCCAACAGCGGCATGGATATCAATGTGACCGCCGCCTCCAAGTCGAACGGAGCCGCCATTGTCCAGTGGCAGTTCGGCGCAGCCGGGAACGATCAGTGGTTCCCGTCGCTAAACTCCGATGGAACGTATTCGTTCTATAATCGCAACAGCGGTCTGGCGCTGGACATGCCCGGCTTCTCACAGGCGCAGGGGACGCAATTCGACCAATGGGGCGGCAATGGCGGAAACAATCAGAAGTTCGTCAGCACCCCGAGATAGCCCGGCCATTCTGAGATTCCAATCGGAGACAAACTCATGAGATATCGTCAAACTTTCAAATCCGCGTCTTCTTTGATCTTCGCGACGGCGGCGCTGGCCGGATCGACGGCGTTCCTCGGCGCTCCTGTCGCCCACGCTCAAAACGGCGCGAACGCCGATGCGGCTTACAACGGCTGGCTGAACGCCTACCTGATCCGTTCGGGCGGACAAACTTACTTCTGCAACAGCCTGACCGACCGCTCACGAGCGTTCATGTGGGGCCAGGCTTATATGATCACCGGCGTGGAGGACGCCTACGACCGAACGCCCAGCGCGGCCAACAAGCAGCTCATCAGCGACTTGCTGAACACCTTCATCGCCAATGAAATTACACCGGACCCCAACAAAAACCTGGCGTGGGACAGTTGGGACGATGACCTCGCGTGGGCAGTGATCGCGCTGATTCGCGGCTACCAGGATACCGGGAACACCGCTTATCGCGACGCCGCCGTGACGAACTGGAATGTCGTCTATAATCGAGGCTGGGACAGCACCTATGGCGGCGGGATTTGGGAGAATATGGGAAATGTTCCCGCAGGCGGCAAAGGCGGTCTGAGCAACTGGCCGATGGTGATCGCCGGCGGCTTCATCTATAACTCCACCGGGGACTCGGGGATCCTATCGAAGTCTCAGTCGATCTACGCCTGGGCGCGCACCCATTGCTATGACCCGAACAGCGGGCGAGTGTACGAAGGCTGGAACGCATCGGGCATCTACGGTGACGACAACGCTTACAACAGCGGCTTGCTTGTCAATGCGGCCAACTCCCTTTATAAGATTACGAACACATCGCAGTATTTTAGCGATGCGCAGACGGCGGCCGCTCATGTGATCAATAAGTATCCGATCCTGAACGAAGATCATCCGGCGAACGGGGACTTCGGCGGAGATCAGTTCTATCGTGGCTTGAGCCTCTTCGCGCGGCAGAATAATCTCTGGAACACCTACTGGCAGTGGCTGGAGAACAACGCGGCGTCCTCCTGGAACAACCGGCGCACCGATTACAACATCACCTGGAACAACTTCACCTCGCCCACCACGACCGGCAACCTCGACGCCATGGAGGCCGAAGGCTCGGTCGTCGTGCAGGCCGTCTCCCAGATCAGTCCGATCACGGGAGTCCACACGATTTTCAACCAGGCGAACGGCCTGGTGATCGACAACGCCAGCACGACGACGCAGGGCGCCGGCATGCTGCAATGGGGCTGGAACGGCGGCGTGCAGCAAAAGTGGATCTTCTCTCAGAACTCGGACACCTCCTGGAACATCATCAACAAATACAGCGGCCAGTCCCTCGACGATCCCGGCGGCTCCACGACGAATGGGACCCAGATCATCCAATGGGGCGTGAACGGCGCGTCCAACCAGCGCTGGTGGGTGGACCAGCAGTCCGACGGATCCTACAAAATTTGGAATCAATCCAGCAGCCTGGCGCTGGATGACGACAATATGAGCTCGAATGGCGCGCCATTGATCCAATGGACCTGGAATGGCGGAAGCAACCAGAAATGGTATTTGAAGTAACGCCGATCAGAAATACCTGACGCCTCCAAGGCCGCTTTCATTGCGAGAGCGGCCTTGTTTGGTATCCTCCACAATCGTTCCGCTCCGTTCTTTACCACTCCTCTCCGCTATGACGATAAAGCAGGCGTGGGCCCGATTCGTGTCCAAACCTTGATCGCTCCCATAACGAAAAAGCAATCTGCCGAGGATACGCGACGATGACCGGACTCAGAGACATCCAGGAACCCCCATGTTCACATGACGAAGCTCAATGGAAAGGCTGCCTGACATTTGTCGGAGATAGGCTGACATATTACATCAATCGTCCCTGCCAGTCGGATCTGCTCTGGACGGCATGGTTCAACTACGCCGAGTCTCCTATCGGCGAGGACCCGTCGCTGACCAATGAGTTCTATGCATCGCTGACGAACTTCCGCGATTGGATCCCCTACAGCGAGACAATTGTCCTGCCTACCAAGGACGCCGCGCTGCGAACGAAGCGCCATCCACTGGGGTACAAACGTCAAAATGAGCGGCTCGACTTCTACGTCACCAAGTCCGAATTCGCCAAAGCATTTCGCGTAATTCGTCGTCTTGGGCGTTGGGAGAAAGGAAAAATGGTGACCGAAGGGCGCATCTTCGGCGCCGTGCGCTTGGTCCTACTGGACGATTCGCAGTTCGGCGATCCAACGCCCTACGGAGAAGCACGCGCGCAATGGCTTGCGGCGATCGACAATCGTAAGTGGCCTTAAACTGACTGATTGAATTACGATTCTGAGAGGGAAGGTAATGGGATTCACAAAAAAAGATACGCATATTATTTCATTGCGCAACGGGCAAACGTTTGAATGGCGTCTGGATCGCGAATGGCATCGTAAAAGTCATTGGATCGCCGTTCGAGAACATGGGGCTCTTGGGCAGCGTCTTTTCATTAATCCGTATTCTCTCGATTTCGAGCCAGGACAGGCGACGATACGTAATGCGATCTGCGCCGCCTTTCGATTAGGATGGGCGCCAGCGGACCGGAAGCCGCCGATGCATGTGAAATACGATGGAACGCAGTATATACTGGCGGAGTCGTAGTTTTCGTGGTCGTGAATGAGATTTGACAGCTAATCATTATGAGCGACATGGCTCATGGCGTGTTGCGACGAAGACCGAGTTCATCTCCTCTTTCTTTTCTTCGTAGTTCCTGGCAAGATCTATCGTGAGGTGGCGCGCCATTTTTGTCCGCAGCAAAGAACCGGCGCGGCGCGACTATGGAATTACGCCTTCGACGAAGGTGAGCTGGCGGTCGAGGGCGGTCTGGCGGACGCGCAGCGCTTCGGCGTAGGCTTCGGAGGCGTACCATTCGCGGGCGGCGGCGAGGGATAGGAATTCGACGATCACAACTCGGCGTGGATTTGGTTCGCCTTCGATGACATGTGCCTCGGATCCTCGGACAAGGTAGCGGCCTCCATATTCGTGGATCGACGCCTCCGCTAGGCGTCGGTATTCGGCGGCCCTCGCCTCATCCAGCACTTCGACTTCCGAGATGACGTAGCCTTTCATGGTGATGATTCCTTCTCCAAGACTTTGAGACTTGGGCTCCGAAGAATAATCTACCCAAATCTGTGTGTTTGCGTGGGGTGCTTCGTTCCCATGGATGGCAGGCAGCGGATTAGGCAGAGTTGGCGTCAGCAAAAGCAGACTTTTGGGCAACGCGGGCAGGGGATCTTACTCGGCGACGGCGATGATGAGACAGACGTCGTCGCGGACGAGACCGTCCTGCGCGATGGCGTCGACGCCGTCGATGAGACGCATGGCGAGAACTTCGGCGATAGATGCGTCGGAGTTGGGAGCGGGCGGATCTCGCAGGAGGGCGGAGACGCCGTCGACGCCGAGCATGGTTTCGCGGGTAGGGCCGCATTCGGTAAGGCCGTCGGTGAAGATCGCCAGCGCGTCGCCCGGCGTAAGCGTGAGGGTGACGGAGTCGTACTCCACGGGCGTGAACGCGCCGATGACGGAGCCGGTGGAGGCAAGCTGTTCGATTTCGCCGGTCGCGGCGCGGCGCAGCAGCGCGGATTCCTGGCCGGCGTTGACGTAGGTGAACGTGCGCGTGTCGGCGTCGTAACAGCCGACGAACAGCGTGCAGAAGCCCGAGAGAAGGAGATTGGCGGCGATCGTATCGTTTAAGCGGGCGACCGAATCGGCCAGCGCGTGCTCGTTGTGCATGGCGTAACGCAGCATATTACGCACGGTCGCGACCTGCGCCGCCGCCGCCAGACCCTTGCCGGAGACGTCGCCGACCACGATCGCCGTGACGCCTGGGCGCACCGCGAAGCAGTCCATGAAATCGCCGCCGACGCCGCTTTCGGGCAGCGCGGGCTCGTAATACTTTGCCAGGCTTAGGCCCGGCATGGCGCGGGGGATCGGCGGCTGCAGCGCTTCTTGAAGCTGTGTCGCGATAGTGTGCTCTCGCTCAAAAATCGCCGCCTGGCGGTCAGCCTCGATGCGGCGCTCGGTGACATCGGTGCAGGTCCCGACCCATTTGACGGTCTCGCCCGCCTCGCCCTTGATCGCGGCGCCGCGCACGAGAAAGGTTCGGTACACACCGTCGAGCCGTCGCATCCGAAACTCATCTTCGTAGTTCTCGCCGTCCGCGATGGCCTCGGCGTAGATGGCGGCGACGCGCGGCAGTTCGTCCGGATGGATCACCCGCCGCCACGCCCACCCATATGTTTCCCGCGCGTTCAGGCCGGTATAGTCGAGCCAGCGCTGATTGACATAGTCCAAAGCGCCGTCGGGCTGGGCCGTCCAAACGATATGGGGGATGGTGTCGGCAACGCGCCGAAAGCGCTCCTCGCTGGCGCGCAGAGCGTCATCGGCCATTTTTCGGCTGTGGATATCGCGGTAATAAACGCTCAGACCATCGGCGGCTGGATAGATATTGACCTCCAGCCATTTGTTGAGCACCAGGGAAAAGGTTTCGTAGTGGCGCGGCGTGCGCTCGGTCATCGCCGCGATGTGATGCCCGTGCGAAATGCTGCCTTCCCATTGCGGAAACACGTCCTGAATGCGCTGACCGATCAGTTCCTCGCGTGTCCGCTCCCAGAGCTCCGCCGAGCGCCGATTGACGTACGTGAGCCGGAACTGGCTGTCCAGGGTGTAAAAGGCGTCGCCGATGCTTTCCAAGATATCGATCGTGCGCTCGTGGGCGTCGCGCAGCTCCTCGTCCACGCGCAGTCGATCCTGCTCCGCCCGCTTCCGATCGCCGATCTCCCGGAAACAGACCGTCAGACTGTCCTCCGAGGGGAAGCCGCGCACTTCGAACCAGTTGTCCTTGGGATCGTAATAGGCTTCGAACTGCACGATCTCCTGTTGATTCATCGCACGCCGATAAGCGTATTCGAATGCCGAACCGACGGCGTCGGGAAATTCGTCCCAAATACTTTGCCCCAAGAGGTCCTCGCGGGTGCGCATTAACAGTCGTTCGGCGTGGGAGTTAAGGTAGGTAAATCGCCACTCGCGGTCGAGTGCGAAGAAGGCGTCGGTGACGCTGTCGAGGATGCGAAGTCCGGGCAAGACGGAGTCGTTGTTCGGTTCGGGCGTCGGCGGAGGATTAGGTTGCTGAGATGTCATCGATTTGCGCTAAGTTTCTAGGACAGAGTCTGTCGTTCGATCCGGTCCGGCGCAGGCGCGTACATCTTTCGCCAATCACACGCCTTGGAATTGCGGGCGCGGCGTCGCTTACGAGCATATTGTACGCGAATTTGAAAAGTTTCGCAAGATGGGCCTATCGGGGCGTTGGTCGCACCGCCCAGAAGAGCGGCAGTCGCGGAAAGGCGAGGCGTTCGACTTCGCGGGCGACAAGGTGACGGTAGTCCTGGGGCTGCGCGCCGCCGTCGTAGTGGTAATCGGCGCAGAGGTCGTCCGCCGGGCTCGGGTAAAGGGTGACGGCGATGTATTCCGCCAGTTCGTGACACAGCACGCGCATTTTCTGGTAGGGGGTGAGGCGAGGAGAGAGGTAGACGGCCGCGCCGCGCGGGTCTATGCGCAATCGGGCGCGAAAGTGGCGGGTGTGGCGGCGGCACTCCCAGATATCCACGCCGAAGGACGCCAGCAAGCGCTCCCATCCCCTCTCGGTGCGCGGCAGCCGCCCCCCGGCCCGCGTCGCCATTATCGCCCGTATCTTCGCCGCCGCCGTTCGCACCATGCATGTGTCTGTTATAGTGTACATATGATCCATCGTCAAGTGTAAAGAAAGGCGCCCGTTGGGGCGCCGTGACTGTGAGCGTCTTTGCCGTCTTAAGCTCGCCGTCGCTGCTGGCGCAACTGCTCGGCTTTGAAGCGATAGTAATCGCGCGCCTCCTGGCGCAGGTTCTCGCGGTCTTCCTCGGTCAGGCCGTCGTCGGCGTCGTATCCCGCCTCGAAACCGTCGTCGAAGATCGGATCGCGTTCGAGTTCGCGCGCGGGGCCGGCAGTGTAACCCGCCGCCGCGAGCGCGGCCCGCAGCAGCGCGTCCGATACTTGCGCCGCAGCTTCATCCGGCGCGAGCGCCGCAGCAACCTGCTCGACCGTGCGCTTGCGCGGGTTCAGCTTGCCGGCTTCAAACTTCGAAATCGACGCGTTGCTGACGCCCGCCCGGTCCGCCAGAGCGTTCACCGAAAGCCCGCGCGTCGTGCGCGCCTGCCTGAGCCACGCCCCAAATTCCGTCCCTGCCGATATCGCCATAGGGTTTCGTCCCGCGTGTCGTGATCCGTGTTCCTATTATTAACGAAAAGTTAACAAAAAAGCAAGTGGGCAGGGCGAATTTGCTTGTTTTTCCTGGGATTTATGTGTTAATATAAAGTTATGAAGTCGTTCGTTCTAGCGCAAAGGAATAGAACGCAGATCCCAATCATAGGAGAGTAACCACGATGCAAAGCCCGCCGGGAACGATTACGTCCACTGAAGTCGCCATTTATGACGCGCACACGCTTCGACGGTGGACGCGCAGTGAGAAGGCGCAATTGTGGATCGGTGAATACCACCAAGCGCACAGTGGCCAGTGGCCGTCCATCAAGCAGATCATGCATCAGGCCGACGTGGGGCAGGGCACCGCGCACAGGGCGCTGGTGGCCGCGCGGTCGGAACGGAGCAAGGGAAATTGAGGCTGTGCTTTTATTTGGATCAGAACATATGTTTTATGGGGCTTCGAGTCTCACGTGATGGAGACAACGGACGAAAGACCAGATCGCGTCGCTGCGGTCCAGCGGCTAAGCTGAACCTGCCTCCACAGGCCGAGGATCGGGAGATTGGCGGTATAGTAGTAAGCGTGGTCTCGAATTCTTGTTTTGCGCGAAGGTGAGTTCATTCATGACCGCGGATCAGTTCATCGCCTCCTGGCGCTATGGCGACCTCATTCGCATCGACGGCAGTGCGCTCAAAGCGCTTAATATTCCGGCGCGATCGCACGAGTTTCTCCGAGGGGCGGGCCTGCCGGCGAGCATCCCCATGGATCAGAGCCGAAGACTCACCCTTCTTCCATCCATCCAAGTCGGCGTGGGATCTTTGTTCGATTGTGTCGGCGAGAACGCCTATCGAGCGCTTTACCGAAGCGATCGCGAGATTGTGAACGCGGGCGGCTTGCTTTGCCTGGAAGAAGGGACCGGCTCCGTCGTCTGGTGTTATCCCGACGGGGCGCCTTCGACGTTTGTGAATTCGAGCGTCGAACAGTTCGCGGCCTCGGCGACAGCGTTTTGTGAGCTTTTGGAAGCCCGAGATGAGATTGAGGACCAAGAAGCGCTTCTGGCGCTGTATCAGCAGTTCCGCCGCCGGCTTTATGTCGCGGATCGCCGCGCCCTGCGCAGCCTGTTCTACTATTGGCCCGGCGAGATTCAAGCCTATCACGAGTGCGATGTCGATTAGGGTAACTCCAAGATGGTGCGAGGCGATTTTCAATGAACTCATGGCCAGGCGAGGAACTCGTCTTTTTTCCGCTTGAGGTCACACCGGGGCCGCCGCTATCCTTGAGGGAGTTTTTGGCGGAGCGCGGTCTGCCCGTTCGCGCGGAGGTGTTCTGGGGCTTCGCGATTACGCCGCTGCCGCTTCCTAAGTCCGCAGATCCGCATCCCCAGGGCGCCGATGATTACACCTTCCTCCAGTCGCATACCGTTCCTGCGGCGGGACGCCGGCCGGCGGGGGACTACTGGCTGATCGCTTGCGATGCGCCGGACCCCTATATCTCGATCTATCATCCGTTTCTGATTGGCGTCAACAAAGCCACGAACGCCATCGAATCGTTCCTTCCGCCCCATTCCCACACGATGATCTTTCCCGTGAATAAGTCAGTGGAGGCGTTTGTGGAATCGCTCTGGATTCACCGGCTGTTCTGCAAGCGATACTGGGACGGCCCACAGATATCCGAAGCCGCCGAAGCGGCGCTCGTACGAGATTTATGGGCGGCTCTAGAGACAACCGATCCCGAGGCTTTTCTCAAGCCGGACGACGTTATGCAGCCAAGAGGTTTTTGGGCGCTCATGATCGACAGCTATCGGGAGATGGTTGGCGGCGCTGATTCCGAGCAGAAGCAGAGTGAGGGGCGAGATGCCTGAGAACGAGCTGGCCGCGCTCATTGCGCAATTGGAGAGTGTATACGCGGACGAGCATCCGGTTTTGGATGGGATCCTGGCCTACGGCTCCGAAGCCGTCGAGCCGCTGATCGCGCAGCTCCAGGACAACGATGAGTATGGAGTCCGGACCGATGCGTGCGTTTTGCTCGGCAAGATTGGCGATCCCCTGGCAATCCCTGCTCTTTTTGAGGCGCTATTTGACTGGGACATCCGGCATGTCCGGCCGCAGGCGCAGATCGCGCTCGCCAATTTCGGGCGTCCCGCGCTGGAATATGTTCTTGCGCGATTGGACGGCGGCGATACCCGCACAACGACCGCTTGTATTTACATGCTTCTTGCGTTTGCCGGCCCCGACGCCATTTCCGCGCTGATCCGTCTGGCGGCCAGCCCGGTATTCGAAATCCGATTGCGGGCGGCGGAAGCGCTTTGCCGACTCGGCGAGTGTCAATATCTGGATTTACTTGCCGACGTTCTGGAGACGGACGATGGAGTTCTCGCTCATTTCGCCATTCACGCGATCCATCAGTTGGTGGAAAAGTCGCATTGTCTTGCCGAAGTGGATTCACGAGTCGCGCCCATTCTCAATAATATCCGTGAGCCGAATAGCGGTGAAGCGGCGTCGCCAATGAGGCAAGTCTTTCAACAGACGGCGATTCGTATTCTGGAAGCTCGCGAGAGATCTTAAGGCACCCTCATCACGATATGTCCTTATTCGCTGATATGATTCCCAGACGATGACGCGCGGATTTCTATCGCCGCGTACTGGAAATCGACACACTCGCCTGCGCTTGAAAAACGAGGCTGGAAACAAATTTTGTCAAAGATATCGATTCTGATGGAAACCCTTGCGTCAGCCATGGAACAAGCGGGCTCAAGGATAAAGGATGATCTCTTGAGCGGCTTGTCACAACAAGAAGTCGTAAATCTTACAGTGTCGCTCCCATTTCCGCTGATAAATGATCTATTCGATTTTTACGAGTATTGCAATGGGATAGCCGAACGATCAAAGAGATCCGATCACTTAATTGTTGGTCATAAAATCCTTTCTCTTCAAGCAGCGATCCGAAATTACCAGAAGCTGACGTTGGATACTGGAGATGACCCAGAAGACTATCAAAATACATGGTTTCCACTTTTATTCTCGGATTCCGGCTCCTACCGTGTGGTTGAATGTGGAGAAGGATCGAACCAAGGGAAGGTCCTCGATTATGATGTGGAATCCGGGATTTGCGTCCAATTCAATTCTCTGGAGTCGATGTTTTTGACCGTCCACGAATTCTGGAGCGAAGGTCTTTACACGATCGTCAACGACCGCATCGAGTGGTCCACTGATTACAAGAAGTTTAACGAGATCGGAGCGCGTTTGAATCCTGGCGCGGGCTATTGGAAGTAGCTTGCCGCCATTCATGTGGCGATTGAGGGCGATCCGACACGTTTTGCGGGAACGTCTAATTCTGCGGAAGTTCGATGGCGTCGAGGTTGAGGCCGGTGTCGCCTTCGTCGCATTGTAGGGTAACCTTTGCGCCTTCGGGGACGGGAACCGCGGTCCAGACTTTACGGTATGCGCCGGGGCCGGTCCACTGGCCGGTGGCGGGAAATTGGATTTCCTGGATCTTTTTGCCGTTGATGTAGAGGCTGAACGCGCCAGCGGCGATGCTGGCGTAGGTTACGCCGATGCGGGAGGCCGCCGGACAGTGGGGAAAGCTGACGGAGCGGCCCGGGGAGTTCAGGTAGGCGACGATGTTGCCGTTGGACGCCGCTGGGTCGCCGTAAATGGCGGCGCCGCCGGCGAGGGTTCCGGATTCGGCTTGATATTTCCGCTCGGCTTCGCCGGGCGCGTTTAGCGTGAACTCGCGCAGGCAGAGGGCGTAAGCCGCGCCGGCGACATTTGCTTTCTGGCCGCCGTAGTTGGCGGAGTAGCTGAGCCACATGGTCCGGCCGTCCCCCGAGATGAACTTCGAGGGGATGGCCGGAAAGTAGGCGACGGGGCCAAAGCCGGTGAGGTAATGCGCGATTCGATAGGGGCCGGTGATTCTGGGCGCTTCGAGGATCATGGTGTCGAAGCGGTTCGCGGTGATGCAGCGGGCGATACACATCAGGAAGGTTTTGAGCGGGGCGTCGTAGGTAACGGTGGTTTCGCCCAGGCCGAAGGTTGGCTGGTCCGATGACGCCGGCGCGGGATCCTCCCAGTGGACGATCGGCTGGATGGCGAGGCGAACGGCGTCCAGATGGTTTTTATCCCAGGGGAGCCAGCCGCTGCTTTTCGTATAGTATTGCCAATTTTGCGCGGTGTTCAGGTACGCGGCGCCGTGCTTGGCGTCCGCGCCGGCCGGTAGGAGGATCCGGAGCAGGTAAACGTTGTCGCCCATCACCCAGGAGTTTCTTGCGGCGGTCGCGCTCGCGTCCGCGCCGTGGGCGGTCATGTAGGCGTATTTGCGGCTCGTCTTTGGGTCTGTGGGCGCAAACTGCATGTTCTTGCCGAAGTCGACGAAGTGAGGCGCGCCGATCATAATTTCGTGATCGGCGTTTATGGCGTCGCTGTGATGATAGTCCTCGAAGAGACCGTGGTCGGGATCGGTTGTGTCCGTCCAGCGTTTGCCGTCGTCGATTGAGTAGCGAAAGCCGGCGAACGGCTCCAGGACCTGCCAGTCGCTGTGCGGCATAGCAACCGAATTGTCGTGGTTGGTCAGGAGATATGTGCCGTAATACCAGACAGAGCGTGAGACCAGCGAGGCGCTTGGGTACCTGCCGCAGCCCTTTGTCCCGCCGCCAAGGTTTGAGTTTACCGTGGTCAGCGGCGCGACCTCCAGCTTCAGTGGATCATCGCCGGCGATGCGCGCCGCGCCGGGATTCGGAGTTCCGGCGCCGATCTCCCCAACCTTACCGTCGGTAAAGGGCGAACGAAGATCCCCGCTCGGCAGCCAGCAGGGAAACCAGGTGTCGGCGGCTCCGTAGTCGGCGTAGCGGCCGGTGAACGTGACGCCGTCAAAGAGCAGGGATTTTTGCAGCGGGCAGCTATCCGGAATATCGTTAGGCCAGGTAAACGGATCGAACGTGGACACGGATTCGCCCGAGATCGCCGCCGCGCGCACGGCGGGCTGGACCGCACCGACGATTACCCCGACTGCCGCCGCCAAAAATCCCGCCCATTGATTACTCACGATTTGTCGCCTTCGTGTTCGCGTTCGTTGCGTCCTCCCATTATACAAGAATTCTCCGTGCTCTCGTGTCCGCGCCGGCGGCGAGAGGGGAAACGAGAACTGAACTTTCATTTGAGTTTCATTTCACTTTATCACGGACTCAAATGAAAGTTCAGCGCGCCGGCTGGATTTAGTCGCTTTTTCTTTGCGTGGGGATGTGATCGACGTCGGCTCCGAGTGACGGCGGCGTCAGGCGCTCGGCGAGGAATGCGCCGAGCATGTCGAGCGAGGCGCCCGCCGCGTCCAGGGCGCCGACGCTGGATTGGAACACGTGGGGAAGGCCGGTCCAGATGTCGAGCCGGACGTCGACGCCGGCGGAGACGGCGCGTTCGGCGTAACGGCGGGAATCGTCGAGCAGGGTCTCGTCATCGCCCACATGCACGCGGATCGGGGGCAGGCCGGCCAGATCGCCGTAAAGCGGCGAGGCGAGCGGGTCCTTCGGGTCATGGTCGCCCAGGAAGAGGCGGGCGTACCCCACGCTTTGCGCGAGCGTGAAATACGGATCGGCTTCGGCGCGGGTCTCCCAGCTCGCGCCGGTCAGCGCGACATCCGTGAGCGGAGACAGGACCACGGCGCCGACGGGAACGACACCGCCCGCCGGCCGCGCCGCGAAGCGCGACAGCAGCGAGAGCGTCAGGCCGCCGCCCGCCGAGTCACCCGCAATCGCAATCCGCGTCATTCCGCGCGCGACAAGCCCGTTCCAGCTTGCCTCGGCGTCGAGCAGGCCCGCCGGGAACGGGTGCTCCGGCGTCAGCCGGTAGTCGGGGACAAACGTGTCCGCCCCGGCCCGGGCGGCGAATTGGCCCGCGAAATTGCGATAGGCCAGGGCGGATCCCAGCGAATACCATCCGCCGTGCAGGTAGAGGATCGCGCTTGATGGACGAGCGGCGGCGGGACGGCACCACCAGCCGGGGACGCCGCCGACCGTATCCTGCTCGTATGTCACCGCGTCCGGCGCGAGGACACGCCCCATAACGTCGTCGAATATCGGCCGCGCGGCAATCCCCTCCAGGACGCCTTTGATGGAGCCTAGCTCCGCGCGCATCGCCGCGACCGCCGCCGCGTCCTTGTCGCTGATTGGGTGAACGACCGACCACGCCTGCGGCAAACTCTGATTTCCGTGAACGCTAGTATCCATGTTTCGTGTCCTATCTCGTTATTTATATTTACATTATGTATTGTAATATAAAATAGAATACTTGTCAATACTCTGTCCTGTCTGTATACTGAATTATTGAAAATTGTGAGAGAAGGTTTTGTGATGGAAAAAACGGCGGCAGGCGCCGGGCGCCGGGGACGTCCTCCCGGTGAGGCGGCGCAATCGCATGCGGCGATCATGGATGCGGTCTATCAGATGCTTCAGGAGACGCCCGTTCGCGATCTGACGCTGGAGGCGGTGGCGCGGCGGGCGCATGTGGGGCGGCCGACGCTTTACAAATGGTGGCCTTCGAAATCCGCGCTGATCCTGGCGATGTTCCACGAGCGGATCGGGTCTGAATTGGCGCCGTCGTCGGATGGGACGGTGGAGGAGATCCTCCGGAGCAAGGTCCGGTTTCTGATTCGTCAGTTCCATGGCTTCTTCGGCAAGGTCATGGCGGACTTGATCGCCGAGGGGCAGAGCGATCCGGGGATTCTGAGCGAGCTTTACGAGCGGCACATGCGCGCCCGCCGGGAAGCGACGGTCGCCGAAATCGAGCGCGGCAAGGCGAACGGCGAATTCGCCGCCGATCTCGATCCGGAATTGCTGATCGACGCGATTTTCGGCCCGATCTACTTCCGCCTGCTGCTGCGATCCGCGCCGCTCACCGAGCAATACGGCGAGGAGCTGGTCACACAGACGCTTCGCGGCGCTCGCCCCGCCGCCGGCGCGTAGGGAGCGGCCGCATACGAATTCCTGCTTACTCGAAAAACACCATTCCCCGCGATAGGGCGTAGCGGACCAACCCAACCGCCGACATCAGTCCCAGCTTCTGCATGGCGCGGGCGCGGTGCGTTTCGGCGGTCCGTTCGCTGATCGCCAGGCGCTCGGCGATCTGCTTGCTTGTCACACCTTCGGCCGCCATTCGGATCACTTCATATTCGCGCGGTGTGAGGGATTCTTCGGCGTGTGCTCCGCCTCCGGTCACACCCTCCGTCAGTGACGGGGGCGCGGGCGTAAGCTCGCTCGTCACGTAAGTCTCTCCATCGGCGACGGCGCGAATCGCGTTTTCCAGCTCCGCAAAACCATCATCCATGCTCACAAACGCCGACGCGCCGCTGCGAAGAGCCTGTTCCGCGAGGGGGGCATTGGCGTGCGCGCAGATCAGGACAACCCGGAAGCTGCGGCTTCGGGCAATGAGCCGCTGAAGGCCCTGAAAGCATGCGCTGCCCAGTATCGTCATCTCCAGGATCACGACATCCGCCTTGCGCAGCACGGGATTGTCGTGGAGATCCGTCAGCGTTCCCACATCGTCCAAAAGGTCGAAGTCGGGAACGCCGTCCAGCAGAGAGCGAAGGCCATCGCGGATGAGGCGGCGGCGGGCGGCGAGAATAATGCGCGTTGGCATTGGATGGATTTCCTCGTTGAGATCTTTATGGTTGGATTGTGGTCGATTCGCGCGGAAACGGCGTCACCCGAATGGGTGATATGCGGGGTGATTTAGTATGATTAAGCCCCGTGAAGGCAAAAATGCGTACCGATACGCATGCATAGGCCGCCTGTTCGCGCCCATAACCATACCAGTAGCGCGATTTTGCAGCGCGCATCACACGGAGGTCTCGAATGAACTGGTTCACGGATTTGAAGATCGGGCGCAAGCTGGCGCTGGGATTTGGCTTATGCTTGCTCTTCTGCACGCTGGTCGGCGCCACCGCCGTCAACCGCATGGGGACAATGAACGCGACCATGCACAGGGCGATCGGCGATTCGGTCGTTGGACTGCATGCGCTGGCTCGGATCAATGCGGGAGCGCGTCGGCTGCGGACACTGGAGTTCCAGCACGCGATTGAGAGCTCGCCCAAAGCCATCGCCGGCTTTGAACGGGATATGACGGAGTGCCGGGCCGAAGTCGACCTGGCGATGCAGGAGTATGGATCCAGCGCGACCGATTCGGTCGATCAGAAAAACTTCACGGCGCTCCAGTCTGAGTGGCGGGAGTATACCGGGGCGCATGACGCCATGCTGATGCCGATGAGCCGCCGGTTTGAGGAAAAGGACGCCGTGACGCTGCTCAACGGGTCCATGCGCACGCAGTTTCACGCGCTCACGGACAATTTGGATGTGATGCTGGAGTGGAACCACGCGCACGGCGACTGGTACGGAAGGGAGGTTCAGCAGACATTTCGAGCGGCCAGCAAAGCCGTATGCGCCGCTCTTATCTTTGCCCTGCTGTTTGCCTCATTTCTGGGGTTTTACATCACGCGGCTGATCACGCGCTCTATCGCGGATGTCGCCGAACGGCTGACGAGCCTGGAGACGGTGGATATTGACAGCCTGCGCAAGGCTGTCCACGCCATGGAGAACGGCGACCTGACGGTTCCGGTGCTGTCCCACACGCAGAAGCTTTCGCCGCGCTCCCGCGACGAGGTTGGCGCGATGGCTCAGACGTTCAATGGAATGCTGGGGCAGATTGAGGCGACGATCGCTTCGTTCCGCACGTCGCAGGCGACGATGGGGGAGATGGTTCGTTCGATCCAGACAACCGCGTCCGAAGTTTCGTCGGCTTCGGCGACCCTTGCTTCTTCGGCCGAACAGATTCGCGCCGGATCCGGTGAGATCGCCGATACGATGCAGGAAGTCGCCATCGCCACCGACCAGTCGGCGCGCGGCGCCAGCGAAGTAGCGCAGGGTGCATCCAATCAGGCGGAGGCGCTCAGCCAGGGCGCGGATCTGGTGCGGCATCTTGTCGTGGCCGTCAACTCCGTCGCGCGGGACGCCGGGACGACCGCGCAGTCGGCGGCTCAGGCGAACAGCGCCGCCACGGAAGGCGCCGGCGCGGTGAGCGAAGCGATTGTGGGGATGCAGCGCATCCGTGAAGCCGTCGGCGAATCCGCGCATGTGATCCAGGAATTGGGCGACGCCTCGAAGCAGATCGGCGAGATCGTCGGGACCATCGAAGACATCGCCGAGCAGACCAATCTGCTGGCGCTCAACGCCGCAATCGAGGCGGCCCGGGCCGGGGAATCCGGACGCGGTTTCGCCGTTGTCGCGGACGAGGTGCGCAAGCTCGCCATGCGGTCGCGCCAGGCGACGCATGAAATCGGCCAATTGATCGCGCGCGTCCAGTCTCATACCGGTGATGCGGTGCGCGCCATGGAAACCGGCTCTCAGGAAGTTGTCAAAGGCTGCGCGCTGGCCGAGGGCGCGGGGGCGGCGCTGTCGAAGATCCGCGTGGAAATGACGCGTGTGGACGATCAAGTCCAGAGCATCTGCGCGGCGGCCGAGGAGATGCTGGCCTCGTCGCAGGAAGTCTCGAAGTCGATTTCCGACGTCGAGTTTATCGTCCAGCAAAGCAGCGCGGCCGCCGAAGAGATGTCCGCCTCCGCCGAGGAGGTCTCGGCGTCCGTGCAGACCGTCGCCAGCGCCATCACCGAACAGAGCCTGGCCGTGCAGCAGCTTGTGACGTCCTCCGTCAGACTGTCCGGGATCGCGGGCGATCTCAAATGCTCCGCAAGCCGGTTTGTCACCGAAGAAACGCCGTCCGAGCCGGCCTCGCTCTTAAAGGCGGCGTGATGGATGGGTTCGTCAATGAGAATGGAAACGAAGATGGAAGTGAAGAACACGAAAGTAAATGACGGGCTGCGGGCGGAGCCGGAAAACGGTGATTTCTCGGTTCCGCTCTGGCTGACATCGGGTCATGGGGCGCTGCGGAGCCTGGTGGATCCGGATGTCTTCCAGGAGCGCATGGACAAGGAATGCGCGAAGTCCGAGCGCGAGCGCACGCCGTTGTCGCTTGCGCTGATCGGGGTGGAAGACTTTCCGATGGTCCGCCGCGCGAACCGCGAGGCGCAGGGCGACGAAGTCATGCGCGTGATCGCCTCGGCGATCGCCGCGTGCGGATCCTCGGAGGCGATTGTCGCCCGTTATGGCGACCAGGAATTTGCGGTCGTGACGCCCGGGGACCTCAAGGATATCCGCGCCATCCTGTCTCAGATCCGCGCCTCGCTCGCCTACGTCAAGTACCGCCGCGCGGGTTACCCGGAGAATATCCCGCACATGCTGGCGGTCGGCCTGTCGATCTTTCCGTACGACGCGGCAAACCGCGAAGAACTCTTCACGCTCGCCGACCGCCGCCTGCACGCGTCCCGAATTTATGAGAGCACACGACTGCATTGACCCACTCAGCGCGGTATGCGACGATCTCAGTGGTGGTCTCCGGCGGTCGGTAAGACGCGACCCGTGGCGCGGAACGTTGACGATCACGTGTGACTTTGGCGCGGTATACTGGAGTATCTGGGTTCCCATTTCGGGATGCGTGTGCTCTCCACGGAGTTTCTGGGATGGTAAATGAGCCGGAGAGGAGGGCTTTGTGGGGCCGTGTTACCAAATATTGCTGCCGCGCGCATGGACGGATAACGACGAGAAGAAGCTGGATGAAGTGATCGACGCCGTGAGCGCCGAGCATACGGGGCGCGACTGCTGGGTGGCGGACACCCGCCCGGTCCATGGGATTACGGTCTTGACACACGGCCGGTCGTTTATTATCGGGACATCGCCATTCGATTTGTCGGACGCCATGCATCCGGTGGTGCAGGCGAAATTCATGGCGGCGTTCGGGTTCACTCCGGCGGACATAGCGGTGGTAATATGCGCGAACTGCAAGGATAAAGTCGATCATGTGATCCTGGCCGAACTGCTCGCCGGCGTCGCCGATCTTCTGGATGGGATTATCCCGATGCAAGTGCTGCTTCCTACCCGCGATTTACCCCAACGCCTTCAACGCTCGGTGTGGGTCAACAAGGCGGCCTGGAGCGAGTGTGAACCGTATCAGCGCGAAATGCTCGCGGGGATGCAGGGGCGTCTGGTCACGATTCCTGATTACAACGACTATTGGGACTGCCACTGGGTGAGCCAGTACGCCGACGCTGCGTTCCTGCGCTGGTGGATGACCCATCCTTCGTTCCGCATGCCGGGATGAGGCGCTTTTTTCTCACCACTCGTTGAGGAGCAGGGAAGGTTCGGCGTGAGGGCCTTGTTCGAGGACGACGACGGCGCCGGTTGGGGTGGTGCGCAGGAAGATGCGGTCGGTGGAGCGGAGCATCATCTTCATGCCATGGCCGAGGGTGCCGGCGGTGGTGAAGCCTTTTTCGAGGGCGGCGCGGGGGAGGTTCTCGAAGGAGATGCCGGGGCCTTCGTCGATGATCCACGTTTGTACGATCTGGCTGGGGAGAGTGCGGACGAAAGCGACGCCGCCGCCGGCGTGGACGACGGCGTTCATGCCGGCTTCGCTGACCGCCGTGACCAGATCAAAGCAGCGGTCGTCAATGAAGCCCTCCGCACGGGCGGCCTCCTCGGCGGCGCGGCGCAGCCCGCGCAGGCCTTCGGTCTGGGTGAGCAGGATGCCGGGGCATTCCGGACGCGGGCCGGGCAGGTCACGCTCCTCCAGGCAGAGGATCAGCTTGCCGTTGGTGACGCTGAAAAGCACGTCGCGCATGAATTCGCGCTGGCGCCGCGCCGCCGCGATGCTGTCTTCTCGGGTCCGCCGCTCGGCCGTGACGTCACGCAGGTAAAAGGCGACGCCGTCGCCCGTTCCATAGGCGTGGACGCGATACCAGACCTGGGACGCGGCGTAGTACGCCTCGAATGTGACGGGAGCGCCGCCATTCATGACGCTCTGGTACTGGGCTTCGAACACCGTGCCGACAAGGTCCGGATAGATATCCCAGATGCATCGGCCGATGAGCTCCTGGGCGGCGCGGCCCGCCATCTCGACGCCGCGCCCGTTGACAAAAGTGTAACGCCAATCCTTGTCCAGCGCGAAGAAGGCGTCGGTGACGTTCTCTAAAATCGTGACGGCTTTGCGGGCCGTCTCCGCCGCTTCCATGCGGGCGCGGCGTCGATCGGTGATGTCTTCAAAGACCGTATAAACGCCCAGCGGCGGGCCGCCGTTTGGGTCGATCTCCGGAATCGCGTCGACGCGAATCCAGCGCAGTTCGCCGAGTTTGAGATGCGGAAATCCCAGGATCGCGCCCAGCACGGGCTGGCCGGTATAGAGCGCCTTGATCGTAGGGCGATCTTCATAGGTGTACAGGGAGCCGTCGTCGCGCAGCGGGAAATTGGCGCGATCGAGCGCGGGTGACCTCGCCTTGAGTTGCGCCTCCGTGAAGCCCAGAATACGCTCAGCGGCGGGGTTGGCCGAGGTCACGCGCCCCGTGTTGTCCTGCCAGACGACTCCCTGAGCCATCGTTTCGAACAGCGTCAGATATCTGCGCTTGCTCTCCTCCAGCGCTCGCATCGCATCCTGGGAACTGTCTTCGGTAGAGTTTTCGTCCTCGGGTTTCCGCAAGGTCATCGACCCCTCGTCTTCATATAAGTTCGGAAATGTCAGAATAGCCGGCGGCTGAGAACTTACACAGGATTTATACCAGGTTTCCTCGCGCGTGTAATCAGTTCATCAACGAATGGCAAAGCGGATGCTTTACCAATCGTTGAGCAGGAGGGAGGGCTTGGGGACTGGCTCTTGTTCGAGGACGACGGTGGCTCCGCTAGGACTGGTGCGGAGGAAGACGCGGTCAACGGCGCGCAGCATCATCTTCATGCCGTGGCCGAGAGTTCCGGCGGTCGTGTAGCCTTTTTGCAGCGCGGCGCGGGGAAGGTTTTCCATCGAGATTCCGGGGCCTTCATCGACGATCCAGATCTGCACGATCTTTTCGGGGAGGACGCCGACGTACGCCGCGCCGCCGCCGGCGTGGACCACGGCGTTCATGCCCGCCTCGCTGGCGGCGGTCACCAGATCGTGGCAGCGCTCGTCGGCGAATCCCTCCGCGCGGGCGGCTTCTTCGGCGACCTGGCGCAGGCGGCGCAGACCTTGCTCCGGTGTCAGGGTAATGCGCTCGGCGCGGGGCGGCGCGCCGGGCAGATCGGCTTCGCGGAAACAAAGGCGCAGTTTGCCGTTGGTGACGCTGGCGAGGACATCCCGCATGAACTCGCGCTGGCGTATCTCGGCGGATTGACGCTCCTCCGCGGCGCGGCGCTCGTGCATGATATTGCGCAGGTAAAAGGCGATCCCGTCGGGTGTCGGATAAACGTGCGCGCGATACCAGGTCTGCGACGCCGTGTAGAGCGCTTCAAATGTCACCGGGTCGCCCCCGTTCATGACGTTGTGGAACTGCTCGTCAAACATCGTGTCGATGATATCTGGGTAGATGTCCCAAATACTGCGTCCGATGAGCTGCTCGGAGGTGTGTCCGGATACTTCCTCGCCGCGCCGGTTGACATAGGTATAGCGCCATTCTTTGTTGATCGCGAAGAAGGCGTCAGTCACATTCTCCAGAATGGTGGTTACGGTGCGCGCCGCTTCCGTCGCCTCACGCTCGGCGCGCACACGGTCGGTAATATCCTCCAGGACCGAGTAGACGCCCAGCGGCGGTCCGCCGGCGGGATCGAGTTCTGGGGTGGCGTCGATGCGAAGCCAGCGGGTTCCAGGCAGGGTGGGATGCTGGAAGCCGAGGAGAACGTTCCGAACCGGACGCCCGGTTTGAAGCGCTAGAATCGAAGGACGATCTTCATCACGAAACGGGGAGCCGTCCTCGTGGACGCCAGCCCGGCTGGGATCGAGCTTCGACATGTTTTGAAGCTGCTCCAGCGTCATTCCAAGCATGCGCTGGGCGGCGGCGTTGACCGATGTGATTCGGCCGGCGTGATCCTGCCAGACGACGCCATGAGCCATCGTCTCGAACAGGGTCAGGTATCTGCGCTCGCTCTCCAAAAGCGCCTGCGCGGCGTCCTGACGCTCGGCTTCATCCTGTGCGTTCGACAAGTTCATCGATCCTTTGTATGGCTGCTTAAGATTGGATACGACGTGTCCCCGATCGACGCCGATGGGAATGTCTCAAATCTTTATACCCGGATTTCGCCGGATACTTCCGAGCGGTAATTTGGGAGCCGTAACCCCGCGCCAATTCTCGCCTGCGGCGAATGCAGAAACGCCGGCGAATTCGCTCTTTGCCCCGATCGTACTCACCAATTGCCACAATGGTTATCGCATGCTGCAAAAATCTTGTATCCTGGGTAGCGTATACGTATACTTGCGTGACATAATAGGCTGCGGGCAGCGTGGTTCTCAATGCTGCGAATCGCAATCTACGTTGAGAGGCGACATCTATGAACGTTAGCAAAATGCTTGGCGGTCGGTCCTTCTTTCTCGGAGCGGTCCTATTCACGGCGGCTCCCGTTTTGATTTCTCAGCCGGCCTATGCGGGCCACTGGGGTTTGACAGGCGCGCCGACGGGCGGATTTACGTACAATCCGACGGGGAGCGGCGGCGGCGGGCCGCTCAGCCCATCGTACACGGCCAGCTCGATGAGCTTTGATATCGGCGCGGGCGGCGGCGGCGGCAGTCTGACAGGCAGTGTCTCCTATACCGGGACCATCGCGTGGGTCCCGAACAACGGCGATCTGGCGCGCGACCCCGCGCCGGCCAGCGTCACAATCACCGAATACTCCTACGCCGCCGGCGGCGCGCAGTATGGAGCCACACGCACGACTAGCGCCGACAACGGCCTGGGCGATGCGCCTATCACCACCTACTACACCGGGCGGGGCATTTCCCAGCAAACCGTGAGCGGCAGCAAGACGGCGGCTCACGTCTCCACCGTCCCCGTCACGCCCGGCGGCTCCCTAACGATCACCCGCCACTTGACGGACTACGGCGCAATCACCGGCGGCGGCAGCTATTCCGGCGAGCTGAGCTACAGCGTCTCCGTGCAGTAAGTTCTGAGATTGTACACAATCCAAGCGCCCCGCGTTTCGAAAGAAACTCGGGGCGCTTGGATTGGCGAAACCTGCGGGCGCCGCGCCACGTTGTTTATCTTTGTACACGAAGTCGCCGAAGTAGGAGAAGGGGACATATGAGCGCCGAGGTGCGATCGGGGGACAATCCGAGCAATAGAACTGGACCGAGTCGACTGCGTTTTTGGAAGTACGTCCGCCTCATGTCTTTGTCATTGAACGCTGCTGTACTTTTGTTTTCGCTCTTCGGCGGATTTGCGATTCGGGCAGTTGACCCATGGTTCCAATTCCGTTTCATCGAGACGGACGATGACGGCCCGGATACGCATGGGATCGATTCGCGGCGCGTAGGGATTTCCGCCGACCGGCTGGAGTACGATTTCTTCCAGGGACGTCACGCCGGCGCGGGCTGCACGTTCTATCGCGGCAACGTGGCGGTCGCCTATCTCGGGGGGCGGCATCCGGTTTACTTCAGCTTTCTCGATGTGAACGGCGACGGGCGGCAAGACATCCTCTGCCAATCCGACGATGGGAAATCGTCGGGCGTTTGGGCGCTGGACACGCATGGGACGCCGCGCGATTATCTCCGCGAAGGCCGGCATAATCCCAGCCATGGGGCGCTTCGGCGCCTGCCCGAGACATCGCGTTCGCGAATCATCTTCGCCCTGGCTGGTTATCTCTCCTACGGCGTGCTCATCGTTCCAGCGGCCATCATTGTGCTGTTGTTACAGCTCATATTTTGGGATTCTTTTCTCCGCTCACGCCGTGGCCGCAGCAACCACTGGCGCGGCCGCCGCTGGCGGCCGCTCGGGGTGTTTTCCGAACGGTGAGATTGCGCAAATGAGAATCGGCGACTGCTTCACGGAGATATTGGCCGTCCGCCGCTGGAATGAGATCGTTGTGGTTATCCATTACGGCGTTGTGACGGAGGAAGCCGCAGAGGTCGATGTCGTCTTTCGTGTCACGTTCGACAGTGGCGCGGGGTAGGTCGCTTTGGGCAAGCTGCGATGAGGTTCGCGGCGGCAGGGACGTCTCGCAATATTAAAGATGACGTGCTTGTTTTGCTGTTCGTGAAATGTGTCTTGGACCAGTACGCGGGCCAGGCGGAGGCGCTGATCGAAGGGCCGGAGGGCGGACGTTGAAGTGAGGCGTCTCACCATTCGTTTTGCAGGAGCGGCGATTGGGAGTTGGGGCCTTGTTCGAGCACGACGGTTGTGCCGGTGGGGCTGGTGAGCAGGTAAACGCGGTCGGTGGAGCGGAGCATCATCTTCATGCCGTGGCCGAGGGTGCCAGCGGTGGTGTAGCCTTTTTCGAGGGTGGCCCGGGGCAGGTTCTCGACGGAGATGCCCGCGCCTTCGTCGACGATCCAGACCTGCACGATGTGATCGGGGAGGGTGCGGACGCAGGCGACGCCGCCGCCGGCGTGGACGATGGCGTTCATGCCGGCTTCGCTGACGGCGGTGACCAGGTCGTGCCGGCGATCGTCGCTGAAGCCCTGCGCGCCGGCGGCTTCGTCGGCGGTGAGGCGCAGCGCGCGTAATCCTTCGGTGGGTGTGAGCGTCACGCCGGTGCAATCGGGACATGGGCCGGGCAGATCGGCGTCACTGAAACACAGGTGCAGCTTGCCGTTGGTGACGCTGGCGAGGACATCGCGCATGAATTCGCGCTGCCGCTGCTCGGTGGCGGCGCGCTCTTCCGCCGCCCGGCGCTCGGCGGTGATATTGCGCAGGTAGACGGCCAGTCCGTCTGGGGTGGCGTAGGCGTGCGCGCGGTACCAGGTTTGGGATCCGGCGTAGAACTCCTCAAACGTGACCGGGCCGTCGCCTGCCATGGCCCGATAGTACTGGTGGTAAAAGACCGATCCAATCAGGTCGGGGTAGACATCCCACACCCGGCGCCCCAGCAGCTCCTCGCGCGTTTTGTGCGTGATCTCCTCGCCTCGCCGATTGACGTAGGTGTATCGGAATTCCTTGTCCAGCGCGAAGAAGGCGTCGGTGACGTTTTCCAAAATGGTGACGACGGTGCGTGACGCCTCCGCCGCCGCCTTCTCGGCCTTGAGGCGGTCGGTAATGTCCTCCAAAATGGAGTACACGCGCACCGGGGAGCCATCGACGGGATCGAGTTCGGGAGTGGAGTCGTTGCGCAGCCAGCGCGTCTCGTTAAGTTCGGGGTGATAGAAGCCGGTGATGACGCCCAGCGCCGGCTTGCCCGTTCGCAGCGCCCGGACGGAGGGACGCTCGTCGTCGGGAAATGGTGAACCGTCTTCGCGGACGGCGCGCCATCGGGGATCGGTCGCCGTGCGGCCCTGCATGACCTCCAGCGTCATTCCCAGCATCCGTTCGGCCGCCGGGTTGGCGGAAATAATGCGCCCATTTTTGTCCTGGTAGACGACGCCCTGCGCCATCGTCTCAAACAGCGTCTGGTACCGCCGCTCGCTTTCGGCAAGCGCGCGCTTGGCGGCGTCCAGTCCATCCTCTTCATCCTCGGAGCTTGGAACGGTCATTGCGTCTCTACATCCGGCGTTTGTTGCGCGACTTGCGGGAATTTGTATCCTTCAGCCTGCGTCGGCTGTAAGATCCATAGAATTTATACCTGGATTCGCCCCAAGAATGCCACCTGATCTTTTTTGGCTCCTTGGATCGGACGAGAAAGAACATGTTAACGAAAACGCACTTTCGTTAACATGTCCTTGCCTTCATCCCGCCGCATCCTTACACCAGGACCAGACGTTTTCTGGCGTGCATACTCTGGATGCGCTGGGCGCCCATGGTATCATAAACAGAAATGCAGGATAGCGAGAGACAATGAACACCAAAAGTGCGTATGGGCTTGCGCAATTCCCATTCTTCCTCATCCTGGCGATCTCGTTTGATATGTCCGCTAGCGGATGGACTTTCTTCACGTCCAAATCCCCATGCTGCTCATTGCATCCGCAATCAATTTACTGATCTCTCCTTATCTGAAGCAGGTGTACGAGATCCCTACTGAGGCAGGAGTTTCATGATTAATTCCCCGGAAGAATCCATAACCCAATATGAAAACCATCGTCACGATTCACTTTGGGAGTTTTGATGAAGTCGGCGGCGCTCTGTTTGAGGAGATTGCCGCGATTTATCCCGAAGGAGCGCGGACCAACGCGCATGGGGTGCAGGTCTTCGACAGTCAAATGCCGCAGGAAGATGAACGGAACACCCAGATCTTCGATCTGCTGCGGCGCTACGACTGCACGCCCGACCCTGGGACGATGCCGGGTAAGCATGACTTTTTGATGAGGATCGAGCGATCTTACAGCAAACGCGACCTGGAGCAATGCCGGTATCTGTCGCCATATTTTACGCGGACGTTTGGGTTTGATGAACGACTGCCGAGTGGCCTGCTGAGCAAAGACGCCGCGAAGATCAAGCCGAAGTCCGATATCGGTGGGGGATGGGGCATGGCGGTGTTGATCTCCGAACGCATTCGGGCCGCCGTGGAAGAGGGCGCGTTTCGGGGAGCCAAACTCCAGCCCATCGAACTGTATGGGGCGGGCGCGAAGAAGCTGTCGGGGCAGTTCTGGGAGCTCACGAGCGAGATCGTCCTGCCGCCGCTTTCCGATCGGAACGTCTTTTTGAGCGCGCGGGGCCCAAGCCGCCTCCTCGATCGCGATGCGCCGGAGCCATCAGTGCTGCGCGAAGGCATCGACTTTCCAGAGGCGCTATTCGCCATTCCTGAACTGCACTACCGGGCGAAGGATTTGGCGAGCATCCCGCCGTTCGATATCGCGCTGACATATGAGAACTTTGGCCTCAACGCCCCGCATACGGTGTTCTCGCAAACGTTCTACCAATTCTGCGTCCTGCATAAACTGACGATTGGCTGGGCGCCCGTCCAGATCGACAAAGATTAGGGAGGCGGTCCGTGTCTGTTACGCGGAATGATTAGATTTTCTTGAAAAACTTGACGTCTGCTCGTTGGCTGTCGTATGATGAGATGTCTCGCACGTCTGCTTGTCCGCATCTCGTGAACGCCGCTGGGATGCGGGATCCACATCAACGATGAACGGAGCCAAGAAACGAAATGTCCACTTCAGTGACCGTCATGGAAGCTTCGAAGAGACAGCTGTTTTCCAAGGGGTATATGCTCGCGATTACCGCCGTGATTGACAACCCCTATCCGCTGGAAAGCGAAATGCGCCACGTGAACGAGGCGATGATCCAGTGGCTGAAGAGTCGAAAGAACGCCGCGTGGGGACTGACGTTCGTTTTCACCGCCAGCCCTCAGCAGGAAACCGCGATCCAGCTGGCTATTTCTCACCTGCTCCTCCAAGATTTCGAATGGAAACCGCAGATCGATCGGCTGCGCGATATTCGGATCTTACTGCTCGACGGCGTGACGAAAACTTCTAAGGAGCTCGTCGTTCGAAAGTCTTAGGATCGTGGGCCCCTTATGAAAAGCGCGCACTATTTTTTGCTGCTGGAGCGCTCAGGTGTCTATGGACCTGAGACGATTATTCTGAATACAGAAGCGTTGCGCGCGAGCGAAACGGGTGTGGCGGACATACAGCAACTGGATTTTCGTTTTGAGCGATGGAAGGGCGATTCGCTGGTCACAAATGGCCAGCAATTTTTGGTGACGGCGTCGCTGGGCGCGGATCTGCTTGCCGAGGGCATCACCGGGTTTCGTCTGGATCCCGTAATCGTCTCTGGAAAGCCGTCCTTTAAGAACAGCCAGAGATCCCGGCCGGAGTTAGCCAGTCTGCCCGAATTTCAATGGCTTCGTCTTGAGGGAACCGGAGAAATTACCATGGCGTCGACAATCAAGGCTACTTCTGGAGACGATCTGATCTACGCAAAACGAATTGACTTTGTGTTCGACCCCCAGAGAATCGGCGCGCCGGGGCCGGTTCGCCCCAGCTGCGGATTAGTAGTCACACAGCGCGCCTTCGATCTGATCAAACGCCATGGGTTTCAGCATTACAGCCTCGAAAAGCTAACGTGGGAGCAGCCAGCAGAAATGTACTGAAGTGCGCCATTTGCGCGATCCGCGACGCCAAAGTCAGCTGCACATAATCGTCGAGCATCATTTTTTTGACAACAGGTGCGGAGGAGGAGCGGATTGGGAGCAACGCAGTGGCGGCATTTTATTCCTTATCAGCCGGATATTGAGGCTGCGTTGAAACAGCTTCGGAATGAGGTGTTTGAACGCGGAGATTATTCGTACGGCGGACTGGATACTCTTGCCGCGACCATCGAACGGCTAGATCCGGAAGCGGGAAGAAAGTACCGCGAGCGGCTTGCGCTGCTGAGTCCCAATATCACCAAGTCCCGCCGTCCGAAGTCGATTGAATCGCTTCTTAAGAAATATGGCGACACCGGGGCGCATTCCGTCCTGGATATCGATCATATCTGCGCGGCGCCTGAATATGGGGGATTGAGTCCCGTTCCGGAGGACTGCGTTGTCGAGATCTTCGGCACGCCGTATCCGTCGCGAGATCTCCTGTCGCCGGACAACGGCGGGGGCTTACGGCTTTACGACTGCAATCTGTACGGCCGGTGGAGCGCCGTTTATCTGGTGCTGTTTACGGGAGAGACGCCCACCGAATACTACATCGAAGGGTGCTCCGGCGACTGAGTTCGCGACAGAAGCTATTCCCCATCAACTCCAAAGTAATGCAATGAAAAGCAATGATTCATCGATCTCGTGGGAAGATCAGACAATGCTGCGATTTCTTGGGACGCTGGATCCTCCCATTGCAAAGTTCCCACATTGTTTGATGCGGTCCACGCGCGGTAATTTGGAAACGGCGCTGGCGCATGTCGCCGACACGCCGTTGTGGTATGGGGCCGGCCCGCTGTGGAGTTATCTCGACCGGGCGCCTGATTTACTGGCGGATCTCAATCGGCGATATCCAGACGAAGACGCGCTGGACGATTTTCTAGCTACGCCTGAGGCCAGCCGCCTCTGGCTGCTTCCGGAAATGCAGGAGATCCTGAAGGACAATATCGGCCGATATGACGACAACTTCAGCTTTGCTTACCCAGCGTCGACGCCGCCGCAGATTTTGCAGCGCGTTCCACTAAAGTCTCATACGGTGTATCATCCGAATGGAGAGATACATTATTATTCCTACCCCAGCAAAGAATTGTATATGACGGAATCCGCGCCGAAATGGATTGAAGAGATCGGCTGGGCGTATATTCCATTTGGCTGCGAAGTCAACTACGCCATATTCGTGACTGGTCACCGGATGCTTGGCGCGAATGACGCGGTAAAGGAAGCGCTGCTGCGCCAAGGCGAGCGTGTTGCGGTGCTGGAGCAGGGGGCCGGCCGGTTCGATTGGCGCTGGCTGTGACACTGATATGGAACTGTGCTCGGCTGCGTTTGGTGCGAGAAGGCGAAAAGACGAACCTGCGCTGCGGCTGGCGCGCCACGAGATGGATTATATCGCGGGGATTGGCCAGGAGAAGTTCCAGGGAGGACATTTTCTAACCGGCGAGACGTTTTTTATCCGCGAAGACGCGCTCTACTTTTTCCTGTGCCCGGACTGCCTGAGGCTGCATGTGCAAGGCTGCTCGGCGTAAACATGGAGTGAGTTGGCGAATGAGGGTGGGGATCCCTCAGCCGCGAACGGCTGAAAGATCCATCTAACCTTATACCAGGAATCGCACTGAGAATGGCCGGTGAATCTGCCTGTTTTTCGATATTGGATTCGCGGACCGGCAATAACGTCTTTATGTTGGTGCTTTTGAGTGATTTGTTGTTTAGTGCTGAGCGTGATCCCGGAGATCGGGTGTGGGAGGAAATCTGTTTCGACCCCTCGAATCTTGAAACAACGGTCATTTTTGAGAGGTCGGCGACGCTGGATACGCCAGGTCGAAAATTCCGCGAGATGTTATTGCGTCATACCTAATCCGTCCCAGTCTTCTGTTCTGGCGTGCGAGGTTCGCGGGGATTTGAATGTCCGTTGGAACGGTGAAAATTACTGATGTGGAACAAGAATCCTTTCGACCGAAGCGACGATATCCGCGTTCAGATCAGTCGCGGGATGTATGTGGCGGCTGACGATAACCTGGTCGAGGAATGGGTATGTCCACTGGCGAGCGCGAAGCTCAGTCCCTTTCTGCTTCAGCAGGCGGGGATTGCGCTGCCAAGCGGCGAGATCCTGCCGCTGCAATTCGCGCCCGGGGCCAAGGGGATTGTCCTCGCCGGACCGGCGTTTCCATTCTGGCTGCGCCCGGGTAAAGATTGCGAGTTTAAGCTGTGCCGCCAGCGGCTCTGCGATCTCATAGCCGATCGGCGTTATGAGGGCGCGGTGTCGCTGGTCGCGGTGTTTGTCGATATGTCGGGCGTCCCTTACTACTCCGAGCCATACGAGCTGGACCCCGCGCTGCCGAACCAATGGCGAATGAGCGACGAAGAATTGGCGCAGCGCCGAGCATATGAAGCGAAACTTCTGCGGGAGTCCGAACAATCTTAGCCCCGTGCCGGGCGTCTTCGATTCGCCAGGCATTTGCGCCTGTTCGTGAGGCATGCTTCTATCAGCTCAGGCGGGTTTGAAAGGCGCGGATGACTTCCTGGTTTTCGCTGCCGTCATAGACCGCGTAGGTGACGTGTGCAAAGCAGCGATCGAAGGGGGCGCCGGGGCCGAGGGCTTCGGCGAAGAGGCCGGCGATCATGGCGGGATCGTTTCTGAAGACGCCGCAGCCCCATGCGCCGAGGATCAAGGTGTTGTGGCCGTGTTCCGAGGCCAGCCAGAGGACTTTACGCAGTCGTTCCGCCATCGTCGGTTGTATCTGGGAGATATTGTGCGGCTCATTTCGATAGAGCGCACCGGCGTTGACTGCTGAAGACGTGAGAAACGACATTGTGTACGGAGTGTCCAGCAGTGCGCCTTCGTCCTCGCGGATTACGGGGACATCGGGTGAGTAGATCATGTGGTCCGAGTACAGGCATGTGCCCAGCTGGCGGTGATAATCGTACATGGGGCGGCCATGCAGGAGGCAGGGATACAGTCCCGATGACCGCGCGAGCGATTCTTCCTGCGCCTGGCTGCCATTGAGGAAACCGCCGCCGGGGTTCTTGGCCGAGGCGAAGTTGAGCGCCATGGGATTGGACGGCGCGAGGCGGCGCGCGGCCTCCAGCGTCGTCTCCGCCGTCACCTCAATCACCGTCGCTCCAATGCGCTTCGCGTACAATGGGAGCGGATCGGGAAAGTCCGACGGCAAGTACAGCCGTGTTCCCGCCATCGCCGCCGCCTGCGCGTCCCGGACCTCCACCACCCGCCCCGACGGCGCCGTGTAACGCCCCGCCTCAAAAATCGCCAGCGTCTCCTGCGCGGCTTGTATTCGTGTTGATTTCTTCATTGTATTATTGATACTATCGCCGCCACGGGACGGTTTGAGAAGGAAACGCTCATTCAGATGTCTGATAGATGGAAAGAAAGCTATCAGGAGAAAACGCGATGAGCAATCTGTGGCCGCCCGCGCCGAAAGCGGGGCAAGAGGATGTGACCGTTGAATATTTGGAAATGATAATCGATGGTGAGAGCCTGCGGGCGACGCAGCCGTATTATGAGAAGGACACCCGCAACAAGCGGATCATTCTGGCTGTCTTTTACACGTTCGCCCCGCTCTATTATCTCTATCAGCACAAATATTTCCAGGCGCCGCTGTCCGTGCTGCTTCCACAGCTTATCTGTTACGGCGTTGCAGTACCGCTGGGATATCTTTTGGCCAGGCAGATCTTCGCCAGCGGAAAGACGCATCAGCCATTTTGCATCCGCCGAAGTCCCAGAACGTTTCAGATCGGAAGCGAACCCGAACGCCCACTGTTGGCGGACTCGCTCTTTTCCGCAGGGCGATTGGGAAGCAAGCTCTACCAACTTGAATTGAAAATACCGGGCGACGCAGACCGAAAGAACGCGCAAATCCTACTCGCCATATTCAAAACTCCAGAATCCGCAGAGCGAGCGAAGGCGGAAATTGAGGGCTTCTTATCCACGGCGCACGGATGATCACGCACTCGGTAAGCCGCTTTATCGCCTTAAGAGGGCGATTTACGGCGCACGTTTCGCTGGAGATATGTGCTTTGTCTGGCGAAGACGGCAAACGTGAGAAACGTTTTGGACTGGCCGTATTCTTTCGAGCCGGCGACGCCGCAAACGCGATCGCAGCGTGGGCATGGTTCACGGGATTACGTCAGGACTGGCTAGCGTGAGCCATGGGAATACGAAGGCTATGGAGTTGGAGGAGTGAGGGCATTCGGAACGTGCGTGCGTCGTTTTTATGCGCGAATGGCTATTTCGTTTTATAAAATGTCCAGTAGACGCCACTCATCACACATGGGATGATAACGTACGATGGGACGATGGACTGGCGGGTGGTGAGCCAAATGCCGCCGAAAAGAACAGCGTAGATAGCAAGCAGCAGTCCGGTATGCCTGAGGCGGCTGCGCAGCGTGCCGGGATCGCCAAGGATGTCGCTATTCTTGCTGCTGTGATCGTTCATGGTGGCGGCGTAATAACAGTAGAGACCGATGCAGAGTGAGAGCGAATAGAGCGCCGGGATGAAGGGGTGACGGTGCGTGAGGGTGTCCCACGCCGTGGGAGCGCTCACGAGCGCGGCCGACAAGGTGGAGACGGTGATACGAACGGATCGGGTTTCCGGAGAGCCAAGCAGACCGTGACGCCTGAGTTTTGCCGGCGCTTGTTCGTGGGCTGTCGCCATGGCAAAGGCGTGAATGCCAATCAGAGCGGTGATCAGACCCTGGATGGCGCCGAAGGGCATGTCATAGACGCTGCTGATCCAGGCGAGAGAAGCGCCAAACGCCCCCGCCGCCAGGGCGGCTACTCCCAAACGAGCGGGCAGAGTAACGCGGCTGCCGAAGATGCTTTCGTAGGGAAGCAGAGCCTGCGAGTGCGCCGTCTTTTGCGCTGCCAGATATTTTTTCATGGGTTATTGTTTGTGCGAAGGGTAGGCGATGCTATTTCGGCGGAGCGATTCGGAAAATCAACAGGGCGCCCACCATGAAGATGAGCGTGGTTTCGAGGCGATCATAGTGAAATACAAATCGGAAGAACAGATGAATCAGGACGAAGGCCGTCCACATCTGCGCCAGACGGATCAGGCGCTTGCGCAATGTCTGTGGTTCGCCGAGCAGTAATTCTTGCGTGGTCATACAACCATTATACTGGGCGGACGATACTTTAGTAACATCGTGAGCGGGAGCGCATCTTATATCATCGCTCTGCGCAGAATGGCGATGGTTTCCGAGTGACCGCTGCTTGACGTTCGCGCAATTTCCTCCGCGATGTCCAGCGCGGTTTTGCCTTCGTTATTTTGGAGGAGTGGGTTCGCGCCGGCGTTTATTAGGATGTCCAAAAAGCCGATGGTTGTGTGGCGTGCGGCGTAAATCAGGGCGGTGCAGCCATCGTCGTCTTGAATATCGAGTTCGGCTCCAATCTCTACGAGTAGTGATGCGGTTTCCGGTTTCATCGCCAGTTTGGTGACCGTGATGAGTGCGGTTCGGCCCTTTGAAGCGCGGACGTTTGTGTCCGCGCCGCGGCTTACAAGAAACCTACTGACTTTTTCGCGCATACTGAGAGACGCAAAGTAAAGTGGTGTAGCGCCGTCTTTGTTTCGCGCGTCGATTTTAGCTCCAGCATCCAGGAGCGCGGCGCAGGCTTCCGAGGCGATGTCATGCCTTGACCCTGCTGCTGCGATGTGCAACGGCGTGACTTCTCCATAATGGTCTGTAGCGTTCACATTTAGCCCCAAGCTGATAAGGTAACGGATTGCGTCCGCCTGGCCGCCACGAGCTGCGATGTGCAGGGCGCACTCTCCGTCTCGGGTTAGAGTATATCGATCCGCGCCGGCGGAGATCAGGGCGCGCATTGCATTGAGGTTGCCTTTGTACGCCGTCGACATCAGCGGTGTCCAGCCGAGGTGATTGTGCTCTTCGTTATCGCCTCCGGCTTGCAGTAGAGCTGATAGCCGTACGGCGTCTCCCGTTTCGATCACTTTATCCAATTCTCTTCTGCGCTTCATCTTTTCGTCTCCAACCGTTCGCGTACGTCATCGGGAACGATTATTCCCATCTCTTGTTCGGCGGCGGCGACCTCGTCCTCCGAAGCGCCGGACGCCATGCCTGCGAGGATCTGGGGCGCGTTGCGGCTAAGCCAAATATCGATGCGAGCCCAAGCGGCGCTGATGTTGGTCATGGCCTCTTCCTTGCTTTGACGCCTCATATTACCATCAGGTAAGCGCTCGGGAACACACCACGGAGTAAGAGGGCAAGAGATTGTCCGCAATTCTCATGGAGCGAGAATCCAAACACGCAGCAAGGCGGCTAGCTTTGCTGCGTGTCTGGAGATTGCTTGACGGCGATTGCGTGGTTTATCGCTTGACGATGGCGTCGTCGTTGCCGGCGGTGACGAAGCTGCGGACCATAGGGGAGGCGATCATGTCGTGCGGGAAGCCGAGCTCGATTTTGCTGGCGGCGTCGAGCGTCGCGAGCTGGTCGGCGGTGAGGGTAATGTCCACGCTGCCGAGGTTGTCGACGAGCTGGTGGACTTTACGCGTGCCGATGATGGGAATGACGCTGGGACCTTGCGCCAGCAGCCAGGCGAGGGCGACCTGGGATGGGGTTTTGCCGATTTCGGCGGCGACGTCCGATACGGTCCGCGCGATGGCGAGGTTGCGCTCGGACAGGATACTCGCAAACTGGTTGTCTCCGAAATTCCCATCGGCCGCGCCGAGGCGGGTTCCGGCCTGCTGTGTTGAGTCGTTATACTTGCCGGTGAGCACTCCCATCCCGAGGGGCGACCAAGGGGTGACGCTGAGCCCCAGGGCGTTCGCCATGGGGATTAAGTCGCGCTCGGGCGTCCGCTCAATCAGGCTGTACTCGATTTGCAGGGCGACAAACGGCGACCACCCGCGCAGCTCGGCAAGGGTGTTGGCCTGCGAGACGATCCACGCAGGTGTGTCCGAGACGCCGACGTAGTTCACTTTGCCTGCCCGCACGAGATCGTCGAGCGACTGCATCACTTCCTCGACCGGTGTGGTGAAGTCCCAGGCGTGCAGCCAGAGCAGGTCGATATAATCCGTGCCGAGCCGCTTCAAGCTGCCTTCGACGGACCGACGTAGGTTTTTGCGGTGGTTGCCCGCCGCGTTGGGATTGCCAGCGTTCGCGGGCGCGCCGGGAGTGTCCTGCAGCGAGAACTTGGTCGCGAGGACGAAGCGATCCCGGTCATGCGCGATCAGCTCGCCGGTGATCTTCTCGCTGCTGCCGTTTGTGTAGAGATTGGCGGTGTCGATGAAGTTTCCGCCTGCAGAAACAAAGGCGTCGAAAACCGCCTGGCTCTCGTCCTTGGACGCGCCCCAGCCCCAGTCTTCCCCGAAGGTCATTGTTCCCAGACAAATCTCCGAAACGCGCAGTCCGCTGCGTCCTAACAGTTTGTATTTCATGGCGCTCTCCTTCGAATTCGATACAGTGGATTATGGAGCTAAGGCCGTCGTGGCGTGTAACCGGATCCTCGCAAATTCTTGCACGATTCTCTCAAAGGTCTTGTGAACGGAGGCGATGCTGGTAATATGGAACGGGCGAATCCCAAGAGAAGCACAATGACACCACCACTCACACCACAAGAAGAGCTTGCGGCGCTGATCGAGCGCTTTACGAACGGGGATGGGGCGTTTCCGACGGCAATCGGGCCGCTGAGTCTGTATCGACTTTCGGAGCCGTCGCTGCCGGTGTCCGGGGCGTTCCGGCCGGTTTCGGGCTTGTTCCAGCCGTCGTTATGCGTGGTGGCGCAGGGGCGGAAGCGGGTGACCCTGGCGGATGAGACTTATGTGTATGATACGGCGCATTGCCTACTGATGTCCGTGGACCTGCCGTTGTTTGCGGAGGTGATGGAGGCGACGCCGGAGAAGCCGTGTTTGAGCATGCGGCTGGATCTGGACGCCGGGGAGATCGGCGCGCTGATCGTGGAGGCGGACCGGAAGATGGGAAAGGCGGCGGCGTCCGGGCGCGGCGTGGCCGTCAGTCCGATTGACGGTTCGCTGCTGGGCGCCGTGGTGCGTCTGCTGCGTCTGCTGGAGACGCCGGACGATATTCCCATTCTGGCCCCAATGGCGATCCGGGAGATCTACTATCGGCTGCTGCGAGGTGAGCATGGCGCGCGGCTCTGCCAGATCGCTTTGGAAAACAGTCAGACCCAGCGGATCGCGCGGGCGATTGATTGGCTGGGACGGCACTTCGACAAACCCGTGCATATTGACGACATCGCGCGGGAGGCAAATATGAGCCCGGCGGGTCTGCACCGTCATTTCAAAGCCGTGACGGCGATGAGTCCGCTTCAATATCAGAAGCATCTGCGTCTGGAGGCCGCCCGCCGACTGATGCTGCGGGAAGACCTGGACGCCGCGACCGCCGGACTGCAAGTTGGTTACGAAAGCCCGTCCCAGTTCAGCCGCGAATACCGCCGATTATACGGCGCGCCGCCGCTGCGGGATCTGGCGCGCCTGCGAGGATCGTGACCGGAGCCATCGCTTCATCGAAAGTCCTCATTGAGTGTCATTTCCACCGGCGTTGTTTGAAATACATTAACCAGACAATTGCTATAGCGCCGCTGTAGGCGAATAAGACCTTGTTGGTGAATTGGGTCGCGATCTCGAAATTTTTCCGTACAGATCTTGGTATAGGATCAGAAGACTCAAATTGGCTCGCACAAGTGCGAGGATCGTCTTTTGAGCGTGGTGAAGAAATACGAGCTGGAAGTCTGAGAGCGAGCGCGGTCTATGCCGGATGAAGTGGCGCCCGCCTTGCTTGTAGAATAATTGCGTGCGTGGTTTGTGATGCTGACGGACGAGCAGGCGCTTCTCGCGCAAAGAAAGCTAAAGGTATCTATTCGCTCAGATGCCTTTTTTTACAGCGTTACCTGCATAACGCGCGCCGTCAACGATTTTGACTGCCAGAATGTAATCGTTGAACAAGAATGAGTGATGTTGGGAGGAGCCGTGCGAATGAAATTGGCGATCGTGTTGTTGGCGTGGGGTCTTGCGTGTCCGATCGCTTCGGGAGCGCAGTCTCCGGCGGGACAGTATCTGGTCTGGACGATGCATCATCCTCAGGGTGTTTCTTCACTCGCGTTTTCGCCGGATGGGAAACTGCTCGTGGCGGCGTATGGAGATGATGGCGCAGGCGGCATGGCGCTTTGGAATCTCGTGTCGAGGAAATTGGTGTGGCGGATTGAGAAACGCTATGGATTTACTCAGGTCGCGTTTCTGGGTGACGGCTCGCGTATTTTGAGCCTTGATGATTCGGATACCCCACGGACGCTGCGGATCTGGGATGTCAAAACGCATGGGGTGCTAAAGAGCGCGCCCAATCCGAAGCATCTTACGATCATCTGCTTCGCCATTGCGCCGAATGGGGGCAGCGTCGCCCTGGGAACTGGGGATGTCGAACGGCAGCAGCCTCCGCAGATTATCATTTGGGATATGAAGACCGGTGCGTATCGGCTGATCACCACGTTTGAAAACGCGGACAGTGTGACATCACTGAGCTTTTCACCGGACGGCGGCGTTGTTGCCGGAGGGGGTGGAGATTGGGATGGAGATACATCCCAAATCAAAATACGAGATTTGACGGCGCGGCGGACAATGGCCGATCTATTTCCTGTCTCCGAGGGCGCTCCGGTCCAAGTCGCGTTTGCGCCCATGGGGAGACTTCTTGCGGTAGCGGGAGATTTTATCGGATTGCTTGACACAATCGGCAAGCGGAAGTATCGACTGCCGCTTCAGAGCGATGCCCACGCCGTCGCCTTTTCGCCGCTCGGCGAATACCTTGCGTCCGATGATCTCGATAAAAACAACCATGCGCTGATCAAGCTCTGGCTCGTCAAAACCCGCCATTTGGTGACGACGATCAAGACGAATAGTGACGCGCAAATCAATGCCCTGTCGATTTCCCCGCACGGGAGGCTGCTGGCGGCGGCATCGCAGGACGGAAGCGTGCGATTGTGGCGGCTGACGCCGGCTGGGGAAGAGTCGAGTGCAATTCAAAGTTCAGGTAGGTAAGCATAGAAATCCATTCAAACGCCAAAAATTGATCGTTTACGCCTTTGGTGTTGCCATTTTTCGGGATCTTGGCGCTTCACGAGCAGAACTTTCAGCCGAAGATGTCAATATTCATCTCCGTTGAGGCGAGATAAGCCAAGCCTATGGCTTGCTAATGGTAATATATGTCTGCCTGCCTGAAATTTGAACCACGCCCGGAAGAGACGCGCAAGTAGGAATTGTGATATCGTAGACGAAATACCGTATTGATTGGAGCCTCCCATGTCATTGTTGTCTTCTTTGTTTTCTCGCAAGAAATCCCCTTCGGCGCCGACGGCAACCGCTGGCGCACAGGCGCCGCTGTTGATGCTGCTGCACGCCTATGTGCTGGACTGCATCGGAGAACTGTGTCTGGAGAAGCAGGAGGCGATGCGGGAGATCGTGCAGAAAGTTTATGGCGGTGGTCCCGACTGGCGCACGACGATCCGGACGACGCTGCGTCTGGGCGAGTCACTTGATGGCTCTATCCAGGGGATGTGGGAGCGTAATCAAGTCGTCGCGAAAGAACGCGCGGTGACGCTGACCGCCGACGATTTCGCGGACATGATCGTGCAGACGAATTTTGCGCAGTTTTTAAAGTAGAGCGCGGCTGCGAGGATTGGAGCTGCAATCGACATGAATAACGATTGGAAAACGAGTATCGGATTAATTTGCGAGCAGGGGAATGTTCTGTTCGATCAGAACGATTTTCATGGGGCGCTCGTACAATATATAAAAGCGATCCAGGCCGTTCCGCAGCCTGCGGAGGCATGGGAAGAGACGACGTGGATCTTGTCGGCGATTGGCGATTCTTACTATCAAATGCAAAATTATGAGCGCGCTCGGGAAGCCTTTACGGATGCAATCACCTGCCCTGGAGGACTCGGGAATCCGTTCATCCATCTGCGGCTGCGTGAGGCGCAGTTGGAACTCGGAAATGAATCGCGCGCCAAGGACGAACTGGCGCGCGCTTACATGGGCGGCGGGCCGGAGATTTTTGATTCGGAGCCGGTGAAATACATCGAGTTTCTTCGTCGGTACATGAACATCCCGTAGGCGATCATGCACGCACTCATCCGAGATATTGTTGATTATGAAGAAAATCACCAAACATCCCCATTGCTGATGGCAATTATCCAGAAGTATGGTCGTAAGACGGCGCATTTGATCTGCTCCGAACTCGCGGGCTGGCTGCTTGGTCAGGCGCGTCTCAAAACGAGTTTTCCGGCAGCGAAGAATGAATTCCGGCCTCTGAAGCTTGATCCAACAAAACAACGGGATGTCACGATACGCCAGTTTATTGACGACTCCGTGGAGGCGAGCGAGCTGTTCGAAACGACCGAAATGTGGGTGGATTTTCGCGTGGAGATAACGCTGGAGGAGCGCTTTGCGATCGCTCGGTATGTGGAAGAGCACTACCATCCGAGGCTGTTCGTGAGACCGCCGAATTTCGGGAGAAGCCGCGATGATTAGCGCAAAGCTCGAACGAGTAAGGCTCGATAGCATTCGGCTGCCTGACGAGACGCCGGGCGAGTTCGGCTTGGTCACAGTGATCGTGGCGTGTCCAGGGAATGCGCACGAGGTTTTGGAGAAGGTTCGGGAGACGCTGCGGATTGTGATGGGCCATGACGCGGGATGGCCAACGGATGAAGAATGGCTGACGATATTGCCGTCGTGGTTTGTGTCGCAGTGTGTGTCTGAGCAGGCTCACACGCCGGAGATGATGGACGCATGGTCGGTGGATGGATGGGTGTACTGGTTTCGTCCCGAGGATGAGGATCGAAGCTGGCGTTGGTGGGATGCGTCGGTGATTGATGCAGACACGATCAATATCCAGATTGAAGTCTCGGATTGGCCTTTCCCGTGGGGCGCGCTGGAATGGCTTTTGCTTGCTTCCGGCGCGACGAGCGCCGAAGTTTAGAGGCGTTTCTGAGGAGATTGTGGCAGTGGATACCCGGTTAGACCTTGCTTGGCCGTTCGCGTCGCTCATAACCAATGAGATAGAATATTTGGTAGTGGCCTAGTATAGTCTGATTTCATGTGCTATTCTTGATGAGCAGATTGTACTCGTGCAAAAACAGCCTCAGGCAATTGTCATGCATCGTGTCGATTTTGGAGAACGACAGGGTTCGCCGCACGAACCGAGCCAGCCGCTGGCGCAGCACATTATTGAACCGTTCGATGTGATTGGTTTCACCATCGCCCTTGTCTGTGATAACATGCTGCTCGTCAGGCAGAACGGTTTGGTAGGCGTCCCAGAAGTCCGTGAACATTAAGCTTGTCTTGTACGCCTCGGGAATACGCTCCCGCAGAATACGGCAAGTCTTTCGGCCACGATCGCCGATAGCATAGGCTACGATTTGGCGAGTGCGGCGACACATCGCCAGCCAAACCCACCGTTTACTCTTACGGCGCAACACGAACGACCAGATTTCATCAAGTTCCATCGGCTCTTGCGGCTGTGCTGTGAGGAGTGTCTGCTCCAAGGGAGGGAGCAGGTTGGCTTTTTTTTAACCAATCCGACACAGTCGCGCGGCTCACTCCGAAGATGCGCCTGAGCCCTCGGATCGAGGTGCGCTCATGGTAAGCGGCTAAGATGGTGGCTTTCTCTTCTTCGCTGTAGGCATTGGATCCTGGATTTTCGCGCCCATACTTTTTGCAGTCCAGGCATTGAAAGCGAAGCTTGCCATTCTTTGCATGACCGTTACTGACCAGATGATCGCTGCCGCAATGAGTGCAGCGCAGAGTTTGGGTAAGCATAAAGACTTCTTACCCAATCAGACAGAACTAGACCACTACCGAATATTTCTACTACTTCCGTGAATTTTGGGATCCCGTGGGACAGGAAGTCGAAATCGTCTGGAAGGATACGGCGGAGGAATGTTATCGACTGGGCGCGCGTCTGGGGGAGCGGGAAATCAAAAAGAAGCTTTTGGTGAAGCCGATCGTTTATCAGCGGATCGAAGAAGCGGAGTTTCGGGAGATCATGGGCAATCTCGCGCGGACAGGAATATTGGACCTGGAGCGTGAGGAAAAACAATGCACGACGGGGCATGTAGAGATCTGGCTGGCGGCTTGTTTTGCGGACGGGCAATCTGTACTCTCTCATATCCCCGGCGGTGTCGCCCATGGTGGGCAAACGAGTGAGGTTTTGGCGCTGGTTCGGGAGGCTTGGCCAGAGCTTTACCCAAAGAAGAAAGTGCGGATACGCGGATGGAAGGCGCGCCAAGAGGCGAAGGCTCATGACGAGTGATGGATTCAAGCGATGCGCGTTCGCTGTGGCGTTGTTGGTGTTTGTCGGCGATGGAAAGCGCCGAGCCAGCGTTTTAAGGTTGTAGGAGGCGGTTTCTCATGGACGATACACAAACGCCAGCGGATCACATTCAGGAGCTTGTGGACCGGAGTCGGGATTGGTCGAACGATGACGTGATTGCGGTTTTGACGGCAATGCCCGTGCTGCCGGATGAGGGCGATCCGGCGTGGAGCGATGAACGGACGTGGCGCGATCATGCAGATCTTTTTGTCGCGCTGGCGGATATCGCCGCCGAGCGGCGGCTGCGCCCTGCGGTTCTGCTGCTGCTGGAGCGCGCCTGTTTTGGCGATCCTGGCGAGATGATGCGCGGCCTGCGCCATCGCCTGGAAGCGATCGTCAATCCGGACTGGGATTTCTTGACCGAGGCCTGTATTATTGCCGCCAAGCTTCCCCAGCGCGGCGCGCGGCTCTGGGCGGTGAGTGAGCTAGGAGTGCTTCGCGACCAGCGCGCTCTGCCGGTGCTGGAGGAGGCGCTGCGGGATGAGGCGGCGGAGATTCGGTCGGAGGCCGCGCGGTCCATTCAGATGATCCAGCGCGCGGGCTGACGCTGGGAATCGGGCTGAAACGAAGGGGCGTTCGGCGGCTCCGTTATCGTTTCGACGGAAGGTTCTTTGCCTGGCGTGCAACTTTATTTGTCTGCGTATGTCACACTCTGAGAGACGAATGATTGTGGCTGTGGTGGGGCGTCAGCGGGGATACATGAAGAAATCTGTGAAGACGGCGATTGGGGCGGTGATCGTGCTGGCGGCTGTGGCGGCGGCGGGATCGCGAGTAAGTCATAATCTGCATAAGCCGGCTCCGCCGCCGCGAACGGTTCCGGCGGCTCTTGGGGATATTTCCGTGTCCGTCCAGGAGGTGGGAGCGGTTCAGCCGGTGGACAAGGTGGACGTGCGGAGCAAGGTCGCGGGGCGCATTCTGGTGATGCCGATCGAGGCGGGGCAGACGGTGCATGCCGGGCAGCTGATCGCCATGGTGGACCGGACGCTGCTGGACCCGCAGATCCAGCAGACGCAGGCGCAGCTAGACCAGGCGAAGGCGAGGCTGACGCAGGCAGAATCGTCATACCAGTTACAGTTGGCGCAGACGAAGTGGGCGATCGAGCAGGCGGTGGCGGGATTGGCGACCGCGAAGGCGCACCTGGCGAGCGTTGCGGCGGGAGCCCGCCCGCAGGAGGTTGCCCAGCAGAAGCAGGCGCTGGCGCGGGCGCAGATCGCATTGGATGACGCGGTCCGCACGCAGGCGCGTAAGCAGGCGCTGGTGGTGAAGGGGTTCGTGTCGCAGTCCGAGGCGGATACGTCGCAGGTGGCGCTGGACACGGCGCGCAGCAATGTGGCGGCCGCGCAGGAGGCGCTGTCGCTGACGCAAGCGGGGCCACGCGCGGAGGATGTGAACGATGCGCGGGTGGGCGTTCACGCCGCCGAGGTGCAGCTGGCGACGGCGCGGGCGAACGCCTTGCAGGACGCAGTCCGCAAATCCGATATCGATCAGGCGCGCGGGAACGTCCAGCAGATCGCCGGCAACCTCTCGCAATTGGAAGTCCAGGTGGGGGATACGAAGATCTCCGCTCCCGTCTCAGGAATTGTTCTGAAGAAGTATCGGCAGCCGGGCGAGATCGTGCAGAGCGCGACGACGGGGTTTTCGGATGCGCAAAGCATTGTGGCGACACTGGGGAGCCGTCTGGAAGTGCAGGTCGGGATCAATGAGGTGGATGTCGCGAAGATCCGTGTCGGCGCGCCGGTGACGATCGCGGTGGACGCCGCGCCGGGAGTCGCATTCGCGGGGACGGTGACGGAGATCGCGCCGGCCTCCACGAACGCCTTCGCGGATACGTCTACAGCCTCCGCGACCACCAGCATCAGTAAGTTCAGTGTCCGCATCGCCTTCCAAAAGTACGACGCGCGTATTCGTCCTGGGATGAGCGCGAACGTCACGATCCTGAGTGACCAGCGCAAACATGTGGTCGTGGTCCCGCTGGAGGTCACGCCGTTCACGGGGAACACAGGCAAGGTCCAGGTTTTGAACGCGGCGGGGAAGCCCGAGGATCGGACGGTGACGCTGGGCCTGCGCGACGACACGCGCGTGGAGGTGAAGACGGGGCTTGGGGCAGGGGATAAAGTGATCGTCCCCGCTCCAAGCGTGGAGCGCCGGACGATTGATATCAGCGGCGGTCCGGACGGGGGATAGGAACCTATCCCCCGTCTGCGCCTAACGCCAAGGAGCATTCGCGCGACGCCGTTAGTAGCGCAGGCGTGCATCCCACGAACGCTGGAAGTAGCGCCGGCGTTCATTCCGCGAGCGCCTACAAAGCGCCGGCGTTCATTCCGCGAACGCCTACAAAGCGCCGGCGGTTGAAACCGCGCCTACGAGAAGAATCACCTTCGGTGATAAACCCGCCTGCGCGGGTTTCTGCCTGTTGTTTTCTGAGATTATCATATGGCGTTTTTTGAGTCTCTGCGCGTGGCGCTGGAGGCGTTGTGGGCGAATAAGCTGCGGACGATCCTGACGATGCTGGGCGTGATCATCGGTGTGTCGTCGGTGATTTTGATGATCGCGATCGTGCAGGGAGCGCGTCAGAAGCTCATCGCGCAATTGGAGAGCAATGGGTCCAACCAGATCTTTGCCTTCTACGATCCGAAGCCGGGAAGCGCGGCGCACGGAGGCGTCGATGGCTTGGTGATGCCGGACGTGACAGCGATTGCAAGGCAGTGTACGCTGATCGGGCCGGTGAGTCCGACGGCGAATACGGGCGTGCAGGCGAGCGCGGGGACGCACACCAAGTCGCTGACGCTGATTGGAGTGCTGGCGGCGTATCAGTCCGTGAGCAATATCACTGTGGCGCGGGGGCGGTTTATCCAGGCAGTGGATGACGACACGTGGAGCAAGGCGTGCGTGATCGGCCGCAAGGTACGCGAGGATTTATTTGGGACGGCGGACCCGATCGGCCGCGAGATCGTGTGCATGGCGGGCGACTCGAAGGTCTCGCTGACGGTGGTTGGGGTGCTCGCCGACAAGGACCGGGCGTTCGACACCGATCCGAACAACAGTGTGTTTTTGTCTCTGCGCTCCGTGCAAAAGCGGTTTACGGGCAGCGACAAGCTGAACGGATTCAGCACCAAATCCCTGGATGTGACGCAGACGAACGCCGCCGCCGACGAAGTGTGGAGCGTTCTCCAGCGGCGCCACCCCACCACGATCACGAACTACGTGGTCGACACCCAGCAAGGTCTTCTCAAACAGCTCGATACCTTCATCGCGATCTTCCAATTGGTCCTCGGCGGGATCGGCGGCCTGGCGCTCTTAACCGGCGGCATCGGGATCATGAACATCATGCTGGTGTCTGTCACCGAGCGCACGCGCGAGATCGGTATCCGAAAAGCCGTGGGCGCGACCCCCAATATGATCCTGCTGCAATTCGTGGTCGAAGCCGTTGTCGTGTCCGGCTTCGGCGGCGCTCTGGGCATCGCGCAGAGCTATGGGATCGTCGGCGTGATCAACGCGCTGCCGCAAAAAGTGATCCACGCGTTTATTCCTCTGTGGGGCGTGGGACTGGGATTCGGCTTCGCGATGGCGGTGGGGTTGTTCTTTGGGATTTATCCGGCGTGGCGGGCATCGCGGCTGGACCCGATTACGGCGCTACGGTATGAGTAGGACTGCCTATTCCCCCAACTCTCCCATGCCCTAAAGAAACCTGGTAATTCTACCGATATTGGAAACGATAAACTCTGTCGGTCGCATGGCGGGCAGGGCAGGGAGAGCATCAATGACAGTATCATCCATTTCGTCCACAACTTCTTCCACAGGAAGCAGCACCAGTACGGCCCAGCTTGAAAAGCAGCTACAGGCGCTTGAGAAGTTGATCGAGCAAGAGAACGCCAATAAAGCGGACGACGCCAAAACGAAGGCGCAGAAAATTGCCGCGCTGCAAATGCAGGTGATGCAGATCGAGGCGCAGATTCAACAGCAGACGCAATCCAGCAGTTCGAGCGGCGGCGCCAGCGCTCCGGCGCAATCCGCGCCGGTGAGCAGCGTCCTCTCGTCCAGCGTCTTAATGGATACGCGCGCCTGACGCGTTCAGCGCGGCGCGCCAATTCGGATGCGCATCGCGATTTGTAGTAACCGCAGACGCGCATCCGAATTGGCGTTTGGCGATTAGGGGATCTGGCTCGCCGTAAGCGCGGTGTTGAAGATCCGGAACGAGTTGGTGTATCCGATCAGACTCGGATCGCCATAAGGAGATAATCCGGCGACGCCGCTGTAGTTCGGTCCGGCGATTGCGGAGATATTAAAGCCGCCCGGGACGGCGTGCTGTGCAGACAGGACGCCGTTGACATAAAGGGTCGCCTGCGTTGTGGATGCGTCATAGGTTACGGTGAGGCGGACATTGTTGTTCGAGAGTGGCGCGTTTGCTTGCAGACTGACTTCGCCGCCGCCATTGTTGAAGTCCACGCTGAGTTTTCCGGTGTCGCCTCGGAACGGATGGGCGATCAAGTAGTGAGCGGTGTCCGTCGAGAACGAGAACAGCGTTTGGAACGCGGTTGTAGTGTTCTGGTAGGCGAAAACTTCCGAGATAGAGAAGCTGCCGGTGTAGAACCCGGTGACGAAGACATCCTGAGGGAGCTTGCCGCCAGCGCCCACGGCGCCGTTCGTGATGAGGATATTGTTCTCCAGCGGGATATACGCGCCTCCGACGGCCACGCCGTTATCGGTAATCGCCGGGGCCGAGGCAGTGTCGGCGAATGAGCCCCCAGATCCCTCGCCATGAAACTCGTAGTCGTGGGATGCGGTTGGAGTGACCGCGAACGCTGACTGAGGAGTGTACGTCAGCACGCCGAGTGTCAAAGTAAAACTAAGTTTCTGAACTCGTGAGAGGGTCGATTTTTCTATCATCTGCTTCTCCTTGATCCGCGACGATGCAGTACGGTAACACCAAAATGGGACTGGCGCCCGCCCGCGCCCATTTTAACGGTAAATAGTAAAGATGTCAATACTGTCACGCAATCAGTTGAAGCCTACTGACAAGATGAAGATCAGATCAGGTTAGTATCGACGTAATCGCGGTGGAGATCGGTGAACCAGTCGCCGAAGAAGATTCGGGTGACCGCATGGACTTTATGGCGTGATGAGCGAGGGAGCGTATGGCGGTAACGGATGTGTGCGTGGGCGGCGATGGCGGCCCTTTGATCGTGCTGCAATCGACGGCGGCGGCGCAGTGGCAAGGGGCGAACGATTTCGACAATAGCCTGATGAATGGAGGCGATGTTGAAACCGACTATGATGTCATCTGCGATTGCTCGGACGTGGGAGAGATCACAGTCGTCCATCGTTATGACCGCGATATGCTGGTCTTGTGGGACAGTGAGTTTACGGCGACTCGTCTTGCCTCGGAAGCGCTGTCGCTTCCCCCGGGCGCCATCGTTTTGACCTTGGGGTACGATGAGGCCGACCTGGCGGACGTCCTTCCGAGGATTGTGGAGCGTCTGAATGCGGGTAATCCCGAGCGTTCGCTGTCGCTGGAAGTTATGGACCCGGTCATGCGGCTGCAAGTGGGCGCGGATAGTCCGCTGCCGACATACAACTATGAGTACCTCGATATCCCGATCACTCCGGGACGCAAGCGCTGTGATGTGTACGTCGTCAAGTCTGAGTCGCTTGAGGATGAGGTCGTAGTAATTCAGGAGGATGAGGCGAAATGAAACGACAGGGACGCCGTCGCATGTGACGGCGCTCCTGTCGTTTGTTGCTTGCTCGCTCTCATGACATTTGCCGGATGGCGGTCAGAGTCCGAGCTGCTGAACGAGCCAGCGGGCGGCCTGACCGCGTGTCATGGGCGCGTCGGGCCAGGGGAGGGCCTGGCCGACGGCGTTGTCGAGGTCCTGACGGTCTTCATCCGTGAGCAAGTTGTTCGGGCGGTAGCTCATGTCGGAGTAACCGCTGACGAGACCGTTTATTCCCAGGAGGTGGACAGCGGCGAAGTAGGGAGAGTCTTCGGTGATATCCGTCCACCAGAAGAGGGGAACGCCGGCGCCCAGCAGGCCGTGCTGGAATGCTTTGAGGGCGGCGGGATCGGCGGGGACAGCGGCGGGCGCGATGCTGTTTTGCAGACAGAAGGCCGCCAGCGCGGCGGCGGCTTCGCCGATGGCCCATTCGCTCGGGTGAAGGCGATAGGCGCCATTGGTCAGGTGTGTGACGCCGATGTTCTTACAGGCGGGCAGAAGGTTGGTCAGCCGTCGCGGAATGAGGGCGCTCACGGGGATCTGATAGGGCAGGGCTTTCAGAAATTTCTCCGGCGTGCCGACGCCCGCGCAGGCGTGGACATCCATGCCGCCGTAGTAGCCGACCCCGCAGGAATCTTTGAAAAGCGCGGCGCGCGGACCGCCGGCGTACTGGGCGTCGACTTCTTGCTGTACGACGGTTTTGAGGGCTTTGATGCGCCGGGATTCGCGAATGTAGGCCTGCGCGGAGGTCCCGTCGGATGTATTGAACAGATCGGCGCGCAGTTTGAATTCGGGGTAGCCGAAACGTCCTGGCTCCCCGTCGCGCGGGCATTCGGTTTGCAGCCAGTAGAGATAACCCAGGGACGCCTGGCGGGCGCGGGCGACAATGGCGGCGTCCTTTGCCGGATCTCCCGTGGGGATGGTCGCCGCCTGATAATCGTTGCCGACCATGTTGACCATTGTCACGTCAAAGGGGTATCCGGGATCGGCGAAGTTGTCGGCGTCAATGATGCTGCGATACGACCAGAAGTCCTTGCCGGCGACGAACATCGTGCTGATATAGCCGTCGACGATCGTGTAATCCTGTTCCGTCTTGAACTTATCGTATTCCTCCGGCTTATCGATCGTGTGATCCTCGCCGCGCGGTCGATGCTCCATCGCAAACGGCATGGTGATGGATTGGATCCACTCTGGATGCGCCACATCCGGCGCTTCCGGCTCACCGGTCTCGGCCTTGCTTTCCGCCCCAATCGTCCAGTCGATCTCCTGTTGACCGCTGAGCGGAAGCAGATCGCCGAGATCGGTGGCGTCGAGATAGAATCCGGCCAGATATCGCGTCTCCACGCCGCTCGGATCCTTGGCGGTCACGCTGGCGACGGCGTCGCCGTCCATCTCAAGCGCAGTGATGGTTGTATTCAATCGGACATGGATGTTGGGATTGTTGCTGAGAAGCTGCCCGAGCACAAAATTTCCCACGAGCGGCTCCATTGTAAATCCGGGGTATGCGCCGCCTGGATTAAACTCCGGCTGCGCCGCCCCGCGCGCCGACAGCCGCGCATTGCCGCGATAATACGCGCGCACCGCATGCCGGAACGCCCGGTACGACGGCGTGCTCCCCACGGTCTCAATAAATTCATTCTCATCCGGCTTCGTGACGCCCTGAGCGGTATACTGGCCGCCAAGCCAGCTCGTCGCCTCCAGGAGGCAGACGCCCAGCCCCCGGCTTGCGGCGCTCAGCGCGGCGGCAACGCCGCCGAGGCTGCCGCCGACGATGAGGATGTCGTAGGTAATGTCGGTCATGGTAGTAGTGCTCTTTCTTTGAGTTGGAGTGACGGTAGAGCAAAAGAGTCGACTTGCACGTTTATACACTGCGCTGCAGTGCGCCTAGCAACTACAGAATAGTTAGTGTATCATCGTTTCTGTAAATTGGCGTAGGCCAAAAAATAGTAGGCCACAGAGTATCCTTGAAGTTACCACACACCAAGGGGACCGACCATGACCTACCAAAGCGATTGTACTCTCTCGGAGCAGTTTTTAGATCAACTCTGCGGCCAAGGATTGGATGCCTTGCCCGAACTGATCCGCATCGTCCTCAACAACGCCATGCAGCTCGAACGGCAGAAGTTCCTGGGAGCCGCGCCCCATGAGCGAACCGAACAGCGCACAGGCTACGCCAACGGCTACAAAGACAAGACGCTCGATCTGCGTGTCGGTCGTACCGTCGTGCAAGTCCCGCAGACGCGCGACGCTCAGTTCTCTTCTGGAGGCTCGAATTTCTATCCGCAAAGCCTGGAGAAAGGCACACGCTCCGAGCGGGCATTGAAGCTGGCCCTGGCCGAGATGTACATCCAAGGCGTCAGCACACGCAAGGTCGCTGCGATCACGGAGCAGCTTTGCGGCTTCGATGTCACCAGTTCCGCCGTCTCACGCGCCACGCAGGAACTCGACGCCATCCTCCAAGAATGGCGGGAACGCTCGCTGGGTGAGTTTGCCTATCTCTACTTGGATGCCCGTTATGAAAGTGTTCGCCTGAGCGGTTTGCAGCGAAGGGCGGCTGTGCTCATCGCCATCGGCGTGGACCTGGAAGGAAAGCGCCAGGTGCTCGGTGTCTCGGTGGCCATCTCGGAGCAAGAAGTTCACTGGCGCTCGTTTCTGCAAAGCCTGCTGGCGCGGGGACTGTGTGGAGTGCGTCTTGTGACCAGTGACGCTCATCCAGGCATCCAATGTGCGGTGCGTTCGGTCTTGGGTGGTGTTCCATGGCAGCGCTGCCAGTTCCATTTACAACAGAACGCCAGCAAGTACGTTCCTAAGCAGGAACTCAAAACTCCTGTCGCGGCGGACATTCGCGCGATCTTCAACGCTCAAGATCGTGTAGAGGCAGAGGCGCTGCTCAAACGAACCGTCCAGAAGTACGAGAAGAGCGCTCCGAAGCTTGCGGATTGGATGGAGCAAAATCTGCCCGAAGGACTGAGCGTGTTTGCCTTTCCTACTTCGCACCGTCGCCTGTTGCGCACCACCAACGGCCTGGAGCGGGTGAACCGCGAACTGCGCCGTCGCACACGCGTGGCGAGCATCTTCCCGAACGAGGCGTCCTGCCTACGTCTTGTTTCGGCGCTGCTGATGGAGATCAGCGATGATTGGCAAAGCGACAAGGCTTATCTGACGTTCACGAACGAATAACAGCGCAAAGAATTCGAGGATGCTCCCAACAATTTACAGAAAAGATGTTGCATTATCACAGAATACCGCCATAACGATCAATCAGATCACTTTCGCACGTAACTAAGCTTTCGTAGTTTTTATCGATCTCGCGATAGGGAAATCCGCTGAGATGGTCGCACTAATGCGCCACTTTGCCGCGAAGAGGATCCGCCTGGCGAGTCAATGATTGCGCTATCTCTTGACTAGACATTGCCTCCCTCCTTTTACTACTATCACGGCTGCTGCTATCGGCCGGCTACCCTCAGCTCCTTCTTAGAGAACTCTTGTTTTCGTAAAAAGCAGGGACATTTTATCATTCGCGTCCCGTAAGGAACAATATCACTTTTCGATATATTTCTTTTCCGTTTGTTTTATGGATTGCAAGAATTCTCGGATATAATTGATTATCTGTCTTCGGCAGATGGACTGCAGCGCCTCCGCAGTTCAATGCACTTCTGTACTCCAGCACTAATTAGCAATTAATCGTAATAGTTTTCACATGACTTTGCACTGCCGCTTTTCGCGGGGGCGGAGGCGTGTCCACGGACTAACAGAGGAGTCTAACACCATGTTCGTGAAGTTTCGGCCGGCGCGTGTCCGGGATTTGGGGGAGTGTTTGGGGTGTTTGCGGGACGGATTTGCATATGATGATCAGGGGCGGGAGGCGCTGCTGGAGATGTGGTCGGAGCTGCTGGCGTCGGGAGCGGCGAATGGGGCGGTGATGGAGGATGTTTCGGAGCCGCTCGGCAGGCGGATTGTATTCTTTTGTTTCAAGGTGTTTGTGGGGGATGAGTATGTCCGGTTCCTGAAGTCCGAGGCGGGGCCGATGGTGGGGGCGCAGGTGCTGACGGCTTGGCTGAAGGGGGCGTCGCCGTGTCTGTCGGCGTCGCAGATCCGGAAGGCGAATTCGGGGGGTGGAGTCAATATCCTGGTGCTGAATTCGGGGCTGCCGGAGCGAATGTGGGGTTCGGATCAATTGCGATATTTGGTGGATCGGATCGGGGAGTTTTCCTGCTATTTTACATCGGGGTATCGATGCAAGGAGCTGCTGGAGGAGTTTTACACGGACTTTGAGTACCAATGGGCCGCCGGGGCGGGGTTCCGTGTGCGAACGCGGTATGGGAAGTTTTTGGATCGAAGGGATTTGCCAGAGTGGGATGGGCGTGAATGGGCTCCGGTGCTTTATGGGGTGACGGCGGAAGAGGCGGCGGCGAGCGCGGGAACGCTGGCGTCGATGATGTTCGGGTATCAGGAGCCAAGGTTTTTCTTTCGGCGCTGCGAGCAGGAGCTTTTGGTAGAGGCGCTGCTGGGGGAGACGGATGAGACTCTGGCGGCGTCGCTGGGTGTGGCGGCGGTGACGGTGCGCAAGCGCTGGGACAGCATTTACTGCCGGGTGGCGGAACGCGCGCCGGAGCTGCTGTCGCGAGAGGCGGGTGGATATGGGACGTCGCGGGTGACCGAGAAGAAGCGGCTGCTGCTGAGTTATTTGAGACAGCATTTGGAGGAACTGCGGCCGGCGGAAGCGCCGGGGAAGGCGCCTGAGAAGGATGGACTGAATACTGCCGCGCCGAGGGTGTTTCGGTTGAGCAAGGGACAGAAGATCCCCGTCCCCCCCTCTCGCTGAAGCTCGTTTTTCCCCTCTCCCGGCTTTGATCTTGTGCCGGGAAGGGAGGAATCACTCTGTACCGCACGAGTTTTATCGTGGGATTTGAAGAGAGGGCTGTTGCTATTTAATGGCGATGAGCTCGACTTCGAAGGTGAGGGTTGCGTTGGGTGGGATGACGCCGCCGGCGCCGTTTGCGCCGTAGCCGAGGGCGGGCGGAATGGTGAGCTTGCGCTTGCCGCCGACTTTCATGCCGGCGACGCCTTCATCCCAGCCGGGAATGACCTGGCCGGCGCCAAGACCGAATTCGAACGGGGTGTCGCCGTGATCGCGGGAGGCGTCGAATTTGGTCCCGTCCGCGAGCGTGCCGATGTAGTGAACATCGACGGTTTGGCCGGCCTTCGCAGTCGCGCCTGTTCCGACGACGAGGTCCTGATATTGCAGACCGCTGGGAGTGGTGATGGTTTCCGGTGCGGCCGGCTTGGCGCCGGCGATGGCGTCTTTTGCGGCTTTGAGCAGAGCGTCGGAATCCACACGGACTTTGTAGTCCGGGTTTGAGTAGGCGAACTTGATGTTCCCCTGAGTGTCGAGGACGTAGGCGGCAGGAACGGGGAGCATGGGCTGTGGCTGTCCGGTGCGGTCCTTCAGATCGACGCCGAAGCCTTTGAGGGATTTATCCATGTCCGGACTGACGGAATAGGCGACACCAAAGGCGAGAGACGCGCTCATGCCGGCGTCGGTCAGCAGTTGATAGGTAAGCTTGTCCTTACCGGCCATTTCGGCCAGCAGCGGCGCTTTGTCTGGGGAGATGGCGAGCACCTGGTAGCCGAGCTTGGTCAAATCGGGCTCGATCTTTTGCAGTGACGATAGATGGGCGTTACAGTAGGGGCACCAGCCGCCACGGAAAAAGATCAAGATGGTCGGTTTGGAGGCGATCGCTTTGTCGAGATCGAACCGTTTGCCATTGGCGTCGATTAGCGAAAGCAGTTTCGGCGTGGTGTCGCCCGCTTTGAGTGGATGCGTGTCTTGCGGGGACGCGGGAACAGCGTAGGCGGGATCAGCGATGACGGGCGCTGGGGTGGCCGCGTACGCGGCGATTTGCGGTGTGGACAGAACGCCGGCGGCGAGCGCGGCGAGTGTAATGGTTTTCAGCGATGAATGGCGCATAGGGGATCTCCGGGAGGGTAAAGCGTTGGTTCCCTCTATATAGCATAATTGCGGGAGGTTTAGTTCCACGCGCGCACGCCTTTTCCATATGGAAAAGAGTTTATGCCGGAAGGGTAGATATACGAACATATGTGCGGTATTATAATATTGTGATCGAAACTTCTCCTCCTCTTTTTGGGGCGGCGGGGCGTATCTCCACGTTCCGCCGCCTCAATCTTGATGGAGAAGCAATATTAAAGATCCATTGTGCTGCTGGGTGAGAGATCGTCATTCTCACGCTCGCTTTTTTATGTCGGACACCGCCTGGGCAGGCGGTTTATTTTTTACTCAGGAGTGAATCATATGTCTACTTTTGCGGAGCACCGGCGGAATTTGATGCGGGCTTTGGCGGGTGAGCGGGCACAGCGGGATTTGCTGAAGGTGGCTTGTGCGGAGGCAGGGGCGGAGTATCGGGTGGTGCATGTGCCGCCGGATGACGCGGGGACGGGAGCGCCGGACCGGGATACGGTGCGGCGGTGGCCGACGGAGGCGTACGCGGGGCGTCCCTATCAACTGCGCGCGGACGACCGGCCACTGCTGCAGTGTCCTCCTGGAGCGATTGAGCAGATGGTGAAGAAGCGTGCCCCAGCCGCAAATCCAGTCGAACGGAGTGCGGACTTCTGAGTTTGTCTTACTGGGAACGGTCGTTGGATACTTGCACCGCCGATGGCAGAGTGCGTCCTGGTTTCTCGGTCGGAAGTAGTGTGAAAGGCGAGAGCGCGATTTTGTCCGCAAGGATCGGTGTTTGCAGAGTGCGATGCAGCGACATGGCGCGGCGCTTGACTGCGGCTTTTTTATGGCCGGTCGCGGGGGCGGCGTGGACGCAGGGCAGCGTGAGGGTGGAAACGGTCAAAATCGCGGCGATGACGCCATGGAACTTGATCATGATGTGGCTACCTCTGTGTTGGCGTGCAAGAGCAAATGTTGCTGGTCGGTAACCTTCCTTGCAGAATCCATGCCAGGATGAGTTGAGACTTCCTGAAATACTGAAGCTTTTCTCTCAAGGAAGCGGTCGTAATGTCATGTTTACACTTGACGATCGGCTGCCTCAACTGAGTTACTGCTGCTTAGTGCTTGGAGGTTTGGAGTATTTGGCTGGAGGCTGCCAGGACGCGCAAAGTAGGGCTCATCGGGAGCAAGGTGAAGCCGGAGAGGGCGACTTGCGGTCGCGGCGTCGTGTTCGGGCGCCGGGCGGTCGTTTTGACTTTCGCATGGCGCACCGGAGCGCCGGCGTGGGCGGTGGCGGCGATTGCGGCGAACGCCAAAACCGCGAATATCGTGCGATGGAGATGGTTCATCATGTTTTCTACCCCTGGCTGGCGGACGCTGAGATAGTACTATTCTCGGCTCGATTGCATGGGGAACATATGGTTTTGGAGCAGTCAAGGCAAAATCCAGTAATTTCGCTGGCATTACGAATGGGGTGGAAAGTAATGACGGATAGTGCTCCGGGCAAGAAAGACGGCGGGGCGGCGCGTAAGCGTCCCAGCAGCGGCGGCAGATATCGCGCGCTGCAAAGCGAGAGGCTGAAGGAGCTTGCGGCCAGGCATGCGGGGGATTTGGAGCCGCTGGATCTGCTGCCGGAGCTGGCGTTGCTGCGGGCGCTGCTGACGGATTATGTGGAGCGCTATGACCGGTTTTCGGCGGCGCTGATCGCGTGGCATGAATCGTTCGGGAACCCGGAGCGGCCGGCGAAACCGGTGAAGATTTTGGATGTGGCGGCGGCGGGATCGCTGCTGGCGCAGGTGGGGACGCTCGCGCTGAGGATCGAGAAGCAGAAGAGCGCGGGCGCGATCGGGCTGGCGGCGCTGGACGCGGTGATGGGACAGATGGGCGCGGCGCTGGTGCAGGCCGCGCAGGAGACGATTGACGACGATGACACGCGCACCAAACTCCTTGACTTTGTGGAACGCCGATGGGGAGCGATCGACATCCAGCCCCAGCGCGTCTAGCGGCGGAAGGACGGCGTCAAAGAGTGAAAGCCCCGCGTCAAAAGCGTTGCGGCGGGAGCGGGATCGGGCGCCAGTGGGACTTCCTCCACCGCAGCCGGGGCCGCAGACGGATTTTTACAACAGTCGCGCGGATATCGTGATTTTTGGCGGGGCGGCGGGCGGCGGCAAGACCTTTGGGCTGCTGCTGGAGTGTCTGCGTCATCGGAATAATCCTTACTTTAACTTCGTGATTTTTCGTCGCACGTCGCCGCCGATTACGGCGAATGGGGGCTTGTGGGATGCGTCGCTAAAGCTTTTTCCAAGGACTGGCGCGAAGCCGAACTTGACGACTTTGAGCTGGAAGTTTCCGAGCGGGGCAAAAGGAAAAATGGCTCATTTGCAGCGCGCGGATACTGTCCATGACTGGCAGGGGACGGAGATTCCGCTCATTTGTTTTGATGAGCTGACGCACTTCACGGAAGACCAGTTCTTCTATTTGCTGTCGCGCAATCGATCAACAAGCGGCGTGCGGCCTTATGTGCGGGCGACGACGAATCCGAAGGCGGGCTCGTGGGTGAAGAAGTTTCTGGCGCCGTGGCTGGATAAGAACCGTCTGGACCGGGCGGCGCATGGAGAGCTGCGCTGGTTTACTCGGGTGAATGGCGAGATCGTTTGGGTGGACGAAAACTGGCGTGATGAGGAAGGGCTGCCTGGAAAGTCCGTCACGTTTATCTTCTCCAGTGTTTACGACAACAAGCTTCTCTTAGAGATCGATCCGCACTATCTGGTGAATTTGAAGTCGCTTCCGGAAGTCGAGCAGGCGCGATTGCTGCGCGGCGACTGGGATGTTCAAGAAGGCGCGTACTTCTCCGAGTGGTCGGAGGCGAAGCATGTGCGGCTCTCGGTGGAGATTCCCACGTGGTATCGCTTTTTTGGAGGATTGGATTATGGCAAGGCCGCTCCGTTTTGCTTTCTTTTGATGGCGAGTGACGACGCCGGCAATGTGACGGTGATGGATGAGGTGTATGAAACCCGTCTGACGCCGGGGGAGCAGGCGGTGAAAGTCGCGCAGGTTTTGGAGCGCTATGGGATCGCGCCAAAGTCATGCCCGATCTATGCGGACCCATCGATCTTCCCGCCGCAAGAGGCGAAGGCGCGGGCGGGGCATCCGGGCAAATATATCGCCGAGGAGTATTGGAGTGAAGGTCTCAATGTCATCCGGGCCAATAACGACCGCGTGAACGGCTGGGCGCGGGTGCGCGAATATCTGCACGAACCGGGCGCGCTGACAGTGTTCCAAGGCCGCTGTCCGAATCTGATTCGGACGATTGGGACACTGGGGCCGGATCCGAGGGACTTGGAAGATCTGGATACGACGGCGGAGGATCACGGTGCCGACTCCTTGAGATACGGATTGCTTTCGAGACCCGCGCGGGCAAAGCGGCCGGATTCGGACGAGGAGCGTGTGCTGAAGTATCGGGGTGTGAAGGTGATCGACCCGAAGCGGCTGCCGCATGCGCTGATGGAGAGTGAGGATGAGTGGTAGGGGGCGAGCCCACAAAGGAGAAGCCAATGGATGATTTTGTCGTCGGAGTGCTTGCTGGGACGTTGATGGGGCTGTTGTTGCTGCGCAGTCGGCGTGTGGCGGGTGAGGCGCCAGCGGAAGCTGACGAGGCTGAGACGCAAGGGCCGAAATTGGAGCTTGTGGAGACGGCGGAGCCGGATGCTTATGAGGATCCGGGGAAGGTGGAGCGTCAGCAGCAATTGGAGCGGTATCGACGGCTGCTGCGTGAGGAGTTTGGGGTGGATCATGCGGGGAGCCTGGTCGACCCGATGACGGGAGAGGAAGCGGCGACGCATGGCTGAGCAAATTCCGAAGAAGAAGGCGCGGGCGACGGTGACGCTGCGGGACCCGTCGAACGTGGATAGCGAATTGTCGGCGGACGATGTGATTCGGACGCCGACGATGCCCGGGGAAGATGAGATTGCGCTGGCGCGGCTGGTGGACGAGAGATATAACAGCGCGGCGGATAATCGTCGAATCCATGAGCCGGCGTGGTTTGAGAGCCTGGCGTTTTATCTGGGCAACCAATGGGTGAGCTGGTCGAATGCGCATGGAATACTGCGGTCGATGCGCGATCCTCGGCGCCCGCATCAGGTCTACGCCGTGCGCAATAAGATCCGGCCGAAGATCAAGAAGCTGCTGGCGCGGGGACTGAGCGCGTCGCCGGACGCGGGGGTGGCGCCGCTCACGGCGTCGGATCTGGACCGAGCGGCGGCGGCTGAGGCGCGGGCGCTGATCGAGCATCTGGACAATATCTGGCGGCGTCCCCATCAGGTGAAGAGATTGGCGCGGTTCGCGCTGACGACATCGACGGCGTTTTTGAAGATTTACTGGGACCCGGACCGGCGCGCGGAAGTTCCAAAATTCGATGCGGCCGGGGCGATCGTGGGATCGTCCACGGCGGCGATCGGCGATATCTGCGAGGACATCGCGCCGATCTTCGAGATCTATCTGGATCCGAAGGCGCGTGAGTGGGAGGACGTGGCGTGGCTGATCCACGCGAAAGTCCGATCGCTGGAAGAGCTGCGGGCGAAGTATGGGGACAGGGCTCTGGACATTGAGGGCGACGCCGGCGGCGGAGTTGGCGGATATGTCGAGAGCCGACTGGCGTCGGTGGTCGGGGAATATGGGCGCGGCTCGGAGCCGGGGCAGTCGCAGAAGAGCGTGCTGGTGAAGGAGCTGTGGGAGAAGCCTACGCTGCGCTTTCCTGAAGGGCGATTGATTACGGTGGCCGGCGGACGCGTGCTGCGCGATGATCCATGGCCGTACGCTAAGAAGGATGATTTCCCGTTTGTCCCATTATCGTTTGAAGATGGGCAAAGCACGGTGTATGGGCTTAACGCCGTCTCCGATTTGATCTCGGCCCAGCGGTCGTACAATGAAGGGATTTCGCGGACGATCGAGCATCGCAAGACGGCCTGGGGAAAGATCCTCGCCCAGGAGGGCAGCGAGATTGGGGTGGACGCCTTCGACAGCGCCGCGCCGGGCGAGGTGATCTATTACAAGCAGGGCAGCGTGCCGCCACAGCATATCCCCGCGCCGCCGCTGCCTCCGTTTCTACTGCAAATGCTTCAGATGGACGAGGGGGATATGAACGATATCTCTGGAGTGCATGAAGTCTCCGAAGGCGGGGTGCCGGCCGGGGTGACGGCGGCGTCGGCGATTCAGCAACTGCTGGAATCGGATACGACGCAGATGGCGGACTTTATCGAGAATATCGAAACGTGGCATCAGAGGCGCGCGGAGTGGGAGATTGCGCTGGCGGCGCAGTTTTACAAAGAGCCGAGACTGGTTTGGGTTTCGGAAGGGACGGGGGCTGGGCCTCATCCGGCGCTGAAGCGCCACCCTCTCCCAATTCTGGGAGAGGATTTGGATGCTCCTCGGCCCCCAGTGGGGGAGCAGGCGATCGGGGCGGGTGGGGGTGGCTCGCTGCCGAATGGGCTTGCTTCTCCCGATTCCCTGGGGCGAGCGATGGGGGCGGGGAACGGAGGCGCGCCTTTGGCGTCTTCGCCTCCGCCTCCGCCGGCGGACGGATGGCTGGCGCCGGTGATGCAGGCGCGTTCGTTCGGGAGACCCGACGGCGGCGAAGATCCTGCTGGAAGAGCTGGAGTACACGAATCCGGACACGGTCTACGAGACGATGCTCCAGGCGCGGATGGATGCGCTGGCGATCGCGAAGGCGTCGCAGCCCGATCCCGAGCAAGCGGCGGCAATGCAGCAGCAGCATGCGGCTGAGATGGCGCAGGCCCAGCAGCAACATGCGGCAGAGCTCGCGGCGATCCAGCATCAGCAGGAGGAGACGGCGGCGCGCACCCAGATGGAGCACGAGGCGCAGCTCAAGGCGATCGACCATCAGCACGCGATGGATCTGGAGACGCACAAGGCTCAGTTGGAGATCGAGAAGTGGCGCGCGGAGCATTCGGCGGAAGCGAATGGGGGGCCGTCACAGACGATACCGGGGGTGTCGGATTAATTTATGGTTGTGTGGAGATTTGCCTGTCGCGCCTTCCTGTTTGCCCGTTTTCCTTGATGTGTGGAACGCCCATTCAGGACGTCGTAAGGACGTTGGAATTGTGATGCAGTAATCGGTCGAGAAGGGGTTGTGGGAATTTCGACGTGGTTGCCCGTGATTCGCCGGCGCTGGTAAAAATTTCAACGTTGGCGCATCCGAAACAGATCACCAAGTCCACGGATTGGCCATGGAATGTCGCGCGAACGCCATGATGCGGCTCAAAGCAGCCGGCGCCAAGCTCGTTCGCGGTCAGCCCCCTTTCGAGCTCCGCGACGATTTCACGGCGCTTTACCGCATTGCGGATTGTCAGAGAGCTGGCAAGTCGATATCCATGAAATGCATGCCTTTTGGCGGATCCGCCGGGCGCGATTGGGACGATCTCAGGATCCAGCGAGAAAAGAGTGAGGTGATTACAATGCTCGAGAATATACTGCGCACGGCGCGACATGACCTGATCCATTGTGTTACTTCTTGGTTTCGTCAGATCGCCGCCGCTTGCAGGAATACATAAGCCGCTAAGTAGTAGCGCAGCCGTAAGCCTGCTCCACATTTGCGAGTGAATTTTCATAACGTCAGTGTACCAGCAGAAATCAAATCTATGTCAGGAGATCTACTATGGCGAAACGAATGATCGATCCTCATCTGACGCCGCATCCCGTATTGCCGGGACGCGCGGTGTCTGGGCGTATCCTGCCGAGTGTGACGGCAATGACTGGGGCGGTCCCTCCGCTCGACGCTCCGATCACGAAGATCCACCCCCGGGCCGCTGCGGCAATTAGTGGAGGCGGGGCGCATCTTTTGCCGGCGCTGCCACCGGTGATGATTGCGTCGGTGAAGCCGCGCGCAGCGCGTCCGGCGTCGAAGCCGTATTCGATCAAGGCGAAGCCCGCAGCGGCGAAGGCCAAGACGGCGTGTCGGCCGCGCGGTAAGAAATAGGCGTTTTCGAGGGGACTTATACATCCATGGATGATTTTAATGAAGGGGCGTTAAACGACGGAGCCGACGCGTCGCCCGCGGACGGCATGGAGATTGCGGACTGGTACGCTTCACCCGAGGATTCGGAAGAGGTCGCCGCTCTTTCGGAAGATGACGACATCGATCAGGCGTTAAATGAGGATGCCGACGAGGATGAAGCGCGGGGGCCGGTGCCGTACGAGCGGTTCCATCAGGTCAATGAGCGCTATCAGGAGCTCAACCGGTGGTCGCCGATCCTGGAGGCGCTTCGCGCTGAAGGATATGATAGTCCCGAGGCTGTGCAGGAGGCGTTGGAGCAGCGCGCCCTGGAGGCCGAACAAACGCAAGTGGCGGCCGCGTATCAGCAGCAGGTCGACCAGGGCCTGCTGGATCCGCAGGTCGCAAGTCAGCGTCTGCGGGCGGAGCTGGAGCATCGCGCGCTGCAGCGGGAGCGCGAGCAGCTGGCGGGGTGGATGCGCGAGCAAGACCTCGCCGCCGTGAGCCGCCGCTACCCCGAGGCGGACACGGATTATGTGCGGGCGATGGCCGCCGCAACGGGCCGGCCGGTCGCGGACCTCGCGCGAGAGTCGCACGAGCAGCGGACGGCTTACCGTGAGCGGGTGATCGCGGACTATCACAACCAGAAGGAAGGGGACCGAAGGCGCGGCGCTCCCGAGGGCGGCGGCGGCAAAAACGCCCCGCGCCGGGGCGGCGTGCCGGAGATCAACTCCCCCGACTTCGACAAATGGTACGAACAAGAGCTGCGTAAGACGCTGCAAACATATCGGTAGATCGGCCCTCACCCCCCTGCCCCCTCTCCCTATTTTGGGAGAGGGGGAGTCAGAGGGAGTGATAAGGTCTTTTGGATCACAGATCCAAATCTTGATCTCATCTTAACCCTCTCCCCGAATAAAGAGAGTTGGCGAAGGGCCGGGTGAGGGCTTTTCAGCGTGCGGCCAGTGGGGCCGGGCGCTTCTTTTATGACACAGTAAGGACTGTAACTAGCCATGGCGACGACACATGTATTTGGACCGGGGACAACTCCCGGCGCGGGCGGCAGCTTGCCGGCGGAAGTGCGGATCGCGTATGATCGGCGGCTTCTCAAGGCGGCGCGCCCAAATTTGATCCACGCGCAGTTTGCGGACGATCGGCCGATTGACAAGAACGCCGGAACGACCATGCAGATGCGGCGTTTTGAGCTGCTGAGTCCCGCGACTTCGCCGCTCTCCGAAGGCGTTACGCCGACGGGCAACAACTTGACGGTAACGCCGGTGACGGTAGGCATCGCGCAGTACGGAGACTTTATTCAGGTCTCGGACGTGCTGACGTGGTCGGCGATCGATCCCATTCTGACTCAGGCGGCCGATATCCTCGGCTTCCAGGCCGGACAAACGATCGATCAGCTCGCGCGTGATTTCATGAGCACCGGCACCAATGTGCATTACCGAATACATCAAGTTGATTGGTCGCGGCGCGGAGTGGTGATTTTAGCTGTTCAAGCTGGGGATTTCAGGTGGCGTCGAGGGAGTTAATATTTTTCGCACTACAGCTGAGGAATGCGGAAATCCACCAACTTTTTGTCAGCGGAAACCAGGATCCCAGCAAGCCAATCCTGAAGGAATGCGCGCTTTTCCTCGGTGGTGTGCTGATTGCTCTGGATCATCACGAGCAGGCGATGGGCGTCGAAAGGCTTCAGGAGCTTCAGTGGACGCGCGGTCTCGGCGATCGCGAGCTGCTCCAGCAGCAGTGTCTTCGTGCGCTCGATTTCGGCGATGGCGTTTCCCATCTGATCGAGCGTAATGTAGCCGCGCTGGTTCTGATCGGAGAGGGCCATGATGCGTGTTGGGATCAGGTCAAGCTCTTTGCGTATGATTTGCGGGTCGGGGTGCGGGGACGGCGCCTCAAGCGGCGGCGGCTCCAGGAGGCGTTCGGCGAGATGTGGATGCTCGGCGAGCAGTTCCACGATCCCGCCCTCGTTCCGGATCCGTTCCAGGCTTTCAATAACCATTCGCCTAATCTTACCCTCCATGATGTTGAAACCCGGACACTCCTGCGATGGGGCAAGTCCGGATCCCTTCGCGCGGTACATTCCCATGCGAACGGAGCAGACGTAGCAGGCTTCGCGCTTGCCCGTTTTTGGACTGCGGATATGGGTGTGCAGGACGCTCTTGCGTCCTGCTTCGACGCAGTGCGGGCAGAGCAGGAGACCGCCGGCGAACATGGCGTCAATCTCCGAGATCTTCCCAGGGCGGCGGGCCTCTACGAGGATTTGGGCCTGGGCGAAGGTCTCGGCGGTGATGATGGCCGGATGGGCGCCGGGAAAGACATCGCCATTCAATTTACACTGGCCGGTATAGACGATGTTTCGGAGCATGTGGGAGATCGTTTGCGCCTGCCAGCCGTCGAGGTAAACGTTGCGGCGCGCGCCGTTCGTGCCGGGTGGACGGATCTTCATGGCGTTCAGCTGCCGGGCGAGATCGACGAGCATGGCGCGCTGTCCGACGTACGTCTCGAATATCCATTTGACCCAGCGCGCGGCCTCATCGTCGAGCGCCCAGCCGGCGCCGCGCACGCCGGGCTCGGCATAACGGTAACCATAGACGGGCGGACCGTGCTGGCGACCTTTATTGGCGGCCGCGCTGTGGATTCCCTTTTTGAGTTCCGTCGAAAGATTATCGCTGTGAAATTCCGAGACGCACTCCATAACGCCTTCGATCAGCTTCTCGGAGGGATCGTCCCCGCCCACCCATGGCTCGGTGACGCTTTCCACCTTCACGCCATATTGCTTGAGGAGATGCTTGTATGTAACAGCGTGCGTACGGTACCGAAAAACGCGATCGGATTTATGGATTAGAAAGACATCGTACTCGCCGGCCTTGGCGCAGGTGATCGCCTTTTGGAACTCGGCGCGCTGATCGCCCTTCTCTCCCCAGGCGCTGATACCTCCGTCCTGGAAGTTGTGCGTGACCACGCCGCCGCGCGCCGCGACATAGGCGATCTGCTGCGCTTCCTGCTCGGGAAGGGAGAGATCGCGCTCGACCTGGCTTTCTTTGCTGACGCGGCGGTAAATGCAGTACCGAAGCGGGGTGAAGGAAAGGTGGACTTGTTTCCTCGTGGTCATTTAGGGGAATCCGTGCGATATTTAAAATTAAAACGGCCTCCCGTATTGGAAGGCCGAGTAAGTAAAATTGCCGTTATTGTCTGAACAATTTATTTTGGAGGTGTCGGATATTCAGCTTCCCATCGCAGTGACGTCATTATGGAATGATACACGTTGAAGATGAAGGACTGAACCAACACCACCATATAAAAAAACACGGATGATACAAACACTATCCCGATCTGAGCCAAATACCGCTTGCATTCTCCAGGGTCTATCAATACGCGATTGACGAAAATTGAGAGTAGGCCAGATGGAAGAGCAAATGCCTTTACCAGATAACAGGTGAATATAAAGAACAAGATCACGGTAAAGATCTTAATAAACCTGAAGAAGGAACCCTTCAAATAACTGAGACCCGTTTTCTTGTCAATGTGCTGCGCCATCTGTAGGAAAAGCTCAGGCTTTACCAGAGTAGCGAAGATCGTAAATCCAGCTATGAGGAAACCAAGCAGTGACGCTCCAAAGTTCAGCCCAAGATCTGACCAGCTTCGGACCTTATCCGCCAGAACGTGAGTGGACTCAGGGGTATATACGGCATATAAAACGTTCAAGAAGACAATTAGCCAAGTCGATGAAACATTGAACTTGCTTTCCTTGATATGCCGTATCTGAACCCAAATGTCCCACAGATCTTTTTCTTCTGTCAGGCTGGCAGGGTTGAACGGTCTATCTTTACCCGGCTCCGATGTTGAATTGTTCTTGGACAGCCGCAATTTTGGATTCAATGATTTGTGCGTCTGCTTCAGGGGTCTCATCAATGTGAACTCCACGCCTCACGAAGGCTCCGAATGCGGAAAGCATTCGCCGCATTAAGATTCCGGCGTTTTCGGTTCGGGAAATAACATTTCCTTCCACGTCCGGACTGCCGCCATCTCTATTTTCGCGGCTTTCGAGCGGCAATGTGATTCGGGTCTTGTAATCCGTCGCGCCCCCACGAATCTCAACCCCCGCTTCGTCAAAACCGACCACCGAGATATGTGAATTACCTTGGGCTGTCGCCGCGCTCAACTGGTTGATTGCCTCCTCACGATTCAGACCTTCGGTGTTTTCGTGAGACAAAGCCGTCCTGTCCGATCCTATTGCTTCTTTCTTCTCCCGGACATCGTCAAAGAACGGATCATTGTCGTTTTCATCATTTGTGTCCACCAGTTCAATTCGAACGGAAACGAGCCGGGACATCTGCTGAATGTAGGCCCTGAAGTCATCTTCACTTGAGAGAGAGATAATTTCCAGGGTGAATCGGCCATACGTTCGGCGCGTAGCGCTCTTGGCCGCGTTGATTGCGGTCTTGGTAGGATTCTTTCTAGATTGTACCTCAGCGGCAGCTTCGGCTATCCGATCATCAACATACTGCTTGTAATACCGTCGAATGTTTCGGGTTACGACGTTCTTGAAGGATCCAAGAGGAGGCGCCTCGGGGGTCTCATGGTAGTAGAGAAGCTTATGGTTCCTTAATATCAGGACAAAGGAAGCGGAGGTCGCATAAGGAGTTTCACTAAGGCTTTCCACCAATCCAAGCTCAGGGTCAAAGACTTGTACGCTCCGATGCCTCGTGTCTTGGATAAAAGTGCCGACCAAACACAGTTCATCGCGGCCGTCAAAGGGCAACATCTCTAATCGGGTTTCATAGAGAAAATATGTGCTCGACATGAACTCATATTTTTCAGGATGCGAAAGTAGGGCTGGCAGGACGACATCGTTAGCGAGATCAAGAAGATTGGTGTCTTCGCCAAACTTACAAATGAAATTTGCGAATTCTACGTAAGGTTCCCATGCCATAAATCAATTATATTCCTTCTGAAGGTAACCGTCACAGGTTAAATTATTGATCGATCAATATTTCAGCGCTTCTGCATCGCCTTATTCATGGCGTCGATATCTTTTTGATTGTTCCGTTCCATCGTTTGCTGATTGAGCGGCGCCCCTGGGCCTGAAATTGCCTGTTGCATCAGAAGCACAGCATCTTTGAGTGTTGGACGGTGCATGTGCGGCCCGAGAATGGCCGACGCGATCAGGCCCGTCGCCCAGGTCGCAATCTTGCGCTTGGACCAGCGTTCGCCGCGCTTCAGGAGCCGCGCGGCCCAGCGTTCAATAAAATCTGGATTGATCATATTCATTACCTGGGTGAAACGTAGCCGCCTTCGAATAACAATGGGCCTCGGCAGTGAGCGCATGTCATTTCGCGGCGATCCTCGTTAGCGATCAGGACGATCGAACCATTGCAGATCGGGCATAAACCGATATGCATATTTCGCCAGCGATATCTCTCCCCAGCTAACTCCTTCTCGTCGAGAGAGCCAACCCGGCCGAGGAGCGGCTTCCCTATGCCCTCATAGATCGCCCACAAAAAGGCGCCGCAGAGCGGGATCCCGAGTATCGACCAGATGCCTCCAACGTAAACAAGGAAGGGTCCAATAAGTCCTGCCCACCAGAATATCCAGATTGGGACGATGGTGAAACCTCCGGATCTTTCCTTCGTCGCTTCCCGAATCGAACGTGTCGCCTGCTCGTCAATCTGCTGAGGTGTGGCCTGGTTGAACTTTACGGCTCCCGGACGCCACGCGCTAACAGTCTTCTCAAGGGGGTCTGCTGGCGAGACAAGAAGCGCGGTCGGTGCGTGAACGACAATGAGTGGAGAACCCGTGAGGGGCGCGTTACATTGCTTGCAAATCTCAGTTCCGGCATCGTTCAGCAGTCCGCAGGTTGAGCAATGGTTATCCTGTGGGGTAACGGCTGGCGCAGCGGCCTTGGCCGCCGGCTTCCCATATTTCTGACACCGCGCGCAGTCGAGATCGAACGCCGTCATGATATAGCCGCAGTCGGGACATTCCATACGGTCGACCTCTGATATTACCTCACTGCAAGCTTGCATAGGATGTGGCGAATTTGGGCCGCGTCAAGCCCTGGCTGAAGCGGAAGATGATCTCCCCATAATCCATGATCACATTCGTAATCCAGGCAGGCGCCCGCCCAGAGCAAATGGTGGGCGATCTCGTGCCGGATACCGTGAGCGATGGTGGTCGGCGCGTAGTGAAAGTTAATCACGATGCATCCACGATCAGTAGGAGTGTAAAAAGCAGCCCCATATCTAGGATTTCTGTCTGCGACCATTTCGATCCCAAGCCCACGCGCCACTCTGATGCCTGACATGACTTCGTCGGCGACATAGCCGTCATACAACATTTCGAGCTTCCGATGCAGGTTCTTCCCGATACAATCCAGGTCAATCCCGTATACATCCATGTGCAACGCTTACTCACCCTCCGTACCGTCCTCAAAGTCATCATCGAATTTTGAGCGGTGTCCGATTGCCGTATCTGAATCGCTTTCCAAGATTGCCCTGAGGACATTCTTCGCCAGCGGAATTTTGTCTTGGCGTCCACTAAGCTGTTCGAAGAGATGATCGAGTTCAGCGTCACGCTTTCGGGTAATTATTCGCTGTTCAACTTTAAAGCCAGCAGCATCTAAACCGGAAGCTATAAGGGCCTGAACAAAATCTACATCTGAGCCGGGCGGGGCCAGCGCCCTAGCGAGTTTTTCGACAACTTTTTTTGAAGGCGCCCGAGCGCCTCGTTCCAGGGCAGATGCGTAGCCTTGGGTGATATTAGCCATATCGGCCAAATCATCTTGGGATAACTTTTCAGGGTATTGGCGACGCTGCTCGGCCAACCATAGGCTGAACGTGCTTGCGTTTTCCTTGCTCATAAAGTCAATCTCAATTTCTAAACAGGCTATCATTTTGTCTCCTAATGGAGATAGACACAGTATAAAACAATTTGTTGCAAAAATAAAGCGACAAATTGTTTTAAAACATATTGCTATCCCCAATACAATATGTTATAATCCCTCCATGCCTAAGCAATTAGAAGTCTATTCGGAATTGCGAAAGCTCCGCGACGCCATGAATAACGGCAAGGGGTGCAGCGCACAAGAATTTGCCAACATGGTGGCCGCCATCCTTGGAGAGAAGGAGCGCAGCGGCGGATCCATCATCGCGATCGAGAACCGTGGCGTAAAAGATTATTACGTGATCCGTGCCCTCGCGTCGATCCATGGGATGACGAATGAGGAGATGGCAGAATTGGTGAACCCTGACAAAATTAAATAACAAATTGTTCTAAAAATCTTGCTATTTTTAGAACAATTTGTTATAATATCCTCAGTCCACTCTACTGAGGAGCAAAAAAAGATGTCCGCCGCCGCATATTTCCGCAATCTGGTCGAGGTGAATAACGAAGTTGCCGCCTTTGAGCGCCGAACCCGGGAGATCGAAGCCTCGCACCGCGCGCAGCTCCTCAGCGAGCAGGTGGCGGCAATCCAGAGCGACTACGAAATCACGGTCTCGGACGATCACATGCTGCTGACGCACATGATGGAGCAGGACGACTTCGCGAAGGTCTTCCGGGTTCCCGGCACAACCGACGTGGACCGCGACCGAACCCAGGTCGGTCACCGCACCCCGTTCCTGGCGCGCGCCTTCGAAGTCGTGATCGAGCAGCGGATCGAGGCGAATCGCCGGGAGCGCCTGGCGGCTCAGAAAATGAACGCCAGCCGAAAGGCGGCGGCGTAATGGGAACGGCTGCTCAGGCGCTTGGCGTGATGGTCCCGGCGGGCGTCACGGAGTTTGACGCGGACCTCGATCTGCTCGCGATCCTCATCTTCCATGGGGCGTTGACGCAAGACGAGGCGATGGAGGAGCGGGAGGCGCTGTCGCTTCGCATGAACGCCTACTTCGCCGATCAGATGAACGCCTACTTCGCCGATCAGATGAACGCCGACGGCGGCGAGTGCGATCTGGTTCTTCGGTTCTCGTCGGGACATTGCGGTACGGACGAGGAAGCCGCTGCTGAACCATTCTTTTGTGAACTGCCGCTCGCGGCTTAATTGATTTTGTAATTATCTTCTGATTGATTTTGAGAGTGTGGGGAGACGTCAATGAAGCAGCCTTTGCGGGTTACATTGTCAACGGCGGACGGGCGGGTGATCATGGAGAGTTCCGCTCCGGGCGAGCGAATCATCCACGATCGCCTGGAATACCAGATCGCGCTCGCCAGGGAGCTTTTCGCGGCGCGCGGGATCCGCTTCACTGCGGAAGACCGCGCCATCATGACACGAAATCACGAGCAGAGGATGCAGGCGGCGGCGAAGGCCGCATAGCGCGAGTGGAGACGAAGGGCGAATTGCACATTTGAGTTCGCAGTTTGGGAGGGTTTGATGGCAAAGCAAGCGACGACCGGGCAGTCTCTGACCCGTCAGGAGCGGAACATGCTTCGGATGGCGGCGACAGGCCTGATCAACAGAGAAATCGCCAGCCGCGAGGGCGTCTCCAAGCGAACGGTGGACTTTCACCTCTACAACACTTACGAGAAGCTGGGCGTTTCGAACCGGATCCAGGCGATCAATATTGCGCGCAGCCGTGGGCTGCTGGAGATCTCAGCAGCGGCGTAGGGTTGGTTTTAGGATTGGTTAGAGGATTAGTTAGAGGATTAGTTACGGGCCCGACAAAACAAAACGACCCGGTCAAGCGCTGTGGCAACAGCTCCCGGGTCGTAAGGATCATACGAAAATGACTATACCCCAAAATTCCAATTGCAATACAAATACTGTCCAAAAACCGGTATTTGACCCCAATAAGCACCTGATCGCGGTTCAGGGCGGCCGGAAATATCTTCCCGTGTCCGCCCGCGTCCAGTGGTTCCGATCCGAGCATCCGGACTGGACAATCGAGACCAACCCGCTCACCATCGACAACGACAAGCAGTTCGCCATCTTCCAGGCGAAGATCTTCAACGCCGACGGCCGCCTGATGGCGATGGGCACGAAGAAGGAAGACATCAAGGGCTTCGGCGACTATATCGAGAAGGCCGAGACCGGAAGCGTCGGCCGCGCACTGGCGCTTTGCGGCTACGGTACGCAGTTCGCACCCGAGCTTGACGAAGTCGCCGGCGGCCGCTTCGCTGACACTCCACAAGGGAGCCGGCATGGCGACGCTGCCCAGGCGGGACGCTACGGCGACTCGTCGCGCGGCGGACAGGGCCGTGGACAGCGCTCAGGTCATCCCGCCGCACGCCCCGCTTCGGAGTTTACGCGACAGGATGAGCAGCCAGAGAGCAGCGAGACCACCGAGGCTCCTGCCGTGAGCACGTCCTGCGCCTCCTGCGACCGAACGCTCAGCAAATCCCAGGCGGACTTCTCCAAACACAATTACGGCGACGCGCTTTGCCCGGCCTGCCAGCGCGAACGCGGCGCGGCCGAGTCGCCCTCGCCGGCCGCCACGTTTGCGACGCGCCCCGCGCAATCCTCGACACGTCCCGCGCAATCCTCGACGCGACCACAGGACCGCGAGTTTGAGAGCCAGCGCCGCGAGCGCCTGGAGCGGGAAGGGGGCCGCGCGTGAACGCCACTTCCAAAATTCTCAACGTCATGATGGCGATCGGCAAGGCGACGGCGGGCATGGTCATCGCGGAAACATCGCTCTGCCTCGGTCGCGGCTCCATGGACGAGTGCCTGACCGCCTACGAGAAGGTTCTCGCGCTCAAACTGATGCTCCACCATCTGCACCTGGAAAAGCATCGCGAAGAGAAGAGCGGCGCCGCCCCGACCGCGCACGAAGTCGTCCACTCTGCCCAAAACGAGCAACAAAGAAATGATGAGCAGCGGATCAACGACGAAGCGTTCGCGGCGCTCATGTGGCCAGATCTCGCCGCCGGCGTGGATACGGTTTACGTGCTGCCAAAGCGCCTGCTTCATTCCCAGAATTAACGCACCGGCCGAGCGGCCGAGAAAATGGAGATCGCGATGGAGTTCCTGGATCCCTCACTCGAAAAATCGGATTTATCGGAGACCGATTTTTCAAAATCGAATGCGCCAAAGACCGAGTCGCCGCATCTGGTCATGGTTCGCTCAATTCAGAGCTCGCCGGATGTTTTCGCGCATATCGCGTTCAGCGACCGCGTGATGTACTGTCTGGCGGGATGCTCGCTCGCGCTTTCGGCCGCTTGTGGCCTCGCCGGCGGCGCACTCTTCTACTGGCTCGCGGCGGGGTTCCTGATCCAGGCGCTGATCTTCGCCGTGGCGCCGTGGGAGAACCGGTCGCACAAAGCGCGCCTCGCCGCCTGGCGCGAGGAGCAGTCGGCGCTGACGCTGATGGTTGAGATCGCGGAGCCGGTCTCCGAAGAGGATGCGCAGAAAGTTGCGGGCCCCGTCTTCGTCGAACTTCCGACCTCCTGCCGCCGTCCCGAAGTCTCCGCGATCCGCTCGTTCAAATGCGGCACCCGTCCGGCTGGCAAGAACGGAGACTGGCGATAACCATGCTTGCTGAAATCGATACTAAAATTCAGACAGTCGGTCAACTCGCGCCAAGAGAGGCCGGCGAAGGCGAGGATCTGAAGATCTCCGACAAACTGCGCGTTCTGGCGAACGGGATGCAGGCGGCCATCGATGTCAAGCTTGCCCCTCGCCTTGCCAACACACCCAAGCGTATCCGTGAGGCGGAGGATGCCGAGCGCGACGCGAAGCGGATGCAGCGCGTCCAGGCATCACTGCAATATCTGGCGGATGCCCACGACGCTGGCACGGTTCCTCTGGTCGTCTCCCGAATCAAGACGAAGTCGGTCATCGAAAACATTCTCTTCAATACGAAGTTCCCGGACTGGATCGGATCCAGCAGCGAGCAGGGGCGACTACTCGCTGCTGGCATCGCGACCGCAGCGGATTTTGATGAAGCGAAGAAGATTCTGGAGGCCGCCGCCGAGGACGCCGGCGGGGAATCGAAAGAAGCACTGAAGTTGCGCAAGCTGATGCGCGGGCTGGTCGGCGTCAACATCCCCGGCTACTTCCCGACGCCGGACGGATTGGTGACGCGCCTTTTGGAGCTTGCCGAGATCGAAGCGGGAATGAGGACGTGCGAGCCCCAGGCAGGCAGCGGCCATATCGCCGACCGGATCCGCGCCGAACATCCCGACGTCCCGCTCACGGTGATTGAGATCAACCTTCAGCTTCGCGAGATCTTATCGGCCAAAGGTTATCCGATTGCGGGGTCCGATTTCCTCGAATGGCGCTCGGAAGAGCTCTTCGATCGATTTGTCTGCAATCCACCGTTCGAGCGCGGCGTCGATATCGATCATGTCCGTCACGCGTATGAGTTGCTGGCGCCGGGCGGGCGCCTTGTATCCGTGATGTCCGACGGCGCGTTCTTTCGGTCCGATAAGAAGGCATCGCTCTTCCAGCAGTGGTTCCGGGTCAATGACGGCGAGGCGTTCGAAGTTCCCCACGGCTCCTTCCTGGAGAGCGATAAGAAGACGGCCGTCAGCACGAAGATCATCGTTCTGAATAAGCCGGCGGCTCCTGTCTTGACACTGGTCACATCCGTGGGAGAAGCGCGCATCGAAAATAATTCGTCAGGCTCTGAGAATTATTCATCGATCAATAATGCTGTCGGCCCTGACACGCAAGATATTCCGCTTGAGAATCTCCTTCCCAATCCTTTTCAGCCGCGTGACATATTCGCTCAAAAACCGCTGGAGGACCTGGCGCGCAGCCTGACCATAAACAAGCAACTCCAGCCGATTGTCGTCCGCCATGCCGCAAAAGACGCCGGCAAGTTCGAGATCGCCTGCGGCGAGCGGCGCTTCCGCGCGGCGAAGATCGCGGGACTTGCTTCATTGCGCGCTGAAGTCGCTGTCTACGATGATTTGCAGATGGCGCGTATCGCGACGGCCGAAAACGATGAGCGTGAGCCTCTCAATCCCCTGGAGCGCGCTCGTGGATATGCGAACCGCGTGAAACTCGGTCAGACACAGGCGGAAATTGAGGCGGAGACTGGCGTCGATCAATCTTCCATCAGTCAAACGCTGAACTTACTCACGCTTCCTGAAAGTGTCCAGGATCATCTTCGCCACGGGCGCATCTCCGCCACGCACGGTTTCAAATTGCTGAAGCTGCGTAAGCTACAGGGGACCGAAGCGTCGATGATCAAGTTCGCTGGAGACGCTTTCGCCGCGTCCTGGTCCGTCAGCAAATTGGATCAGGTAATTACCGATCATATCGCCGACCTTCAGCGCTCGGCCGCGTCTCCCTACTTCAATGTGGTGGCGCCAACAATTTCGGCCACCGTCTTCTCTGAGCCGGGACCGATCCCCGCCGCCGAAGTCGAAGCGCCTCCGGCGCCGGCAATGTCAGAACGATCCCCAAATAGCAACGAGGAGGAAATTGATGGCAGTCATGAGATGGTCGCACAGGACGTATTTTCGTCCGGAGATCCCGTGCCGGTGGTGGCCGCTGCTGGAGCGACTGAGCATGCAGCGCACGAAGACGCGCCAGCTTCATCATCTGCGGACGACGCGCCTTGCGAAGTACGATCATCTGCACCACATGACACAGTGGACGCACAGGCAGCCTCAGTACCGGAGGCCGCTACACCGACCGGGCCGGTCGAGGTGCTGATCGGAGAGGATATCCCCTCGATTTGCCACCATTGTCCGCTCAGCGCGGCGACGATGGTGAACATTCGTGACGGCGTTCGAGCATCGATGCAGGGGGCGCAGGCTGCCGATCAGACCGATGACCGCACCGTGACACTCTCAAAGGACAGCACGGACGCGCTCTGGGAAATGGGTCTGACGGCGGATCAGGCAATTGCGGAGCTGCTCGAATACCGCCTTGTCCCAAAGGCCAAGAATGCGCTTCGCATGCTTACGGACGCCTATAACGAAAACCATGCTGAAAATATCAATCTGTCCGAGCGCCTGAGCTCCATCGTGCTGACACGCGCCACACAGTCGGAGGGCTTCTAAATCCATGACTCCTAAGAAGCCATTTGTTTGCGTGGATCTCTTTTGCGGGGCCGGCGGGATCAGTCAAGGTCTGCGCAATGCCGCCAAGAAGGTTGGCTATACGGCGGCGCTTCTCGCGATCAACCACTGGCCAGTCGCGATCGATTCGCATACGCTCAATCATCCAGAGGCCACACATATTTGCGCTCCGGTGGACGGCGCCAATCCTCGCGAGCTTGTCCCAGGCGGGATTGTCCATCTTCTTTGCGCGGCGCCGGAATGCACCCATCACTCCAATGCGCGCGGGGGTAAGCCCAAGAGCGAACAAAAGCGATCAAGCGCCTGGGACATCCTTCGATGGGCAGACGCGCTGTATGTTCACCACATCTTGATTGAGAACGTGCCGGAATTCCAGAAATGGGGGCCGCTTCATCCCTGCACTTGTGGGGTGGAGGAAGGCGCTGAGCACCTGAAATCCTGCTTGATCGGGAAGCCGATCAAAGAAGAGGAAGGCCGCTTCTTCCGAAACTTTATCCGCAACTTGGAGGAGCTTGGCTATACCGTCGAATTCAAGGTGCTTACCTGCTGCGAATATGGCGATCCAACCAGCCGCAAACGCCTGTTCATCCAGGCCCGGCTCGGCGGTATCGCGCCTGCCTGGCCGGAAATTACGCACGTTCCCGCCGCTGAAGTCGCGTCGCGTCCAGGGAAGAAGGCTCAGCTTGTCGCCCGTGACATCATCGACTGGAAACTGAAGGGCACATCGATCTACGATCGGCCGGCTCAGGGCAAAAAAAACCTCGTTGCCGCGACGATGAAGCGCATCCACGCCGGTGTTTACAAATTCGCGGGATTGCCATTCCTTGTTCCGAATTTCGGGGAGCGAGAAGGGCAGCAGCCGCGTACGCACTCGATTTATTCGCCATTGTCCGCCGTCACCAGCCACGGCGCCGGAGCGATCTGCCAGCCGTTTCTCGTCGTGCTCCAGAACCATCGTGATGGTTACAGCCTGGAGAAACCGTTCCCAACGATCATGACGCGCCGGCAGTTCGGTGTCGCCGAGCCCTACATCGCGCCGATCACGCACACGGGATCCGGGAATCGATGCCGGGGCGTGGATAAGCCGCTCTTCACCGTTACTGGAGCCAAACGTGGGGAACTGGCGTTACTGGAGCCCTATATGGTGGTCAATCGCAAGAATGCGGACGCACATCCGATGGATGTTCCCATGCGCGCGCTGACGACCGGTAACATCATGGGAGTTGCGGAGCCTCAGATCGTAACCGACTCGGTTAACGCCTTCCTCGTGAAATATTACGAAGGAAGTGACGCCGCCTCGCTCGACGCCCCGCTGCCAGCGGTCACCTCGAATTATGAACATCTGGCGCTGATCGAAACTGTTCCTGAATGGAACGAGACGATGCCGGCGTTCATGACGAAATATCATGGCTCGCACCAGGGGCGAAACGACGGTGATGGGCGCGTACTTTCGGTTGGCTCGCCGCTCCCTGCTCTCGACACTTCGAATTGCCTGGGTATCGCTGAGCCTAATCTTGTAATCCGACAACATACGCCATTCCTGATCAATTATAACGGGACCGGCGGCGCGCATTCGGTGGACGAGCCGCTGCTCTCCGCGACGGGGAACGACCGGTTCGCCCTGGTGGCGCCCGAATATCATCACTTGATCGACAAAGGCGACGTCGTCGGCTACCTCGACATTCTTTACCGGATGCTCCAGCCGCACGAGCTCGCTGGCGGCCAGGGATTTCCGAAGTCGTATATTTTCACCGGGACGCGCGAGGCGCAAATCAAGCAGATTGGCAATGCGGTTCCTGTTGCGACCGCAGAGGCGCTTTGCACAACGATCTTCAAGACGTTGATGGCGGTGGCTGTATGAAATCAGATCTCATGAACGCAGACGCCAAATGCCGACGCCCTGTCCTGAGATATCACGGTGGGAAATGGCGTCTTGCGTCGTGGATCATCAGCCAAATGCCGCCTCATCGCGTTTACGTCGAGCCGTATTGCGGAGCCGCGTCCGTCCTTCTCCAGAAGCCGCGCGCCTTCGGCGAGGTGATCAACGATCTGGACGGGGAGGTCGTCAATCTGTTCCGCGTGCTGCGCGAACCGGCGGCCGCGAAGGATCTGATCAATGCGATCCGCCTGACGCCGTTCGCGCGCGCCGAATTCGACACCGCTTACGATCGCAATATCCTGGATCCCGTGGAGCGCGCTCGCCGCCTGATGGTCCGGTCTTTCATGGGTTTTTCGTCCAGTGCGTCGGGCAAGGGTAGCAAAACAGGATTTCGATCCTATGCCTACCGCTCCTACATGACGCCGGCGGCGGACTGGGCGGGATTGCCGGCCGCGCTGCCAGCCGTGGTGCAGCGGCTGCGCGGCGTGACGATCGAGAACCGGAGTGCGATTGAACTCGTTCAATCGCACTCCACTCCCGAGACGCTGCTTTATTGCGATCCTCCCTATGTGCGCAGCACCAGGTCTTCGCTACGCTGGCCAGGGGAGAAAGCGTACGCGCATGAGATGACCGATGACGATCACCGAACCATGGCGGCGGCCCTGAGCTCGAGCGCGGCAATGGTGATCGTGAGCGGATATCGATGCGACCTTTACGATGAGATCTTCAACAACTGGATCCGATGTGACCGCGCCGGCGTGATCGCGAGCAATACCGGAAGCGCAACGCGCATGGAATCTCTGTGGCTTAATCCTGCTGCGGCCCAGGCCCGTGGTCAGCAATCTTTAGAGCTCGAGGTGAGAGCGTGAGAACCGCCGCGCTTTTCACGCCGGCGGAGAGCGGACTGGTCCGCGTCTCAGATCACTGGTACCGAGCCAAAAGCTGCGATGTGAATGTAGTTCCGCTCTTCCAGCGGCATTATAGCTGCCCGAAGCCTAAGGATACGCACTATACCTCCGGAATCGCGGGGCCCGGCGAGGACATGACACTGATCACCGCGACCGGTGACGCGCTATTCGTCTGGCGCAGCGAGGAGTTTCGCAAAGACGACCAGTGGGGCGTGGAGTGCAGCGTATTCCGCAATGAAGGATCCGTGCAGTCCAGTTTGATGATCCGCGAGGCAGTGGAAGCGGCGGTAGTGAAATGGAAACCGCAACGGTTCTTCACCTTCGTCAACGCGGAGAAAGTACAGAGCGCAAACCCTGGATACTGCTTCAAGATGGCCGGATGGAGTTTCTGCGGTTTCACGAAAGCAGGCCTTCATATTCTCGAATATAGGAATTAAAGAAATCTTGAATTTGCGATTTCAGGCGGGGCGGCGGCCTGGATAAATCTAAACGAGCAGCGCCAGACCGGGGGATTGAGGCGCCCCGGCGAGCAGATGGAACGCCGGCGGATTCTAGTAACACTCGCGGGCCGCAAGAAGTGGGAGCCTCGCCGGGGATGCGGCCCGCGAGAACAGATTTCGGACACGAGTCTTGATTTTGGTGATAGGACGACATCGACATGGCAGGCATCGACATTCGAGACATCGATAAGTACGGGACGAAGGCGGCGGAGCAGATCCGCGCACAGATGGGCGTCGCCGCTATTCCACTCCCTGCCAGCAAGTCGGGAAGCGCGCGCACGGATCCTACAGGCGCTCAGACGGACGTGGATAAGAAGCCTAAATACCGCAATGAACCGGTGGAAATCGACGGCTATACATTCGCATCCAAGCGTGAGGGTAATCGCTACCGACTGCTGAAAGCGATGCAGATCGCGGGCAGTATTTCGGGACTGGAGATGCAGGTCCCATATCGCTTTTTCGAAGGCGAGCGGCTGATCTTCGAATACATCGCCGACTTCCGCTACACCTGGATCGAGAGCGGACAGAAGAGAGTGGAAGATGCGAAGGGTATTCGAACAGCCGTCTTCATGCTGAAGAAGCGCCTGATTGAAGCGCGACACGGCATCACGATCGAGGAGGTCTAAGGTGACCCGAAAGCCCTGGCCATGCGAGGAAATCGTCAACTGGACGGAGCGGTATCTGCGCACCCGCGACAGCGATCTCGTGCTTTGGCCGTGGATCGATTTCGAGAAGCAGCCCGCGTGTACGATCGGCAGACAGCCCGGGGCGAAGGGCGCGGTGGTTCCTGGGACCGTGACGCCCGAAGACTGGACGCGCCAGCTGCTGCGCCACTGGGCGCGCACGGTCGACGCCTACACGAGAGGCGACTTCGACCCGGCAACGTTTGAGGGCAAGGTGATCGCGCTGAACGCGCTTCCGGCGGAGCGTCTGCTCTTTGCGTATCGTCGGGTCGTGGAAGATAAGAGACGGAGCGCGCCGGCGGCGGCTCAGGAAAGGGAACTCGTTTACGGCTGAAGCGCCGTGCAGCAAATCACTGTACAATCCTGTGCCCAGAGACCTCTGCCCGATGGGAATGTACAGGGCCGGAAAGTGAAATATCGCTTGCTTGCTTAGATGACGCAAGCATATCCAAATGCCGAAGGTCCTGCGTTGAAGGAGATTTTATTGAGCGAAATCATCACCCGCCGCTATTACCGCGCGGCGAAGCATCGCACCTGGCACATCGCCGGCGAGGACGGCCTGCCGGTCTGCGGCGTCCAGACAAAGCCGGGCGGAACGCATAAGACGGATTTGACGCTGGTCGATCGCGGATGGGCCTGTCGCAAATGCCATCACCGCGTGAGCGCGAAGCCATTCGTTCCGCGTCCGCCGATCTCGGAAGCGCCGCCGTCGTCGGTCTTCCTGACACAGCCGCGCAAGCGCAGCGCGGACCTCGCGACGACGGGGCAGCAGTGTTACCTGCTTCGCTACGGACATGCGACGGCGATGCAGGCGGCGGGGATGACAGTCTCTGAGGCGTCCGCGATCATCGACGCGGCGGGAGCGTGATATGTCAAAGGCAGTCATCAATATCGGATATTTCTGCGCGAACCTACATTCAGTCGTGAATGCTCATCTCAACGGCTTCAGCGCGCAGCTTCTGGCGGAAAGCTATGGGGACCAGATTGAGCGGTTTCCGGAGGGCGGAATCGCCTTCACGTGTGAGGATCATTCGCATCGAGCCATTTACGTGACGATCAGTACGGAAGCCCCGGTGAGTTTGGAAAGCGACGAGCAAGTCGACCGGCATGCGCGCTGGCTTGCAGATGAGTATTATCGCCGCCGAATCCCACTCAACGACAATGAGCCAACGGGTTTTGATGATTGCGGACCCATGCTGCAGTGGAGCTATCGCAACCGAGCCCGCCTGTTCCTGGGCGTCCCAGAGGTGCGATGGGAGGAGGCGCTAGAGAATTCCCGGAGGCGGTCGCCATGACGCCTACGGTCTACACGATGGGCTACGAGGGACGCAAGCCGGCGGACCTATTGATGATCGCGGAGCGCCTGGACGCGACGATTGTGGACATCCGGTACCGCGCCTGGAGCGCGCATCCGCAATGGCGGCATGGAGCCCTTCGCGAGTTTCTCGGCGATCGTTATGCGCGCTGCGTGCAGCTTGGCAATAAGCGCTACCGGGAGCCCGCGAACGCGGACGGAAGCCGCCAGATCGAATTGGTCGACGCCGCCGCCGGAGCGCAGTATGTCCTTGAGCATCCGCATTCCGTGATTTTGATGTGTGGGTGCCGGAACGCGGAGACATGCCACCGATCCAACGTTGCGCGATTATTGATCGATCAATACGATCAGCGAGTTTTTGAAATCATGTGGGCGCGCGGGGCTAACGCCTCTGGGATTCTCTGGGCGGCTTACGACTGGGCGGAAGTCGATTCGTGGGCGGGAAAGGATTGATATGATCGCGGCTTTGTATACGGATGGCGGTGTCATCCGCAAGAACCCATCTCTGATCGGCGGAACCTGGGCATGGGCACAGGTGGACGCGAGCGGCGAGCGCATTCACAGCGAATGCGGCGTGGTGAAGCCCTTTATGAAGGATGAGCTTGGCTTCTATCTTCCGGTCACGAACAACAATACCGAGATGATTGCGCTGACGAAAGGCCTTCTCTCGCTTCCCGAAGGCTGGAGTGGTACCGTTTACTGCGACAGTAAGATCGCGCTCGGCTGGACGTTCTGGGAGTACAACGCCGAAAACGTGCCGGCGCCGCTGATCGCAAAGGCCCGCCTTGCCGTCACGCGCCTCGGACAGATCGAGACTGTTCTGCTGGACGGGCATCCAACGGCCGCGCACCTCGCCGCGAACAAAGGCAAGCGCGGCGGTCCGGTGAGCGTTCATAACCAGCACTGCGACGAAGAGTGTGGGCGGATCGGGCGCGAATACTTGCTTGCGAACGGAGATCTGCTGGAAGCGATGGGGTTAAAGCCTGAGGCAACACGTGACACTGTCCGCAAACGGCGCGTTCTTACTGCTGTTGCTTCGACGGACATGACTTGATATTGACGACGCCGGCCTAGCCCGGCCTTTTTGACGGAAAGGAAATTTGAAATTATGTTCGACGATTCATTCACAAAAGAGCAGATCGCGGAGGCGCGCGACGGCTGTCAGCAGGCACTGGAGGCCATGCTGTATTCCAAGAATATCGCGGAATCGATGCGCGCCGCCGGCGAAGCGGCTGACGCAGCGGCTGACCGCCAGTACTGCGCCTTTCTTCACCGATCGCAATTATTCGAGCGACATTTGCAGGGCGAAGCCGATCTCGCCGAGCTGATCGAGGCGGAGCAAGAGAGCCGCGCCTGCACCGAGGCGTTCCACCTGGCGATGATTGAAGTTCGAACGATTCATCGGCAAGGTTACGAGCACAGCAGCAGTCTGATCTCCCGTCAGATCGAGGAGTTGCAGCGGCAACTGGACTCGATCAACGCGCTTGTCCCGCGCCGCGAAGCTCCCAACCCGCCCCACATACACTGACCTTTGCCGCCGGAGAGGAACAAGACCATGAAAATCATGCGCGTAAAACTTGAGAACGGCGAGATGTTCGACATCCCCGCCGAGGTCGTCGCCAGGCACCGCGCGGACAGCTACGCCATCGACGAAGGCGAGCGCGGGTCACTCGCCTACCAGAAGATGTTCGATGAGGAGTTCGCCTATACGCTGGGCAGCAATAGTGAGCTGAGCGACTGGTCCAGCAACAACATGAACTGGTCGGACCTCAGTCTTCATGCCCGGCGCGTCGAGGTCGAAAAACCGAAGCCCGATTATGAGGACCTGTGGGCCGGGGCCGAGCGCGAGTATCTGGAAGCGCCGCAGAGCGCGAAGGCGGTGCGCGCGTGATATCTGAAATCGGATTATCCAAGCTTCCCAAGGATGAGCCAAGCTTCCCAAGGATGAGCCAATTTTGGTGATTGAATGGGATAACTGCCCTCCTGATGCGATCGCCAGTTATTATTTGCGCCTGCCGATCCGGAAGGGAGACGTTCGCGAGGATCGTGAGGATTTTGCGAACGGGTTCCTGCGGTTGCCGATCGGCGAAACGAAATGCAGTGGCCCTATCGAAGGCCACTACTTACGTGAACTGACCTCATACGCTGAGAAATATGAGGTGCTTACGCCGTTTCGTGAAGGCTGCCATATTGAGTGGGATGCATTAACATTGAACCTACGGGCGTACGCGGTCTTCGAAGACCATGTGTCCAGGATCTTCCCGAATGCATCCCGGCGCGATACGCCCGCAGGCGAGAGCGAATACCTCGTGCGCATGACGGGAACGCAGGCGCGGGTCATGGATCACGCGCTCGACCTTTACGATTCCGTTCAGCGAGGAGAGATTGCCGAAGTCGAGGAGGCGATCTCCTATTCCATCCGGGACACGGTGCTGAGCACCGATCCGGACACTCCGGAAGCGATCGCGACGCGGCGAGCACAGTTCAATAATATGGCCGTCCTTCGAAGTCTGCTTCAGGGAATGCGTCTGCTGATCCCGCGACAAGATGACGGCGATCCGCGCACGATGGCCGCGCGCCGGGCAAGCGAGATGCGCCAGGCGATAAGGCAACAGTTCTGGTCCGAGCACCCCGAGCGATATGGCGACGCCTGGGACATTGTGATCGAAAGCGATCAGCCGCTCATTTCTATCGAACGAATTCGAAAGGACACGATATGACATTTATTACCACACCCACTGGAACGGTGCTCCTCCAGGCGCTCTACTCCGGCAGCGACGAGACCGAGATCGTCGGCGCCTATGTCGAGGGACACATCGCCCCCGAGCAGTTCCAGGACATTCTGAGCGCCGCGCTCCACGACCGGAGCGCGAGCAGCGATTTCTGCCTGATGGAAGAGGCGGATTGCACCGTGGCCCTCGCGGCGACGTCCGCGCACGACTATTTCTGGGACGAGGATGATGAGGCGAATGACCTGGTCACCTTCCATATCGTTCCCTCAGACCATCCGGAGGCATATCCCGTCACGGTGGCCTGGTGGGGGATCGATTAGGAGGCCGGCGATGGATCAGCTTGATCTCTTCGCAGATCCCGCGCCGGATGTCGCCACGGTCAACGGTTGGTTGAAGGCGCCACGGTTATTACCCGGGGCACCGCCGATCCCGACACTGATCAAGGTTGCTGGAGACGATCACGACTATGCGCCGGCGCGCTTCACGCTGGCCGGTGGCTGCGGCCTCGGGAGATGGCCTTCGCGGGATGCCTGCGTGCTGCGGCCGGACGGGCAGCGTATGACGCTCTATGACGCCGTGAACGCGCGGCTGGCGACTTTGATACGGTGAACGAGAGGACGATTTGACATTGAAGAAATCATCGGGTGGCGACGCGAAATTCAGTTGTGGCTGCCTTCTTCTGGTGATCGCGCTCGGCGTAGCTGGCGGCCTTGTCCGCAATGCGCACCGAGAAACGATTACCGCTAAAGTGGTCGACAAGGCCATCAAGCGCTCTGACCGTGACCATGACAAATACCTGATCTACACGGATCACGAGACGTTGGAAGACGAAGACTCGCTCCTGAATGGCAAGTTCAATTCCAGCGATGTCTACGGACAGATTACCGCCGGACACACCTATCGATTTGAGGTCATCGGATGGCGAAATCCATTCTTCTCGATATATCGCAATATCATTTCGGTGCAGGAAGTTGCTAACTAATCAAGTGTCATCGCCGTGAATCGGCCGGCGGCGATGCAGACCGAAAGGCCGCGAAGGAGAAACAAATGGCAAATAGCATCGAAGTGTCGGCAGTTGCACAAGTCTGCCATGAAGCCAATCGCGGTTTGTGTGAGGCTATCGGCGACACTAGCCAGGTCAGTTGGAACGATGCCGAGGAATGGCAGCGGCAATCGGCGGTTGCAGGCGTTCGAGCTTATCTCGATAATCCAGGCATTACATCAGCTCAAATGCACGAAAATTGGTGCGAATACAAGATCGCCGACGGTTGGGTTTATGGAGAAGTCAAGGACGCGGAGAAGAAGACACACCCCTGCCTCGTGCCATATGCCGATCTTCCCGAAGTCCAGCAATATAAAGATAAAGTCTTTTGCGCAATCGTCGGCGCGCTTCTACCGATAAACCAAAACGCTACCATATTGCCTCCTGAAAAGCCAATAACGACCGATCCCATTCCCGGCCTCACCGAAGGCCGGGTCGTTCACTACATTCTGCCGGATGGTCCAAGCGCTGGGCAAATTCGCCCCGCAATGGTCGTCCGCGTTTGGAACCGCAATTCCATAGACAAGACGTCTCGCGGCTGTGTGCAGCTTCAAGTCTTCACCGACGGGCCAAATGACGCGCTTATGAACGTCGAGTGGCGCACCAGCGTTCTCTTCGACGACAGTCCGACGCCAGCGCCAGGCACCTGGAACTGGCCGGCTCGCGCATAAGCGGGCGAACGCCGGAGCGGCCGCCGCTGCTCCGGCAAGACGTCCTGGATCGCAACATATGAATCAGAAAGAGGACGGGAGAGTCATGGACTTTGGACAGCAGGCGGATATCGATCTGGCGGAGGCGAACGCAGCCATTGAGCAACGGGATCAAGCATTGGAGCAGGCGCAGCAGAAAATCCGAGACCTGGAAGCCCAGATCGAGGATAATCGGCGCACGCACACAAAGGACTTCAACGCCATCTGGGAGATCGTCTACCCTGGCCATCCTGGTCTGTGGGACTATCCGGGCATGGTCGTCCGGCATATTAAGGCGTTTCTGGAAGAGAAGCAGATCCTGATCGACGATCTGGTGCGCATGCTGCGTGATGAGCGTGCCCTGCGGACGCCGCCGGAGATCCCAATTGATAAGCTCGACGAAACCGCGCACGTACTGCTTGCAATTCACGGCTTCACACCAGAGAATATCCAGCGCATGCATCCGCGCGACTACGAGGGCTATCTCACCGATGCGGACCGCCTGCTCTGCGACTATGTCCTGCTGACCCGCGCCGAGCACAACGAGCTGCTTCGCCACGCGCGCACTCCGGACGGCGTCAGGAAACGCATGGCGGATATGGCGGACGCCCTGCTCGCATTGAACGTCGGCGAGGCGCTGGAAGCGGCGCTGGACCAGCCGACGACTACGGAAGGAACGGTGGGTTGATGGCGCTCAGAACTCAATCGGAGATCGACCTGGCCGAGGCCCGGAAGAAGATCGAAAGCCTTAACGCCGAAATCACCTCTCTTCAGATGCAAATCCTCGACGCTGCGGACGAGGACGAGGATGACCCGGATGCGGTGCGAGGCGGCGTCGACCACGTTCGCCTGTCCGAGAATTTCACGCTGATGTGCGATCACTGCGGCGACTCGTACCGGGTCAACAGTCCGGTCGAGATCAGTATCATGGTCGCCACCATGCGCGCCTACGGGAAACTGCATCGTTCTTGTCCGGCCAACCGGAAGGAGCCGCGCCGTGATCATTAACCCGCCAGTCAAACCCCGCTTCATCCCTGCGACTTCGCTCTGGAACCCGTGGGCAATGCTGATGGCGCTCGAAGAAAAGCGCAACGAGACGCGCCACTGGTCAACCACGTACCGAGGGCCGATTGTCATCCACGCCGCCCAGCGGTTCCAACCGGGCGAGCGCCTGAAGTGCGCCGAACAACCGTTCAAGGAAGTCTTCCTCGCGACGATTCTGAAGGACGTGGATTGGGACGCGCTCGGCGGACGGACAGCGGCCGCCTACGACAAGGTCATTCGGGATCTGATGCCCTGCTCCGCGCTTCTCTGCATCGTGAATATTGTGGACTGCCGCGAGACGACCTCGAAGGCGGCGGCGCGCCACCGATACGGCGACTACGAGGAGGCGTTCGGCGACTATAACCCTGGTCGATACGCCTTCGTGACCGAAATGGTGCGCGTGTTCGAGGAGCCGATCCCCTACAGCGGCAAGCAGGGCTGGTTCCATGTCCCAGAGGAACTCGTGCTTTGAAGTTTTTCTTAACGGCGCTCTTTGCTGGTAAGCGCCTGACGGCGCGGATCCAGCATCGGCGCGGTGGCCGGCGTTCCCGGTCCATACGGTGAGCCCCGATAAACCTCTTTATTTTACGGAGACTGAAGATGACGACCGCCGACGTTATGGCGCTTCTGCGCGCCCGTTACCCGAAAAACGAATACGCCTTCATGGAGCAAGTACGCAGTTCCACCGGCAACAGCTTCGCCCGCAGCGCCGATGCGCTGGTAATGTCGTTCTGGCAAAGCCGTGGAATTCATCTTTCTGGGATCGAAGTTAAGACATTCCGTAATGACTGGCTCCGCGAACTGAAGAAACCTGAGAAAGCCGACGAGATCGCCCGTTACTGCGATTATTGGTGGGTCGTCGCTGGCGACGACCAAATCGTAAAGGATGCGGAACTGCCGGCGACATGGGGGCTGATGGTCGTTCAGAACGGCAAGCTTGTGATCAAAGTCAAGGCGCCTAAAATGGATCCACTGCCGATGTCCCGGCCCATGCTAGCCGGCATTCTACGACAGGCGCAAAACTTCTCGCCGGCGACACAAGATTTGTACGCTGTGGAAAGCGCGGCGCGCGAGCAGGGAAGGCTGCTGGGATTCGAGCGTGCGGAAAAAGACTGGAAAGAGAAGTGCTCAGGTATCGAGGAAGGCCACAAGCAGCTTCAGAGCAGCCTTGACGCGTTCGAACAAGTCTCGGGTATCCGGATCGACCATTACAACGGGCATCGGATCGGCGAAATCGTACGGACACTAAGCCTTATCGACGGCAAGGTCATGCGTCGAAACCTTACCCGCGCCCACGAGGATATACGCGCGGCGGCGCGTGCGATGAATGATGCTCTTACAGCGCTCGAAAACATGGCGGCGATGCAGCCGCTCGTAGCGGACCAACCAACGAAGATTTCCTAATATCAGTCCAGCAGACAGGCATAACTAATGGCGCGCAAGATTTTTATCACGAACGATATGAGCGAGGACGACTCGCTAACCGAAATCATTGAGACCGAGGAGTGCCCGATGGCGGCGCTCTTCTGGCCATGGTTTCTGACGTTCTTCGACGACTGGGGACGCGCGCCGGCATCGGCCGCGCGCGTCAAGGCTCGGATCGTGCCGATGAATCCGCTGGTAGGTATCCCCGAGATTGCATCTTTCATTGAGATCTACGCGCGCCAGGGGCTCATAGGCCTCTACGAAGTCGACAATAAAAAGTACATGGCCATCCATCCGGACAAATGGTTCTCCTTCCAGACTCATATCCGGACCGCCAAGCGTATGTGCGATCAGTCCAAGTTTCCGGCGAACCCCGCATGGCCCGCGCTTCCGAGCGCAAAGGGTGTAAGTGGAGCGCAGAATTCCGAGGATGATGACGACAGCGCGCAAGTGCGCGCATTTGCGCGCGATGACGCGCACTTGCCGTCAAATGATAACCCACGCGGGCGTTGTTCTCCTTCTCCTTCACTTTCGAATCAGGAATCTCTCACTCTCTCTATGGGGGATGAGGCAGGCGCTTCTCATGGGGAGAACGGATCTCAGTCCGAAGCGCCGCAGGAAGAGACTTCCAGGATTGGGCTTGGCGATCGACCGGGATCCGCCGATGAGGCGTGGCCGGGGATGCCAGGAGAGACTGCTGCGCCGCCGCCGAGGTCGCCCGTCCGCGCCGCTTCAGGAGTACCGCGGCACGAGCCGCAGGCGTTCGAGAGTTTTCGGTTGAAGTATCCCCGGCAGCAGGCGCCTCACCAGATCGCCGCCGCCTGGGATCAGGTGCAGCCATCGCACGAGCAGATCGCGCAGATCGAGATGCACCTGGCGCCGTTCTCGGCGAGGCCGCCGACGCAAAGCGAGATGCGCTGTATCAAAGCGCCGGCGAAGTGGCTGACGGATTTCGATTTCGTCAGCAACGTTCCGTTCAACGCGCTCGACATTGAGCGCAGCAAGACCGACTCACAGAACAAGGCGGAGAAAGGCAAGACCAGTGGGAAACCAGGTGATTTCAAATCCAGCAGTAACGGCAGACACGACCCAGGCCGAGGTTGCGGAGCAAGTCCAGCGCCGCGCCGCGACCATTTCGCCCATCTCCGGCCAGAAGCGTCACCGTGACGGCCTGTGCGTCGGGACTTACACTCGGCCCCAAAGAACGCTCAAGGACTATGAAGACGAGATCTATGCGATGGCGGACAAGGGCATGATCAAGCCATTTGCTGCGGACAAGCTTGTCTACCACACCCGGATTGTCCATCAAAGTAACCTCGGAATCAGGCGCAAAGGCGATGATGATATTCAAAGACGTCGTGAGCAGCGGGTCGCGGGGCTCGTGCATACGGCGATGGAGGACGCACGGATTCCGCCTCACTTCCGCAAGGCCAATTTCGAGGCGACGGAGTTTTTGGGGCCGCTGCGGATCGACGACGGGAACCGCCTCGCGCATGGTCTCTGCAAGCGCCTCGCCGAGGAGTGGACACCCGGGCACAAGGGCCTGACGCTGACGGGACGGAGCGGTGTGGGGAAGACTTATCTCGCGTTCGCAACACTTTGCTCGATCATCCGCCGGCATGGCCGCGACGTGAACGCCCGGTATATCACCGAGCAGGAGCTGCTGCGCTACTACCGCGATTCGTTCAGCCGGACCGAGGGCCAGACGGATGTGCCGAGCACGACCCAGCTTCGTAAATGGTTCGTGGAGCGGCCACAGTTTTTGGTCCTCGACGATCTGGGCGCGGAGCCAGTGAGCACCAGAGGCGAATGGGCGCGCGGACAGATCATGGAGCTGCTGGAGCATCGGTGGCGCATGCAGAAAACGACGTTCGTGACCACCAATCTCTCGGTGGACGAGCTGACGGATCGATATGACGAGCGGATCGTCAGCCGGCTTTACGGTCGCTGTCCGCTCATCTCTATCGCCGGCAGCGACCACCGCCAGCAGGTGCTTCCCGACAGCGAGGATCCGTTTTGGGATCCGAACTTCACCGATGACGGCCGCCCGAAGGCGACGCGTTGAAAAGGATACCAAATTGACCAAAGAAGAGTTTTTGGCGCGGTGCGCGATGATCTACGACCTGGGCCTTGCGGCGCCGGAGACGCTGACGTCGCTGGAGCGCGGCGCGGACGTGCTGAACCGACTGGCCGACAGCGCGGCGCGCGGGGCCATCCGGATCGAATCCGACGCGCCAGGACAAGCGCATGCTAAGCAGCGCTGGATCGCGGCGCAACTGGTCATCGAGGAGGGAAACCGCATTCAGGCGGCGAGGCAGGATCGATTCACTTTGATGACGCTCGCGAGTGATCCGGTTGGATATGGGGCGGTTCGGATCGCCGCCATTTTGAACCACTCTTGCCAGCAGTGCGCCACGGATCCATTACTTATGCATACGAGGTCGGGACTCTGCGCGCACCGCGATCAGCTAAACGAGAAAGTCATGATGATAGAGAATGAGGTGATGATTGAACCTTCTTGAAGCCAGGGCGCACGCCGGCGTTCAGCGCCTGATTTTTAACGTGCGCCTGATCCTGGTGCCGATGTACGTTTTGCTCTCGCTCTCCGTGGTGGCGTTTCTACTGATGTTCGTTAAGACGCTCTGGGGACTGATGCGCCACTTCCATAATCTGGATGCGGAGCTGACGATGCTAAACGTGCTCTCACAGCTCGACCAGGTCATGGTGGCGAACCTGATCGTTATGATCATCCAGGGGTCGTATTCCACCTTCGTCGAAGAACTGAAGATCCCCAGCGGCGAGAAGAAGCCGAGCTGGCTCAGCCACATGAGCGCGGGACTGCTCAAGGTGAAAATGAGTATGTCCCTGATGGGTGTCAGCGCGGTCGGACTGCTGCCCGTCTTCCTGGAGCCGAGCAAATATAGTAGCCACGAAGTCGTCGTCAAAGTCGCGGTGCACATCGTGCTCATGGTTTCCACGCTCGTTCTCTGGGCGGTTACGCGCGAGGAAGTTATTCACAAGCCCGAAGGTTTACTCGAAGGTCATACACATGAATAAAAATTCGAATAATGGTGCGTTTACAGGTTTTTCCTACGGGTTGATTGGTTTCTTCCTGCTGGTCGTTGTGCTGATTGTCGTCGTCGTCTGTGTCTCTCGCGGCACGGAGCAGGGAGCCTATCCCCCGCCGCAGCCGCTCTATTACCACACGTATGGCAGCCTCTTCTACGACGATCAGCGATACCTCTACACGCGCACGCCGAACAATCAGTACTATCGCTATGAAGTCAATAACCGGCCATACACGATGCCGGGGCGGCCGCCAAGCGCCATGGCTCCGATCAGCCTTCCGAGGTCAGGGGCGTGGGGAGCGGTGTCCGCCGCGCCGTCGGCGCCGATACCGATGGATCAGAAAGTATCGATCAACGTTCCGAAGGATCCGACTAAGGAGCCGCTGACGGACGAGGAACTCGCGGAGAAGGGTGAGAAGGCCGATCTGGATCCGCAGGACAAGGAGACGTCGGAGGGGGAGACGCCGCCTGGCGAGGGAGATAAAACTCCGACGGAAGCGCCCGAAGCAACGCCACCGCCGGACGTAGCGCCAAATGAAACCTCAAGTGAATCGGACGCCCCGTCCTCCAGCGATTCCTCATCGCCGTCGAGTGAGAGCGGGGCCACTAGCGATAGCGGAAGCTCATCGGAGTAGGGAAGGAGATCCTGATGGTCGAGAAAGCAAAACGTCGCTTTTGTGAATGCGCCGAGATCAAATGCATCTGCGATGACGACGAAATCGAGACGACAATCGACGGCCAAGGCAAGATCGGTATGTGCTGCGGATGCGGCGCCAGCTACTCGCCGAGCCGAACGAAAATCGTAAACGGCGTTGAGTACGGGCCTTGTTGCCTGGGGGATTGGTAAATGAGCGATCTGACGACGGAGCAGGCGGCGGACTTTCAACCGCGTGAGAAATTATACCATCGCGAATTCGGTCTATGCTCTCTTGAGTTAATTGATAATGATCCCGATGATGCCCCGTACTCGCATAAAGTTAATTGGTATGACGAGAGGCCGGGTTACGTTGATCCGAAAGACCTTTCGCGCGTGCCGTGGCCTGATCCACTCCAAGCCCTGCGCGCCGTCGCGGCGGCGGAACGAGTGCGGGCGGAAGCTGCGGTGGCACAAAATCAATTGTTAAGAACGGCGATGGCCGTCGCAATTGGCCCTCTCAACGTAATCCAGGCAAATGCTTCCATGATTGTTCGGCGCTTTGATGAGGCGGATGTGGACCCGGTGGAGTGCTGCAAAAAGATACAGCAGTGGCGATTGAAGGCGCACGACGGATTGATGACAGCTCTGCGGCAAACGGTTGATGCTGATGAGGCGCCTCAGACGGAGCAGGATGCGACAGCAAACCAGGATATGGTAATTGGGCGCGGGCTGGCGCAGGTGTTCAGCGTAAAACCGAAAGCGCCGCAAACCTTCATGGGTGTGCCTATCGTAATCGATGAAACATTGCCAACTGGAACAATCTCGGTTACAGATCCTGTAAGTGGGCGCCGAGAGGTTTGGCGAATAATATCTTCGACGCACCCGTTCCCGACTTGCGAGGAGCGTGACGAATGATGCTAGAAAACGAACATCCCGCCGAGCAGAGCAGCGCGGAACTCTCCGAATGCCGCCAATACCGATATGTCCTGCGCCGTGTCTGGGACGCTTCCAAAGCGCCGGTCATGTTTATTGGCTTGAACCCGTCTACTGCGGACGAGACCGAAGACGACGCCACCATTTGCAAATGCCGCGCCTACGCTAAGCGATGGGGCTTCGGCGGCCTTTTCATGGTGAATGTCTTTGCCTTCCGTGCGCGCCATCCGGAGGCGATGAAGGGCGCAGCGGATCCCATCGGACCAATAAATGATGAAGTGCTGCTCTCCCAGGCGGCTCTGGCGGGAATGATCATCGCCGCATGGGGAGCGCACGGTGCGCACCGCAACGGGGCGCACCGTGTCCAAACGTTACTGACTTCCAACGGGTATCGCCTGCACTATCTGGACCTGACGAAAGATGGTGAGCCGCGCCACCCGCTTTATCTGCCAGGCGACCTAACGCCGAAGCCGCTCTGACGGAAACCGAAATCTATGTTGCTCATCATGAAAGAAATCACCCCTGGGAGTCGTCCAACGCCGGAGCAGATCGAGGAGGCGACGCAGACCGGCGAACTGCCAGTGCCGCCGCCCTACGTCGAACGCGCGGACGTTTTCGACAAGTGGTATCTCTATCTCGTCTACAAACGAACGAAGGCCGGCGAGTTCGACGTGCGGCCATCGCTGGGCGAGCTGATGCAGTCGGGCCTGAAACGAAGTTTCTGCTTCTCCGAGCGTAAAAAGACCGAGCGCATCATGGGCAAGCCGAAACCCGTGGCCGTGCGCGGCGCCAGCACGCCGCATCCACTCGTTTATGTGAGCGCCTACGAAGTCTTCAAAGTGCATTATCTCTACCATACGAACCGCCGAAACGTAGAGCGGCGATTCATGACGCGGCCGTCGGTAGACGAACTGGCGCGGACCAGCAACATCCCGGAACGTACATGCGAAGAGTACCGAGAGCGTTACGAGGGTGAGTTCGAGGCGATGATGGCGGCCTAATATACGTTATGTAATGTAATATAAAGTACGCCTATGCTGTTGAAAATGTGGGTGACCCACATTTTCAACATACCAAATGAGCTTACACTATAGACAGATACGAACAGGCGTGTGATAATGAAATCACTCCAGCATTAGGACGGCCCTTCACCCACGCGGAAGGCTCGCCGTTCCTGGAGGAAACCGTGACAGTCACCCAACAAAAAGGGGCGGCGACAATTTCCGAACCGTGGCGAGGTCACGTAACTAGGATCAGTGCGCCGCCCCGCTAGATTTAGATCAATGGATATTAAGATTTAACCGAATACCCCATCAGGAGCGCGAACGCCGACGTCTCCGTACAGAGAAATCCTAACCAGGGCGTGACAGCGGGAGAGACTGCACTTTATCCTTGGGTAGCTCAGCCTGGTAGAGCGCACGGCCTTGAAAACCGTGAGGTCGGGGGTTCAAATCCTTCCCCTCGGACCAGCGCCTTGCATGAAAAGTGCAATCCGGAGTGACGGACTTCGCGGGCCGTTCCTGGTAACCGGAATCATTTATGCCTGCGTAGCTCAATATAGTAGAGCGCCCGATTTGTCATCGGGAAGATGGTTGCTCACAGCGGCCCGCGGGCCCCAGAATTATTGATCGATCAATAATCGATCCGTTCACCTTCCTTCACTGCACAATCACATATCAGACGTCGAGAGAGCTAGACGTAAAATTGGCTGCTGCTGGACGCACTTTACGGTTATACGCCGTAAGTGTGTCCTTTTTGTTTGTCCTTGCTCATTTCATCCCCGATCTTCTTCCTTGCATCTGTGAGGCTCTCATGACAGCAAATCAAATCGTGCAAGCGCATCCCAATATCACCGCTGAGGGAATGGCGCTCTTTATGAAGCTTCCCGTGGACCGCGCGCGCAAAGTCCTCGCCGCCGCAAAAGCCTGGAACGCGGCGCCAATGACGCGGCGCCTGGAGGGCATGCGCCGGATCGCAGCCAAAGAAGTCAGCCTTCACGTCGAGAGCGTGGCCACCTCGCGCAGCTACCAGAAGCACGTTCGCCGCTACACCGAAGTTGAGGCCGAGCGGCATGATCTTTGCCGGCGAAGCGCGCCCGACCCGATGATGAAGCTCGATGTCAAGGACCACACGACACTGATCGACGGTTTTGACGACGTGACTGTCGCTCCGTGCGTTCTCGGTAAGCAGGTAGCAGACAAATCGCGCGTTCAGTTTTTCTGCGACCACAACGGCGTCATCGGGGACCTGATCACCCGCGCGAAGGCCGAGCGCAAGGCGGCCGTATGAGCGTCTTCTCTGCAACTATCGGCATTCTCGCCGCCGTCATGCTGCTGGCCGTCCTCTGGTGCGCCTGGCCGCGCGGCGGCGGATCTTGATTTCAAATCGCGTGCACTACCATGAACTCTGCTGTCTGGATGCGCTTTGTCCGCGACGGAGTGAGGCCGGAGACGGCGGCGATCCTGCTCGGATGCACGACGGAGTACGCGGCGGCGGAGATGAAGCGAGTCGAGAAGCGCGAGGCGGATCGCCAGGCGCGGGACGAGGCGGACCATCAACTGCAAAGCACCTGGAATAAACTTCGTAAACGGTAGGAATATTATGAACGCACGAACATTGCACGCAATTACGGCGCTGGGCGCACTGGCCGGTGTGATGCCGAGACGGTTGCTGATCGATCAGCCGCGAAGTTATAACAAGGTCTCCACTCGTCTTGTCAGGCGAATGCCATCGCAGAACAAATGGCCTTTTACTGGCGCGACGGGATTTTCGCTGGAGTCGCTTCGCGGCGCCCACGCCAAGCGGCTTTCGCGACAAGTTCGGAACCTGCGGCATGCCGCGCGCGGCGGATACGGCAAACTGGACCAGAGAACCGACGCACAGAAGCGCCAGGACGCCGAGGGTTTCTACGGCTACGGCGTCAATCCCCTAGTCGCTGCCGGCTCTGACTGAACGTCTGATGTGCGGCGCGCGCGGCGGATAGGGATTGAGACGCGATGAAAATGTACTCGCTGCTCCGTGGGCGCTCCTGACGCCTGCGGAGTAAACATTTCAGGAGACGCCTCAGGAGGGCGTCAAATATGCCAAGTTATCCTGGAGACGACGGATCTCTCATTCTACATTTCGGTTCTGGCGATATTGCGATCTGTCCTAGCAAAGGTCTTGACCGCGAATGTGAAGACGAAATCGCATTCATAGTCCATGAGCCGGGAGAAGTCGGACGCTATTACGGTGAATGGAAAGGAAAGTCCACGTCAGAACTCAACACGCCGGTTCGGATGATCTTCGATACCGTTGACGCGCTGGATGTTGTGGTCGAACAGCTGACGACACTGCGTTTCAAGATGACTGGAGATGAGCAGCCAACGTGCCAAGTACAGGCAGGTTTCGCCTGGACGGACATGGCGGCGAGCGCATACCGCGCCTACGCTGCATCAACCGGCAACAAGAACTTTCGCGGTGAGCCTATGCCAGCGTTTGATGACCTGCCAGTCGCCATTCAAACAGCGTGGGAGGCGGCTGTTCGGCATGTCGGCAACGCGATTGAGAACCCCCGTGCTTTGAATTCCACTAAAGAGCAAAGCTGGCAACACTGGGTTCGTCCACAGGATAAGGAAGCAAACCATGTGTAAGTGCACCCCCGGGATCCGGACCCCGTTTTGCGGCAAGCCTGGCTGTACGTGGACCGATGATCCTGAGGAGGTCGATCCTAAATCGCTGGCTGCTGAGAAAGCCGACTTCCTGCGCGCCGAAATGCAGAAAATCATCACTGTAGCTCGCGACTGCAAAAGCACGGGCCTCCTGTATAACCGCGAGCTTTCGGAAGCTATTACCTGTGCGGAGACGGCGTATCTCTGGTTGGAGCAGTTACCCGGCGGGAGTAAGTCGCTAGAGTTTGGCGGCTGAGACGTTCACCCTCATCAGAATCTACCCCCATATAGCACATGCTAGCCACCAAACGACAAATCGAGCGCGCGATGCTGTCGCGGCCGCTTCCGCCATCTCGCCTGTCGGACGAAGGGCGGATGGTGACGCGGTTCGAACCGGCCGAGGACCTTGCCGAGTGGGTCATGCGCGCGATCATCGACGAGGATGGGCCGCTCGCCAATCCCGCACACCAGCATCTGCGGACGGCGTCGATCGGGTTCCTCTGGACGAATGCGCCGAACTTTCGCGGCGGCCATGCGGTCGCCGGCATGACCGAGAAGCCGATCTGCCAGGGCAATCGCTGGCAAAAGGCGCGCCACGATCTTCAGCTGTCCGCATGGTTTCCCCGAAATCTCGATTTCCTGATCACCTTGGATGCTGTGTTCGCCGCCGAGAACCCCGACGTCAATTTTTGCGCGCTGGTCGAGCACGAACTTTACCATATTGCTCACGCCAAAGATCAATTCCGGATTAAGAAATTCAGCAAATCGACCGGCAAACCGATCCTGGCGCTCCGAGGCCATGATGTCGAGGAGTTTGTCGGTGTCGCCGAGCGGTACGGCGCCGGGGCGTGCGCCGGCGCGACGGCGGAGCTGGTGCGCGTCTCGAACCTGCCGCCGCTGATCGGTGAGGCGTCGATTCGGGCCGCGTGCGGCAATTGTCTGCGAATGGTTTAGGTGTGCGATGGGACGACCTAGGAAAGATGCGGCGAAGCCGCCGGTGGCGGCCAAGGGGGGTGTGGCGAAAGCCGACTCGCCGAAGGTGTCGGCTTCCACCGTGCCAGGTCCCAAAACGCTGCCATCAGATATCGTTACTTATATCATCGACCGGTTGGCGCAGTACGCTGGGCCAACAGAGATACGCTCCGAGATTATGGATTTGTTCGGACGGGATGTGCCGAAGGCGACGATCAATCGCTACAACCCTAACACGGTGCAGGGCGAAAAGGAAATGGCGGAAGCGCTGAAGGCTTTGTTTTTCGAGCGACGAGCTCGGTACCTGGACCGCCTTGACGACATCCCGATCGCGAATCCCGCTGTGCGGCTCCAAAAGATCCAGTCAGTTGTCGATCGCTGCGAAATCAACGGGAACGACGTCCTTCTCCTCCAGGCGGCAAAGCAGGCGGCGGAAGAGCGCGGCGGCGCTTATACGAACCGGCGCGAACTGACAGGCAAGGATGGCGGCGCGATCGCTCTCAAGAACGAACCGCCGGTGGAGCTCTCAAAGCTCAGCGAGGAGAGGTTCAAATTGCTTGAAAGCATCTATGCCGAAGCCGGCTCTGGAGATCTGGACACCGGCACAAATCCGAGCGGAGCGACGTCGGCGTGATATAGCCGCATGCCGCGCGCATCTGCGTGACTTTGTTCAGCATTCATGGCACATCATTGAGCCGGGAATGCCGCTGATCAACAACTGGCATGTGGACTGTATCTGTGATCATCTGGAGGCGGTGACTTTAGGTCACATCCGTGACCTGCTCATTAATATCCCACCCGGGCATATGAAGTCGCTCCTAGTTAGTGTCTTCTGGCCGGCATGGGAATGGATCCAAAATCCGCGCGAACGCTCTCTATTCTCGTCCTACGCCGTGGATCTTGCAATCCGTGATAGCGTTCGTTGCCGAGACCTGATCACTTCCGACTGGTACCAGGAGTGGTTCGAGCCGGACTGGAAAATGAAGGGCGACCAGAACGTTAAGTCCTGGTTTCAGAACGATAAGACCGGTTTTCGGTTTTCGATGTCCGTCGGCGGCCGCGCTACTGGTTTTCGCGGAAACAAGATCGTGGTCGACGACCCTTTGAACGCCAAGGAAATGCATTCGAAGGCGACCCGCGACGAGTGCATCTTCTGGTGGGACAAAGTGATGCCCACGCGGATCAATGATCCGCGTGGCGGCAAGCGCGTCGTGATCATGCAGCGTTTGCATGAAGAAGATCTGTCCGGACATATACTTGCGAAGGGCGGCTTCGAGCATCTTTGCCTGCCGTCGGAATTTGAGCCGGAGCGCCGTTCGCGTACATTCATCTTCTCCAAGGATAATGATCTTAATGATGGCGAAGACGAAATGCGCACTGAATTCTGGTCAGATCCGCGGACTGAGCATGGGGATCTCTTGTTCCCGGAGATGTTCACGAAGCAAGTACTCAGTCAGCTGAAAAAGGATCTGGGCGAAACGGATTTTGCCGGGCAGCATCAGCAGTCGCCGCGACCCGCCGCCGGCATCATCTTCAAAAGCCATTGGTGGCGCTACTGGGTTCCCAAAGGTCTGCTCGGCAAACTCCCGCCGATTACCATTGTCCTGGAGGACGGCTCATTCTTTGACAGCCCCGTCATCGAGATCCCTGAGGGATTTGAAACACTCCTCCAGTCCTGGGATATGTCGTTCAAAGACAGCAAGGGCGCGGACTTCGTCGCCGGGCAGGTCTGGGCTCAGGTCAAAGCCGATTGCTTCCTGCTCGATCAAGTTTGTGAACGCATGGATTTCACGGCCACGATCGCGGCCGTTCGCGCGATGACGGAGAAGTGGCCGCTGGCGCTCGCGAAACTCGTTGAGGATAAGGCAAACGGACCTGCGGTAATTTCCTCGCTGAAAAAAGAGATCCCGGGGCTCATCCCTATCGAACCCGAAGGTGATAAAGTCTCCCGCGCTCATGCCGTCACTCCGATGTGCGAGTCCGGAAATGTGTATCTTCCGCACCCTGCGCTTTATCCATGGATCAAGGTAACCCTCGACCGGCTGACAGCATTCCCAAACGCCGCCAAAGACGACGATGTAGACGCACTCACGCAGGCGCTCCGGCGCATGAGCAAAAAGAAACGCGTTTTCAAGTTGATGTAGACCTGGACAAGTACACCTATGACGCCATTCAAATTGTTCGAATATGCGACGGCTGTCGCCGGCGGCGTCGCCGAACTGGGCGTCGTCCTGATCGTGCTCGCGCTGGGCTCTCTGGCCGCGATCGCGTACTTCAAGAAGCCGGAATAACAATCCCTTATGGCAGTCTTCAAGGCCGGAAAACTAAATACCGGGAAGCTGCCGGGCCTCCGCCAGCAGATCCGTCGGGGTTTGAACGCGGTCCTGTCCATTAAGGATGGCGGCGTGACGGCCGAAGGCGACGCCGGATGGAGTGTGCTCTCCGGGCGCAATCATCAGTATTACCGGGGCAGCGTCCGCAACTGGCAAAACGAGGCGGGACCGCTCTGGGAAAACCCGGCGATCTCGATCGGAATCCAATATATCTTCAACAAGGTCGCGGAGCCGCGCCTTCAAGTCGTCTCGGATCCCGACGGAACGCCCACGCCGATCCCCGGGCACGCACTGATTCAGCTGCTTCGCAGGCCCAACGGCGAATACAGCTGGCGCGCGATGCTCCAGGCCTGCGCTGCGTCCTATAAGCTGGACGGAAACGCCTATATCGTCAAGGTGCGCGGGTCCGGTGGGTACGGGTCCGTTCAGCAGCTCTGGTATATCGCGCACTGGCAGATGGAGCCTCTGGCGCCGCTCGGGAACGGGCCGACCGAGTTCTACAAGCGCACGCTCCCAAATGGTAAGACGGAAGTCTATGCGCGCGCCAACGTCATCCACTTCAAGAACGGTCTCGATCTGGAGAACAACCGGAAGGGCTACGCCCCCTTCCGCGCTGAGTTCCGCGAAGTCGTCTCCGACAACGAGATCGCGACGTTCACCGCGTCGATCCTGAAAAACCTCGGCGTCGCGATCATGATCTCCCCCGTCGGCGACGACGCCGAGATGGACACGGATACGGTCGACGAGCTGAAAGACAAGGTCCGGGTAGGTATTTCGGCGGACAACCGGGGCGGCCTGGTCATGCCCTCGATTCCCGTACGCGCCGATCGCATAGGATCCACCCCGCAGGAAATGGCGCTCGACACCATCGGGGACCGTCCGGAGTCGCGGATCTTCGCCACGCTCGGCATCGAGCCGATGGCGGTCGGACTTCCCTCCGGCAACACGAAGTACGCGAACAAAAAAGAGGCGCGCGAGGCGTCCTACGAAAACGGCATCATCCCGATGCTTTCCGTGTTCGGGGAGACACTCACGGATGAATTGCTGCCCGATTTTCACGCCGGGCAAAAGAGTGCGCCGGACGAGGTCGTCGCGTTCAACTACGACAAAGTCCGTGACCTTCAGCCGGACCTCGACGCCAAGCACAAACGCTTCTGGGGCGACTTCAAGAACGGTATCGGCAAACTGAGCGAAGCGCGCGCCGGTCTTGGTTACGAGAAGGACGAGCAGATTGACGGATATTATTTCGAGTTGATGCCGGCAAAAACCGCAACGCCCGACGGATCCCAGGGCGTCAGCGACGATCCTGACGCCGCCGACAAGTAGATCTATCGTAAGAGTAGATCTGCCGAGAGAATAGATCTGTCGTAAGAATAGATCTGTCGTAAGAATAGATCTGTCGTAAGAATAGATCTGTCGTGAGATCGGAACTCTTTGATTCTCACGACATTCCCCCGACGAAAGCCTTCCCATGAGTGACATCACAGTCGTGAATAATCTCACGCGCGTTGACAAATTCTTCAATCTGAAGGCTGCCAACACGTCCATCGAAGACAACTATATCGATTCCGTGCCTTCGGTCATGGGCGTGATGGATGAAGGCGCGGATGTGATCTTCCCGGGCGCGTTCACGAAGAGCGGGGCGCTGGAAAGCTTCCTGAAGCGTGGATTCGTCCCTACCGACCACAAATGGGAGTGGACGGAGATCGTCGCGATGCCGATTTCCGCGAAGGAGGACGGCAACAAGCTCGTCAGCCGCGCGGTCTTCCACACCACGCAGAAGGCGCAGGACGCCCGCACGATCTGCATGGAGCGCCTGGCGCAGGGACTTTGGATCGGCGAGTCCGTCGGCTTTGGCATGTACGCCGGCGATTACAAATGGTTTGCCTCCGGACAGGCGCTGCTGACCTGGGCTGAGGCGAATGGATACGACCTGTCCCTTTTTGATGCGGATGGGATCAAGTCCTGGAAGACGACGTGCCGGGGCATCATCAATATCCCCGAGCTTTATGAATATAGCATTGTCCCGGTCGGCATGAACCGCTGGGCGGAGGCGGTCGACGTGAAATCAGACAATCAAAAATCCGGACAGATCACCCTTGCCGCCTTGCCGGCCTTGCTCAAGGAGCTCTCCGACGCCGGCGCGCCGATCACGCTGCCTGACGGAACCGTGCTCGTCCCGAAATCGGCGCCGGCGCCGGGCGGAGCGCGCGAACTGGTGGCGATCGCCAAAGACGGCAAGGTGACGCTGAAGGGCGAGTACCTGGGCGATATCGAGATCGATATGACGCTGAGCGCCGCCTACGATCTGTGCTACACGATGTACTACATCGTCGCCGCGCAGCTGCGCGGCAACTGGTCCTGGGACGATGTCGCCGGAGACTATGTCCGCGTGCGCCCTCCGCTCGCCGATGCGCTGGTCGCCATTGAAGGCGCCGCAGGTGAGTTCACGGACGTACTGCTCCGTGTGATCGAAGCCATTATGTCCGGCGTCGAAGGCGCGCAGGACGCCGAAGAAGTCGAGGTCGAACTCGAAGCGATGGCGGGCGGCCCCGACGTCAAACAATTGTCCGATTCCCTGCATGCCGGGGAATCGTTTCAAAAACAGCTGGGAACGGTGCGTGCTGCCGTGAAGAGCTGCTCCGATCGCGCGAAGGCGATCCATCTCATCCGCGTCAAGGAAGGGCGGGCGCTGTCGGAAACCAACCGGCAGAAGCTCACCTCGCACCGCGACGCGCTGGCGGACTGCGTCAAGGCGATCGACGATCTGCTGGAGGAGACAAAGAACAACGCGGAAGAGGCGACTGAAAAGTCACTTGAAGTAAGTGAAAAGCTTGCTCCGGCCGCGTCCGTTCTCAAGGCTCGGCGTGATTTCCTGATCCAGGAGCTGGCGGGAGTCCTCGGCGAGTAAAGTCTCGGCAGAAAAATTCACAAAACCAGCGAACCATTCTTGATATGGTCCGCAGCACTCACATTTCCCGATAGACAGCACAAAATAGCAGCCTTTGACCGAAGGAGCCCGGCGCGGATAGCGCGCCTGGGCTCCTTTTGTTTTGGGCTGCTTTTTCATGTGCCTGTCTTCGCATTTCCCGGCGGCGCTCACGGCGCCGCGAGACACAATCCATGAAAACACTGCAAGAGAAGATGGCGGCGCGCGAGCTGCTGGTCAAGCAGGTCAAAGACCTGTTCGCGAAGGCTGAGCAGACCACCGAGGACCTGGACGCTATCGAAAAAGCCAACGACGAGATCAAGGCGCTGGACGCCGAGATCGTCCGCTTGAAGAGCATTGAAGATATCCGCAAGGCGAACGCCGAGCGGGAAGCCGAGATCGCGACTCTGGGCCAGCGCCCGGAACTTGGCAACAGCGCGCCGACCTTCGCGGAAAAGACCGGCATCGTCCCCGTGGAGTTTAAACTCTCCCGCCCTGAGAACTTCCTCAAGATCACGAACGATCTGGAGAAGGCGCAGACCAAGGCGTATCGCATGGGCCACTTCCTGCTGGCGACCCTTGGCAACAACGCCAAGTCCCAGGCGTGGTGCGCGAAGAACGGGATCGAGCTTCGCTCCCAGAGCGAGACCGATAACGCCGCCGGCGGCTTCCTGGTGCCGGCTGAGTTCGACAACGATTTGATCGTCCTCCGCGAAATCTACGGCGTCTTCCGCAAGTATGCGAAGAAGTCGACCATGCGCAGCGACACCAAGATGGTTCCGCGCCGCACCGGCGGCCTGAAGGCGTACTGGGTCACCGACGGGCAAGGAATCACCGAGAGCCAAAAAGGCTGGGACATGGTGACCTTGATCGCGAAGAAGCTCGCGTGCCTTGCGCTCTATTCGAGCGAGCTGAACGAAGACGCGATCATCGACATTACGAACGACCTGGCCGGCGAGATCGCGTACGCGTTCGCGCTGACCGAGGACTTCGCGGGCTTCGTCGGCGACGCCACGAGCGCTTACGGCGGCATCACGGGCGTCACGAATAAGTTCCTGGGTCTCAGCGCAACCGTCGCCAATATCGCCGGCCTCTATGTGGCGAGCGGCGCCGGCTACGCGAATAACTGGGACAGCATCACGCTGAAGGACTTTGGCAAGCTGAAGGGTCTCTGCCCGCAGTACGCGCTCCAGAAGGACGCGGCCTGGTACTGCTCCCAGGCGTTCTACTCGGACGTCATGGAAGCACTGATGCTCGCCGCCGGCGGCGTCACCGCGATGGAAGTGGCGATGGGCCGCAAGGAGCTGACGTTCATGGGCTATCCCGTGCGCATCAGCCAGGCGATGCCCCAGTCCTCGGCGCAGAACCAGATCCCGGTCTTCTTCGGAGACCTGAGCCTGGCCGCGCTGTTTGGCGATCGCCGCGAGACCACGATCGCCACGTCGAGCGAGTACCGCTTCGCGAACGACCAGCTTGCCATCAAGGGCACTGAGCGCGTCGATATCATCGTGCATGACATCGGCAACGCGGACGCCGTCGCGGCCAACCGCAAGGTCGGCCCGCTCGTCGCGATGATCACGCCGAACGCGTAATCATCGGCCCCGTCCTCGTCCTAAACAGACCTCGCCTTTGACCAAAATCCTCCGCTCCATCCGCCCACGCGCACCGCCCACGGCGGTGCGCGTGGGCGGCGGGGCGGATTATCTACGGCGCGCCTGCTGGCGCCGGGAGAGAATGAATATGATCGGTACTCACAACTTTAAGAAGGTCGTCGCAATCGCGCCGGCGTCCTTCACCAACGGCGCGACCGCGTCGGGGATCATCGATACCGCCGGTTTCGACGCGATGACGCTGGATCTAATCACGTCGCCGGCCAATAACGCCACCAACTCGCCGACGGTCCTCAAGCTCCAGGAAGCGGATGTGACCAACGCCACATCGTTCACCGACATTCCCCAGTTTGTCGGCGGCGGCGCGGGCGGCTTCGCCATCCCGAATGAGAAGACCGTGGCTAGCACCGCCCCGTTTGCCTCGTTCAACGTGGACCTTCGGAGTCGCAAGCGCTATATCCAGGTCGTGGACGTTCCGCAGACCACGCAGATCGTCAGCGCGATCGCGCAGCTCGGCCGCGCGGAGCAGACGCCCGTCGGCGCGGCGTCGCAGAACGTTGCTGTCGTTGTTACTGGCTAACTGGTCTGCTGAAATCAAATGCAGGCTAAGACCAATACAGTCTTAGCCTGCGCTTAAAAGCGCATTCATTTTCCAGGTTCCTCGGGAGGGAGCAATTATGGACGATCAAACTACAACGGCCTCTAAAGAGCCAAAAGATTTTAACAGCGATGGTCCCGTTCAAGAAAACATCACAACTCAGGCAGTCGCAAAGCGAGCCTTAGAAGTGATGAAGTGGGCAGGATGTGCATGCGGATGGTATGACCACACCGCTGAGGGCGGTCCAACAGTCGAAAAAATGGAGAGCGATCTCCTATTTCTAGAAGCCGTGGCTGATGGTGACGACGAAAAGACCATTCACAAAAAAATAGTTGCCCTGCGCGCTAAGCAATTAGGAGATGACTTTAAAGTCCTTCTTTATAAAGCTGAGTTGCCGACAAGTTATGACAGATAGGCGAAAGCCAAAAAATAGGCTTCGGCCAAACCATAGCCCTGCGAGCGCTCCCGACGCTCGCAGGGTGAAATTGTATCGGGGGCGTCTCGGGAGGGCGTCAGCAGATGGCATTAACAGAGCAAGAAGTCGCGGAGATCAATTCTCTGCTCGCTGAGTCGGGCAAGAGAGCCGCGCGCAAGATTTTCCTGGAAGTGGAAGCGAAGAGACTCCTCGAGGAATCGATGGCGGCCAACGAAGAACTAAACAATCTGCGTTTTGACTATTGTCCCGCACAGCAGCGGATTAATGAAATTCTTCGCGACGCTTCAATTCGTGAATCTGCGTGCCCAGGCGAAGTTCCGGGGCGTGTTGTAGAAAACGCCATCGCATGTGGGGACGACAACCAGGCGCTTGCTGAAGACGAACGCCCGCTGAATCGCTATGCAGTGGATTATGAGTTTGGGGCAGCAAAGTTCTACACACGATCTATCGACATAGACGAAGCGCGGCTCGAATTTTATGACTGCGCCAACGAATGCTTCGGTATTCGTAAGTCGATTGGAGACGTAAAAATCAACCTTGAGGCGGAGAACGTCCACCTGCCTGTCCAGGATGCGAAACAGATCTCCTATTTCACTCACGCACTTCTATACGGCCAAACTTCAGGTATCGGAGACGAAGTCATTTTCGACCGGCGTTATAAGACGGCAAGCGGTGAGGGGTGGAAACTTCAAAACGAGAGCGGAGAGCGTTGCACCTGCGCGACGCGTGGCAGCGCCGAACTTGCCTGCGAAGTGCATCACTTCTGGGTTGAAAATCATAACCACGTCTGCCCATGCACCAATCCGTCGTGGGAGGCGCCGCACAAATGAATCCTCAAAACCTCCTTTTGAATCTAGGCTCTGGGGATCTTCCACTTCGCGGCCACATCAATATCGACCGCAAATACGAAAAGGATGTCCTTCACGTGGACGAAGACACCATTCTCTGGCGCGGCGAAGTCTACCCACTGGCTTTCGATGATGAAAGCGTCTGCGGCGTGCGCGCCTCACACGTGTTGGAGCATTTCAGCCATCGCGAGACGATGGCGGTCCTGGCCGACTGGGTTCGCGTCTTGAAGCCGGGCGGGCTTCTCTGTGTCGCCGTCCCGAACTTCGAATGGATCGCAAGGCGCTACCTCGAATCCCTCACCAATTCCGCCGCCGCCGCGCTTCCGCTGGAAGGGTATCTGATGGGCGGGCATGTGGATGATAATGATCACCACGGCGCCATTTTTGATGAGCAGAGCCTGCGCGCGGCAATGGAGCATCTGGGACTGGTCAACATCTACACATGGGATTCCGAAGTCGCGGACTGCGCCTCGCTTCCCGTTTCGCTGAACCTGGTGGGGATGAAACCTCTTCCGGCGGATTATTCATCGATCAATAATCCTGCTCCTGGACGAATAGAGAACCCACACGGGTTTGCTGTGGGCGATCAAGTTTGGGACAATTCCGGCGACTGTGGAAACGGCTTTGGCGATGTCTTGGAGATCTACGAAAAGCACCCCAATTGCGTCAAAGTGTATTGGGAGAATGAAGGCAATCTTTGTGTGGTCCATTGCTCAATTCTAGATCATGTCGCTGATGTTAAGACAGTTCCACAGGACAGCGTGAAAGCATCATCAGGTCCGGATTTGCGCTTTGCCTCCATCGTCATCAAGCCCGGCGACGTCGCGGCCGTGGCTACCGTACCGCGCCTTGGCTTCACGGACACGCAGTTCTGCATTATCCGCGCCGTCTGCGCCCATCCGATCAGCTTCGAGCAGAGCGGCGGCGTATTCTGGGACCAGGGGATGACACGCGTCTTCGAAAGCCATATGGACGACGGGACGAAGTATCTCCTGGCGATCGATTATGATTCGCTTTTCACCGCTGAGGATGTGCGGACGCTGTATGGCGTCATGGAAGCGCGGCCCGACATTGACGCGCTTTGCCCGGTCCAGATCCGGCGCGAGAACGATCATTCGCTCTTTACCGTGGAAGGCGACGACGGCAAGAGCGCAACCGAGATCGATTATTCACGTTTCGAGACGGACGTTCTGAAGATCCGAACCGGCCATTTTGGCCTGACGATGATCCGCGTGGACGCGCTGCGCCGCCTGCCGCGTCCCTGGTTCCATGCCCGGCCCGACGACGCCGGCCGCTGGGGCGACGGGCGCGTGGACAGCGACGTCGCCTTCTGGCTCCAGTGGGCCGAGGCGGGCAACTCGCTGTACCTGGCGAACCGTGTCCCGATCGGTCACCTCCAGCTCATGGCAACCTGGCCGAGTGAGGAACTTGGTTTGAAGACTCAGTATGTCAGTGACTGGCTGAAGACAGGGAAGCCGGCGGGCGCGTGGCAATGAAAATCCCTCACAATCACGCACGGGCACTTCAAAAGTATCGGTGGGAAACGATCCCGCTTCAGATCGTGAAGATTGATCAGAACGCTCACGATGCATTGATGCCGTTCCTACTTTCGGAAAGGGACGTTCGCGAGCATCCGGATTGGCCGCAGTGGTTTCCCTACAAGCTCGCCGAGCCGCACCAGCGCCAGGCGATGGTAAACCATGGGCAGACGCTCCGGCGTCTTGCCGAGCGCGGCGGCCTCGGCCACCGAGAACTTTACCATATTCTGCGCGACGAGCGGTTCCGCCATACCGGCCACCCTGGCGCCGTCTCCGACGAAGTCGCCGCGCTTTATCTGCAAGAACTGATTGAGGGCTATGAGCCCTCAATCGAAGGACATCAGCCATGATCATCAAACTGAACGAAAAATGGGACGGGAAGAACCGGGGCGATGTGGTGGAAGTCGGCGCCGGCGTCGGGCAGCTTCTGGTCGGACGCGGCGCGGCGGAGGAACTGCCTGCGCCGGCCGGCAAGTCCGTGAAGGCGCCGCCCGTCGACAAGATGGTGCGCGGGCCTCAGGAAACAAAGTAAAAGCGGCGAAAAGCCATAGAGGAGACGAAATAATGGACACCGGGTACCCCGACGCCTCCGACTTCCGCAAGTTCCTGCTGGGCGCAGGGCAGCGTATTCCCGATGATCTGGATGTGGAAACGAAGATCTTCTCGGCCATCACGGAGTGGGAGGACGGGACCGGTTTCGCGCCGTTCCTCGCGGACGACACCACGGTCGGCTCGCGCTCCTTTGATCCGCCCAGGACCTCGCGCGATCTGGACCTTGGCGCCGGTCTCGTGGAGCTAACCTCGCTGACCGTCGCGGGAACGCCGTTTGTTCTGGGGCGAGATTTCTACGCGTATCCGCAGAACGCGCTCGCGAAGGGTAAGCCGATCACGTACCTGCGTTTTTACTCGCGGCCCGGGTCGTCGATCATGCAATCGATCGTTGTGACGGGCAAATGGGGCTTCACGACGGCGCTGCGCGCGAACGTACGCAATGCGATCCTGTGTAAGGCGGCGCTGCTATCGGCGCCGGAACTCGAATTCTCCATTACGAACGGTGTGGCCGTGGCGGAAGACATCAAATTCGCAAGCGGTAATTTCAAGCCCATCGGCACTCTAATCGAAGAATGGAGACGGATCTTCAAAGAGACGCTTCATGGTGGCGGCTACCGACGCATTAGTGTCTAGCTAGCGGAGAGACTGATGCTAAACCCGCCCGTCGTCAACAGATTAGGCGCAAATATTGCCCGGCAAAAACTGCACCATATCGTCGCATACGGATCTATGGCGACGGTCGGCGCTGTCAAGACGCACGCGAAGCGCAAACCGATCGCGCTGACGTCCGTGGCGCAGCACTTCTCCAGCCGGGACGGCGGCGGACCGATCATCGATCCTGCAATCTACGAAGTCCCTTCCCTCGATTTCCTGATCAATGGCGTGCAGATCGATCCCCAGCCGCTACAAACATTGATCTGGCATGGCGGGACGAATAAAGTGCATCGGGTCGATGCCGATCTGATCGCGGATACCCTGATCACTTATCACCTGGTCGCTTGCCGAGCGCTACTCGCCGTCGATGCCAACAATAACCCGTTGTCTCCCTGCGAGACGGTTCACCACTGGACGCCGCAGACGCAGGCCCAGCGCACGGACTCGGTCACCAAGAAGCTGAAGGACACAGGCTTTACGGACGCCGGCAAGGTTATCGCCTATCTGGAGCCGTTCACCGATACCGAGAAACTGATGGCGGGCGGCTCCATGGACACGCGCGAAGTGCGAGTCTTCACGAGCATTCCCCTAGCGCTCAAGGATGTGATCGTGCGCGCCGACGGCACGGCCTGGGCGATGAATGGGCCCAGCGAAGTTTTTCCGTCCACGGGAGATCAGCGCGGTATCGCGCGCCATCTCGCGCAGGTTCCCGCCGGCGTCAGCTTCTGAGCGTGCTTCGGATTGGATTCCATATGGCCATCGCTTTCAACGTCTCCGGCGCGATCAATTTGTTCGCGGCCATTATCGTCGATGTGCTGACGATCGCCGGCGAGACCGTGACGGCGCTTCCTCAGATCACCTCCGTCCAGCAGGTGGAGTTCGAAGGGGCAAGTCTGCCGCTGACGGTCCTGGAGTACGGCGACGCGGTGAGCGAGCAGCAGGGAACAGGGGAGCTCATCAGCGTTCCGATCACTGTTCATCATATTCGCGCACTGGAAGCCGGGACCGGAAACGCGGCGGATACGATCCTGGCGCGCCTCCAGGCGATCGCGCAGCGAGTGCGATCGGATTACCGGCTCCAAAGTGTGACGGTGATGGGCTCGCCCTATATTGAAGGCGTCGAGGAGATCAGTATGGCGCTCGGCGATAAGAGCGAGATGCAGAAGATGCTAAACGGCACCGACCAGCAGGAGAGTCTGGCCGCCGCATCGCTCGGTGTCGTGGTCAAGTGGTTCGAATACTGGACGTGATTACTCCCCGTGAAACCTAAGGACCGGCTTTCGGTTTTTTTTGAATATTGTTGTAGACCCTCGCGACCTTGCTGGAAATTCCAGCAAGGTCGCTTTCTTGTGGAGCCCAGGCTCCGGAGCATAGACCCATGATGAAAGACTGCGTGTGCGGAACGCCGCACCGGCTGCCCGATGTCCCGAGCTTAATTCCCTCAAGCTACGGATGCGCATTTTGCGGAGCCCAGTACGCAAACGGGGAGTTCGTCAAATCGAGCGCGCCGGCTGCGACGGTGGAAATCGATCCGAACTCCCCTCTGACCGGCGGAGCGCCGCTCAGCACTCCTGTGCAGATCAACAGCACTGCGGTACCGACCAACAACTCCGCGCAGTCCACCAGTCCGAATCTATCCACCAGTCCAGATCAATCCGCCAAGCCCGCTGCGGGAAAGGAAAACTAAGCCATGCCTGGACCAGTACTAGCGCATCAAAAGCGCCATCAGATGCGGGATGTGACGGTTATGTCCTGCACCGGCTTCTCAGGCGGCACAGCGGGGACAACAATCGCCTTCATCGCACTCGCGGAAACGTGTACGATCAAGCCTCCCAAGCGTATGTATGGCGATACCACGTCGAGCGCAGATACGGTGGAATCGTCACGCCCGCTTCGGTGGGGAACAGGATCGGTGACGCTGGTCGGTTTTTCGGACTATGACGCGAACCAATTCACGGCGATCTTTGTTCAGGGCGCTTACGCGACATTCCAATTCACATCGTCGACGACCGGTGAATCCTGGCAGCTCCTTTGCCGCTGCGAGGACCTCGATATCGCGCTCGGAAAAGATCAGACCAAAAACACGCTGACCCTCACGGTCGAAGGCGCGCCGTTCTACGCGGCGAGCGGCAGCACGCTCGCGATCGTCTCGCTCGACTAAAGCCCACGGCTATAAAATCCCTATCAAGGACGGTTACGAACAATGTATCTGACTAAAGAGCAGTTATTGGCCTACAAAAGCCCTGAGCCACTTGAGGAGGATTTTCTCGTGGAGGAGCTTGGAGGTAGCGCTCATATCCGTGGCGTTACTAAGAAAGACGAGCTTGAGGCCGTGAATGCGGAAATAGAGCACTTGAAGAGGTTGCCAATTCCCGTGACGCACCCGGTTACCGGGCAAGTCTACAAGCCGGACCACGGCGATATCAAAGCGGCGTGCTGGGTGTCTGCGTGCGTCACGGAACCAAAATTGACAGCGCTTGAATGGCTTCAGTTCGCGGCGGAAGGATTCGCATTTCTGGGCGCCCTCCATGTCCGGGCCTGGGTTTGCTCACGCCTTATTTCTGATCCGCTAAAGCCTGGAGATGAGGAAGTTCCTGACGGTATCGGCGCTGCCAAGGCTGAGATCAACGAAGGGGAAGAGGGCGGCGACCCTTTGGAGTAAGGTGGCGCGCTTTCTGCCTGAAGACGCTCCACACGACTCCAGAGGCATACAATCGAATGAATCCAGGTATCCCGCTAACGGAAATGTATCGTAACCTCGCAATGGAAGAAATTTTGATTGAGAGTAAGTCACAGACTTGGGATGATGTATTTGATCAATAGCGCCAGGATGAAGTAAATGGCATTCGTGACCAATGCGGGGGCTCTTGCCGCTCGAAAACGTATCCTGGCCGGTAATATCGAAGCTCGTTTCCGAACGGCTGCAAAACTGCATGCAACCGAAATGAAAAGAGTGGCGGAAAATCTCTCGCATGGCAGCCTTACGAAAAAGGACTTGAGAGATAAAGGCAATCCGTACGCCACTCGTCTGCCGGCTGGCAGCGCAGGATTTCCTGACTACCTGATCAATATTGGTGGCGGCGATTTCGCGAACTCGTGGCGGACGCGGGTTCAGCAGTCGGGAAACCGGTGGACGGTATCAATTTGGAACGATTCTCAACACGCGAAGTTCATGGTCGGCACCGTCCGGGAGCGCAAGCGCGATATCATGCGCGTCGTCGTCCTGAAAACGACGAAATCGTTCCACGATGCTGTCGATAAAGAAATCAAACGCGGGATTGCGGAGAACAATCGCTCTTCCGCTCCGGTGAGCGGGTCTACGGGCAGTTTTGGCGCAATGGGAGAAGGTTCGGCGAGCGTAGGCGGATACAGCGCCTTTAGCGCTGTATCGATAGGTGTCACTGCGGGATTATTCGCGGCCGCTGGCGCGGTGTATGATGGGGTGTCGGAGAATTGATCGTCGCCGATGGCGCAGCAGAAGGACCGCTCTCCATTCGGGAGAGCGGTCCTTCTATGATGGACGGTCCTTGCCGGCCGCACCACGGCGTGCTAAGGAGTAGGATCGACAGGCATGAGAGTGAAAAAGGCGTCTGCTCTCAAGAGCATTTCTTCTACACTATCGAACTCGTAGATTTCGCCGAGGATCATTTTTGATCCGCTACGAGTTATCGAATCAATGACTGCCGCCTGCCATGCTGGACGACAACGCCATAACTTAAGGAGCATTGCCGTTGGGGCCGAAACACGGACAGCCACCAATTGAGCCGATACATCACTTGTGAAGCCAAGTCTGACTCTTATAGAAACAAATTCAGGGATGATTTGGATTGCGTAGAAATATCCTTGTAGATCTGACGGGGCCATTTCCTTTTGGTGCTCCACTCCACAACCACGTAACTTTCGCACCAGTGCCGCATCTTCGTTCGTAAGAGCGGAAACTGCTTGCCCGCGCGATCCCAGCGTGCGCGGTAAGGTAATGATTTGGAACCCAGATTTCTTGATGAATTTGAGTAGACTAGATCTGTCAAGTCCCAATTCTTCAGCAAGTCGGAATATTGGTATGTGCATCATCGAGTTACCCTGCTTTCTGGTGAAGTGTCCAAAGGTTAAACGCCCGGCTTTCAATTGCCAACGCCGGTGGGCAGTCGATCCCAAGCCCAATGAGTTCGATCCGCGCCGCCTCGCGGTAAGGCTGACGGCCTTTATCATCCATTCCGGACCAATCCTGTTTCTTCGTGCGACGCGAAAGAGTTCTCGATTCGTGAGACACAACGACTTCGCAAACGATGTCGCCGAGGCGGCCTTTTTCTTCGTCTGTTTTTTTCTCCGGAGAAAGAGGATCAAAAAACGAAGAATCTGGAGAGAGAGTATCTTGCGCGTTAGCGCGCGATTCCGGCGCTATTTCTTCAATTCTTTTTTCTCTTTCTTTTTTGTTTTCTTTTAGATTATCTATTATGGGGACACCTCCGTCCCTAGCGTGGTGACGTACGTGTCCCGATGACAGGACCCACGTGTCCCTAGGGTCGGGATCTGTAGATCCCGAGGAGAGGACCTGTGGATCACTAAGGACCTGTGGATCACTAAGGACCTGTGGATCACTAAGGACCTGTGGATCACTAGGGACCTGTGGATCACTAGGGACCTGTGGATCACTAGGGACCTGCACCGTGCAGTACGTAATATAGATATGCCGTTGATTGCGACGGTCCTTGTGAACAATGCTTCGGATCATTTGGCGTTTCTCGATTTCGGACAGCAGTCTCTTGACATGGCGGTCACTGACGCCGATTCGCTTCGCGAGATAGGCGTTCGACGCCCAGCAGTAACCGTGCCCGGAAGCGAGCGAGGAGACAAGGCCGAACAAGAGTTTCTCGTTCGGCTGCAAGTCCGTTCGCGCAAGGACGGAATCCGGGACCATGATGAAGGTTTCGTCGGCCTGTTCGGACATGGTTAATCCTGCTGCTCGGTCCAGAATTTGGGGTTGTCCACGATGTGCTCGACCATGCGCGCGATCCGGTGATCGACGGTATCATAACGAGATCCATTAAAACCTTCGTAGTCGTCGTGATGATCGAAATCGCGCTCAAAGCTCCATTCCGTATTCCAGAGGATCGCGTGCGTCATTTCATGCGCCAGCACCCGGATCTGCTCCTTGGCGGACAGCCTCGCGTCGTAGATAATGAGGGTCGCTCGGAGCTTATTCGTGTTGTGTTCGGATGCGTTGATCTCCGGGATTTTCCAGCATATCCCGCGTGTCTTATCGACCAAATGCGCGATCTCTGGCTGCGCCGCACACCAGAAAGAAACCGTCTTCACCATCAAGGCGACGATGTGAGCCGCCCTCACCCAGTTTCTGACGTCCGAGCGGTCTCCCTTCACGAGACTTTTAATCTTGAGTGCGACAGCAGATGCAATGTCCTGCTTCTCGCGTCGCGAAATCGTACGGAAAGTCGGCTGGTTTTGAGGATCATTTTGCAGGACCATTAGTTCACCGCCTTCTGGGCGCGGCTCATCTCAAGCCGGCGCTGAACCGCGTCGATGACGGCGGCGGCGAGATGATGGCGACGGCTCGGGCAGCGCGCGGACCATTCCAGTCCGTCGTCACCTTTCTTGCAATAGACGGTGAAGCGCGATCCATCGATCGTAACATCCATGGCGCTTTGGAGAAACTTACCGGAGAAGTCCGTGAGCGTTCCCCACTCGTTGCGAACGAAGGACGCGCGGCTGATGATGTCTTGAACGGAATAAAAGGTCGCGGAGATTGCGGCGCCGTCGGCGGCGGCGATACGCGCGCTCTGGCGGTCCTGCTCGCGGATCCAGGATAGCTCGGCGAAATTCTTTGGGGCGGCGGCTGCAACTTTTTGTGCGCCTGTTGTGTCAAAATACATTGTGAGAGTCATCCTTTCGCACTGCGCCGATCGTTACTTTTTCCAGGAGAGACGGTCGGCGTTTTTCTTTGAACTTAATATATTGTAACACATGTCGCATTATTTGTCAAGTATAAAGATGCACACGTTGCAATATATTATGCTATAATGAATCCATGGTACTTATAGGAATGCCGGATGCGGCGACAAAGGCCGGAGTTTCGCGCTCAAGTATAAAAAGGGCTTTGGAGAATGCAGGAGTAAACCTTCACAAGATCAATGAGCGAGCATGGGCAGTCGAAGAGACAGACTTACAAGCCTATCTTGAACGGCGAGGTGGGTCGTTGGAGCGCGGGCGGCCCGCAGGGTCACCTAATCGCTTGAGAAAGGGACATGCCCCATCACATCTGCGTGACGCGTTCTGTGAATGGTGCGACTTGACTGAGGAATCCAGTGTTGTGGAAGTGGGCGGAGAAGACAAGCCTATTCGTTGGCTGCTTGGTCGTCTGTGGAACTGTACAGATGTATTGGCGGCGGTGTATTGCCAAAACCTAGAGATCCCAGTAGGCTCGACTTACGCGGTTGCGGTACGCGATGTGATGTCTAAACTGGGCGAAGAAGCAGAATAACGGCAGCCAAAGTTCGTAGGCTCTCCTAAAATGACGAATTTTTGAAGCTTCTCCCAGAATAGCGCGATACTGACACCAATACAAGAAAACGAGCCTCGGCAACTGCCGAGGCTCTTGTTGTTTCCGATTGATTAATTCCCAGGCGCCAGGACTCAAAGGATTGCGTTCAGTTCTCCTGTGAAAGTGTATTCCATATGTCATTCGAGACGATGCTGACGCGCGCAATTCTTCAGGACGATTTCAGCCCGGTCCTGCGGAAAATTGCAAATAATCAAGACGAATTCGCCGGCAAGACCGCTCGCCTGAATGCCATGGGGAATGTTTTCCTGGGCGCAGGGTCAGCCGCTCTCGCGTTTGGCGTGAAGTCCATCAAAGTTGCAGGCCAGCTCGATGAGATCAAGAAGGCAATGGCGGCGGTCGAAGGCGCCCAAAAGGCTGCGTTTGATCTCGACTTCGCCCAGAAGTACGGTCTGGCTTCCAAGGCGACATACCTCGAAATCAGTCAGGCCGCCCAGTCGCTCGTTCTTCATCAGATGAGTGTCAAGGATAATCTGAAGGACATCGCCGACCTTGCGGCGGCAACCGGGAAGCCTCTTCAGGAAGTGGCGAATCTGTGGGAGCGTCTCCAGACTGGGCGAACGGGATCCGCGCTCGGACAGCAAGGCTTCCCTCGCCTTGGCATCAGTACAGCGGCAGTCTTTGAGGCGGCCGGGTTACCGTATAAGCCAGGACAAACCGTTCAAGGCAAAATTACCCCGGAGCAGGCGTTTGCGGCGATCCGTTCGATTATGGCCAAGCGCGGGGATACCGGTCTCGACGAGAAACTATCACGGACGACATTATCCGGCAGCTCCTCCATGATCGAAGACTCGATCACCGGTCTTCAGGCGAATCTAGGAGCGGCGAAGCTAACCACAACGATCGCAATTCTCAACAAGGTTGCGGATTCCATCAATAATGTGTCTGACGCAATAAAAAACGTTCCTGGCGCTGGAGACAAATTCCTCGGTATGGCCGCCGGACTGATCGCGGTGGGGACCGCGCTCAAAATCGCGAGCTCTCTTCGTGATTTCAGGACATCCGCCAACCTCGCGAAGATTGCCGCCGATTCCTCCGGCAAAGGATTCAAAGGTCTTGCCGGAGCCAAAAAACTTGCAGAAATCGCCGCGAAGGACGAGAACAAAGCAGAGATCGATAAGCTCGGCACTCTGGATAAAGAAAAAGGCGAACTCGGCAGCACCATTACGAGATGGCAGGCTCTCAAGAACCTGCTTGCCTCTATGCCTGGAAAGATCGGCTTCATGGGCGCGGCGGAGGGGGCGACCGGCCGAATCGCGAAAATGGGCGGCTTCGGGCTCAAAGGAACCGGCGCCCTCGTTCCCGGTCTCATCGGCGGGGCGATACTCGCAACTCCTGCGATCATGGCGGCCGTCGGCGCATACAAAATCCTCGGCGAGCAGATGGCCGAGAACGACGCAAAGCTGCGCGGGGACGGCGTCACGGATCTATCCGCCCAGATCAACCGTATGGCCGACCTGCGCAAGAAGTTGCGCGATCATCCTAATGATCCGAAGCTTCTGCGTGAGATGGCCCAGACGCATGACATGTTCATGCGTCTGGGCGGCGCGCCGCAGCGCGCCGCGATGAAAGCCAAGGCAGCCGCTGAGGCGAAGACTGCTGGCGACATGTCGAAAGCCGATGCCGCCACTCGCGCCAAGGAAGCCGCCGGCGAGGCCGCGAACAAATACGAACTGCCGGCGGACCTCCAATACAACATCAAGCACGATGAGCGCGAGCTCGCGCTCCTGAAGGACCAGCACGCCACCCAGCAGCAAATGAACGCCGCGAAGGCGACCGAGATCGCGCACCTCATGAAGGCGCATGACCTGCTGCTGGCGAACGCCAAGCTCGCCACCGACGATCGAGCGAAATACAAGCTGCTGGACGAGGCGGAAGAGTTCCAACAAAAAGCGCGAATCGCCAAGATCGCCGACAAACGCGATTTGATGGATCGAACGATCGCGACGATCATCGGCGGCGGCGGAATTTCCGACGACGAGGTCCTGAAGCGCACAGGTATTGGCCGGCGCTTCTTCCGTTCCCTCGGCGGCCCGGGGGCGAAGACGGCGGATCCCATGAAGGCTGCGCTCCTCCAGGCGGCGAAGCGACCAACCATCATTAACATTTCCCTTGACGGCAAGGTTCGACAAACGCTCAAGCAGGAGACGGCTGACGAAGTGCTGGCGGTTCTCGCCACGATGTTCGGCGGCAGCACGACCGGCGGTCGCCTGGGCGCACAGCATTAAATTTGGCGCACACCAATTCATTACTAATTCATTATCGCCGCCTCCAGGAGCGCGTTTCTTATGGCCCTCCTCATCCAGCTCGATATCGCCGGCAGTTTCGTGACCGAGGAGGGCTTCAGCGTCGTCCATGGTATGTCCTCTCCGGTCAAAATGGTGACGAAGAATGCCTGGATCCTGCCGAGCGGGCAAGGCGCCATCTTGAAGCCTATCAATTTTGAGGCGACCTGGCCGGCGGCGGCCGGCAAGACGAAACTAACCGACTTCACACTCGACAATACCGCCTGGGAGCAGATCAAACGCGGTGATAACAACGCGCTCTTCATGTCGAGTAAGGGAAACGCCTCCGGCACGCTGGTCTCGCCTCAGTTCGATCCGAACCAGGCCCTGTTCCTCGAAACCTTTGTTTACGGCGTTTCCGGGCAGCCGCTTGATGACTACCTGGTCTGCCAGTTCGGGCAATGGTTCAATCTCCATATCCACGCCGACGGCACGGCGGATGTCGAGGACCTTCGGCCAGGGGCGCTACAGCAATTCCTGGCTGAGGATGTTCCGCTCGCCTCTGGCGGTCAGGACCTGATCGGCAAGCTGCTTCAGATCGCGATCATCCCATGGCGGCGCGGGCGGATCCTCTTTGTCACAAACCAGGGATCCTATTTTGAGGTCTCCTCTGGTACGCGTCCCGACACGAGCGACGCGCTGAAGGGGGCGCGAACACCCGGCGAGGACGTCTATTATGTCACGACGGAATCGGCGCAGGTCACGCTGACGCCTAATCCCGCCGTGCGCGCGTTGCTGACGATCAATACCTTGCGCAATATCGCAAATTCCGGCACGGTGGGCATTGTTCCGACCGCGACGCCGTACGCGCCAGTCGCCGGACCGATCGAGGCGCGCGTCCAGGCGGAGATGCAGGACGGCTGCGCAGCCGTGCTCTCACTCAAGGACGGCGCCGGGAACGCCTATGCGCCGACTCCCATGAACCGTCCCGAGCAGATCGCCTGGACCGTGACGATGACGGCGCCCAAGTCTACAGTGACGCCGCAGCTCTTCGGCGTCGATATCCGATTTGACCGCGGACTTGGTAATCGCGTCTACACGACGAATAATATCGGCTCTCCGCAGTCGGCGAATCTCACGCTCTCACGCGATCGCGGGCAAAAGTCCTTCAGTTTTACGCTCGACAACCCGAACGACCGCTGGACGAGCGTCAAGGACCTGTGGAACCGAAAGGTGAGGGTCTACCTTCAGCAGGATGGCGTGGACGCGGCCATGGCCGAGATCTTCTCGGGATACTCGGACCCAGTGGAGTTTATCGACGGCCGGGACAGCAAGATCACCGTACCGTGCAGCGGCCGGCGCAAGATGCTGCGCTACTCGCTTCTCTCCGACTCGCAGCGCTTCGACGCGATGACGCACGCGAGCGCGGTTTACCGCATCCTCTACGACGCCGGCGTTGACCCGGCGGATATTATCGTCGAAGAGGATGGCGTGACGCTCGACGAGGCGGACTTCGGCGAAGAGCCGCTGTGGCGCCCAGCGAACGGCCAGAGCCGCGACGAGTTTATCCAGCACATCTGCGATACCTTCAGCGGATATGTGTTCGACGATATCGGCGGACGGTTTTATTACTGCAGCCGCGACTACTTCACCCGCGCGGCGCTCGCCGGAACGATCTCTATCCCGACGATCTACCAGCAGACGCCGATCGACACGCTCACGCAGATGCCGATCGCGGCCGCGCGCGGACCAAACCCCGCTATCATGGTAGCGCTTGCAAACAGCGTCAAGCAGTCCGACGCCACGGAGCCGCTCGCGAACGACTTCTGGGTGCTGGGACGAGACGGGAAAACCGGAGAGATCGTCGCGGCGCACTACGTGGACACGGATTCGATCAGTAACCGGACGGCGTTCAATTATGTCGGGGAGCGCCGCGTCTTTATTTACGCGACGGCGGCGATCGCATCGGTCGATTCCGCGCAGCGCACGCTCGGCGTGCTGGCCGCGCGCCTCTCGCAGCCGATCCGCCCGGTCTCCTTCGATCTACCCGACTATCAGATGTCTATTCCAATTGATGGACCGGTGAACATTGAGGGCTTCGGCCTCGCCCTGATCACGGAGATCGGCGGCGCGGAGTGGACCAATGACCGCTGGCGCCGGACATCCTACTCTGCCGAGCTTTTGTAGGAGAGAGTTTTGATCTATATAGACAGGTATCCATAGTGAAAGATATCGATATTGACAGGCATCGATTATGATCTACATTGACCCAGCGACAGCCAACCGTCTGAACCGCAACATTCACCGTCAGGGGCCGCAGCATCCGGAGGCGCGCCGCGTCGTCGCGCGCGCAACCACGGCGGATATGAACCCGGTGACCGGGGCACACACGATCATGCACGGCGGGACGGACGGATCCCAGCGCCGGCAGACGACATCGCTCAATATCATTCTCTCGACCGGCGATCTCGGGAAGGCGTTTCACTGGGGCGTGGTGGGGTTTGGCTGGGGCGAGGGTGTTTTGTGAGAAGGACTTGGACGAATCATATCGCACGGAGATCGATCATATCGCACGGGGACGGATAGTAACGCACTGGGATGGATATTAAAAGATGGCGATTATTCCACTCAATGATATCGTGACGTGGGAAGTGGAGTTCCAGTGGTCCGCCGCCGCGATCGGCTCCAATGCGAAGAAGGCGGAGCTCGATTTCGTTATTCTCAGCGTTAACCCGCCCTACACCTTCTTCATTCTCAGATACTTTCCCTATACAAACCAGTGCTTTATCGATTATTTCGGCCGCACCGTCGGCGGGGGGGAGATCACGCCTTCCGGCGCCGTGCGGCTCTCCTGGCAGGGACAGGACGTCTTCGACACGGCTTACGGAATCGATTCCTTTGGCCTGGTGCAGCAGCGGCATCGCCGGCTCGGCTACGGAGACCTCAGCATTAACGGCGTCACCTACCCGATGCCTGCGGTCTGGGACATGCCGGCTCCTCTCTTCTATTGCACACAGCTCTCGTGTGAGGGAAGCGCGAAGGTAGTCTCCTTTGGCCCCGAAGGCAGGATGATCAATTTTCGATCCGCCTACGCGCAGTCCTACAGCTTTGCCGGCGTTTCGATTACCTCGTCGGCGGATGGGAGCTCCGGCTCCTTCTCGGGCGCCCCGCTGCCGATCATTGGAAATAATGACCCGCCGATCATCGTGCCTCAGACCTATCAGAACGGCAAGAATAACTACGCGCAGGGCGGAGGCGCCGGATACGTCATTGGCGGCGACCTGGAGCAGGGCGGCGTCCAGACCGTCGCCTTCTCGCCGTACGGCGTGCTGTATTCGTACGGGGTCACAAATCTCGATCTCGCGGTTATGGCCAGGGATTTTCTGGGGGAGCCCATTGAAGGCATGCCGGCGACGCTCGGCATGGCGCTGTATAACGGTACGGATAATAACCGCTACAACCGCGTCACCTTTCCGGACGCGCTCCATCCCGCATTGCCCAATCTGCCTGTATATACGGACGCCACAGGAAAAGCGCATATCCCGTCGTTTCTCGATCCATCCGGCATCACGGACGACGGCGGCGGCGGAAACCTGACGTACTATGGCGGATACCAGAAGCTCGCGGTCTTTTGCGCGGAGCACACGATCATTGCCGGCAAGAACGGTCTGCCGGGAATGGGGTGGCTGCACGATCACAACCTGGACTATGCCTACAACAATAACGATTATACGCATTCCATGAGCCGTGACCTCCAGGGGCACATCGTGATGCGCACAGACGCGATGCTCGATATCTCGCGCGCTCCGTCGTTTTCGATTGACAACGGGACAACGCTTTGGAAAGGGCAGGCGGTTTCCGGGATCAACAACCCCGCCAAGGCCGCCGCCTGGCAAATCCAGACCATCGCCGGCGCGATGCAGTTCTCGTACCCGAAGTCAGCAGTCGCGAATGGCTATACCTACTCCGTACAGCGAGACCTCTTCGGGGACGTCGCGCGCCGGCGGGCTTTTCGCTGTTTTCGCTGGATGAAGGTACGCATCGCGGCGTCCACGGCGACGACAATCCGCCTGACTCTGCAAAACGACTCCGGCACGCTGTATTCGCCCGGCATCGCCTACAGCTGGACGATCACACTGGGCGCCGGAGAGAATACGCTCGATCTCGACCTGGTGCGCGGGGATCAATATCCGTTCCACAACTATGTCGACCACCAGAAACTTCGCGGTACGATCCCCGCGATCACGCGCGACCCGTTTTACGCAACGTTCGACCAGATCGGTGAGCACCGCATCCGCTCCTATTCGGCGGGGCCAGACGCGGACTGGATCAAGGCGGAAGCGCGCACGCTGATCATCGATCAAATCACGCCGGGCGTTACCTACACACTGCGCGAGATCACGCTCCATGACCGCACCGACGGCAAGCGAACCGCGCAGCGCGCGGACGGGGGCATGATGGAGCCGGGCGGCTCGGCGTCCATGACGGCGTACGAAAAGCCTGCTGTTCAAAACGTCCTGCGCGTGCTCGCGAATGGACGGCCCATCGCCTCCATCCCCGCCAGCGGCGACAACGGTCTATCCGCCGCCATTCCGACATTCGCCGACCTCGCCGCGCGCTGGATCGACACGCTCGATCAGGGCGCGGGCATCTGGAACGTGACGACGCTGAGCCCTTCGGCGAGCAAGATTCCGCTCGCCAGCATGGGGACGCCGACGCCAGTAACGGAAGTCGATGTCGCTGAGACGGGTTTTATCATCAACGCACGCGTTTCGACGCAGACATTTGAGTTCGTCGCGGGCTTTGATGTGACGGTCTCCGCGCATGTCCCGGTCCTATTTGAGTTCGGGACACTGGTCGAAGGCGTCGTGCTCGACGCCAATACAAGGAGCGCGCTCTCTGGAAAGTCCGTCGGTCTCGGGCTTGGCAGTCCGCCGGCGATCGAGCGAACCGTCACGACCGATGATGATGGCTACTTCGCTCTTCCCGGCGTGCGGCATCCCTACTCCTGGAACACCGGAAACATCGCGGCGGGCGCTCCGGTATTCCAGCCCGTTCCCTACGTCGTCCAGGAGACCGAGGACCCTGTGCAGACGCTTCTGATGATTGAGGCGGCGAACGGTAACGAGTTCTTCTACTATGTGCTGGCGAACTCCGCGCCCGTCGGCGGCGGCGAACAGGACCTCGCCCAGGACCATAGCCACGGACGGATTTACCGGATTTTTTCGGAGCAAGGCACATCGAACCTGACGGTCCACGTTCACGAAGGTCACGACGGGCTTCAGAACGCGCCGGTGCGCGCCGCGCCGATCACGGACAAAACCACGGGAGCGCTGCGCACCGGCTTCGCCCCTTCGATCTGGATCAAATCGGGGCAGAGTACGGCGCTGGCCGCCTACCAGCGCGTCGCCGATAAGCAGGCGGTCCTTGCCAAAAGCGACGACGGACTTTTGACGCTGGGGGATGAAATGGCCCTGTTTTCCGCGCCTGGCGCGCTGCCGATGATCCTTCAGGACACCTCCTCGGGCGTTACGTTCGTATTTGGGGCGTTCATTGACGGCGCCAGCGCCACGGTGAAGGTTCTGCGCCTGGACAGCGCGCAGAACCTGATGACCTGGGCGGATGGAACCACGGAGAAGATCATCGGGACGGGGCTTCTCGCCGCCGGCCGCCCCGCCGCGATCATGAACCGCTACGATCCGCGACAGCCGCTGAGCGTCCACTACGGGGACGCCCGCTTCCAGTCCACGGACGGCGGCGAGAACTGGACCCTTTTGACATGAGTCTCTATTTACCCGACATCCCTCTCGACAACCGGGCGAACAAGACGCTCTTTGGGAGCTCCATGCGCGCGATTGACCTTGTGCTGATCAAGGCGCTGGGCGCGGGCGTGATCTCGGGACTGACCGTGGACAACGCGGGAAACCTGCAAATCGGCGAGGCGGCGATCGGTCACGTGGTCGCCGTTACCGCGCCGATCTCCGTTATGACGACGTCATCAAATGTCGTCTCCGCCTGCGCCCCATCGGCGCTGAACTATGTGTTTCTCCAGATGCCGCCCATGCCGTCCGCCGTGCCAAGCGCCGGATCCGCCGCCGGCGTCGTCGGCGTGGACGGTCGGGACGCCGGGCAGATCGTCGTGAACACGAGCGGAGTCGCGCCGGCGAACGCCGCGCTGATCGCCACCGTGCAAACCGGCGCCGGGAACGCGGTTGTTGCGGTCAATAATGCGCCGACCGGGCGCAATAATCTGATCCTGCCCTCGCAGATCCAGGCCCAGATCCAGGCGCTGCGCACGCGCGACCTATTTGTCTCCGGCGCTCTGCCTGTCCAGAATGGCATGATCCTCTGGCGTGTTCCGTCGGCGCTGACGATCACGCAGCTAAAAGCAAGCATCGTGGTGGCGCCGGTCGGAAGCGCGCAAATCTGGGACGTCAAGCGCAATGGTGTCTCCATCTTCTCGGTCTCGGGGAATCGCCTCTCGATCGCCGCCGGCGCGACTCAGGGCGCGTCCGCCGTCGCTGACAACGCCGCCACCTGCGCCGAGGGCGACATCATCAGCATTGACGTCACGCAGGCGGGATCCACATCGCCCGCCGCCGGTTTCGCCGGCACTCTCTACTTCAAAGCGTAAGCTTTCAAAGCCTGAATTTTCACAACTCGTCACCGGCCTTTCGCGGCCTCGTCCTCCCTCGGAGAACCCCTATGGAAAACCTCACCGCCCTTGCGGCAATTAATTCGTGCGCCTCCGGCATTGCTGAAAGCGCTCGGTGGAGCGGCCGTTTTGAAGTCTTCAAATTTGACAATGACGCCCACGCCGCCGCCTGGGAAGCCCGCGAGGCGGAGCCGGTCGAAACCGTTTCAATGGATAATGTGTTCTTGCTGACTGGTCTGAACGAACTGTTTCGCATTGCCGTCGGTCAGAGCGCCAACACATTTACCCAGGCCAACACGCAAATTGGGGTAGGGGACAGCGCCACCGCCGCCTCGAACGCACAGACGGACCTTCTGGCGAGCTCTAACAAGACCTACGTCACCAGCGACGCCAGCGGCGGAATCACCGTCGGCGCAAGTGGCGGCACAACCAATTCGCTGATCGTGCAGGCGACATTTGGGAGCGCGCAGGGCAACTATGCGTGGAATGAGATGTGCGTCAAGCACGGCGTCAGCGGCTTTGTGCTGAACCGTGCGGTGGGATCCCTTGGGACCAAGGCAGCGGGCACGACATGGATCGCGCGGGTGACGCTGTCGATTACATAATCTGGAGCGTGATCGACAGCGTCAGATTCAGCTTAACTCTGACACCATACGCGCCTTCTTCAGCTTTGAGCGGTATGGCTTGTCGATCACGTGATACACCAATAAAGTCATAATGACGGCTCCCAGCACGAGCAACCAAGACGGTGCCGTTCTGCCAGAGCAAGCAAGCAGAAGCATGGTCGGGAAATGGACCAAGTAGAGCGGGTAACTGAGGTCTCCCAGGTAGCCCGAGATCTTATTTAACCAAGCTGGCAACGTTTTCACCATCATGATCACTACGACTGCGAGCGTATACATATATCCTGAATACACACATACTCCAAGGTCATAGTGCGAGATTAGAAAGCCGCCGGATACTAACGCCAATATCCATACCCAGGATTCGGATTGGTGGCGATAGATCAAAAACCCGATCAGCCACGACCAGAGAAGCATGATCGCTCCAAGCCCATACTTCGAACTGTTTGGTTCAGGCAAATGAAACGCGGCGGGAATCAGATATAACAACGCCGACACTGCCCAGAGAATGAGCAGGTTTCGTGTCGATGTCCGAGTGAACAGCGGCGCAAACAAGTAAAATAGGCATTCTATACTGAGACTCCATGTGACCTGATTTGTTTGCAGGTGATCAGTGAGAGTGCCTTGAAGCATGAAAAAGTTTGCGACCACGGTCCATACTGAAGCAGGCGCTTCAAAGAGGCCAACCGCTGAAACTGGCGCCGGTCCATAAATCGCCCATCCAAGGCAGGCCAATACAATCGACGCAAGGTACACAGGGAAAACACGCTCAATTCTCCTCAGGTAAAAGCCTTTGGGTTGCGTAGCGGCTGAATGAGCGATCGAGTAACCTGAAATCAACATGAATACCAGAACGGCAGCGTACCCTGGTAAAAATTTGCTGATTTTTACCGCGATATCCGTTGATGCGCAAAAAAACGGAACATGGTAGAACACGACCATGACCGCTAAATAAAACCTCATGATGGCCAGGACGGACCAGCTGACGCGAGATATCTCACGCTTTTCAGGATTTACCTGCTCCTCAATCCCTCTGCTCAATGTTTGCAAAATTCGAGTTCCTTTTCGTTGTTATTATAACAGACAATGATCTCGGCAAAAGGTTGCCGCCTCACAGATATTCAAAAGAAATTAAACAAGGTTAAGTATGAGCACAACAACACTAACGAGGACAGCAGGCGCTTCCGGCAACGCGCTTGCCCCTCAGGCGCTGGCGAACTCAGCTTCTGTTTCCTTTAACGTCAATCTCTCCGGGGACTACGGCGGCGACCTGTGCGTACAGTTCACAACAGCCAGCGCTGCGCAATCAGCAGGAGGCATCCAGATCGATGTCCGGCGTCAGTACGGATCGGCCCCCATTACTGCGACGGTGAAGAGGCCGTCCATGCAAGTCTTGACAGCAGGAGTCGTCAGTACAACGTTTGCTGATGGATTGACGCTTTCGCCTGGTGTTTATCAAATTACACTAACCAATCTGGACACGGCAAACGGTCTGACGGCTGTCTCAGCGACATTGGACACTTACACCAACCAAACGACGGTTTAGCGCTAGATCAGTATTTCAGAATGCTTCCTAACGGCGGTTGTCAAACTTCAACTACGGCGGTTGCTAAACTATGGCCCTTGAAATCATTAGTCGTTTAGGGGCACAGAAACCTGCCTACCCAAACCCCGAGCTTGATCCAGTCAAGGTCAAAGACTATGGGATTGTTGGGGCATGGGGGTTTACGGAGGCGAGCGGCGTTCCCTCTGACGCTGTGTCCGGCAAAGTGGCGACCATGCACAACATGCTATGGAAGCCCAGTGCGAAGGGGTCCTGTCCGACCAATAACGGATCGGCATGGGTTGACACGAACCTTTCGAACTTGCCCACGGCGGCGGGGACGATTCTCTGGAGTGTCTATCCGAACTTCGTTTATAACGACGGGAATACTCATACATTTTGGTCGTGGAGCACCTCCAATAACGAGTTAACCGCTCATAAATTCGGCGCATCCAGCATTATTGATGTCGGATGGAATAGCAGCGCTGGCGGTGACGACCGAGTACATATTGCCGCCAGCAACGCTCTGATCACACCCAATCTTTGGCAGGACTATGCATTCACATGGTCCCCGGCGGGAAGTTTTTTTTATCGCAACGGTGTATTGATCGCTTCAACGACAACGCCGCCTGTTGCGGTTGCTCCCGCCTCCACATTCCAAATCGGCGGACGCTATAATTTCCCTGCATCAGACCTTGGGACGAATAGTCAGACGGAATATCTGTACTACGCAAATCGCCCACTCTCCCAGGGCGAAATCTCGGCGATTGCTGCGGCGCCCTACTCGATATTCCTTCCTCATCCTGCCCTTCGCTATATCACCGCAATCCCGACACTCATGGTCTCGACGATCAATGTCTCGGACAGCGCGGTCGGCGACGATCAGGGGCGCGCCGGACTTCTCGCCGGCTTCTCCGACGCCGCCACCGCCTCCGATTCCGTAGCGGTCTTGATCGGCCGCGTCTCGATTGCCGCCGGCACAACGGGAACGGTCGCGAGCGCCGGCAGTTCATCCGCCGCGCCGCTCGCCGGATCCTGGCAGATCTTTCTTGGCTCCTCCAGCATCGCGGATTCGTTCGTCGCCAGTGGCTGGAACGTGTCGTATTCCGCAGGGACGTTCACAATCACGGTTCCGCCGGGCACGACGCCCTCAATTGGTCTGGCGAACTATTTCACCGCCTATTACCAGAGCGTTCCTGGCGCCGCGCCTCTCTACTGCTCCTTCGACACCACGCCCGATACTGGCGTCATCAAGTCGATGACCGACAGCGCCGTCGGCGCGGACAGCGCGGCCGGCACGGGGCGCATCGTCACGGTCTCGGACAGCGCGGTTAGTTCGGATACCCAGGGTATGGCGGCCACGATTGGAGTGACTGACGCCGGCGTTGGATCTGAGTCTCCGATAGGCCCGTCACAGGGGATCAACGTCGCGGATAGCGCCGTGAGCACAGATACTCAGGTTGTCGGTGGCTTCCTCGCTGAAGCGCATGAGATGGGGATCGGGTTTGAGACGACGGAGGTAAACGCCTCCGGCGCGGTGACCGACAACGCCTACGGGCAGTCGATCGGCGTCGCGATCTCGATCTCGTCCGCCAGCGCGAGTATCCCCGTCGCCGATGCGGGCGTCGGGACCGATACGATGGACTTCGCCGCAAGCCCCATCATCGCCGTTACGGACACGGCCACCGGAACCGATACCGCGACTGTTCCCGCGCAGAGCGGCGGTAGCTTCGCTGAGGCGTTGCTGAATTAAGGCGGAGCTGCATTGCAACGAGACGGGCAGGATTCCCTTGAGCAATTCGAGCGTGGCGGCGCCGAGGGACGGGGAGTTCCCGCGCAGACAGATCAAGGTTAGGGTTTGAGGGAGATCGCTCTTGTGAAGGGGAACGGGATGCGTAGGGTCTACTGTTATGTAGGGAGGGACGGGAGCGATTGGATTGAATAGAGGAAAATTTACGTATACTCTAATGGGGGCTAGACAGGAAACCGAAAATCCAGTATGATGTAGCTCACTGCAAGCCAAGCGAGCGATATCATTGGTTAACTTTGACCCTGGACTCCTTCAAGCACACTTTACAAAACACAAACAAGAATTTGGCGTTACAACCGCGACTGAATATGAAGCAAAAGCCGCAGCCTTTATCGAGCGTCAGTTACCTCCCCCTGCATCGGTTTGTCGGGCCTGTCCGAGCTGTTCTTGTCTAGCCTACGGAAGAATTCATGAGTGCTCGGTCGATGGAGATCGAGTTCGATTCGATACGATGACAGAGGAGTTCGCGATCCTGGGGAGAAATGGCTTCATTCGGACCTATATGAAGCCAAATCCACGCTTTAATCGAGTGCCGAACCTTAAATATTACCATGATCGCTGTAGACCACAAATTTGAATGCCCGGTGTGTTATTATCACGGAATGTTAGAACCTCCTGTGAATGAGGCCATTTGTTTCTGCTGTGGGACCCAATTTGGGTTTGATGATTACGAGCAGACGCATGATGAGCTTCGCCACGCGTGGATCATGCGTGGGGCGCCATGGTTTGCCGAATGGGATGGTCCGCCACGGGGATGGAGCGCGCGTACGCAGCTTAAGCAAGCTTGCATCACGCTTACTCGCGAGGAGGAACGAGCCATTGCATTGCAATACCTGTCTTCTGAAGCCGTCGTGACGCCTCCGGGCTTCGTCATCTTTATTGAATTGAAGCCTGAGCCTTCAGCGTTATCCGCCATGCGGTCAAGTTTCGGAGCGGGAGCAATTCTCAGCGATCGATTAGAAATCCACGGTTCAAAGGTTGGTAGAGATGCCCCGGCTTTTGCTATTTGCCGCCTGTCGTAAGGCGATACGAGACGGTGACGATAACACCCTGACAGCCGTAGCTCTCTGGAGCTACATTGATGTTGGAATATTTGAGGGCACTGAAATCCTGGATACTGATGTAGTTCCTCAGGAATGGGCAATTATTTCTGCGTGGCGGACTATCCCAGAGGACGAGGGGAAGGACTACGAGCAGAAGATTGAACTGGTGGGACCTAAGGGTGATGTACTGCTTGAATTCGTCTCCCCATTAGTGCTCACACTTAGATCTGCAAATACAATTTTACGATCTACGAATTTTCCTACTCCACAGGGGAATTACGAGCTAAAGCTGTATTTACGCACTTACTCGTCAGAATCTCCCGGAGAATGGCAGATCAAAGCGGATTACCCTATTGAGGTTACTCACGTTTCTGTTAAGCAGTCAGAATAAACATCAGTGACGCGGCCCCAGCAATACCAGCTGGGGCCGTTGTTTTTAGAACTCACGAAGGACGACTGTTAGGAATATGCAAGCAAAAGTTTCCAACATTCGTACGAACATCTTGCTCCGAAACGCCGTGACATGGGGACTGGGCCTGGGACTCACCGTTTTGCTTTGCCTTACGGGAGCAGCGGCAGTGCGTCTCCATGCCTCCGCTCTATTATCGACTTTCGTGATCTCGGCAATCGCGGTACTGACAATCGGCGGATCGCTGGCGTTTTTGACCTTTGTCTGCAACCACTCCTGTATTTCCGTGGAGGGCAGCAGCTCCACCGCAACCGCCGTCAGCGCGATGCTGGCCGCACTGACTCTTCTCACGCTATCGTTCGTGATGAGCCTGATTATGCCGGTCCTTGTCCTGTTCCTTCTGTCTTCGGCCCAGTCCGACCATCGGCAGGGTAAGACGCTACGCCAAAGCAAGGACAACTTCTTCGGTCATATCGTTCCGCAGCGTTTTAGCTTCGGTTAAACGATAGTGATCTTCGGGTAAGCTCCTGGGCTTAGCTCAGCGACAGAGTTCTCACATTTCGAATAATTCGGTTAGGGGCTTCACTTCGGTGAAGCCCTTTTTGTTGCCATCCACGATTGTCGTGAGATGGCTTTTTCTTTGAGTCATGCTCACGCCAATACGCGAACATGACTCATACCTGGGTGGTCATCATGGACTTCGTTGTAATGATCTTCGCCGTTGTTGGATTTTGCGTGATCGGGATCGCGTTGCGCGGCCAGCGAACCGAAATCAAAAACCGATAACACCGCTCTGGATAATTCTTCCTCGGCCGCTCCGCTCCGGAGGCGGCTTTTTTCACGTCTGGAGTATTGCCCCATGCGATCTTCCCCCATGCGATCACTTCGCTCCCTCTATGCTTTACTCCTGTTTCTGATCGCGCTCGGCGTGTCGTCCGTTGTGCTGGTCGTGGCGACGCCCAAGACCGCCGCCGCAGCGAATTACAGCGAGAATTTTGATGGATTGACGGTCGGCAACCAGCCTGCGGGCTGGACCTTGAATACCAATGACAAGGTGGCGACCACGCACCCCGGCAGCTCGCCGAACTCGCTCTCCTTTGCCAGCGGCACGGCGACAGGGTGGTATGCGACATCGTACGGCGCGTGTACCTGGCACAGCACGGTTTACTACGCCGCCGCCAGCTCACAGACCTATATCATCGTCCATTCCGACACAAACGGCAATGCGTACGAAATCACCATTGCTCCCTCGGCCGGCAAGATCGGCGTTCGAAAGATCACGGGACGCGCGGTGACGTCGGGTCGATATACGACGGTGGGAACGCTGACGACGCTCGGGACGGACGCGGGCTATTCAAATCTCTCGTCGTTAGGGATTTCTGCCGGAACCTCTCTGCCCACCGGCAACTATTCCGTCGATGTGGATATCAGCGGCACAACCACGCAGATCATCAAGGCGAGGATCTACGCAAACTCGCCGACGCGCAACGACGCCATGACCTGGGATACCACGGTCACCGACTCAAGCTCCGCCTACCAGAACGGTTTTTGCGGCATCGTGGAAACGGGATCGGGCGCCGGCCAGGTGGACGACGTCAACATCCTTGACAATGCGCCTGTCCCTGGCTTTACGGTCGCGGCGACCTCCGGCACCGTCTACGCCAACGGCACGACGCAGTCGGTCACGGTCACGCCAAACTCCGGTACGACGCTCTCCACCACGGCCTCTTTCACGATATCAGGCGGAACAGGCGCCTCAACGACGCCGATCAGCACGACCTACAATAGTGGCCCAGGCACCTATACGCTGACCTACAACCCGGGGACGCTGCCCACCGGCGCGCAGACGTTCACGGACACGACGGACAGCTTCAGCGCGACCTTTACGCCGACCGCACCGTCGTTTACCCGAAGTCCGACCACGCTGGCGGCGAATAACAGCGCTCAAACTGTGACGATCGTCGGCACAGGAACCAACTTCAACACTGGCAGCACAACGCAGTTTACGATGACGGGCGGAACAGGCGCATCGATCGTTTCGCAATCGGCGTCGAGCACGACGGCCGCCACGCTCAGTATCAACCCGGGCACGGCCTCCGGAGCCACACTGACAATCACGGGGCCTTCCGGCGCGACACAGACGATCACAACGACGACGCCGGCAGCCTTGACGGCAGGGACGATCACGCCCACAGCGGGAGTCAATCAGATCACCTTCACGGCGACGGACGCCACGAATGGCGTTCTGCCCTACGCGTACCAGGTCCAGATCTCGACCGACAACGCCACCTTCAGCACGCCCGGCGCCGGATCGGGACTGACGACGCGCTCGGGAACGATCACGGGACTGACCAACGGCACGACCTACTACGTCCGGATGCGCTACACGGACAACGCCAGCACGGTCGTGACATCTGCCTCCGTCTCCGTGACGCCATCCGCAACGCCCGCGCTTGTCGCCGGCTACACATCAGTCACATACGCGGCGGCCGCCAGCGGGACCGTCAAGCTCAGCTGGACGGCGGCGACCGGCAACAGCGGCAGTCTGACGTATGTCGTCAACTACGGCACGGCGCCGACGTCTCTGTCCACCGCCAGCAGCTCCCAGAGCGCGACCACATTCACCCTGGGCAGCCAGACCAACGGCACAGCGCTTTATTTCCAGGTCGTCGCCAGCGACTCCGGCGGATCCACTGCGGCGTCCTACCCCATCGTCGGCGCGATCCCTTCCACGGTCTCTTCGGGGACCGGGCGCAAAGGAACCACGCATAGCTTCGGACGAGGGAGGCGCTAATGTCTGTTCTCTGGGCGCTGGACGGCTCTCGTTACGCCATCAAGGGATGCGGCGTCTCAACGCCGGCTTACGATAAGCGGGTGCGGAACTGGGGAGCCGGATTCAATCTGACCCCGGCCAGTCTCGATCAAGTGGGAAATCAGCTGTTTTCCCGGGTGTCGTTTATTCGTCATGAGATCCAGGGGGGCGGATCGTTCACAGAGAAGGCCGACGGAACCTGCTATGCGATGCAGGGCGCGCAGTCGAACCTGCTCGGCTATATCAATCGAAAATGGGGCATCCCGTACTGGATCCTGAATACGTTTGCCGCCCCGAGCTCGATCTATCCGGCCATCGCGAATGTGCCCCACCACGCGAAGATGATTCGCCCGAATGGCTATGGACCGGTCACTTCCAACAACCTTTCCAGCCCCACCAGCGTTCAGCTTCAGCTCTGGCGCGACTCCATCGTCAAGGAGATCCGGGCTCTACAGGCAATCGGATGCTACATCACGGTCATCGCGACGCCGAACGAATACTCGACGGGCGCCATCCCGGGCGACTGGTGGCTGGCGGGCGGCGCGACTTCCTCGGCGGCGAACTTCGCAAACTGCGTCTACGGCGGAGCGGGGATGAGCGATGGACTGGGGCTTAAGGATATCTTCCCCGGCTTGCTGCTCTTTAACGACGATCCTAACAACAGCGGAAACGGATATCTGATCGGCAATTCCAATGTCTACCGCTTTGGAATTCACGACTATGCCCAGTACACCACGGCCATCAAGGGCAAGGGCAATACCCCTCCGGTGATCTGGTACGGAGAGTTCAGCTGCACCAGTTTCGCCAACACCGTCGCACGCCTCAATCAGGCGTTCGCCGATGACACGATGGGCGTGGAGCTGATCTCCTGGTGGTGCTGGGCGCGAGACATGACGATCGGCGCCATCACCGCGCCGAACGGTCTGCAATACGTCACGAATTTCGGCCTGTACAACCTCAACTCCAACACGGGAACGGTCACTCCCGGCTCCGTGGGCGGCCTGTATCCGTTCCTAGCCACGCTTCAGGCGCAGGGGCGTTATGGCGGATATTCGTACACCGACGCGGCGACGGGCGGCGGCCTCTCCACGCGCCAGCCGGTGGCAAACACCGTCTACGTGAACGCCTATCAGCGAAACAGCGACTCCAAGTACTCGCTCAAGATTGGCAACACCGGCGGGACCATATACTCCGATACGGTGTCGATTTCGCTGGGCGGCGCAGGAAAACCGATGAGCGGAACGGTGAGGCTTTTCACCGCGTCTTCGGAGGGCGCGCCTTCGGCCGCTTCGACGGACGGCTCGGGAAACCTGACCGTGAGCCTGGCCGCGAACACCATCGCGGTTTATGAGCTGAGCTAAGGAGGGGCTTATGGGATTACTTACCAACCTGACAACCTCCGGGTCCGCTCCTGCCGGCGTCAGTCTGCTTGGGACGGGGAGCACGGGATATTCGTCGGGGCCGGCGCTCATCAATGGATCCTCCAGCAGTCTGCTCGTCACGGCGGCCGCCGGCCAAACCGCCTACGCTTCCGTGGATCTGACAACCCTGTCCGGAGTGGCGGCGGCGACCGTGGATCCCGTCGCTGCCGGCTGGGTGAACGTCTCGTCGGTGACCCTGCCCGTGGGCGGCAACATTCCGCTGGTGACGCTTCTGAGCCAGGGCAACCGCATTGTTTCGCTGCGGCTTACCAATCATGTCCGGTACGGATATTGCCTGCAAACCCGCTTCTGGATCGACCAGGTGACGGCGGACAGCTCCGGCTACGGTCAGGGCAATACCATGAACTGGCCGGAGTATCCGGTCACGGCGGGGCAGCCATTCCGGTTCTGGGTGCTGACGGAGATGGGGCTGGGCGCAAACAGCGTCGTTGGCGTTTGGGTCGATAGCGGCGCGCAATCGAACGACATGTCGGCGCACTGGCCGCTGCTGCAAAAACAGGACCTGTCGGGTTACGCTCAGCAATCGATCGACGAGGTTCGGTTCGGTACGGACATGGCGCTGGCGGGAGCCGCCCTGATGGCGGCATACGACGGGCTGTTCTTCGGCAACGGGGCGGCGCTCGCTTCCACCAATCCGATTCCGTTCGTTTCCTACACCTCCTCGAAGCTGAACACCACAACATCGCTTTCCGCGACGAGTGTGGTCTCAAGCACGGCGGCGACCGTTCAGGCGACATCATCGGCGTCTCCGCTCTTCTGGCTGTCTTCCGATCCGGCAGCGGCTTCGATCTCCAATACGGGGCTTCTCACCCTGCACCGCGCGGCCGGAGCGATCGTCACGGTCTCGGACGGGAGCGCCTTCACGGATGTGGAGTTCGCGGCGAGAACGGCGACCTACAGCGTGGGATCGTGCTCGCTTACAGGGAGCACCCTGAGCGTTCCCCTGACCCTCACATCCTTTTCGGATGGCGCGGCCACGAACTCGTATCCCGATGCGGCGCCGCTGATCGTCGGGAGCACCTCTGTTCAATACCAAGGCGTATCCGGGACGGCTCCGAATTTTACCGCCTCATTTCTCGTATCGGGCGGCGCGCCCTACACGTTCAGCATGAACGGCGCGACCGTCAGCGCCGTTCCAGGAGCAGGAGTAACAGTTATGGGCATCCCGACAGTTTTCACGCTGGCGGACGATTCAGGCGTCGGCGTTTCCGGCGCCACATTCGCGAGCGGCTACGCGATCCGTCCGACCACCACGCCCAGCGCGATCGCGCTGCTGGGCGCCTGGTCCAGCGTCACTGCGTATACCGTGGACCAGGCGGTCACCCTCGCCGGCGTCGGTTACATCGCCGTCGCGGGATCCACCAACGTGACGCCTGGAACCGACATCACGAAATGGGTTCCCTGGAGCTATCCGGTGATTGCGGATCTCAACGTTGGCGGCGCGATCGCGGCAGCGGCCGGGCAATATGTGCTGATCGTCGATCCGACCGTCAACGGCGAATTATTCTACTGTTTCGTCGCTTCCAAGGGCGGCTCCACCATCAGCGGGCTGAACGCCCAGCCATGCGTTTTCGTGCCGCTCGACAGCAGCCGCCTCGATCAGAACGTCAGCGCCGCCGCTCGGCCGCACAGCATCGTTTAAGGAGATTTACATGCGACGATACCTCAAATCACTCTTCCTGCTGGCGATCCTGCTGTTTGCTCCTGCGTATGCCCACGCGGCCGGCGAAATCAAGACGACCGATACAAGCGGCAAGACGGTCTACGCGGTTATCCTCAATCAGAGCGCTCTCGCGTGGAACGGTTCTACATTCGCCACCGTCGCGAACGCCAACTGGTCAACCTATCCGGTACTGCTTTCCGAGCAGGGAACGACGGGCATTTACGTCGCCACATTTCCGGCGGGGATCACCACGCCGGGCCGGTACTCCGAGCTGATCTATGAACGCGCGGGCGGCTCAGCGGCCGTCGGCGACACGCTGATCGCTCAGGGGACGCTCGACTGGGACGGCGCTGCGCTCGCACTACCGCTTTCTCAGGGGCAGCTCATCAATACCTCGTCGGCGGCAGGCACGATCGGTGAAGCGCTCTATTACGATGATTTAGTGGTCGGACGGCGCGGGACGGCGCAGGGCGGAACATCTAATACGATCCAATTGGATGCAGGCGCTTCCGCCACGGACGGGATTTTCAATACCCATTTCGTGAAGATTGTCTCAGGGACCGGCGCGGGCCAGTTCGCCACGATCTCGTCATACGTTGGCGCGACGAAGGTGGCGACTATCAGCCGTCCGGGGCCGGGAACATGGACAACTATCCCGGACTCAACTTCGGTGTTTTTGATTTGGCCGCAGCCGATGGTGACGTTGGCGGCCGGTCAGTCCACAATCGCCTCAAACTTCGTTGCCGCTCCCACCGCCGCCCAGAACCGCGCGGAGATGGATCTCAACTCCACGCAGCTGGCGCTGCTCGTCACGCAGACCGCTTCCATCCCGACCGCCGTCGCCAACGCCAACGCGGTCTGGTCGAATGTTGTTCGGTCTCTGACGACCCAGGCCGATTCTCCTGGCGTCACGACTCTGCTGACGACGACCACGGGAATCAAGTCGAAGACGGATCTGATCGCGACGAACTCGGCGGATAGCCCCAACGCCGTCACGGCCCAGGGCAACGCCGCCAGCACGAATTCCCGCGTCGCTACCGGGATACCCAACATCGCCCCTGGCGCCGCTGGCGGATTACCAACGGGAGACGGATCGGGCCGCGTCTTGCTTCAGCCATCGCAGCCGGGCGTCACGATCCCCACGGTGACGGGTCTCACCAATCCCGTCGTGGCGAGCGGCGTGACCGGCGACGTCGGCGGTAAGGTCCTCGGCGGCGGATCATCGACGATCACCGGCGACGGCGTGCGCGCGTCGAGCGTATCGACCGGCGTCCAGGTCGCCAGCTACGCCACCGGGCAGGATCCAGCGACCCTGCTGCTGCTGATCCCAGCAAACAAGATCGCGACGAACGGCTCTGGCTTCGTGACGGCGACGAACGGCGGCGGAGGCGGCTCGGATCCCTGGGCGTCGTTGACCAGCGCCTACACGACACCGGGAACGATGGGCTACTATCAGACGCACACGCTCTCGACCTACGCCGGCGCGGATACGTCTGGCACGACGACGCTACTTAATCGCATCCCGGCCTTCCCGGCAAACTTCAGCGCGCTTGCGATCGATAGCAGCGGGAACATGACGGTTGGGACGCTCAGCTCCTCGGCGCTCGCGGCCATCCAGCTCGCGGTCTGGAATAAGGTCGTGGACGGCAGCGTGACGGCCTGGGACGATATGGTTCTGCTGACGGCGTCGATCATCGGAGCCGGCGGCAACAGCTTCAACGGCTCGACGCATACGCTCGTTTCAACTCGCAAGCGCCAGGACGGGACGACGAACGCCTACGCCACGGCGCTCGTGCTCGCGAACACGGCCCCGGCCCCCAACCCGCAGAGCGCGACGATCACGGTCACAACGCCGCTGCATTAAGGAGTTGATATGGATGATTTTTTTGGTAGCGGACTGGGAGACGGTTTGGGGGACGGCCTTGCGCCGTCCCCGTTCGACACCGGCGCTGTCGTCCCCACCACGGGACTCAGTCTCGACTATCATAAATTCGATGACCCGAATACCGACTCGGGGCTCACGCTGAACGTGGACAGCGCCGTCGTCCGCCAGATCGACGAGACAGCGTACGGTCTTGCCTGGATCACGCCCAGCGTTTGGACCGGCGCTGTAGTGGAGGTCTACGCCGTCAAGGAGTACTCCGACCCCCCGGAACTCGCCGGCGTGACCGGAACCGGATTCGTGGACGGGACCGATACGCATATGATCTGCTACGACTTCGTCGGCGGCCCGGTCTGGCCGGTCGGCAATTGGGTGTTTCATGCGAAGATGACTCTGGGCGCGATCGTGGATGTGACGAGCGGGATCCTCGTGACGGACGATCCTGACCTAATTTGATTCGCTGATTTGATTTGACGCGTTGATCTAATTTGATGATGCGTTGATCTACTTTGATGATGTGTTGCTTTAACGTATGAGGCGCGGACCAAGATAGCTGGTCCGCGCCTTTTTGACGCGCCCATGGCGCAAGAACGGAAACCCCATGAGCCCGCACGAACTACTCTCCAAGCTCCCGGAGGCGCTTGGAGTGGCGGTCATTGGATACGCGAGTGCGGTCCATGTCGAGCGAAAGCGCGCGAAGGCGGAGGAACGTAAGACGAAGGTTACGGAGGAAGGTCTCGACCGCCGGCAGATCGTCCAGGACGCCGCGACGATGATGGACGAGATGCGCGCGGAAATGGCGCGGTATCAGTCCGCGAAGGACGAACTTCTGGCTGATAATCGGCATCTGTCCGCCGTGGTAGGCGACTATCGCGAAGAGCGTCTGCGCCTTATCCGCATCGCCGACGAAAGCCGCGCCCGCATCGAGGACCTCCAGGCGAAAATCCTCGCCCTCTACGAAAAGCTCGCCCTTGCCGGCGCCTCCGGCCTCGGCGACGAACGCCATAAGCCGGAGGCGGCCGACAGTCCCGCCGCTTGACCCTTGAAGGGAACGATTCCGAGGAAACGCTCAACAAAGGAAGCGCTCAATGTGTTACCAATCCACCGGACCCGCGCGCGGTCTCCTCCAGCGTCTGGCGCGCCTGCTCCGTCCGTTTCTCTATCACCTGATTTGCGATGAGCAGTTTACATTTTGCCGGGAGGTCCTCTCCAGCGTCACCGACGGCAAGCTGCATCTGCATATCGAGCGCGATACGCTGCCGCTGATGCTGCCCGATTATTCCCCCGAAATGCTGCTGGACGGGGATCCGGAGCGTATGTCGCGCGCCCGGGCCTTGCTGAACGAATTCGCCGCAGCGCACCAGCTGCCCGACGCCGCGCGTGAAGACCTGGTGCTCTCGTCCTGGGAGGCGCTGACAAACGCCGCGAAGTATGCGACGCGCGGCGCCATGCGCATCTGCGCCGACGAGACGACCATTCAGGTCTGGGTCACGGACCGGGGCAGCGGTATCCCGCTCTGCGACCTTCCCAAGGCAACCCTCCAGGCGGGTTGGTCAAGCGGCGGGACTTTGGGCCTCGGCTATACGCTGATGATTAAGATGGTCCACCGGCTGGATCTGATGACGACGCCGCGCGGGACCACCGTCGTCCTGACCTGGGACAGATCCCCTGGCAAGGACCCCGCCATCACGCGCCTGGTCGAAAAGTACTCCTGAGCAAACACATATGGATGCTGGCGCCGCGTGGCGCGCTCCAAAAACGATTCATCGACTAACGAGAGAGGCAAGACCCATGAACATCTTCACCTGGCTCTATGGCAAGCTTTACGGCTCCAAGGCTAAGACCGCCTTTGAGGGCAAAATCGACGGCGCCGTCAGCGGCGCGCTGCTCGCCAACCCCGCGCTCACCGCAGACGGCGTGATCGCGCTGCTCGAGCCCAAGCTGGACAGCTACGTCGCGGGTGTCACGTCCAAGTTCCCCGGCGCCGCCGGCGTCATTTTGACCATGCTTCTAAACTCTCAGTTCGAAGCCGCGGTCAAATCCGCGTACGCCAAGCATGCGCCGAAGGCGAGTGCTATCCTGGGGAATGGTATCGGGGACGGACTCAAGGACGGCCTGGGATCCTAGCCCAAGAAGGAGGCGAGGAGCCATGTGGACAGGACAGGAAACCGCGAACGTTTTGCTCGCCGCCGGAACGCTCGTGACGGCCATTGGCGGCGTCATCAAAATCATCGAACTGAGCGGGCGTGTGAAAACCTCAGACGCCAAAGCGGACGCCGCCGTCGCGGCGACGAGTGATCTGCGCGGAACAGCCGATCAGCACGATCAGCAGATCACCGGCATCTCCAGCCGGGTTGGCGCAGTGGAAGCTGTCGTCGATGTTACGGGCAAGCTGGAGGATATGATCACGGCCGTCAAAGCGGCCGGCAATCCTGCTTCGGAATCGAATGTGCCAGCGACGCCGCCGGCAACGGACACAGTACTGGCGTCAGCGGACGCGCCTCCCGTCTCGCCGTGAGCGCCTGGCGCTTCTGGCTCTATGTCCTGTCGCTGATGACACTCGCCACGGCGGCGTTTTCGGTCACGTTCACGGCGGCGTCATCGTGAAAATCTCACTCCAAATTATTGATCGATCAATAATGGCCGCCACATTCTGGGAATGTGGCGGCCATTTCCTTTGATACGAGGTTCCCATGTCTGAAGATATCACACTGACGGCTCAGACGAGCGCGATACCCTGCGGGAACGTCACGGCCGCGCACACGCAGACCGTGACGCTTCACATTGAAGAGCATTATCCGTCTCACGAGCCGCGCGAAACCGATCCTCATTACAAGTTCTTCCATGCCGCGCACGACCGGCTGAAGGCGCTTGGAAAGCTTCAGTGCTGGATTTGTGGGACAACCCAGCAGATCGAGCTCCACCACTCAACCGTGGAATTCGCCCTGGCGAACGGAGTCGACCTCTCTCGGTTCGAGGAGCTTTATCCCGAATTCGGGGTGACCACCGACGAGCAGTTCCTGGAGTGGATCGAGCAAGAATCCAATTTGACGCCTTTATGCAAACTCCACCACACCGGAATTTTGGGCGTTCATGTTTTGCCGTATCCTGTCTGGCTGCCTCAGAGATTTTGGAGGCGAGATCTTCTTGTACCTGCGTCCAGTATGCCGGCGGGATCCAAGATCCACCTCGCGAAACCAAAGACAAGCGCGAAGGCTGGGATAAACCCATGACCTTCGCCATCCTCTTCGCGGCCGCCGTCCTTGTGCTGGCGGTCCGCTCGCTGTTTCGCCCGTGAGGCCGCCATGACCCGAATCAAATGCTTTCTTGTAGAGCCGACTGGCTCTTGTCGCCGGTTCCTGCGCCGCTACTCTTTCCGCAAGTCCGAGGGCGATCACTTCCATAACGCGATGATACACCTGGACGACGTGCATTCGCCACAGGATTGCGGTGACAATTGGCCGCACGACGATCCACGCTGGCCAACGCACTGCGAATGTGGATATGAATTTTTGCCCAATGATGAGTGGCAGCTTTTCGTCCAGAGTGTGTACTGCCGATCAGACACCGGCGAGTTGACGACGCTCAGCCATCCGCGCGAACCCGGCATGATGTGGTATCTCGATTCTGAATACGCCACCGACTTCTACGGGGTCGGGCTCGATGGTCGCACACTCTCCGTGCAGACGCCGGGCGGGCAGTGGGTGATCGATTCGCGCGCCAACAACTGCACGCGTCCTGACGACAAGGGGCATCGATGCTGGGTCCGTCACGGCGTACCTCCGGAGATCAATGTCGATAAAGCTGGCGACACCTGCGCGGCCGGCGCGGGATCCATCATGTGCGGAAACTACCACGGGTTTCTGCGTAACGGTTACCTCGAAGAATGCTGACCCCAATCATCGCCATTACGCATACCGTAATGGCGATGATTCTCGACTCCAAAAATTCACCCTCCAGAAAGAAACTCATATGCAGCCACTTTTGAAAGCGGGCCTCTCCCAGGGCGCGTCCGACGCCTTCCGCCGCGCTGGCGTCACCGGCGCCATGATCGGACAGACCATTGGCCTCGCCAAGGCGTCGGCGGGGGAACACAAACCGGAGACGACGCTCGACAACGGACATCAATATTCCGCCGCGACGGATCTCCATATTCAGGACCTCAACGACCAGCGTGTCAAATACCTGCTGACGGCGCTGTCCCTGGAAGGTTTCGCCTGTTATTACAGGGATCCAGGCCGTGACCACTGGCCGACAAAGGACGCGCGCCACATTCACGCAGTTTACTGCGGTGTGCCGATGAAGGAATCCCTCCGGAATCAGGCGCATTCCTGGCTCGCCGGCAAAAACGGACTACTGAGCAACGCGCCTTACCTGTTCTGGCAGCCTTCGGCGAAGGCGCAGGCAATCGTTCGTACGCTGTTCCTCGCCCATAACCCCGCCGACAACTAGGAGGTCATATGGGCGACCAAAATATCCAGACCATGCAGGGCGACTGCCTGGAACTTATGAAGCTGATTCCTGACGGGTCGGTAGATATGATCCTGTGCGATTTGCCGTATGGGTCTACTTCCTGCGCATGGGACGTTGTCATTCCGTTTGAGCCGCTCTGGGAGCAGTATAGACGGCTCATCAAGCCGAACGGAGCCATCGTTCTGACATCCGCAGGAAAGTTCACTCCGCTGCTCCAGATGTCAAATTTTGATTGGTTCAAATATTGCTGGTACTGGCAGAAAAGTCGCCCATCAGATTTCGTTAATGCGAAGAACAAACCTCTTCGAGATGTGGAGGAATGTTGCGTCTTTTCCCCTGGTGTTACGGCAAACAATAGTCCCCGACGGATGATCTACATCCCACAAGGGCTAGTTCATTCTCCAAAACGCGAATTTCGTCCCAACCCTAAAATGCGCAAAGGGTCCGCTATTACAGACCGGCCTTCTCACGTAAAGAGTTACGACCGGGAGTTTACGAATTATCCAAGGTCTATTTTGTCGTTTGCGAATCCAAATCAAGGAACTATCCACCCGACACAAAAGCCCGTGGACCTTTTCGCATACTTGATCCGCACCTACACCAACCCCTGCGATCTCGTACTGGACAGCTGCGCTGGGAGCATGACAACAGCAGTTGCCTGCATCCAGGAAGGACGCCGCGCTATCGTCATCGAGAAGGACCCAGAGATTTACGCGAAGGGGATTGAGCGACTTCGGGCGCTCAGGCAATGATCTAATCGTATGCAGTAAATCGATTTGCAGTACGGACTGAGCGCTGTAAAAATCTCCTCCCAAATTTTCAATAGCTGGTCAATATAAGGACAATCGAATGGCTACCAAAGTGGCCGCCCCGACGGGGACGGCTTTTTTCACGAATCGGATCGGCCTCTGGGCGCATCTGACCTCGCGTATGCTGGGCAACCTGCACGATGTCCAGGCGATGGGCTTCGATGATATCCTGGTCAAAGTCGATGATGGCCGCTCGCCGTATCATGTCGCCGACGCGCAGCGGATCTTGAAGGACGCGAAGACGATCAATCTCCCCGTCGCGGCATGGTGCTACGTCTACCCCGACAATATCGCGGACCAGGTGAAATCCATTGCGGCGAGTATTCCCGCCGGCGTCACCGAGCTCGTGGTCGACGCGGAGGCGGAATGGGAAAGGTTCGCGGCGGCGCACGGCGAACCGGCGTGCATCGCGGCGGTCCATCAGCTGATGAGCCGGATCGCCGCGGCGACCGGTCACCGCGTCAATCTGCATCTCTCCTCGTTCTGGAGTCCTCAGCTTCATCCGGAGTTCCCGTTTCGCGCGTTCATGATCCACTGCGCCACCTTTCAGCCCCAGGCGTATCTGGAGCCGGGCGGGACGCGCAGCGCCGCCAGTATCCTCTCCGGCGCGCTGTCCGAGGGCGCGTCCGTCGTCCGCGCTCGCCCCGGCCAGGCGCTGGTCCCCACAATCAACAACACGCAGATGCTCGCCACGCTGAAAGCGCGCCAGATCAAGAGCTTCAGCGTCTATGTCTTCGATCCCGAAGGCGACGCCGCCGTGGTCGACCACGAAACCGAGTGGAAGAACGCGCTCACCGCCTTCCGCGCCGCCTGACGACCTTGCATCCTTGCCTAGGGACGTTGCATCCTTGCCAAACGCCCCAGCAGCATGCAGTAAAGACTGAACTCAGTCTTTACTGCATGCATCATTTACTGCAAGCCGTGTTTACTGCAAGCCGTGTTTACTGCAAGCCGTGTTTACTGCAAGCCGTGTTTACTGCAATCCGATTAAAAAGGAATCCCGATGAAATACCCACGCTTCAATTTTGCCCGGTGGGGCGCGGCAGCCGCGCTCGCCTCGCTGGTCCTCTGCCTCGCGCCGAGCTTACGCGCCCAGAGCGCTGCGGTGACGCTCTCCAAAACCAATGTGACGGCCACGGCCGACTTCGCCGCCGCGACATTCACGATCGAGGCGGATACGGCGCTGGGCAGCGCCGGCGGAAACTACAACGTCCAGCTCTTTTTGCAGAACCAGGACACAGGCGCGTACGTCACCGTCAATCCCGGCCCGTCGGTCACCGCCGCGATCTATCCGGATGGATCGGTTAACACCTTCAGCTTCACCCAGGCGCTGCCGCCCGGCCACTACGGCGCCGGGAAGGGAACGCTGTTCCCGGCCGGCACAAACTATTCCGGCAAGGGCGCGATCGATTTTGCCATTCCCTCCACGAACCTGGTCATCAGCACCAATCACCTGCGCGTCACCGCTCCGGTTATGACGATCGGCGCGCCCGCCGCCGGCGCGGATGGGAAGCTGCATGTGCCGTTTACGCTCCAGGAGCCAGTCGCCGGCGCGCAGGACGTCTGGGCGATGGTCAAAGGCAGCGGGGGTTTCGCGCAGATCTACGTCCACAAACCGCTCGCCGCCGGCGCAAAGCCGGCCGCCGGAGCGCTCTACCTCGCGCCGGCCACCGTGGCGGGAGACAGCATCGAGAGCCTCGCCGGGGAGTTCGTGACGGCGCTGCCGGCGCGGGCGGGGATCTACAATCTCCAGGGCGGCGTCTTCAACACGGCCTGGACGCAGCTTGGCGCGTGGATCTACCCGGGCGCCGATTTCGAGATCGGCGGCGGCTCCTGGATTGTCAAGGCGGATCCCTCCGCGTACCCGTCCGTCGCGGCCGCGCTCGCGCCGCTGCCTGGCCGCTCCTTCTTCCTCGGGGGCGACTTCGGCAACGCGATCGCTACCAAAGGCGCGGCGGCGAATGACACCGTTGGCAATTTTAAGCTGCTGAAGGCGTCGGGATTGAAGGTCCTGCGATTTTCGTTCGACGCAGATAAGTACCTGGGCTCGGCGCTCTATCAGCACCGCGTGGATCAGGATGTGCAGAACATGCTCGCCGCCGGCGTCATCCCGGAGATTGGGCCGCAGGATATGCCGAGTGGCGGATCGTCGGCGCTCCAGCAGCTCGATACGCAGCTCGCGACGACCTACAAAGGGATGCCAGTTATCCTCTGCATCCTCAACGAGCCGCACGGATACGCCACCTGGGCGGCGTGGAAGGCGGTCGCGGCGCCGATCGCCCAGGCCATCAAAGGGATCGATCCGCAGACGACGGTGGTCGTGGACGCGGAGGGCTATTCCAAGGACATGACCGCCGCCAGCGCGGATCCCATCGACGGAGTCGACTTCTACGGCTGGCACGCGTACCTGCCGGCGTCCCAGCTCACGGCGAAGGCAGGTCAGGGGATTCCCGTGCTGCTGGAAGAGTACAATGACGGCTCGCCTCAGTTCCATCAGGCGCTACAGACCATTCCGAATCTGCGCGGCGTCATGGCATGGGCATGGACGATCAAAGGCGTTGAGGACAGCATCGGTCTGGTGAAATCCGTGGACGGGGCGAGCTTCACGCCGACCGACACGGGCGCCGCGATCCTGGGCTATTACGCCTCCTGGATCGCCGGTCAGGACGTCGCCGCGCCAGCGGCCACCGTTCCCGTGACGAACGGAGCGGGTACAAACGGGACGGGAACGAGCGGATCCGTGGCCGGCGGCGTCGGGGCGGGCGCGGCGGCCGTCACACCGGATCCAGGCTTCACCGATGCGCAGACGGCGCAGATCAAGGCCATCGCGGATGCTGAGTTCAAAGCAAATCTGAAAGCGGCGTTCGGCTTCTAAATGATAACTGCGTGATATTTTGCCTGCGTAAAATATCACGCAGGAATTACTCATATTTTGTCAAATACATGCTAACATATCGTCTCGCTGGAGGTTAGCGCATGATTGATCTCGCCATCACAATTGTCGGTAAGGCCGACATTGTACTTACAAATGCATCTTTCGGCCCGTTGATCGGCGTCGATTTTCCTCATGGAGGTCATATTGACAAGCCACTGGAAAACAAACTAATTTTTACCGGCAATGAGGGAGCCTTGTTAGAAATCTTTGCCACCGTAAACGCGCAAGGTGTTGCGCCGGCAGCAGCTAATCAAGACCTTCATATCCAAATTGCCAATTTTGATCCTGGAACCACCATCAAATTCGCGAAGCGGGGAGTCGGTATTCCCAGCGTAAGCTTCCCTCAGGATAGTGCGTTGGATCATACGCTTACGTTACCGTTGCCGTAGTTTCAACGATGCCACTATTGCCCTAATCTCAATTCTGTTATTTTGGTTGAGCTTAAATTCTTGAATGATCTCGCCCGCTCTCCCGAAACGGGAGAGCGGGCTTTTTTGGTTGACGTGCCTCAGTATTCTTGATACGCGGGTGGCTCCATGTCGGCGAGGCCGCGCGCGGGCGCTTTCTTTACTTTCTCGCCGGGCTCCAGCTTTCGGTAATCATAGGCAGGGCACCAGGAGTACAAGTTCTTTTCCATCCGCTGTCCAGGCAGCGGTTCGAGAGCAAGAAACTGCCCGTTGCCCGTGAAGGGGTGGATCTCCTTTACCTCCAGCTGCAAGCCCGAAGGCGTCACCGCAACATCGCCAGTCCGAAATTCCGTGTTATTCATCGTCGTTTGATCCATCGTTTCACTGCCCGCGCCACCCGCCAGATCGACTCCGGCACCCTCGGCACCGGGTACATTTCCCCAGCAAAATAGAATTCGACACGGGTGCTCACCTGCTCGCTTGTCTCTGATTGTGACATAAATAATCCTACTTTCTACGCGATTATGACAATATGTCGAGATTGAAGGTTATGGGTTTCGGTTTACCATCGCGATCCCATCGTTCCTTGAATTTGAGTGCATTTTCTGGCAATGGATACCGCTCACCGGTATATATATTTACGGCGTCGCAGACACCGATGGACCACTGGTTTTTGCCGGTCGTGCGGTTCATCACTTGCGCCAGTGGACAGCAGCAATCGCAATCCATGCCCCCTGCGAGCTCCGCCTCGGCGATTCGGATGTCCTTCATTTTCATAGCGAACGTTGTAGTCATTTCGGTTTTAGCTCCATCAGTTCTCCGTAGCGCCCGATCAGCGCGGACGGCTCGGTATACAGCACGTCAAGACCCAGCGTAGCCGCCACCGTCACGCGAACCGTGCAGAGCAGGTCGGCCTCGGCATCCGTCGGTACGCAAGTCGGCCAGCCCTTCGTATAAAGCAGATGCGCCGGGATTCGCGCCTCGGCCGTCTCCCGCAGCCGCGCCGCCGACTTCGCCCGCGCCAGGCGCTGGATTTGGTCCCGCGTCAGCAAGTGCGGGGCGATGTCGGCGAGCCATCCGCGCTCCTGGAAGGAGAATGTGGAAACGATCTCCAGTTCACACATGCGGCGGTAAATCTCGTGATTGTCCGCGCAGCTCGCCGCCGCGCGCAGATCATCCTCCGAAGACATGATGCAGCAGGTGCAGGACACGCGCGAGGCTCCGTAACGCGTGTACGCCTCGTGAAGATCGAAGCCCTTGCTGCGAAGGTAGGCGAAGATGTCCGCCTTCGTCCAGGAGAGGATGGGATGCCAGTCGAGGCCGCGCGTGTCCTGCGTTTTGCTGGTCAGTTTCTCCTGCGCCTTGCTGATCGGAGCTTTCGCCCGCTGCGCGCTCTCCTCGGCGCGAATGCCGGAGACGGAAAGGATTGTCTCGCCGGGGAAGCGCCGGACCAGCTCGCGGCAGATGACGTCCGTCTTGAGCTCGCTCGTGCAGAAGCGCATGGAGGGAGTCGACCAGGGCAGGATCAGCTTCACGCATTTGAGGTTTACGTATCGATCGACGTTGTTGCGCCAGCGCGTCTCCCAGCGCTCCATGAGGCCGCCGGACGCGCGGCGCACGACGACAAGCTGGGCGCCCAGACGGTCCGCCAGGCGCTCGCAGGCGGGGAGGGAATCCCGCCACTCGACCGATCCCAGATCCGAGTGAATGAGCAGACGCTTTCCGGTATGACCGATAGTGTCCAGATAATCGAACGTCGCGAAGGCGACGGCCGCACTATCTTTTCCGCCGCTCACTCCGACTGCTACCGGGGCGTTGAGCCCCAGCAGCGCGGCAACATCGGCGTCAATGGAAATTGGAAGAGCGGCGGTATTGACGATAGGAGCGATTTGGATCACCGGGATTCGCTCCCTTCACCTTGCGATTCACTGCCTTGCGCCTGTGCTTCGTCTCCCGCCGGCTTGGCTTCCGTCCCTGCTGGCTGATGGTCCTGGATCTCGGCATACGCGTACTTCATCGTCCAGGAATAGCCCGTTACGACGCTGACGGTCGTGGGATTGGCGCGCGCCACTTTCTCCCAGGATCCGCGGATCTTTACGTTGTCGCCTTTCGCGATGTTCGCTTTGCTAAACCGGGCGCCGCCGCTCTCTTCAAGGCGCTCCTGCCAGTATGTGAGCTTCTCCCGCTCCAGAGCCAGAAGACCCTCGTACCGCGCCCGGGCCTCGGCGCTGATCTCACGCGGCGCGCTATGGACATAGCTTTTGCCTTGCAGCGCGCGCTCCAGAATGCCGATTTGCGTTTTGGCTTCCTGGATTCGATTGTTGATATAGGTGGGAGATTTGGGCGCATCCTCGGCCATATGGCGTAGCCGCGCCGCCTTCCCCAGATGATTCGCCGCTTTGTCCGCGTTCTCAACGGATTTGCGCATGTTGCTGTCCATGCGGCCGATGTCGCGGCGGTGACGCGGAGCAGAATAATGATCGACCAGAATTGGCTGCCCGAGCGGGATCATGTCGCCGGTTTGCCGCACGACCTTGTAATGCGCCTCCGATTTCTTCGTGGCGCTCCCTGCCCAGTCCTCCAGCCGATCCGCGCGCGCCAGGCGGCGCTCGCGCAGCGCTTCTTGCTCCTGTGCGTAAACCTCGGCGAAAGTCGGCTCCGCGCCAGCAGCCAGGGCCTCGGCGAGCGACTCCGAAGGATCCTCCCAGAACGACCAGGAGCCATGGTAGAGCCGTCCGCCGAGCGATTTCAGCAGCGCCGTGTGTGCGCCCGTCGTCCCGCGCACAATCCAGACCGCGCGAGGCTTTTTGCCAGGCCGGCTAGGCGTCGTCATCTCCTGGGAGACGGTCATACCCTTCAAATCAATCCCATACGAATTCTCACACATGGTCATAACTCCTTATATTTGTTGCTATTGCAATCATATTTGTTATTATTGCAATCTATGACAGAGGCGTTGACAAGATGATCATTTCACCGTTATACCAATAATAATTGAACGGCACATTGCTGGGAGTGACCGCAGCAACGTCTACATGATCGTCGATGCCCAGGAGCGCGCGAAACTGCCGCGCGCCGTCCGGTACGGAGAAGACCGCCAGGTGATCGATCCCATCCTGGAGGAGGCAGATATACTCCCCGCTCTCGATATGCTGAAGCGCGTAGTAGACGCCGTCCCGCGACAGAGGCGGCGCCGTAAGTGATGATTTCAGGAATTCCACAGAGGCCGCCTTTCCTAATTCGCCTGCTGCGAGTATTTGCGCCGGGCCGCCTCGATGATGACCGGGCCGTGGTGGCTGCGGCGGCTGGGATACTGCACGGTCCATTCACCGCTCACGGCTTCGAACATGACGATGAAATGACTGGTCGGATCGGCCGGGTGCGTCACGCTCATGGACCAGGAGAGCGCGCGGCGGTCGAACGTCTGGAAGGTGCGCCACTCGTACGCCGCGAAGCGATATGTGCGCAGCACCTCCTGCACCGTGGGCATCGGAAACGGGTCCGAGGCAATCGGCATCGCGTTCAGGACAGCGGCGCGGTCGGCAGCCATAACGTCGTGAGCATCGGGCAATGGTGTATAATTAGGCATCGATCGGCTCCCTCTGATCGGTCACGCCCTGGGGATGTTGGTAGCATCCGCCGGGGCAAACTGTTTGTTTGATGTATATATTGTACTACATAGCGCATTATTTGTCAATATAATGCGCTATGTAGCGTAAAATAAATTCTTGTGCTATAATCGGACATGGGATTGATCAGCATGGCAGAGGCGGGGGAACGTCTGGGGGTTTCAGGTCCAAGCGCACGGAGGGCGATGCAGCTCGCCAAGGTGTCGTTAGTAGAGATTACGCCGCGCGCATTCGCCGTTGAAGAGGCAGATTTTGAGGCGTTTCAGAAGACGAGGCCGAAGAGCGGGGGTAAAGGGAGGCCCCCAGGAGTGTCAAACAAATTACCGGATGGTGTGAACAAGGAAACACTGGAAGGATTGGGCTATAAAATGCTGCCCGATGGTAGGATGAAGCTTGTTCGAGCCCAATCTTTTAGAAGTCATTGTCAGTTTTGCGGGCTTTGGTATAAGCAATTGCTTATGGGCAGGTGCAAAAAATGCACGATTACTCACCCTTATCCTTAGAGCACAACGCCGCCAATATCAAACTAATCCGCGTGATATTGGCGGCATCTTCATTGTGAGTACCCTTTAGTCTGTCCCATCGCGCAACCCCTCACTCTCCAGCAACGCCCTCCGAACGGCCGCTTTAATACTGGGATCAGTGAGCAGTTTTAACCCAGTACGAACCGCCGCTGCGTACGTCGAACCCTCTTCATTGCAGTAATTCGATAGCGCCTCATGCTCTTTTTCCGTCAGATAGACGGAAAGACTGTATGCGTTGTCGCGCTTGTTCTTCGCCATGACTTTATAATAGCATAAATATTATGCTAAGTCAATTGCAAGGCGCTCAAATTATTGATCGATCAATAATCGCATAGGCGAGATTGATACGCCGGCGGCGGGACTTTACTGTTCCAGAGCAAGCGCCGCCAGCGCGGCTCCCGAAAGGAAGCTGTTTCCATTCTACCACAATCCCGGCAAAGGCCATAATTTTTATGCTAAGTGTGTCCGAAATGCTTGACTTAGCATAATTTTTATGCTATTATATATACGTAAGACAAACAGGGCGGACCTTCCAGAGCAAGCCCGAAACCGAAAGGAGAAAAGCGAAGAATGACAATCGAAGACGCGACGAGGTGGGTGATGGAGAACATGGCGGACGAAGACGCCATCGATCAAGGGATCGTCCTCTCCATGCTCGTCACCGGCGAACTGGTGATCTGCAACTTCTGCCAAAGCGCCATCGACGCCGGCGAGAACTGCACCATCTGCGGCGAGCAGGCGGACAAGCAGGCGGAAATCGCCGCCCAGCAGGAAATGGACATCCACGACCTGCGCGACACACGGTACTAAACGGGGAAGGGGCGGGGGAGAAATCCTCCGCCCTGAAGGAGTGATCCGATGAACCAGGCGCTTGATCTGGATCACCTGCGAAACAGAATGGGCGGACGTTTTGCTCACCTGGTCGTTTCGGGCGGCGATGAAGTTGACGATTATATCAACCGCTCGCTCGCTGATCTGGTGGATCAGTGCGGTACGCCGAATGCCAATCTGGCATGGCGTAGGCGGATGGATGCTATGATCACCCTGACACGTCGGCAGCTGCGGATCAGGGCGCGCAAGTCGATGGCCGCGCGGGAGATCAGAAAGAATATCGCGCGTTTAGAAGAAGATATTGTCGGAATCCGCAAAGAGCAGAAAGACGTTGAATCTCGACTACGCCAAGCTGAAGATAAATTGTGGTACGCAAAGATAGCGCTTGAAAAAGCCGTCAGTGTACGAGGACAAAAGCGATGACGCAAGTATATACACGCACTTCTGAGGCGACTTTGCTGGCGGCTCTGATCCAGCCTTTCGCGGAGCGCGCGGAAATCGAATATCTCTACTGGATTGAGTGCTTTGATGAAACAGGCGTCTGCCATTGTCTGAAATGCGCTGAAGAATATCAGGAAGAGCAACTCATAAAGCGCGGAATTGTTGCCGCGCCATATACGCCTATCGCCGTCCCTGAAGATCTCTGGATAAACTCTAGCGCTGGGTTTGAGTACGATAATCCTGAGCATTGCGTTGTTTGTGGCGTCCGACTTTACCACTGCCTCTCAGATTACGCTAAACAAGGGGAATACGCGCACTTCATTGAAAACGGCATCGACTTAGATCCTGATGATTGCTATGACTTGATGGATGCGCTTTGCGGCTGGGGGTCCGCCTTTATGCCCCAAGAGAACAATGATCCTAAACTTGAACTCGGTTTCCAAAAGCTGAGGATGCAAGTTGAGGAATTGATATTTGCCAAATATGGAGACTCCGATGGACGAACAACCGAATAAATTAGAGCGCGCTTCGCGAAGGATGCGCCTCGCGCGCGGCGCCCACGCCGCCGCCCTTGGCCGCAAGAAGTTGTCCCCGAATGACCCAGCCGCCGCAGAGCGCCTCCAGGACGCCACCGGAGCCGCGCGCGAGGCGTGGGGCGATTACCGGGAGGCGGCGGACACGGCCCTGGCGCCGATCAAGGCGACAATCGACGACGTCGGCGCGAGGCGGCTGGAGGAAAGCGTCTCGGTGAGGGACAGTAGTCATCTCGACCCGTTGACGGCCTACGCTGATAATCCGGCCCAGGACGACATCCATCATCCATACACCGCCTACAACCAGGGTTATGACGCAGGGGAGAAGAGACTGGGCGCGGACAAAAACCCATACCAGGACGGCAAAGAACGGTCTTTCTGGTTTGACGGATATCGAATGGCGATAGATGCAGATCAGACTGGGAAAGACGAAACGCAAAAATGAAGCGCCAGATCATGCCTTACCGCGGATGTAACGGAACTTATGTCACCACGGCACAGGCAATCATCATTCACAAGATGTACGGGACTGCCAAGCGACGAAAGAAGAGAGGTCCACAGAAATGAACCCGCTTCGTATCATTCACGGCTGGGCGCTGCTGACATCGGCGGCGGATTACGAGTTCTGGCACAGTCAGTTCGGCGCGGAGAATGGGCAACCGCCCGTTGAATTTCCATGCTTCGCTCTGGCGACGTTCTGTTTCGGTGGCGGCCAGGAGTATGAGTACATGTATTCAGAGCAGCTGGGTGACATGCAGGACGCGCTGGCGCTCGTGGCGTCTTCGGTGACGATATGAAGAAACTGATCTTTCTCGACTTCGACGGCGTTCTCAATTCCGTCGCTTGGATGGAGGGCGACGTCTACAAAAACAAGCCGCGTCTCCACGTCGACCGCCTGGCGTGGTGCCTGGGGAAGATCGATCCCGCCGCCGTCCTGCGCGTCAACCGCATCGTCCGGGAGACGGACGCGTACATCGTCATTTCTTCGGCGTGGCGCTCTTCTACTTGTCCGCAGGGGTACGCGCAGTATCTGGGGGCGTTGCTGGCGCGCCATGGCCTCCAGGCGCATCGCAAGCGCGTCATCGGCATCACGATCGATGTGACGGACATCCCCAAAGGGCGTCCAGGTCCGCAGATGCTCGAAAGCGAGCGCTGGACCGAGATTCGGCATTACCTGGACAGCGCGACGGAGTGCGATCGGTTCGTGGTTATCGACGACGACCCGGTTTTCGGGACGCCGCCAGACTGCTTCGTTCGCACGGATTACAATGTCGGACTGACGGACGAGGACGCGGACCGCGCGATCGCGATTTTGAATGGTGGGGCACTTTGATTGATGAGACAAAACCAGGCGACGCGGAAAACTGCGTCAAGCCAGCCAGGGGATCGAAGCGGGCGATTCGCATCGATAAAGCGAACATTCGAGCAAGGTCTAATCCGCCTATTACTTATCGACGATCCCGCAATGGAAGATTTACTGGCCGACATGTACACTTCGCCTGGGCAACCCAGTCATTTCGCGTCAATCGAATGCTTGTAATGCATGCTCAGCTACTCTATTCTGGCATGTCGCCAGAGGTGGCGGACCAGACTTACGATTACTGGTATGAGATCGCCGTCAGAGGATTTTGAGGTGAGAATGAAAACGGCGCCCACAATTTCGGGGCGAGACATCAGCCCAGACTTTCGTCAAAGCGAGAAGGACGCGAAGATTGCGCGTGAGGTCCTCAAATATGCGGGGACGCCAGCGGCGATTCGCCACTTCAACAAAAGCTGCAAGCCGTTGACGACTTATGCCTACTGGCATATTCTATCCACGCTATGGGTTTCGTACACTGGCTTCAGCGATCTGGAGATGTGGAAAAAGCTGTTTTCGTCGCCGCGAAAAAACCGGGAGACGAGCCTTATGAAGCCGTCGGAGTTTGTCGTCTTCCGCCAGATGCCGGATCAGATTACCGTCTATCGCGCCCACCGGCCAGGAGAGACGGATTGGATCGCTTACACGGTTGCCCCACAGACAGCGGCGAGATTCGCGTATGAGCGCGGCGCGGACTGCATCCACGCCTATCAGGTGGATAAGGCGGATGTTCTGGCGCTGTTCTTGCGGCGCGGCGAGCAGGAAATACTAGTGCTGGACAAAAGCCGGGTCCAGTTCGTTCGAGAGATTGAAGTCGTTATCGCCGGCAGCGCCGACACAGCAGGCAAGGAGTACTAAAAGTGGGGTACGCGTCTTTTCATGGTGGCGGGCAACGAATCCCGATTATGTCTGACGGTGCGGAAGTCGTCTGGACGCTGACGGAGTGGACCCGGGATGCGCTAACAATCCGTGACGAAATGGGGCGCCCGGTGATATTCAGTCGCGGCACCGGCGTTGCCATTGCGAGAGAAAATGTCTGGATCCGACAACCGCATCTTCTCAAGATCGAACGATGGATCCTCGAAAACGCACTGGCGGAGGCATCGCAGATGCTCCGATACAAGGATGAGGAAATCGCCGCCGCTGAACGCAAGAAACTTTATTGGCAGCGTGTTATCAAGTCGCTGACGAAGCGCCTAAATAAACTTCCGGATGAAGTCAAGGATACACCGCCCAAACCCGCCACATCCAAGAAGAGCATGCAGGTTGCAGACAATGTGATCGATGCAAGCGCCCAGTTCGAGAAACGCAAAGCCCAATGAATCCACAGATACCCCTTCTCCCAATCGCTGACGGCGCGCAAAATGGGTAGAAATGGGGACAGAGGCATTTTATAGGGAATAATTCAGAGGCAGTAATTCAGACGGAAGAATGCTGTGGGAAGAATGCTGGGGTAGTAATTCAGGGCGAGTAATAATGTCAGGGAGTAAGATATGGTTCAGATTGGGAAGCGGTACCGAATCGAGCACCCACGGCAGCGGGCATTTGAGGGCCTCGTCACGGCGATCGATGGGGAATATGCCGTGGTCAATATTGAAGGCGTAAAAAACCATTTGGTCGTCGGCGATCGATATGTGAAGGATCAGACAATCGAAGTGCTGATCGCCAAGAGCAAGTTCACCGAGGTTGTCACGCTCCGAGCGGAAAGCGCGTTGCCGCCGGAATCTGTCAATCCTCTGGAGCGACCGCACTCGGCTAATCCACTTGGGCAGACGGATCCGGTTAATCCTCTGGGGCGATTTGACGGGATGTCGGTCAAAGACGCCGTTCGCGAGCTACGGAACATGAGCGGCCTCATGGAGGAAGATATCCGGTCAGTGGCGACATCTCTGCGCAAAGAATTGGAGAGCGGGTCCTACGACGTCTCCACAGGGCTTTCCGCCTTTCCCGTCGGCGCGTGCGGGGCAGCCGCCGAGATCTTGCAGCGCCGTTTGAAGGCGGCCGGGATGGGCGAGTTTAAGTATATCTGCCGGTATCGGTATCCGCCGGACGGACGCACGGTTACGCATGCGTGGCTGGAGAAAGATGACTTGATCGTCGATATTACCGCCGATCAGTTCGAAGGGGAGGGGCAGGATCCGGTTATCGTAACCCGATTCTCGCCGTGGCATGCCGCCTGGCAAACGCCAGAGCAGCAAGGCGAAAGCAAATAAGGTCGCCCCCAACGTGCGCCAGCAATATAATGCGTGGGATACAATGCCGGCGCACGCGATGCGCCGCAATTCAATCGTCCCCGGCGCGGGTCACTGCACGGAGCGCCATCTCCTCGAACGCCGCCTCGTGCTCCAGGAGTTCGAGCGCCGGCTTGTTCCATGCGACCACTTTTGCCTCACCGAACTCTACAAGCACCATCGCTGTTCCCGCGATGGCGACGGAGCCGCGCTGCTTGGACTCGTTTGCGCGCTCTGCCTGATCGTTTTCGCCTGGCTCCGCCAGACGAAAGTTGACGGTGTAGACGCGCATATCCTCATCTCGATTTGCGGCCTTGAGTACTTTCATGAACTTTTCGGGAACCTGACCGCCCGATGGCGCAAGCGGCAGCGCCGTCGCTCTGTACCGCTCTGTCACATCTATCTCTGCCATGCTCATCTCCTGAATATCCAATCCATCTACGTTCTGAGTATTCAATCCATCTACGTTCTGAATAACCAATGCGTTCATATCGCTCCTTGACTTAAATTCTATTTTATCCAATTATTTTGAACAATTATTTCAACCGCTGTGCTATTTCTTTCGAGCGCTGATCGTGTTCTTTCGAGCGCTGATCGTGTTCTCGTGAGCGCAAATCGTGACGCGGGGCGGCGAGCGGTCCCAAAATCCCATCTTAAGCTTGCGGTCTCTCATTTCACCTGGTACTCCGTTGGCGCGATCACGGGCAGCGTAGGCCGTGCGGGATATCCCTGGGACACTTCCTGCGCCAGGCGCGGAACGCGGAATGGCGCGGCGCGCTGGACGATCAGCGTGACGCCCTTTCCTTTACGCTGCACACGCGCCTCGACCATAACCGCCTGGGACAACAAAAAAACGGATGTGCACCGGTCGATCGCTTCGCCAAAGGTGATTAGCTGGAGGATATCTGTCTCGTCCTCCAGGCTGGAAAACAGGACTGGCTTGCCCGAGCGCGTCGGCGGCCGGTGTGGGCGGATGTTGATTCCCGCCACGCGGACGACTGCGCCGTCATTCGCCTCCTGCGCCTGGGACGCCGTGATGAAGCCGCGCGCCGCCAGGCGCTCGCGGAAATGCGACATCACGTGGCACTCCGCCGTCACGCCGGTCAGCCTCCACGTCCATAGGAAGCGCTCCCACTCGCTGAAGTCGTCGATGTCCGAACACGGAGTGGCGAGCCGCGCGGCGTCGCCGAGAGCGAGCTCGCGCTGAACGCCGCCGGTGGCGCGGTAAGAGAGCGCGGCGCCGATAGTTTGATCGAGCGCCCAGAGCAGACCGCGCCGCTCGGAGTGGAGCGCATCAAACGCGCCGGCAAGGATCAGGTTCTCCAAAGCGTCGCGGCGCAGCGGCAGGCGCGCGCAGAAATCAAGCAGCGACGCGAACGGCGCGCGGTCGCGCGCCGCAAGGATCGCGGCAATATCGTCCGCGCGCAGATCAGAGAGAAGGCGCAGGCCCAGACGGATCTCGTCGCCATCGCCGTGACACTTATCGCCGCTCTCATTGATGTCCAGGGGTAGAACCCGCACGCCGCGCCGGCGCGCTTCGGCGGCCAGGGTGTTTGCGCTGTAGAAGCCCATCGGCTGCTCGGACATTATTCCCGCGAAGAACTCGGCAGTATGGTGGACGGAGAGATAGGCCGTGCGGTATCCCGTCAGCGCAAAGGCGGCGGCGTGACCCTCGATAAAGCCATATCCTGCCCAGCCTTCGATCTGTTTCCAAATCATGTACGCCGTCTTCGGCCTGAGATCAGGATGACGCGCCCGCGCCCGGGCGATGAACTCCATCCCCGCTTGATCCAGTGTGCCTTCTTTGGTGTGCTTGGTGAGCGCCTTTCGCATCGCATCCGCGTCAGCCTCCGAGCAGCCTGTCATCGCCTGGAAGACGTCGTTGACTTGCTCTTGGAAGACGACGCACCCATACGTTTTGGCGAGCGCCGTCTCCAGTGCGGTATGAAGCACGTCGGCGCGCGCATAGCCGTTCCTCGCCGCCACGAAGCGGTTGACGACGTTGCCGCGCACGGGGCCCGGCCGAATCAGCGCCACCGACGCCACCAGGTCCTCGAAGTGAGTCGGTTGGAGCGTGACGGCAAGCGCGAGCTGGGCGGCGCTCTCGAACTGGAATGCGCCAATCGCTTTCCCGCTCTGGATCATATTGTAAGTGGCTGTGTCGTCGATGGGAATATCGTCATACCGGAAGTCCGGATGCGATTCTCGCAGATCGTCCTCGGCGTCGGCGACGGCCGAGAGCATCCGGAGCGCCAGGATGTCGAACTTGATGGCGCCCACCGTTTCGGCGTCGTCCTTGTCGAGCGTCCAGATCTGCGTGATCCCGCGCGCCGACGGCGTCAGCGGCGCAATGGTGGCGAGCGGTACGCGGCTGATGACGACGCCCGATGAATGGCTGCCCATATGCCTCGGGAATCCGGCGATCGAGGCGCACAAGGTGAAGAGTATTTGGAACTGCTCCCGAAGCGCCTTGTGCGGCCGTAGCTCGGCGTACGTATCGAACGCGGATCCAATTTCGCTCGCGTGCACGAAGTGGGAAAGGTGGGAGGCGAGAAACGAGAGCGCGTCCGCCGGAAGCGCAAGCGCCTTGCCGATATCCCGGACCGCCGACCGAGCCCAGTAGGTATGGAACGTGCAGACGACGCCCGTGTTCTCCTCGCCGTAGGTCGTGACGACGTGCTCAAACACCTCGTCCCGCCGCGAGCTGGGGAAGTCCATGTCGATGTCGGGCGTCTTGCCGGGCTTCAGGAACCGCGCGAAGGGAAGGTTCCGAGCGATCACGTCCACATCCGTCAGATCGAGGCAGTAGGCGACGCAGCAGTCGGCGGCGGATCCGCGCCCCGTCGCGCGGATCCCCTGCGCCCGGGCCCAGCGCACGACATCGCGGACCATCAGGATATAGTCGGCGTAGCCCAGCGTCGTGATGACGGAGAGTTCATGCTCCAGCCGTCCGCGCAGGGTAGGGGAGAGCGCCTGCGCGGTGATGGTTCGGTACCGCCGCTTTGCGCCTTCGTACGCGAGGCGGCGCAGTTCGCGCGCGGCGTCGCCGTCGAATCTCGGCGTGATATCCGCGCCACCCGGCAAGACATCCTCGCAGTGATCGGCAATCCGAACGGTATTCGCCAGCGCGTCTGGGCGCCAGCCAAAGAGGTCCTGCATCTCCCGCGTGTTTTTCAGCCAGCGCTGATTATTGAACGGCCGCTCTGGATGGATGTCGCGGACCGTAACGCCGGCGCGCACGCAGCGCAGCAGGTCGTGGGCCGCGAAGGCGGCGGACGCGGCGTAGTGAACGTTATTCGTTGCGACGGAGGGAACTCCAATCGCGTCGCCCAGCATCGCAAGCTCCCTGGCCACCCGCGCCGAATCCGGTGTGCGATCGTCCTGTAACTCAAGATAAAACGCGCCGCCGAACCATCCCGCGAGCCGCTGGGCCATCGCCTTCGCCGCGTCGTACTCGTGCCGCGCCACGTGGCCGGCGATCCTGCCCTTGATGCATCCAGACAGACAGATCAGACCAGAGGACAGACCCGGCAGGTGCGACCAGCGCAGGCGCGGCGTCAGGCGGCCGCCGTCCGCGTAGGCGCTGGTGAGCAGGCGGCACAGGTTCGCGTAGCCGGCGCGCGTCTCGGCCAGCAAGGTCAGATGCGTCCCGTCCTCCATCGTCACCTCGGCGCCCAGGATCGGCTTGACGCCGTACTGGCGACAGCACTGCGTGAACTTAACGGCGGCGCTGACATGGTCGTGATCCGTCATTGCGATCCCGGGCATCCCCATTGAGGCCGCCGCGCGCACCAGATCTTCAATCGACGATGCGCCATCAAGAAAGCTGTACGGAGTGTGAACGTGTAAATGTGCAAACATATTGTGGTTGTTGCGAAAGGATCGATCATAATTCAAAAATCGGTAATAATTATCAGAAAAAAGTGATAATAATTATCAGAAAAATTGGCAATTATTAGTCAGCCATGGCGTGCAGCGTCCAGGCCCCGCCCGCCTCATGCAACTCCGCCAGCGCGCCGGCGGCCGTCTGCACGCGCCAAACCTGACGCTCCGAGGGTGTCTCCGCGAAGACGTCGGTTTCGCGCCAGCTATTCTGCACGCGCGCGACGGTATGACGCGTCTTCTTCCCCGTGAACGCCGCCGGCGTCCCGTCTTGCAGGCGCACCTCGACCGCCTCGCGGCTCTGGTGACCGAGCGGATACGTGCGCAGCGCGCGCTTCGTCGCCTCGTACATGGCCTCCGCCGTGATCACAGCGCCGCCGCCCCAGCGCTCCCGAATGTAGGTCAGCGCCGCCGCTGTCTTGCGGTCTCGTTCCGCTGGCATCACGGCGCCGTACTCGTCGAGCAGAGAAAGCTGAAGCCCCGAGCCAGATCCCAGCTCGCCCGCGACAAGGCGTAATGTCAGAACGCCTGCTGCCGGGCGACCGCGCTCCAGCAAGCGCCGCGCGCCGCGGTGAATGGACGCCGCGTCGGAGGCGGGCAGGATCAGGCGCTCCCAGCAATCTGCAACGCCGCGCGCGTGCCCAACCTGGATGGACAGCGTGCGGCAGTATTCATGGCGGGACTGAAGCTTGGCGGCGATCTTCTCCGAGAGACGCAGCAGCGCGGCGTCGATCAGCGGCAGATACTCCGTTTCGTCCTCAAACGCCGTGTTCGCCTCTTCCGATCGCTCCGGCCAGGCGGCGCGGACCCGGTCCCCGTCGCGCCCCATCGCCAGCGCGGCCAGGCGTCCGCCGACGATACGCAGATCCTTAGGCATCTTTCCGTTGTGGGCGGCCGCCTGCCCGAGGGTGCGCACACCCAGCTTTTCGAGGCGCGCGCGGGACTTTGCATCCACGCCGGCGACTTCCGCGATCGGCACGCGGCCCAGATGCGCGAGCTCATCGCCGGCGGCGATCGTGAAGGACTCGCCAGGGCGCGCCAGCATCGCCGCCCGGCGCGCGCTGAACTTGGATGCGCCAATTCCGGCGAGCACCGGCGCCCCGATAGCGGCCGCCATCGCGTCCGCGAATGCGGACACGTCATTCAGAACAAATGTTCTGCCTGCGAGCAAAAAAAAGAGTTCGGGGGTTACGGGCTCGACGGTGCTGCTCTCGGCAGCGGCGATATCCCACAAAAGGCGGGCGCGATTCTGGTAGGCGGCATGGTCATAGGGCAGGGTGACAAGGGCGGGGCAGAAGGTACGGGCGGCGGAAATCGACTGTCCAGGACGTACGCCGCGCACGGCGGCGAGCTGGGACGGAGCGAAAATCGCGCCGTCATCCGTAATCAAAGCGAAGGGAACGCCGGCGAGGTCCGGGCGGCGCGCCTGTTCGCAAGCGACGCCCAGAGCGGGAACAGAAAAACAAACGATCATGCACAGCCCTCCGTTGCGATGGTATCGGTTTGTCTACATTATAGCCGCATGTCTACTATCTGTCAAACATAAGTTTGCCCCTTCGCGAAATATTTTTGACGTCGGCGCCGAGCTTACAAAAAGAGCGCTGGAAATGTCGCTATAATGGGAGCATGGATTTTAATTGGGGTAGTGGATGTTGATATGGATACTGATACCGATCGCACGATCGTAAAGAACATCGCCACGATTTTCCAGGCGCGCCTGACGAAGAGCGCTGTCGATAGTGCGCTGCTCGGCGGCGCCGGCGCGCCGATGCTGACCGTCTTTGCCTATAAAGGCGAGCGATGGGTCGGCGCTTTTGATTGGGGACTGATCGCGTGGGGGCGCTCCGAAGAGGGACAGCTCCATAGCCGGGCAGAAACGCTGCGGGCAAACGCCGGCAATCGCCCGCTGACGATTCGGCGGTGTGTTATCCCTATGCCATTCTTTCATCAGCGCATTACTGTGGACGGTCTGGGCGCGGGAACCGTCGGGAAACGCGCACGCGTCGAGCGCGGCGACGGGATCTTCATCGCGGCGGCCGGGATCTGGGACGAATGGAAGTCTCCCGACGGCCAGGAAGTGCGCCGAACCTGCGCGATCGTGACGACCACGCCGAACGACACGATGGCGCAGATCCACGACCGCATGCCCGTCATCCTGCCGGCGCAGGCATGGGATATGTGGCTCAATCCTGAGGAGCGCTCCCCGAAGGCGGTCCTGTCTCTGTTGCAGCCGTGGTCCGGCGCTCCGCTTCTCATCACCTTAGCGGAGAAGAGCAAGGCGGCGCCGAAGCCTCCTTCGCCACAAACTGGCGACCTCTTCGGATCACTTTAATTCGATATTCGGTCAAATTGATTGGATATTCGGTCAAATGGATCCGATATTTTGTAACACTCTGTCTAATAATTCTCTATCTAATAATTCTCTATCTTATGAGGAGCGTCACCGCATGTGCTATAACGTCCGCATCGAAATGACCCGCGACGAAATCGCCGACTTCTTCCGCCTCGATTCACTGCAAGCCGCTTCCGCACTTCCCGAAAGGGATGGTCCGGAAAAGCGTATGACACTCGGGCAGATGCTGCCCGCCGCGACGACCAGCGCTGGCGCCGTAGGGCTCGAAATGCTGTACTGGGGTTTCACGCCAAGCTGGATGAAAGATCCGAAGGGCGGTATGAAGCCCGGTAATGCGCGCGCGGAAACGGTGGCGACCACGCCGATGTTCCGACAGGCGTTCTCTCAGCGCCGCTGCGTCGTTCCTGCGAACGGCTTTTACGAATGGATGGGGGTGAAGGGGTCCAAGCAGCTTTTGCCGTTTACCGCGGCGGATCTCGCAGTATTCGGACTACCCGGGATCTGGGACGAATGGCGGATGCCGGACGGCGGCGTGCGCCGCTCATGCGCCATCGTGACCTGCGACCCCAATGGCGATATCCGCCCTTACCACGACCGTATGCCCGTGATCCTGGACCAGGACGAGGCGCGCGCCTGGCTTTCGGACGCCTCGCCAAAGGACCTTCAAAGCCTACTGCGGCCTTTCCCAGAGGGCGCGCTCCAAGCGTTTCCGGGCCAGGCGTTCAAGCCCTAAAGTAGCTGTTACACCAACGCCCAATTCGTCGACTAGGAGCGCGAAGCGGTAACTTCCGCGCTCTCGCTCCCCCGGAATATTCAACTGAAAATCACCCGCGCGCCATATTGAAATTTCCGTTCACGCGTCTGTGCGCGCCACCTGTAGCCGCGCACCGCCAAAGGAGTTTATTCGCAGAGTTTTTGGCAATTCGTTTTAGAAAACGAGTTTCAGAACACGTGTTCGCGCTTACACGCCCTGATAATGATCTAGCGATTATTGTGAAGAACGTAAGTTCTCTATAGTAATTATTAAAAACCGTGATATAATTCAATAATGGATACCGAAAACCCAATTATCGTATTGCCGTCAGGCGCCCACGTAGAATATAGTGACCGTCTGGTAAATGCCGCTGCCGACGGCGTGAATGAAGCAGGGGATCTGTTGCGGCTTGGCGAACCGCCTCCGCTCTGCGAGCATCCCGCCGCCGTGTACCTGGCGAGTCTTGCGCCCGGGTCGCGCCGGACGATGCGCCAGGCGCTCGGGACTATGGCTGAGATTTTGAGCAACGGTGAATGTGACATCATGACACTGGACTGGGCGGCGCTTCGCTACAAGCACACATCGGCGCTGCGAGCAGTGTTACTTGAAAGTTATGAAACGACGACCGTCAAGAAAATGATCGCGGCGCTGAAGCGCGTGCTTCAAGAGTCGTGGCGCCTCGGCCTGATGAGCGCCGAAGATTATCACCGCGCGGCGGATCTCTCCGTCAAGGTCGGAACTCGGCTGCCGCGCGGGCGCGACATTTCCGAGGGCGAGATGCGCTCTCTCTTTAAAGCGTGCAAAAAGGATCAGACGCTGAGGGGGCGCCGCGACGCCGCGATCCTCGCGGTGCTCAACGGCTGCGGGATTCGCGAACAGGAGATCGCGGATCTGATCGTCGGTGATTATGTTCCCGATACCGGCGAAGTGACGATCCGCGCCGGCAAGGGCGACAAGCAGCGCGTCGTGTATTCTCCAGACGGGACCATGGCCGCGATGGATGATTACCTGGCGCATCTTGTATCTCACGGACCGGTTTATCTCGCGAAGGCAGCGCCGCTCTTCCCAGCGATCAATAAAGGCGGCCGGGTTGGAAGGAATAATATCACTGCCGGCGCGATTTACCTCATCGTCAAAGCACGCGGCAAAAAAGCGATGGTCGACGAATTAACCGTCCATGACTTCCGGCGAAGCTTCGTCGGCAACTCACTCGATGCCGGCGAGGATATCGTTACGGTCCAAAAAGCTTGCGGTCACGCCGACGTCAAGACCACCGCGAATTACGATCGGCGCGGGAAGCGCAAGCTGCGCGGCCTGGCCGGGAAACTCGTCGTGCCCTACGAATCCTAGCACTCCCACTCGCTCTCTCTCCAAGACGCTCTTACTACTCAGCGAATTCCCAGTTGATGTATTCGGTAAAGTACCAATGTCATCTATGCGAATGGAAAAACTGCTCGAAACCTGGTGACGAGCACGGACAAGTTCACATCGGCTGAGATCAAGAAGGCGGTGCGGACTCTCGAGAAATCCTACGCCATGCCGATTAACGGCGATTACGTGGGAATCGTCTCACCCGATTCCAAGTACGACATCATGAGCATCCCTGAGTGGCTGGCCGTGAAGGAGTACTCGACGCCCAAAGACCTGTACGAGGGTGAATTGGGCTCGCTGTACGGAGTGCGCTTCGTGGAATCGCCGCTGGCCAAGGTCTTCACCGGCGCCGGCGCGTCCGGTATCGATGTCCACGCCACTCTCATTTTCGGCGCAATGGCCTTCGTGAAGACGGAGATCGGCGGCGAAAGCCTCTCGAACATCATCAAGCCGCTCGGCTCGGCGGGGGCCGCTGATCCATTAAATCAGCGGGCGACCTCGGGTTACACTCGCACCAGTCATTATAAAATGGCTGCCTAATTCCAGCCCGAGTAAAACCCTCTCTGATTGACTTGAATAGGTGGAGACACCCAACAAGGCGGAAGGCCCTCGCAGGCTACCGTGAGAGACTAAGTGAGAGGGCGTCGGAGAAAAGAAGAATTTACTCCGATGATGCGATAGTCCGACCTCTGGCGATAATCTGCCTAGCGAGCACTCAGAAACCAGAGAAGCAATAAGAAATTATTGCTCGCCTAACTTGTAGGATATGCACAAAGGGATAAAAGGACGCACCAGCGCTAGAAACCGAGAAGATACAGACGCATTGATACGCAGGGAGAATTGATCGTTACGACGGTTCTCAATTATGGTTGGTATTTCGTATCGTTTGCGAAACCAATCCTGTATGCGTCTCCTAGCAAAGTGCCATACACAAACGATTTCTGTTGAGGAGTGAACTCTATTCTTCTCAATTCGGCGTTTGCTGAAAAGTCGAAAGTGATGCCGTACTGACGGCAATATGCATAGATGTTAGACCATCCACCTGAACCGTAACCAAGAATATCCGCAACCTGATAGATATTCAGCCCACGAGAAATAATCATTTCTTCGAGTGTGGACTTGTCAGGCTTTCGGATTATCCTTCGTGGTGGAAGTCCATAACGTACCGAAAGCTTGCGGAGAAATCGGGCGTCTGTATAACCGTGCTTTTCAGCGATCTCAATCCAGGTCATATTGGATTGGGTATCGGCTAGCAACTGCTCTGGAGATGGTTTCTTCATATAGTTTCCGATAAACGTACACCCGATTGATTGTGTGGTTCTATTGTATGCGAGGTTAGGTCATTAAAGTAACAGATGAGTGGAAGGCGACGTTTGGCGGTACGATCGCGAATCAGAACTTTGTGGTTCGTGTGGAGCATGCGGTTTCGCCGTAGTGCTCGACCTGATTCGGCCCCCTGCCCCCAGGATTGAGGGCAGGGGGCCGCTCTAATACGAAAAAGGATACCCATGACGACTAAAACGATGGCAACAGATGAGATGGCGGCGGATGAGGCGCCGGTGTTGACGGTGAAGCAGCAGTTGGATGCGCAGCCGAAGTATCGGATCCGGCTGCGGCATGAGCTGGGCAAGAAGGATCACAAGAAGGAGGGGGCGCTGACGGTGGGCGTCAACGGGCACTTCTACTTTATCAAGCGCGGAGAATATGTGGATGTGCCGGAAGAGATCTATTTGATCCTTGTGCGCGCGGGTGAGGTGGAGGCGCAGAAGCCGGAGCATGAAGGTCAGGCGCCGGGATTGACGACGGCGCCGCAGGAGGCGGGCGAGATCGAGTGAGTGTGGATTGAAGGCGTGTGACCAGCGGCGGGGAGGTTGTGATGACCAGGCAGGAAATGATCATTCAAGGGCGCGATCTGCTCGGTGAGTTCTTTGGGACGCCGGGCGACGCCGATCCGTTCGCATGGAGCCGCCTGGTCAGCACGGCGGCCGACGAGATTGCGCGGGCGACGGATTGCTTTTACACCACGGCAACCGCGGACCTGGTTTCGGGACAGGCGGAGTACTGCGCGCCGCAAATCACGAAGGTGAAGGCGGTGAGCGTGTATGACGCGTCTGGCGCGCGTCGGACGATCGGGAGCGCGACGATTGGCGGGATGGACGAGTGGTCGGGCGGATGGCGGGATGAAGCGGCGAGCACTCCGGAGATGTGGATTCCAACCGGGCTGAACCAGATCGTACTGTATCCGGCGCCGAGTTATTCGGCGGCGGGCGGTTTAGTGCTGGAGGGGTATGGCGTCCCAGGTGTGGGCTGGAGCGCGATGAGCGCGGCGTGTCCGCTGCCGGACCGCGCGCATATGGCGGTGGTTTACAAGGCGGCGCTCCTGAGGATTATTCAGAATCCGACGTCCGACAACATGGCTCGCCGCGCGATGCTGGCCGATGAGTTCGCGGATATGAAGGGCAAGCTGGAGGCGGAGACGCGCCGGCAGACTTATCCACGGCCCTTGCCTTCATCCGTCCTCCCGTGTGAAGGACGGTAAAAAGTTCTCTTAGGTGAGCGATTGACGCCATCGATGAGTCGTCATGGAGATGAAGGAGAAGCAACGATGTCGGATTATTCTACGCATGCGAATTATGTGGTCGATCTGACCAGCACGCCGCCGCCGCTGATCGCGTATGTGTTCCTGGCGCTGACGGGGACTGCGACGATCAGTGGATATTTTGTGAATATGCATGGCCGGCAGGAAGGCGCATCGTTCACCGGAACCGTGGGAGCGGCGGTGAAGACATTTAAGGATCTGAGCGGCGCGGCGGTTCCAACGGCGGCCACGGGCTTTGTCGGGCGGATTACCGGCGCGAACGTGTCGTTTGGACTAGGAGGCAATCCCGACGGCACGCCCGGGGCGTACACGCCGGATGCGACGTATCCGATTTTGTCGATGGGCGACTATGTGGCGCTGGGAAGGGTGGGGTAATCGCATGGCGATCCATGTCAGCAAGATCTCGGGGATTTCGGGATATCTTACGACGTTGAACGCGCTGCCGGCGGCGCTGACGAACCGACAGCCGGTGTCGGCGCCGGGACTGCTCAAGGGGATGCCATCGACGAGCCGGACATGCTCGTGGTGGCCCTCCAGCTCCAATGGGACCGATACCGGGGGGAATTATCAGGTCCGGTCGTATGTGTTCGTGGACAGCGTGGGATTCCGGATGTATTACACGAACAATCAGACGACGCCGATTACGGTGACGGCGGCGCTGTGGCTCCGATCGAACGGCGGCGGCAATCCGATACTGCCCTTGCAGGCGACGTGGGGCGGGGCGGCTTCGATCGTGATTCCGCCGGGGCGCTCTGTGGAATCTGATCAAATCATGGTTCCGGTGAGTTACGTGCAGGGAACGGCGCGGGGATATGTGGCGGCGGGCGACTATGTTTATTTTCGCACGTATGTCACGGCGACTTCCGGTAACAAATGGCCGCTGGGATTGATCCCGTCGCCTAACCAGCAGGAAGGCAGCTCGCATTCCGCTTCGGAGACGGATGAGACGCAGGCGACATCGGCGACGCTTGCGGCCCTGGGGACGGGGACGGCGAACACCGGGCAGTGGACGAACTCGGGCGTCACGCCGCCGGATCAGTCGGGCTATGTGTATGGGCCGTCGGTGGTGACGAGCATCTCACCGCTTGCGGCGCTGGCGTCGCCGCGATACGCCGTGGGGGTTTATGGCGACTCCATCGGCCAGGGGAGCGGTGATACGTATGAGGCGGGCGGCTTTACAGGTTATAACCGCACGTATACGTCGGCGAACGCGGCGATCCAGGGGGCGGGCGAGTTTGTGCGCGCCTTCGATGGGCTGAAGATCGGCTATGTGCAGGGCTGCAAATACGGGGATCAGATGGTGGCTCAGCCAATCGACGACAATTACCGTCTGCCGTTTTACGCCGGCTGCTCCCATGTTGTGATCCAAATGGGCGTCAATAACATCACGACCTACACCGACGGCGCGTCGGACGTGAATGTCGCGGCGAACGTGACGTCGTTCCTCGGTCTGCTGCAAGGCATGATGGCGCACATCCAGCGGCGTGTCCCCAAGATCATTCTCTGCACGTATCTTCCCATCACCAATGCGGCGGGCAATACGCCAACGACATGCAATCACACTCGCATCGCCATCAACAACTACATCCGTGCGAACTGGGCGTCGCTGGGCGCTTCGGGATATCTGGATCGCGCGGCGGCCGTCGAGGCCGATACGGCGACGCAGAGCGCGCTGATCTCGCTGCAGACGGGACTGACGGTGGGGACGGGGATCTATTCGGCGACGGCGTTACAACAGCCGTTGACGGCAGGCGGCGGCTGGCTGAAGCCGGGCGGGACGAATCTGTACACGGCTGACGGCACACATCCAAGTCAGTACGGGCATACAGCGCTGGCGGCGGCCCATACGTCCGCGATCGGCGCCGGGCTTCTGGCGCAGTAGTTGAGTTGGAATGGAGCAGGAGGATAACGGCGTGGCGAATACATTAGCGGACTTGCAGCGAGATGTGCTTTCGCGACTGGGTGAGGCGGCGAACTCTCCGGCGGGCAACTTGGAATCGGGAACAGGCGCCGCAGCTGTGCTGGTGACTTCGGCGACGATTACCCAATACCTCAACGACGGCGCATCGGACCTGGCGCGCACGGCGTTTCCGATCGTGAACGCGGGGACGTTCTCCTGGCCGAGCGGCGCGCAGTCGGTCCAGCTGTCGATCTTCACGGCCCCGGGCGGAGCGGCGCTGTGGCTGGCGCGCGGCGTTGCATGGGGCGGAACGGCGCTGACCCATTGCAGCCGTTCCGCCCTGGAGAACTACTATCCCACTTGGGCTGCCGATGCGCCGGGAACCCCGCTCTATTGGTACGACACGGGCCAGGATGGCGTTGGCCTGTATCCGATCCCCAACGCTTCGCAAACAGTGACCGTGAACGGCTTTGCCCTGCCGCCCGCGCTGGTGAACGCTGATGACGCGCCAAGCTGGCTTTCGCCCGATCTGTCCAGCCTGCTCGTGTTCCACGCGGCGTCAATGATCGCTCAGAAGAACCTGGAAGACCCCTCGCTCGCTGCCCGCGCCGAGGTCTGGCGCGGTGAATACGAACGCGGGAAAGCATCGCTGCTCGCGAGACTGACGGCCGCCGACCCGATGCTCGCGCGAGGGCTGGCGGTGGCTGTGGAACAGGGATAATTTTCCGAGCGCCCTTCCGGATTTACCTAAATGAATTTAGTTGTATTTGAGAAGAGAGTTTTTATGTTTGCAAAATCAGTGATTAAGCGTCCAAACAATATTACTAATCCACATCAGCAAGCGTTTATTGCAGATGCTCAGGCGGCGCTACGAGGAGTGTCGCCACATGGAACTCACCCTGTTACCAGGCGAACGTCTCGCCCATCTCTCGAAATTCTCGCATGGTTCCATTTGCAAGTTCCGTGAATGTGGTAATGGGTGCAGAAAATCAGCGCTATCGCGCGACTGTGACTGTGGGAATGTCTGCCGACTTTTCTTGAAGAGTTTGTTCGGCGGACGTGAGCCGATCGCGCAGATAAAGAGCCACCAGAACGTACCCAGCGGTCAGATAGAACGCCCAGCAGATCGGCGCGAACGCCATGCTCGCCAATCCCACCCAGGCGTAAAGCTTTTGCGTGGACATGCGGCGACAGGCGCTCCAAACAGCGAGCGGTCCCGTGAGCGACATCAGCTTCAGATAAGCGCAGATCCAGAGCGGCAGCATCACCGGCGGACGCCAGCCGAGCGCGATCGCGACTTTCAGCGGAAGTACGCTCAGTGAGATGTTGTCCGCCCGCAGGATTTCCGAGTTGGACAGTGCGTATTCCAGCGCCAAGCGCCACTCCAGAAACTTCGGCCAGCCGCAGACCGCGAGCCCCAGCGCCGTCCCCATGCCGATGACGACCAAAGCCGGAACGACAACCGCGCGCCGCTCTTTCCACGCCGCGCAGACGAGCGAGATAAGCGCATACGTCTTGATCTGAAGCGTCACGCCCAGCAGCACGCCGCGCCACCGGTCGCTGACCACCGACAGCGCGAACGCCACCCAGAGCAGCGGCTGCACCTGACCCATCCCCATGCAGAAGTAAACCTTTGGCGTTACCGCCAATGCGAGCCCCCAAAGCAATACCGACTTCAGTGTGGGGTTTGGCGTCGCGATCTTTGAGAGCAGATAAGCGAAGTACCAAAACGATAGAACGATCAGTACATACTGCACCGACGCAAAATTATGCTGACCCAATCTGACAAACGGCGTGAGGGCGACCGCGAACTGGGGTGAGTAAAGATAATCGAACATCGGAGAATGCCCAGACGCGAGATCGTACAGCGGTCGATGGCGCAAGAGATGCCGAGCCGCACGGAAGTAAACATCGACATCCCGCCCGTTGGCCTGGCACTGGAAGGCGGCGGGAATCCAGATAAAGGCCTGGTAGGCGACGTGGATGAGGGCGCAGAGGATGAGGGCTCGGCGGAGGAGGGGAGAACAAAGAGCAGAATTTGTATTGTGAAGGGCAACCTTAGAGAGGTGATTTATGGCTAATATATTCCTAGAGAGTTTTGATAATATAACTGGTGATGATCTTCTTACGAAGGGATACACTAGTTTTAACAACTTCATTTCTGTGTCCATCGGTCCTGGAAGAACTGGGAATGGACTGATCTTGGATCAAGCAGCTGCCGGACAAATTGGACTTAACAAAATTCTACCATCAAACTATACTTCTCTTGTTTTTGGAGGAGCGTTTAAGACCGCGAGTTCATTTCCTATTGAAGAGGCAATCTGGTCATTTAGTGATGCTAATTTTGATCAACTGCACATTTGTATGGATACATTAGGCCGGCTGATTTTTCGTCAAGGGACGCTGTCAAGTGGCAATGGCGCAAATCTCGGGCCGATTATAGGAAGCAGCAATAAGGTTTACGATAGAGGAGCGTATTACTTCTTTGAGTTCAAAATAGTCTTTTCCTCGTCCAGCAGTGGAAGTATCAATTATCGAGTAAATGGAATATCTCAGCCTTCAATTAACAACGTACAAACAAGCTATTCAGGGAACCAATACTGTAATATTATTCGTTTTTGGACGCGTGCTTTCGCTGGTTCAGATGCATACCTATATTATCATGATGACATATATGCAAACGACACCACTGGCTCCGACAACAATGACTATATGGGGGATGTTAGGATCTTTATTGATCGGCCAGCTGCTGCGGCCGGCTCGTCGCAGTGGGCGGTGGCGGGAGCGACGTCGAATGCGGCAGCGGTCGGTGATGTGACGCCGGATGCGGACACATCGTATATTTCTTCGAATACGGCGGGACAGATAGATCTGTATACACTTTCAGCGCCGCCCAGTGGAGTCGGTGTAGTGAAAGCGGTGCAGACGAACCTGGTCGCGCGCAAGGACGATGGTATTATACGGCAGATTGCCCCAGTTTTGGGGGATGGCGTGCATTCAAATGTCGTGGGATCTTCGGTTTCCATCGGAAATAACTACGTGGACTACCTCCAGTCGTTCGACCGCAACCCGCTGACGGGTGCGGCGTGGGCGGTCGGTGACCTGTCCACGCTGCGGCTGGGAGTGAAGGAGGTTGCGTGAATGGCGGTGGTATGGGCGGATTTTTTTTGACCGATTTGGAAGTGGCCGAATTGCTTTCCAGGCGCCAATAGCAAAAAACTCAATTGTTGATTCCGGTTGCTCGGCGTTTGCGTGAGTGACGGTTGTGAAATACCGAAGGGAGAAATGGTCCCAGAATGAATCGAAGGATTTGCTTGTCTGTAAGCACTGAGAAAGACGTTATCTCAAAGAAAACAGGACTTTTTAGAGGTTGCTCCAGACGATGCCGTTTTGCCATATCTCAAGTATGTGCCGTTTGGGCGCTGGAAAGCGAATACAAGGCGGAAGTAGATCGTTTTTATGGAGACAAATATGACGACCCCAAGTAACCGAGGGCGATGGACCGAGGATTGGCGCGGTTTTCTTGTTGGAGGTATGGCCGGCGTGGTTTGCGCCTTGGCGCTCGCAGTAGGTTATTATCTTGTGCTGATCTTCTGCGCTCCGCACTTGGTATATCAGGGACGCACGCATGTGCTGGGCTGGGTGCTCTGTCAAGTGATCCTGGCGCTGGTGGCGCGTCGGCTGTTCGGCAAGTACCCGGTGATCGCGGCGAGTGGTTCAATCACAGGCATATTGGCGCTGGCGGCGGCGTTTTTCGAATTGTCGCTGATGTCTCAGGTAGGTATATGATACACGCGCCATTTGGACTCTGGAAGCCGGACCTCCGGGGAAATCATTGCTTGCGGCCCGGCTGCTTACGTTTGTGTCACGAAAGCTCTCGCTTATGCGAGGGCTTTTTCTTTTTGAGCTGTTCACCAAACGAAAGGGACTTGAGATGAGCGCTGTTTATGACGCCGCGCGCGCCGCGTTTTTGGCGGGTGGGCTGAATTTGGGGTCGGATACGATCAAGGCGGCGCTCGTCAAGACGAGCTATACGCCGAATTATGGGACGCATCAGTATTTGAGCGATCTCGGGGCGAATACGACTGGGACGGATCAGACGCTGGGGGCGAAGACGATGGTCGCCGGGGTGTTCGATGCGGCGGATATCGCGTTTTCGAGCGTTCCGGCGAGCACGGCGATCGGCTATCTTGTGCTTTATAAGGACACGGGGAGCGCCGCGACATCGCCGCTGATCTGCGGGATCGATGCGTCGCTGACGACGGGAGGTTCGGTGAGCACGATCAATGTGACGTGGGACAACTCGGCGAACCGGATCTTTAAGCTCTAGCGCGGCTTCTGGGGGATTTGCCTTGACGAACTATTATGTGCGGAAATCGGGATCGAACGCAGCCGCCGGAACGTCGGCGGGCGCGGCGTGGGGCACGGTGGGGAAGGCGCTGGCGACGGGGGGAACGCCGGTCGGCGGCGATGTCGTTTATTTAGGCGCTGGGGCGTACCGGGAGACGGTGACAGTGGGAATTACGCCGTCATCGACGCTGCGAATTGTCGGCGATGTGGATGGGGCGCAGACGGGCGACATGGGCGAAGTCGTTTGGACGGCGTATACGACGGATGATAAGACGACGCCCGCGACGACGGCGCCGCTGAATCTGAGCGGCAAAAGCTTCCTGCAATTCGAGAAGATACGGTTCGTGGGCGGAAACGCTGCGACGGCGGTCGCGGCGATCGTAAACGCCTCGACGCTGACGTCCACGAACATCACGTTTCTGGACTGCACTTTCGAAGGTGTGGCGACAAGCCCGACAAGCCGTATGGTGCTGATCGCCGGAGCGGCGGGCGTCACACAGAATATCCTCTTTGACCGATGCATGTTCAAAGCAATCGTCCCCGCGAGCGTTGCTCTGATCAGCACCAGCACCTCCACGACAGGAGCGGACTGGGATGTCGGAGTCGAGTTTCGCAACTGCCGCGTTGACGCCGGCGGGGCGGGGACGGTTTTCGCCATAACGCCGGCCACCTCCGGAAATACGTTCAAGCCTGGCGGACTGCTGATCCGCAACTGCACAATCAGTGGCGGCGCCACGGCGGTGCTGGCGTCCACGGGCGTCTCGACCTCAATCCCCATCCGTGTGGAAAATACGCTGATCGTCGGAGCGGGAACCGGGATGAGTGCGGGGACGTCGGGCCAGATCGTGGAGAACTTCTGCTACGTCTGCGCCAATACGCCGCGCACGGTTGTCACGGCCGGCGCAGGATCGCAGACGGGGCCGGCGTGGTTTCCCAATCTCAATACCGGATACGAGTCGGTGGTCGGCCAGCAGCAGCGTCCGTATCTTTACCCAAATATCGGCTCCAACGTACTGGGATTTGGCTCGGATGCGACTTATACCGCGCCGTCTTACGATCTTCTCAATCTTTCCCGGCCGGCGGGCGGCGGATCGACACAAGCGGCGACAGGCTGCTTTGAGCGCCATGGAACGGGCCTTGCGTCCGCTGCGAATGCGGATGGAGGGACAGGCAAGTGTCTCCAGATCGTGGGGCCAGGCGATCAGGATTTTCAAATCCCGGTCGATCCCGTTTCTACAACCATCACGGTCAAAGTTTTATGGGACGCCGGCCATGGCGATACGAACAAGCCCCAGGCGTCGCTGCTGCCGAACGCCGAGATCGGATATGCGGGCGATACAAAGACGGCGGTTGGGACTGCGGGAAGCGCTTACGAGACGCTCACCTTCACGGCGTTTACTCCGACGTCCAAGGGCGTCGTCAAATTGCGAATGGTTTCCCGCGCTGCCGCCGGAACCGGGAACGCCTACTTTGACACCGTCACGCGGACGCCTTAACTTGCGGGAGGAACCATGCCGGCTTCGAATAGTTTCGATTATTATCTGCGCGGCGAACTTGTCAAATCCGGCGACGGCGGTTCCTTCGGTATGGATTACGCCGTGCGGGGAGAACCGATCGGGGCGCTGAGCACCCCCGCAGTGTACGCGCTTTCGCCGGTAGGCGTCCCAACCGCCGGGGCGTTTGGCGCGCCGTCAATCATCGTGTCTTATACGCTGTCGCCGGCGGGAATTGCCTCCTCCGAGGCTTTTACGCCGCCTGCTTATTCCGGAGCCACCGTCAATCAGGGCTCGCGAGTGACGCAAATGGGCGTCGAGGTCGCGGCGACGATGGCGTCGGGCGCGGCGCGTGTGACATCGGCGCATGTCGAGGTTGCGGCGGCGATGTCGGGCGGCATGGTCCGTGCGACTGCCGTGAACGCTGAGATTGCGGCGGCGATGTCCCGGACGCAGGTGCTAATTACCGCCATCTCGCGTGAAACGGCGGCCTGGATGACGGGCGCCAATGTCCGCGTCACCGCGCTCAATATCGAATACGCGCTGGGAGCGCTGCCGCCCGGAGTCGTAATTCCTCCGACCGGAACGACCCTCGATCCGCTCCCTCCATCCTGCGACTGCTGCGCCGACAAATGGACGGCGGGCGACTCGCCTGTAACGGGGTGGGGCGCCGGCGCCGCGCCTGCAACTTCCTGGAGCAATGAGGACACGCCGTCTACCAGCTGGACGGTTCCCGACTGCTGCTAAGAGGTCAGGGGGCTCTCACCCCCCGGCCCCCTCTCCCAATTCTGGGAGAGGGGGAGTCAGAGTTTTTAAGTTCTTTGGATCAAAGATCCAAATCTTGATTTAATCCTAACCCTCTCCCAATTCTGGGAGAGGGTGGCCCGGAGGGCCGGGTGAGGGCCTTTGAACGTTACGGAAAACCCATGACACCTATTTCCACATCCTTCTCCCAGCAGCGCCGGTTTCGCGGGCTGGACCTTTTTCACGCCCCTGAGAACCTTGATAATGGCGACGTGCAGCAGGCGGACAACCTGTATGTCGATGGCGGTGAGCTTGTCACGCGGCCCGGTAAGTCCGGGCAGTTTACCGCGCCGCTGGGGGCGGCGCTATATTCCCCGATCGCCTTTGTGAAGGCGGGTGGCGGCCGCGAGATTCTGTTCGTCTCCGGCGGCAATCTCTATACAACGACGAAAGGGGCTCCAACTTACTCCAAGATCCGGATCAACGGCGTGACGGATTTCTCGCTGACCGGTCCGGCGACACAGATGGCGCGGGTTGGTAAGTATGTGTATGTGATCGATGGTCAGGCGACCACGCCGCTTTATCGCGTCGACCTGGACGCGGCGACGACGGACACGATCGCCACGGTGGCGACGACGCCTGGAGCGCCAACGGCGCCGCTGGCGGCGATTCTGATCAACAATACGATCGACAACTTTGCGAGCGCCGCCGGGTGGAGCTCGCGATCCGCGCCGTCTCCCACAACCGAGCTGGTCCTCAATGGAGGCTTTGAGCTGCCTGGAACGCACGATCCGATGTACGCCGATCATTGGACAAGCCTGGGCGTCGCCGATCCAGATTGCTACAGCGGCATGGGGGCGGCTAGCTATATGCGGCCCTTCGAGGGGTCGTTCGTACTTCTGCTCGACGATCCTGGCGAGGGCGTATTCCAGGATATGACGGCGCCGACCTACGGCGGCGGGCTGATGGGATCCGCGCGCGTCTACGCTTTCGAGGGCTATTTCCATCAGGCTGACCCAACCGGCGCGTCCACGGTTATCGTTACCCTTTATGGACTGGACGGGTCGGGCAACATTCTGGGGCAGACGTCGGAAGAACTGACGTTTCCTTATAATCCGGACACAACGGCGACCGGCTGGGTACGGGCGCGGGTGACGTTTTCACTGACGAGCCTGCCGGTAGATCCGGCGTCGGTGCGGCTGGAGCTTCGCGGAGGAGAAAAGAACAAACGCGGCTATCAGGCGCCGTATATCGACGCCGTTTCGCTGAAGGCGGTCCGCAATCCGCTCCTGATCTCGCAGGGAGCGAACTCGTTTACGCTCTCGGCGCTGGACGTTTATCAGGGCGAGGATTACATCGTCAAGTCCTACGCGGCCCCGATGGATTTTAGCGGTTCAAATGTCGTGGCGCTGGCGTACTCGTCGCCAAGCCCAACCGCGCGTCCGGCTCTGCGTCTTGTACTGCATAAGCATCTGGATCCCGCGTCAACATTTTACCCCTCGAATCTGCTCAATTTCAGCGCCGATGGAACGTTCGCCAGCGTCGACCTTACGACGATTCCGCTGGATGTGCGCCAATCCGTGGACGCCTTATACATTCAGATCGCCTCCGATATGGCGGGAGCGGATCCGAATAATTTGTTCACGATCGGTCCGCTCACAGCGGCCGGCAATCTGGCGATCAGCGATGGGGTGAGCGTGAGCGCTGGACCCTATCAATATGTGTTTACGGAGGTGGAATCTACTCCGGGCGGAGATATCGAGAGTGATCCGTCGCCTATTTCCAACGCCGTGGCCGCTACCGGGCTCAAGGCAATCGCCGCCATGACGCTGCCGGCGCCGGCGAACGGTTCGGCGACGACCTACTTCCAGATCTATCGGTACGGAGGTCTCTATGGCGACGCCGTTGGCCGCCTGGTGGCCCGTGTGCCGGTGGCGGCGGGAGCGGATATCACGGCGTACGATTCGGCGCATTATTACTTGTGGACGAGCGCCAATCGCAAGTTTACGGACGATACCCCCGATGGGGCGCTGCTGCTGGCGCCGACTCTGATCAACGGGCGCGGGAAGCCGCCGACGGGCGCGCAGGCGTTGTGCGAATGGCAGGGCCGTCTCTGGCTCGCCGTCGGCTCGACGCTCTGGGGCTCATGGCTGATTACCGGGGATACGCCGGGCGCGCTCTATTATAACGCCGTGTCTTATCCTGACGATCCCAGCGCCTCCATTAAGGGATTTCGAGTTTCGGTTGGAGGACTGGACAACGACCCGATCCAGCAGTTGATCCCGCTGTCCTCGGCGCTGATCATCCTGAAGCAGCGTTCGGTATGGATGCTGACAGGGTTCGACAGCTCCGATTTCCAACTCTCTGGGCACTACTTGAAAGCCGGAGTCGGGTGTATCGCGCCGCGCGCAGCGGCGCTGGTGGAGGGAAGACTCTGGTTCCTTGGTCCAAACGGCCTCTATGAGTTTGACGGTGGGGATGAGATCGCGCCGCGCAGCGCTCCCATTGAGCGCGCCTTGAATCCCGCACAGTCGTCTGGCTCCGCGATCCTGCCGGCGGCGTACGCCGGCTCGGCGCTGGTTTACCATGGCCGGCGCCTCTATTTATTCGCTCCGCTGCCGGGAGGCTCGGCAAATACGGCGGCGTATGTCTGGGACAGCCGGCAGGACGGATGGACCCGCTACCTTCAGATGAATGTAACGGGGGCGGCGAGTCTTTCGACGGGCGCGGATACGGACGATCTCTTTCTGGCTGGGGCGGATGGACAGCTTTATGAGCTTACGGGGGAGGGGGACCGGGCATCTCCGACTGCGCCGGCCGCGCCGGTGGCGTTCGCCTTCGCATCTCGAGGTTTTGGGAGGGAGGAAAGCGGCGACGCCTACTGGCGCGCGAATCGCCCGGCGCGCGTGTTTGCCTCTGTCCAAACACAGGATACGGCGACGCTCACGCTGGGCGTGAATTGCTCCGCCTGCGATGCGTCGATGTCCCAGGCATACACGGTGTTGGGCGCCGCATCGTTTCGACTGAAGGTCCCAAACGGAGTTCGTGGGCTTGTGACGACAGTGACGCTTGCAGGAGCGACGGTAACGCCAGTGCGCATTACCTCCGTCGCCGTCGAAAGCGCGGAAGGAGGAGTCCATGGCTAAGCGCCCCCCGTTCTATCACATCCCGGGCGGCGGCCCGCCGAGCCCGCTGCGGGATGCGCAAATCAAGGCGCTCACTCCGTCGCCTTCCAAGGCGGCCGCCGCTGGTGCGGGGCGTCCCGCGATCGCTCCGATTCTCACAAGCGCGCCGGCTCCTTCCTTCACGGCGCAGGCGCCGCTGCGGCTGGAGAATGGAGCGCTGATATTGGCGCCGGCGTCGGGCGCGCGCGGAGGATATCTGATCCAGTCCGACTGGATTCAGTTCAACGCCAAGGAGCCCCCGCTCGGAAACCCCGCCGCAAACGGCCAAGCGCTCGTGTCCACCACAGCCGGCGCACGGTCCTGGGTGACGCTGCCCATCGTCCCCAGCTTCGCCGACTCCGAGGCTCCCGCCGGCGTTATCAATGGAGCCAACACGAGCTTCACGCTGGCGCACGCGCCGTCCGCCGGCTCCGTCCACGTTTATTCCGGGGCGACCCCCTCATCCATGCAGCGTCTCTCGCCGTCGCAATACAGCGTTTCGGGTGCGACGCTGACCTTCACCGCCGCGCCGGCCACCGGGACGGCGCTTCTGGTCGACTACCGATATTAGGCAGCTTCTTACGGAGAACAGCATATGGGACTTTTCAATTTTGTCAGCGATGTTTTGGGCGGGGGCGATCACGGCGCGGCCGGTTATGGCGCGCAGGCGGGCAATTATCAGGGATTGTCGGATCTGGCTACGGAGCATGTCGGCGATCAAATCGCCCAGTACGGCAAAATTGCGAACGAAGGGCAATCTGAGTACAACATGTACGATCCCGGCTACAACGCCGCGATCGCGGCGCGCGCCCAGCGTCTCCAGCAAAACCCTTTCACACAGCAAAGCCAGGACGCCTATCTTGCAAACCGCATTGGCCCCACGACAGCGGCCTACAACACCGCGCGCGCCAATATGGCGACAAACGCCTACACGCGCGGCCTCGATACTCCCTCCAGCGGCGGCGCATCGAGCGTCTACGCCGGCAACGACGCCTACCTGCAAAATGGGCAATTGGGACGATTGAACGCTGCGGACAACTCCTACGCCGATTGGGCGAACCAGGAACAGAACAACCGCGAAACCCAGCTGCTCTCCCTGCTGGGCGGCGCGCGCGATCAGGGCCTCAATCAGTGGCAATCCGGACTGGGCAGCGAGGCGTCCGGCAATGAATGGACCGCCGGCAAATACGGCGAAGACGCACAGCGGTATTACGGGCTTCAGCAGCAAGCGGAGCAGCAGCAGGCGAACGACACATCGGCAACACTTGGACTCATTGGTCAAGCAGGTTCGCTCTTTGGCAGCGGAGGAGCATTCGGTAAACACGCAAAAGCCGCGCCAGGAGCCTTCTCTGGAACTGGCTCCCTGGGCAGATATACCGGTAATAATGGACAGCTAAATCTGAATTTAGGACTGGGATCATACACACCAACTGGACTGAATTATGAACCGTTCCTAGGAATCGGCGGATAACTTAGGCTCTAAACATCGTTTTTCAACGATTGCGATCGTTAGCAAATAATATCGCAAGCGCATGCCTGCGTATTCCAGTATAGTACGATCATTTGCGTTGCTGTTGATCTACACGCCGATGGTCGCCGTCTTGCTTGGGGTTTCGTAAGATTTTCGTCCCGAGCCATGAAATTAATCAGTGATCGTACACGAGCAGTCGAGAAATCGACTGCTCTTATTTTTATAGAGTAAGCGACGAACAGATATGCCTAAATCGATAACGAAAAATCAACAATATGCTAATCCGAACGTAGCGCAACTGCTTGGGCTGCAGCCATTTGTCGCGGACAGACGCTTGACAGCTCCACCATCGCGTGGTGTGGCGCCAGTCAGCTTTGATCCGCGCGTTCTGGTTAGGCAGCGCCCTCAATTTGGCAGACCGACCACAGCAAATCGGCCACACCAGTCGGTTTTGCCGCCACAGTCTCGTTATCCCGTGACGACTCTTTCAGACGGCACTTTGGTAAGTCGCGATCCCGGAATTCCCGGATCGCCAATTTTTAATGCTATTCAATCCAATAGATCCGGGCTGAAGATTCGAAAGTATGATCCGAAAACCGATACCACGACGGCGTACTTTAATGATGGCAGTCATGCTACATTTGGAAATATCCATCAGGGAGGGCGTCTGCTCACTGTGCAGCAGGTGGAAACCGCACGTAATATTGCAAGACAGAAAGCGGATATCGCCTCAAGTCCGACTGCCAATCCATCCACACTGGGCGTTCTCGGGAATATGGCTGCGAATGCTTTGCATGGCCCTGCTTCACAGATCGACGCATTTGCCCAAGCTAGCTCTGAGGGAGCGGAACATCTCAATCAGAGCATGAGATATTGGATCGATTCCGTGCCTGGTACGTGGCGCGCCAATGTGATTCGCGCTATTCAAGGCCGAACGGGAACAACGCCTCCGCCAAAGTCGCAAAATATCGATAGGCCCCATCCCTGGATCGATTTTGTCGGTAATCCTGTCGCCACCATCGCCAAATCGGTGGTCGGACTAGGGGCGGGAACAATGGCCCTCCCCGGCGCAACAGCGTCGATTCCAGTTCAACTAGGGCGCTCCGCGCATGCAGCTATTTCTGGCGACCGGCAAAAAGCCGCAGAGCAGATGTATGGCTTAGGGGCGAGCCAAGGAGCTGCGCCAACAGCGTTGATGGGAATCCTTGGAGGAGCTTATCAGGCAGCGCAAGGCCAATCGGCGACAGGGGCGCAAACTGCCAGAGATGCAGTGGCAAAATTGTTTAATCAAGATCTCCCCTCGGATCCAATCGGCACAATAGCGTCATTCCTCCCATTTTATCATGGCGTGCGAGGACTTGCTGAACATTGGGGCTCGCCTTCCAGGGTGACGGCGGAAGCAATAGGTGATGCTGGTAACCCATCGAACGCCTCAGCCGATTCTAGTATTTCTAATGCGACAATACGGAAAGCTAAGTCGCGTATCGCGCCTCCTAATCGCAATCTGAAGGCAGCCGCTTCCGAAGCCCCCGCAAATGCGGGGGCTTCTTCTGATTCTGCTGCAATTTCATCGAAGAGTGGCGCTAGGGATCTCGCGCCGAATACAGGGAATGGCAATTCCGATAATATACAACCTGCGATTGACGCCATTTCGAGTACTGGCGTCGCTCCACAGGATGCAGGAAATATTTTCTTGCGTGGTGTTATTGATGACGGCTTAATATCCCAATATCAACATCTCAGTGATGGTCAAGCCAATATCGCTTCTCGGACTGATGCACATAGCGTTTTTCACAGTCCTGGGGAAGGTGTGACAGTGACGCCAAGCCAAATCCTCACAGCTCACGGTGATCCTGTCACGATTGGGCATGCGGCAGATTCCATGGCTGGCGTTACGAAGGATACTCAGGCGCAGACAGCTCGTCTTGCCGTACCCGGCGAAGTGGTCGGAGCGAACGAAGCTCTTACGACGGATGTCCAACTGCCTCTCTCTCCAGATCAGACTCCTGATCAACACGTCGCAGTCGCTCATGCATTGGCGACTGATCCCCGGCTTGTGGACCGCAATGGCAACCCAATGTTCGCGGACGGGACTTTGTTCTATACACCGGACGGAGAACCTCAATATCACGTCAACTCTCTTAGCAATCAGCAAATCTCGGGGATTGATGCGAATGATTATGTGACGGATTTGGCGTCCATCATTCCTGCGGCAAAGAGTGTTTTGGAAGATCATGGCGTTAAACCCACCATCGCTGTCAATCAGTCGATCCGGAGCGCTCCATCTATCGCTGAGGCATCCCCTAGTACGACAATCGACCTACCTAATGGAGAAGACAATGGCGCCCAAAGCTCGAACAGTGACACAAACCGACCTGAATCATATTCTGAGACTTCGGGAGCACCTGCGCCGCCTGGGAATGCTCTCGGAAGCTCCCACGATCTACGAGGCTCTTTCGACAAGGCGACAGCCGACAGTGTTAATACTGCTGTCATCAAAGCGACGAGCGACCCACAAGGCTTTGTCGACCAGAACGGACCGTCAGTAAGTTCTCCTGACAATCCTCCTCCAGATGCAGACATGGATGCGACAGAAGAAGCTCCCGCAAACGCGGGGGCTTCTTCTGTTTCTAATGCCGAACCAGGCTCCTCTGGAGCCACAGAAGACGCGCCGGCATCTCAGGTCGAAGCACTCAAAAAAGCATACGGAACAGATCCGGACACGTTGCTGGCCGGGATCAAGAAACGCAAAGCGGCGAATAGGACGCATGCTGATATTAATGATTCCGATGGCTCTAAATTAAACGACGATATCGCCACGTATGGCGCATTCAAGATCGCCGAATTAAACGACTCCCAGAAGGCAAACTTCCGTTCTTGGCAAAAAAGCATTACCGACTCTCTCGATTCTGAAGATACAAAAAAAATTAAGAAGCTTTGGGATGCATCGCAAGATAAGCATCAAAGAGCTCTTGCGCAAACTGATCCAGACATGGGCGCCATTTCTTCGGCGCGATCTTCGCTCAAAGGCGCGAAAGCTCAGCGGCCCGGAAGGGTTCCCAAAGCGGAGAAGCCCCCAAAGGTTAGAGCCGTGGATACGGGCCCATCTTCTGTCGCCGCTACCGGCGCAAAGATGCCTGTTAACCCGAAAGTCTATAGCACAGCGTTTGAAATGCAACTGAAAAGAATCGATTTTGGACGAGGCAGACAGGTACACTTTAATAGAGCCAATGAGGCGCTCCACAACGCAATTATGGCGGATCCTGAGTTCGCGGCTATGATGGAGAAGCTGAGTCCAGGCGTGACGGAGCGCGTCTCAAAATCGGGTGGCCGCAGAGATCCCGTAGGGTTTACTTGGGAGCATGCATCTTCTACGACTGCCTCTGGGCGCGTTGGGGTAATGCGGCTCGTGCCAAGAGAACAGCACACTCCAGGATCGTTGTGGTGGCGTGTTCTTCATCCTGATGTCGGAGCTCGTGGTGGATATTACGAATGGGCGCGGCCTAATGGTGCGCCTAAAAACAAAGTGCGTCGTAGGAAATAGGAGCAAAGATGGATATTGCGCGTTTGAACGTGACGGATGGCTCTAAGCCGACGCTTGGATACAGTGGCGACCCGCAACTTTTCAACGAGTTGTCTGATCTTGTCGGCAAGCCATTGCCAGCGGCTTATATAGAATTTCTGCATCATCACGACGGTGGCGCTCCGGAAGTCGATACATTTTTCCCTCAAGGCGAATCTGACTTAGATAGCTCCTTTGGAGTCAGTAATTTTTATTCGATTTCAAAAGGCACAGATGAGAGTGTGTTTCATGCATTGGATGCTTGGAAAGACATTCTTGGGGAACACCTCCTGCCAATCGCATATGACGGCGGCAATAATCAAATCTATCTTGATCTGAATGACGACATCCCATCTGTGTGGCTATGGCTACACGACGAGGGCGAAGATGAATTCGAGGATGAAGAGGCAGACGTCCAAGAAGAGGGAGATGGTGAGGACGACGATGAGGATGGCGAATATTACTACGTTGTCAAAATCGCTGATAGCTTTGAAGAATTTATCGATGGATTGACTATTCATCCCGACTGTGATTAATTCCAATCCCTAAATAACTAAGGAGCCCTTGATGAGCCGATATGACGGACAGCCTTTTCTGCGTTTTTTGGACTGTTATGTATTGAAGGCGATTGGGCATTTGAGTGCGCAACACGAAACAGCGTTGCGTCAAATGGCTCCCGCGCTGGCAAAGAGTTATGGAATGACTGGCGCGTGGGAAGCAATTGTGGAGCGCCAGATGGACTTTCCTGCAACCCTGCCAGCACAAATCCATGAGCTGTGGGTAGAAAATGTTGCTTTGGCGAAGGCCCGTCATATTATCCTCGATCCAGAGGATTTCACCACACAATTTGTCGATCAAAATTTTCTTTCCGAAGAATGAGGAGTTATATCCTCTAAATCGCAGCCTTCGCATAGTAGAGCAACTGAGAAATCAGTTGCTCTTATTTTTTTTCTCCTTTTTCAACCCTATGTCCACCACATTGCAAATTATGGCGACCACAATCGCCACCGGCATTCCCACGGCGCTCGCCACATGGATGCTGAAGGAAGTTTCCACCAACGCCCGCGCCCGTCGCAAGGCGCAGGCAGAGGCGCGTGTTGCGGCTGTCGCGAAGGAGCAACGACTGGATGAGCGCACGGAGGCGCTGTTCGAACAGTATGAGGGGCGGCTATCTGAGCTGGAGCGTCAGGTTAAGGCGCTGGAGGCAGAGCTTCGCGTCGAGCGCGAAGACCGCCGAATGGCTGAGCTCACCGCACAAGCCGCGCACATCCGCGCCGACGACGCCGAGAGCCGTTTAGCGGTGGTCCGGCGCGAAATGATCGACCTGACGAACGAGCGGGACAACTTGCGTCGGCAACGCTCCGAGCAGGCCGAGAAGATCGGCGCGCTCACCCTGCGGGTCGCGGAGCTGGAGGCCGAAGTGGAGCGCTTGGAAGCGCTGATTGCGGGCGGCTTCGTCAAATCAGCATGATGCGATAGTTGCTTGGGTCGTTTCCGCCGCCTCCTCTGAGGCGGCTTTTCTTTTGATTCGTTACTCAGCTTAACTCGCAAATACGAAAGGAACATGCAGATGAAATGGACTTGGAATTGGCTTTCGGGTCAGGTGACGAAACTCTTCTCCTCGCACAAAACGGCGATTGGGGCGGTGCTGACATCGGCGGCGGTTGCGGCGCTGCAAAGCGCGCAATCTGGAAAGGTGAACTGGAGCGCGGTGGGCGTGGCGGCGGTGACGACGGTGGGGGCGCTCGCCAAGAGCCCGCTGACGCCCAAGCAAGATCTGCCGACGGACAATGGAGCGGGGGATGCGGCTTCAGAAGGAGGCGCGAATTGAGCATTGCATTGAGTGCGGCAGAGAAGGCGGCGCGGCAGCAGGCGGTGATCGCGCGAGCGACGGAATATCTGGGGACGAAGGAGGAGCCGCTCGGCTCCAATCGGGGACGCGATGTCGATCGGTTTCTTCTCGCGGCAAACTGCGCGCCCGGCAATCCCTGGTGCATGGCGTTTGTATACGCCATGTTCTCATGGTCGGGCTATACCAGCGCCAATGGGGTGACCTTGCTGTTCCCGACCGCCTCTTGCCAGGCGCAGGCGGATCACGCAAAGGCGAACGGCTTGCTGGTTTCGGCGGACGATGCTCGGACGCAGCTTGCGTCGGGATGGGTGATGCTGAAGTGGGAGCCGGAACTCGCCCGCTACGCGCATTCGGGGATCGTGACGGCGTACGACAAGGCGTCGGGAGTTTTCAAAACAATCGAGGGCAACACGAACACCGATGGCGGCCGTGAAGGCGTCGAAGTGGCGCGGCAGACGCGCCGGATTGCCGACACCGCCGGCGGCCGCGCAAAGTACGCGTTTATTCGGACGGCGTAACGGCTGAACCGCCTCCATAGAATGATTCGAGCTCCGAGCGCATGTCGCGCTCGGGGCTCTTAATTTTGCGAAGGTCGAGAGACATGTTTTGATGGGGATAAGCGATGCCAGGTTTACCGTTCAATACGATCACCGACGCCGTCACGGCGTTGCAGAAGCGTCAGGTTCCAATCAGTCAAATTCCGCAAACGCGGCAATTCATTCAGGATCGATACGATCAATTGCGGCAACAAGGGTTTTGGGAGCAGCCGCAAAACACATCCTTCGGTCACTCGCTAAGGCAGCAGGGATTGGTAAACGATCCCACTCAGGGGCAAGCCCCAAAGCGCATTCAGACGGGTGTGGATCAGGATGACGAGCCAACTTATTGAGCGCCGCCGCCCGCTCGCCAAATCGCTCGTTGATATTCTACCCGAAAGTATGTTCGTATACTGTGTGATTAACTCTAAATTCGATTTTATTCCGATGGATTTCAAAAGCTCTCACCGTATATCGCGGCGAGGGCTTTCTTATTGAAACTTGAGGCGCAAATATGCCCAATACAATCGTCAAATCCCAACCACGCGGTTATCCTGTGACGCGATTATCCAATGGCCGGCTGATTAGTCAGGATCCGGGTTTGGTCAATACGCCGATCTACAACGCCGCTGCTAATAACGGCGGATTGAGTCTGCGTGTTTACGATCCCGCCAGCAACACGACCCATACGATTTTCAATAACGGCAAAACCGCCGACTTTGATCGTCACGGCCGCCTGATGGACAGAGCGGGCGTGCAAAATGCGCGCAACATCAACCAGATGAGCTATGAGGCCGCGACGGGGACTACTCCTTATTCCGCGCCGCGTCCTGTGTCTGCCGCGATCCGTCCCTCTCCTCCCGCGCCGATCCCGCTCAGGCCGGCGCTTCCACAGACACGAATCCGCAAGGACAAAACAGGCTTCACGATTGTGACCGCGCCGAACGGGTCCGTGAAGTACTTCGATCCGAAGGGCAATCCCAGTACGGCGCAGGCATGGGGCGCCGCATTTAGGCTCCATGGTCAGTCTTTTGCTGGAGGCCCGAATCCTACTATAGAAGTTTTGAAAACTGGCTTGGGCGAGACCCGCCATCAAATCTCTAAGATGTGGAATGGAGCGACGGACCTCGCCGGCCAGTCGATCGGCAACTTGGGAGAATATCTCGGCAATGGTCTGCTGGCGCTTCAAGGCCGTCTGACCGGCAATCAAAACGAAGTCAACGCTGCGCGGGAAGGGCAGCAAAAGAATCGGGATGCTTTGCATGATCTCGCAAGCCAAATGACGCCGGGAACGTTCAAGGATATCGCTCAAGCGTCCGGGCAGGCGTCGGCGAACGACTGGGAGGACGCCTGGAAAACGGCTTCGGCGATCCCTGGCAAGAATGCTCAAGCGTTTAAAGATGATCCCCAGCAATGGGCGATGAACTTCGCTTCCGCGGTAGCCCCGTTCGGCGAGAACCTTCTCGCGAAGTCGGCGAGTATGACACGTCTGGCGGCCGGATTTCGCGCGATGGGGCAGACAGAGCGGGCGGCGACTCTGGAGGCGCGCGCTGCGGCTTTGAAGGCAATCGGCAACGGGATGACGCTTAAGCCCGTTACCGAAGCGGCGGAAGGAGTGCTGACGAAGATTGGGAGCAAAGTCCCTGGCGGCGTCGGCAAATTTGTCGAGAGAACAGCGGAAACGAACGCGCGCACCGCGCGTCTCGCGGAGCGTCAGGCGGCGACGCAGGATCTGAACAACGACTTGAAGCGAATGAAGTCCGCCCCGATCGATCCGCGCGATGTTTCCGCAGCTGTCGCCAAACACCCACCATCCGATAAGCCGACGACTTTGGTGGTGCAGAGATCGGATATTCCCTCTCCTTCATTACGAGCTTCCAGGGTGGCTAGTAAACCAGCATATGCCGCCACACCGCAGAATACGAGCGGCTTCAAGCAGTTCATGAACGACGTGTCCGCTGGCGAGGTGGCCAATGCGAAAAGCACAGGCTCGAAAGTCCATCAGATTCAAGATGTGCTGGCTCAGGCCGGGATACCGAGTGATGAGGCGGCAGCCACGGCGGCGAACGGCATTTTTGGTCCGGAACTGACATCGATTCTCGATCACTATTCGGGCGGCGTCAATGTGCAGGGAATTGTACCGGGGAAAGGCGTTGCAGTGAACGGGGCGGGAGATGTCGCCGTTCACCCAACGCATACAATTGTCGTAGATGGAGAACCGGCGGATGTTGCGCCGGTGGTCAAATCTGTGGGCGCCATCGCTTCTCCCGATAGCGTTGACGCCCATCGTGTATTGATCCCAGGAGAGACGCTCGGCCCTAACGACACCAAGAGTACGATGGTTCAAGTTTCCATCCCCAGCGGCGTCTCTCCAGATGTTGCCGTCAACGTCGCCAAGGATTTGGCAGGCCACCCCGATCTAGTCGATCGCAACGGCGCGCCCTTGATTTCCAATCCGACGATTATTCACGACGCGGATGGCGCGGCAGTCATTCACGGAAGCTCAATTGACAGTCAGCGGCAATATGGGACGTCGGCGGCGGATTTCGCCACGGATTTCGGTGATAAAAGCGACGAAATCAGCCGTGTTTTGGATAGCTTTGGTCTGCCCGCCTCGCTCTCTATTCACCCTACGGTGACGACCACGATGCCTATCGCGCTGGAAACGGCGCCCAGTATTTTCGACAAACCAGTCCCAGGAGAAAATCCTTATGTCCAATCCTCGGAAAGCAACCCAACCAGCAACTCAAACAGCGACGCAGGCGGATCTCAATCATATTCTGCGGATTCGGGAGGTCCTGCGCCGCAAGGGTCATCTGGCGGAGACGCCGTCGATCCACCAACTCCTCTCGACAAAGCGACATCCCGCTACGCTGATCGTCGTGTCCAGCAGGCCCAAGACGATCCCCAAGGATTCTCCGAAACCCACGGGGATGCCGTAGATCCGCCGGACGATGCGCCGCCGGATCCTGACATTACTTCAAACGATGCCCCTTCAACCGAAAGAGCTCCCGCAGATGCGGGGGCTCTTTCGGATTCTGGGCAGGACGCAAATGATGACGATGGCTTGAAGCCGAGCGCTAAAAGCAAGTTGGATGCAGCCGCAGATGCAGCGCAAGCACGTCTTAAGGCGCAACTGAAATCTGACCGTCTCTATAGTTCAAACGCTTTCATCCCTAGTCAAGAGCTTGCGCGGATGATGGCTGATGCAATGATTGTTGCTACTCGCGTGATTGTCGATGGCGCCACGGATTATACGGAATGGCAAAAGCAAATGCTGAAGGAAGCGGGGGATTGGGTTGAACCGCACCTGCAGTTTATTTGGGACGAGACGCGCCGAAAACTCAATCTTCATACGAATGCTGACGCCACATCTAATCTTGGTGCTCATGCTACTTTATCAAATCCTGAATTATCGACGACTTCGTTTTCAGATTCTGCGTTTGATCCCAATGAAGACGCATCAGGTCATCCGAATCGCTCTCAAACTATTGCGCAAGGTCCAGATGCGGACGAATTATCACCACAAGAGTCTCAGTCATCCTTGGGAAATCCAGATGATGTGGTTGCGGATAATTCTACAGGATCCGATGATACTTCAGCTCCACCGCCTACACATACTGAGCTTGTGGCAAAGTATTTTGGCGTCGACCCTGAAAAGTTGCTCACAAGCATCCACAAACGTCTGGAGGATCGCAAAACTCTCGTAGATATCGATGACCCCGATGATGTGAAGTTGCAAAATGACATTGCAACATATGGCGCGTTCGATCTAGCTAAGGGAAATGGCGCCAAAAAAATCAATTCTCGCACGTGGCGCCAAACCCTTACACACGACATCAATGCTGCGGACACTAAAAAATATGGGATATTATGGAAATCATCGCGAGATAAATATAACCTGGCATTGAAAGCCGAACAATTCCGAAGATCTGGAGCGGCAGGGAATTTTCCACAAAATGTTACCGCTTCGCAAGCTAGAGCAATGCCTAAGGATAGTAGAGGTCTGCCGCTCAATCCAGATAGGAGTGTTCACTTTCCGGCTCTTGAAAAGCTGAAACAAGAAAAGTCTATTGGCGCAGCTGAGCAAACACCGCCAGTCAATTACACGGAAATACCATTTCGTAACAGCCATCTCATTCAGCCTGGAGATGCGAGCGCCTCTCGCGTACACCCGTGGGATATTTATCATGCTGTAAATAGAACATTGAAAAATATTGGAGGAGAGATTACTGGAGGAATGATTGGTGGTGTTGGATATGATAGATCCATTGCGGGGCACCAGTATATTCCTATACATAACGACGAAATTAATGTATTAAGAGACGAGCATGGTATTGTGGCGCCAGATGCAGGGCCTCAGTATTTTGCGACGAAGAGTCGGAATGGTAGGGTTGCGGCGGCGGCGTCTCGTCCGGGCACAAGCACGGCGCTTCACATGTTGATGGATAAAGGCGGTGGGACTCTTGGCATCCTAATTGGGGGACATGGGATGTCGCGTGGAGGTTTGAATTATGGACGTGCATATCGTGCAGAAGTCAAATATGCTATAGAGACAGGGCGTCTTCGCCAAACGGATTTGGATGCACTAACACGTCATATTGCTTCCAAACAGAAAGGACTTTTAACGATCAAAGGAGAAGACCTTAGTGGGAAGATCCATACTTTCGATGATTGGTACAAAATTGCTCCTCAATTCAATTTTGGTGTGCGTAATGCTTTCTATGAGGCTCTTGGAGATCCCTCTCTCGCAAAAAAAATCGGAGCGCCGACTGATCAAGAAGTGTTAGGAGGATTCAATGGATATCATAATGTTGCCACGGGGCATGTTGTGTCGCTCGTTCATGTCGAGCCTGGACAAGGTAAAGCGAATTCTACACCCGAACTTAACAAGATCCATGGCTTCGATCCGCCAATTGCTGAGAACATTGCCTATAATTACCCTTCCAGAGGATACGGTCACGGAGTTTTGGAAACTCCATTCCCCGGTCTTCTTCTCTATCACGATGCCTTGTTAAAATATGCGATCTCTCATGGAGAACGATATACAGGGACAACAAAAAATATGATGAACTGGATAGCAAATGGAGGCGGTGCGCATTTGACGAAAGTTACTCCGGAAATGATTAGTCGAATTGAAAATTGGATACAGCATCCCTATGATGTCGAAAAATGGACGATAGAAGATGCTAAAAGAGCCAGGACAGATATAAAATTAAAAAGAAATCAGTAGAGAACGTAAATTCTAACATTGTTGAAACTAAGGAGTGATGAAATGTCTGACGATTTAAATGAGAAAAGCCCCGTTGATGAGCTTTTTGAGAGGATATTTGATAAGGAAGATCTTGAGGATGAGGGAGCGGAAGAAGATAAGTGCGGGTCCGATATATTAGAAATACTTATGAAGGAAGCGCGTAATAATCCGATTTGGTTTCAGGATGGGTCGAGCAATCAAGATATTTTGCCTGTCGAAGAGCAAGAATCTCCAAGAGATAAGTACGGTAAAAGGGCAATGGAATACTTAAATGATATTCCTATATCTCCAGAAATAAGTGCACAAACAGATGAAATAATTAGAAAGATCCGTACCGAAGTTGGAGGGCCGTTTTCAGATAATTGGGTGAATCCTAATCAAAAAAAACAACAATAAGTTCTTTCTTTTGTTCAACTACTTAGGATATGGTCATGGAGAAATGGTCACGCCATTTCCTGGGCAGCTGCTCTTCCACGACGCCTTGCTGGAAGCTGCACTAAATACAGGGAAAAAATACACAGGGACGACGCGGAACATGATGTACTTGCAACCAAAAAGCAGTGATTATTTAGCAGAAATGACGCCAGAGATTCTCAAACGAATAGAAGACTGGATAGAGAACCCTTATGACGCCGAGGCATGGGCGAAAGCAGAAGCTGAGAAAGCTGGCACTCATCTAAACAAGGAGTAACAAGGTTGTCCGACGATTTAAGCAAGAAAAACTCCATTGACGAACTCTTTGAGAGAATATTTGATAAAGAAGACCTTCTTGATGAGGAACAGGATGAAAAGTGTGAACCCGATGTGATGGAGGAGATAATGGAGGAAGCGCGCACGAATCCGATTTGGTTTCCAGACGGTAGCAGTTCGCAGGATATTTTGCCTATCGAGGAGCAGGAACATCCTAGGGACAAATATGGCAACCGGGCAGCGGATTATGCGAGTCCGCCTGTGACTCCAGAACGTATGGCAGAGACACGTGAAATTATAAGGAAAATCCGTGAGGAGCTTGGCAGCCCATTTGCTACTAACCGAATCCATCCTGGTGAGAAAAAGGACATTAGCGAAAGTTAATAGACTTATCGTGTCTTATGGCGCCTTCGGCATAGCGTGCTACTCCATTAATTTCCAACAGAAGAGCTTCCGCAGGTGCGGAAGCTCTTTCGGATTTTGGGCAGGAGGCAAATGATGACGATGGCGGCTCCACTCCGCCACCAGCCGCTGGCGCTCTCGCTCCTGGCGCCAATCATCCACGCAGTCGCGTTGAGAGACTGTGGGAACGGATCTATGGGTGGTGCACACAAATGACGGCGGAGGCCAGAGCCTGGGTCAACCCACATATCAAACGCATCTGGGATACGTCGCAACATATCTACCGCACAGCGGAACAGGGGCAAATGTGGCTGCACCAACCCGGCGAACGCGAGGCCGCCTCGCGTCCTCAGAATCCGCCAAAGCTATCTCAATCCGCAAGAGCTCGATTAGCGGGGCCTGACCCTGATCCTGAATCAGTGCGTCGCGGAGACATCCCTCCACGAAATCCAAAAGGATATAGCACGTGGTTTGAAATGGCTTTAGATCGAGTGAACTGGGGAGCAATCCAGGGCGTCATTTCCAACGAGCGAATGAAGCTCTGCACAGATATTTTCAGGAGAATCCAGAATTTGCGGAATTGCTGAATCTAATTGCTCCTGGCATCATCGAACACGTTGCTAGCGGAAGTAATAAAGCTCCCCGTGGATTTATATTAATTTGATTTTAGTTCCCAAAGAATAACAATGTTTTTCAATGAGGTGTGATCATGGATCGGTATGTAGGCAATCCTTTTTTGCGATTCGTCGATTGTTATGTGCTGAAGGCGATTGGACATTTGGAAGAGAGGCATAAAGATGGTTTACGTCAAATGACGCCGGCGCTGGTTAAGACTTATGGCGTTCGTGGTTCGTGGGATGCGATTGTGGCTCAAGTCATGCGATTTCCGCCGACGCTTCCTGCGAAAATCAAGGAGATATGGGATAAGAACGCCGCACATGCAAAGTCTCTGAATCAAGCGATTGATCCGGAGGAATTTACCACTCGATTTGTCGATCAGAACTTTCTCCCGAAAAGCGTGTAGTCGTCGCTCACTCCAATTATTGATCGTTCTTGCTGGAGCAACTGAGAAATCGGTTGCTCTTATTTTTTTTGTCCTTTTTCAACCCTATGTCCACCACATTCCAAATCATGGCGACCACCATCGCCACCGGCATTCCCACGGCGCTCGCTACATGGATGCTCAAGGAAGTTTCCACCAACGCGCCCGACGCAAGGCAAAGGCCGAGGCGCTTGTTGCGGCTGCCGCGAAGGAGCAACGCTTGGATGAGCGCACGGAGGCGCTGTTCGAACAATATGAGATGCGTTGGTCCAGGCGGGAATGTTGCCAAACGACGCCAACGAATCGCTGGCGAATGGAATTTTCGGTCCTGAACTGACCGCCATCCTCGATCATCACGCCGATGGGGCAAGTGTCCAGGAGATTGCGCCGGGGTAGGGAATCTCCGTGAACGCCGAAGGCGATCTCACCGCACATCCCACCCATACCGTGGTGGTTCACGGAGAACCGTCAGCCGTGGAGCCGGTGACTCACGCGGTCGCGGGGATAGCGAAACCGGGAGACGTCGGCGCTTCCCGCTTGGCGGTTCCCGGAGAGACGTTCGGCCCGAACGAAATCAAGACCACGGGAGTTCAGATCTCCATTCCAAGCGGCGTTCCACCCGAAGTTGCGTCCAATGTCGCCAAGGATCTTGCCGGCCATCCCGATCTGCTCGATCGCAATGGCGGGCCTCTCATCTCCAATCCGATTGTCTATCACGATGTGGATGGAAATGCGGTCATCCACGCGAGTTCGCTGGACAGCCAGCAAAATTATGGAACGACGCCGGAAGACTTCGCGACGGATATCGGCGACAAAAGCGACGACATCCAGCGCATTTTGGACAGTTACGGCCCGCCAACCGCACTCTCCGTCCACCCAACAGTAACCACCTTGTCCGCCGCGCCGGAAACAGCGGCTAGTGTTCTCGATTCGCATCACATTAACACAGGAGATAACGCCAATGCCGCTTGGGTTGAATTGCTCAATGTGAAGCGACGTGATATTGAGGGCTGCACAATGACTTTTCCAATGGCTGAAATTGCTCTCGAAGCGGCTTATGGTGGAGAAGAAGTAAAATCTGCAATGAATGCCGCCGGTTTTTCCTGGCTAAGCTGGGAGTATTCTCAACTGGAGTAGAGATGCTCATCAGGTGATAGAGATGTGGTGACGCCGCTGGGGTTGGTATAATGCCGCAATGGATTATCCAACCCCGCCTCTGGTCATTTATATAGATGTCGACGATACCTTCGTTCGCACTTACGGCGCGAAGCGTATTCCCATCCCCGCTGTTCTGAGCCATATCCGGATGCTGCACGCGCAGGGTGGGGTGGAGATGTATTGCTGGAGTTCGGGCGGAGCCGCGTATGCGCGGGGAAGCGCGGAGGAGTTTGGAGTGGCGGACTGTTTTACGGCGTTTTTGCCCAAGCCGCAGGTGATGATTGACGATCAAGATGTCAGCGAGTGGCGGCAATTGCTCCAGGCGCATCCCGCTGGCGATGTCATGGCGACAGCCGAGGATTATCGGGCTCGGCTGGCGTCCCGTTGATTGTATCTCCTCGCCGACAGACGGCGATTTCCACCAAACATCTCCTCATCGATTGCGACTATCATGGCGTCTACCAATGGATGAGGAGGGGATATGGCGCTATCGATTAGGATTTGAGGGCTGTAGAGACTGCATCCGCCAGCGTGACAGTCGGTCGTCCGATCAGGTCGCGAAGGTCGCTCGACGTACTGTCCAGCTCTCCTTTGGACGCGCCAAGGTCCGAATCCACAAGGATTTCGGCGAACTCGGCGGGCAAGCCAAAACCGAGCAGCGCGCTTCGGTACGCTTCCTCGGGAAGATGATTGTAAGAAACGGTGGTCCCCGCTTGCGCCGAAACTTCCTCCGCCAGCGTGGTCAAGGTGTATGGGATATCGCCCGCAAGTTCGTACACCTTGTTCTCATGGCCCGACCCTGTCAGGACCGCGACCGCCGCTGCGGCGAAGTCCGCGCGCGACGCCGAAGCGAAACGTCCGTCGCCGGCGGCGCCGAGGATCGCGCCGTGCTGAATGGCGGCCCCAAGCTGTTCCGTGTGGTTCTCCAAATACCAGCCGTTGCGCAGGAACGCGAAGTTCAGTCCTGAGTGACGGATATTCGTCTCCGTCGCCTTGTGCTCCGCCGCAAGCATCAGCGTGGACGTATCGGCGCGCAGAATGCTTGTGTAGGCCAGCAGCGTCGCGCCTGCAGCCCGGGCGGCGTCGATGACTGCCTGGTGCTGGGCGATCCGCACGCCCAGTTGATTGGAGGAGATTAGCAGGGCTTTGTCCGCTCCCGCAAACGCCGCGCTAAGTGTCTCCGGCTGCGAATAGTCCGCCTGACGCACGTTAACTCCAAGCGCGGCCAAATCCCGAGCCTTCTCCGGGTTCCGCACGGCGGCGACGATTTCTCCGGCGGGAATCTTCGCCAGCAGCCCTTCAATCACAAGACGGCCCAATTTGCCGGTGGCGCCCGTAACGACAATCATAATATTTCCTCACATTTCCTGAGAGCGTTATTGCTGAGAAGTTGGTAACTTCTAGTAACTATGGTACTCTCATCATGCCGGGCCTCGTCAAGACGGCACTTTTTCATTACGAGGTTACGCAAAAGTAACCCATGGGAGATCATAGAGTGATTACGGAGACTAGCAGAGAAAAAATATTTTCGTTGTCCCAGGCCGATGCTCCTGAAACACGCAGCGACGATACGTCGGGATGTCCGCTTCGGGATATCCTCGATCGCGTGGGCGACAAATGGAGCGTGCTGGCAATTGTCGGCCTCAAAGACGGTCGAATGCGCTTCAGCGATCTTCGCCGCTCGATCGAAGGGATTTCCCAGCGAATGCTGACACAGACATTACGGCAGCTTGAGCGCGATGGACTGATCACCCGAACCGTGTATCCTTCGGTTCCCGCCCGCGTCGAATATGAGCTGACTGCACTGGGAGTCACGCTCATCGAACCGCTGACGGCGCTTGCCCGCTGGTCGGAGAACAACCGACGAGCGATTCTCGCGAACCGGGCCGCATACGACAGCAGAGAGATCTGATGGGCAAACGAAATGCCCGCCCATCACAGGGCGCTAATGCGATGAGCGGGCGGCGACCATGGCGTCATTGAACGTCTTGAAAAACGCGTCGTATCCGCCGCTGCTCGCAGCGCCGCGCAGCGTCCTGACTCGCTCCACACAAATTTCAGTGGCGTCCGGCGACGTCGTCAAGATTTGTATGGTCTCGGCGATATATTCCGCCAGCGGCATCGCCATCGGATCGTTCGCCTGCCGCGCGCCCTGGAGTTCGGTCTGCACGTAGGGCGGGATTAGCTCCAAAACCTGAACCGACGTCTCCTTGAGCTGATAGCGCAGCGACTCCGTGTAGGAGTGGATCGCCGCCTTCGTCGCGCAGTAAGTCGGCGTCAGCGCCAGCGGGACAAACGCCAGGCCCGATGACACATTCATGATCGCCGCGTGCGGCTGCTTCAAAAGCGCCGGCGTCAGCGCCGTCGTGAGGCGGATCGGTCCCAGGAGATTTGTCGCGATTGTGGCTTCGGAATCCGATAGAGTTTCCGACGGATCAAGCAGGTTCTCGTTCTTCATGACGCCGGCCATATTGATCAGGACATTGAGCTCCGGAAAATCCTCAGTCACCCGCGCGGCGAATGCGCGGATGCTGCCCGCGTCCGCGATATCCAATGTCAGCGACTTCATGCCGGGGTTCGCGTCGGTCGCCGCATCCAGCGTTTGCTGGCTGCGCCCCGCAATAACCACCTGGTTCCCCAGCGCGTGAAAGGCTTCGGCAAGGCCGCGTCCGATGCCGGAGCCGCCGCCGGTGATCAAGATCGTATTCTGTGTCATCTTCATGCCATATGTTCTCCTGACGTCACTGCGTATGCGTCTATTATACTTTATCAAATGACATAAATCAATATGTGTCATTTATTAGAGCGTGACTTTGTCGCAGACACGCTGGAGAACAACGAAATCTTGTCCTCCAGCGCGTCAATATCGATTCTACGAAAGCGACGCCAGGGCCGACGTCTCGAAGTTCATGAGTTCTTCCGTTCGCCTCTCTCGCACTTTCACGGCCCAATGCGGATCTTGCAGGATCGCGCGGCCGACCGCGATCAGGTCAAAGTCGCCACGATCCAGACGGCGCGTCAATTCGTCGAGCGACGCCGGCTGCGACGATTCGCCGCCAAAGGCCGCGACAAAGTCGCCATTGAGTCCAACCGAGCCCACGGCGATGGTGGGTACGCCGGTCAGCTTCTTCGCCCATCCGGCGAAGTTCAGGTCGGAACCCTCGAACTCCGGATCCCAGAAACGGCGCTGCGAGCAGTGCAGAATGTCCGCCCCGGCGTCCACCAGCGGCTGAAGCCACGCTTCCATCTCCGCCGGCGTATTTGCGAGGCGGGCGTTGAAGTCCTGCTGTTTCCATTGCGAAAGTCGAATGATCAAGGGGAAGTCGGGGCCAACGGCCGCTCGCACCGCCCGGATGACCTCGGCCGCGAAGCGCCCGCGCTCCGCGATCGTCGGCCCGTTGAATCGGTCCGAGCGCTGGTTGGTCCCGGCCCAGAAGAACTGATCGATCAGGTAGCCATGCGCGCCGTGGAGTTCGGCGGCGTCAAATCCGAGACGCTTGGCGTCGGCGGCGGCGCTGGCGTAAGCGGCGATCGTATCCGCAATGTCCTCGTCGGTCATGGCCTTCCCAAGCGGAGCGCCTGGAGCATTCAGCCCCGATGGGCCTTCATAATCGCTGTCGGCCGGCCAGTCGCTCCCCTGAGCCCGGACCGCGCCGACGTGCCAGAGCTGCGGCGCCATCAATCCTCCGGCGGCGTGTACGCCGTCGATCACCTGCTTCCATCCAGTGAGCTCCCGCTCTCCATGAAAGCGGGGAATGTCTCGGTGGTTCAGAGACGTAGGCCGCGCGATGCCCGTGCCCTCTGAGATGATCAAGCCGACCTGTGCGGCGGCGCGGCGCGCATAATATTCCGCGACATCCTTCGTTGGAATGCCGCCGGGCGAGAACGTCCGTGTCATCGGCGCCATGACGATCCGGTTGGGCAGCGTCAATCCCTTGATGGTGATTGGTTGGAACAAAGTATCCATGGACAAAGGTATCTCCTGAAAAATTGTGGCCGTTTTGGTCGTGCGTTTTTGTTCGACGCGCGACTCTTTAACGACCCTGGAATCGCGTTAGTTCCTTAAAAGCCGGGAATTCTTTATCGTCCGGTACAAGAAACTGACGACGTTCATTGCTGCGAAAAGAAGGGGGCTGAACGTAAGCCATGTCCTATCGATCGCGCGTTATACCGACCAAACGCAAAATCCGTGTGAACGGATTTTGGCTCTTGTCACCGGGCGCTTGCGCTTGTCCGACCGAATCGATCGTTGGCAAGCCGTCGCGGAACGCGGGGGCTTTTTTTCGGATTGACTGGATAAGGGCCGTGAGGAAGTCAGGGTAGGGGACAGGAGGAAACGTTTCGGGCAGTATGGCGTAGGCAAGGCCGTCAGGCCAGGGCATATTCGAAAACGCGGGGAGGCCAAACGCTTCACGCAGTTTCAAGATTGCGAGAATTTCGGCCGGAAAGGATTGAAACTCCGGCCATTCGACATCCATCATGCTGTGTGACAGTGCGCTTTGCGCCACATGGCGCTGTCCGGCATCGTAAAGAGCGGAGCGGATTTTCTGTTCGTTTGGATCGCGCCAATACTCAAGGATCGTCTGGTATGCCGGCAGTTCTCGCACGGTCACTCCCAAAAACGGGTCGGCTTCGCCCAGATAATCCGCATAAAGCCGAACGCAGAATGGCCCGATTGCGGTTGCGCCTGCATCGTACCAGCGGTTGTTCGAATGCTCCTGCGAAATCTTTCGCGCGATGATCCGCGCCTCCTCATCTCGGCCGATGACAATTGCCCGAGCTAGCTTCAATCCCGCTTTTGCCTGCGACCCGCCGCTCAGATTCGGCCTGGCTGTTCGCACATTCACGTTTACGGCAATCGACACGGCGTCGCAATAGGCCGCAAGCGATGCAAACTCCGACATACGCCGCCAATCGTTCTCATAATACGCGATGGCCGCATGCTGCCCGTACCAGTGAGAGATTTGATCCAATCGAAAAGGAGCATGTCCAATCTCTTGACGCCAGTCTTTGATGGACGCCAAATGAGCGACGGGCTGCCGAAACTGAAAGTCTTCACTGTGCGAGATCCACTCGCGCGCCTCTTTGACGCACCGATCGACATTCCACTTTTTCGTCACCAACGCCTGCTCCCTTGCGGAGGATTCTCGTGAGATTATAACACGAAGCGAAACAGCGCGCTGTCGCGCCCGATGATCTCGTAGCGCAGGCCGATGTGGTCCATGCGTTCGAGGAGGGGCGTGAAATCTTCTTTGCGCGTTAGCTCGATACCGACGAGCGCGGGGCCGTATTCGCGGTTGCTCTTTTTGATGTATTCGAAGAGGGTGATGTCGTCGCCGGGGGCGAGGGCTTCATCGAGATATCGGCGCAGGGCGCCGGGGCGCTGGGAGAATTCGATCAGGAAATAATGCTTGAGGCCGCGGTCGATCAGGCTGCGCTCGATGATCTCCGGGTACCGGGTGATGTCGTTGTTGCCGCCGCTCAGGATACAGACCACCGTTTTGCCGCGTAGCCTTTCGCCCAGCACGGGCAGCGCGGCGATGCTGAGCGCGCCGGCCGGCTCCGCGATTACTCCTTCGCTCTGATACAGGGCGATCATCTCCGTGCAGACTTTCCCCTCGTCGATTGGCAAAATCTCCCGAATCAATCTCTGGCAGATCTCAAAGTTGTGGTGGCCGGCGGTCTTCACGGCGGCGCCGTCCACGAAGGTGTCGATCTGCGGCAATGTTACGGGATGACCGGCTTCCAGCGCGGCGAGCATGCAGGCCGCACCCGCCGGCTCCGCGCCAACGAGCATCGTTTCCGGAAAATACTTCTCGGCGTAAAGCGCCAAGCCGCTGATAAGGCCGCCGCCGCCCACGGGGGCGATCAGGAAGTCGGGAGCGCCGCCCAGATCCTGGGCGATCTCTGCGCCTACCGTACCCTGGCCGGCGATTACGCGCGGGTCGTCAAACGGGTGAGCAAAGATCTTATGCATCCCATGCGCGTACTCGGCGGCCAGCCGATAAGTTGCGTCAAACGTGTCGCCGACCAGCTCGATCCGCACCCAGCGTTCACCCAGAGTTCGCACGCGCTCCACTTTTTGCCGGGGCGTGTTCTGCGGCATATAGATGCAGCCCTGGATCTCCAATGCGCGGCATGTGTACGCGACTCCCTGCGCGTGGTTGCCGGCGCTTGCGCACACGACGCCGCGCGAGCGCTCCGCATCGGTCAGCGTGCTCATCAGATTGTAAGCGCCGCGCAGCTTGTACGAGCGAACGATCTGCAAGTCCTCCCGTTTCAAATAAATCTCCGCCCCGAACTGCTCGGAAAGACGCGCATTGCGCTGGAGCGGCGTATGCATCACGACGGAGCGGAGCCGCAAAAAAGCTTCCTCGATGGATTGAACGGTAACGGCGGGGATGTGCGTGGTCATACCGACCATTATACTTGGAGACGCCGGCGGATCTGTCTGTATGTCTCTGTACAATCTCTTTGTTAAATATTTTTAATCTTTCAGATCTTTTGAGAGATATTTCATTGTATTATGAATAATGGTGGAGTGCAGACATGCAGAGCGAGGTTTTCAATGCCGGAGCCTCGCCCCGAGCCCTCTCTGAGTCCGATATTCCTAGACTGATAAGAGCGAAAAACTCTTCTGAGCGCATCCGCGTTTCATGAAGCGGCGCTCTATGCTTGTTTGGCAATCGACGGCGCTTGATGCTCGTCCACTACTTTCCAGTTCTATTCGGAGGACATGTTGAAGACTAACAAACGATTGTCGCTGATCGTTACGGCGCTTAGCACCGTGGTTTTAGGAGCGGCGTTACTGGTTGCGGGCTGCGGCGGCGGGGGAGGCGGAGGCGGCGAAACGACGACTGCCGAGAAGGCGCAGGTGGGGAAACTGCTCTTTAACGACCGCACCTTGTCGTCACCGAGCGGGCAGGCCTGTTCTTCTTGCCACGTCCCAACCGCCGCTTTTGCGGACCCTCGGCAAGATTCGCCAACCTCTGAAGGAGCCGTGGCCGGCCGGTTTGGCAAGCGGCAGACCCCCTCCATCAAGTATCTGGTGTATTCACCCAAATTCCACTTCGACAATGATGAGCAGGATTATATCGGCGGCCAGTTCTGGGACGGGCGCGCCGTGGATTTGAAGGATCAAGTCCATTTCCCGATGCTCAACGCCGCCGAGATGAACAACGCCACCAAGGCGGATATCGTCGCGCGTGTGAGCAATGGACCGTCCGCCGTTCGCATCCGCGCCATCTACGGCGACAATGTGTTCAGCAACCCGGACCAGGCGTTCGACGCCATCGCGGACGCCATCGCGACATACGAATCCTCATCTGAGGTCAGCCCGTTCACCTCCAAGTACGACTACTATCTCAAGGGGCGTGCGACGCTGACGGCCAGCGAACTGCGCGGCCTCAGCCTCTTCAAAGGCAAAGCGGTCTGCAACAACTGTCACCTCGCCGATCCAAGCGCCGATGGAACGCCGCCGATGTTTACGGACTTCACCTACGACAACATCGGTCTGCCGCGTAATCCTAATAACCGGTTCTATTCCATGCCGCCCGCGCTCAACCCCGACGGCGCCGCCTTCGCGGACATCGGCCTGGAGCAGACGACCCATCGCACCGACGACGCCGGACGGTTCAAAGTGCCGACCCTGCGCAACATCGCCGTCACCGGGCCCTACTTCCACAACGGCGATATGACGTCTCTGACCCAGGCCGTGCAGTTCTACAACAAGCGCGACCTCGGCAGCTTCGGCGCGCCCGAATTCCCGGCCACCATGAACCGGGAAGAACTCGGCAACCTCCATCTCACTGATGACGAAGTCGCCGACATCGTCTCATTCCTCAACACACTCACCGACGGCTACAACCCCAGCACGCCGTCGATCGCACACGCATAGCCACACGCCGCCCAAAACGGCTTCCGCCCTGGCGCGCCTCTGCAAAGAGGCGCGCCGATTCATCTTCCTGCTTCTCCACCTCAACGACAAATCTCTCTGGCGCGCGATAATGGAATCGAAAATGGCGAACAAAAATCCTTGTCTTTTGCAGGAGGGCGTCATGGCTCAGCGTCACCATGGATCGAGTGCGAGAGATTGCCGAAATCATGATGCATCCACGGTAAGATCCGGAGCACTTGTGGCAATGAGCGCCAGCAATGCGCAATCATGCGGCGCTGAAGAGGGATTCGGGGTCGCTGGCGAGGATCCAGCGGTTGCGGCCGGTGTGTTTGGCGGCGTAGAGGGCGGTGTCCGCGCTGGCGATGAGCGCTTCGGGATCGGTTCCGGCGATTTGGATGTCGGTGACGCCGATGCTGACGGTAATCTGGCGATTTGGAAATTGGTGGGCCGAGACGGCGGAGCGGACGCGTTCGGCGGTCGCGCGGGCTTGCTCGGCGTCGGCTCCCGGAAGCAGTAGGGCAAACTCTTCGCCGCCGTAACGGGCGGCGAGGTCGCCGTCGCGGATCGAGTCGCGCAGCACGGTCGCCATGGTGCGCAGGACTTCGTCGCCGGCGGGGTGGCCGAAGCTGTCGTTGTAGAGCTTGAAATGGTCCACATCGAGCAGCATCACCGAAAGCGATGCGCCATGGCGCTCCGCTTCGGATAGTTCGACACGCAGGCGCTCCTGAAAATCGCGATGGTTGGACAGACCGGTCATGCCGTCGGTCGTCGCGAGGCTTTGCAGACGGCGGTTCTTTTCCTCCAGCTCCCGATACGCGCTGCGCAGGTCGTGATTGAGGGTGTTGTTCTCCAAAATCACGAAGATCTGCCGCAGCAGCATCAGCGCGATCAGCAGTCCCGATCCCACATAAACGCCGATTTCCAATTCTACATCCATACGGTTTCGGAAAAGGTTCGCGTCGGGATGATGTTTGAGCATGTAGACGATCAGCGCGCCGACGCAGGGGATGAGGGCGTAAGGGATCATCGCGCGCCACAGTAATGGGCTGGTCATCGCGGCGGTGCGCTGGACATCCGCTGGCTCCGTCGCTTGTGATTGCGGCGTCACTTGCAGGAGTTCGCTGCCGCTGAGGGCGATCAGGCCCCATCCCAGCAGCCAGCCCATGTCGGTAAGCTGACCCGTCTGGTAGAGGTTGTGCAGGGTCAGATACCCAAAGGGAACATCGGCGCACACCACGGCCAGGATCCCAAAGACAAGCAGGCGCACCACGCCCTTCAGCGGCTGCTCATCGGCGTGCCCGGTCAGAACGAGAAGACAGAACAGCGCGACCAAATCAGAAATAGGGTAGGCCGCTCCGAGGATCACTCCCAGGCTCGCTTCCGGCGCGGCGAGGACGATCGGACCCAGAAGAAAATACCAGCTGAACGTCACCAGCGCGGTGATCGTCATGAAACTGTCCATCAGCACGCGCCAGCGCATCGCCGGCGCCAGGGGACGGCTGGGAAGAAAGAGAACGCCCAGAAACAAAAAAGGGTAGCACAGCAGATAGCCGGCGTCCGCCCACGATGGAAATGGGATCTCACGCTTCAGACCGAGCTCATAATACGTCCAGATAAAGGTCCCGGCGCCGTACGCAAACGCCCCGAGTCCCAGAAACAGCGCCGCCCGCCATCGCGCCGTCACCTCACGGGGAGCCTCCTTGGCGAACGCCTTGCCTCGTAATTTCCAGCAGTCCCAGAACACCCAGCAGCCGGCCAGGGCGGGAATAAGACAGCAAATGATGTCCGCGATAGCGGCGATCCGCGCGTGCGATGCCGGCCAAAAGAGCGCAAAAAGTATGTATGCGACGCCGGCGCCCAGCACGATCCACAGGCGACCCGCCAGTAATCCTTTGGTTTTACTGGAGTATGTTGGCGTCTCTGTCAGCATAATGAACTCCTCACATCCATTATGCCGTATTTCCCATTTTCCTTGAAGCGCAAAAATGCCTGGGGCGAGACGCCCTCGCTCGATACTATACGCGTGGGGAGAGTAGAATAAATGCCGACGCGCCGGTATCATGAAAGCACGCTCGTTCCTGATTCCGTCCCACAACCTTCCCGTTATAGGAACCAGGCGACGCCGATTTCACAACAAGCAGTCACCCCAGGAGAGTGAGAAGAAAAGGAGATTCAAGATTGACGCACGAAGAAGCATTATTAGTCGCGAAAGCGTTCGCGATCGCCGCCGGCGCGCACGCCGATCAAGTCAGTCGGGACGGAACCGCGTATATCCTGCACCCGATCCGCATGGCCGTGCGCTGCGAGGACGCCGACGGTCAAATGGCCGCCGTCCTGCATGATGTCGTGGAGGACACGCCCATCACGCTCGCCGATCTCGCCGACGCCGGGATCCCCGCTCAAGTCCTGACCGCCGTGGAGTCCCTCACCAAGCGTGAAGGCGAACCCTACGAAGCCTTTATCGAACGCGCCTCCCGTAACCCCCTGGCCGCGCGCGTCAAACTCCTCGACCTCGAAGACAACCTCAACCCAATGCGCCTCTGCGCCCTGGATGACGAAGACCTTCAGCGCATCGCCAAATATCACCGCGCCTGGAACCGGCTCCGGGAGATGATGGGCCGCGAAGTATCGCAGTGTTAGCCGCCGCCCGATGGTCTATGTCATTGTGAGCCTCATGGGATATCGTTGATATGCTAACATATTGATATGTAATTAGTAGTTGACAGATATGCCAATATTCCCTATACTAGTATCCTTGAAGGAATTCACCGTACTCAAGGAGAGATTCACAATGACAGTCGCTCGGTTCGTAGGGCTCACTCTGGCTGTCACAGCCGGAGTCATGGCCGGCGCGGCGAACGCCCGGATTGCGCCGAAGGCCGCCGTCCGCGCGCCGCTGGGCGCCGGCGTCCCCCAGCTGCGCAAGCAGGACGGCGTCACACAGCTTTTCGTGGATGGGAGGCCGTTTCTGATGCTCGCCGGCGAGCTGAACAACTCCAGTTCATCGAGCCTGGCGTACATGGAAAAGATCTGGCCGCAGATGAACGCGATCCATGCGAACACCGTATTGACGCCTATTTCCTGGGATCTGGTCGAGCCCAAAGAGGGCGTCTATGATTTCGCCCTCGTGGACGGACTGATCCAGGGCGCGCGCCAGCACCATCTCCACCTCGTTTTTCTCTGGCTTGCGAGCTGGAAAAACGGCATGTCGAGCTACGATCCGCTTTACGTCAAGCGGGACACCCAGCGCTTCCCGCGCGCCATGCAGCGGGACGGAACTCCGCGCGACGTCCTCAGCACCCTCGGCGAGAATGCCTGCGCCGCCGATTCCCACGCCTTCGCCGCCTTGATGGCGCATTTGCGTGAGTTCGACGCCAAGGACCATACCGTCGTGATGATGCAAGTGGAAAACGAAGTCGGCATCCTCGGCGATTCACGCGACCGTTCCGCCGCCGCGAACACAGCCTACGCCGGCCCGGTCCCGCAGCCGCTGATGGACCATCTCAAGAAAAACGACCAAGACCTCAATCCCGAGTTCCGAGACCTCTGGGTCAAGGCCAGCCAGAAGACCTCGGGAACATGGGAGCAAGTCTTCGGAGCAGGACCGGGGACGGACGAGATCTTCATGGCCTGGAATTACGCGCGCTATGTCGATCGCGTCGCCGCCGCCGGCAAAGCCGAATACCCAATCCCGATGTACGCGAACGCCTGGCTCAATGAGAAAGGATCGCAGCCCGGCGACTACCCGAGCGGCTGTCCCGAATCCCATGTGATGGATGTCTGGCAGGCCGGCGCTCCGCATCTCGATATGCTGTCGCCCGACCTCTACGCCTCCAACTTCACCGAGCGCGCCGATCTCTACACCCGGCGCGGCAACCCTCTCTTCATCCCGGAAATGAACAGCGACGCCGGCGGGGCGCACAGCATCTTCTACGCCATCGGCGCGCACAACGCCCTCGGGACATCGCCCTTCGGCGTCGATCGCGTCCAGTCCGACAGCCCCTTCAGCAAAAGCTACGACATCCTCAGCCGAATCGCGCCCTGCATTCTGGCGCATCAAACGCAGGGCGAAGTCATCGGCTTCACCATCGACGCCGATCATCCCGTCGTCAAGCGCACGATGGGCGGCTACGATCTGGAAATCTCCTTCGACTCCGCCCTCGGCCGCAGCTCCACCTCCGGATACGGCATCGTGATCGCCCTCGCCCCCGGCCAGTTCCTCGGCGCCGGCAGCGGCTTCAGTGTCCGATTCCGTCCCTCGTCTCCCGGCGCCCCCAAATACGGCGGCATCGCCTCCGTCACCGAAGGCTCCTACATCGACGGCGTCTGGACCCCCAACCGCCGCCTCAACGGCGACGAAACCGATCAGGGCGGCCGCTGGCGCTTCCCTAGCTGGAGCGCCGGCGTCTCCCAATGCACTGCCTACGGCTACAACTAACCCGCCGCCTACCACCCCGAATAGACAAACCACGGCGGTATTCTCCATAATAACCAGGAGGATGCCGCCGTCCTGCCTGCCTCTCTTGTTTGGCAGCCAGAACCTGCGCTACAAACGATTGAACGACACCCAGCACTGGACCATCGCCGCAAAAAACGCCCTCGCGGCCGGCCAAACTATCACCGTAAACCCCACCGGCCAATCCATGACCGGTCTGATCGCCAGCGGCGAAACCGTCACGCTTAACCCCTGCGACACATCCCAGCTTACGATTAACGACATCGTGCTCGTCCAGATCCAAGGTCGTCGCTATACGCACATCGTGCTTCATATGGTAAAAGCGATTGAGGATGGCAAGTTTCTCATCGGCGCCAACAACGGCCGCATCGATGGCTGGGTTTACCCGAACGATATTTTCGGCCAGGCAATTCTCGTATGATCGCATATTCAAATTGAGATGAGACAATGATGCCGCCCATTTCCACCCAAAACCTGAATCTGCTTCCCGATATCCCCACGTTGCGGAAATTGACACAATCCCTCGCCATTTTGGATGCGATTGTCATACCCGAATGGGAGTTTCGGTATTACTCGTTCAACGCTCATTGGGCCGACGGCGAGATGATGGCTTACATGCGTAACGGGTCTGGAGATGAGTGGTTTCTGCTATTTGGTCCGCAGGGTGCGATTATGAAAGGCTTTGCCCTTCACTCCGCAATGGAGCGAAATACTCCCTGGCCGGGCGTTCTCAATGCGGTCCCACCAGGTTTTGAATCTTTTTTGTCGGAGGCGGCATTTTCGATCCATGATACAACGTACTGTATTTGGCGTAGTGGGACGGATGAGAGCTGGCGGCGTGGGGAAATCGCATTTCCTCCGGACATTGATGACCCGGATGGCTCTCAAGAGCATTTTGCGATTTTGGACGGCGCCCCTGAGACATATCAGCAATGGGCGGAAGAGGATTATGAAGTTGAGCTGCCTCTCGAAGCTATCTCGCACATCTACGAATACCGTCCACTGACGCCCGACATTGCCGCAATGCTGAACGCCGACGTTGCGTGGGATGACCTTGCCCCCGACATCGCGGAGATCGGCTATCCCGTCGCCTCCGACATGCCTGAGAACTTGAACGAAACTGGAAACGACAATCTATGACTACGACCGAACCGCCCGCGCCTTTAAGACCGGAGCCGCCCAAGCCGTCGCTCCGGCAAGCGCGTTACTGGCAGCCGGTGATCGCTTATGTGCTCCTCGTGATCTCATGCCAGTGGGCTATCATTCCCTCGCATGCGCTGGACGTCTTCGGTCACGTGCTTGGGGAAGGCTCATTCAGTGTTTACAACATGATGCTCGCCGTCGCGGCGGCGTTGGTGTTCTTACTGGCGCGCCTCAAACGTGACCCCTCGATTGCCTGGCGTGTCTGGGATCTGGTGCTCGTCTGCCTGCTCACCAGTCAAATTTTAAAGCTCCTGCCATTGCCGCGTCCTGGCAGTGTGCTGCACGGCGGCCACGGCGGCTTCCCGAGCGGCCATACCCTCACGGCCTTCGCAGTCGCCTGGCTGCTAATGGAAACATACCCGGCCGTCGCGCCCTACGCGTTTTTGGTCGCGCTCGCCGTCGGCTGGTCGCGCGTCGAGATCCACGAGCACTTCGTCTACCAAGTTCTCACCGGAGGACTGATGGGACTGGCGATCGGCTACGGCGTGACCACCGCCAAAAGCAGCGTCGGCCTGCTGCTGCCGCGCATCTGGGATCGCTGGAAGGATCGCAAAGGCGCCGCGCGCGAAGCGAGTTGAGACAACATCGCAAAATATCCTCGTCGACGAGATCGACGGGAAAAGACGCCGATGATGATGTTCCTCCTATTGTGCTTGTTATACGATTTGACACTCACGCTTTCGCTCGCGGTCACCCTTGGCTTGGCTTCATGGGACATAAGGAGCCAAGAGTTTCAGATCACCCCATGGGAAGCTCTTTTCCTGGGTTTGCTTTTCTGCCTCATCCCATCTTTTATCTACGGGATCATCATGGTCTTATGCGGCGATCATAAGATGTCGAGGCGGGGAACGATCTGTCGAAGCGTTGGCTCAAGTCTGTTTCTCTGGGCTATCTATACGGCGTTCATCGCATATTGCGCATTACCGCACTGGCGAGACGCCTTTCGAACATCCCTGCCGATGCTGCCGAGCTTCTTTGTCGCCGGCGTCATATGTGGTTATTGGGCCTCACTTTTCCCAAGGAAAATCGCGGCTGATTGGTACGGCTATCGGGAAAGCTGATTGGGTGAAAGGGCGGCATAGAGCATGATTGTTCTGTTTTGTCTGTTGTACGATTTGATGTTAGTTCTGGCGTTCGCGTTGACGGCGGTAATTCAGGCGGCGTTGATGGGAGGCTTTCACGTCGGCGCGGATTCTCCCTCAGAGGTTTTGGGAGGTCTGGTCCTGATTGGGTGCTTCGGGCTTCTGCCGACAATTGTCTATGGGCTCTGTATGCTGTTTCGCATCACCACATCACAGCGCGCCACCGTGACGTTCAGCGTGGTGACCAGCGCCGTCATCCTGATGCTGATAAGCGGTGCGGTGGCGGCGTCTACAGCAGGGCTGAAGGGAATGAACGGCGTACGATATCAGCTTCACTTTCTTCCTCCTGCCTTGGTCGCCGGTCTCGTTTGCGGCTATGCGGCATCGTGGATAGATAAAAAGAAGCCCAAACTTTTGAGCGTTTTTACGGGATTTTAGATTAACCGGCATGGAAGATCAATACGAGCGTTTTGAGGATGATTACTTTGAACTCTCGGGGTATTTGGCGTCGTTTATTGATTTACAGTACGAAGAAAAGATGTCGGCAGGGGACATCAACGTTGCTTTTGCAAAAGCAACGCCACTCTACATTTCCCTCGTTTTGCAGCAAGGGAATGATGTTCTGCAGTGGAGCCCCTTTCCTGTTGGCGTCATTGAGCACTTCACACGCAAATCGTTCGATAGCGAATTGAAATGCCGCGAGTGGTTGGCGAAGATGCTGGAGGAACTCGATCGTATGAGCTTGTCGGATAGTGCGGCGCATCCTCGCTTGTATGTCTCGCTAAAAGAGTTGTTGCGAAGTGGGAAGTTTGCCGGCATTTCGCCCTCGACATCAATCCGGCTGGTTATGGAGATTCTGGGTGAACCGGACGCCGTCGGCGGAATGTCGCGCAAGTATCGACGCCCGGGCGTCTATTTGTATGGCAGTGTCGAGCTGAATGTGAGCCGGACCAATCCGCAGATCTACATTGGGGCGCATTGGGATGTCGAAGGCAAAGGAGAGTTCCGATTCTCGACGCGCTTGGAAGTGCTGGACTGGGATTGGAAACCGGGAATGATGCGCGAGCAAGTTGAAGCCTGGCTGATCGAACACGGTTTGGCGTTCGAGTATCAATATCCAGACATCGCTGAGCAGCAATGGTTGCGGGTCGAGAGTGGGGTTGAAGTTTCTTTCGATGAAGCTGGCGTGCTCGGCTCCGTCCACACGTCTTCCCGTTAACTCCAGACGCCTACGGGGGAGGATCATACAGGGGCCAATCTCAAGATGGAGGTTTACCGTGCGTGGAACCTTTGGTATATTCCAAGCGTCAGGATAGGCATCGCAGGGATTGCGGCCCGGCTGTCAATGAGGATGGCCGACTGATGACGAATTGGAGTAAACCACATGAATACACAATGGACGAAATTTTTCGCTCCTGCTGCGGCTTTTGGAGTGTTGACGGTGATGGGAGCGCCGGCGATGGCGCAGAATGGCGGCGCGGTTTCGGTCGTCGTGAACGGCTCGCCGGTGGCGTTTAGCGGGCAGGGGCCTGTGCAGAGTGGCCGGCGCGTGCTGGTGCCGCTGCGCGGAGTGCTGGAGAAGCTGGGCGCGTATGTGAGCTACGACAGCGCCAGTCAGGAAGTGCGCGCCGTGCGCAACGAACAGCAGATTGTGCTTCCGATCGGCGGTTATACGGCGCAGGTGGACGGGAATCCCGTGAAGCTGGACGTTCCGGCGAAAGTGCTCAACGGCTCCACCATGGTGCCGCTGCGCTTTGTCGCCGAAGCGCTCGGAGCGTCGGTCGATTACTCCGGCGCCACGCAGACTGTCACCATCAACGCGGGTGGGGGCGATGGCGGCGGCGGTGGTCGGCCCCAGCGCCCGCCCCGCGATCCCGGCGACGGCCGCCCGGCGAACGTGGACGCTCCCGCTTATCGCGCGGGTTTGAATCAGGCCACCAAAGATCGCCAGGCGGGACTGCCCCTGGATTACCGCGCGGCCCTGGTCCCGTTCCTTGAACGGCAGAAGGTCGAGTTCCAGCGCGGCTATCGCTCCGGAACGGCCGACGCCCGCCGTGACCCGACCAGCATCCCGACTCCTGCGCCCCGGCCCGGTCCCGGCGACGACGCCTTTCACGCCGGATACAAGCAGGGACAGCGCGACTTCCTCACGAAAATGATCGCCGACCCAGGACGCACCTGGCCGGACTACGCCGCCAGCGTCGAAGGCGATTTCCGCGCCGGCTATCGCGCGGGACGGTAGAACAATGGCCCTATTCCCAAGATGAGCCGAAGCAAGTTCGGGGAATAGGGCCTCCCTCAAAATCTTTTCTCCAACCCCTTGACAGACTCTCGTCCAAATGATAGAATAGATCACGTGAATGTAAGCGCTTTCATGTAAGGCTCTGCGAAATGTAAGCGCCTACATTGAAAAGTCCGGAGGTTCGAGTGCGGGTATCTTTGCGGTGTGTCGCGGAACGAGCGGGCGTGTCGGATGCGACGGCGTCTCGGGTGCTGAACGGGGTGGATGCTCCTGTCGCTGCGGAGACGCGGGAGCGTGTGCTGCGCATCGCCGAGGAGATGGGATATGCGCCGAACCTGGCGGCGAAGGCGCTCGCGACGGGGCGGACGAAGACGGTGGCGCTCTGGTCCGTCAACCTGCGGGCTCCGCATTCATCGCAGGTCGTGTACTGCACCCGCGACGAGATCATGAAGAACGATTACGATCTCACGATCAGCGACTTCAAATTTCGCGCCGATGGCGCTCTCGACACCTCGCGTCTGATCTCCTGGCCGGTGGACGGCGTGATCGCCGTCGATCTGCCGCGCGGCCCGGTTCCCGGTCTGTCAAACAGCCTGCTCGGCGGCAAGCCGCTCGTGAGCATCGGCGCCTACGTTCTGGAAAATGTGGACCACGTGCATGTGGACTTCGCGCCGATGTCGGCGGCGGCGATCCGGCATCTGCACAGTGTCGGCTGCCGGCGAATCGCGTATCTTGTGCCGAACTGGTTCGAGTGGTTTCGGAGCTGTGACGACGCCCGGCTGCGAGGCTACGAAACGGCGATGGCCCAGCTGGGCCTGGAAACCGAATTTATCGTGACCGAGCATGAAGCGCGCCCCGCCGTCGGGCCGGCGCTCAAAGCGCATATCGCCATCCATGGCGCGCCGGACGGACTGTTCTGTTTCAACGACAACATGACCATCGCGGCGGCCCGGGCGCTGCGCGAAGTCGGCCTGACGCCGGGGCGGGATGTAAAGCTAGTCGGATGCGACGGCATTGACGACAGCGCGGACTTCTATCCGCCGCTCTCGACGGTCGTGCAGCCGGTCGAGGAGATGTGCGCCCTGGCCTGGGCATTCTTGGCCCGCCGAATCAAGGATCCGGAGATCCCCATTCAGCAAATGACGCTGACGGCGAAACTGGAGATTCGAGAGTCTTCCACTGGATATTAAACGATGTCGCGCTTCGCAGCAGAATTACTAGTGTTTATTGCAGTAATCGCTATTTTCTGAAGTTGGCGACAAGCAACAATTTGACGGCGTTACGCCGCTCAAGCCGCCCTCGGTCTCGGAGTATTCGAGATCGACAGCGGGATCCAACAATGGCGCCGTCTCCGCGGACGGTTCCTGGCAATATTCGCGGTTCGGCCCTGGGCCGTTATTTCATCCATAAGGATCACTATCATGAATAAACGAAACGGTTTCACGCTCATTGAGCTGCTCGTAGTTATCGCTATCATCGCGATTCTCGCCGCGATCCTCTTCCCGGTCTTCGCCAAGGCCCGCGAGAAGGCCCGCCAGATCTCCTGCGCCTCCAATATGAAGCAGCTGGCTCTGGGGCTGCTCCAGTACAACCAGGATAACGACGAGTCCATGCCCACGACCAACACCACCTGGGGCGGCGGCTGGGCCGGCGAAATCTATCCCTATGTCAAGAGCAAGGGCGTCTATGGCTGTCCGGATGACTCGACTGATCCCGGCGCCAATTTCACCAAGGGCTCTTACGGACTGAACGTCAATGTCCTGTCGCCCTATGTGGACAACGCGCAGGGCGGTTACCAGGGAAATTACTTCACCCGAGCGGGCAGTACGGCCCTCGCGGCGCAGACATCGCCCGCAAGCACCGTCCTGCTCTTCGAAATGCATGGACAGTTTGGACTGGATGTGACGAATCCCCGCGAGCAGGCCAGCACCATCGGCGACGGAGCCAAGGGCTACGGCGGGTGCGGCGGCACGGGCATCGACAACAATACCTGCTCCAACCAGCTTGTCTACGCGACGGGTAAGATCGACGGCTACGATATCCCCAACTGGTCCGGAACGCTGGGAGTTCACACCGACGGCGCGAACTACGCGGCGCTGGACGGTCATGTGAAGTGGCTGCGTCCCTCCGCTGTTTCGGGCGGCCTGACGGCGCCCGACGCCAACACGGCGGCGAGCCGCACGAACGTCACGGCGGCCGGAACGAACAGCATGGTGATGTGCGACGGCGCCAGCAAAGCGGCCCTCACCTTCAGCCAGCTTTAATCGCCCCGCCGCGTATACTTAAGGAAATCGCCCGTCCCGTGGCTCATGGGACGGGCGATTTTTCTGACGCAAATAGTGCTTGACATGCGAGCGTCCATGAACTATAATTCATGAAACCGGTTACATAAGCATGAAGTTCATATTGCGATCATTGCAATTTTGCCTTATCGCCATGCCGCCGGGGACAAGCGCCCCATGGGGACAGTATTTGTGTAATTGACATGATTGCAATTTAAAAAGGAGATCGCTCGATGAAGAAGCTTTCCGTTCTCTCACGCACGCTCGCGTGCGCCGCCGTCGCCGGCATGGGGCTCAGCGCTCCTGCGCACGCCCAGGCTATCTGGCAGAAGCCATATATGGGCTGGAGCAGCTTCAGCCTTCAGGCCACCACGATCTCAGGATACGGAAACGGCTGGCTGACGGAATGGCAGATGCAGGTGCAGTCCGCGGAGCTGAAGGCGACGCTGCAGCCGTACGGTTACAACTACTTTAACATCGACTCGGGGTGGGCCGGCGGATTTGACGGCTATGGCCGGCCGTCGGCGAACACTTCGACATTTCCCGACGGCATCCCCTGGATTGCGAACATCGTGCACGGCAACGGCCAGAAGCTCGGTGTCTACTGGGTGCCTGGGGTAGGGAGCGACGTCTACAACGCCAACCCGCCGATCTACGGCACGCCCTATCATATTCAGGATATCGTCGCCCAGCCGCTGGCGACCGGCGACGCCTTCGGCAGCTGGCACCTCAAAATCGACTTCACCAAGCCCGGCGCGCAGGAGTACATCAACAGCGTTATCAACCAGTTCGCCGCCTGGGGCGTCGACTTTCTCAAGCTGGACGGCGTCAGCCCCGGCTCCGATCAGACCCTGTCCTACTGCGACAATCGGCCGGACGTCCAGGCGTATCAAACCGCGATCCAACAATGCGGGCGTCCAATGTGGCTGACGATCTCCTGGCGGATCTCCGACGCCTACATCCCGTTCTGGCAGACGTACTCCAACGCGCGCCGTATCGACGACGATATCGACGCCTACAGCAGCACCCTGACCAACTGGAAGCAGACGAACCTGCGATTTGGCGACGCCGCCAACTGGGCTCCGTGGGCGGGCGCGCATGGCTACAACAACAATTATTCGATGGGCTCCGGCTGGAACGACCTCGATTCGATCGATGTCGGCAACGGCTCCATGGACGGACTGACCAACAACGAACGCCAGACCGCGATCACCTTCTGGGCGCAGCAGTGCTCGCCGCTCTATACCGGCGACGACCTCTACCATCTGGACAGCTATGGCGTGTCTCTGCTCACGAACCCCTTCATCATCGCCATGGACCAGGCGGGCAACGTCGCGACACAGATCCAGAGCGGCAACTCCCAGGTCTGGTCGACAGATAACGGCGACGGCACGCGCACTGTGGGGCTATACAACCTCGGAAGCGGCTCGGCCACGGTCAGCGTCAACTGGAGCGCGATCGGCCTCAGCGGCAACCAGCAAGTGCACGATGTCTGGGCCAATACGGATATCGTCGCCAATGGCGGCTACAGCGCTTCGCTCGCCTCGCACGCCTGCCGGCTGATCAAAGTCTCCACCCCCCATATCATCAGTCTCGACTTCGTGGGCTCTGGAACCGCAATGGGCTCCAGCGAAAACGCCGGTGTTGTCGGCGCTGCGTCGTGGAATAACGCCTCCGGCCAATCCGGAAGCGGCCTCGGTCTCGTAGACAGCAGCGGCGCATCGTCCGGCGCCTCGGCGGCGTGGAGCGCAAGCGCCGTCTATGCGACTGGCGTCACGGATACGGCCGGCTCCAAGCGCATGATGAAGGGCTACCTGGACACCTACAGCGGGGCCACCAGCACCGTGACCGTCTCTGGCCTGCCATCCTACTACACAACGCACGGCTACGATGTCTACGTCTACAGTGACGGCTCCAACGGCGGCGCGACCCGCGTCTACAAATACGCCATCGGCCCCTCGAACATCCAGATCAACGACGCCGTCAACACCGACTTCAGCGGAGCGTTCACCCAGGCCAGCAGTTCCGCCGGCAACTACGCCCGCTTCAGCGCCCTCAGCGGCTCCAGCTTCACCCTCTCGGCGACTCCCGTCTCCTCCACCGACGCCTATCTGCGCGCTCCCATCAACGGCATACAGATCGTCGGGCACTGACCGTTTAGGGCAAATACGCCTTCAGCGCCTGGGTGAAAATCATCCCACAGGCCCATCTCAGTGGTGGCCGAGCTTATCTGCTCGACCACCACGAAAGCTCCGCCGATGGAAACTTACACGTCTTTGTGTTTTTCCAGCCGCGCATTCGGGTATGGGTGAAAGGAAAGTCGTGAGCGGACGCCAGTGCGCCAGGACGGAAAGAACGGACATATGCTATCTCGCCCTCTCCTCCGAATGCCGGCGCTCCTGGCGGCGCTCGCCGTGTTCGGGAGCGCGCCGGTTTGGGGAGCGCCGAACGGGCTCACTCAGATCCCGATCGCCAAGGTTTTCGGCGACGGCGTCGCCTCTATTTCGCTGGCCCGCGTCGCGCAGTCCAGTCAGGCGACAACCTATACAACGCAGTATGGGATCGCCAACCTGTTTGAAGTCGGCCTTGATTATCAGGCGTCGCCGCCCGGTCAGGAAACGGTCCTGTCCAATTTCAAATATCTGATCGCCCATCGCCCGGGGCGCTTGCCCGACATCGCGCTGGGAATGACAAACGTCGCGACCGGACAGCAGGCCGTTCCCTACGCCGTCGCGACAACTCAGCCGGGCGCGACCGGCCTTTCCCTCGGATTGATCCGTCCTAGCGGCGGACACGCGTATGACGGCATGGCCGGCGTATCCTATAACATCACGCCGACCGTTGAGCTGGTCGCCGACGACATCGGCGGCCGGGACAACTATGCGACGTTCGGAGTCATCGCGAACGTCACCAAGACGATTTCCCTCAATGTCGCCTATTCGCAGCCATGCAGCAGCGATGGCGGAGCCAACCTCAAGGGGTATATCGTCAATCTCGCCTATACCTTCCATCTCAAAGGCGGCGGGGGAGCCGCCTCCACGCAGAATAAAAATCCCGCCGCTGGAACGGGCGGCGCCAGCTAAGCGCCATCTTCAGGCTGGGAAAATAAAAAAAACTTATCGTCTCCGCGAAACCTTACGCCGATTTTTCCGTTATCTGCAAATCGAAGATTTCAGGAGGCTCGTTGAGATGATGTGGAGCGTGATCATAGGAACAGCGCTTGTCGCCGGATGGTGCATGTTTGCGATCATAAGAACGCGGAGCGGTAAATAAGCAGCATCGCCCCATTAGCCTAAAAGCTGATGGGCGAGTGTAAAGAAGTCCCGCGCGCCGAATGTGTGCGTGCGCTGGCGGCGGTGATGTCTCTTGGCCGAATGCGTGCGCCGAACGGAACGGGCTTTCCTCTTGTTCACGGCGCGCGCGGCGGATGCGTGCGCCGCTGAGCGGGGGACGGCCTTCATGGTTGCATGCTTTGCCGGCGCATGGCGCGCCGGAGTGAGGACCGGCGCGGTTTTCGAAATTGACGGCGTTTGCGGCGTGACGCTGACGTGCGTCGAGCTGGGAGCCGTTGGCCTGTGTAAGTGCGCGGAGCCCAGAGTGATCGCGCCAAGCAGCGCGGCGGCCGCCGCAGCGGTCGGCCAGGGTCTCAGGCGGAGGCGCCGCGCCGCCGGGCGCGCCCAAATTGTTTCCGGCTCCGCTTCCACGGTGGCGGCTTCTGGAGCGGCGTTCACGGCTTGGCTCAGGGCGTCGGCGAGGGCGGCAGGCGTGGCGAAACGGCGCGCCGGATCCTTGTCGAGCGCCTGAGCGACGATACGCCGCGCCTCATTGGGGACTCCCGAAATCGGCGGGGGATCTTCGTGCGTGACCTGATACATCACGGAAGGAATGGTCGCGCCTTCGAACGGCCGGTGGCCGGCGAGCATCTGGTAGATAAGCACGCCCAGCGCCCAGGTGTCCGACGCGGCGGTGGCGTCCTCGCCCCGGCACTGCTCGGGCGACATATACGCCGGTGTGCCGACAAATGAGCCCGCCTGCGTCAGCAGCGTCTCGTCGAGCTGCCGGGCGATCCCAAAGTCCATCAGCTTGATCCGCCCGTCCGGCAGGATCATCACATTGCCCGGCTTGATATCGCGATGGAGCATTCCGGCGGCGTGAACCGCGCCCAGCGCGCTGGCGAGCTGTTCGGCGATCCGCGCGGCGTCCGCCGCAGGCAGCGGGCCGCGACGCAGCCGCTGATGCAGCGTCTCCCCATCGAGAAACTCCATCACCAGGTAGTAGACGTCGTCTTCCGAACCGACATCGTGCAATGTCACGATGCTGGGGTGCGACAAGCGCCCGGCGGCGCGCGCCTCCCGCATCAGGCGTTCCGCCATATCGCGTCGCTCCTCGACCGCGAGGTGAGACGGCATGCGGACCACTTTGACGGCTACTCGCCGGCCAATCTTCGTATCGAGCGCCTCATAGACCGTCGCGGCGCCGCCCCGGCCGGCTTCGCGCGTCAATTCATAAGGCCCAATCCGTGAGCCGACCCCGCCCTGCGGGACATTGTCTTCCGTAATCGTCATGATATACGGGATTTACCCACGGAAGCAGGCGTGGAAACCGCGAGGCGTTTCCGTTACTTGGGGTTGAACGGGGACGCCTCGACAAACCGCCATCGCAGGCGCGCCGCATGGTCGATCTGGACAACGCCGGAAATACGAAACTCCACGACCCTCTGCGCGCCCGTCAGTCCCCTGCGGGACTCTTCGTCCCACAGCACGTGTCCCTCGCCGGTGATCTGAAGTGCGTCTCCCGAATCGAAATCGACAAACAGCAGCCCCGCGCGCGGATCGACCGCCAGATTGCCCAGTGTATTGAACATATTGTTGCCGGCGTAGTCCGGAAAGAGAAGCGTATTCGCGTCCCGGACCTGTACGAAGCCCGGCGCGCCGCCCCGGTGCGATGCGTCCGCCCCCGCCACGGGATGCCGCGTGGCGATAAAGAACGTGTCCGACTTTATGATACGCTCCTGCTGCGCCTCCGTCAGCTCCGCGCCGCGCGAAACGTGCGGCGCGCTTCGATCGGCGTCGCCGCCCTGCTCCCAGGTACGCGACTGAATATATTTTGGGCAGTTTGCGTAAGCCTCATGGACATCAATGGCGAAATTTCCAGATCGCTGTTGCGTCAGACGCCCATTCACCCGCATTCGCCGCCGTGTCGCCGGCTCGATCGCCAGCAGGCCCAGCGCTGTCCCGTCTCGCCAAACCTCCTCCAGCGGATCTCCCGCCGTGAGATGCGCGCCGATTGCGACCGTGTGTCCATCGGGCACATGAAGAAATCCCGGATTCCCCGTGATCAATGACGCCCAAACACGTCCCGCCGAATCCTGCGCGCCGACAATCGCCATTGGCTGCCGCAGCAAAAACTCCTGCGCCGCCGCCGGAATCTCCGGATGGATACTGGGGCCGACCCGCTCCGCCGCGCTCCGCACACCCGCCTGCGTCTGGACCGCGATCTCGCCCTCATGGAATTGCGTCGCCATGGTTTGCTCCTGTCGTTAGAGGTGTCCGCACCGGACGCTTGGCTCGCTTTTCTACCTTCCCCAACGGTTTGCGTACTTCCGGCAAGCCGCCGGGGAAGGTAGAAATAGGCGCGCCTCTCTTATTCACCCATTCTCAAAAGAACCCGCATGTCGGCGCGCCTTCAGTTGGCGCGGATTGTCCCTCGACGCCGCTCGTGGTGAAGACTTCCAGTCGCACGCCGTCGGGATCCTCAAAGAAGACGCCGCCGGACTGCGCGCCTTCGGCGTGCGGCACGACACCGTCATAAGCGAACGGCGCGCCGGCGGCGCGGGCTTTGCTTTCGATGACGCGGACCGCCTCGACGTCGGGAACCATGAACGACAGGTGATGCAGGCCGGGCGCGGACTTCGCGAAGCGGCCTTCGCTCTGGCGCCAGAGCGTCAGAACCAGCGTGTCGCCTTCGGCGAGGAAGGCGTACTCGCGGCCGGCTTGCGTCGACTCTTTGATCGTTTGGAAGCCGAAGACGCTCTCGTAGAACGCCTTGGCGCGGGCCAGGTCCGTGACGTTCAGGCCAACGTGGCCGGTTTGAATTCGTGTCTGTTCTGCGATCGCGGTCATGATGATCTCTCCTGTGATGCTGCGTCTCGATAACGTCAGTCTCGGTAACGGCGGTCGGTTTCGGAAATCGGGTAATCGTTGATGCTGGCGTCGCGGCGGCGCATCAAGCCGTCGTCGTCGAACTCCCAATGCTCGTTGCCGTGGCTGCGATACCACTGGCCGGCGGCGTCACGCCATTCGTACTCGAAGCGCACGGAAATGCGATTGTCGTGGAACGCCCAAAGCTCTTTCATCAAGCGGTAGTTCAGCTCGCGCGCCCACTTGTCTCGGAGGAACGCTTTGATCGCATCTCGGCCTTGCAGGAAGATATCGCGGTTTCGCCACTGCGAATCTTCGGTGTACGCGAGGGCCACGCGCTCCGGGTCGCGGGAGTTCCAGGCGTCCTGGGCCGCCCGGACTTTTGCCCGCGCCGTTTCCTCCGTGAAGGGAGGGCAAATCGCCGATTTCGCCATAATCTCTGCTCCCGAATTTTGATTTTATAACCTTTAAAATTAATATAGAAGGTTATATTTGGGTTATACCTTCGGGAATGATCACCTGTCAAGTGTTGTTTGAAAAGTTAGATATTGTTATAATGGAAGCACGAGGACGAAGATGGCGACGAGCAAGGCGAGCAGCCGGTTTCTTTTTTATGGGAATAGTCTGTGTTTGGATTTTGTCAACACGGAACGGATGCGCGAGGGGGCTCGTGTCGACCTGATCGAGAGCGCGGACGATCTCTGGGAATGGATGCTCGAATCGGGAGCGCTGCCTCTCGACGCGGTCGAGAGCGGCAAGCGTCAATTGCCCGGCGAGGTCGCGGTGCGTGAGGCGAAAGAGCTTCGCGCCGCGCTGCGCGGCATGGCGCGGCAGATGGCGGCGGGAGAAACGGTCGCTCCGGAGATCGCCGAAATGCTGAACGCGCACCTGCGGCGGCGGCGCGGGTATCAGCAATTGACGCTGGGGGAGGGCGGCTGGACGCGGCGGTTCCACTCCGAAGACGCGCAGGGGATGGATTTCCTTTTTACTCTCGTGGACTCAGCCATCGATTTACTATCCGGCGGCCAGGGACTCGTGCGCCAATGTGAGAGCAATCACTGTATTCTGTACTTCTTCGATACAACAAAGAACCACCGGCGGCGCTGGTGCTGCATGGAAGGGTGTGGAAATCGTCACAAAGCGGCCGAGCATTATCGCCGCCGGAAGGCAAAAGACTCGCGGCATGAAACTTTAGACGAGAAAACACCGTTATAATGAAGGATTGCTATTTTTCGCGTCTCTCAAGCGTATGGAGTATAGTTCTGATATAATAGATCTGAACTAGCCAAATTTATCGCAGGAAACGTCGGGCTTCCGCGCGAATGATTATCAACTACGGTGTCGGCGAGACGCGGCTGCGCTCGCGTGGGAAGAGGTTTAGGGTTGCTCGAAACAGAAACGGCGTCGACGCGGATCGCCGACAAAGCGCGGCTGATCGCGGACGCGATCGAAACGGTGGTCATCGGCAAGCGGGAAATTGTGGAGCTTGCGCTGACCGCCATTCTTGTCGAAGGTCATGTGCTGATTGAGGACATTCCCGGCGTCGGCAAAACGACCCTGGCGAAGTCACTGGCGAAAACGCTCGGTTGTGTCTTCAAGCGGATCCAGTTCACGCCCGATCTGCTGCCGGCGGATATTACGGGAACCGGCGTCTTCAATCAAAAGGACAGCCAGTTTGAGTTTCGGGAAGGCCCGGTCTTCGCGAATGTGGTGCTGGCCGATGAGATCAACCGCGCGACCCCCAAGACGCAGTCCTCGCTGCTGGAATGCATGGAGGAAGGGCAGATCACAAGCGACGGCATCACCTATCAACTGCCGCACCCCTTCTTTGTCATCGCCACACAGAACCACATAGAAGCGCACGGCACCTATCCGCTGCCCGAAGCGCAGATGGATCGCTTTCTGATGCGCATCTCCATCGGCTATCCGGAGCGCGATGAAGAGGTCCGAATCTTATCGCGACCGTCGCAAGGCAGTCCCGTGGACCGCATGGAATCGGTGATCACGCGCGATGAGCTGCTCGCCCTCCAGGCGGAAGTCGCCAACGTTTATATCGACCCATCGCTGCGCGAATATGTGGTCGATATCGTCGCCGCCACGCGCAAGCACCCGATGACGCAGTTCGGGGCCAGCCCGCGCGGCTCGCTCTTTTTGCTGCACGCCGCCCAGGCGTACGCCGGCCTCAAGGGACGCACCTATGTCCTGCCGGATGATGTGAAGCGACTCGCGAAGCCCGTGCTGGCGCACCGGATCATTCTGCGGCCCGAAGCGCGCGCCAAAGGCACGACCGCCGAAACGATGATCGGCGAGATCCTGAGCCAGATCCCCGTCCCGGCGACGATGTAACCCCTCAGCCCCGGATTGTTTTCCGGGGCGTCCCATGCGACGAAAATGCGTCCGCCCTATGTCCACCAGCAACAGTACTTTGAAGAAGTTGGCGCTTGCCGTCGGCGGCGGCTTCACGGCGATCGTGGCCATCCTGTTCCGTTCGGAGCAGATGTATCTGATGGCGGCCATCATGCTTCTGATCCCGGCCGTGATCCTTTTGGTGGGACGCCTGCTCGTCAACGGCATCACGTGCGCGCGTGAGCTGCCGTTTGAATGCGCGGAAGGCGACCGGGTGACCGTTGTCCTGCGCATTGGCGACATCGGGCGACTCCCGAAGTTCTTCCTGCGCGCCGCCGACAAGCTCCCGGCGGACCTGAAGCTCGTGGGGAGCGACGCGCCCCTGATCTTGCAGCTGGATCCTGGCGAGCAGCGCGTCCTCAGCTACAATCTCGAACTGACCAAGCGCGGCGCGTACCAGATTGGTCCGACCCTCGTTTCGACAACGGATCCTTTCGGCTTCACCACCTTCCGCAAGTTGGTGGGAGACGTTCAGGAGCTGCTGGTGCTGCCGACGCCGCTGCCGACGAGCCGCCTTTTTCTGGATGGCGGCGTGGTGGGACTGCGCGGCGAAGAGGGCGGTTCACAGCGCGGCGGCGGGATGGACTTTCACGGCGTGCGCGAATACCGTCAGGGCGATGACCTGCGCCGCGTTCACTGGCGGACCACGGCGCGCACCGGCGAGCTGGCGGTGACCGAGTATACGCAGGGCGCCTCCCTCGAAGTGCTGGTGGCGCTGGATCTCTCGCGCCGCGCCTACGATGAAACGGGAACGGGCCTGCAAAGCGCGCTGGAGTATGGCGTGAAGCTGGCGGTGACGGTGGCGGACAATCTGGCGCGCCATGGGCATCGCGCTCTTTTGCTGACGCCCGACACGATCAATATGCCGTATCCGCCGTCCAACCACCCGCTGGAGATGCCGGCGCTGCTGGAGGCGCTGGCGCGCGCCGAAGCGGTTCACGATCTTTCGCTCGCCGACATGCTCGAACGTTTCCGTCCGCAGGCGCCGGCTGGGATCACGCTGGTGACGATTACGCCGGTGGTGGACGGCGCGCTGGTGCAGGCGATCCGCCACTACGGCGCGCAGGGCGTTCGCGCCTTCGGCTTTTATCTGGACGGCGCGAGTTTCCACCCCGCCTCGCATCTGCGCGTCACGCCGGACGCGGGTGTGGTGCATGTGCCCGGCACCGTCTGGCGCACTGTCGGCCGCGGCGACGATCTCGCGGCTTCCGTCGAAGGATTGGCTTATGGCTACCAGTAATCTCCCGCGAGTCGAATCGCCCGAGGAATCGGCTCCGAGTTTGCCGCTTTACGCCGCCGGGTTGATCGCGACGATCTGCGGCCTTCAGTGCGTCAACGTCACGGTGGACGATTCCAGCCTGACGGCGACGACGCTTTTGCTGACGGTCATCGGCTACTTCTTCTCCTATGGATGCCGATGGCTGCGAGTGCCGCCGCTGGTGATCAAAGTGCTGGGCGGCGCCTTGATCGCATACTTTATTTACGGCGCGTTTACGGGCGTGCTGGATCTCGACAGCCTTGCGCCCGCCGCCACGGGGCAGCGCGATCTGCACCTGGCGACGCTGCTGTCCTGGGGGCTCGTTCTCTGGTCGTGGATGCTGGTCAGCGATGTGATGATGCTGTTCTCCGGCCTGATCGCCGTGGCGATGATCGGTCTGATCAGCTCGGGCAACTCACAATCGACGGAAGTTCTGGTCTACTTCTGTGTCCTGATCTTCGCGATGCTGTTTCTGTTCATCCACCAGTTCTACCTTCAGAACCGCGTGCTCGCGGCGCCGCAGGAGAGCCGGCGTGAGCCGCTGAAAATGATCGGCACGCAGGTGGGGCTGGCCGCCGCCTGCGCGCTGCTGGTGTTCTGCCTCGGCTCGGTCATCATTGTTCCCGCGCAGATGGTCTTCAGCGGTCTCTCGCTGTCACAGGCGATCCGAGGGCTGGCGAGCTTGAACGCCGCCGCGCCGAACGCAACGGCGTCCACGCTCAATATCTCCGACAATGGGGATCTGCAGATCGGTATGGGGACAGGGTGGAGCGCGAGTTCGGAAGTCGTCGCGCATGTCGTCCCCAGCGACCGGGAGCCGCACTACTGGCGCGGCCGCACTTACGATTCCTACGATGGCCGAAGCTGGACCAGTTCGACTCAGGATCAGGAAACCTCGCTGGATATCGCGCCGGCGAACGACGAGGCGCAGGCGGAGCGGTTTGTCGTGCCGCCGGCGCAGGATGGTGAAACGCTGGCGGCCAAGCCGGCGCGGCGGCGGATGGTCGCCCTCATCACCGTCCAAGGCGTCACGCAAAACTTGATCTCCGCCAGTGAGCCTTCGCAGGTGGCGGGTCGTCCCGGCGAGATCGATTCGCTCGATATCTCTCCGGACCGGGCGATTTCGCTGGGCGCCCGGCCCTACAGCCACTTCCGATACGCCGTTGCGAGCATCCTGACGCCCGACCCAATGGATCCCGACGTTCAAATGGCGCTGCGCCGCGCCGATAAGGCGCCTATCCCCGCCGCCGTGCGCGCCCGTTACTTGACCGGTCTGCCCAATGACGTCACGACTCCCGACGACGTTTTGTACTTCCGACAGCTCGTCAATGAAGTCTTCGCGGAACTGCCGGCCGCGCGCCGGACGCGTATTGACAAAGCGCTGGCGATCCGCGATTTCGTCGCCTCCCGCGCCGTGTATTCGCTGACCACGCCCGCGATCCCGCAGGACGTCGAGCATGTCCGCAACTTCCTGGATACAAACCGCGAGGGCTACTGCGATATGTTCGCGTCGTCCATGGCGGTGTTATGCCGCGTCGCGGGACTGCCGTCCCGTGTCGCCACCGGCTTCGCGCCCGGAGAGCCGAAGGCCGACGGCTTCGATCTGCGCGCGATGGACAAACACGCCTGGGTCGAGGTGTACTTCCCCAAATACGGCTGGCTGACCTTTGACCCGACGGTGGGCACTCGGACGGACGGCAGCGTGCCGTCGTCGACAAGCACGGAAAAACACGGCCTGCCGTCATGGCTCAGCAAGCTGATGCATGGCAGTCCGCTGGCGCTGCTTCTGGGCGCCGCCATCGTCGCCATCGTTCTCTTCGTGCTCAAAGTCGAATGGTTTGACCGGATCTTTGGGCGCAAACGCCGTATCTCAACCGCCACCGGCGAAGCGCGCGCGCAGACGGAGATCGGCCTCGCCTACCAGCAGTCCGTCCGGGCCGTGGCGAAGCTGGGGCTGCCGCGCCTGCCGTCCGAAACGCCGGGGGAGTACGCCGACCGGGTTCGCCCATTCCTGCGCGAAGCCGAAACACGCCTTGGGATCGACCTTCAGCCGGAGACGTTCGACGACATCACCCAGCGCTTCATTTTGGCGAAGTACGCGCAGGTCGTCGGCGACCCCATCGACGCCGGCGAATTCCTGCGAGCCGTCCGCCGCGCCTGGTGGGTCCAGTTCTTCCAGTTCCGCCGCCGCGCGTCCGCCTAACCCCGCGCGATCGCGAGCGCGGGCATGGTCACCAGATTGCGCGGCGCGCCCGCCGCGAACGCCTCGATATTTCCAATCAATTGCTCCGCCAGCGTCTCCAGCGACTCGACGCTCGCCCAGGCCATGTGCGGCGTAACGATCAAGTTCGGCAGGTCCAGTCCGATGAGCGGGCTGCCCTCGCTCGGCGGCTCCTGCGCGAGCACGTCCGCGGCCGCGCCCCCGAGCCGGCCGCGGCGAAGCGCGTCCGCCAGCGCAGCCTCGTCGACGATACCGCCGCGCGCGCAGTTGATCAGCAGGGCGCTCGAGCGCATGCAAGCCAGCTCGCGCGGGCCGATCATCCACCGCGTCTCATCCGTGAGCGGGCATAGCACCGATAGGACATCGCTCTCACGCAAAACCTCCTTGAACGGCGCGCGCCCCGCGCGGACACGCATCTCACCCTTGCGCTCGGCCACCAAAATATTCATGTCGAAGGCGCGGGCGATGGCCTCGACCCGGCGCGCCAGCGCCCCATAACCGATCAGGCCCAGCGTGGCCCCGGCCAGCGCGTGCGGCATGGGCTCCAGCAGAAAGCCGTAGGTCGGTGACGCGCCCCAGGTTCCGTCCTCGACGATCTGGCGGTAACCGAGCAGCTGCCGCCGCAGAGCGAGAATCAGGGCAAAGACATGCTCGGGAATGGACACCGCCCAATCACGCACGTTGCAGACGGCCACGCCGCGCTTCTGGCACGCCGCGATCTCCACATGGTCGTATCCCGTCGCGCTGACTGCCACCAGGCGCAGGGTGGGGACTGCGTCGAGCAGCGCCTCATCGATCGGCACACGGTTGTTGATGGCGATCGTCGCGCCTTGTAACCGTTCGACGGCCTGACCGCGCGGCGTGTATGCGTACTCGATCCATTCGTGGGGGAAGTTTGGGCTGCGCAGCGGGACGCGGATCGCCTGCCGGTCGAGAAATACGATCTTTTCCATTTTATTCCTCCGAGGCGGCGCCAAGCTCCGCGATTTCTTCGGCCTGTTCCCAGAGCGCCTCAAACGCCAGTCCCAGCATCCGCGCGAGGCCGCGATTGGTGATGGCGATTGCCGTAAAGCGCGGCGTGTCGCCCGGCGTATCCTGAAGGGAAAGCAGCGCCACGTCTCCGTCGTGAAGCTGCATCTTGACAGGGATCTCGGTCACAAAGCGCGCCTGCTGCCCCCACGCGACGCACTGGCGCACCAGCGCCAGCGACAAGGGATCGCGCAGTATCTGCTTCTCATAGATCGCGCGGTAGGCGACGCCGCGGCCAAGCGGCTCCTGCACGAGCCGTCGATTGTCGTCATCGCTGATGATTGAAGGGCGTTTGAAGCAGACCCGGATCTCCCGCTCGGCTTTCGCGGCGAGCGCGGCGGCGCGGTCCGCGATCCGGCTCGACTGCGCGATCACTTCGATATTGGCGAGCGGATCGTCGGCGTCGCCTCCCGCCGCAAACAACGGCGCCAGGGCTTCGGCCAGCGTATTCGCCTGTGTCCGGCGGCGCGCGCTTTCTTCCTCCCACTGTCGTTCCCGCTCGGCAAGCAGCGCGGGGAGCGCGACGGCGGGATCCACGGCGCGAAAAAGGGTCCGCTGTCCGCTGTGCCCCTCGGCGCACAGCCCCCGATCCAGCAGCGACGCCAGCGTATCATAGATCCGCTGCCTTGGCACGGCGGCCCGGGCAGCGATCTGCGGCGGCGCGCAGTCCTGGCGCTCCAGGAGCGCGAGATACACGGCGGCTTCATAACGCGTCAAACCCAGGCTGACCAACTGCTCTTTGAAATCCGACTCATCCATAATTGACACCCCTGATCAGTGGTGACATTTTATCGCGCTGCTTTGACTTTGTCAAGCCCGCGATTCTCCCTTCGTGATTTCTTCAACTCGCGTTCCGATCAGGTAAACTCTTTGCGTGGAAATTGATTATTCGAAACTCGGCGCCAAAGGCTTTCCTCAGCCGGCGGAGCGTGTGTACTTATTTACCGGCAGCGACGATGCATTGAAGCGCGAGGGCCTCGCGCGTCTCACCGATCCTCTTCTCGATCCCAGCGCGGCGGACTTTGACCGCGAGGCGCGCGATGTCGGCTCGGCCGGGTCCGAGGACCTGGCGGCGATGCAAATCCTGGCGTCGGCGGGCGGCGTTCCCATGTTCTCGGAACGAAGGGTCGTCGTCGTCACCAATATTCAGCGTCTTTCCAAAGAAGATCAAGACGATCTGGCGGCGGGACTGGGGAAACTGGGTTCGCTGTCCTGCCTTGTCCTGATCGCGGGCGCGCCGGAGTATGAGGCGGGGAAGATCAAAGGGCGTTCGGCGGTCTCGACCAAGCTGCAAAACGCCGTCGCGAAGGCCGGCGCGGTCGTGGTGTGCGATGCGCCGCTCGCCGCCGATTTGAAATCCCGCGCGGCGTCGTATTTGAAAACGCTGGGGAAAACGGCGGAGCCGGCCGCGCTGGAAGTGATCGTGCAGCGCGCCGTCTCGGCGGCGTCCGACCGGGGCGGGGCGGGCAAGGGGGGCGACCTCCACGTGCTGCACAACGAGCTGGACAAGGCTGCCGCTTTTGTGGGCGACCGGTCCCAGGTCACCCGCGATGACGCCCTGGCGATCGGCACGCGCGGCGCAGAAGAAAATATCTTCGCGCTGCTGGACGCCGTGGGGAACAAGGACGCCCCCCGCGCGCTGCGCCAGGTGGAGGAGATGCTGCGCCACGGCGACAAGCCCGACGCCATCGCCGCGCGCACCTTCGTGATGCTGGCCCGCCATCTGCGCATGCTCTGGGGCGCGAAGTACCTCGCGGAAAAGCGCATCACCGGCGCCGTGAAAGGCCCGCTGCCGGACGAACTGCAAGCCGTGCTCTCCGGCGAGGTGATCGGTTTGGCGATGCGCCAGGCATACCTGCTGCGCAGCCTTCAGGAGCAGGCCCGCCGCTGGTCGTACGACGCCCTGCGCCACGCCCTCGCGCGCGTGCTCGCCAGCGATATGGCGATGAAGGGGGGAACTCCGATCGAAGCGCTGGGAGCCACCGCTCCCGCCGGCGATAATCACGCCGCAAATCTGCAATTATTAGTCGTTTCGCTTTGCCGTGGGTAGTAAGAGCGGCCCTCACCATAAGGACATCTCCATGACCCATTCCGTCTCGCCTGCTCTTCGCTGCGCCGCCGCCCTCGCGGCTCTGATAATCGCGCCGCCGCCCTCGGCGCTCGCGGCGCCAGTGGGAGAAAGAGCGCCCGTGCGGCGGCCCCATATTCGGCCCCACGTCCGGCCGCTTTACCTGCGGCCGCGCCCTCGATTCCATGCGCGCAGATATGTCCGGAAGCCCGCGCCAAGCATCCCGGCGCGGCTTGTCGGCGTCTGCGGCTGCCCCGTCGCGGGCGCGCTCACATTTTCCGCGAACGGGACTCGTCTCGCGGCGGGAAGCGGGAGCGGACTGTCGCTGACATCGCCGGGCGAGGTGCGCGTTTGGGACATTTCGACGGGACATCTCGTCTATACCGTTCCCTACACATCGCCGATCTGCGCGATCGCCTATTCGCCCGTTGGAGATACGCTTGCGGCGTCCACCGTGCAGTCGCATGTGACCGTGTGGAGCGCCACGACGGGCATGCCGCTGCGCACCCTGGCGCCGCCGCACTCCGCCGGCGGGGTGTGCCTGGCGTTCGCGCCGAGCGGGGAGGTGCTCGCCACTGGCGGCGGCGACCTGGCCGGCAGCCAGTTTCCGGGCGAAGCGCGGCTCTGGAATGTCCACACCGGCGCTTCGATGCAGACGCTGGCGCATCCGCACCGCTCGGTCGTCTCCGTGCAGTTCGCTCCCGACGGAGCGGAGTGCCTGGTCGCGACGAGGGGACTGGGAACCGATGAAAACGGCGCTCTGGATCTGTGGGATAAGTACTTACAGGCGCATCGCTGGACTCGCCCCACCACCGGCCTCGTCGGCGCGGCGCTGGTGGACGGCGGCGCGTCCGTGGCGAGCCTGCACTCGGAAGCCGCCGGAAAATCGTATGTCCTGCATGTGCGCTTGTGGAACGGCAAAAGCGGCGTTGCGCAAAACAGTTATCGCGTCCCGATGGGAGGATGGGCGATTTCGCCCAATGGAAAGCTGCTCGCCTGCACCGGCGACGACCGAAAATCCATCGCCGTCCGCGACGCCCGCACCGGCCGGTTTTTGCACAAGCTCACGTGCGACAGCGCCCCATCCAGCCTGACTCTCGCCTTCTCCAACGACGGGCGTCTGCTGGCCGGCGGCGCCCAGGACGGAACCGTGCTTCTCTGGACTTTGAAGTAAATACGGACGAGGGCCGTCGCGCACAAAAAAAGCCTCCCTTCGCGACTGAGCGAAGGGAGGCTTTTTACGTTTGTGTGGATCGCCGGAAAACTTAGGCGGTCGCGGCGGCCTTGGCGGCGTTGACCCGCTTCTGAAGGCGCGACTTGCGGCGGTTGGCCGCGTTCTTGTGAATGATCCCGCGCTTCCACGCCTTGTCGATCACGCTGACCGTCTTGGAGACGGTGGTGGTCACCGTCGCCTGATCGGCGGTGGTGTCCGCGATCACGGTGCGGGCCTTCTTGACGAAGGTCTTGATCTGTGACTTAGCGGCCTGGTTGCGCAGCTGGCGCTGGCGGGAACGCTTGACGTCCTTGATGACTGATTTAATGTTTGGCATTGCCGACGAAACTCCTGCAGAGATTGTGAACGCGCGAAAAATCGAATGCTCAATAGTATACCATGCAGGCCATGCTCGGCGCAACCTCTGTGAAGAATTAATTTTTTGTGGGGCGAGCATAGGAATTCACGCGTTGGCACGCTTTATGCATCTATGGAGAATGCGTTCGTTTTATTCTCGAGATCCGACCTCAGGAGGTGCATCAATGTTGACGGGTAAAGTCAAGTGGTTCAACAATACTCACGGATACGGTTTTATCGCGCTTGAGCAAGGACAGCAAGATGTCTTTGTGCATTTTTCGGTCATTGAGATCGATGGATATAAGACCCTGCGCGAGGGTCAGGAAGTCGCGTTCGAGCTGGAGCAGGGTCCCAAGGGAAATCACGCCACGCGCGTTGTGACTGAGCTCCCCAATTAAACGTGAGCCTTCGCCAAAAATGATGCGCCTGGGTTGGACCGCTGCGAACAAAAGCCGGTAAGCAGATGGGGCTTCCACTGTTTACCCGCTTTTGCTCCCGTGCGAATTTTCCCGAGGCGTGGTACAATGGTCATCAGGAGGGTCCGGTCAGAAGTCCGGATTCCCGCTGAGCGCCATGCGCATTCTTTTTGCAGCTCCCTACGTCCCATCGCCTTCGCGGTTTCGCGCCTATCAGATTGTCGATAACTTATCGCGTCTGGGGCACCAGATCACCGTCGTCGCGCTGGGGGTGGAGGGAACGGACGCGGATTACTCCGCCAAGGCTCTTTTGGAGGAGATTTGTGAGGCCGTACACGTCGTCCCGATGTCGCGGGGCGGCGCTTTGCTCCAGACCGCCCGCCTGCTGAACTCGCCTGTTCCGCTCTGGGTCGCTTCCAGCTACTCTCCCCCATTCCTCAACACCCTGCGCCACGTCCTGGCGTGCGGGAAGTTCGATGTCGCCCACCTCGAAAGTCTCCGGATGGCCCACGCCGCCGGCGCGCTCAAGCACGCGCTCCCCGTTGTCTTTGATGCGGTCGATTGCCGCACGGACATTCAGGCCCGGCACGCGCAAAACAGCGTCAACGCCCTTGACGGCGCCGTCGCGCGTCGCGAGCTGCGAAAGATGGAGATTTACGAACCGCGCGTCGCCGCCGAATGCGACCGGGTGATCGCCGCGACCGACTACGCCGCGAACCGCCTGGATTCCCTTGCGCTCCCGCACGGCGCATCGCTGAAACTCGATGTGATCCACAACGGTGTCGATCTTTCCTACTTTCAGCCGCAGCCTGAAATCCCGGTCCAGCTTGGCAAATTGGTGTTTTCCGGCCAAATGGATAACGAAGCCAATCGCGACGCGGCGCAGTACTTCTGCGGCGAAATCTTTCCCGGCATTCGCAACGCCTATCCCTCCGCGACGATTACCTTCGTGGGAAGCAATCCCGCGCCGGAGCTGATGGACCTGGCGAGCAATCCGCACAGCGGCGTCCACGCCACCGGCCGAGTCGCCGACGCCCGCCCATTCTTCGCCCACGCCGCGCTCGCCGTCTGCCCGCTCCGCGCGCCCGGCCCCAGCCGAAGCCGCGTGCTCCAACTCATGGCGATGGGCAAAGCTCTCGTCGCCACCCCCGCCGCCTGCCGAGCGCTCAGCCCCGCCGCCGTCGGCGAAAGCATCTGCCTTGCCGACACCCCGCTCGCCTTCGCCACCCAAATCATCCACCTCCTCAAACACCCCGAAGAAGCCGACCGCCTCGGCCGCAACGCCCGCCGTTACGTCGAAGAACACCACGACTGGCGCAAAATCGCCCTCAAACTGACCGATATCTACGACGAGGCGATCGAAGAGAGGAAACGCGGAGGCAAAGTGCGAGTGAGCTTGGATTGATCGGGTTTGATGATGTGCGACTGGATGCTTACATATTGATTTATTTTTTGTAGAGGGTGATATTGTGCAAATCGTACAGTTAGAGATAAAAGGCTATCGGACTTTAAGAAATGTTTTGTGGAAGCCTGGGAATCTAAATATCATCATTGGCCCTAACGCATCTGGTAAATCTAACATCTTGAGGCTGTTGGAATTAATCCAAACTTCGGTGTGGGGTATGATGGAGGATATAATTCAGAACTCTGGGGGAATGCTGTCAATTTTGTGGGACGGTCAAGACAGAGATCTGGCTATTATTATTTCTCTTTCTGAAGACAGTAATGAACTGAAAGCTACTATTTCTTATTCTCTGGAATTAAAAAGAATCGGAAAATCAAACGCATATACTATTTTTGACGAAGCAATCGCCCATATATTGCCTTCCAATCACGAAGATGATTGGACTGTCCCCAGGATACTTCATCGGAGGTCTACTGATGCTTTTTACAGTGATGATGATGATGAAAAAGTAGAACTTCAAGGCGGCGAAATACTCTCATCATCTGAGACACTGCTTTCTCGTGTCAGAGCATTTCCAAAAATATCCATTCTGATTGATCGTGTTGCTCAGAATTTAAACAATTACGAAATTTATCCGGAACTGCGACTTGATCAGCTTGCTCCAGTTCGTCAGCCTGTAGTTTCTAGGTTCGAAGAGCGTTTAGATCCCGATGGGCAGAATCTTACCTCTGTACTTCATACCGTCTATGAGAGCGACTTAGCCTTTCAGGAGAATATTGACCGTGCGATGACTGCCGCCTTTGGCGACGATTACCGAGGTCTTGCATTTCCACCTGCTGGTACTCAGCGCGTAGAATTAAGTTTACGCTGGAAGTCGCTAAGCAGGCCACAGCCCGCAGCCGTATTATCCGACGGGACTTTACGATTTCTATTTCTTATCACAGCCCTTTCGCTTCCAAAACTGCCGTCGCTTATTTGTATCGACGAACCGGAGACTGGCCTGCATCCATCCATGCTTCCCATTATCGCGGAGTACGCCGCGAACGCCGCGCAGCGAACGCAAGTTGTGCTTACGACGCATTCGGTGCAGTTTCTGGATGCATTTAGTGAGTACAATCCCACGACAACGGTGGCGCAGTTGAAAGATGGCGAGACAAAGCTTGTCACACTGGATGGCGAGAAGCTGGCGTACTGGCTTCGCGAATATTCTCTGGGGGCCTTGTTCGGTTCCGGCGAGCTGGAAAATATGGCGCAGGATGCGTTGGAGGAAGAGGAAGAAGCTGGAAGCCATGAGCGAGAGTCGGTCGGCGAGGACGCCGAATGAAGTTCATCGTATTCGTGGAGGGATATACGGAAGAAGCCATTTTAGGCGATTTCCTTGGTCGATGCATGAAGGCGCATTTTCCGGAAGGCAAGTCCGTCGGAATCAAAACCGTGCGCTTTGATGGGTGGGCCGCGATCCATCGTGATGTGGCGAAGCACGCAAAGCTGTACCTGAATGGACCGGATCGAGAAAAGATCGTTGCCGTCATTTCTCTGATCGATCTATACGGTCCGACGATCTATCCGGCGGAAAAACAGAGCATTGTAGATCGTCATGCGTGGGGCGTCAAGCACATGCAGGAGAAAGTTAACGATCCACGATATCGTCACTTTTTCGCCGTTCACGAGACGGAAGCTTGGCTGCTCAGCGATCCTGCCATCTTTCCGCCCAAAGCGCACGACGCCCTAAAGCCGCTGCGAAACAGACCCGAGACCGTGAACAACGATGAGCCGCCGGCGAAGAGACTGGAAACTATCTATCGATCCAAGCTGAATCGGTCTTACGATAAAGTGACGGATGGGAAGAATTTGTTTCCGAAGCTTCAGCCGCAGCCGGCGCTCGCCGCCTGTCCTTATTTGAAGCAGATGGTAGATGAAATGGTGGAATTGGCGACAACTTACCAAACGAAGAAGAAAACCTGAAAACGCCGAATCTCTGGCGCCCCCTCTCCCAACTTTGGGAGAGGGGGCCGGGGGTGAGGGCCTTTGCCTTACTTCAGCGAATTATAATCCAGCGGCGTGAGCGCTGGGAAGTCGCTCTCGCGCTTGAGGGCGGCGATGCGCTGTTTGGTGTGGTCGATGCGCGCGGATGTCAGTGGGTGGTCGGAGAGGAAGTCGCCGCCGATGGAGCCGCCGTTACCGCTGACTTTTTGCAGTTCCTGGAAGAGCTGGATCATGCCCTGCGGGTTGTAACCGGCGTCCACCATGTTTTGCAGGCCGCCGGCGTCGGCTTCGTCCTCTTCGCCGCGTGAGAACTTATTGGAGATGGCGCTGTCCGCCAGCTGCGCGATCGTCTGCGCGCCCTGTCCCGCGTGGAAGATCGCCAGGCCCAGAGCCAGCAGGGTGTCACGCTGCTGCGCTTTCGCGTACGCTTTCGCCCAGTGCTGCTTGCGGACGTGGGTCATTTCGTGGCCCGTGACCGCCGCGAGGGCGTCATCCGTGTTCAGTTTCTCGTAAAGGCCCGTGAACATAAACATATCGCCGCCGGGCAGCGCGAAGGCGTTCACTTCCTTGCTGTCCAGAACGTGGAACCGATAGTTCCAGGTTTTGCGCTCCTCCGGCGAGAGGGCCGCGACGAGGCGCTGGCCGAGCACGTCGAAGTGCTTGGCGCGTCCGTCGAAGATCTCTTTGTACTTCTGCAAAACTTCCTTCGCCGCCTGATCTCCAACCTTCTTCTGGTCGGCGGGGCTGGGCTGCGAAAATAGGCCGCCGGCTTCGGCGGGCTGGGGGACCAGAAGCGTGGGGGCGATTATCAGACCTGCGCCCGTCCAGGCGGCGCGCCGCAGGAAACGCCGGCGCGATTCATGCATTTCCAGTTCTTGCTTGTTCATATTGTTAACACCCTTCCATAGGATCAAAGATCTTGATTATTGCTTCTTAGACGTTATACCCACTCCAGAGGTTCCATGGTCGCTTGTAGGGCCGTGAAGAAGGTTACGGGTATAATTATTGTCAGAAAGGAGCAGGATATGGTTTCTGCTGACGATCTCGCCGACAACCCTGACTGGACCGCCGGTATCGCCGAGCGTAAAATCCAGGATGCGATGGAGGAAGGACTGTTCGACAACCTTCCGGGGCGCGGCCAGCCCCTCGATTTGAGCGTCAATCCCTTCGAGCCGCCGGGCATGGGCGCCGTCAATCGGCTGCTCCGGCACAACAAGGTGCTGCCGATGTGGGTGATTCTGGAGAAGGAAGTCGAGGCGTCCCGCGCCGCCGCGCTGGCCAGCCTTGCGCGATGGGAGGCGGCCGAGCCGTCGCTCCAGGGCGCTCCGGAATACGAAGCGCGCCGCGCTCAGGCCCGCGACGCGTACGCTCGCCATATGGCGACCACCAACGATTTGATCCTCAAAGTCAACTTCGCCTCCCCATTCGCCCTGCGCGCCCCGATCCCGTTCATGGTTCGCCGGCGTTTGCAGGAATTTGACACGCGTTACGGCGTTCCCAAGGAGAGTTCGTGCCCGCATTAGGCGCTCAGGCGTTCATCAATACTGGAGTGTTTTTAGGGCTGACGTTTGCCGCCCGTGTCTGGTCCAAATGGCGCGTCGACCGGCGCAAGCAGGCCGCGCTGCGTACGCCGCTGGTGGACGGCGCCGTTTTGGAGGCCGCCCTTACCCCGCGCCCCGCCGACGGCGATGACGCCGATCTGCTCGCCGAGCTGCGCGAAACCTTCGCCCTGCTCAATCGCCAGGCGTACGCCGAGGAGTTCTGGGGGCTGCATCAGCAGCTCGAAACGCTGGACGCCACACTGGGCGCCCCGCAGCGCGCCACCCTGCGCCGCGCGCTCCTGCGCCTCCTCGCCTCCTCCGACCGCTGGCTCCAGCTTGTCAGCGCCAAAGCCTGCGCCGACCTGCAAGTCGCCGAAGCCGCCGCGCCGATCCAGCTTCTGCTCGGCGCCGAAGGCGAGCCGTCGAAGTCGGATGGGGTCGGGGACCGATACCGCACGGTGCTGGAAGAAGCGCTGGTGAAGCTGGGTTCGGATCCGCTCTCCCTCGAAAAGTAGTTGCGTTCAGAAATTATTCATCTTCTTCCGCCAAACTGTCGCTCGTGGGCATCCACATAACTTCAGCACCAATTGGCGGGAGCATCCATGAACCGTATTTTGACCGCGTCCGTTTCTGTCCTGGGCGCCTCTCTTATCGCCGGAGCCGCCTGCGCCGATGTCACGATCATTTCGAAAGTGACGGTGGCGCACGCGGTTCTGCCGTCTTCCCAGTCCCCGGTGATCACATTTCACTCCGCGTCGGCCCCGGCCGGCGGCAATGAGGGAGCGCCGGCCGGCGCCCCCTCCGAACCCGTTCCCCCGGTTTCCGAATCCGTGACGACTTATTACAAAAACGACAATGCCCGAACGGAGATTTCCGGCGGCCTTGTGACCCTGTATCACGGCGGCGAGGGGAAGATCTACACGCTTGATCCGTCACAGAAGACCTACTACGTCGAATCGTTTGACGATATCTTGCAGCCAAAGGCGGCCGCTCCGCAAAACCCCGCGATCACGATGAAGGTCGACGGCGACATCGACCTTTCCCCGGGAACGGATACCCGAACGGTTTCCGGAAACACCGCCAAAGTGTTTTTGGTGAGCGGGGCCGTCACCGTGACCCCGGAACGGACCGGCGGCGGATCGCGCGGCGGATCTGGGGGCGGCGGAGGCCGTCGCCGACGTGGCGGGGGCGGTGGATTTCCTGGCGGTGGCGGTGGCGGCTTCCCCGGCGGTGGCGGCGGATTCCCTGGCGGCGGTGGCGGCGGCTATCCCGGGGGAGGAGACGGCCCTGGCGGCGATGATCGCGGCGCGCCGGCTTCGCGCGTCCATATCGCGCCCGTGCAGGTGTCCGGCGAATACTGGCTCGCCGACAGCGTCAAGCTCCCCAGCGCCAAGAAAGCGAGCCTGCTGCCGGCGGTCTATGCGCCGATCTCCGGTGAGACATTCGCGTTCAAGCCTCTGGCCGAGAGACTGAAAAAGACCAGGGAAATCCCGCTCGGCAGCCGGATCGCGTTCACGCGCACGTCCCCGCAGGGCGTACAGGAGTCGGTGACGATGACCACGGAGGTCGCTTCCGTCGCGCAGACCGCGCTGGCCGACTCCCTTTTCCAGCTTCCGATCGGCTATACCGAGGTCGCCGCTCCGACGCCTCCATCTCCTTGAGCGACGAGACTGCAAGACAATTTATGGCTTGATTTCATAGTCGTGCAGCATCTTCTCCGTTTTGGCGTTCGTGAGGCATTTGATCAATTTCTGCGCCTCATGCTCATCCCGCATCGTTTTGGTCAGTACGATTGTCGAGCTTACCGTAAAAAACAGACCCATTCCGAGGAAGCCGCGAATCCACAGGTTGACGGGCAGTTCCCAGATGCCGAGGCTCATCAGGCCGAGCGAGATCAAAAATGCGACTTGCACGAAGAAGCGCCAAGCCGCGCTGTCCTGCTGTAGTTGTGGGGTCTCCAAAGCTCCTTCCTTTCTGGAGGCGATACAGATAGGTATACGGCGCTTCAGGAATCCCGGACATAGGACGTTTGACCTATATTTCACAAGGACATCGCAAAAATAATTCTTGACATTTTAGCAATTGCTAAAGTATACTCTTCCCATGAGCCGCGCTCAATCCAACACGGATGTCTTTTACGCCATCGCCGACCCGACCCGCCGTTCGATTCTGGAGATCCTCCGTCGTGGAGAATTGCCGGTTTCGGAATTGGCCGCGCACTTCGAGGTGACTTTGTCAGCCATTTCGCAGCATATGCGTGTCTTAAGAGATGTGGAGCTGGTCACGGTGCGCAGTTTGGGGCGGGAGCGATTGTATCAGCTCAATCCGCTGCCGCTGCGGCCGGTGTCGGCGTGGTTACAGGCGTACGAGCCGTTTTGGGCGGGCAAACTGCACGCGCTGGGCGATTTTCTGGAGGCGGAAGATGAAACCAAGAGTGACTGACGAGATCGGGGCGACGGAACATACGATGGAGCCGGCTTTGAGCTTCGACGCCGAATATCCCCAATCTCCGGACCGCGTCTGGAAGGCGCTGACGGACCCCAAGGCGCTCGCCCGCTGGTTCCTTCCCGGCGACTTCGAACCGCGCATGGGCTTTCGCTTTCAGTTTGAAATGGGGCGTAGGCGCGTGCGGGGCGAGGTGATCGACGCTGAGCGCGAGCGGCGGTTATCCTATAAGTGGCGGGCGGAGGATGAGCCGGAATCCGTGGTGACATGGACGCTGGAGCCGACCGAAGTCGGCGGCACGCGCGTCCATCTGGAGCACACCGAGGCTGTGGGCGCGGCGATGTCGGCGGCGTGGTCGTGGGGCCATGTCGTCACGCGGGCGCTGCCGCAGGTGCTGGCGGCGGGGGAAGGGCGGCGCGGCATGCGTCTGTCTTCGCATCGAAATCGGGTGGTGCTCGCGACGAGCGCGCCGCGCGTAACGTTTCTGGCGACAAAAGGAAGGAGCAATCGATGACTTGGATTCCGACGGTAGTGGAGCAGAGCCCGCGCGGCGAGCGGGCTTACGATCTCTGGTCACGGCTGATGAAGGACCGGATCGTCTTCATCGGCGAAGAAGTGCGCCCGTCGATGGCGAATGTCATCATGGCCCAGCTTCTTTTTCTGGAAAAAGAAGATCCGGATAAGGATATCGAAGTCTACATCAACTCTCCGGGCGGGGATGTGATGGCCGGACTTGCCATCTATGACACTATGCAGCACATCAAGCCTGATGTCGCCACCACATGTGTCGGCATGGCGGCGTCCATGGGCGCGGTGCTGCTGTCCGGCGGAACGCAGGGGAAACGCACGGCGCTGCCCAATTCACGCATCATGATCCACCAGGGCAGCGCCGGATTCAGCGGCACGCCCTCCGACGCCGAGATCCAGATCAAGCTGATCCTCGGCTTCAAGGAAAAACTGACGCAGATCTTGGCCGACAACTGCCATCGTTCATTCAGCGACATCTCCCGCGATGTGGACCGAGACTACTGGATGTCCGCACAAGAGGGCGTCGACTACGGAATTATCGACCATGTGCTGATCAAATAGTGAATTTTTTGAGGCAAATATGAGATATACTGTTGTCGGTTTCAAGTGTTATCTACTCGCAAAAATTGCGTAATGACCAAGGATATCGTCAATGATTATCGAAATTCCCTGCTATCCCGGCGGCCCATGGATTTTCGTATGGATTGACATTCTGCTGGAAGCGTGATATAGTATATTCACGTTCGCAAAATTGAACGAAAGAATTTAAAGCGAGAGCCAATCGGCTCTCGCTTTTTTTGCGTCTAACCACTCCACAAATTAAATGCCTAAGCGCGTCTGCATATCCGTCCTGTGTCCAATTTCCATTTCCCTCGTTCACAACTGCATCGCATTTCGATATTGCACCGGCGTCGTCCCGCATGAGCGCTTGAAGATCTCGTAAAACTGCGTCACGGAGTTGAAGCCGGCGTCGAGCAGAATGTCAAGCACGGTGGCGTCGGTGGTGACCAGCATGCGCTGGGCATGAGCGATGCGGTGTTCGTGGAGGTATCCCACGATGCTGGCGCCGAAGTGGGCGCGGAATAATCGCATGGCGTAGCCGGGCTGGAGGTTGGCGGCGGCGGCGACATCGGCGACAGTGAGCGGTTCTTGATAGTGCGTCGCGATGTGCCGCATCATGAGATCCGCATGACTGACTTCCGAATGCTCTCGGTGCGCGTGCGCCGGCGAACTTGGCGCTGGGCGATCTTCGAGCACGTTCATCGCCAGCTTGCGCAGGCGCGCTTCCACTTCCAGCAGGACGATTTTGCGATCTTCCAGCGTGTCGTGCGCGAGGCGGGCGCTCCAGTCCTCGAATTGAGCGATCGAGACCGCTTCCGGGAGGGGATTGGGATCGAGGAGGAAGCGGCCGCGCAGCAGCATCCGCGCGAACTCCTCGGGCAGCCGCCACTCAAGAAAATGCTGGAGCGGAACTTTCATCCAGTAAAGCATCGTTGGTTCGTCACACTGGTAGGCGAGATGCGGAACCACCGCCCAGAACGCCGCGCACTGGCCCTGCTCCAAACGCAGCCGCTTTCCCCCAAAGACAAAGGTCATCCCGCCGCCACGCACAAAGATCAACTCGATTTCGTTGTGCCGGTGCGCGTGCGCCGGCGCCGAGAAATGGTCTGACCCGGTGTGGATCCCAAACGAGTAAAACGGCGCCTCCGACGGCAAATTCCCCTTCATTAGTGCATTATACCGAAAGAATTTGGCCAAACAACGAAAGACACTGCGCGATCCGCGTGCGATAATGCCCTCACATCAGAAATGGAGGCAAGGATCAACATGGCGGATATTCAAGAAACGCTGCTGGATCAGTGGGCCAAGCGCGCCGTGTGGCTGGACGGCTGCGACATCGAGACCGAGTATCGACAGGCGCGAGAAGAGGGAAGGAGCCTCGCCAGCGTCGAACAGGAATTTCAGGCGCTGATCGCGACGCCGCGAACGGGTCCGGAATGGCGTAACGCTGTCGGCGGCGCACGCGGCAGGGAGTGGATGCAGCGCGTGGGCGATCTCATCGACCGTGTTCAGACGCTTCCGTTCCGTGCGGATTATCAGTATGAGGAGCCGAGCGATCTGGATGGCATTCGGCAAAGCCGTCCTGCTTCCGTTGACCTTCCGTTGTGGAGCGGCTCGGATCTGGAGTGGGAGCGGCGGCTGCACGGCGCGCTGCTCGGTCGCACCATCGGATGTATGCTCGGTAAGCCTGTGGAAGGCTGGGATGTCGCCAGCATTCGGGTGACGGCGGAAGCGACGGGCAATTGGCCGCTGACAGATTATCTCCGAAAGCCAACGGAAGCCGAGGATGCGGCGATCGAGACCCAGTCTCCCAAACATCGGCTTCATTCCTGGCATGCGCCGATGCTGCGCGGTACGATGCATGGGATGGTTGAGGATGACGACACTAACTACACGACAATTGGCTACAGCATCGTGCGTGAGTTCGGCAAGGATTTCCAGCCGCTCGATGTCGCCGTCTACTGGTGCCAGAACGTTCCGATCCTGCACACCTGCACCGCCGAGCGCATCGCCTACCGCAACTTCGTTGTCAATGTTCTGCCGCCGCAATCGGCGACCGCGCGCAACCCCTACCGCGAGTGGATCGGCGCGCAGATCCGCGCTGACTACTTCGGCTACGCCAACCCCGGCAACCCGACGCGCGCCGCCGAATGGGCGTGGCGCGACGCCTCGATCAGCCACATCAAGAACGGGATCTACGGCGAGATGTGGGTCGCCGCGATGCTGGCCGCCGCTTATGTCGAAAACGATTGGGTGAAAGTTATCCGGACTGGCTTGGCGCAGATCCCCGCGCTCTGCCGTCTGCGTGAGGACATAGAAGGGATCTTGACATTGTACGCCGAGGGCGTGAATTACGATGGCGCCGTTGCGGCCATCCATAAGCAGTGGAACGAAACGAACCCGCACGACTGGTGCCACACGAACTCCAACGCCCAGATTGTCGCACTGGGCCTGCTCTACGGCGAAGACGATTTCGAGAAGACGATCACGCGCGCCGTGATGGCTGGCTTCGACACGGACTGTAACGGCGCCACCTGCGGCTCGCTCTGGGGCGTCAAACACGGCTTCGATGCGATCCCCAACAAATGGTCCGAGCCCATCTCGGACACCCTGCGCACCGGCGTCGTCGGCTATCACGAAGTCGCCATCTCCAAACTCGCGGCCGATATGCTGGAAACCGCTCGGAAGGAGCGTTAGGCTTTCGCTCAGAAGAGAGTTAAGACGCCGTTCAAATACTTTATTGGCAGAGCCTCAAATTACGAATGAGTCGCCCGAGAATTGGTTATCTTGCGCCGTCGATCACGCCGATGAGCAAGCATTGATCGTCGCGAACGCCATCGAGCGCATAGGATTCGACGCCGGCGATGATGCGCGCGGCGATCGCCGCCGGGTCGTCGTGCGGCGCGGCCGCAAGCAGGTCCTTGACTCCCGTGAGGCCCAGCAGGGCCGTCCGCCGAACGCCCACCTCGGTAAGGCCGTCCGTGAAGATCGCCAGCGTATCTCCGGCGGAAACCGAGGTGGAAACCTCACGGATGTCCGCCTGCGAATGGGCGCCGAGCACGGGGCCGGTGGGGGCCAGCTCCTCAATCGCGCCCTGGTTCGCGCGCCGCAGAAGGCCCGGCTCTTGACCGCAGTTCACATAGGTGAGCCGGCGCGCGCCGGCGTCGTACTGCCCCACGAACAGCGTGGCGAACCCCGTCAGCAGGTTGTGGTCGGCGATGGTGTCGTTGAGCGTCGAGATGGCGTTCGCCGTTGTCGCCCCGTTATACAGGGCAAACCGCAGCATATTGCGCACGGTCGCGACTTGCGAGGCCGCCGCGAGACCTTTTCCGGACAGATCGCCCACGACCAGATAGGTCACGCCTTTATCGGTGGAAAACACGTCGTAAAAATCGCCCCCGATTTCGGCTTCGTTCAGCGCCGGGTGATAATGGTCGGCAAGGCGCAGTCCGGGAGTGGATCCGGGAAGCTCCGGCTGCAGGGCTGCCTGAAGCTGCGTGGCGATGGCGTGCTCGCGCTGCTGGAGCCGGCCCGCTTCGATCGCGGCGCCGATATGGCGCACCGCCATTGCCAAAAACTCTTGATAGTCGGCGTCCAGCTCATGACGGGGGTTGACGCCGATAATCACAAAGCCATGCAGCGATCCGTCCCCGGCGACGGCGATCGGCTGGATCAGCGCCGAGCGCGGACTCTCCGGCCACATGGAAGCCGGCAGGGATTCAAAACGTTCCGACAGGTTTTCGACGAGAAGGGGGCCGGACATCGCCTGCGCGATCGGCCATGTCTTCGCCGATTCCTCAAGCAAGTCGATGATCTTCGGGGCGGCGGACGAGCCAGGAAGCGCCCAGGCCGAGCCGGCGAGCCGCGCGCGACGCTCGTTGTCCATCAAATACACAAGAGCAAAGGGAATATCGGCGGGATTATTCGTGAGCACCTGAAGACTGGCTTCGATAGCGTCCTGAGCCGAAGGCGCATGGACCGTCAATTCGCGCAGCGTTCCATGCCGGCGCGCGCGCAGCACTTCGCCGGTGGTCTCCCGGCAGGCGCAGAAGATGCCGCCGACGCCGCCGGATTCGTCGCGAAGCGGCCCGTAGGAAAAGGTAAAGTATGTTTCCTCGACATATCCGTCGCGGACGACCATGAGCGGGAAGTTCTCGGAATACGTCGCGACGCCTGTTTCGCGGACGCCGTCCAGCATCGGACTGATCTCATCCCAGATTTCCGACCAGCACTCCCGGCCCGGTCTGCCGAGAAACTGCGGATGTTTCCGCGAGCCGAGAATGGGCCGATAAGCGTCATTGTAGAATCGGACGTATTCGGGACCCCACCAGATCTCGATCGGGTGCCCCGAGCCGAGGCAGATGCTGACCGCCGTGCGCAGGCTTTGCGGCCAATCACGAACCGGCCCTATCGGAGTTGTCGACCAATCCAGCGCGCGCATCCGCGCGCCCATTTCCCCGCCGCCAATCAGGCAGTCATAACCATTTGCGTCTTCAAGTAAAGGCATTATCTACGAACGTTTTTCACGTCCTTCTCCATCGTTGCGCGTTGCGGTAAGATGGGGACGCGCCGATCTTAACTTAACAAGTATTATTCCTCAAAATTACCCGACTTTCATAGTAATTATACGTCAATAAGGAATTTACATATTACTGCGGCGAAAATGATGGCTGCTTGAAGGGTAGGAGTACGCGCGCTGACGATATGGCCGTCAGCGCGGCTGCGGGGCGAATAATTTCTTACGGGAGCGGCGCGCTATTCGCTGCTCATGGCGATTTGAGGTCCGCCGCTCTTCTGACACAGCGGCTTCCGTTTGTTATCGATCGTGAGCATATACGCATGGTCCGGCGTTTTTGAGAGAAGACACACGACATGCGTATTGTGGTTGTACGCCTCGCGAGCGAGTTGCAGGCCCTCTTCGGCTTCCTCCTGCTTGCCTTCCGCCCAGAACGGATTGTGCGGGCAGGGCCGCAGCGATGCGCGAATGGAGAGGGCGACGTTGGCGGCGACAAACCCCGAGGCGCTCCAGCGGTCTTTGTCCGTCCAGGCGATGTAATACGAAACAACGCTCTGGTTTTCGTCCCACTGATACTGATGATAAAAGACGACGCCGCGATGCGTGGGCGTTTCAAACGGGCAGCCGGTGACGTAACTGGAGTAACTGCGCGCCGCCTCGGTCATGGGCGCGGCGCTGTCGCCCAAGGCGCGCAGGGATCGAGCCAGTAACGTTTTTGCTTCGACATCGGCGTCCGTGTCGCCGTCGCCGCGATCGTCATGGACCGGATCGACCAAGGACGCGAGGCCCCACTCCGCGCCGGCCAGTCCGTCGGCGCTGCGCAGATGGATATTCTCGCCCGATGCGTTCGCGGTCAGCGTCCATCCCGCCGGCGCCGTCGCCGACGCTCCAGAGTCGCTCATCGCGCACAAACTGACCGCCGCATCCATGTTCGGACTGGCGGCGTCGGCGGACCGCGCCAGGAGGGCGACGCACGCGCAGGCAAACGCAGCGGCGCGCATGCGCCGCCAGTCAAGTGACGGCAGTCCGAGTGTCATGGGGGCTCCTTTGAAAGTGAACGCAAAAATCGCTATCTGAATTCACTATCGGAGCGGGCTGGGAGAAACGAGAGAGGAGAACGGAAAAACCGGTATTTGGGTGAGGGCTCAAAATTTGGATCAAAGATCCAAAAGGTCTTATGACTTAAACTCTCACTCCCTCTGACTCCCCCTCTCCCAATTTTGGGAGAGGGGGCCGGGGGGTGAGGGCCTACATGCCGGGCATTCCCGGCATGCCGACGCCGGCACCGGGCGCGCTTTTCTTATAGCCCGCCGGAATGGCGAAGGTCGAGGCGGGCAGCGTCGCGCTGGACACGGAGTTGATCACCGTTTTGACGGTGATCGGTCCGGTGGGACTGTTGGGGATCGCGATGACCGTGAGCAGCGGAAAGCCTTTGATCTTTTTGAGCTGGCTCTGGAGTACGCCGGCCGGTCCCGGCATCGGCAGGCTGGGAGGCTGCGGGAGATCTGGGGCCGCCCACACCTCGCCATGGATCGGCGTGCCGGCCATCGGGCCGGACGTGGTCGTGATCGTCAGCTTGTAGTGACGAGCGACATGCCCCAGAAGTTTCTTGCTGTCGCCGGCCGGAGTGATCGTCGCGGAAGTTCCGGCGCTGGCCGCCTGGGCTTTCGCGGGATCGTATGGACGCGTTGTGTATGTGTGGCTTTCGCGGCTCAGCGTCGTCAGGGTCTTGGCGACGGAATCGAGCAGGACGGACGAGCCGTTCGTATCCGTCCGAATCTTCTTGCCGCTGACATATGCGGTGCTGTTGATCGGCCCGCCCATGCCGTATTTGCTCATAGCGGCGCGCTGATCGGGAGACATCTGCGTCATCATGACGCGAAGCTGGGGACCGTCCACGGTCGTGGTGGCGACGATCTTCTGATCCGCGTGCGCGACCGGCGCGAGAACGGCGACGCTTACGGCGATCAGCGCGGAATGGAAATGGGTACGGCGAAACTGCATGAGAACAATCCTCTTTTTCTACTGCGGTCTTCTGGAGTATGGCTAGTTAGACGAGATTTCGAGGTGAAAAGTTGCATGGAGCGAAGAAAGGCCCTCACCCGGCCCTTCGGGCCACCCTCTCTCAATCTTAGGAGAGGGTTAGGAGTAAGATTTGGATCTTTGATCCAAAAGATCTTATCACTAAAACTCTGACTCCCCCTCTCCCAGAATTGGGAGAGGAGGCCGGGGGGTGAGGGCCTCCCTACGGCCGGTAAAACTTATCCAGAATTACCGCCGGCAGCAGTCTTACTAAACCCATCGTCACGGCGGCGGCGGTTGGGAAGCGGATGATGGTCTTCCCGTTCGCCACGCCGCGAAGTATGACTTTGGCGGCGTCTTCCGGCTCCATCACTAACGGCAGGGAGGCCATGCCGTCGGTCATCGGCGTGCGGATAAAGCCGGGCGAGACGGTGACGAGGCGGACGCCCTGGCGGGACCAGGGGGCGCGCAGACCGTCGCAGAGCTGGGAAACGGCGGCTTTGCTGGCGGAGTAAGCCGCGCCGCCGCCGGGGAAGGCGCGGTCGGCGCTCAGACTGCTGATCACCACGACCGTGGAGCCCGTGCCGCGCAGGCGTGGGTGCAGCGCCTCCAGCCAGTGCGCCACTCCGAGCAGGTTGGTCTGGACGATCTGCTCTAATGGGCCGGCGTGAAAGTACTCCAAATCGACGGGAAGAGCGATGCCCGAGGAAAGATAAACCGTCTGCGGCTGCGGCCACTGGGCGGCGATCGCCTCCAGCGCGTGCTCGATCGTCTCCGGCTCGCGGACGTCCGAAACCGCGACCAGCGCTTCGCCGCCGAACGCGCGGACTTCTCCGGCCACGCGGTCCAGCGACTCTTGATGGCGACCGATCAAGGCGACGCGCTGACGATCTCGCGCCAGCGCGAGCGCAAGTGATCGGCCGATGCCGCTGCTGGCGCCCACAACGATGGAAGCGGGCGGGTTGTCGTTCATGATTCCTCGGCGAAGACGTCGTAGATCGCGCGCAAAGCCCGCTCGTAATCCGAATCCGAGACGCCGATGATAATGTTCAGCTCGCTGGACCCCTGGTTGATCAGGCGGATATTGACCTCCGCGCTCGCCAGCGCCATGAAGACCTTCGCCGCGATGCCGATTCGGTGCACCATGCCCTGCCCGACAATCGCCAGCATTGCGATGTCTCGCTCCACTTCGATGCGGTCCGGCTGGACGATCCGGCGGATCTCCGTGACGACCTCGGACTCCTTGCCGTTCAGCTCTTCATCAGTCACGATCACCGAAAGCGTATCGATGCTGGTGGGGGAGTGCTCGTAGGAGATGCCATTGGCTTCCAGAATCTCCAGCACTTTGCGTCCATAGCCGCGCTCCTGGTTCATCATCGCCTTCTCGGTGAGGATGATCGTGAAGCCGCGCCGGCCGGCGATGCCGACGATCGCCGTGTTCGCCGAGTCGCGCGTGGTGACGATGCGCGTGCCGTCGTCTTCCGGCTGGTTTGTGTTCTTGATATGGATCGGGATGCCCGCCTCACGCACCGGGAAGACCGCTTCGTCATGAAGCACGGTGGCGCCCATATAGGACAGTTCGCGCTGTTCGCGGTAGGTAATCTCTTGGATCGGCTTGGGGTTGGGGACGAGGCGCGGATCGGCCATCAGCATGCCGGAGACATCGGTCCAGTTTTCGTAGACCGAGGCGTGGACGGCGCGGGCGACGATCGCGCCGGTGACATCCGATCCGCCGCGCGAGAAGCAGCGAATCCGCCCCTTGACATCCTGGCCGTAAAAGCCGGGGATGACGGCGACTTTGTCTTTGGGCACCGCGCCGAGGCGCGAACCCATCCGTGTGTAAGTTTCGGCGCCGTGCAGGCGCCCATCGGCGCCGAAGCTGATGCCTTCAATCGCGTCCACGAACTCCGCGTCCAAATAAGCCGCGATGATGCGCGCGCTCAGATATTCGCCGCGCGAGGCGACCCAGTCTTTGTCCGCGCCATCCGCGATGTGCTGCTGGATATCGCGCAGCCACTCCCAGGCGCCCGGCACGCCAAGCTCCTCGGCGAGACCTAGATACCGGTCTTTGATGACCGCGAATGGGGCGGAAGCGTCGAGGCCCTGTTCTCCCAATGAATGGCAAAGGTAGAGGAGATCGGTGATTTTCTTATCGCTGCCGCTGCGTTTGCCGGGGGCGGACACCACGACGTAGCGCCGGGCGGGGTTGGCGCGCACGATGGCGGCGATTTTGCGGACCTGGCCGGCGTCCGCGACGGAGGAGCCGCCGAACTTGGCGACGATTGGGCGATTGTCTGTTCTTTCGTGCGCGTCTTGCGGCGCCTGATTTGCGTCTGTCATGAATGTTCTCTCGGGACCTTGGACGGTCATTGTCAAGGTTTTGCTAACGGCTGTTGTCAAAACTTGGGTGACGATGGCGCTGGAGGGTTATCGGACCTGACGGCTAGCTAGGCGGTCAGATCCTGCAGCATCGGCATCAGGGAGTAGGCGGTCATGTCGAGGTGGATCGGCGTCACGGAGATCCATCCGTCCGCCACCGCCCGCACGTCCGTCCCCGCCTCTGCGCCAAGCGCCTCCTCGGCCAGCGATCCGCCGAGCCAGTAATACGGACGCCCGATTGGGTCCATCCGTTTCTCGATCCGGTCGACATACTGCCGGCGGCCCTGCGTGGTCACGGCGACCCCGCGGATCTCGCGCTCGGGCAAGTTGGGGACATTGACGTTTAAAATCGTGTTCGGCGGAAGGGGATGGCGCGTGAGCCAATGGGCGAGTTTGGCGGCAAAGTTCGCGGCGGCGTCCCAGTGCACCTCCGCCTCAAAGGTGGCGACGGAGACGGCGAAGGAGGGCGCGCCCATCACGGTTGCTTCAATCGCGGCGGAGACGGTTCCAGAGTAATGGACATCCCAGCCCAGGTTCGGACCATGGTTGATGCCGGACACGACCATATCGGCCGATCCGCCCATCGCTTCGAGCAATCCGAGCGTGGCGCAGTCGGAAGGAGTGCCGTTGGACATCCAGGCCGAGCCGCCGTCGCGCATCTTGGTCGCGGTCAAGCGCAGCGGTTTGTGCAGGGTGATCGCATGCCCCGTCGCGCTCTGCTGCCGCTCGGGCGCCGCGACAGTCACATCATTCTCCCGCGCAAGCGCGGTTTTGAGAGCAAAGATCCCATCCGCCTGCACGCCATCGTCGTTAGTCACTAGTATCCGCATGGAGCCTTTATGATAGCCCGAAAGAGAGGAAGGTGTCAAGGCGCAAGCGGCTGCCGGGTTCATTCTGTCGCCGTAAAGAAAAACGGCTGCGTGCTGGTCAGGATTTCAAATCCGCGCTTTCTCAGGATCGGCTCGGATGTCGGCAGCGCATCGACACAAACATTCCTCACTCCCCGGCTGAGCGCTTCCCGAATACGCGCCGCAACCACGCGAGTGAACAATCCCCGGCCCCGAAATCGCTCCCGCGTGTTTCCGCCATAGAGCGCCGCAAACTTGCTGTCCTCGTGAAAATAGACGCGTCCACAGGCGGCTGGCTCTCCCTCCACATAAGCGACATAAATACTCATATAATTTGGGTGACTGTCCAGCATAACTCCATATTGCGTCATCTCCTTGTCGCAGCTCTCGCCGCGAACTTCCTCCAGAATGCTCCGATAATCTCCGAGATCCGCCGCGTTCGTCACCTTACGAATATCGTCGTCGCAAACTCCTAAATGGCTCAGCGCGTTTTCGCTTGCGAGAAAAACCATAAACTTCTCCCGTGCGCCCGCTTCAAACCCCGCCGCCGTCAGGCGTTCTCCCAGGCAGTGGGGTTGATCGTGTCCATACACTTTCCATTCCAGATCATAGCGCCCACGTTGCGCGGCCAGGATTTGCCGGCGAATCATGGAATCGACTTCACCCTCGGTGCAGGAGGAGTAAACGATCTCGCCGCTTTTCCCGTCTTCGTAAAGATCCTTAATCACGCCTTCTTCTGAAAACCGGGTCACGCCCGGATAAACCACCATCCGTCGCTCCCAATCCAGCAATTCTAATATCTCCATTTGTTCTCCCATTTTTTTACCTAACTCTCTCTTATCGACTTTGTTCTGACCTACGCAAAATAAATTCCATCCCATGTTTCCCGCCCATGCTTGCCGGGTAAATACTCATCAATGATGGATAGCCGTCAAGGATGAACGTTTTACACAATTAGGAGATAAATCCATGGGCTTGATTTACACAATCGCTAGCATTCTCGTCGCCATCTGGCTGATTAGCTTCCTGCTGCATGTCGGCGGATCTCTGATCCACTTGATCCTCGTGATCGCCGTCATCATGTTCGTCTACAACCTGATTACGGGCCGCCGCACGGTATAGTCCGTACGACCGGCATTCCATAAAAAACAAAATATCGGCGGGCGCCGGCTACCGGCGCCCGCTTTTTTGTGTTTGTGAGTGACGCGAAACCTCTTTGGCGTCATCTCATAGCGCCATCTCGACTGCTGGGTATAATCTCACTATATAGCTCGTTTCTGTCATTTAGAAAGTACGATTCTCTCATGCGACTGAAATCTTGGATGCTTGCCGCCTGCCTCCTGGCGGCGCCGGTCGTGACCGTCGCCCCCGCGACAGCGGCTCCAAAGGCCGCGCCGTTTCCCATCGCGCCGCATTCACAGGTGAATGTGGAGTGGTGGTATGTGAACGCGCATGTGACGACAGAGAAGGGGCGGCGTTTGGCGCTGGTGGGGTCGTTTTTTCGGTTTGGGAACGGAGTGTCGATTCTGGATGGGGTGTCGCCGCAGCCGCGCGCGCACTATTTGATCTATTCGGTGACGGACTTGGACCGCAAGACGCAGCGGGCGTATTCGCTGGCCGATACGAATATGACGATGTATCTGAAGCAGGTCGCGCCGCTGCTGGCGCTGGCGCATCCCAAGGATAAGTCGGCGGTCGCGATGATGAAGGCGCTGGGCGCGGGGCGTCTGCCGGCGCCGCATATTCAGATCCCGTCGCCGGCGGTGGCGCAGACGAAGCCGTTTCGCCTGGAGTACGGGAAGGACAATACGCTGAGCTCGGTTTCGGACGACAACACGTCGGTGCATGTGACGCTCAATGCCGGCGGTTCGGACAAGATCGATCTGACGCTGTCGGCGCAGCGGCCGGCGATGGCGGTGGGCGGCAAGGGCGAAACGGGACTGCGCACGCCGACGGATATGTATTACTTCTCGCTGACGCGCTGCGGCGTGGCGGGAACGATGGATACCGGAGCGGGCGCGGAGAAGATCACGGCGGGGCAGGGATGGATGGATCACCAGTGGGGGAACTCCTGGGTAGCGCAGAACGATGGATGGGATTGGTGGGGCGTACAGCTGACCGATGGTACGGATATCTTGTTCTGGCGTCAGCGGGATCTGGCGACGGGCAAGATCTTCTTCCCGCTAGCGACCTTTATCGATCACAACGGCCGACAGATCGTGACGAAGAAGATCGCGTTCAAACCGGATCCGGCGTCATCCTGGGTGAGCCCGGCGACGGGAGTGAAATATCCCACGGCGTGGACGGTGGACTTTCCGGAGCAGAAGCTGCATCTGAAGATCCAGGGAGACATCCAGGCCCAGGAGATCCCGATTTTAGGGCCCGGGGGAAGCATTTGGGAGGGAAGCTGCGCGGTCAGCGGCGCCCGGCGGCTGGAGAATGGGACGCGCGTTCCTGTGTTTGGGAGCGCATATATGGAGCTTGTCGGCTATAATAGTCCGGCGACGAAGACGTCGCTGATTCCCAGCAAGAAATAAATCCCAAGGATTTTCCGCTTCCGAGCTCGACCCATGACTTCAACGATTTCCAACAACCCAAGCGACGTCGCCAAGGGCAAGCGCGATGCGGCGCGATGGGCCGTCGCCTCCAACACCGGTCTGCTGCTCATGAAGATCGTTGTCGGCGCGCTGACCGGAAGCGTCGGCGTGCTGGCGGAGATCGTCAATTCCGGCGCGGACTTGGTCGGTTCGCTGATCGTTTATCTCTCCGTACGGGTCTCGGACGAGCCTCCGGACGAAACGCATGCGTACGGCCACGGCAAGATCGAAAACCTTTCGGGCATCGCCACGGCGACTCTGATCCTGACCGGCGGATGCTACGCCATCTGGCAAGCCGTTCGCCAATTGATCCGCCCTCAGCCGCTTCAGCATCTCAACTGGGCGCTGGGAACGATGGCCGTGAGCGCCGTGGTGAACTTCACGGTTTCTCAGTATCTGCTTCGTCGCGGCCGCGATCTCGACTCGCCGGCGCTGACGGCGGACGGGCATCATTTGAAGACTGACGTGGTGACCTCGATCGGAGTCGTCGCCGGGCTGGCGCTGGTGCGTCTGACCGGATTTGCGCAGTGGGACTCGCTGGCGGCCCTTGGGGTCGCCTTCCTGATCCTTTATGTCGGTTACTCGCTCGCGCGGGACGCCGTGTTCACGCTTTCGGACCGCGTGCTGCCGCCGACGGAAGTGGCGATCCTGGAGAACGTACTGCGCTCGAATAAAGAAGTGCTGGACTTCCATAAGCTGCGTACGCGCAAGTCGGGCTCGCACCGCCACGCCGACGTCCATGTCATGATCGCCGATACGCACACATTTGTCGAAGCGCATCGTCTGACCGAAGATCTCGAAGATCAGATGCGCGACGCGCTGCCGAATCTGCATCCGATCATCCATATGGAGCCTTACGAAGACGAGGTCGCGCATCAGAAAGCGTATCACGCCATGGAAAATAAATCCCCATAAACTTGACAAAGCCGTCTTGGATATGCTAAATTATCTCCCAGATGACGAACAGGGGCGCACCCCCTGTTCATTTTTTTGCCTGACGGCCGAAGACGGCCCGAGGGCATGCGAGGACGGTTTCTCAAATGGCGGATACACCGAACAAGAACCAGCCGACGCCGAGTGGGCCGAAAAAGCCTGTCGCGTCGACTAACCCCACCATCGCCGACGCGAAAAAGCGCGCCGCCGCGATGGCGAGCCGGAAGCCGGTCAGTCCCCAGCAGTTCTTCCAGGAAGCCTGGATCGAGCTGCAAAAGACCTCCTGGCCGACACGCGAAGTGCTGATCAAATCCACCACGGTGGTTTTGGCGCTGGTGTTCGCGGTGGCGATCTGGGTGGGGGCGCTCGACGCCGTGCTGACCCTGGTTCTGAACCCGCTGTTTACCGGCGCATCGCGATAGTACAGTTTGTCCGGCGCCATACGAGAGCCTGAGGAAGTAAAGAGACGTTATGCTGAAGCACTGGTACGCCGTCCACACGTACTCCGGACACGAGAAGAAGGTTAAGACCAACATCGAGCGCCGCGCCGATACGATGGGCCTGAAGGGCAAGGTCTACGAGATCCTGGTCCCGACGGAAAAAGAGACCCGTGTCCGCGCCGGAAAAAAGAGCGAGATCGATCGAAAGGTCTTCCCGGGATATGTCTTTATTGAGATGATCCTGGATGACAACACCTGGTACCTCGTCAAGAGCACCACGGGCGTCATTGGATTTGTCGGCGACGCCAAGCCGACCCCGGTGAAGAACAGCGAGATCGCGGCCATCCGCAGCGCGCTCGCCGAGTCCGAGACACGGCCGCTGATCCGTCCCGCATGGTCGCTTGGTCAGGCCGTTCGCGTGATGTCCGGTCCGTTCGCGGACTTCACCGGATCGATCCAGGAGATCAACGCGCCCAAGGACAAGGTCAAGGTTCTGATCTCGATTTTCGGACGCGATACGCCCGTCGAGCTGGAATTCAGCCAGATCGAAAAGATTTCGTAGGAAGGCCCTCACCCGCCGCCCCTCTTCCAATTCTGGGAGAGGGGGAGTCAGAGTTTTTGAGTTTTTGGATCATTGATCCAAATCTTAACCCGCTCCTAGAATTGGGAGAGGGTGGCCCGAAGGGCCGGGTGAGGGCTCGAAAAGCAGTCACCGCAGTCGTAAGTTAGCACAGAGGACACAGTAACATGGCAAAGAAAGTCGTCGGAGTTGTCAAGCTCCAGATCAACGCGGGAAAAGCGACCCCCGCGCCGCCCGTCGGCCCCGCGCTCGGCGGCTACGGCATCAACATGATGGAGTTCATCAAGGGCTACAATGAGAAAACCGCCCCGATGATCGGCTCGATCGTTCCGGTGGAAATCACGATCTACGAAGATCGCAGCTTCACCTTTGTGACCAAGACCCCGCCCGCCGCCGACCTTCTGAAGAAGGCCGCCGGAATCCCGAGCGGAAGCGGCACGCCCAACAAGACCAAGGTCGCGAAGATCACGCAGGAGCAGCTCCGCACGATCGCCGAGACCAAGACCCCGGACCTGAACGCGAACGATATCGAAGCCGCGAAGAAGATCATCGCCGGCACCGCCCGCTCGATGGGCATCGACATCATTCCTTAAGCATTACAAACGGAGCGGCTCATGGTGAGCCTTTCCAGACCTGAGTGGGAGGGGATCGAACCCCGTTTGACCACTGGAGACAGACCATTGAGAAAGCAAGACCGCAAGAAAGTCATCAGCAAGCGATTCCAGGAATTGGCCAAGAAGGTCAATCCGGACGATCTGCTGGAACCGACCGCCGCCATCGAGCTCGTCAAGAGCATCGCCAACACGAAGTTTGACGAGACCGTTGACGCCGCCATTAACCTGGGCGTCGATCCTCGCCACGGCGACCAGATGGTTCGCGGCGTCACCACGCTGCCGCATGGCACCGGCAAGAGCCGCAAGGTCCTGGTATTCGCCAAGGGCCAGAAGGCGGCCGACGCCGAAGCCGCCGGCGCAGACCTGGTGGGCGCGGAAGAGCTGATCGAGCAGGTCCAGAAGGACCAGCTGGACTGGAAGCAGTACGACCTGATCCTGGCGACCCCCGATATGATGGGCCAGGTCGGTCGCCTCGGCGCCACCTTCAAGCAGAAGATGCCGAACCCGAAGGCCGGCACCGTCTCCCCGAACATCGGACAGGCCGTCAATGATATCAAGAAGGCCACCCGCATCGAATACCGCGTCGACAAGGCCGGTATCATCCATGCGCCGATCGGCAAGGCGTCGTTCACCACCGAGCAGCTGAGCGAGAACTTCGCCGCTCTGGTCGACGCGCTGGTGAAGGCCAAGCCGACTTCGTCCAAGGGCCGCTACCTGCGCAAAGTCTCCGTCTCCACGACGATGGGACCGAGCGTCACCATTGATCCGCTGCGCGCTCAAACCGTCGTTCTCGTCAAATAATCGATTTTTCCGCCCGTTTCGGGTAGAATAACGACAATCAAATACAGTTTCGCCGTAGACAGCCGGTCCCGCAAGGGTGTTAATGGACGTCAAGTCCGCCAGCCGAGGTTCAGGAATGCAAAAAGGTGCGCGCCGAGAGCGTGCGCCATGTGCGCCCTGGAGTTTGCCTCCTTGTCTACGGCAGCTCCAGGGCGTTTTTATTTCGCCAAGTTGGGGGGTGAATCAATTATGGCAACAGAATATGTAATCGAAGCGTCCGCCGCAAAGGTTGAGGTTGTCGGTGAGCTTCGTGAGCTCGTCGGCGGCATCAGCGCGGCGATCATGACGGACTACCGCGGCCTGTCCGTGGCCGAACTGACCGATCTGCGCAAGAAGCTTCGCGCCGTCGACGGAGAATTCCGCGTCGTCAAGAACACCTTGTTCAAGCTCGCCGCCGCCGATCTGCTTCCCGTGGATCAGATGGGCGAGTACCTGGCCGGCCCGACCGCCATTGGCTTCGCCAAAGGCGACCCGATCGCGGTGACCAAGGTCATCGTTGACTTCGTCAAGGATCACAAGGCGATCTCGCTCAAGGGCGGCGTCGTGGACGGAACCGTGTACAACGCGGCTCAGGTCGACGCGCTTTCCAAGATCCCATCGCGCGAAGTCCTCATCTCTCAGATGCTGGGCTCCCTGAACGGACCGGTCTCCGGTCTCGTGGGAACGCTCAACGGCATTCTGGCGAACTTCGTCTTCACGCTTCAGGCAGTCGCGGACAAGCAGGGCGCGGAAGCCGCTGCTTAAGTTTTCGACACGTTAGAACGATTTAAAAAACACATTCAGGAGAATTAGTAACATGGCAGATACAGCCGCATTGTTGGAAACCATTAAAGGCATGACCGTCCTCGAGCTCAGCGAGTTCGTCAAGGAGCTTCAGGAAGTCTTCGGCGTCACCGCCGCCGCTCCCGTCGCCCCGGGTGGCGGCGGCGGCGCCGCTCCGGCCGAAGTGAAGGAAGAGCCGACCTCCTTCAACGTCATTCTGACCGCCGCCGGCGAGAAGAAGATCAACGTCATCAAGGCCGTTCGCGAAGCGACGAGCCTGGGACTGAAGGAAGCCAAGGACCTGGTCGAAGGCGCTCCTCTGGCCGTCAAGGAAGGCCTGAACAAGGAAGACGCCGAGGCCCTGAAGGCCAAGCTGACCGCCGAAGGCGCCAGCGTCGAAATCAAGCCTGCCTAAGCTTTTCCCAAAGCTGCGAAAAAGCCCCCCGCCACTTGGCGGGGGGCTTTTTTGATTCTTGGCCTTGTTTTATTACCGAGCGTTCACGGGTAGATACGCCAATATGAGCATCGCTTCCACAGCGGTCTCACAGCAGCAGCGATCATTCCGTAAACAGCACGGGAAATATAGGGGGCAAGCAAATGGCGACCGAGACAAATACAACCGCCGCCGACCTCGGCGAAGCGGTGGAGCAGGCGAAGACGAAAGTTCGAAGCAAGGCGAAGGAAATTGTGGAGCAGGGGCAGCATGCGGCCAGCAGTGTCGCGGACAACGCGCGCGGGACGGTAAAGACGCAGCTCACCGGCCAGAAGGACAATGTCGCCGATCATCTGCTGGCGACGGCGCAAGCGATCCAATCGGCAAGCGATCAGCTCAAGGAGCATGGCACGCCGTTTGTGGGCGAGTACGCTGACAAGGCCGCCGCGTCGATCACGGAGTTCTCGGGAGCGCTCAAGGACAAGCAAGTGGAGCAGATCGTCGCGGACACCGAAGCGTTCGCGCGGCGCAGCCCTGGCCTGTATCTGGGAGCCGCCGCCGTGGCCGGCCTGCTGGCCGCGCGCTTCCTGAAGAGTTCGGGAACCGGGCAGCCGAGCGCCGGACGTTAAGTTTTACATGGAGCGGCGAAAGCCGAAATCAGGAGGATTGGAACGATGAGCAAACGTAATATTGAGCCAGGATGGCATGAGCCGGTACAGCACACCACCAGCGACGAGTGGGAAGAAGAATTGAACGCTCTGCATGAGACCGTCGTTCGGGTCGTCGACGGCTCGGAGACGCCGATCAGCCCTCATGTCAACGAAATCCCTAACGGTCGCGATGGCGTCCCACTGGACGCGGACGATGAGGTTCGCTCCAGCACGCGGAACCGACCTGCCGGCGACGATGCTCCAGCGGCCGACGAGAGTGAGCCGCCCGCGATCATGCGCGCCTTCAACTCCGGCGCCGGGTTCGTGAAGGACAACGCGGCCGTGGCCGCCGCGACCGCCGCCGCCGGTATCGGCTGGCTGATCTGGAATTCCCGCTCCACCCCGGGGCCGGCGCCGATTCCGGACGTCAGCAAGGCGATCAAAGATACCGCGAGCAGCGCGGTGGATAAAGTGAAAGACGCCGGCGGCAGCGCCGTGGGCAGCATCAAGGAAGTCGGCGGCAACGCCGTGGAAGGCGCGAAATCAATGACCAGCGGCGTTCTGGAGAGTGTGAAGTCCGCAGGATCGAATGTCGCGCATACCGCGTCCTCCGCAGTCACCAATGTCGCGCACACCGCCTCTTCGGCGGTGACCAATGCGGCGCAGAGTGCAACCTCGGCCGTCACCGACGCCGCGCAAAAAGTGGGATCGACCGGCAAGGATCAGGCGAAGCGTGTGGGAACGGCCGCCCTCGGCGTCGCCAAGAGCAGCCCGATCGAGCTGGCGCTGACGATCTTGAGCGCCGCCTGGCTCTACCGCAGCGCGCGCCCCGAACGCTCTGCGGACAGTGAGCCCGGCAAGCTCGGACAATTGACCGACCAGGCCAAATCGGGAAGCCTCACCGCGATCCAGGCGATTGAGGGCATGGTTCAAAAGAACCCGCTGGTCGCCGGCGGCATCGCCCTGGTGATCGGCGCCATCGTCGGTCTGCTCATTCCCGAATCGAACGTGGAAAACCGCGTGATGGGGCAGAAGCACGACGAGCTGATGGATAAGGCGATGGACGCTGCCCATGAGTTCACCGAGGACCTGACCAGCAAGGTCAAGGCCGTCGCGACCGAAGCCGTGAACACGGTAAAGGAAGAAGCGAAGAACCAGGGACTGGTGGCCGGTGGTGACAACGCCGAACAGACCGCGCCGAATAACTCCGGCGAGATCCCCGCCGACAGCCCGGACGCGGACCAATCGCCCGCAAACGCGATCTAAGAGTCGAGAAGCCCCCGGCCCCCATCGGAGGAGCAAACCATAGATTTGTTGGCGTGTGAAAGATTAATCTTCCTCACGTCTCCGATCCTATGGTTTCCTCCTCCAGTGGGGGCCGGGGGTTTCTTGATTCGAGAGCGCCCCTACTTCGCCGGGACCGCCTCCAGGCTGATCGTCACATCGATGTCGTCGCCAATCGCCAGTACGCCGGTGGAGAACTTGTCGCCGCCGCCGACGCCGTAATCCAGCCGGCTCAGGTGGATTCCGGTCAGCAGGCCGAAGCGGACGCCGCCGAAGGGATCGTGGATCGGCCCGGAGACCGTGAACGGGAGCGCGACTTGTTTGGTGACGCCATGGATCGTCAGGTCGCCGTACGCGACATAATCGTGCTTCTTCTTTTCGATGCGGGTGCTCTGAAACGTGATCGTCGGGTACTTCGCGACGTCGAAATACGTCGGGCTGCGCAGATCGTCATCGCGCATTTTGACGTTGGTGTCGATGCTCGTGGCTTGAATCGTAAACTGCACTGACGACTTATCCAGATGATCCGGATCCGCGACAACCGTCCCGGCAATATCGTCGAAGCGTCCGCGCACAATACTCAGCCCCATATGCTTCACGGCGAAGTTGATATTCGTGTGCGCGGGATCCACGCTCCACGATCCCGCAATCGGCGCCGCCGTGCCGATGATCTTAGGATCGGGCGCCGGAGCCTGCGCCTGCGTATGCGTCGCGGCGTTGACCATCAATCCCAGGCTCAGCGCCGTCAGCGCGGCCGTACTCGCCCATTGGATATTCTTTTTGGTTGTTTTCATGTGTGTGTCTCCTTGCGATGAGGATGGAGCCCTCACCCCCCGGCCCCCTCTCCCAATTCTGGGAGAGGGGGAGTCAGAGTTTTAAGTTAAGATCTTTTGGATCTTTGATCCAAATCTTAACCCTCGCCCAGACCTTTGGGAGAGGGTGGCCCGAAGGGCCGGGTGAGGGCCATTAACTTACGCTGTCTGCGTCTCTCCGGCGGCTTTGAGCGCCTTTGCGACTTGTGCGGTGCGCTTGCCCTGGTGGCGCGCCACGGCGAGGTCCTGCTCGGTCGGCGGGTCGGCGTTCTGGCCGGATACGGACGATGCGCCGTAAGGCGTGCCGGCGGCGAAAAGCGCGGGATCGCTGTAGCCAAGCGGGACGATGATAAGGCCCAGATGCGCCAGCGGGGGATAGAGCGAAAGGATCGTCGTTTCATTGCCGCCGTGCGTGGTCGAGGTCGAGGTGAAGACGCCGCCCGCCTTGCCGACGAGCTTGCCCTGGAACCAGAGGCCGCCGAGGGAGTCGATATACGCTTTGATCTCGGAGGTCGGGCTGCCGAAGCGGGTAGGGGTGCCGAGGATGATTGCGTCGGCGTTCGCGGCGTCGTCCGGCGTCGGCGCTTCGTAGAGCGCGTTCTGACGATCGGCGCTTTCCGCCCAGCCGGCGACACTCTCCATCACTTCGCGCGGAGCGACTTCACGAGCGCGGCGCAGGATGACTTCCGCGCCTTCGCTGCGCGCGCCTTCCGCAATCGCTTCCGCGAGCTTCTCAGTGGTTCCCGTGCGGGAATAAAAGGCGATCAGGACTTTGACTTGGCTCATGGTGGTGACCTTTCGTTGTCTGGCAATCGGACATTCTATTAATCTTCGTTGATATTGCGTTCGTTCAGTGAATGTTGAGTGATAACGTACCCATTTTAATCGGGTTCTTGTTTGCCGAGTTTGCGGCAAAGACGTCCAAGTTCGCGCTGTTCGTCTTCCGTCAAAACCTGCATAATGCTGCGGACCTCGGCGGCGTGTCCCGGAAAGATCTCATGGATCAGCGCTTCGCCCTGCTCCGTGAGATAGATCGTCACATGACGCCTATCTTCCTGGCTGCGCTCTCGGCGCACCAGCTGGCGCTTCTCCAGGTTATCGATGACCATGGTAATGTTGCCGCTGGTCTTCAAAATCTTCTCGCCAATGGCGCGCTGGCACAGCGGTCCCTTAAAATACAGGACCTCCAAAACACCGAACTGGCTTTCCGTGAGGCCGGCGTTCAGAATCCCGCCACGCAATTTACTCGACACCGATTCCTCGGCGCGCGCCAGCTTCACTAGAGTTCCCAGAGCCAGCCGTTCGTTGGCGTTCGGTTCAAATTTTCTCATGGTATTGCTTAAATCTCAGTCACTTAATATTAAGCGATATTGGATTGTAGCATCTATTCGCGAGGGTGTCAATAGGGGGAGAGGATTTGAAGCGCGCTTTCAGGGCCTATTCCCCCGCGCTTTTGCGCGGGGGAGTGGGTCGCTACTCTTTCGTCTTCGCCTGCCAGTCCGGATTCGATTGGAACAGAAAGGGATCGATTTCGGCGCGGCCCATGCTGCCTTCGAAGTCGGTGATTTTGTCGTGTAGGCGGATGACGTTGCGCTCGGCTTCGCCGGCGTCAAAGGTGTCCCAGAGGGCTGTCAGACGCATGTTGCCATTAGGATCGGGGATCGCGCGGGCGTGCTTGAGGCCGGAGTCCAGGGCCTTGCGGCCGGCGACAGTCAGGTTCTCAAGGACCGGGGCGATTACGTCGCGCTGGAAGATGCGCGGCCCATAAGTGCCGGCGCGGTAGATCGTCTCGGCGACCACCGGCCAGTTCGGGATGATGTCCTGCGCCGGCATCGCGAAGTGCGTGATGACGTCGTGGATCGCTCCGAGGGTCTCTTCCGGGAAGTAATAGAGAAACAGGCGCGCGCCTTCGAGGAAGAAGGCGTAGTGGGCGGCTTCGTCCACGGCGAGCATCGAGCAGGCGCGGGCCAGGACGGGGTCTGGAGCGCCGGCGAAGGCGGGCGTATCGGACTCGCCCCGGGCGATCTCGGCGAACTTCAGGTAGTTGACCTGCGTGGCCCGCTCCTGGAACACCGTGTAGACCAGCATGTGCAGCGCATCATCCCACGGGAGCGTCCAGTTGTTTACGCGCAGCTGCCACTTGTAATGCTCGATCTGCGCCGGAGTGCGCCCGCGCGAAAAGAGCAGGGCGTTTTCCCAGGTGTCGCCGTGTCGCTCTTCCTCGGCGCCCCAGCGAAGCTGGAAGTTGGAGCGGCCGTTGGAGCGGCGGACGACGCGCAGGATCTCGCTGGTGTAATCCGGGGCGTATTGCTCGACGGCGAAGTATCCTTCGATCAGCTGTACGACGTCTTCGGTGTGATCCGTGCGCATATCCCGCCATGCGAACGAGGTGTCCGGGTTCCAGTTGCGCAGCCGCTGCGAGCGGTCCACATACCAGCGGTACAGGCCCAGAAACGCACGCTCGATCAGGCGGTGACGCTCCTCGCTGCTCAGCAGCGTTACGGGGCAGTTGAGGGGCGCGTCGGTTAGCATATCGGGCGGAAGAACCGCCTCGCGGAGATTGCCATTGCTCAAGGGGGGGATGACCGTCATGGGTGAATTCTACTTAGTCCTTTGGTTTTGCGGCAGCGGTCCATGCCATCGTCGCTTACGGCGCTGCATGAAGAGCGTTTGTATGCCAAGGCCGCACTTCCGGTTTGCGCAAAAATCTTTTCAGATTGCTATGAATGGATGAAAGATTATATCCGATTTCGCGGCATTTCACCCATTTCGGCGTTTGGCGGCGGAAATCAGCTCGGAAATCCCGAATCTCCGATGAACACTGTCGGAAATTATAGTGACATATTCCTATTCGCAAGTCAATCCCCGGATCGGCGGATTGGGCGGCCGTCAGCCGCTGCGGCGCAAAAAAAGCCGGGGCGCGCTGCGCCCCGGCTCCCTTGCGTGAGGATGGCTCGCCGCTTATCCCGCAGAGACCTGAACCTTCTTTGGTTTGGTTTCCTCGGACTTCGGCAGATGCACTTCCAGGATCCCGTCTTTGTAAGACGCCTTCACGCCATCGTGCTGGACTGGCGCGACGATGGTGAAGGAGCGCTGGAACGTTCCATACGAGCGTTCGACTCGGACATAACGGTCCTTGCGCTGCGTATCCTCAAACTTGCGCTCGCCCTTGATCGTGAGCGTCTCTCCGGTCAGCTCGATGTCGATATCTTCCTGGCGAAGGCCCGGCAGATCGGCGATAACGACGATCTCGTTCCCATCCTCCAGAATATCGACCGACGGCGCCCAGGTGCGAGCCGCTGCGGTTTCCGTTCCTCGGCCGCTGCGCGAATTGTCTTCAAACAAGCGATTGACTTCGCGCTGAAGACGATTCAAATCTTCAAAGGGGTCGAAACGAACGATGTTGGCCATGGTTAATCTCTCCTCTGATGTGTTTTGGTGATGATAATTAGGCGGCCCTCACCCGGCCCTTCGGGCCACCCTCTCCCAATTCTGGGCGAGGGTTAAGATTTGGATCAATGATCCAAAAACTCAAAAACTCTGACTCCCCCTCTCCCAGAATTGGGAGAGGGGGCCGGGGGGGGTGAGGGCTCCGTCCCTTACTCGCTCTTGAAGTCCGCGTCGATTACGTCGTCGTCGGTCTTGGCTTGCGGCTGTCCTTCGGGCGTTTCGCCTTCGTGATGGCCGTTCGAAGCGTCGCCGCCTTCCGCCTGCTTGTACAGGATCTCGCTCAGCTTGTAGGAAGCCTGGACGAGGGTTTCGGTGGCCGACTTGATCTGCTCGATGTTGTCGCTCTCAAGCGCGGACTTGACGCCGGCGATGGCGGTCTCGGCCGTGGCTTTCTCGTCGGCCGGGGCTTTGTCGCCCAGGTCCTTGAGAAGCTTCTCGGTCTGATAGACGGCCTGGTCCGCGTGGTTGCGCGCTTCGGCCTTCTCGCGGATCTCAGCGTCCTTGGCCGCGTTCAGCTCGGCTTCCTGCACCATGCGCTCGACTTCGGACTTGTCCAGGGCGCCGGCGCCGGAGATCATGATCTTCTGCTCCTTGCCGGTGGCCTTGTCGCGGGCCGAGACGTTCACGATGCCGTTGGCGTCGATGTCGAACGTCACTTCCACCTGCGGGACGCCGCGCGGAGCCGGCGGGATACCCGTGAGCTGGAAGTTGCCCAGCTTCTTGTTCTGCGACGCCAGAGCGCGCTCGCCCTGATAGACCACGACGTCCACGGCGGTTTGGCCGTCCGCCGCTGTCGAGAAGGTCTCGGACTTGCGGGTCGGGATCGTCGTATTGCGGTCGATCAGCTTGGTGAACACGTCGCCCAGAGTCTGGATGCCCAGGCTCAGCGGGGTGACGTCCAGCAGAACGACATCCTTGACTTCGCCGCCCAGGACGCCCGCCTGGATCGCCGCGCCCACGGCCACGACTTCATCCGGGTTGACGCTGCGGTTGGGCTCTTTGCCGCCGCCGAGCTTCTTGACCAGGTCCTGAACGGCCGGGATGCGGGTCGAACCGCCGACGAGGATGATCTCATCCACATCCTTCGCCTCGATGCCGGCGTCCTTGAGCGCCTGGTTGAACGACTGCGAGGTGCGGTCCACCAAATCGCGGGTCAGGTCGTCGAACTTCGCGCGGGTCAGGTTGACGTCCAGGTGCTTCGGTCCCTCGGCGTCCGCCGTGATAAAGGGCAGGTTGATGTTGGTCTGCACGACGTTGGAGAGCTCGATCTTGGCCTTCTCCGCCGCTTCGCGCAGTCGCTGCATAGCCTGCTTGTCCTTGCGCAGGTCGATGCCCTGCTCCTTCTTGAACTCGTCCGCCACGAAGTCCACGATCCGGCTGTCGAAGTCGTCGCCGCCCAGGTGCGTATCGCCCGCCGTGGAGCGGACTTCGAAGACGCCGTCGCCCACGTCGAGGACCGACACGTCGAAGGTGCCGCCGCCGAGGTCATAGACCAGGATCGTTTCGTTCTTCTTCTTATCCAGGCCGTACGCCAGGCTCGCGGCGGTCGGCTCGTTGATGATGCGCAGGACTTCGAGGCCCGCGATCTTGCCGGCGTCCTTGGTCGCGTTGCGCTGGGCGTCGTTGAAGTATGCGGGAACGGTGATGACGGCCTTGTCGACCGTTTCGCCCAGGTACTTCTCGGCGTCCGCCTTCAGCTTCTGGAGGATCATCGCCGAGATCGCCTCAGGGGAGTAATCCTTGCCGTCGACGGTGACGCGGTCATTGGTGCCCATCTTGCGCTTGATGGAAATGATCGTGCGATCCGGGTTCACAACCGCCTGCCGCTTGGCCGCGCTGCCCACCAGCCGCTCGCCGGTCTTGGTGAAGCCGACGATGGACGGCGTGGTCCGCGCGCCTTCCGCATTCGCGATAACGGTCGGCTCGCCGCCTTCCAAGATCGCGACGCATGAGTTGGTTGTTCCCAGGTCAATTCCTACTGTTCGTCCCATAATCTAATTCCGCCTCCTCTATCTGATCCCGCCACTGTAAAATCTTGTAACGGGTTTATTATATCTCTTGAGTGTCTTGCTGTCAATACTCTTAACGGTTTTCTCTCAAAAAGTGTTCCCAGAATTTTTCGTTTTCTCACATTCCTTTGCATATGGGCGTTTTCCCTGAGGAGCGGGCAGAGATAACCCGAGAATTCAAAATAGGACGCTCGTGTTTCTTCCTTAAATCGAGCGTGGAATTTGATGATGAATCGACGGAAGACAATTTGGGACTGGCAGACAATCGTGCTGACGGTCATCGGCGTTTTGGTGGCGACGCTGGGCGTTTCGGTTCTTTACGGTTGGTATACGCATAACACTCGGCTGCTTCAGGTTCTGCCCTCATTCACGCCGATGGTGTACAGTACGGCGCTTTGTTTTGCGTGTTGTGGGATGGCGCTGCTGGGACTGATGTTTGAGCGGGTCCGAAAGATCGTTGTTCCCGCCGCCGTATTTTCCGGCGCCGCCGGCTTGGCGATGCTTGCCGAGTATTTCTTCCATATCGATCTTGGCGTTGACCAGTTATTCATGCCCGCTTACACGAAGGTCGCGAGCGCCCATCCCGGACGTATGGCGTTCGCCACCGCGTGTTGCTTTTCCATGATCTCGGTATGTCTGCTGCTGCTACGCTCGCACAAACGAGGCCGCGCGGGTGTGATGCTGTCGGGAGGATTGAGCGCCCTGGTGACAGGGATCGGAGTTGTGTCGTTTTGCGGCTATCTGACCGGAGTGACAAGCTTTTACGCTTGGGGCGACCTAACGCGCATGGCCGTGCATACATCGTTGGGTTTTGTGGCGCTCGGCTCCGGACTCTGTCTATACGCATGGCGGGAGGAGGCGAAGCGCGGCGTGACGCCGGCGTGGCCCCCCATTTTCGTTGGCTTGGGCATCGCGACCGCCGCGCTCTGTCTCTATCAAGCATTAATCGTTGAGCAGCGCCAGCAGGTCGAGCGGATGAGCCTTTTAGAGGCAATTAATATCCGCTATGAAATCACGTCGCAGCTGCAAGTGCGCACCGATGCGCTGCTGCTGCTGTCCCGCCGCTGGGCAAAGCAAGGTTCCGTATCGAACGAAGAGTGGGACAGCATCGCCGGTCTTTACACACAGCAGCATTCCGGATATCAGGCGATCGAACGCGTTGATCGGGACTATGTGATTCGGCGCGCATTTCCTCTCAAAGGCAATGAACGCGTCATCAACATGGATTTGAAGAGACAGGACGGAAGGGCGGCGCTTTTGGACGCGGCCCGCGACCGTCCCGATTTCTCGATCTCGCCCGTGCGGAGTTTGAAACAAGGCGGCAAAGGCTTTCTGATCGATATTCCGCTTCGCTTTCAGGGACGTTTTGATGGGTTCGCCACCGGTGTCTTCCGCATGAACGATATCCTGGAGACGGCCCTGAGCAACGATATCACTCGTGGATATTCGGTTTCGATCTTTGATGGCGATAAAGAGGTATACCAGCGCAATCAGAGCGCGCATGCGCCGATCGCGCCGGAATTCCGGGAAGCGCGCCTGCAGTTTCATGGCGCCGACTGGCGGGTGCGAGCCTGGCCGCACTCGAATTATCTGACGCGCACGGAAATCTGGGCGCCGATCATCGCTCTCTGGACGGGATTAGTCATGGCGGCGGTTTGCGCGGTCGCCGTGGGCCTTGGGCAGGCCGCGCGCCGGCAATCCCAGAAACTGTCCGAGATGAACGATGCCCTGACGCAGGAAGTCTCCGAGCGGGAGCGCGCTCTGGAAGCGATGCGGTCGTCGGAAAATAAGCTGTCTTCGGTCACGGAGACGGCCGCCGAGGCGATCGTGGTCACCGACCGGGATGGGGTTTTGGTGTCCTGGAACAAAGGCGCGCAGATGATCTTCGGGCTGACGCCGGAGGAAGCGATCGCACGGCCGCTGACCCGGCTGACGCCGGATCGCTTTCACGCGGCGCTCGGCGGCGATATGGAGCGTTTGCTGGCGGACGTCGAGACACATGGGACCGGCAATACCGTGGAGCTCGTGGGACTGCGCGGCGGGGGCGAGGAGTTTCCCCTGGAGCTCTCCCTGTCGTCGTGGACATCGGGGGATGAGGTCTTCTTCACCGGGATCATGCGCGATATGACGGAGCGCAAGCAGGACGAAGAGGCGCTGCGGCTGGCGCGGGATGCGGCCCTGGCGTCCGCGCGCGCCAAATCCGAGTTCCTCGCCAATATGAGCCATGAGATCCGCACCCCCATGAACGGCGTTCTGGGCATGACCGGCCTTCTGCTGGATACGCCACTCACGACGGAGCAGCATGACTACGCCGATACGATCCAGGGCAGCGCGGAATCGCTGCTGACTATCATCAACGATATCCTGGATTTCTCCAAGATCGAGGCGGGCAAGATGGTCATCGACCCGACGAATATGCGCTTTGGCGACATCGTCGCAGAGGTCGTCGACCTGCTGGCGCCCCGCGCCCGGGACGCGGGCCTTTCGCTGGATTATCGCATCGCGCCGGAAGCGCGAGGCGATTATTGGGGCGACGCCATGAGGATCCGCCAGGTCCTGACCAATTTCGTGGGCAACTCGCTCAAGTTCACCTCCGAGGGCGGCGTGGCGATTGAAGTGATCGAAACCGAACGCGCCGGGATAAACGCCCGGCTGCGCGTGGTCGTGCGCGATACCGGGATCGGCATTCCAGCGGACCGACTGGAGGCCGTCTTTGAAAGCTTCACACAGGCGGAGGGCGGCACGAGCCGCCGTTTTGGCGGCGCGGGGCTTGGACTCACCATCTGCCGGCAGCTCGCGGAGCTGATGGGCGGCCGGGTAGGAGTGGACAGCGTGGTGGGTTCCGGGAGCAGCTTCTGGATGGAGCTTCCATTGGAGCGCCGCGAGGCCGCGAGCGCGCCTTCGGCCCCGGCAATTGCGCCCGCTCCAGCAGCGCAGGCGCTGGGGCTCCGAGTGCTTCTGGCCGAGGACAACCCCGTCAACCAAAAGCTGGCCTTGAAACTGATGGAGAAATGGGGATGCCGCGCCGACGCCGTTACCGACGGCCGATCCGCCGTTGAAGCATGGACCAGCGGATCCTTTGACGTCGTTCTGATGGACGTGCAGATGCCCGAACTCGACGGTCTACAGGCGACGCGCCTGATCCGCCAATTCGAAAACGGAACATTACGGCGCACTCCCATCATCGCCATGACGGCGAACGCCATGGAAGGCGACCGGGACCTCTGTCTGGAAGCCGGAATGGACGATTACCTTTCCAAGCCGATCAAGCCCAATGTACTGTATGAGGTTCTGGCTGGATTGAAGAAGGAAACGGCTTTGGAGGCGGCTTAATGCAGAAAGCTCATCACGCTCTTTTCCAGAATTTGAGAAGCAGCGTTGTAACATTAGGCGTCCGTTAATTTTTAACCAATTTTAACGCGTACGTCGTCGTGACTGGCGGCACTACCGGGGAATTATTGATATACGGAGCCGAGGTTGGCTTGGTAACGACAAGCGTGTATTTTGCGCCAGCGGCCAGTGTGATTGGAGTTGTCGGAATGATCGGCTGATTCGAAATTAAGTCGTCAACTTGTATGGACACGGTTCCTGCGCCGAGAAAGATATTGCTGGATACAGAGGCCGTCCCAGCAGGCGGGGAGAACCCGCCTGGATAAGGGACATTAGGAGTGCTGTAATACAGATTTTGAAATGCTACGGGAACTGAGCCGTTAACAGCAACATTGACGACGCCCATGGCGCCGGCGACGAGCACTCGCACCGTGGCTTGTCCTGGCGGCGGCGCCGGTTGGTCATCCGCCAGCACAAAGATGTTCAGAAAACTGAAGTAATCCACAGCGGGACCATCGTATATTTGGCCGGAAGGATCGATAATATCTCGCTGTCCCGTCAGGAATGCTGTATAACGCTGCCCTGGCGTTAAATTCATAGTGCTGACAATCGGTGTAATTGTCGTCGCTATGTCGCTCCCTGCTGTTTGTTTCACGGGAAGAGGAAGTGTTGTTTTCGCCTGAAATTGCACATGCTCAGTCGGAAATGGCCGATACTCTGTTGGGACTCCGTATTGCCCAGAGCCTATATTAGCCCCGTTGATAAGAACCGAACCAGTATCTTGATTATTTTTCGTCGAGTCCACGGTGTTGACGGCAACATCAACCGCTCGGATTTGCGCACTTGGGGAGGAATTCTCTGAACTGCCGCCGCACCCCGACAGCGCCGCTGAAGTGCAAATCATTCCGGAAATTGCGGTGCAAATAATTTTCCGCATTGCTTTTTGACAGGCTCCTTAATGGTCTTTAAAATTATCGCGCCTGTCACAGAAACGCCGGCGTCCTGATTCCGTAGATTGGAGCCAGGACGCCGGCTTGTTTGTTCTAGTTCGGAACCAGCGCCAGGCCGTAGGTTGTCACAACGGGCGGGGTGGCGGGAGTAACGCCCGTCACGGCCGCGCCGGTGGGTTCGGTGACGACGAGCGTATACGATTTGCCGGCAACGAGTGTGAGCGTTTGGGTGGGAACGATCACGTTGCTGGTCCCGGTGGCGTTGACGCTGAAGGTCGCCGCGCCGGCGGGAACGTTCACATCGCTGGTGGCCGTGCCGGCGGGATCGTACTTGAGGTTCGTCAGCGCCGAGGGAACGGAATTGTCGACGTGGATATCAACTGCGGGTACGTCTGGGCCGGCGACGAGCACGCGGACATTCGCATCGCCGGACGGCGGCGCCGCCTGGTTATCCTGCAGCACGATGACGTTCAGGAAGTGAAGGTTATCCAAATCCGAGAAGTCGGCGTTGAGCGGGTTCGCCACATCTCGGCGACCGATCAGGTAAGCCGTATAAACTTGGCCGTCGGAAAGGTTCTTCGTGGTCAGCGGGGCGGTGGCGGCGGTGGTCGTCGTCGCTCCGTTCGTGGTCACGCTGTAAGACGGAAGAGCCAGCGTCGTTGCCGTTCCCTGGAAACTGGAGTTGCCTGCTTCCACATAAAGATACGGCGATGCGACGCCGTAGTGGGATTCGATAGTGCTGCTGGCGCCATTGACCAGAACGCTGCCGTCGTCGTTGTTATTCGAGGGGTCCACGGTATTCGTCGCGACATCCACGGCGCGAATATGCCCCGATGGTTTTGTTCCGCTGGAGCCGCCGCATCCCGCGAGCGCCGCCGTCGCCGCGAGAATCCATCCGGCCATCGCGCGGCGTGTGTTTTTCTGCATCACTATAGACAAGCTCCTGTTGCTGAGGGTAATCGGTCGTTCGCTGTGCTGCGCGCAAAACGGGTGACGCTTCTTTAGAGAAAGGATTGGGGTGTTTGTTTCAGTCTTTTGCGAGCGCCACATCGATCACGGCGTAAAGCCAATCGATGGTTGAGACAAACGAGAGAAACCAGAACAGACCGCCGATCTGCGCCCCTCCGCCCGAACTGTGGTTGGGCGCGAGAAGGCCGCTGACATCACGCAGCATATCCTTGGTTTCCGGCAGGCAGAGAATCAGAAAATTCGACAGGCAGTAGACGCCCAGCATGACCGCGCCTTTGACGTAAGCGCCCCGCATGATCTGGCCGAGGCCGGGCAGCACCGCCGAAGCGAACCCGGCGACGCCCTTGCCTGCGCGCGGCGCGCCGCGCGTTTCGGACAGGGTTTGAAAACCGCCCATCGCTTCGGTGGCGCGCAGGGCCGTGCGCCCCAGCTTCAGCTCGGCGGTCGGTCGTCCCGGCTCCAGCTTCAGCGCGGCGCGGTAAGCCGCGCACGCCTCGGCGTACCGTCCCAGATGCGCTTCCACATCGCCCAGAATCTCATGCGCCGGCGCGTAGCGGGGCTGAGCCGCCAGAACCTCGTCGACATCGCGGCGCGCTTCGTCGGCGCGTCCACGCCGCAGGTTGACGCCGGCGGCGGTCAGCTTTTGCTCGATCGCAACGCGTGACAGCGGCGCGGCGGGTTCGACCGCCGAACCTGTGTCCGGATTTGAGAGAGGGGACGAGGCGTCCGAGGGCGCCGAGGAGTCGCCGGAGACGGGCTCCACGCTGATGTCGTCGTTAGGCGCGGGCGCCATCCTTGTGGTCCTCTTCGTCCGAGTCGAGCGCGGTCAGTTCGGCTTGATCGTCTTCGTCATCGCCGTCCAGATCTTCGTCGCCGTCTTCTTCGTCCGTATCTTCGTCATCTTCATCAAGCGTCAAGCCGGCGTGCTCGTCATCGGGCAGTGCGGCGGAGATAGGCAGAATGGTGGCGCCTGTGGAGTCGGCGACGACTTCGCGGGTCCAGAGTTTCTCAAGCTTATAGCGATCGCGCTCATCTTCGGACATGACGTGAAGGATCACATCGCCGTAGTCGACGACGATCCAGGTCGCCTCGGAATAGCCTTCCGTGCGATGCGCCCGAATGCCATGCTCTTCCATGGATTCGATAACGCCGTCCGAGATGGATCGGATATGGATGTTAGACGTTCCCGAACAGATGATGAAGAAGTCGGCGATCAGCGTCTTGCCGCGCAGATCGATCTCCGTCATATAGTTCGCTTTTTTGTCTTCGGCGGCGGCGACAATAATGTCCCGCTTCTGCTCGGATGTGAGCGTGGATGGTTTCAAAGACTGCAATTCCTCCTGCTGATAGGCCTTAGTATACCTCTTTTCCCAAAAAGACGGGGGCGGACGCAATGCGTCCGCCCCCATCGCATCCTCAAAAAGGACTACATCTTGCCGTCCATTTTCTTATCGCCACCCATGTGGTCCATCTTCTCGCCGCCCATTTTTTTGTCCATCATCTTATGGTCCGCCATTTTATGATCCATCATCTTGTGATCGGACATCTTGTGTCCCATCATATGATGGCCCTTCATTTTATGGCTCATCTTATGATCGCTCATCTTTTTATCCATCATCTTATCGGCGGCGAAGACAGGCTGAATTGCAACGATTGCGAGTGCGGCGGCCGCAATTGCGGCGATCTTGTTGTTCATGGAAAGGTCCTCCAAGGTGTCTGGTCGGCAGGTGAAATTTGTTTGCCACTTGCAGGAGCAAACAAGTGATAGAGAAAGTTCCATTCGTTGAGAAGAGTTTTACGCGACTGTGTGCGAAGCGCCGTGGAGGGTTTTCTGTGAGCGCTTAAAACTGGCTCCAGCCGCGCATTAAAAAGGCGACGCCCATCGCCGCCATGAGCGCCGACGAGATGCGGGCCATGCCGAGTCGGAAGTTTGGGCGTGTGAGGAGGCCGCCGAAGATGGCGTTGCCGAACAGGCCGAGGGTGAGCAGGCCGGGGATGGTGCCGAGGCAGAAGAGGGCCATCGTGAGCGCGCCCTGGGCGGGGCCCTGGGAAAGCGCGCCGAGCAGCAGGGCTTGGTAGGTGAGGCCGCAGGGGAGCAGGCCAACGAAGAGGCCGATCATCAATGGCTTCCATACGTTCTGAGACTTCAGGACGCGCACGAACAGCTTACGGCCGAAGCCGCCGCCCGCACCCAGGACGTCGGGTTCGGGGATACGCATCCACGGAATAATTCCGGCGAAGCCAAGAGCGAGACCGACGAGCAAGACTCCGGCGACGAGGCTGATCGCCCCCTGCGCGAACGCCCACTGGTGCGTGATGTCGCCAACGAGACCGCCGATCGCTCCCAGGGTGACCAGGGAGAGCATGCGCCCACCGTGGAACAGTACGTGGCGTTCGGGATGGACGAAGCGGCGCGCGGAGCCCTGGGAAGAGAGGCCGGAGTAAGCGGCGACAAAGACGCCGCACATGCCGATGCAGTGGGTGAATCCGCCGGCTAGGCCCCAGGAAAAGACGAGCCAGGGAATGGCGTGCGTGGGGTTCATAGCGTTATTTTACCGTCAGCGGAACGTTTTGCTCGCGCATTCGGCCGGCGCTTTTGACCGTCACATGCGCCCGCCAGTCGCCGGACATCGTAAAACGCCCTTTGCCGGTGTACTCGCCGGGCTTTGTCTCCTGGCAGACGATCTCGTTTTTCGGCATCTCCATCGACGGCATGGTCAGATTCACCGTGACGGCCGCGCCGCCCAAAGGTTTGCCCTGGCCGTCATTGGCTGTGACGGTAAAAACAGAGCTGTCCAATTGTCGTATCGGCGTGGGAGAAATGGTGAGGCTGATCGGCGAACTGCTTGTCGCGGCGGCGGGTATTGTCGACGGGGCAGGGGAAGGCGGCTTGGCGCAGCCGGCGAGAACGAGGACGCCGGCGGCGCGGAGAAGAAATCGATAATTCGTCATGACTGTGAAGGCGGCCGACGAAGGTGCGCGGGCGGCCGCGTTTGCAGCTGAATCAACTGAGGCTTACGGTCCTCCTGCTTGATTTTTCCGGCGTTCCCGCATCCGCCGCAGCCCGGGCAGCCTTCGCCGCTTTGACCGGGCGTGCTGCGAAACGCAAGCAGCTGTCCCAAAATCCGTTTTCCCACAATCACGGCTGCGACGCCGACGATGGCGAACGCGGCGATTGTCTGCCCATCGATGTGCATGGTATTACTCCTCAGCGCCGGAACAGCAGTCACATCCGCCGTTCAGTGCGGCGCGTCCTTCTTTGATCAGCAGCGGAATCAGCGCCAGGGCTGCGATACTGTCGAGCCACCACCAGCCGAAAAGGCGGGTGGCGATGAGGCCGACGATCAGCACGACGCTGAGGTAGCCGCAGGTGATCGCCTCCATGGCGTCCGCCCGCAGCGCGCGCGATCCCAGGCGCGCGGCCACTTTGAGTTTATACCCCGCCAGGATCGGCATACCCACTTTGGCGATCACGCCGATCGCGATGCCCCAGACGCTTTCATGCGTGTCCGTGCGGGCGTGCGCGACAAAGAGGCCGTAGGCCGATTGGAGTACGATATAGGCGGCGAGAAAGTAAAGAAGCCGGCCCATGATTCCGGCGGCTTTGTGCTCGACCGATTCGATTTCAGATTCGCTCGCTTGGCCCCCCTGCTCGACGCGCAGGCGCCAGAGGAGAACGCCGGCGCTGATCAGCTCAACGGCGCTGTCCAGGCCGAAGCCCTCCAGCAGCAGACTATGCGAATGCAGGCCCAGGATCAGGGAGGCCGCGCCTTCGATCGTCATCCAGCCCAGCGTAAGATATGTGAGCCGGATGGCGAGACGGATATCGGATGCGCGGTCGATCGGCGCGGCGGCGATCATAAGCGTCTTCTCCGGAATGCGCTATCGCAGTCCCCAATGCAGGGCCATGCCCACCTGGAAGACAATAAACGTCGTTACCCAGGCGAGGGCCGTCATATACCCCGTCATAAACAGCGGCCAAGTCCAGCCGTTGGTCTCGCGCTTCACAACGGCGATGGTGGACATGCATTGCATCGCCAGTACATAAAAAACCATCACGCAGACCGCGATCAGCGGCGTGAAGTACGGGTCGGCGCGCAGCTTCTTCTCCAGCGATCCGGAGATCTGCTCGACGTCGCTGTTTTTGTCGCCGACACTATAGATCGTACCCATGGAGCTGACGAACACTTCGCGGGCGACAAACGAGGAGACCAGGCTGACGCCGATGCGCCAGTCGAAGCCCAGCGGCCGGATCAGCGGCTCGATCACGTGTCCGGCCCGGCCGGCGTACGACTGCGCCATTTGCTGCTGCGGAGGCGTGTTCGGCGCGGCCTGCGGGTACGACGTCAGGAACCAGAGCACGATGCTCACGGTGAGAATGACCGTGCCGGCGCGGCGCAGGAACAGATAGGCGCGCTCTAGCATCGTCATAATGACGGTGCGCGCGCTGGGCTTGTGGTATGGCGGCATCTCCAGAAAGAAGACGGGCGACGGCCCGCGCAGCAGCGTCTTCTTGAAGAGCCACGCCATGCCGAACGCGGCGACCATGCCCAGGAAGTACATGGCGATCATCGTCAAGCCCGGCAGCGTGAAGATCCCGAGGACGCGCTTGTTGGGAATGAACGCGGCGATCATCAGCGTGTAAACGGGAATACGCGCCGAACATGACATCAGCGGCGCGACCAGGATCGTGACAAGGCGCGACTTACGATCATCGATCGTGCGCGTCGCCATGATGCCGGGAATGGCGCAGGCGAACGACGAGAGCAGGGGGATGAACGACTTGCCGTGCAGTCCCACCTTGGACATGATCTTGTCCATGAGAAACGCGGCGCGCGCCATATATCCCGTGTCTTCCAGAAGCGCGATAAAGAAGAACAGCAGCAGGATCTGCGGCAGGAACGTGACCGTGGTGCCGACGCCGGCGATAACGCCGTTGACGATCAGGTCCTGCAATGGCCCCGCCGGCATATGGGCGGTAATGAAGCTGCTGAGCGCGGCGACTCCTTGCGCAATCCAGTCCATCGGCACGGCCGCCCAGCTGAAGATCGCTTGAAACACGAGCGACATCACGCCGAAGAAGATCACGTAGCCCCAGAACTTGTGCGTCAGGATCTTATCAAGCTTGTCCGTGAGATTTGCGACCGCTTTGCCCGGCTTTTTGACGGCCTGCGCGCAGATCTTGCGGACCCATTCGTAGCGCGACTCGATCAATGTGCTGGAGAAGTCGACGCCCTGCGCGAGCAGGTTCGCCTTGTCGGCCTGGACGTGATCCAGCACGGATTTCGGCCAGCGTCCGATCTCCTCGGGGCGCGGCTTATCCTGCATCAAAAGACTGACCGCCTCGACGGCGCTTTGACGCGCCCCGAGTCCCGCGTCATGCTGAAGCATGAGCGAGAGCTCGTCGATCTCGTCTTCCACCGGCTTGGGTAATGTCCAGATGCGCTGCGCGGGCGCGGGAGTCTCTCGCAGATGCGCGATGGCTTCACGCAGGGCGTCGAGCCCGAGTTTTTCGGACGCAAGCACGGTGACGATCGGCACGCCGAACAGCTTGCCGAGCACGGCGGGGTCGATCTCATGCTGCATGCGGGCGGCGACATCGGTCATCGTCAGCACGACCACCATCGGTAGGCCCAGCTCCAGCAGCTGCGAGGTCAAATAAAGATTGCGCTCGATATTGGCGGCGTCCAGCACATGGATCACGCCGTTCGGCTGCGCGACATCCGATTGGTGTCCCAGCAGGACGTCACGGGCGATGGCCTCGTCGGGAGAGCGCGGCGTCAGGGAGTACAGACCGGGAAGATCGATCAGCGCGGCCGAGCCGCCATCGGGCAGCCGCACGCGGCCTTCCTTCTTCTCGACGGTGACTCCGGGATAGTTGCCGACTTTTTGCCGCAGGCCGGTGAGGGCGTTGAAGACGGTGGTCTTGCCGCAATTGGGGTTTCCGACCAAGGCGTAAAGAGGCGCGGCGGCGGCTCCGTCAGAAACGGAGCCAGCCGCCGGCAGGGGAGAGGTGGACATGCATTACCTCTGAAGGACTACTCGCCCTCAAATGCCGGCGGACAGCGGCGGACCAAAATGGCGTCGGCTTCGCGGCGGCGCAGCGAAAGCTGGTAGCCGCGGATCAGCACCGTGATGGGGTCGCGCAGCGGCGCGGAGCGGACAAACTCGATCTGGGTTCCGGCGGTGAATCCCATTTCCTGAAGATGCTGGCGCACGGCGGCGTCGCCGTCCAGGGAAATGACGTGGCCGTAGTCGCCAGGGTGCATCGCGGAAAGGGGCATCGCAATGTGCCCGGTCTCATCCGGAGCGCCAAAGCGCAGATAGCTGCTTTCAATGGCCGCGCGCCGCGATTCCTCGCGGGCGCCGCGCCAGCGGTTGAAGGCGGCGAAGAAATTATCCTGATCGGTCGTCGATGTCGTCGTGGTCGGCATATCAGCCATCCCTTTATCACAGCGTCTTGCTGTATCCGATGAAACGTGTCTCCGACCTGCTTTGTCGGAGATTGATGATTTCATTATGACGCCCCAAGTCACCGATGTCAACGATCTGCGATTCTTTTTCGCGATAGGACTGAAATTTTATGCCCGGGCGCCGCGCGAAATATAAATTGGATGGTCCCTTGACAATCGATTCTCCTCCCGGTATAATACACCCCGTTGAGCGCTCGTAGCTCAGTGGATTAGAGCGATTGCTTGCGGAGCAATAGGCCGCAGGTTCGAGTCCTGCCGGGCGCACCACTGATAGAGAGGCCGTTTCTCAGAGATGAGGAACGGCCTCTTTTATTTTGCGTTCGACCGATCGCCAGCACGGCCCCTTGACATTCGATTCACCCCCCGGTATAATAAACCCCGGTCATGCGCTCGTAGCTCAGTGGATTAGAGCGATTGCTTGCGGAGCAATAGGCCGCAGGTTCGAGTCCTGCCGGGCGCACCACAAATAAAGAAGCCGCTTCCTAGAAATAGGGAGCGGCTTCTTTTTGTTTGAAGCGGAGCGGATTTTTTTCAGAGGCCCGGTCGTTAGCGCGCCGCGCCGGCGTCTTTCAGGATCTGCGTGATCGTGTCGCTGTGCGCCATGATCGCGGTTTCGAGCGGGGTGTGGCCCATGCCGGGGTCCAGGTTCGGATTGGCGCCGTGGCTGAGAAGAACCTTGACGGTCTCGACACTGCCGGACTCGACGGCGCGGACGAGCGCGTTGTCGCCATCGGCGTCCTGCGCGTTCGGATTGGCTTTCTTTTCCAGCAGCAGCAGTGCCCCGTTGGAATCGCCTCGCTCCGCCATCCACATCAGCGGAGTCTCGCCCTGCTTATTGCGGTCGTTGACGTTGGCGCCGCCGTCGATCAGCGCCTGGATGTTCTCAATATGATCGCGGTGCGCGGCCGCCATCAGCGCCGTGTTGCCGTCCTTGGTCTTGGCGTCGAGGTTAGCGCCCTTCGCCAGCAGCGTCTTGACGCCCTCCGGGCTTCCTTCCAGGGCGGTCACCATCAGCACGGTCAACCCGCTTTTGGTCTTTGCGTTGATATTCGCGCCGTGCGCGATGAGCGTCAGCGCGGCCGTCTGCTGGTTCTGGATCTCCGCGAGCATCAGCATTGTGTGATCCTGCTGATCGTGGGCGTCGGCGTTCGCCCCCAGCTTGATCAAGGATTCAATCGCCGGCGAGTCGCCATCGCTGATCGCCTTGATCATGGCGCGCTCCAGCGTCGTGCGGTCAGGCGTTGCGTGCGCGCCGATTGCGCCGGTCGCCGCCAGCAGGCAGAACGCGCCGGCGATCGTTCGGATGTTGTTGCGTAACATCAATAAATTTCCTCGTTTCGAACACGGACGATGCGTATTGCGCATGTCTGGACGTCTCTTCGCTTCATTGTACCACGACCTCTTTTTTCACGCCACAAACGTTTGTAACCTATCGTCAATCGAATGCCGAACAATTGCCGCCGTAAGCTCGGTAGACTAGAAATACCGAACGGCGATCGCGACATATGTCTAAGATCGCATTGGTCGCTAATACGTTCAACCTAGAAAGATACGCACAATGAAACTCGGAAAAATCGCTACTCTGACCATCGCCGCTTGCTCGCTTGCGACCGCCTCGACCCTTCCCGGCGTCGCCGCGCATAAGATGCACACCAAGATGGTTGGCGGCGCGGCGATGTACCCCACGAAGAACATCGTGGAAAACGCCGTCAATTCCAAGGACCACACCACGCTGGTCGCCGCCGTGAAGGCCGCCGGCCTCGTCGACACGCTCGCCAGCGCGGGACCGTTCACCGTCTTCGCCCCAACCAACGCCGCGTTCGACAAGCTCCCGGCCGGCACGGTCGATACGCTTCTGAAGCCCGAGAACAAAGACAAGCTGACCGCCGTTCTGACCTACCATGTGGTTTCCGGAACGTACACCGCCTCCAAACTCATGGGCCTGATCAAAGCCGGCAACGGCGTGGCGACGCTCAAAACCGTACAGGGCGACGAGCTCACATTCATGAAGCACGGCAAGGGCATTGACGTCAAGGACGAGAAGGGCGATATCGCCCACGTCACCATCGCCGACGTTATGCAGTCCAACGGCGTCATCCACGTCATCGACACCGTCCTGCTCCCCGGCTAATCGCCGAGACGCCGAAAACATCACGACAGTACAGCCCGAAGATATTTGTATCTTCGGGCTGTATTTGTTTGTGTCTGTAAAGGAAGCCAAAGAGAGCAGGTATTATGTAGGCATCTGTTTTACAGGAGCGCCACCAAATGGACGGCCAGCGATTTCTCACTTCCCTGCACCTGAAAAACCTGCTTTCTTACGGCCCGAACTCCGAAAAGATCGACCTCCAGCCTCTCAATGTGCTCATCGGCCCGAATGCGTCTGGGAAATCCAATTTCATTGAAGCGATTGAGTTGTTGCGTGCGACAGCAGGCAATATTGCGGGGCGTATCTATGAGGGCGGCGGCATGGCTGAGTATAGTTACAAAGGCTCCTTTACGCCTGCGCCTGCTACGGTTATTTGTAGCGCTTATCATCACGAATCCGGAATAAACGTTCTCCATAAATTTACTGTCGCGCCTAGCAATCAGAAGATTCAAATTGTTGATGAAACGATTGAGCCTGTGGATATTGCATCCTCTCGCGAACAGCCTGAGTTTTTTTATCAATATAATCAGCAGAATCCAGTGGCTTACGTACCAGATATCGATCGGACGCAGGGAAGCGTAGCGGTTTCGGCGCAGTTGGACCGAATATTTTCATGGAAACGACAATCCCTCACCGGATTGCAGTCTGACGCCTCTGTTCTCGCACAGCGCACCGACCCTGACTTGTATCCGGAACTAAACTTTCTGGCCGCTCGATATAAAGCGATCAAAATTTATAGAAACTTTGTCATGGAGGGGCCAAATTCAATCCGATGGCCCCAACGCTCAGACTTACCAAATGATTTCTTGGAGGAAAGCGGTCGGAACCTGAGTCTTATTGTCAATAATTTAGCCTATCAAGGCGCGATGGATAAAGTTATTGAGAAAATGAAGACTGTCTACGGGGATATTGAGGACATCACCGCCAAGATCGAAGGCGGCACGGTGCAAACCTATATCCGTGAGCGAGGGATGCGCGAGCCTATTCCCGCTGGCCGGCTATCGGACGGTACGCTTCGCTTTCTGTGTCTTCTTGTCATTCTTTATCATCCAACGCCTCCGCCGCTCATTTGCATTGAAGAACCGGAACTTGGGCTGCACCCGGATGTCATTCCGACGATTGCGGAAATGCTGATTGAGGCTTCGTCGCGAACTCAGCTCGTCGTGACGACGCATTCGGATCTGCTCATATCGAAGCTGGGAGATATTCCCGAGGCGGTTGTTGTTTGCGAACGGACCGATCAGGGCAGCGTTCTTCGGCGTCTGGAAAAAGACAAGCTGGATGTGTGGCTGGAGAACTATTCGCTGGGGGACCTGTGGCTTCGAGGCGAAATCGGAGGCACGCGCTGGTGAAGGAGATCAAGATTTACGTCGAAGGCGGGGGAGATTCCCATGCGACGCGTTCGGAATTACGCAAAGGATTTGGAGAATTCACACGCTCGTTGCGGACGCTGGCGCAGAGTAAACGGCTTCGTTATGGAATTGTCGCCTGTGGATCGCGCAATGACGCCTTTGATATGTTCCAAACCGCGCTTCGGCAAAATGACCCCGACATCCTCAATTTTCTTCTCGTTGACGCGGAAGCAAGCGTCAAGCAAAACATCTCGCCATGGAAGCATCTGAGCGAGCGGGCGGGGGATCGGTGGGAACAGCCTGCCGGCGTCTCGGACGATCAATGTCACTTGATGGTTCAGTCCATGGAGACGTGGATTGCCGCAGATCTGAATGCGCTGCGTAAGTTTTATGGTAAAGGGTTTCGCGAGAAGCTCATTCCGGCGACCAATGATGTGGAAACGATTGATAAAGTCCGTTTGTTCTCGGCGCTGAAAGACGCCACCGCGCATTCGGAGAAAAAGGGGCAATACCATAAAACAAAGCATGGGTTTGCGCTCATTGGCTTGGTCGATCCTATGCTCGTCAGAAGCAAAGCGGCGCATTGTGAGCGATTCTTTCAAATGATCGAGATGTGGATCGATTCTGGGGGAGGTTGATATCGCATTGTTGATAGTTGTCGATACCTTTGCGCCTCGCCGCCCCCCTCCCTCCGTTGACTTTGCAGCTTACCATGTGCTAAACTAAGGCGAGTTTTCGAAGCCCGGCGCCGTCATGCCGTCGCCTCGGCCGCTTCGAAGGAGTTTCACTGTGAGCGTTTCTGATCGACCTCTGGTCGCAATTGTCGGACGTCCAAACGTCGGCAAATCCACCCTTTTTAATCGTCTCGTCGGTAAGCGTATCGCCATTGTTGAGGATACGCCCGGCATTACCCGCGACCGTCTGTACGCCGACGGCGAGTGGCTCGGACGAGAGTACACGCTGATCGACACCGGCGGTATTCAGATGTTCGAAACGGATCCGCTCAAGGCGCAGATCCGCGGCCAGGCGGAGATCGCGATGGAGGAGGCCGATGTCGTCGTCTTCGTCATCGACACCACCACTGGAGTCACCGCCGACGATATCGAGCTCGCCAACGCGCTGCGCCGTTCTCCCAAGCCGCTCGTGGTGATCGCGAATAAAGTGGACAATGGCGATCAAGAGTATCGCAATGTCCCGGAAGTCTACTCCCTGGGCTTTTCGGAAGTCTTTCCTGTCTCCGCGCTGAGCGGACGTGGTCTGGGCGATGCGCTCGACGCCATCGTGGGCCACTTCCCAGCGGAAGATAAGGACAAAGCCGAAGAGATCGAGGATGAGCGGATCAAGATCGCCATCATCGGCCGCCCGAATGTCGGCAAGTCGTCGCTGCTGAATGCGATCCTAGGCGAACAGCGCGTGATCGTTTCCCCGGTCGCCGGCACCACGCGCGACTCCATCGACACCACGTTTAACTTCAATGGCCGGGAACTGGTCTTTATCGATACGGCGGGCATCCGGCGCGCCGGCAAAGTTCAGGGAAGCGTCGAATACTATACGGTGCTGCGCGCCCTGCGCGCCATCGACCGCGCCGATGTCGTCATGCTGGTGATCGATTCCAACGACGGACTCACCGACGGTGATAAGCGCGTCGGCGGCTTCGCCCACGAGCGCGGCCGAGCGGCGGTTATTGTCGTCAACAAGTGGGATCTCGGCCGCCAGGATGTCCTGGAAGAGATGCCGGGCCAGAACCCGATGAAGATCTTCAGTGAGGAAATGCGCGACGGCATGAACTTCATGGCCTACGCCGCGCTCGCCTTCACCAGCGCCACGACCGGCAAGGGCGTGACCGCCGCCGTGGAGACGGCGCTCGACGCCGCCGAGAACCACGCGATGCGGATCCCGACGGGCGAACTCAACCGCCTGCTGCGCGATGCGTCCGACGCGCATCCCTACCTGGATCACGGCAAGCAGCTCAAGATCTACTACGCCACCATGCCGACGGTTAAGCCTCCCAAGATCGTTCTGTTCGTGAACGATCCCGAGCTGATGCACTTCTCCTACAAGCGCTATCTGGAAAATCAGATCCGCAAGACGTACGCCTTTGAAGGAACGCCTCTGCAGATCGAGGTGCGCAAGGCGGCGGACAAGGAAAGGGATCATTAACCGTGACGGAAGTTGCAAGGATGCGTTTCAAGAGCGTGCTGTCGCCGCAGGAGCATGGGGCCCTGATCCTCAGCGATGACGGCTCATTTCAAATCGAACCCAGCGAGCCTTTGCGCGACAAGATGGCGGAGCTGGAAGAAGCCGCCCTGCGCCGCTCGCAGACGCTGGGCATTGGCCTCGGCTCCGGTCTGCTGCTTCTCGGCCTCGCATTGATCGGCCTGGGCTGGGCCTTCGGTCGTATCTTCGGCAAGATCGGCTTTACGCTGAGCCGCCCGCGTCCGGTTCAGGACGTGGAGATCACGCGCAACGAATCCGGCGGCGTGCAGTTGCAGCTCAAAGGCATTGAGAGCAAAATGCAGACTATCCAGATGTCCTGGAACGTCGATGAAGTCCTGGCCCCCGAGGTGGACAAGTTCTTAGAAAAATACGAAGAGCTGCGCTCCGGCGCGTAGATCTCTCATGCCGAAAACCCCGCGCTTTGTGCGGGGTTTTCGGCTTTTTGACCCTGTTCGTTCTTCGGAGATGCGGAAAAGTCCATAAACTCGGCGGCTTTCCCCATACCCCGAACCGTCGAATTCCTGTAGAATGACACATATTTCCGCGCCCCTCAGTCACCTGTGTTTGGAATGTCGTCGTTGCAACCTATCAGGCTGATTTGGAAAGGATCCTTGTATGTCACTCTCGCGCCGCAAATTCCTCAAGACCAGCGCCTTCGCCGCCGCCGGCCTCGCGCTCTGGGATCCAGGCCGGAACCCGGTCTACGCCAAGAACTCCTCGAATCGTGATTTGGACAAGTTCCAGCCCACCTGGGAATCGCTGGAGCAATACCAGTGCCCCGACTGGTTCCGGGACGCCAAGTTCGGTATCTGGGCGCACTGGGGGCCGCAGTGCCAGCCAGGACAGGGCGATTGGTACGCGCGCGGGATGTATGAAGAAGGCAGCCACGATTACAAATACCAATGCGAAACCTATGGGCATCCTTCCAAGGCCGGCTTTAAAGAGGTCATCCACGATTGGAAAGCCGAATCCTGGGATCCGGAGCATCTGATGTCGCTCTACAAAGCGGCCGGCGCCAAATACTTCATGTGCCTCGCGAACCACCACGATAACTTTGACAATTACGCGTCGAGCTATCAGCCCTGGAACAGCGTGGCGCTCGGCCCGAAGAAGGATCTGGTCGGTGGCTGGGAAAAAGCCGCGCGGGCGGCGGGACTGCGCTTCAGTGTGAGCGTCCACGCGGCGCACGCCTGGACCTTTTATGAAACCTCGCAGGGCGCGGACAAAGCCGGTCCGCTGGCCGGCGTTCCCTATGACGGCCATCTGACAAAATCGGACGGCAAGGGCCTGTGGTGGGATGGCTACGATCCACAGGACCTGTACGCGCAGGCGCACGCTCCGATGGGGCTGGAGTGGGATTGGAAAAATGACGGACATGGCGACCTGCCCAGCGCCGCGTATATCGAAAAATTCTACAAGCGCACCATCGAACTGATTGACAAATATCACCCCGACCAGGTGTATTTCGACGACACCGTGCTTCCGTTCTATCCCATCAGCGATGTTGGCCTGAGGATCGCCGCGCATTTCTACAATACCAATATGCAGCGGCGCGGCGGTAAGCTGGAAGCCGTCGTGAACGGCAAGATTCTCAATGCCCAGCAGCAAAAGTGTCTTGTGATGGACTTGGAGCGCGG